>NZ_CP058385.1:0-1568350 GCF_049244195.1 Gardnerella sp. DNF01189 | reverse complement strand
CACTCCAAACGCGAGGAAAGTTTCTCACATTTGGAGGGATTAGCGTTGTGCGACGCTCCAAACGCGCGCAATACTGCGCTCAGGCAGGTCGTCGCGCTACTCGCGACGCAACTTACGCAGCATCTTGCGCGAAAGTACCAGCAAATGCTTGCCGCGAATGTCGAGCTGTCGCCATCGCTTAGACGTTGCCGCGGCAATCATCATGGACAAAATAATCAATGAGAACGCCATTGCAATCACGAATAGCGTCATCCAAAGCGGCCATTGCACGTGGTCACCCGGCACCTTCACAGGGTCCGGCAGCACACGATACCCCGTCACCAAAAGCCTATGCGAATTCACGCCATACGGGGTACACGTTAGCAGCGTCGCCAAGTCGCGCCCCTTTTCGCGCTGTAACAAACTAATATCGTGCGGCTCAACCACGCTGATGCGGAACACTTTGTATCGTAAAGTTTCGCCTTGCACGTCGAGGTAGAAGTAGTCGCCCTTCTTTAAATTCACCAAATCATCGAACATGGTTGCATCCGCAAGACCCGTGTGCGCGGTAATAACTGTGTGGCGGTTCTTGCCGCCAACCGGCAAATCAGTGCCATACAAATGACCAGCGCCGTGCGCTAAAACTTCCTGCGAACTGCCGTGATAAATAGGAAGTTTTACGCCAATCTTCGGAATTTTTACGATGCCGATAATGCCCATAGGCTCCTCAAGCGCCTTAAGATAACGCTTGTATTCAGGCGTGTTAGTTATGTCTTTTTGCCCATCCGGACCATACGGATCCGTGGTAAGCATATTTTTGCGAGTTTTATTGTAAAGCTTCGCGGCGCGAATGTGAGCGCGGCGCACGTCACCAGCCTGATCGTGGTTATACTTGTCGTACGCGTTAGAAATCTCCTTCGACACGCGATTATTCCAAAGCGTTGAAACAACAGGGTAACTGAAACACAAAATGCCTGCCAACACGAATGCGATTGGCTCGACGATGCGGCGGAGCTTAGATTTTTGATTGGTTTTTTGCTTAGATTTTTGATTACTTTCGGCGGATTTTGCTTCGGTTGCGTGGGTTTGAGTTGCGTTATTTTCGGTTGCGTTTGATTCGGTTAAGTTGGTTTCGTTAGTTTGGGTTGCGTTTGTTTGGTTTTTGAGAAGCTTACTTACGATGGGGATATTCAGGGAGATTTTGTTGAGGAAAGCATATACTTTAGCAACAGCATCGTTTAATTTCATGCTTCCTCGTTTCGTGAGTTTAATAGGCTTAAATTGGTTAAGTTATGTGGTTTAGTTTATTTGCGATTTTGTTTGCGATATTCTTACGTATCGTCTATGAGTTTTGACTGGTGTTTTCTGCAAACGGACTAATGAGCCTCGAAAGTTTTCAGCATCGCAACTCCCGTCCTTCGTCGCTTTAACTGTTAAAGGTTTTACTGTCTGCTTTGTTCTTAAAAGAATGTTGCTTCCTCAGTCCTCTTTTATTGCTCTGCCCGAAAACTTTTGAGACTCTACCACATTAGACCACAACACAAAACTCATAGACTCGTTAAGTTTGTTACGTAAAGTGCGTGGTTTACTAAGTGCAACTAGAGTATCGAAATTAAGCTGCGGGTGGGTTCGTAGGTTGAGGTTTCTGGTGTAGTGTGTGCAGCAGCAATGACGCTAGTGTTCTTTAAGCAATAAATACTCAACGTCTGCAGAGCAATACTGCTAAAGTTCACTAAGCAATAAGTAATCGCCGTTTGCAAAGCAATACTGCAAAGCTACAGAAACAACGTCGGCAGAACTCTAATGAATTAGTTTATTATTTAGTTATTTTTAGCTATTAATTGGGTGGGGCGCAGGAAGTATAAATCCCTGCACCCCACAAGACACTCACCTAACAGCGAGCATCAAAACCCAAATCAGGCAGCCTGCTGCTCTTCATCCTTCTTGCGGTTGCGCAAGAAGATGAACATACCAACAGCAACCAAGCACATGCCAGCCAACGCGAAGATGATCACGCCTGCAGCACCGGTCTTTGGAAGGTTGAACCAGTTGTGATCCTTAGTCGGGACGTTAGCAACATCAATAGTTGTAGGGGCAGTACTTGTAGATGATTCGGAAACTTTGACTATGTGAACTTGACGGTCACGCTCATAATTAGCTGGTGCTTCAGTTTCCACGAGGTAGAATGGATGAGTTGAATCATCGATAACAACTTTTACAGGATTGGCAAACTTACCACCTTCAATAGTAGTGAGTTCACCAACCTTTGAAGCATTCGCACATTCTGTTGCTTTAGTATCGGCAGCACACTTATCAGCATCATTCTTCTTAGCGAAAAGCTTGAACTTGGCGTCTTTAACCTTCGTATTCTTACTGGAATCAGTACCATCGTACTTGTTTACTTGTAAGAATCCATATTTAGAATCAACTTTAGAGCCTGGATCGTCTGGAACTTCTGGAGTTGGAACTGGCTTATTCTTGCCCTGTCCCGGAATAAAACCAGACTTATTGGTGAAACTCGTTTCATCGACTTTCGTAGGATCCTTAATAGTGAACGCAAATTCAATTTCTACTTTTGCATCAGGATCAGCTTTAGCTGCATTTGCGATTGTTGTTAATCCAGGTTCATTGAAAGAAACCTTAATACGCTGTTGGTCCTTTGCATCAACTTCTTTAACGGAGTTAGCAAGCAAATCATCAGATTTATTCTGCTCACTAACTTTGTAAATCACTTTTACAGACTTAACAACTGTCGAAGGTTCATAGCTAGTGAATACATTCTTAGGAGCCTGATCGAATACAGTGTATCCCTTCAAATCATCCTTAGTCCACTTCGAACGTTCTGTATCGGTATTACTAGTCACAGCAGCAGAAATCTTGTAGGTCATGGTATCGCCATTACCCACGAATGATGTTTCATTGTCTCCATGAACAAGAGTCTTCTTAATCTTACCAGCAAGGCTCTGGTTCTTCGGTTTTGCAGTTACATTGTAGTTATACTCAATGTTTTTACCATTCTCATGAGTGATTTCTGGAATAGTCATGTAGAACGGTGCCACATCATTAGAGTGATTAGGTGCTGGCTGTGTTTCTTCTACCTTATAAAGACCGACGGCAAGTCCATCGAATTTATGCGAACCATCAATACCTGTTGAAGCTTCCTGTGTATTCTTTGAATCAAATTGCATTCCGTTAACTTTAGGATTAGTGTTAAGTTCTTTTACCTTAGCAGCAAGAGTTTCCCAATCCTTGTATTTTGTAAGATCTAGCTCTGCTGCATCATTCGAAGAGAACTTCGTAACTCTTTGTACCTTGAATTTAGCATTAGCAAGAGGAGTGGATGTGTCATCTTTACCCTTATCCTCATATTTCATGATGGTGATGGAACCCTTTTGCGCCTTGCAAGCATCAGACCAAGGCGCGCCAGAATTGCACGTATCCACAGCCCAAGCAGAGCTGTTTGCCACCACGGCACCGGCGACGCACAGCGTGCCAGCCATTGCGAGCGAGGCGAATGCCGCCACGCATTGTTTAGTGAATTTATTCACTTTCTTCTCCTTTATATCAGTGCCCTTGTGGGCAGGTTTTGAGGAAAATACGTTTATTGTTTTATTTTGTGTTGCGCACGGTCGGCGGAGTCATCGCAAAGCCGCATGAACTCTGTCGGCGGCTACGATTTGCGCCGCGCGCAGCAAGATTAAATACGAACCATATGTCGGCATAATTACCGTCACTGTGTACCATCACTACGTAACGCGTAATGCCATTGCCAGCACATGGAACGTTGATACTGCAGTTTTTAAGCTGCAGAAAATTTTCATCAGCATCGCCACCTTTCGCTACGTCGCCTTAAAGCGCGAAGCTTTTTGGCAGTTTTGCAAATAAAATCTTTAAGCAGTGTCTTACGCAGCAACGCCTCGAGCATCGCGCGCCCCCACTTGGTTTGCTCAAGGAAGAACCCAGCCGCCATCACGCCCGTGCCAATCACAGCAAACGCACCAAGCAGCACGTTCCAGTTCATTCCGCCGGTCTTTGGCAGAGCGAATTTAGGCGGATCGATCACGGTCACATTAACAGCAATTCTGTTCCAGTCTTTTCCAACGGTTACGCCGGCAAGCTGAGTTGTTTGCATATTTGTAGACGAATACTTGTTACCTTCAATAAGACTTCCATTAACAGTGTTATTAAACACCGTCAGCGCATTCGGCTTCAACGCAAACACAGCGCACGTGTAATTTCCAGCCTTTTGAGGTACGCCAGCAATATCGTCTTCACTGCGAGACACAGCACTTTCTATGCTGTTCGGATCTTTATCCTTCGTAAAGCCATACAGCAAGTTAGCCATGCAATTCTTACTGTCTTGACTGCAAGACTTTCGCTGATCAGCATTTGCAAAAGCCCACGGCTTTACACTTTCGCCATAATTCTGGTTCAGGTGCATATTGAGCGTATCGTCAAGCCCGCGACTCCACTTTTGCTCGCCTTGCTTAGCACACATCATACGCAATGAAATATTGCTACGATCCTTCAAGCTCCACGCGAGCACATACGGATTCTTAGTAAGGCTCGTGCCGCTCATAACGGTAAGAGAATTACCACTACCAAGCGTGTCATGAACAGGATCAGCGTCTTGAGATCTGAGCAATGTCATCTTAAGATCCTTCTCAGCTCCACTGAGGTCTCCAACTGTAACTTTCGCATACACAGGCTTGCCGTTGTTACCAGAATCCGAGTCGTCCGAAGTGGAGCCATCCGGGTAATGGATGACAATCTCTTTCAAGTACGCTTTAGGAGCAACAGATTGATCTGGGTGGAAGGTCACTTTGCCGTAGCGAGTGCCGTCATCCTTGGAACTGTGCTTGCCCTTCTTTTGCTTGGAAGGATTGTCAGGCTTATTGCTTTGCTCACCGGTTTTATCGGCAGCATTGCCAGAAGCCCAATACGACCAGTCTAAAGACACCTTGTTTCCAGCAGTACCGTCATTATTTACTTCAAATCCGTGAGTAGCATCCTTAAACTCAAACCAAGTTCCGTCCGGAAGCGCACCAGCCTTCACAGCATCCTGGTATTTATCCGCACCGTTAGCACTCTTAACGCTTTGCGGCACAGCATTCTCAACCTTTTGACCAGCCGTAACGCTCACATCAACATACTTCGGGTTGTAGAAGTGGTTGTCGTTGTGAATGTGGATTGGTATTGCGCGATACGCGTAGTCAACACCTTTAACCGCGTTTTTGTTGCCGTTATTACCATCAAGCTTCCACTTGAAATCTTTCAAAGGATCAGTGTTATTCTTACTTGCATCTTTGTTAAGTGCGCCAACAGCTGCATCGAATCTAGTAAGCAAATCGTTATTGTCTTTACTAAACTGTTTTGCTTTAATCGCGTAAACTACGCACTCGTAGTCGCCGGATTCGTTAGCCTTGCCTTTAATCCACCCACGAGTACGCTCAGTGGTATCTTTTGAGTTACCATTTGCAATGTAATCGTCGTACAGCTGCCTATCAGGGTGGCACTGACTTGCATCCTTCTCGCAAGCTTTCTGCGCTGACGCATCTTCAGTATGATCCCAAATCTTTACATCTTGCATCTTAATACCAGCAATACCGCCCGACTGGTAGTGAGACTTAGTGCCGTCTGAATTGATCTTATTGCAAATTGTGCGCAAATTGATTTTTCCAGGCTTATACTTGGACCATGAATCAAGCCAACGGGTCGTCTTTTTAGAAGTACTAAGTTCCTCGCCCTTAGTGAGTTTGATGGTAGTATCATTCCAGTCGCCGCTACCTTCACGATCGCCAACATTCAGCCGTAAATTACCAGCATCCTCATCATGCGATCGCGTAATGTCTACCTTCGCATAAATAGGTTTACCAAGATTACCAGAGTCCTTATCTTCAGAAGTGGAACCGTCCGGATAGTGCACAATAACCTGCACTTTGTCAGAACCAACAGGGAACCACTTGTGCGGTCGGAACGTAACCTTACCAAACTGACCCGTGCCATTCTTAGCTGAATCACCAGAGTCAGCTTTATTATCTTGATCATCCTCAAAGAATGTGTAGCTTAAAGGTTTCTTAAACTTAAACCAAGTTCCATCAGGCAGATCACCTTCACGCACATCGTCTTGCAACGTATTAGCATCGTTGGCAGTCTTCTTGCTCTTAGGCACCTCAGTGGCTTGTTTGGTACCAGCCTCCATGCTAATAGTCTTATACTCTGGGTTGTAGTAGTGAGCATCACTATGCACATGAATTGGGAAGGTTACCGAATCCCAATCGATATGCCTTTGAGTGGCTTCTTGAGGACTATCTTCACTACCCGGCTTATCTGTTAAGACTGATTTAATAACATCTTCAAACTTGCGATTACCAGGATTCTTTACAAAACCTTCTACAGCACTATTAAACTTAGTTTGTAAACCACCATTCTTACCATTTTTACCCTCAAGGTCTTTAATAGCGTACACAGTGCACACAAAGTCGCCATTTTCCTTAACCTTGCCATGTAACCAACCCCAAGTGCGCTCTACGGTATCATGCTCATCACCGTATAAGTAAAGGTTACGGTTGCAGTTTTTACCATGAACCGTACATTCATACTTATTCTTTTCAGTAGCTCTTGTCCATTGTGATGGTTGTTTATCAATAAATTCACCGCTTGTAGTATTACCTTTTCGACCGGCAAGTGTCAGACCATTAATACCATCAATCTCATAGCTTTCAGGTTTACCAGTTTGTGGATTCTTTTTATAGCAAAGCATGCGCTGATAAATTTTTCCTTGCTTAGCACTTGACCATGAGTCAAAGAACATTGGCTTAGTGTTACCAGTAGCGTCGCCTAACACTTCATCTTTACGGAAACGCATACCATTTTTATCATTGTTTTCAATTCGTCTTCCGCCATATTGCGAATAAACATTGAGCTTTAAATCATTTTTTTGGATCGGTTGACTAGTTACCTCTACAGGCGCATATACAGGCTTGCCAAGATTACCAGAATCCGGATCTTCAGAAGTGGAACCATCTGGATAATGCACAATTACAGGAGCAAAATATTCACCAAGCATTACAGTTTTTTCTGGAGAAAAAGTAACTTTGCCATATCTAGCGTCAGTAGTACTATCTTCAGGCTCATCCTTGCCTGATTTCTTGTTACTTTGCTTATTGACAAATTTATACCATGTAAGAACATGTTCATTATCTTTAGGATAGGTTCTTAGCTCAAACCAAGTGCCTTTTGGCAACCTAGTACCATTCTGCACAAGCTCCTGTTGACTCTTGTCATTACCTTTCACGCCGTTAGCACCAGAATGGCTTACTGGAGCAGCCGATTCTTTAGACTTACCACCAGCCTGCACATATACCTTATCGTATTGAGGGTTATAATAATGCGCGTCGGAGTGAACCTTAATTGGCACAGTCCTAGATGTATAATCAATATCTTCTCTTAAACCCTTGAAGGTATCCGGATTAATGATATTGGTAGGAGAACCGGTTTGCTTTTCAATATCTTTGTTCTTTTTAGCAGCATCCTCAAATTTCTTCAAAGCTTTAGGCTTCAAAGCATACACAGTGCACTGGTAATTGCCAACCTTTAGTGGCTTTCCTGTGATGCTACCACGCGTACGCTCCATGGTTCTGCCTGTGCTATCAAATAATTTGTTTGCTGCACAGCCCTGACCATTTCGGCACTTTTCTTGTTCCTCATCAGTAGCATGAGGCCACGGTTTTTCACCATTTATTGTTATTCCATTAATACCGTTAAGATAAAACTTAAGATTCAGAGGATTTGTAGTATCAGCACACACAGAGCGAATAGTAATATCGCCAGGTTCCTGCACTGACCAAGAATCTATCCATGGTTGTGGCTTAACTTCACGATTCTTGCGGAATACGAATCCATCGTTGTAGTCAATCTCTTGACCATTTTGGTTCTTATGAATATGGAGCTGCAAGTCACCAGTGCCAGGGTTATCTCTTGTTACATACACTGGAGCATTAACTGGATCACCATGATTACCAGAATCTTTATCCTTCGAAGTTGAACCATCAGGATAATGCACAACTACAGGTCTCTTCTCAGGCTGACCAGTTTTAGAAGCAGGAACCCACTTATTTGGGTGGAAAGTGACAACACCAGTGGACTCGTTATTAATCTTTGCCCAAGTTGGTGGATTTTGATACTTATTATAAATTTCTGCCTTAAACTTAGTGCCAGATGGGAATTTCTTCCCTCCCCTGTCTTTTGGATTTGGAGAATTCTTTTCTTCACCAGCTTTTACTGTAGTATCGTCATAGTAAGGGTTATACCGGGACGCCTGCGAAACAACGTGTATATCAACGCCTTTGACCTTCACAATTGAATTGTTCATTTTACAATTGTTAGGTTTAGGATCAGGATAGTTTATTTGAACATCAAAATGTATAGTTTTGTTTCTATCAGAAGCCTTAGGACTATACTTAACCTCGCCTGTTCTTGGATTAATATAGGCTTGACCAGGCTGCATATTATTAGGATTATACGTCTTAGTAACACCGGGCGGAAGTATCTCACTATTTCCAATTTCATTCTTTTTAAACGTAAATTCTATTCCAGCATCAGTTGGAATCATCTCAGACGTAGTTCTGCCCCCATGATTTGGCATGTCCTTATAATATTTAAAATCGCCGTTATAAGAATCACCAACCCACTCACCAGTATTTATATACGGTTTCACGGAAGTAACTTCACCGTAAACAGCGTCCTCTTTAGACCTCTTTGGGAATTGGATGTCATCATCATTTTTAGGATTTAAACCATACTTAAACTCTTCCAAGTCTGGTATGCCGTCGCCATCATGATCATACGGACCAAAAACTGTAAACTTATGCTTATCTCCATAGTAGGAAATCCAACCTGCCATAAAAGGTAACTTATAAGGGTCACTGCCTTCTTCAACTTCTGCAGTAACAATCCAGCGAATAGAATCTACAGCGTTATCTTGTTCCCAAGATTTAAATAACCTACCAAAATTACCAGCTCGACGCCATGTATCTACTTCACATGTTGCATCTGTACCTAAACCACATTTTTCAATAGATGCTTTCCAGAAATTCTCATAATCACTATCACCTGGTAAGCGCGTAGCATTAGTATAACCATTAAAATCGCTTGGTATTTGATCTTTGCCTCGTTCTTCCCAAACAAACTTTTTGTTTCTACCACTGTAGCCAACAAATTTTGTACGATACCTTGTAATTCTTATGCTATTATCCTTGATGTTTTTTGGAAGAATAAGATAAAAATCAGGTCTACCATCATACGCATGTAGAGCAGTATTTTCATCACAATCTACATTTGGGTTTTCTATTTTTTTAATTCTGCATCCATTTGCGTTAAAAAGAACATTCCAAGTGATGGTTGTTTTTTTCTTTCCATTAACGGTTATTGTATTTATATCTGGAGGCTGAACATCGAAATCCCTATATACATCCCAACTCGCAACAGAGTTAGGAGAAATATATCCATTACCAATGTAATCCCAACTAACATTAGCTGCATTTGCTTCTTTTACCGGCGGCACTATGAGCATGGTTACTATGGTGGCGGCGGCTACGAACATTGCGAAGAGCGCGCGACGAAGAGTGTGTGCTGGGCATGGTGCGCGAGCGATGGTGACGCTGCCGGAAGTAGCTGCGCTGCTGGAAGTGACTGCATTGTCGAAAGAAGTGTTGGCGGTGCCAAAAGTATTGGCATTGCTGGAAGAAATAACTGCGGTGCTGGAAGTACGAACAGCGCCATCAGCACTGGTCTTACGCCAGACCAAAGCGCGCGACGCAAGACGACCCACGCGTGATGCGAATCCACGGAACTTTGCTGGTAACATTTTCTCGCCTTCCTAGTCCTCCACTGCTGCACAAGCCGCAGTATATCTCAAATTCCAACTCTCTAATCTTTAAGACTTCACGCACTCAACCTGCATGCGATGCCAATGCTCGGTGCACTAAAATCTTGTGCACTCACTACTGCAAATACCATAGACAGAGCCAACCACAGGTAGTCAGTATAACATACCCTTATGCCCTATATGCAAGCATGGTTGCCAAAAGCCTCTAATATTTATACCCCCCCCCCATGAAGGATTTCAAGCAAAACACGTATTATAATTGTGCATATAAAAAATTTCTATAATTCGCGAATATCGCTAAAAAATCTACTGTAAAACGCATTTATAACGCATAATTTCCGACGCCAAAACGCAAAAATCGCATCTTCGGCGTGTCTAAAAACCGACCACTTCCCCAACCCAAAGCACTACATGTTGTTATAACGCACGCATCGCACCACTATATGCTGTGGTAGAGCGGGCGAGATTCCAACCTAAACCGACAACAAATGCCGTAAAATTACACGGCAAATGTGGTCAGCAGCGGACAAACCTACAACAAACGCCGGAAAAATACACGGAATGTTCCATTACACCGGTCTTCAGACACGCGCGCTAAAATCATCAATAATTGCTTGCATAATTAATGATATCTACGTTACATTGTATAGAATTATTGTATACTTATATGAGAAATATAAGAAAAAGTACAAAATTCACCATAGACATAGGAGTCCAAAATGACTACAGCAACAAAAGATATAGTAAACGTGAACTTTCGAGCAAAGAAAGAAGACAAACTCAACGCAGAACGAGTTTGCAAGGAGCTCGGAATCTCTATGAGCGCCGCGCTGAACGTGTTTATTAAAACGATTGGTCGCGAAAAGAGAATACCGTTAGATTTTTCGCTAGATCCGTTTTATGAACCGTCAAATCAAGCATATTTGAAATCGCAGATTGACGGTGTGAGAAATGGCACTATCAAGCTCGAAGAGCACAATCTAATAATGGATTAGGACGTAGGGTTCAAACAATGAGAAAGATTGCTTGGACTCCAGATGCCTGGAACGACTATCTCTATTGGGAAAGCGATAATAAAACTCGCAAAAAGCTCAACAATATTATTAAAGAGATTATGCGGAATCCAATAGACGGAAAAGGTAAGCCTGAACCACTCAAAGGAAACTATTCCGGTTGCTGGAGTAGACGAGTAAACGATAAGGATAGAATCGTTTACTCATTTACAGATGACTCGATTATAATCTACGCCTGCAGAGGCCACTACGACGATAAGTAGGGAAAGTAGAAAATCAAAAGTGGGCTTAATGGGGTTCGAACCCACGACCTTCTGCTCCGGAGGCAGACGCTCTATCCACTGAGCTACAAGCCCGCAACTCGAGAAAGTATACACGCTAGTGAGGATGCGCGACGACCTGCCTGAGCGCAGCATTGCGCGCGCGAAGGCAATTCGGAGCGCCGAGCTTGCTTAGGGTTGAAAGCACAGTGTGCTTTCAACGCAAGCGAGGTCTGCCTTCGTTAATAAAGACGAAGGCAGGGCAGACTCACAAGTAGTCACATTGGGAATTTGGTTGTGGTTGTGTGCGCTGACGACCTGCCTGAGCGCAGCATTGCGCGCGCGAAGGCAATTCGGAGCGCCGAGCTTGCTTAGGGTTGAAAGCACAGTGTGCTTTCAACGCAAGCGAGGTCTGCCTGCGGCTTTATTGACGCAGGCAGGGCAGGTTAGTGTGGTTGTTCATTGTGAATTCGGTTGTGTTTTGCGTGCGCTGACGACCTGCTTGAGCGCAGCACAGCGCGCGCGAAAAAACGGCAGAAACTTTACACGAGTGTAAAGGAAAAGTCGTTTGCACGCCTTAATCCGGCAAAAACTTTACAGCGGCGTAAAGGAAAAGTCACCTACGCGGCAAAAAACGGCAGAAACTGTGCAGCTGTGTAAAATAAAGGTCGGATGCGCAGCGTGAAACGGCAGAAACTTTACACGAGTGTACAGAAAAAGTCGTTTGCACGCCTTAATCCGGCAAAAACTTTACACGAGTGCGGACAGAAGGTGCGAGCAGAAGCGCGGAACCGGAAGAAACGGCAGAAAGTTTACAGCCGCGCGCAGTTTATGCCGCCTGCGCACGCAATCGCGCGCACAGTCATCACGCGCCGCCAAGGAAGGCGAAGGTGCCGAAGTAAAGCGCAGCCACAACAGCAACCGACGGCACAATCGCACACACAGCAAAAATCCACCAGTCGCGCGCACGCACACGACTCACACGAGCGTGCGAACGCGCACCAACTCCCCCAAAACCGCGCGCTTCCATAGCAGTAGCGAGCGTCGTCGAACGTCGAATCGAAAGCACAAGCAGCGCGAACGACTGCGGGAAGAACGCCCTCACACGATGCTCATCACCCAAACCGCGCGAACGCCTCGACGCAGTTAGCGCCGCCCAATCATCCTGCAGCACGCCAAACAGCCTAATTCCAGCCAAACCGCCGTACACGAATCGATCCGGCAAATGTAGCACCTGACTGAAAGCATCCGCCAAATCCGTAGCATCAAGCCCAATCACCATCACAATCGACGGCACGCCAATCGCCAAAATCCTAAGCGAAGTCGCAACAGCCAGCATAGCCGAACGATCCGTAGCATGCATCAGCCACCACTGGAACCAAGTATTTCCGCCACTTTTGCCGTATAGCAACACAGTGAGCGCGGAAGTCGGCGCGCCCACCCACACAGGCCACGAAAGGCGAATCACACGCCATGGCGGAAGCTTAATGCACGCAAAAATCACAAATTCCAACAGCAACGCGACCGAAGCAGAAACGCAATCAAGCGTAAAAAGCAGCGGAATCGAAGCCGCGAACGCTCCAAAAATGCGAAATACTGGATTAATTGACGCAAGAAGTGGCGATTTGCTTGAAAGTTTCGCTTCCTCGTCGCGATTGTTTACAGCGCTCACTTTGATACGCGAAATGTCTGTTGCGCCGGTAGTTGCGGAAAGCGCTTCGGAAGATTTTGCTTCGGAAGATTTTGTTTCAACATCTTCAGCAGTACCCACTTCAGCAGCACTCGCTCCAGAACCAGCAGCTTCAGCAGCACTCACTTCAGCATCTTCAGCTTTCACATCTGGCACAAGCTCAACCAAACGCGCACCCAACGCCTCAACCAGCTCACGGTCATGCGTCACCACAATAATGCTCACACCCTCGCTACGAAGGCTTGCAATCAAGCGAATAATTTGCAACCAAGTTTTGCGATCCTGCCCAAAAGTCGGCTCGTCCAAAATCAGCACACGCGGAGCCGCAGCAAGCGACGCCGCCACAGTCAGACGACGCTTTTCACCTCCCGAAAGCGTGTACGGATTCGCCTTCGCGTAACGAGCCAGACGGAATCGCTTCAGCAACTCCTGAGCCTTCGCGCGCACCTCATCCGCCGAAACACCCGTGCGAAGCGGCCCCAACATAACCTCATCCAACACCGAACCACACGCAAACTGATGCTCCGGATTCTGAAAAACGTACGAAATGCGCTTCGCCAAATCAGGCGACTTCCACTTCATTGGATCCGTACCATTCGCGCCTTGAGCAAGAGCATCACTCGCCACAACCTCGCCGCTTACTGCCGGCAAAAGACCAGCCAAAGTGAGCGAAAGCGTTGATTTTCCAGCACCGTTCGCGCCGACCAAAGCCGTAATCTGTCCGGCTTTAAACTCAAGATTGATGTGACGCGCAATCGGCTCGCTATTATGGCTGATTGCGAGGTCCTTCGTGGAAAGTAGCACTTCTCCGTAGCCTTCTGCTGGATCGCAGTTTTCGTAATATTTTTCAGAAGATTCTGCATTTGCGGAAGAATTACTTACGGAAGATTCATTTGCAGAAGATTTTACGTTTTTTCTTGTAGCGTTCCGGAAGCCAAATACCCAGATCCTCAAAGTCCAAATCGGTGCGATTAAACACCTCGTCTGGCGTGCCGTCCGCCACAATCACTGTGCGCGAAGAAGCCACGCGCGCAATATCGTCATCGTGAACGGTTTCGTTGTTCGCAGCTTTTCCGTTCGCAGCTTCATCATTCTCAAGCCCAAGCACAACCACGCGGTCAATCATGTCAATCCACGGCTCCGCGTGATGCTCCACAAGCACCATCGTGGCATGCGTCGAATCCAAAACCGCGCGCACAGCACCCACAATCTGATGCGTGCCATCCGGATCCAAATTCGCAGTCGGCTCGTCCAAAAGCAGCACGCTCGGCTGCATAGCGAGCGCGCCAGCAAGCGCCAAACGCTGCATCTGACCGCCACTTAAATGCGAAGTTGAGCGATGCAATTGCAAGCCATCCAACCCAACTTCTTTAAGACTTTTGCGCACGCGATCCCAAATCTCGTTGCGCGGAACGTTCATATTTTCCGGACCAAACGCAACGTTATCCCCCAAACGCTGGAAAATCGCCTGTGCATCCGGATCTTGCAAAACCAAACCAACTCGACCGCGCGCACGTCGAACCGGCACGCCGTCAACCAAAACGCAACCCTCACTCACGCCACCATCGGCATCTTCGACGAGAGTGGTTTGCTGGGATTTTGCGCTATTTTTCGCCACAAAATCATTGCCAATAAGACCTGCCGCGCCGCTTAAAATCGTGGATTTACCGATGCCTGATGCACCAAGCAGCAACACGCGCTGCCCCGCCTTAATCGTGAGGTCCAACCCGCGCACAGCAAAAGCGCGACGGGAAGCATGACGATAACCCCAATTCTCAAAACGAAGTTCAGCGTTACTTGCGTTAGAAGCGTTATCACTAGCTCTACTTGCGTCACTAGCGTTGCTGATACTCTTGCGATCACTTAAATCTGTTGGAAGGAAAGTTTCAGATTCTTGCGATTGAGTAGCATCAGGCATAGTAAATCCTTTATGGCAATGATAGATTTTAGTTATTTCTTAATACGTTATTCGCTATTTTTCGCGTATTTCGCGACCGGACACAAACTGATCCAACGCGCCGGTCTTAGCGATTCCCACATACAAGAACCACATTAAAACACCAGCAAACACAATTCCGGAAACCACTGTGCTGGCGAAGTATGGAAGACCATACTTGCCGAATACGCTAACAGCCTGCAACTTACCGAGGAAGGTGTAACCCCAGCAACCAATACCAGTCAATGCGCCGGAAAGAATCATTGTGTTCAAATTCCACTTCTTGTAAGCGAAAATAATGAACGCAATTTCAGCAAACAAACCCTGAACCACTGCAATAGCGAAGGTTTCAGCACCACCCCACTGATTGCCCATCAAAGCTTCGAGCACGCCAGCTACGACTTCAGCGTAAATAGCAGCACCCGGCTTACGCACGATTACTGCGGCCAAAGGAGCAGCGAAGAGCCAAAGACCGTTAATAAGACCTGCAAAACCTGGAAGAATGCTGTTTAGCGCAGTCCATGGAACCTCACTAAAAATGGCAACAACCCAATAAATAAAAGCAGAAACAACGCCAATTACGGAAGCAACTGCGATGTCTGCAACACGCCACTGCATGTTGGACTGATAATTTTCTTCTGACATAAAAATGTGCCTTTCTTGTTACGTGTTGCAATGCGTTACATTGTGCGCAATGCAATATTTTGCGTTACATGTGTACATTACGATGTTGTGCGTCAAACGCGTTACATCGTGATGCGTTACATGCAATACTTTGCGTTACAAAGAAACCTTGCAACACCTCTCCAGGCACGGGAAAAACAGACCTCCGTGCGCCGGTATTACCCGGATTCACGTTCAAGCGGTTTTCTCTCAGCTCTGAATGTTCACGCTTGCATAAGCGAGATAACACAGAGCACCCGTGTCGATTGACGATTGTACGGCACTGCGTCGACGCCAACCCTCCAAACGCGCGCGCTGTGCTGCGCTCAAGCAGGTCGTCGCATCAATAAAAATGTGCGCAAGCGACGAACAAACGCCACTTACGCACGCAACAATAAGGCTAAAACACTAAAATTTACTTAATTTACTTACCGCGCATTGCACGACGGCTGATGCGCTGAGGACGCGTTGGATCGATGCCCTTCGGAATGCCAAATCCACTCTTGCTTTGCAACGTGCGCAAACGCTCATTCAAAATCGCAAGCTCTGTCTTAGTAAGGAAGAATCGGCGGTTCGGATGAATTTTATCGAACAACGCAAACTTGTGCTTCACAGGCTGTAGCGTCTTCGAGCGCAACACCTTTCCGCGCAATTCTTTAAGCTTCACCTGATTTTCGCCATTACCAACAGCAATACGGTATACAGGTATATTAGATCCGGCAGTAACGCTTTTAATAGCGTGCTCCTGTCGATCCATAGCATGCATTAAACGCTCGTAATTACCCTCACCAACGAGGAAAATTCCGTTAAAACCAGTGCCTCGCCAAAGCGCATCCTTCGTGCGCGCGTCCACCCACACAGGCTGCTGCGGAAAAGTAAAACCGCCCTTATTAATCGCAGAAATAATGCCAGCAGCCGCACCCGGGCGACCTTCCAACTTTGCGTAACCAACTTTATCTGCACGCTTCGTAAGCACAACAGTAAACAGCAGCAAGCCAAGCATCACCGCTGTAATAAACATCATAATCCACATCAAAATGGACCAACGAGATACAATTCCAAGAATTACAGCAACCAAAATCGGTGCAGCAAACGCGCAAGACAACCACAAAGGCAGCTGCTTATCGTCAGAATGCGTGTACTTATAAATACGTATAATCTGCGAGAACATGCCCTGCTTTTTCTTAGGCTTCTTCATACCTTGCGTCGCGCTCTGAGACGCGCCTTGCGATTTGCTTTGTGCTTTATCTTGTGCCATGCGTTTACCCCATGATATTCGCGTTATTTTGAGTATCTCAAATAATAATAGTAGCTTGTGCAAATATTAATAAATTTGCACTTACTTGTGCACTTACTTGTGCACTTACTTTTACACTTACTTTTACACTTACTTCGGCCAGTTACCACGCTTTGCGCTACTCGGCTTAGGCAAACGCCAGCGACGAAGCTGCATAGCGCGGCTGAATGCATACATGCCGGAACGCGATTTGCGCGACACAGCCACATCGCCAAAACGACGAATCAGCTCCTTACGCAACTTACGCCACATAACAAACATGTCAATTACAGATGCAAACAAATACGCGTACAAGAACACTGCAAAAACAAAATAAACAATCACAAATTTAGATAGCGCAAACAAGCAAATCATAATCAACACTGCAACTGGTATGAAAAACTCGCCAATATTAATTCGAGCATCCACGTAATCGCGAATATACACACGCCACGGAAGCTGCTCAATTTTTGGCATATGCGCCAAATCGCCAGTGCGCATTGCGTTGTATTGCAAATTCTCAGATTCGCGAAGACGAGCGCGCGCGCGTTTTGCACTTTCCTTGCGATCTGCCGGCACTAGTGGACGAAGCTTTTGCGCCTGAGCAGCGTTGCGCTTAGGAGTCGGCGCGTTTTTTTCGCGAGATTTCGTCGCTACGGACGATTCTGCATCCGCTACTTTCTTTTGCGACGAAGGAGTAGACGCGCCCTCATTATTGGCAGTTTTCTTTGCAAATGGATTCCATGTCATGTTTGCAGATTACTCAACAGACTAGACGCATGCAGACGCGGCGGAAACGGCAGAAGCGGCAGAAACTTTACAGCGTTGCAAAGTTTCTGCCGCCTTCGCGCAAAATTAGCCAGAATTACTCGCCCAATCGATCCAAAAGCAGCGCTTCCGTCACAATATTTCCGCGCAAACCAGAAAGCGAAATCGACTCGTTCGGGCTGTGTGCATTAGACTTAGGGTCTTCCGGACCCGTCACCAGCACCTGCGCCTTCGGGAAGATGCGCTGAAGCTCAGGAATAAACGGAATCGAGCCGCCCTCGCCCTTGTTTACCGGCTCCACGCCGAAAGCATCGCGCATAGAAGCGAGCGCATCCTTCGTTGCAACAGCATCCGGATCCATTGCCCAACCCATGCCGTTATCAATCGGCTCTGCAGTAACTTCCGCACCAAAAGGCGCGTGAGATACCAAGAAGTCACACAACGCTTTTTGCGCTTCTTCCGGACGCTGCGAAGGCGCGGTACGAAGCGAAAGACGCAACTTAGTTTCGTGCGCAATCACATTAAAACTGCCCTCAACAGGATGTGCGTCCATGCCGATTACCGTCAGGCTTGGCTTAGTCCACATGCGCGCGGCGAGAGAACCGGTGCCTGCAAGCTTATAAGAATCGACCACGGAAGCGTCGGCGCGCACTTGTGCTTCGTCCAAATCGCGCTGCAAACCGCCAACCGGTTCCTGTGCTTCAATTCCAGGAACTGCCAAGTCGCCAGCTTCGTTGTAAAGCGAGGCAATAAGCATGGAAGCGAGCGTGTAAGCGTCCAAAATCGGACCGCCAAACTGTCCAGAATGCACTTGATGACCAAGTACTTTAACCCTTACATCCACGTCGGTATTTCCACGCAAACTCGTTGTAAGACTTGGGATTTCGGCGGACCAATTGCCGGAGTCGGCAACGATAATTACGTCGGATTCGAACTCGTCTTTATGCGATTCAATGAACGGGATGAAGCTTGGCGAGCCCATTTCTTCTTCGCCTTCGATGAAAACCTTAATATTTACGCGCAAATCGTCGCTTAGTGCGCGCAAAGCTCCGTAGTGAATTGCGATTCCGCCGCCGTCGTCAGCTGAGCCGCGTCCGTAGAGGCGACCGTCGCGCTCTGTGCCTTCAAATGGGTTTGTGTTCCACTCGGATGGGTCCGGAACAGGCTGCACATCGTGATGCGCGTACAGCAAAACCGTTGGCGCACTTGGGTTTACGATACGAGAGCCGACCACTTCAAAAGCCCCCGGAGTGCCGTCCGGATTCGTGGACTGCTCAACGCGCGCGTCAATACCAACCTCACGCAATACCCCAGCCACGTATTGCGCGGACTTTTGCATATGCTCGCCGGCAATACCCTTAGCAGAAACCGCAGCCAGCGAAATCTTCTTATTCAACACGGAAACTACATCATTCCAGGCGTTTTGCACGCGAGCGCGCACGTCTTCGACAGCCAAACCTGCCATAAATCCTCCCAACTAAAAGTAACAGAGCGGTAATTGATACCTGTAAAACTATACCTACAAATTTAAACTATGTCCGCAAACACGAGGAAACGCTCGCACTATAAGTGCTCGCTTATAGCGCGAACGTTACCTCACATTTGGAGCGCTTAGATTAGCGGTCAGCCCTCTCAATGCGCGCGGCAACCCAATCGACGATATAAGGTGCGCACTGCTCAACCTGATCCATCGCAACTTCGAACTCGCGAGGACCTCCGTACCACGGATCAGCCAAGTCAAGCAACATCTCGCGACCAGGCTGCGGCTTAGGAATCGATGGATCAAACGCGCGGTACATGTGCACAAGTTCGCGCTTTTGCGGCGGCAACAAACGCAAAAGCGAGTGCATATGCGAAGCCGTCATAGGCAAAAACAGGTTCGTTTCCGCAATTTCATCCGCTTCAATTCGATGCGCAAAATGCGACGCAGGAATCCTGTATCCGCGCTTAGTTAATTCCCTTTGCGCGCGACGGTCAATCGGATTTCCGTACTCTTCGTCGCTTACACCGCTGGAACGCACGGCAACAACGTCACCCAATCCCCTCAATTGAAACTCGTTGCGCAACACAATTTCCGCCATTGGCGAGCGACAAATATTGCCTGTGCAAACCGTCATAACGGTATATGGGTGACGCGCGTCTACCTTGATTTTGCTTGATTCTTCAGTCATGCTTCCTCGTTTATTTTGCTGTCTCGTTTATTTTGCTGTCTCGTTTACTTTGCGATTTCTCGTTTACTGAGCAGGCTCATATACCATAAACCGGTATCGTGCAGGATTGCTTTCGCTACCAACTTTCAGCGGCGCTTCCTCAAACTCGCCTTCGCGCGCAACATGCCATTTTCCTGCATCAACTAATGCATGAATATTCGGAGCAAATGTGTCCGCTGCAACTTTCGCTTCAATTTGCGTTACGTAAGCTGCGTCTGCGTGATAATTCGCAAGCATCTCGCGCAAAATCGCAGCGCCACCAATAACCCAGATTGCGCGTCCGTCTAAAGGCGAGTCTTGAGATACGCTTTCCTGACTTTCCAGCACTTCCCTATTTTCCAGCCATTCGCGCGCATAATCTAAAGCCGCATCAATGCTAGTAAAACTACGCGCACCATCCGCAACAAAATCAGGATTATGCGTAACAACAATATTTTCGCGCCCCGGAAGCGGACGGAATTTCGGCGGCATCGCATCCCATGTACCGCGACCCATAATCACAGGGCAACCGATAGTCATCGCCTTAAAATGGCGCAAATCCGGCGAAAGTCGCCACGGCATGCCTCCGTTTACGCCCATCGCGCCGGGCCTGCCGTCCAAACCAAAAGCCTCGCCCCAAATCAGTCGCACAGGGAAATTATGTGACACGCTGTTTGCCATATACGCACCTCACACGCTAAATCAAGCAAAATAATTCGCAATTATCACACAGCAACCGGCGCTTTAATCGTCGGATGATGCTTGTAATCAATCACCTTAAAATCGCTGTAATCGTAGTCAAAAATCGAATCCACCTTACGAATTTCAAGCTGCGGATACGGGTATGGCTCGCGCGAAAGCTGCTCGAGCACCTGCTCAACATGATTGTCGTAAATATGGCAATCGCCGCCCGTCCATACGAACTCGCCCGGCTCAAGACCTGCTTGCTGAGCCATCATCATCGTCAAAAGCGAGTAAGACGCAATGTTAAACGGCACACCAAGGAACATATCGCAAGAGCGCTGGTAAAGCTGGCACGAAAGCTTGCCGTCAGCAACGTAAAATTGGAAAAGCGAATGGCAAGGCGGCAACGCCATATGCTCAACTTCCGCAGGGTTCCAAGCGCTAACAATCATGCGACGGGAATCCGGGTGATTCTTCATAAGATCCAGCACGTTTGCGATTTGGTCGATTGTGCGGTTTGGATTTTCCGCGGTCGGTGCCGGCCAACTCCTCCACTGCACACCGTAAACAGGACCTAAATCGCCGTTTTCGTCCGCCCACTCGTCCCAAATATGAACGCCGTTTTCTTGCAACCAACGCACGTTACTCGAACCCTTAAGGAACCAAAGCAACTCGTACGCAAGTCCTTTGAAAAACACGGTTTTCGTGGTGATAAGCGGGAAATATTTGCTAATGTCGAAGCGGATTTGCTGACCAAAAAGCGAAATCGTACCAGTGCCTGTGCGATCTGATTTTAGGGTGCCTTCCGTAAGGATTTTTCGCACTAAATCCTCGTAAGGAGTTGGGATGCTGGAAAGCGGTTTTTGTGGTACACGCGCGCGAATTGCTGCAAGTTCTTCTTCTGTTAAAGCCATGCTGCCATGTTAACAAAGTGCTAATAAATTTAAAGAATTGCGCTCGTAAAACCATATGCATACCACGCAAAACGCTAGATTCGACAATTGAGCACAAAGTTACAATCCTTACGATAACATGAACAAATACGACTACAGCAAAGGAGCAAAAATGTCTAGAAGATTATGGGTAGAGCGCAACGAGGACGGCACTTGGGAAGCACACAGCGACGACGGTGTGAGCTTGAAGTTTGGTCACGGCGAAGGCATGTTCAACCCGGTTGAATTAATGCAAATCGCTTTAGCTGGTTGCACAGCTCTTAGCAGCCAGTACGAGGCTGAGCAGGCGGTTGGCGAAGGTGCCGGCGCGCGAGTTGTGGTAAATGGCACGTATGACGCGGAAGAAGGCACGTACTTGCGTTTTCAAGAAGACGTCACTCTTGACGCAACTTGCGCAAAACCTGCACTAAGCGAGGAAGATGCGGCCGCGCTTAAAGAGCGCATGGAACGTCATATTTCCAGGGGTTGCACGGTTAAGCATACGCTCGAAAATGGGACGAAAGTAAGCGTAAACGTTACGGTTCGACGCTAGGATAAGCCAAAAGTCGCGAAAAATCACACTAAACTTGCACTAAACTTGCACTAAAATTCACCACGTGTGGCACAATTGAGTACACAAGATATTTGCGCAATAATGACGCTACGCATGCATGTATGCAACCGGAGGAAACTTTGAAAATCGCTATTTTTACAGAAACGTATCCACCGTACATAAATGGCGTCGCAACACAGTCTTACATGCTCAAAAAGATGTATGAAGAGCTTGGGCATGAAGTGCTAGTAGTCACGGTCGGCTCCGAAAAACAGCGCAAAACCAAGCTTGAAGATGGAGTTGTTTACGTTCCGGGCATATTGCTTAAAAAGCTTTACAAATACCGCGTTGCCCTTCCGATTGGTCACATGCGAAAGCAGCTGCCGCTTAAATTTAAGCCGGATGTCATTCATATTCAAAACGAATTTGGTATTGGCGAAATCGGCTTGGAAGTAGCAAAAAAAGAGCATATTCCCGTTATTTATACGCTTCACACGGAATACGATAAATTCCTGTTTTACATTGGCTTAAAGCATTTTACTGAGTTCTCTCGCAATATTTCGGCGAAATATTTTATGCGATTCTCGAAAAATGCCACAATTATTACGAGCATGTCTCCTAAAGCACAGGCATATATTGACCGTCAGAAGGTTGATAAAAAAGTGATTGTGCTGAATAACGCTGTGGAATATAAGAAGTTCCTACCAACGCCTGAGCGACTTGCATTCCGCAAAGCTTTCCGCGAAAAATATGGCGTTTCTGACTCTACTAAGCTGTTTGTTTTCGTTGGTAGAATCGGTGCTGAAAAAAATATTTCAGAATTAATTGACAACTTTATGTATTGCGATTTTCCTCGCGAAAAAGCGCGCTTATTTGTTATTGGCGGCGGTCCTGATTTGGAATCGTTGCGCAAGCGCGTGGCAGATAATGGTTTTGACGACAGAATTTGCTTGCTTGGGCCTATTGCTCACACGGAAATTCCAAAGTATTTGCACGCAATGGACTACTACACAACCGCATCACTTTCCGAAATGCACTCACTTTCGATGTTAGAAGCAATGGCTTCCGGTCTGTTTGCGCTTGTAAAGCATGATGTACCGAATGAGAAGCAGATTATCAGCGGTCAAAACGGGTATCAGTGGGATACTAAGGAAGATTTTAAAACTGTTTTTAGTAAAGTTTTGAATATGAGCGAGGCTGAGCAGGCTCAGCTTAAGGCGAACGTGCTCGAGTATTCGAAAAATAACGATTTTAAGAGCCAAGCACTTGAGCTGCTTAAGATTTACAAGCGCGCAATCGAGATGAACAAGGAAAAGCTCGCTGAAAAGAAAGCTAAGCGAGATGCCAGACGCGCGCATTTTATGCTGAAAAAGCGCGAGAATACTGAAGCGGAGTCGCAAGAGCCGCAAAAGCCGCAAGACTAGATGACCTGCGCGCTCCAAATGTGGGATAAAATCCCCGGCAAATGTGGTCAGCTTCGGCAAAACCAACAACAAACGCCAGTAAAAACTCCGGCAAATGTTTCACTACGCCGGTCTTCAGACACGCGCGCAGCGCGACGACCTGCTTTCGCGCTGCGATTTTAGCGCGCGAAGGCAATTCGGAGCGGAAACTCGCTTAAGTTGGAAGTCCAGTGGACTTCCAACGCGAGTTTCGCGCGCGAGCGTAATCAGCGCGAGCGCAATCTGCACGAATGTCTCAAAACAAGCAAAATGAGACCCTAACGCAGTACGCAATCTGCACTAATGTCCGAAAACAACCAAACAGAGACAATAACGCAGTAACTCATCTGCACCAGTGTCTCAAAATGGGCAAAATGAGACACGCGCGCAGAAAGCAAGTCAACGCTAGTAATTCAGTGCTCAAGCAGGTCGTCAGCGCACACAAAACACAACCTAGTTTCTAAAGCATAACCACACAAATCTGTCCTGCCTTCGTCAATCGAGACGAAGGCAGACCTCGCTTGCGTTGAAAGCACACCGTGCTTTCAACCCTAAGCAAGCTCGGCGCTCCGAGTTGCTTTCGCGCGCGCTGTGCTGCGCTCAAGCAGGTCGTCGCAGCAACGCGAGCGTTATCCCAAGCAGTCGTTGCATTATCGCAGCGGATCGATTGTTTGTTCAATCTCCTTAGCAGCTTCTTTACCAGCCTTCGGCACATCAACCTCATGCACTCCGGAAATATCGTCAATAGACGCTTCAGAATGCTGCTTTTGCGCTGCCGCAACCTGAGCTGCACTAAATTCCACATACTTGCGCGGCACAACGTACACAGGCCTCGAAGAATGCTGCAACAATCCCTGGCTAATCGAGCCAAGCAGCAAACCGGTAAAGCCACCGCGACCGCGAGAACCAACAACCACAAGATCATGATTCAAACTAGCTTGAGTCAAAGCTTCAACAGCAGAACCAGGCACAACAGTTCGATGAATTTGCAAATCCGGCAAACGCTGCAAAATTGGCTTCACGCGCTCCTCAAGATCCTCCATGTACGAGCCCATAACAGCGGTGTCGCCCTCAGCACCTTGCACTCTTGGCACTGCAGAAATAACATCAAGCTCAGCATGCCAGCTATCCGCCAAATCAGCCGCAATTTCAAGAGCTTTAAGCCCCCACTTCGACTCGTCAGAGCCAACAGCCACACGCGTAATCGTATTATTCAAATGAATACGCTGACCGTCATCGTCAGTGTAAGGCACAACCACAATTGGGCAATACGCATAAGCTGGAAGCGAAGAACTAGTTGTGCCGAGCAAACGCTCTGCCAAGCCACCTTTGCCGCGATTGCCAATCACAATAAGCTGATAGTTACGAGAAAGCTCCACGAAAACCGAAGAAGGATCGCCCGTAACAATTAGCGTAGTCGCGTCAACACCCTGCTCAAGAGCAACAGCTTTTGCTTTAGATAGAATTTCTTGTGCATCGTGATGAGCTGCATTATCGTCACCAATCGCAGTGTAAGTGGCATCAAAAGAAACAGCAGCATAACTCGGCAACGAATAAGCGCAAACAATTTGCAATTGCAACCCAGCATGCTTTGCGTAATTTGCAGCCCACCAAACCGCTTTATAGCTCGCGTGCGAGCCGTCAACTCCAACCAATACAGCTTTTTCTGGGATCATTGCCAACCTCCTCATACTTGCACTTGCGACAGCAGCGTCACTCGCGCACAACTTGTAAATACTATTGTAGCGTAATTTTAGATTGAGTGTTGGCCAGTTTTGCGATATATGACTACAGAAACTCTACAGAAGCTATAGAAACTACAGAACGCGACGAATAGAGTATCCGCCTGGGAACACGCAGCGGATAGGATCGTACTTAGTGCCAGCAAGCTGCGAATTAATTACCATGCCGTTACCAACATAAATAGAAGCATGCTGCGCATTCGCGATAATATCTCCAGGCTGCGCTTGAGCCAAACTTGGGATTGGGGTTCCAACAGTTGCCTGCGCTCCAGAAGTACGAGGCAAAGAAACACCAACACTAGCAAAAACATACTGCACAAAACCGGAGCAATCCCATCCAGCAGGAGTATTGCCACCACTACGATATGGAACTTTGCCTAAGAATTGAGTAGCAAAATTCAAAAGAGAAGCAACAGACTTATCGTCAGGAGGAACTACAGAAGCAAGAGGAACCTGCTCAACACCACTGCGGAAACCAGAACGGCTTGCAGCAGCATTTCCAGCAAAAGCACGGTGTGCCACTTCAGCAGCTTGTTCGCTAGGAGTCTTAGTTTGAGGTACATTCAAGCTTTCTATGCCACCCCAATGAGAATTTGTATCGACATCAGTAGAAGTAGATTCAGTTAAAATATCGCGAGGCACATTCGTCACCTTTGGAAATGCGCGCGTAGAAGTGACAGCTGACTCGGAAAGCTCATGCGAAGACTCTGCCATGGCGAATGGCGCCATAACAGTAAGCATTGAAGCTGCAGCGGCAGCTGATACAAAAACTGAGAAAATTCTACTTTGTTTTAGCATACTTTCCGTAGTGTATCATCTGGGTATTACATACGAGAAAAATAGCAACGCCAGTAATAAGCAAACTAATTTTAGCAAACCAGCTCTAGTAACGAAACTTCAGTAATGCAGCTTTAGTAATGAATAAACTGATATTGAGAAACTTCCTTAGCGTCAAACTTGCGCGAGAAAGTTCGTCCTTGGTAAGAAGCGCCACATTCAGAAGTTTCAATAGAACCGTCTGAATTAATTTTTTCAACAACTGCAACGTGCCCATAGAATGGATCAGAACCAGCCTGACCCGAGCGGAACACCATGATATCGCCAACATGACGAGCGGAATTATCTACCCAATAGCCAAGACTGCGCGCAGAATCAGCCCACATATTTCCGTTGCCAAAATGCGAGCCAACAGGCAAACCTAACTGATGGCGGCGAATATACACCCACCACGTGCACTGGCTGAACTCATACGCGTTACCGGTATCCCCAGTTGCGTGATTTGGATTAAAGCCCTTCGGCAAAACGTCAAAGTCTTTATCTATCAACAAAGCAACCTTAGGATTATTCGCAGCAGAACGCGACATTTCCGCAATATTAAAGCCTGAATCAGAACCTAAATTCCACGAATCAGACTTCGAAGATATAGTAGAAAAAGTGCCAGGTTGTACTGAATTAGCAACCTTATTGGCTAAGTTTCCATGCTTCGAATCCGAGCGAGCAGAACTATCTTCATTCGCGCTATTTGCAGCATCAGCAGAGCCCGCATTATGCGATTTTTTAGCAGCATTCTCAATAGAGTCAACAGCATTATTAATAGTCGCCATAGGATCAAGAGACTCGCGCTGGCTAGAACGCGAAACTGTTGAAGATGCGTCGCCAACTGCAGTCATAGACGGCTCAAATTCGGAAGCGCGAGCATCAAAACTATTAACCTTAGTTAAAGCCATAGTAGCTGCAACAGTACCAACCATTGCAACAAGAGAAGCCGAAAGTATTACATTGTGACGACGCTCATTAGCAAGCTTAGACAACCTAAGCGCGCGCCTGCTTTGAGGAACAAGCTCCTGCAAACGCTCAGAAACAGCTTCAGGAAGCTCTACAACAGCACCATTGCTAGTAGCAACCGCAGCCAAACGCTCACTAACACGATTAGCCTGAACAGAACGCATACCGCGCACACTATGCGCACCATGCGCGCCATGCTGAGCTACAAACAGCGAAAGCGGCGAATCACCACGCCTCTTTGCTTTTGTGGCACCATGTGCAGCATGTCTCATACTAATCACTTTCTTATGTTAAACGTGGAACGCAGCGCACAAACGCTACACCCCCAACTGATTTTCTTCCAATCTTCTATGTGAAAGGTTACAACGTGGTTAGGATGTAAGAAACGCACACAACCTAAATCCGCCAATTTTCGCGCTTAAGCTGCACTTGTCACACTTAGACTTCGGTAAGTTGTATGGTTGGAAGTATGAAATTTGCACCTATAGTTAATCCTGATGCACGAAAAGCAGCACCAAAACCGCTGCGCGTTGATTTGCGAAAGGTTTTTGCTATAGGAACGATCGCGTGGCTAGTCGCAACAATGATTGCGCTTATCGTTGCGTTATTGCATATTACAACTTGGTTTCCTGTGCTGTTTTGCGTATCGGGAACAATTATTGGCGTTCTGCTATTAATCTGGGAACATTTTGACCGTTGGGACTACAGGCGCTTAGGAAAATAGTTTATTGCTGATTTGCTAACTTGCTAACTTGCTGCTTATTTATTTGCAATTGGTAGCGCAAAACTTACGGTAGTACCCTGCCCCGGCATACTCCAAAGCGTAATATTTCCGTGGTGCGTAAGTGCCACATGCTTAGCAATTGCAAGCCCTAAACCTACACCATCCTGGCTTTGACTATTTTGATTATTCGCACGATAGAATCGTTCAAAAATTCGCGACTGATCTTGCAAATCAATGCCAACTCCGCGATCTACAACACGAATCACAGCGTATTGACCATCTGTTGAAAGTGACGCAGATAGCGAAACTGTAGAATTTTTTGGAGAATACGTAATTGCATTCTCAACTAATTTCCGCACTGCAGCTTGAATTTGCGAAATTTCACCGCGCACGCATAAGTGCGAATCGACTTTTGACACGACGCGTACGCAACAATCCTTAGCAAACGCAGCAACTTGATTTTGCACATACGACAAAACATCATTCAAAGAAAATACTTGCGCAGAATCTAAATCAATAGGATTTTGAGCGCGAACCAGCCATAACAAATCTTCAAGCATGTGCTCAAGTTTCTTGGAAGATTTACCGGCAATTTGCGCAATATCTTTAATTTTTTGCGCAGATACCTGTTCGTTTTGCAAAACTTTCGTAAGCTGAGTTAAGTTGCGAGTAGATCGCATTAACTGCTCAGAAACGTTGGAAATAAAGTCGTCGCGAGTTTGCGCAAAACGGTGAGCTGCACTCGTATCCTCAATAATTACAACTACAATACCGCCTCCAATGCTTCCAGCCGTAACAGTAAGCCAATTAGGGCGCGAAACAGTGGTTGACTCTTGAGGATTTGCAGTTATTGACACATAACGCTCAGGGGTCGAAGTGACCAAAGAGAAGCGCTCGAATCCACCAGAAGCGCGTACGGAATTAGCAGCTTGAAGAACGCGAGGCTGACATAGCGAATCATCGCTAACAACACCTAGCAAATAAGCTTCAGAACTTGCGCGAATTACGTCATTGTTGGCATCAATTACAACAGTTGGCATGTCGAGCATTGCCAAAACTTGGGACGCGTCGTCGCTGATGTCGTCGCTTGCGTTGTCGCTGATGTCGTCGCTTATGTCGTCGCTTTCGTCATACTTTGTGCCATACCTTGCGCCACGAATATAATTAAACGCTCGCTTAAAAAGACGCAAAACTGTAGAAAACCAATCCGACATCAACACACACAACGAAAGCACAACGCACAACGCAAGCACGCCGAAAGCAACAAATACAACGATCACAACCGCAGAAGAACCTTGAGGCATACTCCTATAATCTCATATTTTGCGCGCTTTTGTAACTATGCAACTAAAAAGCGGCAGAAACTTTACACGGCTGTAAAGTTTCGGTCGCTTCGTTACCAGCGTCGTCTATAATTACATAGGATGCCTGACTTATAGAGACGTGCAAACTAGGCGTTCAAATAAACTCACAGCACTGAGAAAGGACGCACCATGCGAGTAATTTTCAACGAAGAAATGAAGGCGATTGCTTCAAACATCGAGCGCATGGCAGAACTTGTAGCAAAAGCTATGAACGATGCTGGAAGCGCGCTTTTAAACGCGGATTTGGAAGCTGCTCAAACTGTTATCGATAAAGACGCAAACTTAGACGCTTTAGAAGCAAGCACTATTGACCAATGCTTGACTTTGCTTGCTCGCCAAAACCCTGTGGCAACGGACTTGCGCGAAGTTGTAGCTACAATGCGATTAGCTGCAACGTTTGAACGCATGGGAGATTTAACAAGTCATATCGCTCAAATTACTAGACGAACCTGGCCTGAATCTGCTATTGCGCAAGAAGGACGCGAAACTATTGTTGCAATGGTTGATTTCTTGCACGAACTGTCAGGCCGCTTAACGACCATGGTTGCAAATCGCGATGTGCAAATGGCGGAAACTATTATTGCTGGCGACGATGCGCTCGACAAATTGCACGAAAAGATTTTTGAGCTGGTAGAAGGCGAAAATTGGAAGGGTACACGCAGGCAGTTAATTGATGTCGTTCTGCTTAGCCGCTTTATTGAGCGAATTGGAGACCATTGCGTTGCCGTCGCAAGGCAAATTGTGTTTATTGTTTCCGGATTCGATCCGTCCAAGAAGCCGGAGCCAGATAAAGACACGGTTGTAGCGTAAAGCGGTTACAGCGAAACGCGCTACGCAATTTCAAGTTACTCAAAAGTGCGCACGAAAATAAAACGTGAATAAAAAAGTAGGTCTGCAAATTAATTGCAAACCTACTTTTATTGTAAAAGCTAACTTAAGCAGTTCAAAGCTAACTTAATCAGAGTCTCACTTCTGACCTTGAGCAGCCACGGCAGCAGCGCCGGCAGCAGCAGCTTCTGGATCCAAATACTCACCGCGAGGCTTGATTGGCTTGAAGTTCTCATCCAACTCGTAAAGCAGAGGAATAGCGGTTGGAATGTTCACCTTGGAAATCTCTTCCTCGCTCAAGTTATCGAGCATCTTAACGATTGCGCGCAAGCTATTGCCGTGAGCAGCAATCATTACAGTCTTGCCGGACTTAAGCTCTGGAATAATATCCGACTCCCAGTAAGGAGTTACGCGAGTCACGACGTTTGCCAAAGCTTCAGTTTCTGGAACTGGATCGCCTGCGTAACGAGGATCATTCGTCTGAGAATACTCATCGTTCGGATCAATCTCAGGAGGTGGAGTTGCGTAAGAACGACGCCAAATCATGAACTTCTCATCGCCATATTCCTGACGAATCTCAGACTTGTTCTTACCTTGCAAAGCACCATAATGACGCTCGTTTAAACGCCAGCTACGACGAACTGGAATCCAAAGGCGGTCGGCTGCATCAAGCGCGTAATTCGCGGTATTGATAGCACGACGAAGCAAAGAAGTGAACACGATGTCTGGAAGAACATTCTTCTCTTTAAGAAGCTCGCCACCATGCTTAGCTTCCTCAACACCCTGCTCAGTCAGCGGTACATCAACCCAACCAGTGAACTGATTGGTCTTATTCCATGCGCTCTGACCATGTCGGAGCAATACTAATTTATATGTCATAGTTACCTAGTCTATTCGTTTCGTACGACTACTTACAAAAAGTAAACAAACACGAAAAATTTAATCAAAAAAGTCGCCGAACACTAAAATAGCATTCAACGACTTTTAAGATTAATTCAACTGATTATAACTAATACAACTAGCGATAATCACAACTAGCGAAGAGGCTTCACGAGTGGGAAGGTAATCGTCTCGCGAATAGTTGCGCCCGTAAGAGCGATCAGCAAGCGATCAATACCCATTCCCATGCCGCCAGCAGGAGGCATACCGACGCCGAGAGCCTCAATGAAGTCCTCGTCAATATCCATTGCCTCAACGTCTCCAGCCAAAGCATCCTTAGCTTGAGCAACAAAACGCTCGCGCTGCACAACAGGATCGTTAAGCTCGGAGTAGCCGGTTGCAAGCTCAAATCCACGCACATACAAATCCCACTTTTCAACCATTCCTGGCTTTGTGCGGTGACCCTTAACAAGAGGGCTGGTCTCCACTGGGAAGTCGCGCACAAACGTTGGCTCGTAAAGCTTATCCTCGTAGAAGTGCTCCCACAAGTGCTCAACCAACTTGCCGTGATTTTCCACGTCATCGCGCTCAACGCCAAGCTTGTCTGCAATCGCACCCAAATGCTCAACAGAAGTTTCCGGAGTAATCTCCTCGCCCAAAGCCTCAGAAAGCGAGCCGTACATGGTAATCTGCTTCCATTCGCCACCAAAATCGTATTCTTCGCCGTTGAGCAAAGTCACCTTAGTAGATCCGAATGCGTCTAGTGCAGCCTTCTGAATCAGCTCTTTAGTAAGAGCAGCAATCGTATCGTAAGTGCCGTAAGCCTGGTAAGCCTCAAGCATCGTAAACTCTGGAGCGTGAGTTGCGTCCACGCCTTCGTTTCTAAAATCGCGGTTGATTTCAAACACGCGCTCAATGCCACCAACCAAGCAGCGCTTCAAGAAAAGCTCCGGAGCAATGCGCAAATAAAGATCAATGTCGAAAGCGTTCATGTGAGTTGTGAATGGACGAGCAGCAGCACCGCCGTGAACCGTTTGCAACATTGGAGTTTCGACTTCCAAGAAGTCATGACTGTCGAAAGTACGGCGAAGAGAAGCCACAGCGCGCGAACGCCTGCGAACCATATCGCGAATCTTCTCGTCCGCAATCATGCCAATATAAGGCTTGCGCGTACGAGTGTCGTCGCTTAATTCCTTATGCAAAGCCGGAAGCGGCTGCAAAGCCTTAGCCGCAATCGCCCACTCGGTTGCAAATACAGAAAGCTCGCCAGTCTTAGAAGAAATCACGCGACCACGAACGTACAAGTGGTCACCCAAATCCACCATCTGCTTAAAACTTTTAATGGACTCCTCACCAATTTCCTTCTTGGAAACCATCGCCTGAATCGTAGTACCGTCACCGGCAGAAAGCTTAACAAAGCACAAGCCGCCAGCGTTACGCAAGAAAAGCACGCGACCTGCAATACCAACCTCGGTATCGGTTTCTTCGCCAGCTTCAAGCTTGCCATCGAAATCAGCACGCACCTTTTCGATTGTGTCAGTAACGTTAAGATGCACAGGATAAGGCTGCACACCCTCCTTAAGCATCATTGCACGCTTAGCAACGCGCATCTGTACCTGCTCAGGATGAGCTTGTGGCCCAAATTCTTTATTGCTTGGGTCGATTGCTTCATCCAAGGTTGCGCCTTCGTTTACGCGCTTGGCGATTGCCTCGTCTTGAGCGAGTAACATTTCGGCATGTTCAACAGTGTCAATTTCATTGACGGTATCTGTTGCTTCGTTTTCTGCTGCATTTTTAGCGGCAGATTCTGCGGCACTTTGCGCGGCAGACATTGCAGTATTGGTGTCAGTCATAAACGCTAATTGTAGCCAGTAGGTAATACAGGTTTTATACGCGACTTGCAGTGATAATTTGCGATATGTTTACAAAGAAATTCCGCAGCCTGTAGCAATATGCTTACGCGGGACTTACTTTGCGTGACTTGCTTTGCGCGACTTGCACACGCTTTACAATAATTTGTATTAGCCAACCTGTAACATTACGGACGTTGTTGGAACTTTTATGCGCATATGCTTTCGCTAGTTTCAGCATCGGGCTGTAGCGCAGTTTGGTAGCGCGCTTCGTTCGGGACGAAGAGGCCGCGGGTTCAAATCCCGCCAGCCCGACTTTTGATTTCTAGAATCACCCTCCACCCACGCACACGCAATTCCGACATTTCCTATACGCGGCTGTAAAATTTCTGCCGAATTAAGGCGCGTAGGCGATATTTCCTTTACACGTGCGTAAAGTTTCTGCCGCAATTTGGCGTGAAAGCGGCAGTTTCTTTACATGGCTGTAAAATTGAAGTCGATTGATTGTGAACAAGCGCAATAGCAAGGGGGCTTTGATGGAGGACGCTGCGCAATTTTATAACGAGCTTGACGAAATGTTCGCGAATCACGCGAGCGCAGACGCGATTGAAACGTATCTTTTGCGAAAACTTACCGAAGCCAATCCCCTGCAACTGTCTATTCTCAACGAACTCATGGGCTTTTACCGTTCGCGCGGAGAGCACACAAAAAATCAGCCAATCATCAATCGCGCTCTAAATCTTGCAAACAAAATGCAGCTAGCTGGCACGGAAGCTGGCACAACTACGCTAATTAACGCCGCCACAAGCCTTCGCGCGGCTGGCGACTACGATCGCGCCGAAAAAATTTACACTCAGGCTCTTAACGAATCCGCCATGACTCTTGGCGCCAAAAATCGCAAGCTCGCCGCGCTTCACAACAATCTTTCGATGCTTTACAGCGAAACCGGTCGCACGCATGATGCAATTGAGGAGCTTAATCAGGCGCTTGAAATTTTGCAAAATACGAGCACGGATCCTGAGCGCGACATCGATATTGCCGCCACGCACACGAATCTTGCGCTTGCGATGCTGCAGGAGTGTACGAAGGAGTGCTCGCATCCCAACACCAGCACAAACAGCAAATCCGCAACTCTTGAATCCGCTTTTGAACACGCTTCGACCAGCGTTCGCATGTATATTGCGGGGAATAACGAAAATCAGCCGCACTACGCTTCTGCATTGGCAGGTTTTGCGCAAGTACAGTGCGCGCGCGGCGAGTACGCTCAGGCTGAGGAAAGTTACAGTAAGGCACTTGATTTGATTGCGAGATGCTACGGAAAAGATAGCGAATCTTACGCGATTACGGCGGAAAATTTGCGACAGACGCGCGAGTTGGCAGAAAAAGTTACGAAAAAATCTACAAAAATTCAAGGATCAGCAAACCAAGATATAACAGAACAACACTCAACGAACTCACACGCAGCAAACCAGAACGCAGCAACCCAGAACGCAGCAAACAATAACATAAAAACCGGCATGCAATTAGCGCAATCATACTGGCAAACTTACGGAAAGCCGTTACTTGATCAGCCAAAATTCGCGAGGTACAAAAATCGCATTGCAGCAGGATTAGTTGGTCACGGTTCGGAATGCTACGGTTTTGACGACGAAATTTCGCGCGACCACGATTTTGGTCCCGGATTCTGCTTGTGGCTTACTGACGAAGATTACGCGGAAATTGGCGCGGATTTGCAAAACGCTTACAACGCACTTCCGCAAAAATACGCCGGTTTTGAATCTCGCAACGAAACGCAGCGCGCCAAATCATGCGAAAGCAGCAAGCGCGTCGGAATATTTCGCATAAGCGAATTTTTCGAAAATATAACCGGCTTCCCCACTGCCCCGGCCGCAAACGAGCCGCACTTATGGCTCTCATTAAGCGAGTCAACGCTTGCAGCAGCGACGAACGGAAAAATTTTCGCAGATCCTCTTGGCGAGTTCTCAAAAGCGCGCCAAAGCTTCAAACTCATGCCGAACGACGTGCGAATCTCACTAATCTCGCGCAGACTTGGCATGATTTCGCAAGCCGGCCAATACAATTTCCCACGCATGATTGCGCGCAAAGACGCATCCGCAGCATGGCTTTCTATCAACGAATTCGTGCGCGCAACTGCTTCCCTCGTTTTTCTGCTCAACAATCCTGTAACCGCAGGCTACTTGCCTTACTACAAGTGGCAGTTTGCGGCATTGCGCAAGCTCAGCAATCGCATGGCATCTAGGCTTCCGGAAGTATGCAGCAAACTTGAGTCGGTAATGCGACTTTCTTCCGCTGCATGCTTTGGCGGAGACGGTTCCGGCGGAGACGGTTTTGGCGAAGGCGGCAAGGGCGCTGGACTTGCGCAAAAGCAAGTTACGCAAATAATTGACAGCATTTGCGAAGATATTGTGCGAGAATTGCAATATCAAGGCTTAAGCGATTGCAGCGAAACTTTTTTGGAATGGCAGCGGCCGTACGTTGAAGCACATATTCACTCGCGTGCAGCATGTTTGAAGAGCTTATGATGTGCGATTTATCAGTAAATACGAAAGCGCAAAAGCTTGCGAAAGCAGAAAATCTTGCGGAAGAAATCACTAAACTCGAGTGGGATCAGTTCCAGCTTACAGAAAACGAAGGTGGACGCGCGAATTGCCAAGGAAACTGGCCAACTTTTCGCATTATGCGCATAAGTCAGTTTTTGGCGTGGCCGCTTGATTTGCAGGAGTCTTATAAACAGGATCTTGAGCTCGCGAATAGCGACGGCGGCAATTTGATTACGGAAAAGTATGCGCGAATGATGGAGTCGACTGCGCCGGAAATTTTTGAGCGCACGATTAAGCCTTATATTAAGCCGATTTTGGAGCCTAGAAAAAGCGCGCAGGAGCAGATTATTTTAACTCAAGTTGAGTGGGCTGTGGGTTTTCGCAATCGCTACCCAAATTTGGGTTTTGCGATGCGCGTGCTTAAAACTAGCGAGGATACGGCAGAGAATACGTCTTTTGAAACGTATTTGCGAGGCGAATTAAGCACGTATTCTGACGCAACTTTCGCTAAATACCAGCGTTTTGTACATAACTTGCGCGCGGAAAACCTAAATCTTACGCAAATGATAATCGCGAATACCGTGCACATGTATGGCTACGATTCGCTCGAAGCGGCCGAGCGCGCGCAGATTAGAAATGCAGCTTAAGAATAAAGCAGCGACGCTGCAGAAGCTGCGCGAGAGTCACTTTCGAGAAAAAGCGCGAAAGCAGCGGAAAGACCGGTTTGTTGCAAAAACGTGCGGTAAAGCATTACGTCGGGTTTGCGCAAATGCGATTCGTAAGATGCACAAACGCCGTTAAGCTCGCCGAGTATTGGGCAAGTTTTGCGCGCGCAGTTTACCCAATCGCAAGAAGCGTTACCAAGCGCCCACACGCGCACGCCGCTCGCAATCAACTCGCGCGCCACAGCCGAAACATCCGCGCGCTCGCCAGCGAAACCGCGCTCAAAACGCTCAAAATACAAGCGATACAGCCACGTAACTGCCGGCCCGTGATGCTCATCAAACGAATCCAACGCCTGCTTGCAGCTCCACCCAGCCTCGCGCAATGACTCGTGAAACTCAAAACCCCATTCCGGCTCGAAACTAAAGAGCACTTCCCCAATAAAATCAGGATAATCTGCAGCCAGAGTGCGGCGCGCATCCCAATCTACAAGCAATTGCAAGTCGAAAACAACGTCAGTTATTCCGCGCAAAGCATACTCGCGGATACTATTTTTGCGCACATCACTATTTTCGTGCACATCATTGCGCACATCATTGCGCACATCACTTATTTCGCGAATATCACAGATACCGCTTGCACTAACTGCCTTTATTTCAGCGCCCATAATTCCCACTTGTGCAATACGTTGCTCTCAAAACAAAACAGCACGCAAACCAAATACTCACACAGTTGGCGGAATACCAGCACTCATCGACGCATCGCCAACTACGCCAGAACCGTACATTCCTGCAGCAAAATTCGCTTGCAAACTGTTGAGATTGTAGCCAAGCGCCTCAAGCTGCGCGCGACCGTCCTCATTAATGTTTTCAACGCTCCAACGCGGCTTCCACGTCCAATCAATACGAAACTCTTCCACCAAGCCTGCGAGCGCATTCGCACACTCATCCTCAATCAATTCAGTTAACGGACATGCAGGCGTGGTAAGCGTCATAGTAATAATTGCGCGCCCAAGCTCATCAATTTCAATACCATAAACCAAGCCTAAATCAACCACGTCAATGCCAAGCTCAGGATCCACAACATCGTGTAAAGCGTCTAAAATATCATCTTCTGTAACTCGGCCAATGTCATTCGCGCTTAAATTCGCAGGATGCGTTTCATACATCACCTCAGATGCCGATTGATTTTCTGCCATAATATTCCTTGCTTTTACGTTACATAAAGATTTTATAGTTCTTTCATAGCCTTTGCAATGCTGTCTTTTAAGCCTTCCCACGCCAAAAGCGCGCACTTAATTCGCATTGGGTAGCGCGATACGCCTTGCAAAACCATTGCATCTTCCAGCGCATCTTCGTCCTCTTCGCTTTGCAAACCTTCTCCGCGAGATTCCATAAGTTTGTGGAAAAGCGCGTCTAATTGTAAGGCTTCGTCAACTGATTTTCCTTCGACTAGATCAACCATCATTGAAAGGCTTGCTTGCGAAATTGAGCAGCCGTGACCGTCCCACTTAATACTTGATACTATTGGTGTTTCGTCATTATTTGCGCTGCGCGAAAGCTCCACGCGCATGGTAACTTCGTCGCCGCAAGTTGGATTGAATTGGTGCGATTGACCTAAAGCAGAGTTTTCGTCAGATGTAACAGCGCAACTTTCGTGAGTATTATTTAGGGTGATTTCGGCAGATTTTGTATTTTCAGCAGATTCTTTATTTTCGGAAGATTCTGTATTTTCTGCAGATTCGGCAGATTCAGCAGATTCTTGAGATTCTTCCTGCAATTCCGCTTTTGCGAGCGCATCCGTGCTTTCAAAATGAGTTTTGCCATGCGGATTTCTAGCAGCATCCAAAATCACTTCTTGATACATGTTTTCCAAGCCGTCACCAGCCGCATCTGAAAAACCAGCGCCCGCACCAAAACCCATATCAAACATACGCTCTCCTTACCTACTCGCTAATTCGCTAACTCGCCAATTCGCTTTGCTAACACGCTAACTCTCCAACTCGCTCGCTAACAATATTATGCGCCAAAGTAGGCGCGAACGTGTGAGACTGCTTCAACAAACGCGCGAGCCTCGTCAACTGTGTTGTAAACGCCAACAGAAGCGCGATTCGAAGCATACACGCCAAAATGACGGTGAATCGGCTGAGCACAATGGTGTCCGACGCGAATCGCAATGCCCTGCGCGTCCAAAAACTGTCCAACATCGTGCGGATGCACACCTTCAACTTCAAAAGCAACCGTGCCAATTCGATTCTCTAAATCAGCCGGCCCCAAAATGCGAACTCCCGGAACGTCTTGCAATTTTAGCAATTCTGCAGCAATTTCCCGCTCATGCTCTGCAACTTTATTCATGCCCACCGCGCGCAACCAATCCGCTGCAACGCCAGCCGCAACCATTTGCGCAACCGGCTGAGTTCCAGCCTCAAAACGGTAAGGCGCATCCATGTATTGCGCCGGCTTGTTAAGCCACGCAAGCTCTACCATTGAGCCGCCAAAATTGGCAGGTGGAAGCGCGTTCAAAAGCTCGCGGCGACCATACAAGAATCCAACTCCTGTAGGACCATACATTTTATGCGCACTAAATGCCGCAAAATCAACGTTTAAAGTGTGAAAATCAACCGGAATATGAGGCACTGACTGGCATGCGTCGAGCACAAAAATCGCACCAACTTCGTGAGCGCGCTTGCAAATCGACGAAACATCCGTAATCGCGCCAGTAACGTTGCTAATATGCGTAACTGCAACGATTTTCGTGCGCTCGTCAATAATTGTTCGCAAATAATCCGCGTCCGTGCGCACGCGGCCGTCCTCTGTTACGTCAATCCAACGAAGCTCCGCTCCAGTGCGAAGAGCCAGCTCTTGAAATGGTAGCAAAACAGAGTGATGATCTGCGCGAGATACGACTATTACATCGCCTTCTCGAAGCACAAAATTTTGGCGGAAATCAGCAGAATCATCGCTGTCTTTTTTGCAAATTCTCGCCTTCGCACTAGCGTTACCAATAGCAGTTGCGAAAAGATTAAACGCGCCGGTCGCGCCCGGAGTAACAATAATTTCCTCGCTGCCAGCATCCGCGCAAGCTCCAACGAGACGCGCAACTTTCGCACGCGCTTCTTCGAACGCAACCGTGGAAAGTGCCGCCAACTCGTGCGCTCCCCTGTGCACACCAGCGTTAATTGTTTCGTAAAACTCTTTTTCGGCGTCGATTACAACTTGCGGCTTTTGCGAAGTAGCTGCAGAATCCAAGTAAATCAAGGGTTTTCCGTGCACAGTATCGTGAAGCGAAGTGCCGTGAACCGTGCGACTTAAAATCGGAAACTGCGAGCGCAAATCACTAAATTCTCGCATAATATTTTCTGTAGTCACTGTAGTCATATTAAACCGTTTTTTACGCTATTTTGACGCTATTTTTACGAATATACAGATAGATTAAACTGTATTTGAACCGCGCTTAAGCCAGTGCCGACTCAGTTGCACCTTCCGGCAAATACTTGTCGTAGCCTTCTTCTTCCAGCTCGTCCGCAAGCTCCGGTCCTGCAGTCTTTACAAAGTGACCTTGCGCAAAAACGTGCACAATATCCGGCTTAATATACTTGAGGATTCGCGTGTAATGCGTGACCATCATAATGCCCAAACCGGTGTTCTCTTTGGCGCGATTCACGCCTTCAGACACAATTCGAAGCGCGTCAACGTCTAGACCAGAATCAGTTTCATCCAAAATTGCAAACTTTGGTTTCAAAAGCTCTAATTGCAAAACTTCCGCACGCTTCTTTTCGCCGCCGGAGAAGCCTTCGTTTACAGAACGCGACGCAAATTTTGGATCCATTCGAAGCTTTTTCATAGCCTCGCTAAGTTCTTTCACCCAGCTTCTTAAAGATGGAGCTTTGCCTTCGACTTCAGTTTTTGCAGTACGAAGGAAGTTCGTCATAGATACGCCCGGTACCTCTACTGGATATTGCATTGCGAGGAATAATCCAGCTTTTGCGCGCTCATCAGGAGTCATTTTCAAAATATCTTCGCCGTCGAGAAGAACTTGACCCGAATCGACTTCATACTTTGGGTGTCCTGCCAAAGTGTAGGCAAGAGTAGACTTTCCAGATCCGTTAGGACCCATGATTGCGTGAGTTTCGCCAGAATTAACTGTAAGATTTACGCCTTTTAAGATTTGCTTGCGACCTTCTTTTGTTTCTACAGAAGCGTACAAATCCTTAATTTCCAAAGTTGACATAATGTTCTCCTATTCTTCCGTTCTTGCAAGACGGCGCTCAATCGCCTTCATTAAGTGATCAACAATTTCCGGAACGCCAATTTCCTCAATCAGCTCGTTAAAGAATCCGCGCACAACAAGCTTTCGAGCCTCAACCTCACTAACTCCGCGCGACTGCAAGTAGAAAAGCTCTTCGTCGTCAAATCTGCCGACTGAACTTGCGTGACCGGCACCAATAATATTTCCGTTTTCAATTTCCAAATTCGGCTCAGAATCGGCGATTGCTCCAGGAGTGAGCACCAAATTACGGTTCAACTCGTACGAATCTGTGCCAGGAGCTTCCGGCTTAATAAGCGCGTTTCCAACCCAAGTTGAATGCGCACCCTTTCCTTCCAAGGCACCCTTGTACACTACTCGCGACTTGCATTCTGGATAGTTGTGCACAACCATCGTGCGGTGCTCAACATGCTCGCCTGGATCCACAAAATACATGCCGAGCATGTTCAAATCACCCTGTTCGCCACCAAAATCCTGATCCATGCGAATACGCACAACATCTCCGCCAAGAGTGACCATCGTGTGGCGAAGCGAAGCTCCCTCACCAACGTGAATACGCTGATTTCCAACGTGTTTACTGCCCGAATCCCACTCTTGAATAAAGGTAGTAGAAACGTGCGCGTGCTTTCCGAGGATGATTTCCACACCTTCAGCAAGTTTTGCGCAGCCGGTATGTTCGATAATAATGTCAGCATTCGAGCGAGAATCCGCTTCGATTACTAAGTGCAATGCGTCAAGCGTATTAACATTATCACCCTGAATTTTCAGTACGATTGGCTTTTTGATTTCGCCAGATACGTGAAGCACGTATGCAGATTTCGCTGTATTCCACGCGACTGCAGCTACGCGATCAGACGGCTTCATATCGGTATGAGGAGCCTCGTTTTTCGGCTTTACTTGCAAACTTACGGAACCGTCGCTACCAACGTAAGAATCATCCAATGCAGCTCCACCAACACCTTCAAGAGTTACTTGAATACTATTAGATGGTTCAAAACGCTCGAAAAACTCGGAAATTCGCTCAACTGGAGTATATCGCCAATCTTCCTGCTTTCTAGTTGGAATCGCAAAATCTTCCACATTAAACGAGCGCACGGATTTATCTGCGCTAGAAGGCATTGCTGCAGGAACCGCATACGGATCATTAGGGTCTGCTATAGGAATATTAATTTCTTTTTCCGTCATTTTATTGCCTAAATTCTCTTTTAAATCTTCGCTCATCAGCCCACGGATCCTTCCATTTGCAACTCAACTAAGCGATTCAACTCAAGCGCGTACTCCATTGGCAGCTCGCGGCTAATCGGCTCCACGAAGCCGCGAACAATCATGCCCATAGCCTCTTTTTCTTCAAGCCCTCGACTCATCAAATAGAAAAGCTGATCCTCCGAAACCTTGGAAACAGTGGCCTCGTGAGCCATTGAAACGTCATCTTCGCGCACGTCAACATGCGGATAAGTATCGGACCTGGAAAAATCGTCAACAAGCAAAGCATCGCACACAACAGACGAACTAGAGCCCTTCGCACCCTTAATAATCTTCACAAGACCGCGGTAAGCTGAACGTCCGCCGCCGCGCGAAATCGACTTAGCAACAATCGTAGAACTCGTGTGAGGAGCTAAATGAATCATCTTCGCACCAGTATCTTGGTACTGTCCGCGGCCAGCAAAGCTCAAAGACATAGTTTCCGCTTTTGCGTAAGGCTCGGCAAGAATACAAGCAGGATACTTCATAGTTGCCTTGGAGCCGATGTTTCCGTCAACCCACTCCATTGTGCCGCCTTCGCGCACGTAAGCTCGCTGAGTTACCAAGTTATACACGTTATTTGACCAGTTTTGCACTGTTGTGTAACGCACACGCGCATGCTTTTCCACAACAATTTCAACGTTTGCAGCGTGAAGCGAATCCGTGGAATAAATTGGAGCCGTGCAACCTTCAACGTAATGCACATAAGAGCCTTCGTCCGCAATAATAAGCGTTCGCTCAAACTGACCCATGTTCGGCGTATTAATTCTAAAGTAAGCTTGAAGCGGAATATCCACGTGCACGCCTTTTGGAACATACACGAACGAGCCGCCACTCCAAGCCGCGGTGTTAAGAGCTGCAAACTTGTTGTCGTCAACAGGGATCACGGTTGCGAAATACTTTTTTACAAGCTCCGGATACTTTTGCACTGCCGTATCCGTGTCAACAAAAATCACGCCTTGAGCTGCCAAGTCTTCGCGAATCGAATTGTAAATAACTTCCGACTCGTACTGTGCTGCAACGCCTGAAACTAAGCGCTTTTTCTCCGCTTCCGGAATGCCTAAGCGATCGTAAGTTTTGCGAATATCTTCCGGCAAATCGTCCCAAGTTTTTGCTTGATCGTGAACCGGGCGCACGTAGTATTTAAAATCGTCAGCGTCAAAACCGCTTAAATCCACGCCCCAATCCGGCATTGGCTTTTGCAAAAACGCGCGGTAGCCTTGCAAGCGAAGATCTAGCATCCACTCCGGCTCGTTTTTATCGGCAGAAATTGCGCGAACAACCGACTCGTCAATACCTTTTTTTGCAGCCTCGCCTGCAGCGTCCGAATCGTGCCAGCCGTAATTGTAATCACCAAATTCAGCAACAATTTGCTCATCTTGGCGGATTTTCTCTTCGTTTACGCGAGCGCGATCTGCCACATACTGGCTCATTTCAACGTCTGCAGCTTTATTTTTTGCTAGATTACCATCGCTTGCTGCAACGCTTGTATCGCCAGTAACGCCAGTATCATTCATATTGCCAGTATCGCTCATAAAGCCTGTAACACCTCCATACTTAACGCACACCTGCGCGCGGTACGTATCAATTGGCAAAAGCTGCTCCCCAAGCGCTACTTTTGCACTCTCCCCACTCAATTATCACCTATCTAAGGTTACCTCGTAATGCGATTTCTTGGTATAGCCGTGTTACGCGCAAAACGTAATGTTTATCACAATCTAATAAAACAAAAACGGCAGAAACTTTACGCGCGTGTAAAGAAAAGATCGGTTGCGAATGAAAAAGCGGCAAAACTTAGGAAAACCCAGTCTTACCGCTTATTTCTATTTACTTAATTCTTACTTAAGCCTTACTTATCAGCCTTACTACTAGCAGCAGCTTCCTGATGTTCCAGTGCTGCCGCAACCAATCCAGCAAACAGTGGATGAGGCTTAGTTGGACGAGACTTAAACTCTGGATGAGCTTGAGTTGCTACGTAGAATGGGTGAGCTTCCTTTGGAAGCTCCACAAACTCAGTCAAATTACCATCTGGGCTTTGGCCGCTAATACGCAAGCCAGCTTCGCGCAAACGATCCTTATATGCCACGTTCACTTCGTAACGGTGACGATGACGCTCAGTAACATGCGTAGTGCCGTAAAGCTCAGCAACAATAGAACCTTCTTCAAGCATTGCAGGGTAAGAGCCAAGTCGCATTGTGTGACCCATATCTCCCTTACCAGCCACGATATCCTTCTGCTCTTCCATAGTCGCAATTACTGGATCGCCACAATCCTTCTCGAACTCAGTGGAATTAGCATCCTCAAGCCCAAGCACGTGACGAGCGTACTCAATAACCATAGATTGCAAGCCAAGGCAAAGACCAAGCGTTGGCAAACCATGCTCGCGAGCGTAACGAAGTGCGCCAATCTTACCTTCAATACCGCGAATGCCGAAGCCGCCTGGAATAACCATGCCGTCCATTTGGTCAAGAGCCGCAGCTGCACCTTCTTGAGTTTCGCACTTGTCGGCAGCAACCCAGCGCACATTCACCTTAGCCCAGTTTGCAAAACCGCCAGCTTTAATAGCCTCGGTAACAGAAAGGTAAGCATCCGGCAAATCAATATACTTTCCAACGATTGCAATGTTTAGCTCATGCTTTGGATGATGCACGCGCTCAAGCAAATCTTCCCACTCGTTCCAATCAACATCGTGGAATGGAAGCTCAAGCTCGCGAACAACGTAAGCGTCCAAGCCCTCGTTGAACAAAATCTTCGGCACATCGTAAATGCTTGGAGCGTCAACGCAGTTCACAACGCCTTCAGCATCGACATCACACATAAGCGAAATCTTGTCTTTAATAGCCTGATTAAGCGGACGATCGGAGCGCAAAACAAGCGCGTCTGGAGAAATACCAAGCTGACGCAGCATCATCACAGAATGCTGAGTTGGCTTAGTCTTCAACTCGTGCGCTGCAGCAATATAAGGTACCAAAGAAACGTGCACAAACATGCAGTTTTCAGGACCTAAATCGCGACGAACTTCGCGAGCAGCCTCCAAGAATGGCTGGGATTCAATATCGCCAACTGTGCCGCCGATTTCCGTAATAATCACGTCTACATCGTCGGAAGCTTGCGCGCGCATACGCGACTTAATCTCGCCAGTAATATGCGGAATAACTTGCACGCACTGACCCAAATATTCGCCAGCGCGCTCCTTACGAAGCACAGATTGATAAATCTGACCAGTTGTAACATTTGCTTTCTGGCTTAAGAAAACATCGAGGAATCGCTCGTAATGACCAATATCGAGATCTGTTTCTGCACCATCTTCCGTAACATAGACTTCGCCATGCTGGAATGGGTTCATTGTACCCGGGTCAACATTGATATAAGGGTCAAGTTTTTGTTGTAATACATGCAATCCGCGACTGCGTAAAAGTCGACCTAAAGATGATGCTGTAAGGCCTTTTCCGAGGGACGAAACTACGCCACCTGTGACAAAAATATGCTTTGTAATATGCTCCTGAGAGTTACCATGTTGTCTTCTAACCATGGAACTCCATGGTATCTTCGAGCCTCGACGCTGGGTGTTGATTCGCAAAAAATCGAACAAAATCAAACAAGATGCGCAACAGCTTCCAAAGCGAGCTTATAGCCGTATAATCCCATGCCTGTAATAGTGCCGGTTGCAACAGGACTAATTACACTAATTTTACGAAAAGCATCGCGCGCAGCAGGATTAGAAATATGCACTTCCATGAGCGGAACTCCAGCATCCAAAACCATGTGAGCAGCGTCCGCGAGCGCGTAACTGTAGTGTGTAAAAGCGGCAGGATTCATAACAACAGGCGTATGAGTATCGGCAGCTTCGTGCATCCAGTGAACCATTTGCGCTTCGTCGTCACTTTGGCGCACTTCTACTTCAAACCCAAGTTCCGCACCCCACTTTTCGCATTTCTCGCGCAAAGTTTCAAAGTTCTCGCTACCGTACACGTCCGGCTGACGCACGCCTAAACGACCTAAATTCGGTCCGCTTACAACAAGCACTTTTTTTGTATGCTGATTTTCCATTTTTACCTCGCAAGATTAATTATTTTTGCTTATAAACGCGCTCAAAAGCTTCACGAACAGCTTCAATAGGCGGATTGTCTAAATGCATAGGATTAGAAATACCATCCAAAATTACGAAACGTAGCATGTTGCCGCGCGCTTTCTTGTCGCGATGCATAAGGTTAAGCACACACTCAAAAGCAGCATCCGCATCTTTGGCACACTGCCACGAAGTTGGCAATCCAAGCGAATCCAAAAGCGAACGATGATACGCAACGTCTCCCGCATCCAAATATCCTAAAATTTGCGCAAGCTCCGCCGCAAAAACCATGCCAACAGCTACAGCGTTTCCATGACGCCAACGGAAGTGCTCAATCTGCTCAATAGCGTGACCAAGCGTATGCCCGTAGTTCAAAAACTCGCGCAAACCCTGCTCTTTTAAATCGCTCGATACGTGATACGCCTTTACTTTAACTGTGCGTTCAATAAGCTCCACGAGCAGTTCATGAAGTTCGTTATTATTTTCTAAATCATCCCCATTAAATTCACGCAAAAGCCTTGCGTTATTGGCATCGCTAAGAATCTTCAAAATTTCGCCGTCGCGAATAAAACCAGATTTTGCAACCTCGCCCAAGCCTTCAATAAGAATATCGTTTGGAAGAGTTGCAAGCGTAGAAGTATCTGCTAAAACGCCAGCTGGAGTGTAAAAGCTGCCGACTAGATTCTTTCCAGCATCCGTATTAATACCAGTTTTACCGCCCGTAGACGCGTCAACCATCGCAAGAAGCGAAGTAGGGCAGTTTACATAGCGAATTCCACGCATCCAAGTTGCAGCAACAAATCCAGCGACATCCGTTGCTGCTCCTCCGCCTAAACCAACAATTGCATCCGAACGAGTAAAACCAGCTTCTGCCAGGTTAGCCCACAATCCACTTGCAACTTTAATAGTTTTTCCAGCTTCTGCATCCGGAATTAACATGTCGAAAACTTCGTAACCAGATTGGCGCAAAATAGTTCGAGCTTTGTCGCTATGACGCTGAACAGGTTGCGTGTGAACTAACGCCACTTTAACTGGCTTAGTTCCAAGCATTTGCGGCAGAAGTTGCATTGCACCGTCACCAATTCGCACATCGTATGGTTCAATTCCTTCACCTGTTACGTGCACAATACGTTGCATAATCATGCTCCTTAATTTTTCTGCAGCCATATACGGAGTCGAACCTTTTGTTTGCATGTGGATATTCGATACCGCTCTAAAAACAGGGTCTCTCTGCTCAAATAATTCCATCCAACGCTTTTGCGCATCTTCTCCAGAAAACATAGGACGATTATTATTCCAGCTTGCGCGCTCAATAGCCTCTTTAGCATTGACTTGCAAATACACAACGCGACCGCCACAGCGCATATACTCACGCAAAACTTTTTGAGTTTCTTCACGCATAGGCGCACCGCCACCAAGCGAAACTATTCCCTTTGTAGAATCTTCTATAGGTGTATCTCCCAAAATTGCCTCTCGCACTATGCGAGCTTCTATTTTACGAAAAGCATCCTGGCCATATTCCTCGAAATATTGCGGTATTGACATATCAATATCGCACTCGATCATGTCATCTGTATCATAAAAAGGCAGATTCATAAGATGCGCAACTTCGCGGCCAACACGCGTTTTTCCAGCAGCAGGCATGCCAATAATAACAGCTAGCGGAAGTTTAGTGTTGCTCATTTCATATTCTCCGGCCAGGAAGCTACGTAAGACTCCACATTTCGGCGCGTTTCTTGCAAAGAATCTCCGCCGAATTTTTCCAAAGCATACTTAGCTAAAGTAAGCCTTACCATCGCTTCTGCAACTACAGAAGCAGCTGGCACAGCAGTGAAATCGGAGCGCTGATTAATAGCTTGAGCAGCTTCGCCAGTAAGCACATCCACTGTGCGCAAAGCGCGTGGAATAGACGGAATTGGCTTCATCGCAGCGCGCACGCGAATAATTTCGCCGTTCGACATTCCGCCTTCAATTCCTCCAGCTCGATTAGTAAGACGCTTAATTTTCCCGTTTTCGTCTGTTACCATTTCGTCGTGCGCGGCCGATCCGGGGCGATCTGCTTCTGCAAAACCGTCGCCAATTTCCACGCCTTTAATAGCCTGAATTCCCATAATCGCGCTCGCGAGAGCCGCATCCAAGCGACGATCCGACTCAACGTATGTGCCAACTCCTGCAGGCATGCCGTAAGCAAGCACTTCCACTACTCCACCGAGCGTATCTGCATTTGCTTTTGCTTCGTCGATGCGAGCCATCATTCGCGCTTGCGCATCTTTGTCGAGAGTGCGAACTGGAGAAGCATCCAAAGCAGCAACATCATCTGGTGTTGGTAGAGCTAAACTTTTGTTAGTGTATTCGCCGCCAATGCCGATAACATGCGCAACTGTGCGCACGCCTAAAGCTTGCTGTAAAAACGCATCAGCAATAGCACCCAAAGCAATGCGCGAAGCTGTTTCCCTAGCACTCGAACGCTCTAAAACTTCGCGAGCATCATTAAAACCATACTTGCGCATACCAGTTAAATCCGCATGCCCTGGACGAGGGCGGCTCAAAGGAGCATTTCTGCCAACTTGCTCAACCTCGTGATCCAAAGGATCTGCACTCATTACTTCGGTCCACTTTGGCCACTCTGTATTCGCGATTTCTACAGCAATCGGAGAACCAAGCGTTACGCCGTGGCGAACTCCAGTTAAAAGACGCACTTTGTCTTGCTCAAACTTCATACGCGCGCCACGACCATAACCAAGGCGACGGCGAGCAAGTGCCGAAACTACATCATTGCTAGTAATGTGCACGCCAGCCGGCAAACCTTCAATCATGGCTACTAACGCTTCACCGTGCGACTCCCCTGCCGTTTGCCATCTAAGCATGCCATTTCTCCTTTCTCAAGCAATTTACGCGTCTAAATACTCTACTCTACTAACTACCAAGTATTGAGCAGGTTGTTATTGACAGCAATGCTGCGAGTATTGCAGATATTGCTTCTACTGGTACGAATGGTATTGATGCGTTGATTGGCGAGCAGATTTTGCAGTAAATTTTCCATAGCAAAAGCCAAAGTAAGCCAACTGCTCCAACTAAAGCGAACCAGTAAATTAAGCAGTAAAAGCCGAATAATACCAAGGCTTGCGCAATCATCGACGCGCTCGTAACATCTCCGAAGCCAATAGCATTTTTTGCGGAAATTTTTCGCATACTCCAGTAAATTACAAAAATAATTACGCAAGAAATCCAGCCGAAAATAAGCACGCTAATATTTCTAAACAAAATAACCGAATATATGAGATTCGCAAAAGATTGAAAAATTCCTGCAATAACAACCCAAAGTCTTGGCACTACGCGACTTTTTATGTCTGTTGCGCAAACTGAAATTAAACATGTGAGCGTTGGCAGCACCGATAGTATCGTAATAATTAATTGCTTCATTAAAGCAGATTACGAAAACTTGCGAAACTGTTACAACCTCAAAACATATATGTGGTTAAAAGCTATATTTTAATTTAACAGTTTAGTTACCTTCGGGATTGTTGCGCTTGTACTCGTCGCGGAACTTCAAAAAGTCGTCTTTGTTATCCGCAAACTTCGTTTCGCCAGTTTTCAAATTCGTGGTGACGAAGTAAAGCCACGGACCGTCTTGAGGCTTAATAGTGGCAAGAAGAGCGTTGTCTCCAGCAATGCCAATAGGCGTAGGAGTCAAACCCTTATGAATACGTGTATTATACGGATTATTTGCATCGTCAAGCATTGCTTGCGTGAGTTTAATAGGTTTTACTCCCGCGCCGTAACCAACAGTAGAATCCATTCCTAACGACATATCTTTTGCCAAACGGTTCAGTATTACGCGAATAACTTTGCCATAATATTCGCGATTATTCACTTCAGCTTCGGCAATAGACGCCATAATTAAGGCTTTTTCTCTATCTTTACCTTTAGGAATTCCAAGAGAATCAAGTTTTTCAATACGCTTTTTTACCATTGCGGAAAGAATAGCATCCGCACTTTTCATAGCTTTTACGTTATAAACTCCAGGCTCTAGCCAGCCTTCAACACTACCGTTTGCTTCAGCAGGCAGAATTCCTGCAGCACCATCAGCTAACGCAGCCTTGAATTTATCTAAACTTATTCCAGATAATGTTGAAGCTTTTTGCAAAACGTCTGCTGCGTGATCCCCTGCACGAACTTCAAGGAACCCGCCTGCTTTTGTTTGATCTGAAAGAATATCAACTACATCAATAGCAGCCATATGTTTTTTCAGTGAGTAAACGCCAGGATACAAAATTTTATTATTTGCAGAAACAGCTGAAGTAAAAGCTGATTGAGATTTAACAACATTTGCCTTAACTAATTTGTTGGCAACGCTAATAGCACCCTCGCCGGTGTCAATAGTAAACTCAACCGTTCCAAAGCCTGGGCCTGGCCAATCTGCAACAGACTCGCTATTTTGAGATAATTTCCACGCGCGAACCGCACTGTATCCAAAATATCCAACAACAGCTAATACGAATACGAGCAGAATAGATAAAACGACTTTTGCTCTACGCCTGCGTTTTTTTGCTTCAAGACGAGCTTTAGCACGTTTTCTGGAGCTAACAGTCGAAGACTTGTATTTAGAAGAATTAGATGATTCTGACGACGGCTCGCCATCATGCTCAGTCCACTTTGCATGTTTGTCAAAAAATTCATCAAAATTGTCAGACACGCTATTCTCCTCTTCGCTATTTCTGCTTTTACTCGATTTTCAAAACTACTCTGCATTATTTGCGTCAAGCGCAGACTGCAAAATCAACACTGCCGACTGCTGATCTACCATTGGACGATGCTTTTTAGTAGAAAGATCCGCTTGCAAAAGCTGACGATGAGCACTTACTGTTGTCAAACGCTCATCTTTCCAAACTACTTCTGGCATATAATCCAACGCCCAATCTTTTTCGTCATGCAATATTTGCATGCGTTTTATTAGATTCTTCCCCCAGCGCAGAGCTTTTTTAGCAGATTTTCCTTCAGTGCCATCGAGTTGCAAAGGCAAGCCTATAACAACTTTTTCTACATTGTTATCTTCAATAACTTCAAGCACTTCATCTATAGCATGGAAGGAATCTCCAAACACTTGCACATTACCAATAGGATGCGCAAAGGTGAGACCAGGGTCGGAAAGTGCAAGTCCGACCCTTGCGTCACCTAAATCAATACCTAACCACACCATATTTCGTGTTGCTTTTGGTATAGATTCGTAAATTTTTAAGCTGTAAAACACGCACTAGGCGAGCTTAGCTACTTCTGATTTCGCAGCTTCGAGAGCTTCATCAAGCTTAGAAGCATCTGTACCACCGCCCTGAGCGAAGTCTGGCTTGCCGCCACCGCCGCCACCAAGCACCTTGGAAGCAGTACGAACCAAGTCGCCAGCCTTAGCACCAAGACCGCGAGCAGCTTCGTTTGTAGCTACTGCGATCATTGGTCGATCGTCTTCATTAACACCAGCAAGTGCAACAACCACTGGAGCATCTTCACCTAAACGAGCACGAATATCTAGGACTGTCTTGCGCAAAGCATCGAATGAGCCAAAGTTGCCAACATTCTTTAGAGCCAACTTAACTTTTTCGTTACTATTCTTTGCTTCATCAACTAATGTTGGTACAGCTTCATTTAATTGAGCTTCGTAAACAGAAGCAAGCTTACGATCAGAATCCTTCATCTTGTTAAGCAAAGATTCCAAACGTTCAACCAACTCGTCTGGGCGAGCATTAACCATGTCTGCTAATTGCGCAACCAAAGTGTGCTCGCGGGCGCCATACTCGTACGCTGCCTCGCCGCAAAGAGCGTCGATTCTGCGCACACCAGAGCCAATAGAAGACTCGGAAAGGATTGTAACCATACCAATCTTTCCGGTGCTCTTAGCGTGAGTGCCACCGCAAAGCTCGCGGCTCCAACCGTCGCCGATTTCAACAACGCGCACAACATCGCCGTACTTTTCGCCGAACAAGTGCATTGCTCCAAGCTTAAAAGCGTCGTCGATTGGCATTTCCTTAGGAACAACCTGCAAATCGTCGCGAATACGCTCGTTTACGCGAGCTTCAACGCGAGAAAGCGCATCCTTATCAACAGCCTTTGGCCACTGGAAGTCGAAGCGCAAGCGGTCTGGATCAACCACGGAACCGCGCTGAGTTGCCTGTGGACCAAGCTCTTCGCGCAAAGCCTTGTGAAGGGTATGCGTAGCAGTGTGGCTTCGAGCCAAAGCAGCTCTACGAACCTGGTCAATATTGGTGTTTACAGGAGCACCAACGCTAAGAGTTCCTTCGGTAAGTCGGCAGCTGTGAACAATCAAATCCTTGATTGGTCGCTGAACATCGTCAACTTCCAAAATCGCGCCGTCATCGGAAATAATCTCGCCCTGGTCAGCAATCTGGCCGCCGCGCTCAGCGTAGAATGGCGTGCGGTCGAGAATAATCTCAGCGTTTGCAGGAGCAGTAACGCTTTTAACAGAGCCCTTACCTGCTTCAACAATTGCCAAAACGTTAGAACGGCTGGAGAAGTCAGTGTAGCCAAGGAAGTCAATTGGCTTTTCAAGAGCCTTCTTAATATCGTCGTAAACGCTAACATCCACGTTGTGGCGCTTCTTCAAAGCATCAGCGCGAGCGCGACCCTTCTGCTCGCTCATAAGCTCGCGGAACTTAGCTTCATCAACCTTAACACCCTGCTCAGCTGCCATCTCAAGAGTAAGCTCAATTGGGAAGCCGTAAGTATCGTGCAAAGTAAATGCGTCGGAGCCGCCAACTATAGGGTCATCCTTATGCTCTTTCTTAGCTTTTTCAACAGCAAAATCGAGAATAGTCGTGCCCTTTTCAAGAGTGCGACGGAAAGCATCCTCTTCACCGTAAGCAGCTTCGCTAACCTCGTGGAAAGTATCGTTAAGCTCCGGATAGCTTGGCTCCATAGCAGACTTAGAAACTGGGAACAAGGTTGGCAAAACTGGATCTTGAACGCCGAGCATACGCATTGCGCGAACAGTTCTGCGAAGAAGACGACGAAGCACGTAGCCGCGGCCAACATTGCTTGGACGCACGCCATCGCTCATAATCATCAAAGCGGAACGCACATGATCTGCTACAACGCGGAAACGAACATCCGCATCAGCGTTGCTGCCATACTTTACGCCACTAAGCTTTTCTGCCGCTTCAATAACTGGGTAAACTTCGTCAGTTTCGTAAATGTTTTCCTTGCCTTGCATAAGGTAAGCCAAACGCTCCAAACCAGCGCCAGTATCAATATTCTTTTGATCGAGTTCGCCAGCAATATGCAAATCAGTCTTAGATTTGACGTTATCTACCTGGTAATTTTCGAAAACCAAATCCCAAATCTCAATAAAGCGAGATTCGTCAGCAGCCGGACCTCCGTCGCGACCATACTTAGGACCGCGATCCACGTAAATTTCGGAGCATGGGCCGCCAGGACCAGGGCCGCCGGTAGTCCAGAAGTTATCTTCCATGCCGAAAACTTGCATGTGTTCTGGATCAAAGCCCTCGTTCTTCCAAATTGCGCGAGCCTCGTCGTCGTCCGTGTAAGTGGTTACCCAAAGCTTTTCTGGGTCAAAACCGTAGCCGCCCTTATCTTGAGGACTAGTTAAAAGCTCCCAAGCGTAGTGAATAGCTTCCTCTTTAAAATAATCGCCGAACGAGAAGTTACCAACCATCTGGAAGAAGGTGCCGTGACGAGTAGTCTTACCAACTTCGTCAATATCTAGAGTGCGAACGCACTTCTGATTCGAAGCCATACGACGCGAAGGAGGCGTCTGTTCACCAAGCAAGTAAGGAATAAACGGCACCATGCCGGCAATAGTAAACAATGTTGTTGGGTTCGGCGAAATAAGAGAAGCCGAAGGAACAACCATATGACCATTCTTAGCAAAATAGTCAAGATAACGCTTTGCAATTTCTGCTGTGCGCATACGTACGAACTCCTTGTGTAATTTTTAGCAAGACCCACGCAAACCGTCACAAATAACCGTCACAAACAAAAGCCACATGCAACGCTCACACGAAATCGTGCCGCATGACGCACGACGCAATCATGCAAACATTCAATATAGTACTTCAATACTTAACTTAACTAAACTTAGCAAAGTAACGAAATTATGAAAAACTCGTTTTTTATTTAAAATTCCCTATTCTTACGATTAGCATAACGAGAATTAAGCTCATCTTCATGCTCTTTACGGCTAGTATTAAAATCTTTAAACAATCCCATTACTGTGCGCAATGTGATATTTTTCGGTTCCTTATCAAATATAAAATGACTAGCAGAAGACGGCATTTTTGCTTTAACATATGCACGAGCCTTCGTAACTGTAAGAACACCAATTACAATGCCAACAAACATCCAAAATAAACGCTTGAACATTACTCCCCCCTGCTTGCATTCTTAGTTGCATTCTTATCAGAGGATTCTTTTGAAGCGTTACTATTGGCACTATTCTTGTCTGTTGGCACAGTCGGCTTATTGAAGAAAGAAGAAACAGTATCTTTTAGAGCGTAACCGGCAGCTGCAATTTTTACGAGCGGTTTTCCAAGGAAAGCACCATACAAATCTGTTAGAGCACTAATATTTGTAACAGTTGTGCGCGTAGCTCCTGAAACAGCGTTTACATCGTCAAGAGTCTTATTAACTTGCTTAATCGTCGTCACAGACTCGTCAATTGCAGGCATCGCATGCTCACCCGACTCTTTGACAGTTTTCGCAATCTGATCGAACAACTTGCCCAATCTAATTAGCGGATAAATCAAAAAACCCGAAAGCACAGTAAACGCAATCGCGGCAATAAGAGCAGCTATGTCTCCAACGCTCATCGTAACCTCTTTCTGTACCATTTTTGCTTAAGACTTCACCGCGCTGAAAGCTAATACAACAGCAAATCAGACTACAGTTAAAACCATTCGCAATGACTTAAGACTAACGAACGGTAACGACGCATATAACAAAGTTAAAAAGTAGAATCTACTCGTTATAGCCTCGAATAGTAATGGCATTATCAATAGGTTTGGTAGTATCAAAATCAAGTCTGGTTACGCTTCCGTTTTGAGGGCGTTCGCTTAAATCGTAGCCTGCAGGCGCAAAACGGTGCATAAGACTTAGCAAAGTGTTGCCATGCGAAATTTGCAAAACATTATCTCCATCGTTAAGCAAAGAATTTGAAGCGATTAACGCAAAACCTTCTTCTACGCGAGTCCAATATTCGATATCTGACTCGGCATCGTGGAAAGGATCCGCTTCTTTAAGCATGTCACGAGTGGCTGCAAGCCCAAATTTTTCAACGATTTCGTTATAAGTGTGCGCTCCGTGAGGCGCTCCTGCAGCCCACCAAGCCATTTGCATATCTTGACCTTCAAAATAGCCGTAGCATTGCTCGCGAAAATGCATATCGCTTATAAGCGTCGGGCGCACGTTACCGGCAGATTCATTTGCATCGAGAATACGTTGTGCTGTGATTTGCGCACGAGTAGTATCCGAACAGTAAGCTGCAGCAAAAGCAATATTTTCTAGCTTTTTTGCAGCCGTGTCCGCATCTTTCAACCCCTTTTCAGTAAGCGGAGAATTTGACCAGCCTTGCAGTCGATTATAGCGATTAAATAGCGTCTGTCCGTGACGCACTAAATAAAGATGCAGCAACATAGCTCCATTATTGCACTAAGCGGTACATAACTGTCAAAAACACCAAACAAACCGATGAAATCGACAAAAACGCATTGACCCCTGCCACGCAATCGCATAGCAGGGGTCAAGCGGTATGTCCTTAAGAATTAAATCGGCGAATTAACGAGCGTAGTATTCGACGACGTACTGAATGTTGACTTCAACTGGAATCTGATCGACTTCCGGCTTACGAGTCAAAGTAGCCTTCAAAGAGGCAAGATTCACATCGAGGTAACCAGGAACTGCTGGCAAAACGTCGCGATGAACGCCTTCTGCAGCCATCTGGAATGGAACCATGGTCTGGCTCTTGGCACGAACCTGAATGGTCTGACCTGGCTTCACACGGTAAGATGGGCGATCAACAAGATTGCCATCAACCAAAATATGACGATGTACAACAAACTGACGAGCCTGGGCGGTGGTACGAGCAAAGCCTGCGCGCAAAACCAAAGCATCAAGACGAGTTTCCAAATCAGTGAGCATTGCGTCACCGGTCTGGCCTGCAGTGTGCGTACCCTTCTCGTAAGCAGCACGAAGCTGCTTCTCGGAGATGCCGTACTGAGCGCGAAGACGCTGCTTCTCGCGAAGACGTACTGCGTAATCGGACTCGGTGCGACGACGAGTGCGACCGTGCTCACCTGGAGCATATGGACGCTTCTCGAAGATACGCTGAGCCTTTGGGGTCAAAGCGATGCCGAGGGCGCGAGAAAGACGCACCTGACGGCGAGAACGCTGAATATTAGTCATAACTAATCCTTTAATTCTGTCGTTATCTGAACGGAACGTGAACCAAGTTTTTAGTCGATCGCAAAATCGCCTAAAAATTATTCACGCTGAGCCGGCCTCTCCAGTGCTTCTTCGTGCTAGCACACGAACGCGCAAGTATTAAAACGTTGAAATAACGCCATAACTACCGCACGCCGACCCACTGATGGGCTAAGGCTCCAGATGATGCTTACACAAAATAGGCATCGTTTCTGATTCTACACACCCGTAAGAATAATTGTTGATATTTTTCGTACTGAGCGCGAAACTCACGTTGTAAGTTCCCCGGCAAATGTTCCACAAACCAGCCAAAACGCTCGCGCGAGTAACGCGCTCGCTTGCGAAACTCGCGTTGGAAGTCCACTGGACTTCCAACTTTAGCGAGTTTCCGGATTGAAGTGCCTTCGCGCGCTACGCTTCAAGCGCTCCGGCAAGTCAATCCGCAATCCATTGTGTATGTGCGATCCGCACAGCGAGCAGCCTCAACATCGTGAGTTACCATGAGCACTGCCACACCATTTTTTGCAGCCTCGCGCAACATTTTCACAACTATGCGAGTATGCTCTACATCCAAATCGCCAGTAGGCTCGTCAAGAATAAGAAGCTTTGGATTGTTTATTAGCGCGCGCACAATCATTACGCGACGCATTTCACCACCCGAAAGCTCATTTGGGTAGCACCACAGTAAATCTTCAATATGCAATTGCTTGCAAAGTTCTAACGCGCGAGTCTCGTTTGAATTTTCGCTTACTTCAGACTTACTTACTTCAGCCTTACTTATTCCAGACTTACTTACTTCACAAGCACTAGCTGCAATTTGCACAGGTAAAAGTATGTTGTCATGCACAGTAAGATTTTGTAAAAGCGTCTGCGATTGCGTCACAAAACCTATATCACATGCGCGCAAACGAGACATTTTTGCATCACTAAAAGTGCGTTCAGAAATCTCTTCGCCGCAAACTTTTACACTTCCATGCGTTGGCTTCAATAACCCAGCAATCAAATTTAGTAAAGTAGATTTTCCGTTACCTGACTTTCCAACGATTGCCACAAAATCGCCGCTATTTAGCGCAAAACTCACGTTATTTACTGCAAAAAATTTGTGTTTTCTGCGCATAAATTCGCGAGTTACACGAGTAAGCTCAACAACAGGTAAAATATCAAACTCATTACTTGGCAGTTTTTGACTCTTATCTTCCATACTTACTCACCTGACCTAAGTGTCAAATACGTTTCGCGCATAGCAATACGCAATGTGGTAAGCGCTGAAGCTACAACAACTGCAACAAGCGCAAGTAGCACAGACACTAACATAAGCACTGCTACTGGTAGCGCAGTCACTTCCAAATACGGAAGCTGCAATTGTTCAGAAATAAGAGAACTGTAAGGGAACAATATAAGACTTGCAGATCCAACACCCAATACTCCACCAACTAAGCCAAGTATCGCAGATTCCCTAACGACAACGCCTAAAAGCATATTTCTTGTTGTGCCAAGTATGCGAAGAGAAGCAAACTCTTTTTTGCGTTCGTTTACAGATGTTGAAAACACTGCAACTAAAACTAGCAATCCAACTAGCCAGCACGCAGCAATTATAAAAGTCAACGTGCGAGTAAAAACACCAAGATTAGCTTGCGTAGTTGCTGTAATTCCGCCCGGAAAAACTATGCCAATGCTTGAAAGACCAGTTGTTTTGCGAATATTTTTTGCAACTTCTTGCGCGCTGTAACCCTTTTGTACTTTTACAAGTACTGCAGAAACTGCTTTTTTAGCATATTCCTTTGGAATAGCAGTGTGCCCTACTTTCGTTGAATACTCAACTACTTGCGGCACACTTTCGCGTCGCACAAACACTGAATTATCAATGCTTGTGCCGGTTTTTGCAAGCTGTGCAGCTACAGGCCATTGGTGTCCAAAAAGACGAACAGTATTCATATAAGACACGATTACATTTGCGCCAGCAATCATCTCGCCTTTTTGTAACTTCTGCTTATGTTGAGAATAAATCCAAGGACCTATAACAAAATCAGAATCGGGATCAAAACCAATAATTTGCAATTTTTCAGCGCAACATCCTGCAGAAAGCGAAGAAATATACGTTTGTGCACTCGCCTTTTGCACACCCGGAGAGCGTCTTACTAAATTCTCAATATCGTTAGTGAAATAAAAAGTGCTTGAACCACTGTTTGTAAGCAACGCTTCTGCCTTAGTGTGCGTACCTTGAGGGATAACCATAATATCGGCTCCCATGCGTTCTCGCATACTGTTCAAGCCGCGTTCAAGATTCATAGAAATCAGCGAGCCGCCGAAAAATATTGCAGACAAGCACGCAGATACAATAATAAGTGCAGCAGTGCGCAATGGCTTGCGTTTAAGATTTTCCAGCGGCAATCGCTTTAGCGTAATAGTGCGCATAATTTTGCTTTAGTAAGCTTTTCGAACTATTTGAACTATTAATCTTCTTTATTATCCAAATACACGGAAACAGCTGCGAACACCAATGCGAGCACAGACAGAACAATCAACGTTGGGCGCATAACGGATGCACAATGCATCATTGGGCTCTTGCACACGCCAATAAGGAATGTTGTAACAGCAAGCATAAGCAAAGCATTCACAACTACAGCAATATTTAAACCAATGCGAACATTTTCTTTAACAAATAACGCAATAATTCCAAGTACTGCAATAACTAAGCCGATTCCAACAGCTGCACGACCTGTGTAGTAGCATGCCATAGGTTGCATCATCATATGCATTTTGTGCATGCCTCCAGTTGAGCATGGCTTTGCAAACGTCAATGGTGCAATGGCAATAAGCAAGCCGAAAATAATTGCAGGAATTGATGCGAATAATTTGTTTTTCATAATTTATACCTCATTAAATGTATGTTTTTATTTTTTAGTGTCACATTTTCGTTAATGCAACACGCTTCTCGGCACCCACACCCGCGAATGCCACGTCCTTGTTAAAAATTTATCTTACATTAAAGTGCATAAATAGAAGATTTTACAATTTCTCGATTGGTGCAACTCTAAGCATTAGTCGCTTTACTCCATCGGAGCCGAAATCGACTGTAATAATTGAGTTTCTGCCCTTATCTTGCGTTGCTAGCACAGTTCCTAAGCCGTAAGTATCGTGAGTAATTTTGTCGCCAACTTGGAAGTCTTGAATATTTAGATGATTGTCTTTATTCATAACTGCGGAAGTTGAACCAACTTTTGTTGCGTTTGTTGAAGCCGCAGTTTTTGCGGTAACTTTGCGCGTTTTTACTGCACTTGACTTAGACCAATTCGATTTAGAATAAGACGAGCCGTAAGAAGAACCGTAAGAAGAGCCATAAGACTTGCTATAAGACTTTCCGTAAGAAGATCCGTAAGAACTCGAGCCATACGATTTATTTCTTCCGTAAGAACTCGAGCCATACGATTTATTTCTTCCGTAAGACTTAGAGCCATGCGATTTTTCAGAACTGTAACTGCTTCCGCCATAAGTTGTTTTTTCACTAAACGCATCGCTATAATCGTCATCCCAGCCGCCGAAGTCGCTATCAAAATCGCCGCCAAAATCACTATCAAAATCGCTATCGAAATCATCGCCGCGTCTAGACGAAGCACCCCAACGCTCAACATCAGACTCTCTGCGCTTCCAATCAATCAAATTATCTGGAATCTCATCCAAAAACTGGCTTGGAAGCATATCTTGAGCCTGCCCCCATTGCGCACGAACAGCAGCACGCGTAACATACAAACGCTGCTTAGCTCGCGTAATACCAACATAAGCAAGACGACGCTCCTCGCAAAGCTCGCCATCGTCTTCCAAAGCGCGAGAATGCGGAAAAGTTCCCTGCTCCATGCCAGTTAGGAACACAACCGGATACTCCAAACCCTTAGCCGTGTGAAGCGTCATCAACGTAACTTTACCAGTGTCCTCATTTTCATCCGGCAATTGATCCGAATCAGCCACAAGCGCCGTCGTTTCAAGGAAACCAGCAACACTAGCATCCGGCGTATTCTGCTCATACTCAGCTGCAACCGACTGCAATTGTGACAAATTATCCACGCGAGCGGCATCTTGAGGATCTTCAGAACGTTGCAAATCCTCCAGCAAACCACTGTCGTTCAGTATGCTGTCAATAACTTTAGAAGGTTTCGAGTCATTGTTTTGCATACACGTAATTAAGTTGTGCATAAGCTCGCGGAACTCTTTAAGCTTGGTTGCAGTGCGAGTTGGCATGCCTTCGATTGACTCCAAATGCTCCAAGGCTTGCCAGAAGCTAACTCCTTGTGTTTGAGCATAAAGCGTCAGCAAAGCCTCCGCACGCGCCCCAAGCCCACGCTTAGGCACATTCAAAATTCGGCGCATATTCACATCGTCATCCGGGTTTGCCATAGATTGCAAGTATGCGAGCGCATCTTTTACTTCGCGACGCTCGTAAAACTTCGTGCCACCAACAAGCTGATACGGAAGACCTGCTTTAACGAGCGCATCTTCTAGCGAACGAGACTGTGCATTAGCGCGATACATAATCGCCATATCCGAATAAGCAACGCCCTCTTCACCTGCTAATCGCGCTATTTCTTGCGCAACCCAAGCTGCTTCCTGTTGAGCACTGTCTGCTGCATAACCAGTAATTGGAGCGCCCTTACCTAATGCCGTCCACAATTTTTTAGGCTTTCGTCCTTGATTATGCGAAATAACTGCATTTGCAGCATCCAAAATAGTTTGCGTAGAGCGATAATTTTGCTCAAGCATAATAGTTGTAGCGTTTGGAAAATCTTTTTCAAAGTCTTGAATATTGCGAATATCTGCTCCGCGAAAAGCGTAAATCGACTGGTCGGAGTCACCTACAACTGTGATTGATGCAGGAGTGTTATTTTGCTGAGATGGATTTGCACTATTTTGCTTTACATCCACTCCAGCAAGCTCGCGAATAAGCTCGTATTGAGCGTGATTCGTATCCTGATACTCGTCTACAAGAATATAGCGGAACTTATGGCGGTAATATTGCGCAGCTTCTGGTACTTCGCGCATGAGTTGCACAGTTCGCATAATTAAATCGTCAAAATCAACCGCATTTGCTTGAGATAAACGATGCTGATATTCCGCATAAATAGTTGCGTAAACAGCTTCAGAATTGCCAGCGTGCGCAATTTGTTGACCTGCAACACCAGGCTTGTAATCGTTAGCATACATGTCTAGTTGCTCACGCCAAGTGATTAAACTATTTTTGCAATCCGAAATCTTGCCCAAAATGCTGCGTGGCGTAAAACGCTTAATATCAACGTTAAGCTCTGTTGCAATAATTTTTACTAATCGCTCGCAATCGGAAGTATCGTAAATAGAAAAGCCTGATTTTAAGCCAATATACTGTCCTGATCTGCGAAGTATTTTCACACATGCAGAGTGGAACGTCGAAACCCACATAGTATTTGCTTCGCTACCAATAAGTTTGCTTAAACGTTCACGCATTTCGGCAGCTGCTTTGTTTGTAAAAGTGATGGCAAGAATTTGGCTTGGCCAGGCACCTTTTTGGCTTAATATCCAAGCTATTCTTCGCGTAAGAACTCGCGTTTTGCCGCTTCCAGCTCCTGCTCCAATAAGCAGTGCCGGTCCGTCGTACTGGACTGCTTGAGATTGTTGCGGATTTAAGCCGTCGAGTAGTTTTTGCGCGTCAACTGCAACTCTAGAATGTGCGAAATTTTGGGAATATTCTTGAGATTCTTGAGGAAGCAGTTCTTGTTGGGCAAGAGCTTCTTGTTGGGAAGGCACTTCTTCTTGAGGAGGCACTGATTCTTGATCAGACGCATATTCTTGCTGCGTAAAATCAGGCTCTTTAGCGTAAGCGTCAGCATACTCGTCGTAACTGTAGTTGGCATAATCATTCACATCCGCAACATTCTCGTAAAAACGATCGTCAGAATCGAACGAATCAACTGGATTCCCCAACAAATCACTTACATATCCGTAATCGCTATCTTTTGCACTCATATTTGCATTCATACTTGCGCCCATACTTACGCTCATACTTGTACTCCATTAATGCTGCCAATTACCTACGTTTTAGCTTCAGCAATAAAACGCCCCCACGTTTTAATTGCGCACGTATTTAATCAGGTTTACCACATGCTGCAGTCGTTTTTACTCGTATTGTGTCACGAACTTGGGTATGCTTGAGCGTACTGCAATGTAATTGTTCGTAAGAAGGGGCGCATCGTGCAAGAACTGGAAGAACGCATTCTCCAAGATGGTATCGTAAAACCAGGCAATGTATTAAAAGTAGACGCTTTTTTGAACCACCAGTGCGATGTGAATTTATTTGATCATATGGGAGCCTCTTGGGCTGAGCATTTCCGCGACGCAAATATTACTAAGATTCTTACGATTGAAGCTTCTGGTATTGGAATTGCATGTGTTGCAGCACGTCATTTTGGCGGAGTTCCTGTAGTTTTTGCAAAGAAAGCTCAGTCAATTAATCTCGATGGCGACCAATACGTATCTACGGTATTTTCTTTTACAAAGCAGCGCGAGTTTCCGGTGATTGTGTCACGTAAGTATTTAAGTGCGGAAGATCGCGTGCTTATTTTGGATGATTTTTTGGCGAACGGCAAAGCTTTGCAAGGATTAATCGACATTTGCAATCATGCTGGAGCTAGCGTTGCCGGCATTGGAATCGCTATCGAAAAGGGCTTCCAAGGTGGTGGAGATGCGCTTCGTGAAGCCGGATATGACTTGGATTCGCTGGCGATTGTTGACGCGATGGATCCTGTTGACGGCTCGATTTCGTTCCGTAAGTAGCGCTCCGACCTGCTTTCGCGCTTAGAGCGTAGCGCGCGAAAGTAACTCGGAGCGGAAACTCGCTAAAGTTGGAAGTCCAGTGGACTTCCAACGCGAGTTTCGTAGCGAGCTTATTCCTCACGGCTATTGGTAGCCGTTCGGCTGATTTGGCATGTGAAGCACACCGTGCTTCACAATTGAGCCAAATCACGCTTTGAAGGAGCTTGAAATCCCAATGATTTCAAGCTCGGTCAAAGCGCTGCGCGAGCGTCCTTCGCTCAGTGCGAAAAATCTCAAATCTCTACCACACTGGTATTCGTGCAACTAAAGTCACGAAATTAAGCTGCGGTGGGGTGTGTGGTATTTGTGCCCGGTGTGACGTGTGCAGCAGCACGGATGTTAGCGTTCTTTGGACAGTAGTAAATCAACGTTTGCAGAGCATTACTGCAAAGCTTCAGAAGGTTTGGGAGAAATACGACTCTTAATTTACGCGGCTGTGAAGTTTATGCCGGATTCGGAAGCGCAAACTCATTGAAGCACGCTTAATTGTGAAGGAAACGAGAAAAATTTTTCGCAAATGGTAATTTTGTCGAAAAATACGATAAAGTAGTCCGGTTGGTATACTTCAACACGTATTGCAACAAACAATTGATTAGGTGGCTAAACATATGACTGAAGTGGTGATTGCAAGCGCTGTACGTACGCCTATTGGCAAATTCGGCGGCAGCTTATCTTCGCTTTCCTCAGTTGATTTAGGAACAATCGCAGCAAAAGCAGCAATAGAACGCGCTAGAATTAGCTCACACGACGTGGATCAAGCTATTTTTGGAAACGTATTACAAGCAGGCAGCGGACAAAACGTTGCTCGCCAAATTGCATTAAAAGCAGGATTAGATACTTCTAGCTGCGCAATGACAATTAACGAAGTATGCGGATCCGGCTTAAAAGCAGTGCGCTTAGCACAATCCGCAATCGTTATGGGAGATGCGCAAGTTGTTGTTGCAGGCGGCACTGAAAGCATGAGCAACGTACCGTTTTACGCAACTAATTCGCGATTTAGCGGACACAAATACGGGAATTTTGCGCTTATTGACGGTTTGCAACGAGACGGCTTAAACGACGCTTTTACTGGCGACGCAATGGGCGTTACTGCAGAAAATGTTGCAGCAAAATTTGGTATCACTCGCGAAGCACAAGATATTTTTGCACTTAAATCTCACCAAAAAGCTGTTGCCGCTATTAAAAGAGGCGATTTTGCTTCTGAAATTGTGCCAGTAACGCTTGCAAACGGAACTGTTATAACTCGCGACGAGCATCCTCGCGAAGATACGTCTTTAGAGCAGTTGTCGAAATTGCGCACGCTTTTTAAAGCGTCGGGAGAAACTGCGGACGCGACTTGCGAAGTTGACAAGCGCGAAGTTGGCGAAAACGAAGTTTGCAAGCACGAATCGACTGTAACTGCAGGAAACGCAAGCGGAATTAACGACGGAGCTGCAGCTCTAGTGCTTATGAGCAAAGATTACGCGCAAGCGCACGGAATTGAATATCTTGCACAAATTGTGGGATTCGCAGAAGGCGGAATCGACCCAGATTTAATGGGATACGCTCCAAAACATGTAATGGAACGCATGCTAAATGCGACTGGCAGCAACGTTGACAACATTGACTTATTCGAAATAAACGAAGCGTTTGCAGCGCAAAGCATTGCCGTTTCGGAGCAACTTCATATTGACGAGTCAAAACTCAACGTACGCGGTGGAGCAATTGCACTCGGACATCCGCTTGGCGCTAGCGGAGCGAGGATTTTGACGACGCTTATATACGCTTTGCGAGATAGCAATAAGTTAAATGGAGTTGCTGCGCTGTGCGTCGGCGGCGGAATCGGCGTTTCTATGCAAATTAGAATGCGAAACAATCAAGCCAGAATGTAAAACAATAAAGTCAGAATGCAAACAACCAAGTCAGAATGCAAAGCGATCAGAAGCATTCGTAGTCTACAAATCATGAGGTGATTTCGATGGCTGCTTTTCGTGAATTAAGCGTGGAAAATCGCATAAAAACCTTGCAAAATGAGGGCGCAATTAACGATACTGAGGCAGCATTTTTGCTTAAACAGTTTGCGGAAAGTTCTGATACTACAATTCCTGCAGACGTTGCAAATCATATGATTGAGCATCAAATTGGAAAGTATACGCTGCCGGTTGGCGTTGTGCGTGGGCTGATTGTGAACGGCGAAGTGCGTGACGTGCTGGTTGCAACTGAGGAGCCATCCGTGATTGCAGCTGCGTGCAATGGGGCGCGAATTGCTGCAGCGACTGACGTTGGATACGGAATTATTGCGCGCTCCCCACAATACGTGACTACAGCACAAATAGCTTTTGAGGACGCTGACGGGAGCGTGGCGGCGCGCTTGAGCAGAATCGTTGGAGATAAAGAAAAGGTTGCAGAACTGTTGCGCATTGCAAACGAGTCACACCCATCAATGAGTAAAAGGGGTGGCGGCGCGCGAAAATGCCGCGCTTCAGCTTTGCACGGCTTCGCAAAGCTCGAGATTGACGTAGACACATGCGACGCAATGGGCGCAAACACAGTGAACACTATGGGCGAAGCCGTCAAAGCCCAGCTGGAAAGCTGGCTCGGCGTGCAGGCGCTAGTTGCAATACTCACGAACACCAGCCGCGTTGCCACCACAGCAGAAGTGCATATACCGGTTGAAGCACTAGCATCCAGGCGGCTGGAAGACTCTGAACGAGAGCGCGAGGGAAAGCGCCTTGCGCGCCGAATCGCGGCATTGAGCGCGCTTGCCGCCAGCGACCCTGCACGCGCCGCCACGCACAACAAAGGAATCCTAAACGGAATCGCAGGAGCCGCGCTCGCGTCCGGGAATGATACGCGAGCGCTAGAATCGGCAGCACACGCGTGGGCGGCGCGCTCCGGTCGCTACCTACCACTGTCAAAGTGGAACACCGAAACTTTAAACGGAAAAACCATACTCCACGGCAGGATTGAAATTCCGCTACAGATCGGCATTGTCGGCGGCTCAATCTCATCGCTTCCAATGGCAAAACTCGCGATCAAAATCGGCAAATACAAAAACGCAAACGACTTTAGAAATACGCTTGCCGCGCTCGGTTTGGTGCAAAATCTTGCGGCTCTTCGCGCACTAGCAGGCCCTGGAATTCAAGCAGGTCACATGGCATTGCAGTCTTCAAACCTGGCAATTGCAGCAGGTGCCAAAGGTGCGGAAATCGCAGAAATCACGCATAATATTTTGCAACTTAGCCCTGCAGAAAGAACTACAGAAAAAGTTACGCAATTACTTCAAAAGTTACGAGAATCAAGTAAAAATTAAGAAAATTTAGGGGTTTAGGACAAATGAGCACACAAAATATCAAAATATCAGCAACCGCAGCAGCCAACACAACCACAACCTCCGCAACCACTCCCCTTACCGTCGGCATTGACCGCATCTCCTTCGCAACGCCGCACTATTACCTAAACCTCGAAGAATTGGCGGAACACCGCGGAATCGACCCTAACAAATTCACAATCGGAATCGGTCAAAGCGAACAATCCGTGCCACCAAATCACCAAGACATCGTCACTCTCGCCGCGCAAGCCGCATTCCCACTACTACCATACATCGATAGCAATCGCCTCAAAATGCTCATCGTCGGCACAGAAAGCGGAGTCGACGCAAGTAAATCCAGCGCGCTATACGTTCAAAATCTGCTAAAACTCACGCCGTGGGTGCGCTCTATTGAAGTAAAAGAGGCTTGCTACGGCGGAACGGCAGCTTTGATGATGGCATGCGATTACGTGCGCGCGCACGCAGAAAAAAATCCGCAAGTGCTTGTTATTGCAGCCGATATTGCGCGCTACGGGCTTGCTACCCCTGGCGAAGTTACGCAAGGCGCTGGGGCTGTGGCAATGCTTGTGAGCGCGAATCCGCACGTGCTTAAAATTAACGACGACAGCGTTGTAAAATCCGCGGATATTCAGGACTTTTGGCGACCTGTTTACCAAGACACCGCTCTTGCTCGCGGCAAGTTTTCAACCGAGCAATACATACAATTTTTCTGCGAAGTTTGGCAAAAGTATTGCGCGCAAAACGATTGCAATTTCAGCGATTTCGCCGGATTGTGCTTCCATTTGCCATATACGAAAATGGGTTTGAAAGCACTTAAGGCTGCGATGGATTCTTGCGCAAATTCTTGCTCTGATTCTTGCGATAATAGCAACCTAAGCGAGTCGTCGCGCAATCGCTTACTTTCGCGCTACGAAACCAGCACGAGGTACAGCCGTCGTGTAGGCAACATCTATACGGGTTCCCTGTATTTGGGATTGCTGTCTTTACTTGAGTTAGACGAATTTACTTGCGAAAATAGTGATCTTACTGCACTTAAAAGCGGCGATAAGATTGGACTATTTTCTTATGGTTCCGGCGCTGTTGGTGAATTTTTCAGCGGCACGATTGCGCCAGGATTTAGAGATGCGCTGTTTGCGCGCGAGCATGCGGATATGCTTGATTCGCGCGTGCATTTAAGCGTTGCTGATTACGAGGAGATGTTTGAAAGCGTTGCGCCTTACGCTCCGGAAGATTTCGAAAGCAGCACGTCTTGCCGCGAAGGTGCAAGCTTCTTCCTGGACGACATCACATCACAAGAGCGTCACTACTCCGCGCGCTAAAATCGAGCGAGCGCACGTTTCGATCGGATTCTCGCTCGCAAACGACCCTTCCTTTACACGACTGCAAACTTTCCGCCACCTTCACGCCCTTTCCCGTCAATCGAGACGAAGACAGACCGAGCTTTCACTGAAAGTACAGTGCACTTTCAGTCCTGAGAAAGCTCGGCAGAATAAAAAAGCTTCAAGCGCGAAATGCAGCAACACAAACCTAACACACTACGTTAAACACACTAGCCCACACTTTCTGCGTCTTTATTGACGCAGAAAGACCTCGCTTGCGTTGGAAGCACACTGTGCTTCCAACCTGAGCAAGCTCAGCGAATTAAAAAAGCCTAAAGCAATTTCACATGCTTTAGGCTTAGTTAATTCGCGGATGAGGCGAGATTCGAACTCGCGGTAGGTTTCCCTACAACGGTTTTCAAGACCGTCTCCTTAGACCGCTCGGACACCCATCCATTTGCGCACGAAAGCAATCAAATTGCCGCTTTCAACGCACAAGTGGTAAGCATATCATCACGTATAGAACACAACACACAACACCCAGATTCAAAAAGCTTATCAACTAAAAAATAAAGCCCAGGCAATTTCCCGGGCTTTGTAGCTAATTAAACGGTTTTTTGAAACAAACGCCGTGTTTGTGCACGAGTAAACTCATGCTTCCCACTTCGTCGGCTCAATCACTTCCTTGCCACCCATATAAGCCTGCATTGCCTTTGGAATATCAATCGAACCATCTTCATGCTGATGATTTTCCAAAATAGCCACAAGCCAGCGAGTAGTAGCCAAAGTGCCGTTAAGCGTACTAACTGGGCGAGTTCCGCCATCTTCCATACGTTCGCGCACATTCAATCGGCGAGCCTGATACTCAGTGCAGTTAGAAGTAGAAGTAAGCTCACGGTAACGTCCTTGCGTTGGAACCCAAGCTTCACAATCAAACTTACGAGCGGCAGAAGAACCAAGGTCACCTGCAGCAGTATCAATAATGCGGTAAGGCACTTCCACCTTAGCAAGCATTTCCTGCTCCATACCGAGCAACTTTTGATGCTCAGCGCGAGAATCTTCCTGCTTGCAATAAACGAACATCTCAACCTTATCGAACTGATGCACACGAATAATACCGGAAGTATCCTTTCCAGCAGCACCAGCCTCACGACGGTAGCAGCTCGACCAACCGCAATAACGCAAAGCACCATTGCTTAAGTCAAGAATCTCATCCTCGTGCATGCCAGCCAAAGCAACCTCGGAAGTACCGACCAAATACTGATCATCTGGTTCGCGCAAACGGTAAATCTCGTCCGCGTGAGAATTCAAGAAGCCAGTTCCGCGCATTACTTCTGGACGAACAAGCGTTGGCGTAATCGCAAGCGTAAAACCGTGCTCTTCGGCTTGATCAACAGCCATAGTAAGCATTGCGATTTGCAAGCGAGCCACAGCACCGCGCAAGAAGTAGAAGCGAGATCCTGCAACCTTCACGCCGCGACGCATATCAATTCCAGCAACGCCAGTTCCAAGAGTCAAATGATCCTTTGGCTCAAAACCTTCAGCTGCAAAATCGCGAGGCGTACCAACCTTCTTAACTACAACATAGTCGTCTTCTCCGCCTTCTGGAGCTTCATCTTCAACGATGTTAGAAAGCTTCCACATTGCCGTAGTGTAGTCGGCAGTAGCTTTTTCGGATTCAGCTTTGTATTCCGCAACTTTCGAAGCTAATTCTTTAGTTTCGGCAATAAGCGCAGTCTTTTCCTCCGCGCTAGCTGTTGCAACCTTCTTACCAATAGCTTTTTGCTCGGCGCGAGCTTCTTCAAAAGCCTTAAGAGCGGTTCGGCGCAAATCATCGCTGCGCAATACTTCATCGACGAGCCCAACGGATTCACCGCGCTTGCGCTGCGATTCCTTAACTACGTCGGCATGTTCACGAATAAATTGGATATCAAGCATGACTCCTAGCCTAGTGCCGCAAGACGACAGATAAGCGCACTATCGGCAACTTTATGCAAGGCGGCACGTACAATAAAGCAAATACGCAAAATATCGAGGGGGTAATATGGCAGCAATACATGCTACTACAGAAAATTTTGAGAAGATTGCTTCGACAAATGAAATAGTTGTTGTTGATTTTTGGGCAACATGGTGCGGTCCATGCAGATCTTTTGGTCCTATTTTTGAGAAGGTCAGCGAAAAATATCCCGAAATTCCTTTCGTAAAAGTTGATATTGACAAAAGCAACGAGATTGCTGCAGCTGCTCAAATCCAAGCTGTTCCAACAGTAATGGTTATTAAGCGCGGCGAAGTTATTTATAGACAAGCTGGAGCATTACTAGCTTCTGATTTGGAAGATTTGGTTGAACAAGCTAAATCTTACGAATCTGATGATTCTGAATCCTGATTTATAGACTATGCCATGAGATATAATACGTGAGGTTTTGCATATACGTTTTGCACATACATTTTAACGCATGTTTCTCATGTTTTATTAGTCTACGTTGCGAGCGTTTGCAAGTATCAATAGAGTAATTGCAGAAATAAGGAGGGTTATGGCCAGTCACCGTAAGCATACTGTTACGCTTGGTTCACTCAGTTTACGACAGTGGGCTAGAGTTAGCGCGGTTATTTTGGGCTTCGTTGCTTTGGTGATACTTGGTTTTGCCTCGCGAGATTTTTACGCTTCGTCTAAAGGTCACGCTGTTCAGGTTACTTCTTATTCGGCAACCGATTCTTCGCAAGTTTCTCGTAGTGCTAGCCGTGGTATGTTGCATAATGGTGCGACTTCATATATTAACGTTGTTATAAATGGTCATCATCGTACTATTTTGGGCACTGATTTCACTGATGTAAAATCCGTTCTTGATGCTGGAGATATCACTCTTGAGCCACACGATGTTGTTACTCCATCTCTTACAACTAAAGTTAGCGAATCAACTGTTATTACGATTAATCGCGCAGGCGCAAAATTAGAGAATTCCGACGACCCAATCGCGTTTAACGTCGTTAAAAAGGAAACTGCTGCACTTCCAAAAGGTACTGAGAAGGTGCAAAGTGAAGGCGCTAACGGCGTAATGGAAACAGCAAAAATAGTTACTCGAGCTAAGGGAAAAATAGTTTCCTCTAATATTTTTGCTTCTTATGTTAAAAAAGCTCCAAAAGATAAGGTTATTCTTGTTGGAACTGGCGGCTCTTCTGCCGCAATTGGCTTAGCTGCTTCTATCGGTACGACTGTTCCTGCTGGCGAGATGCAACAATGGGCTCACGACTGGCTTATCTCTAACGGTTATAGTGAAGCTGATTTTACTGCAACAGTATTTATTATTTCTCATGAGTCCGGTTGGCGCGTAAACGCAATGAATCCTTCTGGGGCCTACGGTTTACCTCAAGCTTTGCCAGGCGGAAAAATGGCTTCTGCTGGCGCTGATTGGGCAACTAACTATCAAACGCAGCTCCGCTGGTTCTGGAATTATTGCAATGGTCGTTATGGCTCCATTCAAGGCGCTTACAATCATTGGCTTTCCTACCACAGCTACTGATTAGAATCAGTCTAAATATCATTGTTTTGCGCAAAATAAATTTTTAAATAACTTTTGTTTTGCGTAAATTAAGTTTTGCAATTTTTGTTGTAATAGATAAGAGAATAGACTTAAGTCGATTGACTTTTGCCACCTATGCTTAAAAATACGCTTAAGAAAAACTATGTTTAAGAACAAAAAAGGATGTTTTATTTTGACGCACTCAACATGGCTGTCTAATAAAAGCCAAGATCTCAGTCATGCACTAACAGGCGAAGAAGCATACAATAACAATCGTCTTACACGTCCTGCTTTAATTTCTCTCGCTATTCTTACGTTTATTACATTTATCGGCAATTTCGCACAATTACAACTTACTGCAGCATTGCCAACAATAGTTCAAGAATTTGGTATAAGCGTCACAACTGGTCAGTGGCTTACTTCTATTTTCCAGCTGATTATGGCAATTATGGTTCCACTTACAGCATTTTTAACAAGACGCTTTTCTACTCGCCAAATTGTTATTACTTCCATGTCGCTTTTTACTTTTGGATCCGTACTTGCATGGCTTAGTAACGACTTTATGATGGCACTTGTTGGTCGAACTCTTGAAGCTATTGGCACTGGCGTAATGTGGCCTGTTTTACAAATTACCGTATTCTCCGTCTACCCTGTTACTCGCAGAGGTATGGCAATGGGAAGCGTTGGCATGGCTATGAGTATTGCTCCAGCAATCGGTCCTACTATTGGCGGTTTGCAAACTGATATTAATGGATGGCGTTCTATTTTCTGCTCTCTTACTATTATCGGAGCAATATCCGTCGTTTTGGCAGTATTTTTCTTGCATAATTTTGGAGAACACGATCTTAACGCGCATGCTGATTTCTTCTCGGTTGGCCTTTCGGTTATTGGCTTCGGCGGGCTCATGTTTGGATTCACTAATATTGAAGGATGCGGAATTTCACACCCATTATCTTGGGCTCCTATGATTATTGGCGCTTTTGGAATTGCTTGGTTTGTTACAAGGCAGTTGCGAGCGCAAAAACGCGGTCACACTCCTCTTCTTGGTCTTAATGTGCTTAAAAACCGCTACTTTATGGTAGGTACTATTTGCGCTTGCCTTACATTTTTTGCTTTCAGCTCAATTATGGTGCTTATTCCGCTTTATATTCAGTCTGATCGTGGTTTTTCAGCAACTATGAGCGGCTTAATTCTGCTTCCTGGAGCGTTCGGCATGGCTATTTCGCAGTATTTTGGCGGTCGTATGCTAGATCGCTTTGGAGTGCGCCCAGTTGCTATGGCAGGCTCTATTATTCTGTTTTTTGGCACTGTAATGATGAGTCTTATTGACATGGATACGTGGATTTGGTGGATTTCCATTTGGCAGTTTACTCGCCAAATTGGCATGGGATTCTTGCTTATGCCAATAACTACGTGGTCGCTTAATTGTTTGCGTAAGGAAGAACTTGGCGATGGTTCGGCTGTAACTAATACTATGCGTCAGCTTTGGGGAGCTATTGGAGCACCTGTTTTAGTAGTTACAATGACAGTATTGACAACTCTTCACCATTCTGGCACAGGTCACGCTGCCGATGTTGCTGCTAGTATTTTCGGAGTTCAATGGACTTTGCGCATTAGTGCTATTATTACAGGAATTATGGCTCTTATCGTTATTTTTGGAGTCAAGGGCGAAGGCACGGGTTCTGCTCACAATCTTGCGCGTAGAGCTATTGATCGCATGCGCGTGTTGCATATTCCTCATTCAGCAGAGCATCACGACGTAATGCACGATCACACTCATAATCATTACTAAACGCTTATTAAACGCTTACTAAGTCACTTTACGAATACCAAACTGAGAAATCCTTACTTTGGTAATTTTTGTGCAGAACAGTTATGCAATACGCTTTCCATACTCTGCTTTTCTTCGCGAGTTACAGTTAAACCATATTTATACTTAACAGCTATTTGCCTAGCAACATATTCGCACCTGAAGGTTTTGTTTGAAGGAAGCCAGTAAGCTGCGGACGCGGAACCTTTTTCTTGATTAGCAGCTCCTTCAACCGCGAGTAGGTTCATCATATCGTTGCCAAATTTTAATCGTTTTGCACGATTCCATTTCCACGCTCCAGATTCCCACGCATTTTGTAATGCAACAACATGATCTATTTGAACTAATGCACTGGTTTTTCGCCCACGCACGAAGTGAATATCTTTGCCAGTATACGGATCATGCAACAAGCCGAAACGCACTTGGCAGGATCCTGCGTACTTGTATTTCACATTTTGTAAATCACGCGCTAAAACGTCTTCCCTAACGTCACATCCATTACCGTCATCGTCGGTAGTACGATATCCGAATACTTGACGCTCGTACCCGTAACGATAAGGCTTAGATATACGCAATTTTTCCAATGCTTGCGCAGCTTCTCCGCTTGCTTCATATTCTCCTGTAATTTTCCCAACGCTACTGTTTATTTTAGGAAGCAACAAGCCAATAACAATCCCACATAAAACAGCAAACAGCAGCATCCAGAACAGCGCAAGAAACTGCCTCTTGTTACAACGATTACGCATGCTCAGTCCCCCAACTCAACTTATGCATATTCAATATTTTTTAAATTAAAGTTAGTTACTGCTCTTAACTCTCATAACAGACGGTATTCTTTGTAAAACAACATCTACAACTTGCTGAATCATAATTACCAGCAAAACCATTGCCATAACAGCATAAACCGTACTCCATGCTGGAATATTAGCTGGCACCGGATGAATGGTGTGAGAAACTACTAGTGCGGCTACAGAAATGCTAATTAACGATATAGCAAGAACAAGTGCCGACATGCCTCCACTTTTACGAGCCAGACGCATTCTTTGTTGAGAAACTTTATGCATTGAAGTAACCATTCGATTAACGCAATGCTCACCTTGCCTAAATGCAAGTACTTCATCGATACCAAGCTCAATATCACTTACTTCATTCTCAACTTCATGTTGTTCAATGCGCACTTTATTTGCAATATGCTTGGAGCGTATAAGTAAGTATCGAGGAACAATAAACATAATAAACACGCATGAAACAATAGCTACATAAGACAAATTCGCATCGAAATAGTACAAAACAACCATAAGAGGTACAACTGCAAATATCATTCCAACATTCATGCTGATATGAGCTTTATGCCAATGTTCGTGATGCATATCTACACCTGCAAATGTTGTAACAAGAGTTAATGCACGAACTGCCATACAAGCAACAGCAACAAGCACGCACTGTTGCATTACAAAACCAAATATTGGACGTCCTGCAACAGCAAACATCGCTGAAACAATAGCAACAGGAATACATACTGCAGAAACAAGATTGAGAGCAGTACTAAACATTGATATAAAAGCAAAAATAGCACGTTTGAACTTTGAGATTGTTCTCACTTCATAAGTATAAGCAATACTTGCAATAGAAGAAATATGCTTGTTTTTATTAGGATCTTGCTGAGCTTGCTCAACATTATGCGAGTTTTGCGAGTTTTGAGATTCGTTTAATTGATTTAGTTGCGTAATATTTTTAGAACTATCATTAGCAACATGACGATACGATTCTACAGTTGCTATTTCGTCCGTTGAGCTAATGCCATCATCATTTGGCATTAATACTATTACATTTGCATAACGCGCTATGCGACGCAATATTTTAACAATTTCTTCAGCCTCATGATTGCTAATATCACATTGGGAATAATCAAAAACGTACACTTTAGTGTGTCTTAAAATTGCTCTAGCAAGAATAACGCGACGCTTTAAATCTTCAGAATTATAGGATGCTTCAGGATTATTAAAAAGTCTATCTATTGGCATATCTAGACCGTCGTAATCGGCATAAACAACACCATCTATTCGCACAGCTCGCAATGCATCCCACATCGCAGTAGTCGTAGCTGTTGGAGCAGCCAAAAGTAAGTTTTCTCGCAATGTTGTGGAAAATAGATGACTTCGCTCGCTAACTATAGTAACAATATCTGCTAAAGCTGCAGAACTTGCATCGTTCAACGACAAGTAAGATGCACTATCGTTTGCGTCAAATACTTCAGAAACTACAAATGGAGAAACGTCGTCTTCATGAATATCATAACGGTCGCTATAAGAAAGCAATATGTCAGCAGATTTATTAAAACCTGTTCCAGAAAGTATTTTCTCACGCATAACATGATGATATTTACTTGGAATAACTTGCAATTCACCAGATTTTGCAATTATCGATAAACGTTGAGCTTCATTAGTATTCGCATTATTTTCCGAAATATTGCATCGCATACGCAAAGCAATATTGGTTGAGCCATCAGGCAAAGATAATGTTGAACCGTCGTCACTAAATGCTATTGGAGCAGGAGAATCAGTAACCATTTGCAACAATGCTTCAACATGATTCAAACCATGAACAGCATGTTTAACTACATGCATATTCTTACCAACAATTCTCAGTGGCTGGACGCTTAACATTAACAAAGGCATTGTCAACAGAGCTGCAGCAAGACCTACACCTTTAACGGAAGATAACCAAACAGTTGCAACAATTGCGAGTCCAGCAATAACATAGGCAAATAATGCACTTACACAACGCCACGATACTGGGCTTAGTGCCAACGAGAATATAAGAGAAGCAACATTAAACAACGCAGCTAATGCGCAAATCCCAGCTATAGCAGGGTTAACTGTAAATAGTGCTGCAGAAACGACTACAGGAACAGGAATAGATGCAATAATTTGTGGAACTAAAGAAGCAACAAAACTTTGTATTGCAAAAATATCTTCATTTACGCGCAAAGAAGTAATGTCATGAGAATCTTCAATATCTACAGAGCGTAGAGATAACATTGCGCGCAACATTTTAGGGCGCAAACGCATAGCTATTCGCGACTCAATTTCTGCACAAACAGTACACGACCAGTAAAAAACTGCATATTTCAGCAAAATAATAGCAGCTAAAACAATAATGTAAGACGTAAATTCAACAGAACTCATTAAAGAAGTTCCAGTAGAACGAACAGGTCTTAATACTGGAGACAACATCCCAACGCAAACGTAGACAAAAGCTATGTTTACAAGATAAGAAATCGCAAGACACGCCGACCTTAAAACAACTAGATGCTTAATTCCTGGCACGAACGCAAAGCAGCGATTTATCATCTCCTGATCCTTTTTCTTTATTCCATATTTATTCAAAAACCACACACTCCCAACAGATGTTAAGATTACGCTTCACACACACCATCAACACGCCGACAGCCGCGTAATTATGCTGATTTTAAGCCATTTTGCCAGATATTAGCATTAAGAAAATAAAGTTGTTTCACAACTGTTTCACGCAATATTTAAATAATCAAAAAAATAATTAAAAATACCATTTTTAATTCTATTCTCAATAATTTTTTAATACAATTTTTCACGATCGCAAAATTATCTCAATACTGCACCAATAGAAGAACGCAATTTTAAGCTAGCAGGTATTTGTCCAACTCCATGAGACATATCTGGGAATGCTGGTTCAGGCCCATGATTCATTAATCTCAAAGCTTCACGCACTGCCAACGACCCTAATTGCTGCATATCGAGACTCACAGTTGTAAGAGGTGGGAAAAAATCACTTATTGCCGGAATATCGCCGAAACCAACAACACTAATATCACTCGGAATTTTCAAACCGTGCTCATACAAGGAACGCACAACTCCTACTGCCTGCTCATCGCTTGAAGCAACAATAACAGTCGGCAATGCAATGCCATCTATACCAAATTTCTCAATCATATGATTCATTCGCGCGTAACTTTCAGAAGACTTCCACGAAGTACATTGCACAATATGCGAATGAATACCTTGAGCAGTTGAAAGTGAACGCCATGCAATGAGTCGCGTTGCAGCACCTCTCCATTGTGAAGGACCTGCTATATAAATGGCATTTCGATGTCCATAATGCGCAATAAGTGACACAATATCGTTCATTGCGCGAGATTGATTAATCCCAATCATTGAATACTCAACGTTGCTATGAGAACGCAACATATTCATGCCTTCATGCGCGCTTATCGCACCATGAGTAGCAGTAACACATACGCACGGCTTAAGAATACGCGTACGACACAGTGACGTAAATATTGCGTCTGTTGGAGCGTCAATTATTAATCCGTCGACATTTTGCTCTTCAAAACTCTCGCATAAATCTTGAATATCACTTTGTTCACATAACGTTTCGTTGACCATGCTAATAGAAAGAAAAAGACCACGAGATTTTGCTTGCGCTTCTATAGGAGCAATAATGTTTCGAGATGTTCTATTTTCTGCACCAACGATAAGCCCTAAAGTACGCGACCTCTTAGTCGCTAATGCGCGCGCTGAATTGCTTGGATAATACCCAAGTTGCTCAATAACTCGCAGAACTTTAATTCGCGTGTTAGCAGAAACATCAGGAGAATTATTAATAACGCGAGAAACAGTTTGATGACTTACGCCAGCAGCATGCGCAACATCGATCATTGACACGCGTTTTGCTTCATTTTCTGCCATATATACCCCTCGCTTATAGATGCCAAGACAGTCTATGCAAATCGCTAGGTCCTACTTTTTTAATGGCATTGCGATGAGCTAAAGAGCCGTAACCCTTATTACTTGCCCAATCGTAGGCTGCATATTTCGGATTTTTAGCAAGAGATACCATAAGATTATCCCTAGTAACTTTTGCCAAAACTGCAGCTGCAGCTACGCTCGCACACTGTCTGTCTGCTTTTACTAAAGTATGGACTTTTACAGGCTCAGGAATGTAAGGAGCGTCAAAAGTATTTGCGACTTTGTCAATATAATCGCAAGGTCCATCCAATATTGCTGCAATACGAAAGTTTGAATTCTCACGCGTATTCTCACGCGTATTCGCATTTACGCTAAAACTTAGCTTTTTAATATCTTCCTCAACTTTAGAAATTGCTTTTAATGCAGCAACACCAAGAGCATAGCTAATACCCCACTCATCAATTTCTGTGTTAGTGCAAGACCCGACTGCCCAAGTTGTACACCATTTTTGCAACGGTTCATAAAGCTCTTCTCGACGCTTTTCACTCAGCAATTTAGAATCAGCTAAGCCTTCAGGCATATAGTTTTCTTTTACTTGTTTAATTCCAATAACTGCAGCTCCTACCATCACAGGACCTGCAAGAGAGCCTCTTCCTACTTCATCAAGACCAATAACCCAATCATAGCCTTCGCAAAGCAGATCTTGCTCATATTTAAATGATGGAACAAGCGGTATATTGGATGATTTATTTGACATAATTAAAATCAGTAGATACAAGTCGCGCTAACACAATTTCGTTAATACTCATTGCGTTAATACTTTTTATTTTGCAGGACGATCAGGCACATCTTTAAAATCATCATGGTGTTCGTCTAAAAGACCAATTCGATCAAGCGGCCACGATCTAAACACAGCAACGCCCTCGATTTTGGAAATCGGAACTAAGCCATCATCGCCATCATTGCGATGATATCGTGAATCCGCAGAATTAGAACGATTATCGCCCAAAACAAACACGTGACCAGCTTTAACTTTTACTTTAAACGGAAAAGCACTCGGGTCAACACCAGGACGAATATAGGAAGATTCTCGTATTGGAACACCGTTTACAACAATAGGCTGCCCAGCGCCTTTACACTCAACAGTATCCCCAGGCAAACCAATAAGACGCTTAATTAAATCCTTGCCAACAACACCGGAAGAATTTTCACCACTCAACCAATGTGCAGGATCCTCAAAAACAACAATATCTCCACGCTTTAATGGGAATAAGCGCGGAGTTAGCTTAGTCGTAATAACATAATCACCAATATGAATAGTATCTAGCATAGAGCCAGAAGGAATTGTGTAAGTTCCAAATAGGAACACACGAATAAGTATCACTACTAATACTGGAATACCGAACCATGTTATAGCATCGCGCAAAGTTAGGCGGTCATTTTTAGCACGCTTAGAATGTGCAAAATGCTTACCTTTTCTATTTTTGCGCTTAAACATGCGAGAGCCGGAAGGTAAATCTCCTTCCGGCTCTGGTGGAACCGGTGAAGGATCTATACCATGACCCGCTACTGAAACGATATGAGTATCGCTAATTTGCGTGTCATCAGTCATAACAAATACCCTTCACATAAGTTCTATTTTACTTAGCAGAGTTATCGCGACGCTCAGCAATACGAGCAGCCTTACCACGCAAAGCGCGCAAGTAGTACAGCTTAGCGCGACGAACGCGACCGCTACGAACCAGCTTAATCGAATCGATAGCTGGAGAATGAAGTGGGAAACGACGCTCAACACCAGTGCCGAAGCTCACCTTACGAACAACGAAAGTTTCACGCACGCCAGCACCCTTACGAGCAATCACAACGCCGGTGAAAGTCTGAATACGAGTGTTGTTGCCTTCCTGAATCTTAACGTTGACGTCAACGGTATCGCCAGGACGGAAAGCTGGAATTTCTTCAGCAGCCTTAAGATGCTTAGCATCAAATGCTTCTACAGCATTTACCATAATATTCCTCCATCGCCGCCGCATATCGACGCATAGTAAGCGTTAGCAACAAATGTGCTACGCAAATCTTTCCCCAAAAAGTTCGCTTTTTAGGGGACTTCCGATCCGCGCAATCTTAAATAAGAAGCGACTAGACCTAAAAGATAAAAGAACTATGCGGCATCCCTTTATCGAAAGCATACAAGTACCAAATTTATGCTCAATAATGGACATTATTGAGCATAATTCCGCACTATTCCGCACTATTTCAGCGCACAACTCCATCGAGAGGAGCAGTTTCAACTGTACGAGTCAACTCGTCATCATCAGCGTCATAATCAAACAACTCGCCGTAACGACCCCAGCTAATTGCAATATCAAACTGCTGACGCGCCAAAGCATCCGTGTGCTTACTGCGCAACAAATCCAAAATCAGCTCGCCACGAAGCTTTCCGTTACGATTCCTACTCAAAGCTTGATCAATTGCGTGCACAAGAGACGCATGTTCAATCGCAAGACGAGCAAAAACTTGCTTACTGTGCAAAATATCGGCATTATGCCACTCTTCACCCTCAGAAGTGATAGTAATATGACCATTTTCTGCAGTAAGCAAATTAAGCATCGTGCCAGCATCAACAAGTGGGAACAAATCATCAATCTCAAACGACAAATCAGCTGCCAAATCAGCCAAATCAATGCCATCTGGGCTTTCAGAAATCACGTCAAGCAAACCAGCCATACCACCTGGTGTAGCGTTTGGAAGCAAACGAACAGCCACAGGCTCTGTCTTTGTCTCACCTGCTTCAGCTTCATCCTCACTTTGCTTATCTTCATCTTCATCGTCATGGTGGCGCTGAATAAGCATATCTGCAATTGCTGCAGCTTCGTTATCTTCAGCATCTTCATTAGTTGCATTATTTGCTTGATCTTGAGAATCAGCATCTTCGGAAGCGTCTTGCTCTGCAGTGCTTTCTGGAGCAGAACCAGTCAAAATAGCATACAAATTATCAACCATCGCTTCAAATTCAGCACTGTGCTTATCTCGAGGACGAGGCAAATCAACATTCACATCAGCAATTAAGTGACCTGGATGAGATCCAAGAACCACAACGCGATCAGCCATTTGCACAGCTTCTTCAATATTGTGCGTCACAATAAGCACAGACTTAATATCTCGCTCCTCGCTAGACCACAACTTAAGAACTTCCTGACGCAAGTTTTCAGCAGTAAGCACATCGAGAGCAGAGAACGGCTCGTCCATAAACAATGCATCTGGTCTCAGCACCAACGCGCGCGCAATACCAACTCGCTGACGCATACCGCCGGAAAGTTCCTTAGGATACGCTGTTTCAAAGCCATCCAAACCGATTGCATCAATTGCAGCTAAAGCAAGCTCAGTACGCTTTTCTTTACTAACACCTCTAGCACGCAAGCCAAGTTCCACATTGTCTTGTACTGTAAGCCACGGCATAAGAGCGAAGGTTTGAAATACGATTGCAACTCCTGGGTTTGGGCCTGTCAGCTCGCGTCCGCGATATGTTACTGTGCCTTCTGTTGGCTGCACAAGACCAGCCATTGTGCGTAGAAAAGTTGATTTTCCAGCACCAGAACGTCCCAATATTGCCACGATTTCACCCTCGCGAAGAGTGAAAGAAATATCGTGCAAAACGTGCTGAGTAGTGCCACTGTCAGAAGTGAAGCTTTGACTGATGTGCTTTGCGTCGATAATATCGCTTGTAATTGAGGATTGCACCTTTTTTGCATTGCTCTTTAAAGTATTCATAATTTTGCCAATCTTTTCCATAAAATTTTGTTATTTTAAGCGATTTATTAGTAAATTTATTAGTCGATTTGTTAGTCAATCTAATTCAATACGTAACGTTTTTCGGAAATACGTTGCATTGGCGACCAGAATAATCGGTTGCTTAAAACAACAATCAAGCTCATAACAGTTACGCCAACTAAAGTGCGCGCAGAATCTCCTAAAGTAGTTGCATTAGTAATATATGCACCCAAACCCTGAGTTTCCATGTGGTTCTTTCCATATTCCACAATCTCAGACACAATCGAAGCATTCCAAGCACCGCCTGCAGCTGTAATACCGCCAGTGCACCATGAACCGAAAATAGACGGCAAAATAAGCGTCTTCCATCGCAAAGTACGATCCAAGCGGAAGCTGCGCGTCATTTCACGCAAATCATCCGGAATAGCACTAGCACCTGCAATAACATTGAACAGAATGTACCATTGCGTACCAAGAGCCATCAAAATAATACTTCCCCAACCAAGATCAATATGCCAAGACATAAACCAAGCCATAGCAAACGGGAAGATGAAGTTTGCTGGGAAGCTAGCAAGAATTTGCACTATAGGCTGCATAATACGCGAAATCTTAGGATTCATGCCGATTACAACACCAACAGGAACCCAAATAAGCGAGCTTATTAAAATCAACGCAGCAACGCGCATAAAAGTGATGCCACCAAGCATGCCTGCAGTAATGAACTCATGCAAACCTGCAGTTGTATACACAAAGTAAAGCATATGGGCGGCGCCAGCAGCCACAATAATTAGCATAATAACGTTGAATACCCAATCACCAAGCTTATGCTGAGCAGCCTTATGAGGCCACTTGGAGCCTGTGCGACCGAATGGGCGCGTTACTTTTTCAAGCCACTCGCGAATTGGCAAAAACAGCTTACTAATAACTTCATCTGCATGAGAGTGACGAATAAGAGTCAAAATAGCACTGTGACGCTCATTATCAGATGCGCTTTGCGTAATGCGGAAACGCTCAGCCCAAGCTGTAAGCGGTTTCCACAAGAAGAAGTCAAGTGCCAAAACAACAATCACCATCGACACAATAGCCCACCAAATAAGACCAAGCTTATTTTCGGCAGCAGCTTGTGCCACAAAACTACCGATGCCAGGAAGAGCGTAAGTGTGATTATTTACGGAAATCATTTCCGAAGCTGTAAGGAAGAACCATCCGCCTCCAACAGACATCATGCAATTCCAAAGCAGCGGAATCATTGCGTTAGGCATGTCTAGCACCCAGAAACGTTGCCAATGCGTGAGTTGCAAACTACGAACTGCCTCATCCAGTTCCTTTGGCTCGCTGAGCAGCGAACGGTGGAACGAAAAAGTCATATTCCATGCTTGACTCGTAAAAATAGCAAAAATCGAAGCGGCTTCAACACCAAGCATCGATCCAGGAAAAATTACCAACCAAATAGTGACAGTTGCCGAAAGGAAGCCAAGAATTGGAACTGATTGCAAAATATCTAGAAGAGGAATAAGCACCTTGCCAAGCCTACGACTGCGAGCTGCAAGAGAGCCATAAACAATAGTAAATATAAGAGATGCAACTAATGCGATCAGCATGCGAAATACTGAGCGCAAAGTGTAGTAAGGCAGATTGATTAAGTCCGTGGATACCTTAGATGGTATGCCACTTGGACCAATCGGCTGATTTATGCGCTGAATAAGGAAGGCAGTTACGCCAAAAACGGCAATAATGCCAACGCACACAATAATATCCGACCAGAAACGAGTGTTCTCGTCGACTTGCGCACCTGCGCTTTCTTTGCGCGAAGTTGTAAATACGGTCATAATAAAGTCCTCGAATAGGCAATAAGTGGGTTCACCTTCATGTATTTTTTATTTCTATTCATTTATTACGCAGATATCTATTGAGATTTCTATGCGGATTTCTATTTAGATTTTCGTAAATTCTTGCGTAAAGATCTGCGTAACTTTTCTTGTGTAAATTCTTGCGTAGCCGTATCACCATTGATTACGTTACAGGCGCAAATAACTAGAGCTCACGATTTAACTCCATAAATTATATTTCATAAGTTGTATTTCGTAAGTTATATATTTCGCAAGTTTTGCAACCTAAATTCGGTGATTGCCGGCTTCATATATTCAGGAGGAACATCCGAACTACTACTGCCAATAGTGTCGGAGCCTTCATCAGTACGAGTACTAGAATTATGGCTTTTACTGTCATGTTTCACGGCAAATCACCTCCTTAAGTTAGTGCGCTGCCGGCGCAAATCTTCATCATTGAATCGGAGGTTTACAAGAGAACAGAGACGCACCAAAACACACAAATGCATGTTTAAGCGTGCCACGTCGTTCAAGCTTCAGCTTCGCAGGGCGGTGGCGTTGCATTAGTCGAAGCCTTAAATTCGACAACGACTGTTAACCAGCGTGCAGTGTCTCCACTGTGTTGCGGCAGCAACCCTTATCCCCGTGGTAGCCTTACCTACCGACCGTGCTCATTATAAATTATTGTTGCAGTTGTGTCAATATGCAGCAAAACACATTGCAATGCACTTGAGACCTATAAAACTCAGCGACAGATGCTAAACAAAAAGTCTCTTGACGAATTAACGCCAAGAGACTTATAAACCAACAATCACTAAAAACGATTGCCTATATGACTACTATCTTACTTGCGATGAGCGCGATAGAAGCGAATCAAGCTCTGCGTAGAAGCATCCTGAGCTGCCAAAGCTTCATCATCCTTAGAAATTGCAGGAGTAATCTGCTTTGCAAGCTGCTTTCCAAGCTCCACACCCCACTGATCGTAGGAATCCAAGCCCCACACGGTACCTTCAACGAAGGTGATGTGCTCGTAGAGAGCAATCAACTCACCCAAGCTAAATGGAGTCAAAGCATCGCCGAAAATGGACGTGGTTGGACGGTTGCCCTTGAACACGCGAGCTGGCACAATCTCCTCTGGAGTGCCTTCAGCGCGAACTTCATCAGCAGTCTTGCCGAAAGCAAGAGCCTTAGTCTGTGCAAGATAGTTGCCCAAGAAGAGCTCGTGCACATCCTGATCGCCATCCTTAGTAGGATTTGGCGTGTTCACGAAAGCAATGAAATCAGCTGGAATAAGCTGAGTGCCCTGGTGAATCAACTGGTAGAAAGCGTGCTGACCGTTGGTGCCTGGCTCGCCCCAGAAGATTTCGCCGGTTTCGCTTGTTACAGGAGTGCCGTCCCAGCGCACAGACTTACCGTTAGATTCCATGGTGAGCTGCTGCAAATAAGCTGGGAAGCGGTGCAAGTACTGATCGTATGGAAGCACAGCGTGAGAAGCAACCTTGTAGAAATTGCGGTACCAAACGTTGAGCATACCAAGAAGCACAACAACGTTCTTCTCGAATGGAGTCTCAGCGAAGTAGGTATCGATTGCGTGGAAGCCCTTCAAGAACTCTTCGAAACGCTCTGGACCGAGGACAACAGCCAAAGAAGTGCCGACAGCGGAATCCACAGAGTAGCGGCCGCCAACCCAGCTCCAGAAGCCAAAAGCGTTGGTTGGGTTGATGCCGAACTCTTCAACCTTCTCAAGGTTGGTGGAAACAGCCACGAAGTGCTTAGCAACAGCTTCAGCCTTCTTTGCGTCGCTTCCGTCAATAGCACCGCACTCCTGAAGCTTGTTCAGCAACCAAGTGCGAGCGGTACGAGCATTGGTCAAAGTCTCCAAAGTGGTGAAGGTCTTGGAAACAATGATGAACAAAGTGGTTTCTGGATCCAAATCCTTGGTCTTTTCTGCCATATCGTTTGGATCAATGTTAGAAACGTAGCGAGCGCTGATGCCGGCGTCAGCGTATGGCTTCAAGGCTTCGTAAACCATGACTGGACCCAAATCGGAACCGCCAATACCAATGTTTACAACAGTCTTGATGTTCTTGCCGGTAACGCCCTTCCAAGCGCCAGAACGAACTTCGTTAGCGAAATCGTAAATGCGACCCAATACTTCACGCACGTCTGCAACGGTATCTTGACCGTCAACAATGAACTTGCCAGCATCCTCTGCAGGACGACGCAAAGCAGTGTGCAAAACTGCACGATCTTCGGTATTGTTAATGTGCACGCCGGTGTACATTGCCTTAGTGCGCTCGTCAAGCTTGACTGCCTTTGCAAGGTTTGCGAAAAGCTTAAGAGTTTCAGGCTTAATTAAATTCTTAGAAAGATCGAAGTGGAGATCTCCAGCTTCGAAGCTCAACTTATCCACGCGATTTGCGTCCTCGGCAAACCACTTCTTCAGGCAAACGCCTTCTGATTGCAACTCGTCGTAATGCTTCTGCAATGCAGCCCACTCTGGGGTTTTTACGGCGTCAACTGGCGGATTGATGGCCATTGTAAGGTCCTTTCATTTCTTCAACTGACGTGACAGCAACCGTCACTATAGTCCAATTCACAAGATACTCACAAAAGCAGACAGAAACACGCGAAGCTTAACACAAAAATGAACACAATCACACTGATAATTTACACATAAAAATTTGTAGTTTGAGGATGTGCAGTGCTCCAAACGCGCGCAACCTACCCTGCATTTGGAGGGTTATCTGTGGTTTATCACTCCAAACGCGAGGAAATTATCTCACATTTGGAGCATTATCTATTGCACGACGCGCCAAATTGGACAAATTCAAAAATATGATATATAGTGTTTGATTTGTGCGCGAGTCGCGAATGCGTCTCGGGCAACATGCCACTTTAGCTCAGTTGGTAGAGCGTCTCCCTCGTAATGAGAAGGTCGACAGTTCGATTCTGTCAAGTGGCTCTCTGACTCACTCGAGTGTATTAATACTTTTGATTTGTTTTTATTCGCTCGATTGTTTATATGAGTCTATGCGCGAGTGGCGGAATGGTAGACGCGCAGGATTTAGGTTCCTGTGTCTTACGACGTGTGGGTTCAAGTCCCATCTCGCGCACGAAATTTTTCGCTTATTCAGTAATAAATAATGCCTGCAACTCCGGCAAAAGTGCGCGCAAAGCATTACCTCTGTGCGAAATAGCATTCTTTTCTTCTTGAGTCAGCTCTGCACTAGTCAAACCTTTCATTTGCACACCATCGCGAATAGGCTGAAGATCTGGCACAAACAGCGGATCATAGCCGAAACCATTAATTCCGCGCGCCTCGCGCAACAAGTGACCAACCATTTCTCCGACTCGAACAGTCTCAAAGCCGTGAGAATGCGACATAACACTGCCTTCAGGAACCTCACTGCACCCATCCGGAATAGCAAGAGCTGCAGCACAACGAAAACGAGCAGTACGACATTGATCTGGGATATCAGAAAGTTGGCGCAAAAGAAGCTCATTATTAGCTTTATCATCTCCATGCACACCACTCCACCTAGCAGAAAGAATACCAGGGGCAGCACCAAGCACATCAACGATAAGACCCGAATCGTCTGCAATAGCGGGATAACCTGTTCTTGCAGCAACATCACGCGCTTTGAGCAAAGCATTCTGTTCAAAAGTCACGCCAGTTTCCACAGGATCAGGCAAGCCAAGAGAACCTGCAGTTACTAACTCGAAACTGTCTGCAAGTTTCGACAATTGCTCCTCTAAAATTTGCTTGATTTCAACGAGTTTTCCCTCATTATGTGTTGCCACAATAAGCTTCACGCCCGTTCTCCTTCAATCTCTTCTATTTTGCTAAAGCGGCTTTTTGAGCAGCTTGCAATTCGCGATTACCTTTAGTTGCCAAATCAAGTAACGTATTTAATTCGTCGCGATTAAATGGACGATGTTCTGCAGTGCCCTGAATTTCAATGAAAGTACCGGAACCTGTCATAGCTACATTCATATCTGTCATAGCTTGACTGTCCTCAACATAAGGCAAATCCAGCATAGGAGTGCCGTTAATAACGCCTACAGAGACAGCGGAAATAGAATCCTTAATAACATTTGCAGCAGAGCGAATATGACCATTCTTTTCTGCCCAATGAAGCGCATCTACCAAAGCTACATAAGCTCCAGTTACGGAAGCAGTACGAGTTCCACCATCCGCTTGCAACACGTCGCAATCAATTTGAATCTGGCACTCACCCATCGCTTTCATATCGACTACACCGCGCAAGCAGCGACCAATAAGACGACTAATTTCGTGAGTGCGACCACCAATTTTTCCACGCACAGATTCGCGATCAGTTCGCTCAGCTGTTGCTCTAGGAAGCATAGAATATTCGGCAGTTACCCAACCCAAACCGGAATCTCTACGCCAACGAGGCACACCAACCGTAAAAGTTGCGGTACACATTACGCGCGTATTGCCACACTCAATAAGCACAGAGCCTTCAGGAACATCAGTAAATTTACGTGTTATGTGCACAGGTCGGAGCTCGTCAACATCACGACCGTCAACGCGAATTGGTTTTACAGATTCCAACATATCCTTGATTTGAGTCATACCTCACAAATTTAGCACGTGGCTGTTATCTTCTATTTCATCTTCTTAGCACGCAGCAATTTTGTACTAAAGCTGCTCAGAAAGCTCCATCCACTCATCCTCAAGAGCACTTGCTTCTTGCTCGTTTTTTTGGAGATCTTCGTTAAGAGATTGAAGTCCAACAAAGTCACTTGGGTTATGCGCAGCCATTTGCGCTTCAATTTGCGACTTTTCTTCTTCAAGCTTTGTAAGTTTTCGCTCGATTGCTGAAACTCGCCTTGCAGCATCGTGATAGGCTTTGCCGGTAAGTTTGGGCTCAATTACTGTACTTTCTGAACTTTCTTTAGTTGTAGAATTTGCAGCACTCGAAGCATTCGCAGTACTTGAAGCGCCAACAGTACCAGTAGTACCACTACTATTTTCGTGATCGCGTTGCAGCTTTTCTACAATTTGCAAATACTCATCTACACCGCCTGGAAGGTGACGAATTTTGCCGTCAATAAGCGCAAATTGCTGATCTGTTACGCGCTCAAGCAAGTAGCGATCGTGCGAAACAACAATCAAAGTGCCAGGCCAAGTATCGAGCAAATCTTCCATAACTGCAAGCATGTCAGTATCGAGATCGTTTCCAGGCTCATCCATAATCAGCACGTTTGGTTCGTTTAGCAAAATCAGCAGCAGCTGCATACGTCGCTTTTGACCGCCCGAAAGATCCGCAATTGGTGTCATAAGCTGCTCGGGCTTAAAACCAAGCCTTTCCATAAGCTGACCTGGGGTCACTTCTTTGCCATCAATAATATAGCTAGGCTTATAGCGACTTAAAACTTCTTTTACTTTATATTTTCCAAGCTTTTCAAGCTCTTCTAGCCGCTGCGAAAGCACGGCAAATTTTACAGTCTTGCCAATATTTACGTGTCCAAGCGTAGGCTTTAGAGATCCGTCAATAATGTTTAATAATGTTGATTTTCCTGCTCCATTCGCACCCACAATTCCAAAACGATCGCCTGGACCTATAAGCCAAGTTGCATCGTCTAAAATCATGCGTCCAGTAATAGTTTTGCGCGATGCAGCTGAAGTTTCTGCAATGTTTTCTACGCTCGTAGCAGTATTTTCCGAAGTATTTTCCGCAGAATTTTCAAGAGAATTTTCTTGATTTTCGTCAACGGCAATAGTAACGCTTCCCACGTGAGTTGGTTGCGCAAAAGCAGATTCTACGATATCGACTTTATTTGATTTTTCTGCATTATCTTCACCTAAAGATGCGTTTTCTGCAATATCCGGATCGATATTTTTTAACTGCTGAGCGCTATCGAAAATTTGCGTAACGTCAATTAAATCAACAACTTGCTTACCAAGACGCGAAGTTGCCATTTTCTTCAATTCAAGAGTGTCTCTTAGCGGCGGCACATCTGCAATAAGCTCGCGCGCTTGCTTTACGTGGAACTTTTGCTTAGTAGAACGCGCACGAGCACCCCTGGAAAGCCAAGCTAACTCTTTTCTCGCCAAATTCCTGCGACGCTCTTCGCGCACATCCGCTTGGCGTTCGCGCTCTACACGTTGCATCATATAAGCGCTGTAACCACCCTCGAAAGGATCAATTACGCCGTCGTGCACTTCCCACATCGAAGTGCAAACCTCGTCCAAGAACCAGCGGTCGTGCGTCACAATCAAAAGCGCACCTTGACCGTCCTGCCAACGGTGAAGAAGATGCTCTGCAAGCCAATGAATCGTCACAACGTCCAAATGATTCGTAGGCTCATCCAAAGCCAAAATATCCCAGTCGTGCAACAATAATCTTGCTAAATCTGCGCGCCTGCGCTGACCTCCAGAAAGCGTTCCAACTTTCGCTTCCAAATTTATGCCGCCAAGAAGCGCTTCTACAATTTCGCGCGAACGCTGATCTGCAGCCCACTCGTAATCTTCGCGATTTTCAAGAGCAGCCTCGCGCACAGTTGCGTTATCGTCCAATGGATCGCGCTGGTCCAACATGCCAAAAGTAAGCCCTCCGCGCTTCGTAACGCGACCAGAATCAGGCTGCATTTTACCGGCAAGTAGTCGAAGTAGCGTTGACTTTCCGTCGCCATTTTTTCCAACAATACCGATTCTGTCACCTTCAAAAACTCCAATAGTAACGTCTTTAAAAATCGTTTTTGTAGCAAATTCTAGCGAAACTCGTTCTAATCCCAAATCATACGTAGGCATAATCCACAAATATAGCTGAACACTTATACGAAAGGATATAGAAGGAATATGGAAAAATGCAATCGCAAATGCGAACGCGAAGCTTAAAAGCGCTTGTGTTGGTAGTAGGACTATAATAATACGTGCTATGAAAACTCAGAACAATCAACAGAATATGCAGAATATGCAGAGCAAACACAATCAAAATAATCAAAACAACTCGCATGTGCAACACAACGAAGATGGAGTTTTGAGATTAGATGGCGGTGAAACACGTCCTGGAGACCCAACACAGGAACTTTTAAACGCTTTAGGCACAACTATTTCGCCGGATCTTTTGGTAGAAGCACTCACCCACCGCTCGTTCTCGCACGAGCATCCTGGCACACGAAATTATGAGCGACTTGAGTTTTTGGGCGATGCTGTGCTTGAGTTAGTTTCTACAGAAACGCTGTTTTCTGCACACCCAGACATGACTGAAGGTCAGCTTGCGAAGATGCGAGCGAAAGCTGTGTCTGAATGGGCGCTTTCTGCTGTTGCGCGCGAAAAGCTGCATGTTGGCGCGTATATTCTTCTCGGTCGCGGAGAAATGGAGCAGGGCGGAAATAATAAAGATTCAATTTTGTGCGATATTGTTGAAGCACTTATTGGTGCAACTTTTGTTGAACATGGAATTGATGAAGCTCGCAGAGTTGTGCATCGTTTGATTGACGACACTTTGGCGGAAGTGCTAACTGAAGGACCAGCTCTCGATTGGAAGACTTCGCTTACTGTCAAAGCTCACGATATGGGTTTGGAAGATCCAGAGTATCGAATGGCTGTTTCTGGGCCAGAATACGCTCCAGTATTTGAAGCTCGCGCGGTTTTGGCACATAAGGATGGCGACGAAGTGTTGGGAGTCGGAAGTGGCTCTAGCAAACGAAAAGCGCAACTCGCAGCCGCCGAAATCGCTTGGCACGCACTCGACGCGCGTAAATAAAAAGAAAAACCCTGCCACCCGTCGATGGCAGGGTTTCTATTAATAAAACCTACTTGGTGTGCTCGGAGCGAATAGCTTCACGATAAACACGACCACGGAAGGTTCCGCAAGATGGGCAAGCCATGTGTGGGAATGCCTGAGAACCGCAGTTCGGGCAAGTCACAGTCTGCACGGCAGACGCCTTCCAATTAGCGCGACGCGAATGCGTATTAGCACGCGAGGTCTTGTACTTAGGCAGTGCCATAATTCTTTCCTCTATTTCATTCAATCGATTGAGCTTAAGCGTTCTGTATATTACAGCAAGCGCCGTACAAATTGCTAATTTACGTGAACTTGAGTGAGATTTAAGCGAAATCTGTTTTGCGCAAAAGCTCGCGCTCTAAGCGCTCGCTACGAAACTCGCGTTGGAAGTCCACTGGACTTCCAACCTAAGCGAGTTTCCGCTCCGAGTTGCCTTCGCGCGCTAAATCGCAGCGCTCAGGCAGGTCGTCGCGCTTTTCATTCTGCTCAAGCTGAGCTTTCAAATCCTCTAAAGCAGCAAAACGAATATCCGTAACGTCATGATGATGATCTGGATGCTCGTTTAAGTTTTCGCCACACTGAGAGCAAAGTCCGCGACAATCCGGCTCACACAACGGTTGCAACGGCAGCTCACTTACCATCGTGTCGCGAATAAGAGCCTCAATATCCGCAAAATCACCACCCGCAACTAGAGGATACACATTGCCTGACTCGTCATTTTCATCCCAAATTTGCGATTCAGCTTCATCCGCATCGCCACGAGTATTGCGATTATCCGAACGATTAGAACGCGAGTCAGCATATGGAAAGAATACGCACACATCCACTTTCCAATCGCGACGAAGCGGCATCAAGCATCGAGTACATTCTGCATGCACCGGGGCAGTAATACTGCCCTGAAACATTAAGCCGTCAACCACAGCATCAAAATCGCCATCAACCATAACATCACTGCCTGGCTTTACGCCAATAACGTAATCTCCAATACCTTCCGGCGCCGGAAATACGCGATGCAACGACATGCTACTACCAGCGCGCGCAGCCATTTGCGCTACTGGAACAGCCCATGGTGATTGGGATGGATGCGAAGCCATTACTAATTCCTTTCCTCTTCATCATCGTCATACAATGATGAGCTAATGTCATTTTGTACGTGCGCTGCAGCTCGACGACGATCTTCCAACACTCGCTGACCCGCTTGCACATCTTGTTCTAATTTATCTAGCTGCTGCTTTAAGCCTTCCATAACAGTCGCGCAATACTGATCCGCACCTTGCGTAAGCTTGTCTGATTTTGCTTGCGCAGTAGCGAGAATGTCGCGAGCTTTCTGTTTTGCTAAAGCCGTTACGTTTTCTTGACCTGCTAAGAATTGAGCACGCTCTTGCGCTTCTTCAATTATTTCTGCAGATTGAGATTGCGCTGAGGAAACAATAGAGCTTGCTTGTGCTTGCGCTGTACGCAAACGTCGCTCTGCTTCTCGCATTAACGCAGAAGCTCGCTCCAATTGCACAGGAAGCATATCTTTCAAACGCGTTAACTGGTCAACGAACTCATCGCGATCAATTTTTACCATTCCTGCAGCAAACAGAACATTTTTGGCTTCCGAAAGAGTTGCTTCCATTGCGTCAATAATGTCGTAAACTGTAGTAAATTCAGCGCGGCTCTTTGAACGCGCTTCATCGCTTATTGTTTCTGCAGCTACTTTTGAAGTTTCAGATTCATTTTCTTCAAAGTCGATAACGCCACCATCTTCTCGCTCTCGTAAATCTGGAAGAGGGAAAGGAGAAAATGATGCTGGCGAAGAAGCTGCTTTGCTATTTTTCTTGTTCTGATTTGCACTATCAACGCCATTATCTCGCACATCTTCCGCAGCAGAAACACTTCCAACTGCCGCAACAGATGACGTTTCTGTATTGTCAGCATCTGCATCAACTAATAGGTCGCCTTCACGCGCACTTCGCACGTCGGAATGTGTTGTATTTACAACGCCGTCTTGAGCATCTTCTTCATCTGCGAGAACCGGATGTAATGGAAGCTTTTGATTGCGATCAACTTGCACTTCACGCTCCATCGTGTCGTCTCCTTCACTAGATAATCCAGAAGTCACGTCAGTAAGTTCATTTTTATTTGTCATCTTCTACTCTCCTGTTCAATTGTTCAGCATAGATGAATTATTATCTACGCCTAATGATTGCTCACTAAAAAGCTTTTTTAATAAGGGTATTACGTTATCTGGAACCATGCCAGTAACATTTCCCCCATGACGAGCAACATCTTTAACCACAGAGCTTGAAACATGCTCAAGCACAGGATCAGCAGGTAGGAAAAGCGTTTCGATACCTGCTAATTTGCGGTTCACTAGTGCCATTCCAAGTTCTGCCTCATAATCACCGTTTTGACGTAAGCCTTTTACGATTACTGTAGCACCAACTTTTGTACAGTAGTCAGTAATCAAACCAGCTGTTGAAGTTACTACTATTTTGCAATCGCGATTGAAGCTATTTTGAGATTGCGGCAAATTATTTATTGCTTCTTGAATAATTTTTACGCGCTCAGATTCAGAAAATAACGGAGTCTTTGCGGCATTTACCGCAACTAGCACATGTACTTCATCAAATAGATGCGTACAACGTTGTATTACGTCTAAATGGCCGGCAGTGACTGGATCATACGAGCCGGGGCACACAGCTATAGTCATGCTTTTAGATTATCACCCATTGCGCTCAGAACAAAAATATATTAAAAAATAGCGTTACTTTTATCGTTAAAGATAGAAGTAACGCTAATACGCAATATAAACTACTTAAATACGCAGCATAATTACTTAAAAATTAAACTTTCCTAATTCCTCGTATATGCGCTTGCATTCAGGGCAAACTGGGTAGTCATTTGCTTCGTGTCGAGGAATCCACACTTTACCGCATAAAGCTACCACTGGTCGACCAGTTAAGCGCGACTCTTCAATTCTGTCTTTTGACACATAGTGCGCAAAACGATCTGCATTACCACCATCATCTAGACGAGCATCTTCGTCAACTTCTGGACGTTCTAGAACAGAAGTGCTTGTGCCGGAACCAGAATCTGGATCTGCGGATTGCGAACCAGATTCCATAACAGCATCTAACGCATTATCTGCTTCTAAAGATGAAAACATATCGCATCCTTTCGTAACGCATTGTGTAACGAATTTCGTAGCGCACTAAAATTTAATTGAATTTTATTAGCAAAATCAAGCATAAAGCATTATCGCAACAAACGCTCAAAAAAGCTGTCAGAAACGTTAGTCTTTACGCATGAATTATTTACGAATTATTCGCGAAAATTATTTGCGAATCTTATTTAGTTATTTAGTAAAGTTTAGTTTTAAAAAGATTAATTTATAGTACTTTTACAGTACTTGAATTTCTGTTGGTATTGCAGGGTCTCCGCGCATCAAACTTTGCGCAGCCAAAGGCAGTCGCTTCAAAGCAGAAGCGCAATAATCCTGTGCGCGCATAATCGCATCGTGACCCATAAACTGTTCGTCAGCTTCACCGTCGACCATGTAATCAACTAGCAGATTTTCCCACGAATCCTTAGGCTTAAACTGAGCGAGCGCAACTTCCGAACCAGAAATCACGCGTTCGCAATCAGCTACACCGCAAGAATCGTTGCTGTAATCGTATGAACGATACGCCAACTTACGTCCAGGCACAGTCGCTTTATTCTTAGAACGCTTAGCAACAGGTTGCATTACACCATCTGCTCCCTCGCGCTCAGTAAGCTTATAAACCATTGCGCAAGTTGGAGCACCGGAGCCGGTTACAAGCATTGTGCCGATGCCGTAAGAATCCACAGGCGCATTTTGTAAGGAAGCAAGAGCATACTCGTCCAAATCATTAGTAACTGTAATCTTTGTGTTTTTAGCACCCAACTCGTCGAGCTGATTTCTTACGCGACGAGCCAAAGCGCACAAATCTCCAGAATCAATACGAATTCCACCAAGATCAGGGCCTGCAACTTCCACAGCTGTCTTTACAGCTTCCTCAATATTATAAGTGTCAACAAGAAGCGTAGTGCCTTTGCCAAGAGCGGCAATTTGAGAAGTGAAAGCGTCACGCTCAGTGTCGTGAACAAGAGTAAAGCAGTGAGCTGCGGTTCCGATTGCCTTCAATCCGTAAAGTTTTGCAGCAAGCAAGTTTGCGGTTCCCTTAAAACCGCCAATAACCGCTGCGCGAGATGCAGCAACTGCAGAATATTCGTTTGTGCGACGGCCGCCCATATCCATGCAAGGACGACCTGCGGAGGCAGAAACCATACGTGCTGCGGCAGACGCAACCGCGCAATCATAATTAAGCACAGAAAGAAGCACAGTTTCAAGCAAAGTGCACTCACCAAAAGTGCCTTCTACTTGCAAAATTGGCGAGTTAGGGAAGAACATCTCACCTTCGCGATAACCGGAAATTTTACCGTGGAATCGGAAATTTTCCAGCCATTCAATGGTTTCTGCGCTAACAATTTTACGATCACTTAAGAAACGCAAATCATCTTCCGAAAGATGGAATTTTTGCAGCTCTTCCAAAATGCGACCCATGCCGGCAACGACTCCGTAACGACGACCTTGAGGCAAGTGGCGCGTAAAAATTTCAAAAACGCACTTGCGATTTGCAGTGCCGTCTTTAAGAGCAGCGTCGAGCATAGTGTATTCATACATGTCCGTCATAAGAGCAGATGAAATCTCAGCCATGATATTCCTTTCAGTAACGAACAAAATAAAAACTAGTTACTAATTACCAATTCTTTGGGAGTGGCGTATTCGCGCGAGTAGTTAATAAGTATTCGCAACGTAACACTGGAATCATATTAGCTCTATCTACTGAGCTTGTTACTTGGCTGATACTTGGGCTGTGTGGGAAACAGCGAGCGCGACGATATACCTGAGCACTGCGCAACGGATAACGCTCCAAATGCGAGATAAGTTCCCCACATTTGGAGTGCCAAACCACAAGCTCGCACTATAAGCACTCGCTTACGAAACTCGCGTTGGAAGTCCACTGGACTTCCAACCTAAGCGAGTTTCCGCTCCGAGTTGCTTTCGCGCGCGCTGTGCTACGCTCAAGCAGGCCGTCGCGCCAACGCGAGAAAAGTTGCGCACGTTTGGAGTAATAGACAAAGCAATGCCAAATCGCAGTATAAAGAAGCATTTATAATAGCAATTATGCTTAATAAGAGTTTGAACGAAGAGACTGCAAAAGTTACTAAAGCCGCAGAAAACCTGCACTTATACAACACGGCTTCACATTCAACGAACACTTTCGTACCTAAAAAGCATGGTCAAGTAGGCATGTACGTGTGCGGCGCAACAGTGCAAAGTTCTCCGCATATTGGTCATATTCGCGCAGCGATCGCATTCGATATAATCCGTCGCTGGATGCTGCGTTTAGGATACAAAGTCACGTTTGTTAGAAACGTCACAGATATTGACGACAAAATTATGAAAAAAGCCAACGAATCAGGGCAAAATTGGTGGGAACGAGCATATATTTACGAGCGCGAATTTACAAAATCCTACAATACTTTAGGAGTGCTTGCGCCAACAGTTGAGCCACGCGCAACAGGTCATATTACAGACATGGTTGAGCTGATTGAACGCTTAATCGAACGCGGTCACGCATATGTTATTAAAGACAATGACGGAAATCCTACTGGAAATGTTTATTTTGACGTGCCAAGTTGGGAGCATTACGGCGAATTAACGCACCAAAATCAGAACCAAAATGAAACTTGCGCAGATGAAGCCGCAGCTATCGCAGACGCGAAAGGTCCAAGCGTAGACGCTGCCGAAAACGATATTTACAATCCAACAGATCCTGCAGATGCTTCACCAGACAAACACGATCCTAGGGATTTCGCACTTTGGAAAGCACCTTGCGATTTCGATCAGCCGGATGCGCGCTGGAAAACTCCTTTTGGCGAGGGACGCCCTGGTTGGCATATTGAATGCTCTGCTATGAGCCATCGTTATCTTGGAAATGATTTCGATATTCACGGAGGCGGCCTGGATTTGCGTTTCCCTCACCACGAAAACGAAATGGCACAAACGCGTGCTGCTGGATGGGAAAGCGCCAATGTGTGGATGCATTCAGCATGGGTTACCGCCAAAGGTGAAAAAATGTCAAAATCGTTGGGAAATGGGCTTTCCGTACCAGTAGTTTTGGCAAATAATTCGGCTTGGGTTGTGCGATATGCTTTGGGAGCAGTGCAATATCGCGCAATGTTGGAGTGGTCTGACCAAGCTTTGGTGGAGTCAAAATCGGCTTATGATCGCATTATGAACTTCCTCGAGAGAGCTGACAGATTGCTTGACAAGAAGCCAACTTGCGAAGAAGTGCGCTCTGTTAACGCAGACGAGCTTCCGGAAGATTTCACTCGCGCTATGAACGATGACATTAACGTTTCTGGCGCAATCGCAGAAATATTTACTACAATTCGTCAAGGAAATACTCTTATTGACGACTGCAGCAAAGATTCTTCACAAGCACAAAGCGAAAGCGTACAAAAGCTCATATATTTCGCTGTTTTGCAAGTGCGAGCTATGTTAGATACTTTGGGCTTGGATCCTTACGCAAAAACGTGGGCTTCGAACGATAATCAATCGCCTGCAGAAGGCTCAAACGGCAAGGAAAGCAAAGAACACTCAGCTTTGGACTCTTTAATTACTTTGCAACTTAAAGCTAGAGCAGATGCTAGAAAAGCAAAGGATTTTGCTACTGCAGATGCTATTCGCGACGCGTTAAATAACGCAGGAATTGTAATTGTCGATACTTCGCAAGAATCATCTTGGCATTTGCAATAAACGAAAGTAACGCAAAAGTATTAGTTAGCAAATCAAGTTAGCAATTGCACAAAAGTTACGTTAGCAACAACAGGTAGAATGGAAAACTATGGCAGCATTTAGTTCGTTAACAGACCGCCTTTCCAATGCTTTTAAGCATTTGCGCAGCAAAGGCAAGCTATCAGAATCCGATATTGACGGCACAATTCGCGAAATTCGCCGCGCACTTCTCGATGCAGACGTTGCGTTGGAAGTAGTCCGCTCATTCACTGCTCGAATTCGCGAGCGCGCTCTTGGTGAGGAAGTTTCGCACGCTTTAAACCCAGCTCAGCAAGTTGTGAAAATTGTAAACGACGAGCTTACGCAAGTATTGGGCGCAGGTGTAGATAGGCAACTTAATTTTGCGAAGTATCCTCCAACTGTAATTATGCTTGCAGGTTTGCAAGGTGCGGGTAAAACTACGCTTGCTGGAAAGCTAGGCTACTGGCTGAAGGATGCAGGCCATACTCCTTTGCTTGTAGCAGCAGATTTGCAACGACCTAATGCAGTCACGCAGCTGCAAGTTGTTGGCGAGCGCGCAGGAGTTCCTGTATTTGCTCCAGAAAAGGGCGTGCAAACAGGCGGAAGCGCGATTTCTTTGCCATGGTTCACTAAAGGCGACCCAGTTAAGGTTGCGCGCGATTCTATTAATTATGCGCGCGAAAAAATGTATGACACTGTGATTATTGATACCGCAGGTCGTTTGGGTGTTGACGAAGAGCTCATGAAGCAGGCACGCAATATTCGCGATGCCGTGCAACCGCAAGAAGTGCTGTTTGTTATTGATGCAATGATTGGTCAGGATGCTGTTCGCACTGCTCAAGCTTTTAACGATGGCGTGAACTTTACTGGCGTTGTGCTTTCTAAGCTTGATGGCGACGCTCGAGGCGGTGCTGCACTTTCGGTTGCAAGCGTTACTGGAAAGCCGATTTTGTTTGCTTCTACAGGTGAAGGTTTGAAAGATTTTGAAATCTTCCATCCTGATCGAATGGCTTCACGCATACTCGATATGGGCGATATTTTAACGCTTATTGAGCACGCACAGAAGCAGTTCGACGAAGAAGAATCGCGCAAGGCTGCTGCAAAAATAGCTGAAGGCAGCTTTGGTTTGGATGACTTTTTGGAGCAACTTCAGCAAGTTCGTAAGCTTGGCTCAATGAAGAAGCTTTTGGGCATGATGCCTGGAATGGCTGCCCACCGTCAAGAGCTTGAGCAGTTTGACGATAAGGAAATTGACCGCACTGAGGCGATTATTCGCTCTATGACTCCTCAAGAGCGTAGAAATACAAAGATTATTGACGGATCTCGCCGCGCGAGAATTGCTGCCGGCTCAGGTGTGAGCGTTTCGCAAGTTAATGCACTTTTGCAACGTTTCGAACAGGCTGCAAAAATGATGAAGCGAATGAGCGGTGGAGCTGGAATGCCTGGCATGGGCGGCATTCCTGGATTCGGTGGAGCCGGCAGTAAGTCGAAGCGCAAAGACAAGAAAGGCAAGAAGAAGGGCGGAAAGTCCGGAAATCCAATGCGCAGGGAAGCTGAAGAGCGCGCGTTGCGTGAGCGTCTTTCTGGCGAATCTACTAGCGACGATGTTGCAGGTTCTGCTTTTGCAAAGCCACAGCAACCAAATCTTCAGAATCTTCCTGAAGGACTTAAGGAACTTATGAATTCCGAAGACGCAAATCAAGATAATCAACTGCCACCTAACTTTGGCGGCGGATTAGCTGGCTTATTCGGTCGATGATTTTAGTATTGGCGTTTTTGTGGGTTATATTTGTGCCGCTTCTTTTGTGGCAGCTGATGCGTTGGCTGCCAGCAGGTGCGGATAAATATAACCCACTTCCGTATGTTATTGCGTTGCTTCCACTTGCAACTTACGTTGTGGGAGCACTGTTTTTGTGTAATTTTGGCACTTTTTTGCTGTATACATGCTGCGCAGAGAAAGTAACGAAATCGCTTAATTTAGCACAATCTTACGCGAAATCTTACGGATATTTATGTATTGCGTACGCTGTGCTATTTTTGATTTCGCTTAAGTCGCATACGCCGTACTGGTTTGCAAAATTGCGTAGGTTGCACGAAAGCAGGTCGTCGCGCAAAAGCTGCAAGGAACAGCATCAAGAAATACGCGTGATGACTCTTAACTGCAGATACGGAAAAGCGAGCGCATCCGAAATAATAGAAATAACGAAAAAACATCACGTAAATACGTTACTTTTACAAGAATTAAGCAAGTCTTTAGTAAAAAATCTTGAAAAACTTGGAATATACGAAATTTTTCCAACTTCGTGCGTAGGTGCGCAAAGTGAGCATAATAACGGCGGATTCAACGCTATTTTTACGCAATATTCCGCGATTTCTACTTGCAATAATTCCGTAAAAATTGAAGCTGCAAGCGTACCAAGCGTTACAACTTGCTTAGATTTTGGTGCAAATGAAAAAGTTTTGGTGAAATTTGCTTCTGCACATCCAAAGTCACCGATGCGTGGGTGTGCTGCTTGGAGTAATGGAATTCGCGCACTTGCGACTATTGATTCTACTACTGATTCTTTCGCCGATTGCACTAACGAATGCGCTGACGAATCTACTTCGAAAACTTGCGATTTAGCAACTCTTACTATTGTTACTGGCGATCTTAATTCCACAGTCGACCACCCAAGCTTTCGCTCGCTTTTGAAATACGGATTTACAGACGTTGCGCTTTCGCTTGGAAAGCGTCTACGCACATGGCCTACATGGCTTAAGTGGCCAAATCTTACACTTGACCATGTGCTATTTTGCGCAAAAAACTGTAAATCTAACGCACTATGGCAAAAGAATGTAGTTGTCGACAGCACTGATCACTTAGCATACATCGCAGCAATCGACCTACAATCACTAGACAAAAACGTCCAAGTACGCAGGCATAATAGATAAGTTATTCGCGTGAATCGGCGCCCTCTTCCCGACCACGTGAGGAACATGTGGAAGCTCGCAAGGAGTGCCCCACACCCGAACGAAATTCCACGACTCTAGTTATAAGGAGAGCCATTTTGGCAACCAAGATTCGTCTTAAGCGATTGGGCAAGAAGTTCTATGCCTTCTACCGTGTAGTCATTTCTGATTCACGCAACAAGCGCAACGGTCAGTCCATCGAAGAGATCGGCGTTTACGATCCAAACAAGCAGCCATCTATGATTCAGATTGATTCTGAGCGCGCACAGTACTGGCTTGGCGTTGGCGCACAGCCAACCGAACCAGTGTTGAAACTCTTGAAGATCACTGGTGACTGGCAGAAGTTCAAGGGTCTCGACGGTGCCGAAGGCACGTTGAAGACTTCTGAAGCTGGTCCAGACGCACAGGCTCGCGTTGAAGCTGTTGAAGCTGAAGCTCAGAAGCTGAAGGCCGCTAAGTCTGAAGCCGCTGCTAAGGCTCAGGCTGCAGCTGAAGCCGCTGCAAACGAAGCCGAAGAAGCCCCAGCTGAAGCTGCGGAAGCTGCCGAAGCCGAGGAAAAGGCTGAGTAATCATGCTGGCTCAAGCTGTTGAACATCTCATTAAGAACATCGTGGATTTTCCAGATGACGTGTCGGTACGTTCTCACGAAAATGCTCGCGGCGAATTGCTTCGAGTACGCGTGAATCCTGAAGATATTGGTCGCGTTATTGGACGCAATGGTCGTACCGCTAATGCAATTCGCATTGTTGTGCAAGCTTTGAGCAACCACAATGTGCGCGTTGACATTATGGACGTACGTAAGTGAGATGAACGTGGCATTAGACCAACAATCTTTTGACAACCCTCAGCAAAGTCGTAATGACCTGCTGAGGGTTTGTCGTATCGGTAAAGCCCAAGGTTTAAAAGGCGAAGTTACTGTACAAATTTTTACAGATGAGCCTTACGAACGTTTTGAGCCAGGAAATGTATTGTGCACTGCAGACGGCGAGCGCGAGTTCGTTATTGAGAACGCAAGAACATTCAAAAATCGTTGGATTTTACTATTCGAAGAATCACAAAATCGCAACGATGCGGAAGCACTTAATGGCACTGAATTGTATGTGCATGCGGAAGATGCGCAAGAACTTGCTGCCGAAAATGCTTGGTATATTAAGGATTTGGTCGGTTTGCAAGCGCGTTTGTGCGAAGAAAATCAGCTTGGGCTTACTCCTAAAATTATTGGAAAAGTCGTGGATGTGCTCGACGGCGCGCAATCGTTACTGAAAATCCGTTTAGATCATCCGGTTGACGAAGAACATAAAACAGCGCTCGTGCCATTTGTTGAAGCTATTGTGCTGGAAGTTGACGTTGCAAACGGGTATTTGACTATTAATCCTCCTGGCGGTTTAATTCCGGGGCTTTCGTAGTTTTCATAGTTTTATCAGTTTTCGTAGTAGAGTGCCTTATGATGGACATCGATATTATTTCCGTATTCCCAGAATATTTTCGCATGCTAGACCTAAGTTTGTTAGGCAAAGCGCAAAATAATGGTTTATTGCAAATTCGCGCATACAATTTACGCAAATGGACTCACGATGTGCATCAATCTGTTGATGACACGCCGGTTGGCGGTGGTGCTGGCATGGTTATGAAACCTGAGGTTTGGGCGGAATGCTTAGACGAGCTGCTTAGCTTGCCAAAATCTGAAGTAAAAAATACGTGCGATACGTGCGATAGTTGCGAAGAAGCAAAAATCGCGACTAATAAAATAGACTCAACTAAACCAATTCTTATATTCCCGAACCCTTCTGCCCCACTATTTACGCAAAAAGACGCAACAGAATTAAGCAACGCAAATCATTTAGTATTTGGATGCGGCAGATACGAAGGCTACGACGCTAGGATTCCAGAATATTACCGAGCGCAAGGAATTGACGTACGCGAGTATTCAATTGGCGATTACGTGCTAAATGGCGGAGAAGTTGCAGTAAGCGTTATGCTTGAGGCAATTACACGCTTAATCCCGGGGTTTATGGGAAATCCTGAGTCGATTGTTGAAGAGTCGTACACAGGCTCGGACGCACTTTTGGAACACCATCAATACACGCGTCCAACTACTTGGCGCGGTATAAGCGTTCCGGAAATACTCACTTCCGGAAATCACGCCAAAGTTGATCGTTTTCGTCGAGATGAAGCTATATCTCGTACAAGCGAAATTCGACCTGACTTGATTAAAAAATTGGACTGCCACAAGCTAGATAAATCGGATCGAAAAACGCTTATGTCGCTCGGATGGGAAGTTTCCGGCGAACATCCGCGCAAAAACTCGCGCTAGCAGCAAAAGCCGGAAATACTCCGACAACAGTATTGCTATGCTAGCGTTAATTACTTGTTGATTAGAGAACACTAACATTATTGCTGCCGCACGCACAACACAAAATCTCTCCACCATAACACCACCACCTGTTTAGTACGCTAACTTCAATGTACTAATATTCGTGTGGTGAGATTTGAGATTTTTCGCACTGAGCGAGGCGAACGTCAGAGCCGCAGGCTGCTGATTCGCCAAGCGAAGAAGAAAAATCGAAAAATCTCTGCGATAAGGCACGGTTATTAACGATTAAACACGCAGAGTTTGGGGGATTTCTTTACGAGCACTAAAAGAGGACTGCGCATTGATTTGCCGGAGCGCTTAAAGCCGTAGTGCGCAGAGGCACTTCAATGCGGAAACTCGCTAAAGTTGGAAGTCCAGTGGACTTCCAACGCGAGTTTCGCAAGCGAGCGTAATAAAACGCGAGCGTATCGTTAAAAAACGTTTAAGAATAAAGCGCACGAAAGAACGCTCACGCGCACAGCGCGCTCGCTACTGAGCTTGCGTTGAAAGCACACCGTGCTTTCAACTTGAGCAAGCTCACGCTCCGAGTTGCTTTCGCGCGCACAATGCTGCGCTCAAGCAGGTCGTAGCGCATGCGAGAAAAGAAATCCCCCAAAACTCGCGCCACATCCTGAGTACAAAAACAGATTGTAACGAAGCCGAATCAGATCAATCGCGCTTAGGCTGAATGAACAGCACGGAAGTTTCTCCGTAATTACGCGTATCAAACAGCTCCCAGCCCTCAGGCATAGTCGGCAAAACACTTCGCGCGCTACGCTCCAACACAATCAACGTATCCGCAGAAACGCTCGCAACTCCGCTCGCAATCATCGAAGCCAATAAACTTTCGCAATCCGCAGTTTCGTAAGCATAAGGCGGATCAATAAAAACCAAGTCAAACGCTTCCCCACTATAATCCGCAACGAACTGCTCCGCGCGCTTTCGAAGAACCCTCATAGAAAGCGCAGAATCCCAAGCCTTTGAACTCTGCAACGCTTTCGACGTACGAAGTATCAGCGCAGCCGCTTGCGAATTTGCTTCAACAGAAACAAGCTCACGCGCGCCACGAGATAGCGCCTCAACTCCTAACGCACCTGTGCCGGCGAATAAATCAAGAACGCGAGCATTGTGCATAACATCCCACGAATCGAGCCTAGAAAATATCGCTTCTTTCGTGCGATCTGTAGTAGGTCTTGTACACGACTGCGCTGAAGTAAGCGGCAAAGATTTAAAACGTCCAGCAATAATGTGCATTCTTCTAGCTTATCCTCCCCCTCCCGACAGTCATTGTTACTCAATGCGATTTTGTGATTATTTAGTATTGTCTATGAGTTTTAAACACATTTGTTGGAGAATTTACTGGCATTTGTTTTCGGTTTCGATACTCGCTTTACAGCTGTGTAAAGGAAGTGTCGCGCGCAGAAAGCAAAAAGCGGCAAAGCATAGGAAATCCTAGCTTTACCGCTTAATTTTATTCACTTAAGATTACGCAAACTCACGCGTCAATCTTACTTATTTACTTCTTCAGGATTCGGGATTAAGAAGGAGCAAGCAAACGCAAGCGCAAGTAACACAATGCCCGCAACCATCGAAGCCATGTATCCGCCTGTTGCACCATTAGTTCCTGCAACATTCGTCATCACAGCGTAAAGAATTGCAAAGCTTAAGCCAGCACCCAAGTTAAAAGCACCAGCGTTCATGCCTGGCAAGTATCCTGGATTATCCTTTGGAGAAAGCACAATACCAAGTCCGTTAAGCATAATGTTTGCAACACCTGCGTAGCTTACGCCCAAAGCCAGCGAAAGCGCAACCAAAGACCACACCGATGGATTATTAGCAACATACATACCAAACACAACGCCAATCACACTGACAATAATGCCAGCACGAAGTACCAAACGGTAACCAAACTTGGCAGCCAGCATACCAGCCACAGGCCCAAACAAGAAGCCAATAATTGCGTAAGGCGTCAACGTTGCAAAGCTCACCACGTCAGCACCCAAGCCAGCACCAAACTTAGCATCCTGAGCAAGCTGCGGCACTACACCATTCATCAAAGCAAAAACGCCAGTCATGGTAAGCAGCGTGCAAGAAAGCAAGCCCCACGTGCGACGCTGCTTCATGTAATGCGTCGAAACCAAAGGAGCAGCAATCTTTCCTTCAATTCTCCAGAAAATCGCGAAGAAGATTACAGCCACTACCACAAGGCCTGCAACCATAGTCAAGTTAGCATTTGCAAGCTTATCAATTTCATTAATAGCAAGATATGCTGCAAGGAACGCAATACCAAGCGTCACAACGCCCAACCAATCCATCTTTGAAGTTTCCTCCGCATAAGATTCTTCAGCAGCAACAATCACCATAATCACTGCCGCTACAGCAATACCTGCCATAGTCCAGAACACCGAACGGAAACCAAACTTTCCAGCAAGCCAACCGCCAAGCAACGCATCAACGCCAGCAATACCACCGTTTACAGATGTCAAAATTGCCATTAGCTTTGCGTAACGCTTTTCTTCAGTTACGCGCACGCGAAGCATAATCAAGCACATCGGCACTACAGGACCAGAAGCACCCTGCAAAATACGTCCAAGCATCAAAATATTCACATCTGGAGCAAGCGCAGACACTACGCAGCCCGCAATCGTTGAAATCAAAATGCCAATAAGCACCTTCTTACGACCGACTAAATCAGATAAGCGCGGCAAAAACAGTGAGAATAAAGCAGCAGCAGTAAAGAACACTGTTTGAGTTAAGCCGATTTGCGTATCGGTTGCGTGAAGCTCTTTTGTCATTGTTGCTAATGCTGGAGAAAGCATTGAAGCGTTGAGCTGGAAAGCAAAAATAGCAACGAGTAGCGCCGTCATTAACGCAACAATTGATCGCCCACCCTTGTCTAGCATGGAAGGCGTTGGAGATGAAACTTCAGTCATAATAGCCTCATATCAAATTTCGTATAAATTTTATTTTCGCGCAACTTTGCCGCTTTATTTTCTTTCGGTAAATTTGCAGTATTGTTGCGCAAAATATCGTGAATAATTCTAGTACAAATCAGCCGATACGCTTCAGCGCGTCAATAATCAAATCCCAGAATTTATCGAAATCAAGTTTGGTTGCAACTTGCGTATGGCATTCTTCTGCGGATGGTTCTGGTCCGCGCAAATCTGCAACGGTCATACCAACTGTTAATTCGCCCTTAATTTCAACGTCTACAGGGCAGCGACGAGTAGCCACCACACTGTGGTCAATCAAATAAGCAATCGTGCAAGGATCATGAACTGGCGGATCAATAAAGTCTTGATTATCCTTATACGCTTTACGGAAGAAGTCCATCAAACCGCTAGCAAACGCAGAAAGAGGCGTGCCAATAGCATTAATCTTTGCTTGCACTTCAGGAGTGCAAAGTGCCTGATGTGTCAAATCAAGACCGACCATAGTAATAGGCCAATCCTCATTAAACACAACATGCGCAGATTCTGGATCAACCTTAATATTAAACTCAGCAACCGCGCTCCAATTACCAACGTGATATCCGCCGCCCATGAGCACAACTTCCTTCACACGTCTTACGATTCGTGGCTCAAGGCGCACTGCCATAGCAATATTGGTGAGCGGACCAGTTGGTACAAGCGTAATCGTGCCAGGTTCGTTGCTCATAATCGTATCAATAATCCAATTTACAGCGTGGCCTTCGTCCAATGGTCGCGTTGGTTCTGGAAGCGTTACGCCGTCTAAGCCGCTTTCGCCGTGCACGGAAGCCGCAACTTCCAGAGGGCGGACCATTGGTCGGTCGCAGCCTGCGTGAACTGGAATGTGAGTTGCACGAGCCATTTCGAGAGTTGCACGCGCATTATACGTGACTTTTTCAAGGCTTTGGTTGCCGCCAACTGTAGTTACGCCGAGCAACTCAATATTTGGGTTACCAAGTGCCAACAGAATAGCCATGGCGTCATCATGGCCAGGATCGCAATCTAGGATGATTGAAGTCATCATTACTCCTTCGTAGATAACTAACTTCTTGTTAATAACTTACGTAAATAGTTTTCAGTTATTTTTGCTATTACGTTTGCTACTAACTGCTGTTAATTTATGCGTAAATTGCTCTATGATCCATGCTCGTACGCCACTACGCATTTCGCTGCACATACGCTCCATTGCATCATACAACACTAATTACCTAACATTTGTTTATATAACTAAACAAATGACTAATAACAAGTATAGCAGACCTACTATTGTATGCAAGAAAAATTTACAAGATTAATTCGTAAATTAAATAAAAGAAATAAAATCAGCGCAAAAAGCACTAATTAAATGCGCTCATGAATATTCGTCATGCGTTGAGAAATAAGTTCTGGATTAAACAACTCATGTACAGGCTGCATAGATTCAGTATTCAAAGCTGCAGCAGCAACCGCAAATCTGCCAGTTTTTGAAGAATCAAATTCGTTATATCGCGCGTAAATAAGCGCCGCAGTAGCAGCATCGCTAGAACCGTTGTCGTTGCCGACTGCTTCAACACCAACATTGCTATTTCCGCGAGTTAGCATCATTCTCTGGACGCGCTTAACTGGGACAGGATAGAACGACACTCCCTCATCTGCAACACCATAAGCAACTCCTGCGCGACCGGCATTTACAAATACACGTTTTACTCCACGCTTGAGAAGCACATTCGCACAGCGAATTGCAGAACGCTCGTCAACAGCATTAACGCCAGTTAAAGCCTGCGATTCAGCAGTATCTAAAATAAGGGTGTCAATACGAGACAATCTAGAAAGCACTCGAGGAGCTTTTGCATCCGTAATTGCACGAACAATAATAGGACGGCGATAACGGTCACATAGCCACTCAATTGACTTTTGCGGAATATTAGTATCCAACACCAAAATATCAGCATTTTCAATAATGGACATGCGCTCACGCAAAAAATCAGGAGTCATGTGGTCGTAAATACTCATATCGTCTAAAGCAAGCAAACGCTGACCAGAAGCGTCACCAACATACATGTACGAAGCAGTCATTGACTCAGGAAGTTGCTTCGCATAACCAATATCTAAGCCGTTTGCAGCAGCATCAATGCGGAAAAGCTCTCCGTTGTGATCGCCACCGTAGACAGAAACCATGCTTGTGCGAATATTAAGACGTTCCAACGCGACTGCAATATTCCTTCCAACACCGCCTAGCATATAGCGCACACGGGAAGCATTAGACGTGTAATCCATCAAATCTCCGCAAGCAATGCCAAGAACATCCATGCTAATTCCGCCAACAACAGTCACATAACTTGGAGGAGTAACAATATATCCCTTACCTCGTAAATATCCTTTGCGAATTAAATTGGAAATATGAGCAGCCACACCTGAACGAGTAATTCCTGCGAGATTTGCAAGTTCCTGTTGGCTAATCATCGGGTTTTGTTGAATCCAAGTCAAGATTTGTTGTTCGCGTTCGGTCATTGTCGCCTCATCTCTATTGTGATTACAAATGATGCCTACTATCTAGGATATTCACAATTCTCATAATATGCACGTAAATTTATGTAATTTTGTTGTTTTTTTATATTATATCCAACAAAAGTTGATATTAATTATCAATTAAAAATAGTTTCTTACCGTATTTTTTACTAAATTAAGTGCATAAATATGCAATAATTTTTTCTTTATACTTTTTTTATAGGATAATTTATTCATACAATATTGTAATCTTTATAAGATATTTTGCGCGCAAATTCAGAACTTTAGAATTTTAATTGCTTACGATTTGCGCACTTCCACCTCTCGTAAAATCAAGCACTGCACCTGCAAGATACGGCAACGAAACAAGATGAGTGTCTTTTTGCAAAGTCTCCAACGCATCTTCACGAGCCATAGCGATAATCTTTGCATCCTTAACAACTCGCAAAATCTTCAAACTCGAGCGACCACCCGACTGCTTATCGCCAAGAACATCGCCAACATTGCGCAATTCCAAATCTTTCTTAGCAATTACGGCACCATCTAGCGAATTTTCAACAACTTGCAAACGTTCTTGAGCAAGACTTCCATCCTCAGTTTGCGCAACCAAAAATGCCCAAGAATTCGTGCCACCACGCCCAACACGTCCACGCAACTGATGCAATTGCGCAAGACCAAAACGATCCGCGTCAAAAATCACAATGCAACTCGCTTGAGGCACATCAACACCGACCTCAATAACCGTTGTAGCTACAAGAACTTGCACATCTCCGCGCGCAAAACGTTCCATCGTTTCGCGTTTCGTAGCATCATCGTCGCGACCAGTAAGCTTAGCAAAAGTAACGCCTTTAAATTGCGGCAAAGCTGAAAGCCGCTTCAAAATGCCGTTAACTGTATGAAGTTTGCGCAAAGAATCTGCGTTATTTTCTTCAGATTGATTAGATTGCACAGATTGCGAAACATCTTCAAAACCTTCAGATTCATCGCTATCAAAATCCCTACCAAAATTACTAACAGAAGCACTACCAGAATCCCTACCAGAATCCTCATTAAAATCATCATCAATATGCGCGCAAACAACATACGCACGCTCACCTGCATCAATGCGAGCACGAATATGCGCAAACATTCTCGCCATAGTATTCGCATCCGATTCTTGCACAACAAAAGTGCGAATAGGTTTTCTACCTCCAGGCAGTTCAGTTAAATACGAAGCATCCAAATCACCGAACCACGTCATAGCAGCAGAGCGCGGAATAGGCGTTGCAGTCATTACTAAAAGATGCGGTGTAAAAGACTTTTCAGCACTATTATGCGAATCTACGCTCATTTTGCGCAACAAAACATCGCGCTGCTCAACACCAAAACGATGTTGCTCGTCAATAATTACCAAAGCTAAATTAGTCGGCTTAAAAGTCGACGAGAACGCTGCATGAGTTGCAACAATAAGCGAAGGCTCTCCACTTGCCACACTCGCTAGCGCACGTCTGCGATCCGCAAGTCTCATGCCGCCAGTTACGACGATTACAGGCACTTTTAGATTCGCGCGCGCAATCATTTGGCGCAAATTTTCGGCATGTTGAGACGCCAGAACTTGAGTAGGAGCCACAAGCACAGCCTGATAGCCTGATCCAACTGCCTCGAGCATTGCAGCGAGCGCAACAACTGTTTTTCCGGAACCAACTTCACCTTGAAGCAAGCGACGCATCGGATGGTGCTCACGCATGTCACGTACAATCTCATCAATTACATCTTTTTGACCTGCAGTAAGCTCAAACGGCAAACTTTCCACAAATTCATTTCTTATAAGAGAATTATTACAAGATTTTGCTTGATTATCTTTAGAATCTTCACGAGATCGCAATACAGCTACTTGGGAAATAAAAGCTTCTTCATAGCGCAACGAGTCAACAGCTTTATAAAATTCGTCAACTGATTGCGGATTATGAATTGAGTATATTGCTGACGCTCTAGTCATGAGGTTACGTTTTTTTAGCACTGATTCAGGCGTAATATTTGGGATTTGCAGGGATTCAGTAGCGCAAGCTGCGGAAGATGCGGAAGATGCAGAATCTTCAGAAAGTGCAGACAGCATAGAAAGTATTGTTTCGTGAATATGCTCACTAGAGATTCGCGAATTTGCATGATACACGGGCATAGGAGCGCTCATACGCGCCAAACCATCTTCCACGCTTCTTACAGTATCGCGAGATTGATGCAAGCTATCGCTTTCTTCTGCAGCAGATACAGTAAGAATTTGAGGATGCGTAAATTGCAATTTACCATTAAAAGCGCTAGACATGCCGCCAACAACAACCATTTCGCCAACATGCATCTTTGCGGAAAGCCACTGAGCGTATTGACGATTTTTAGAAAAATAAATAAGCTGAGCTACCACTTGCATATCTTGCAAAACGTTAATTTCGATTCTAAAACCGCGACGAGCGTTCATAGGCACAACGTTAATTGACTGAACTTGCGCATAGAAAGCCACTTCTTCGCCAATTTTTACATCTTTTAAGTTCGCAATTCTCAGTGGACTTGTGACTCTAAATGGGTAGTAAGTTAGCGCGTCTTTGACTGTGACTATGCCCAAAGATTTTAATGCAGAAACGCGTCGCTTATTGCTGATTATTGCACAAAGCGAAGTATGCATTTTGGCTGAGTTCGTGGGCGTATTTAGCATATTTCGATTATAAATCATTCGCAATCAGGAATATAACGTGCGCACGAAAAAATATGCAAATACAAAAAAGCCCCGAGCAACACTCAGGGCCTTACAATTTAAACGCAATACAATGCGCAAATCACGCCTCAACGCGCTGAACCTTGCCAGCCTTAATGCATTTCACGCACACACGAAGGCGAACGTTCTCGCCATCAATGGTGGTGCGAACCGGCTGAAGGTTCGGGCGGAAGGTGCGCTTATTGCGGATATGCGAATGTGAAACAGTGAAACCAGTCTGAGGTCCCTTGCCACATACTGCGCAACGAGCTGCCATAATTGGACTCCTATTTTCTTTGACTTGCAAGTCTTGCGTCATTCAAACACACGAACTACTTACGCAAATTACTTACGCACATTGCATAAACAAATAAGCACGCTTGAACGCACAACTACACAAGTATATCACTTACCAAGACAATCCGCGCGCACGAACTCAGTCTTTTCTTGTAAATCCTTGACTGTCTTGCATCCAAGAAGAGCCATAATCACCCTAATTTGCTTCTGCCAGTTATCAATTTGCAAAGAAAGCGCATCCTCACCTTCATGCATAAGCGTATGCAAAAACTCGCCAGCGACACCAACTGCAGAAGCACCCAAAGCCAACGCACGCACAACATCCAAAGGCGTGCGAACTCCTCCACTTGCGAAAACTTCCATATTTTTTAACGAATCACACTTGCGTATGTCAACCAGCGACTCAACAGTAGTAAGACCCCAATCAGCCAAATAATCACAGTCGCCTAAGTTCCTGCGAGCATTCTCTATTGTTACAAAATTAGTTCCGCCACGACCAGAAACATCTACAGTGCGCACTCCAACATCTTTAAGACGATGAACATCTTTAGCAGAAATTCCGCATCCAGTTTCCTTCACAATCACAGGCACGCTTAGTGCTTCGCACGCACTGACAATAGACTCAATATTGCACAACCAATTTCGAAAATCGCGATCGCCTTCTTGCATAACCAACTCTTGTGCAGCATTTAAATGCACTTGTAACGCATTCGCATGAATCATGTTTACAGCACGCAATGCATCAGACGCACTAGTTCCAGCGCTAACATTTGCCATCACAAATCCATGTGGATTTTCGCTTCTTATGACACTGAAAGTGCTGAGTAAAGTTTCGTCTCGAAGAGCAGCACTCAAAGATCCACTCGCCATAGCAACAGAATTTTTTGCAGCAACTCTAGCAAGACTTGCATTCACTTTTTTAGCAGCATCACTTCCGCCGGTCATTGCGTTAATATATATCGGCGAGCACCAATGCACAGAATCGCATACTTCGCTTCCTAGCACGTTCACGCTAGCGTCAATTTCTTCAAGCGCAACTTGCGGCAAAGCATTCGGCACAAAACGCACTTTGTCAAAATCTGAATCTGCACGAGTTTTATACTGCTTGTCCGCAAGCGCAATATGCGCGTCTTTGCGGTTTTGTATTGTGCAAGATTGAGCAGATTGTGCATTAGGTTCGCGACTCTTAACAAACGCGTCTAATACAATATTTTCAGAAGGCTTACCAGTTCCAAAAATTTCCGTAACATCAATATTCAATGGCTTTATTCCATTGGCTTCCCAAGTAGATTTCATAGTTTCAATTACATTATTGTCATAAATTGTCGACAGCGCAATTGCACAATCTCCCCCGCCTGCGCCGCTAGTTTTTGCAGGAATACCGGCACAAGTCGCAATTTCAATAAATTTTGTAAGTTCATGTGTTTCGATAACAGTTCCAGTAAGAGCACTTAATTTTTGTAACAACGCACGATTTTGAGCAAAACCGCTAGAAATTTCGCTTATTTCAAACTTTTCAATTGCGCGCGCAAGTTTTTGCACGCAAATCTCACTTTGTTTGCAAAAATCTTCGTAAGTAAAAAGTTGATTTTTATTGTCAAAAGCACTAGTTTCGACGCTACTTTCCGTACTACCTTCAGCACTAGTTTTAACGCTACTTTCTACGCTACTTACTAGCTTTGCGCTAGACGCAGGAGAACCAGTCCACCCGACTAAAAGTTTTAGCGACTTATCTACATTTAAACGCTTAACTTCCAGTCGTGGCCACTTTTTGTACAACAACTCACCGAAATCAGAGCATCCGGATTTTACTAGCGTCAGCTCAGCTTCAAGCCACTCTCGGTTATACGCGCGATACATAATCCAACCGCCATAAGAGCTGGCAGCAACATCTCCACCGCTTCCGGATTTTTTAACACTCGACGACGCAATCAATGCTAGCTTGCAAATTTCTGGAGTCGAAAGATTCAAATCATACCATTTGCACAACGCGCGGATAACTGCAACAGTTACTGCAGCAGAAGATCCAAGACCGTATTTTCTACCAGTTTTTACATCATCAAGTTCGCTAAAAATATGCACATTGTAACTTTTTCGGTTAATATTTGGCGCACATTTCTCACTAGCATAAGCGTCGACTACGCCCATTGCAGCGAGCACATAAGCATATTTTCCGTCGTTTTGTATTTCAATACTTCCGTCGGATGCACGCGCCCAAAGAAGCGGTTTATATTTTTCAGCATCTGACGTAATCACACCACAATAATTTCTGCTACTAGGCGCATTTTTCTGCAAATTTTCGCGTAACTCTTCGTTTAAGGTTTCATCACTTATGCTAACTGTTACATAACGATTAACAGCAGCAACAATTGCAGCACAGCCGTCAACAACAGCATACTCGCCAGCAATATAAAGCTTTCCTGGGGCACTAGAGCGCACTTGAGTCATATTATCCGCCTATTTTAAACTCGTACTCACCGTCACAGCGTCACCTGGCAGCGCAATCGCAAATTTCGGCTCGCAATATTCTGTATTACAAAAAACGCTAGAATTACGTAAACCATCCTCAACTCGCGAGCGCAACTGACACATCGCACGATAAGCATCATCTCCAGAAGTAAGCACCTTCACATTTGGACCAGCATCCATCGTAGACCACACCAGCCAACCATCTTTTCGCATATTTTTAACCGCTTCAAGCACAATATGCGTGCTGCTAGTTAAATAATTCACCGACGGAACAGCATTATGCATAGTTTCGTGCATTCCAAAAGCATTGCGTTCAACAACCTCACCCAATTGCTCAATATCTGCTCGCTTAATTGCGTTTTTAGCAATTTCAAGATCGTCTTTCGACTGCTCAACCCATTGCATATACGTTGGCGAAGTTTCAACCGTTCTGCGCATCGCTTCTCGGCTAGAAATCGGCTTTTTGCTATCGTCCAAAGTAACAACAATCATAGCAAGGTTTAAATTTTTAAGCGCAACTTGTGCGTTTTCAATAGGCTCTGCGTAAGATGTTTCGTCGTCGCAACCTGCATGCCAAATTGAAAGTCCTCCAAAAATCGAACGACAAGCTGAACCAGAACCACATCTTGCAAGTCTAGAAAGTTCTCGTGGAGTTAGGTTTAATCCAGCAGCGTACGAGGCAGCAGACGCAAGAGCTGCAAAACCAGACGCGCTCGATGCAAGACCGGCAGCAGTTGGCACAATATTATGCGAAATAACGCTTGCTTTCGTTGAAATTCCTGCAATTTCACGCACCAAATCGAGCATAGCGACTACGCGACGAAAAGGTTTTGCAGACGGCGAAATCTTTTCATTATCTAAAGTAAAAGTATCTTGTTCAAGATTATTCGCAAAACTTACGCTTGTAGTTGTAAACAAATCCGAAAGGGTGAGCGAAAGCGAGGAAGTATAAGGCAAAATCAGCTTTTCATCGCGCTTACCCCAATACTTAATCAGCGCAATATTCGCGTTTGCTTTAGCAAAAGCTGAGTTGGGTGAAAGACTAGCGTCAAACGTTATTTTTGGCTGAATTTCAACATTTTGCATACTGTTCCTTTTGCGGCAGATACGTAATTCTCGTTTGTTAATGTGCTAGTCAATGTTTTAGCAAAACAGTGCGCACAAGCTTCTTTTCTTTAAATAACTGTAAAGTTTATGCTACATTTCAAGTAAAAATAAGATTCAATTTATTGCAGAATCACCTATATTCACAATCCACGTATCGCAAGCTCCTGCATTTTTAAAAGCTTCACTCACTCGCTTAGCAGCATCCTCACTATCAGCCAGCGCAATGACACATCCTCCACCACCTCCGCCAGTAAGTTTTGCACCCAACGCGCCATGTTTGCAAGCAGCATCTACCAAAGTGTCAAGTTTCGCAGTACTTACGCCCAAATCCGCCAAAATACGGTGTGCGAAAGTCATTTGCTTACCCATATTTTCAATACGACCAAACACCAAATCATCTTCTGCAACAGCCGCAATCTCCCCCAATTTATTGAGCTGCGCTCCAACTTCAACAGGATTCGATTCTAAACGAGAATGCAAAGCTTCAACTGTTTCGCGAGTCATTCCTTTGCATCCAGAATCCGCCAAAACAAGCCACGCACGCATGTTAATTTCCATGCGATCAAAACAGCCACGACTAAAACGCACAGGCCAGGAAGCAGCGGTTGCAGTGGCATCCAAGCCTGAAGAACGTCCGTGAGCCACGCACTCAGCAGTCTGCGTCAACTTAAAAATCTCATCATCGCTAGCTGAAACGCCATAATAGTCAAGAATCGCACGAATTATAGCACCAGCAGCAGCCGCAGACGAGCCAAGACCTCGTTCTGCTGGAAAATCAGACTCGGTAAAAATGTGCAAATTCTCACCGCTCCACCCTGCAAACTCTAGCGACGCGCGAATTGCTGTTTGTATGCTATTAAAGCGCGTAGGAATTTCGGAAAGTTTGCCAGTAAAGTCAAGGCACGAAAGAGTTATATGTGAATCGAGATTCGTCGTAGATGCTAAAGATTCGCGTGATGCAGATGCTAAAGATTCACACGAAGCAGAAGATAAAGATTTACACGATACAGGTACTAAAGATTCATTGCAATTAGTTACGACAGCGCGCATACGCAAGTTTTTAAGCGGCAAAGCTATTGCAGAATGACCATAAACCACGGAATGTTCGCCAAAAAGAATAACCTTCGCGCAAGTTTCGCCGTATCCTTTGTGATTGCTGTATTTTATTGCGTTTTCGAGATTCGTAATTGCGGAAGGTGTAATTGCGGAATTTTTACAAGCATACTCTTCGTCATTGCGAATAGCAGATATGCTGGCATCTTGCGCTTTTGCGTTCATACTAAACTCGTCGGCCAGTTCATATTTGCTTTCCAGCACAGTTTGCATCTCCTTGATAATTTCGTAATTTTCCAACTGTTCTAATTTAGTCGAGTAGAACTTAAAAAACTACGTTACGCACGTGACACTTACAACACATTCACATTTTCAAAATATTGCAGCATAAAAAAACTCTGCGCAGCATCGCAATGAGAAAACTCAATACAACGCAAACGCAGAGCTAATGCTTAAGTTCAATCCACATGTATTACAAGCAGAAAACCACTAAAAGCAAGAATCTGCTTGCTACAACATGTTTTGTAAAATTCACAAAGCTACTTACTCAGCCACAACCTTAACAGTAAAGGAAGCGGTGATTTCCGGATGCAACGTTACGGTTGCTGGGAACTCACCAGTGGTCTTAATAGTAGCAACCTTAATTGCGCGAGCCTCAACTTGAGCCTTGGAAGCCAAAGCGGCAGCAATCTTCTCGGCAGAAACGCCACCGAAAAGCTTGCCGGATTCGGAAACCTTAGCAGAAAGCTCCACAACGGTACCTTCAATCTGAGCCTTAGCTGCAACTGCCTCTTCACGAGTGGCAACAGCCTTGGCAAGACGAGCGCGACGCATTGCTTCAATCTGGGAAGCAGCACCCTTGTTCCATGCAAAAGCAAGACCCTGAGGAATCAGGTAGTTGCGTGCATAGCCAGCCTTAACTTCAACAACGTCACCAGAGTGACCGAGGTTGGCAACAGTCTTGGTAAGAATAACCTTGGTTTCAGCCATATTCCTATCCTCTCAATCAGCGACCGGTAGTGGCGTAAGGAAGCAAAGCCATTTCGCGAGCATTCTTCACTGCCTTCGCGATCTTGCGCTGTTCCTGCACGGTTACGCCGGTGATACGACGGGAACGAATCTTGCCGCGGTCAGAAACGAACTTGCGCAGCAAAGCAACGTCTTTATAATCAATTTCAGTAATCTTGGCAGCCTTCAAAGGATTTGGCTTCTTCTTGAAAGGCTTGACCGGTGGTTGCGGCCTTTTGCGTGACATAAGATGTCCTCTCTCAAATCCGTTATGCTTTTTGCATAACATGTAACTGATGATGTATTTATAAGGATTAAGTAAGCGCGTAAATAAGTGCATAAATAAACAAATAAATACGCTATCTATAGCTCAACTAAAACGCTAGAACTCAGGTTCTTCAGAATCGCCGCCAAAATCAGAATTAGCACCGAAAGTTGAAAAACTATCGTTTGTTGGCGCAGCAGCACTCCACGGATCAGCCGCTGAAGAACTTGCAGCATGCTGAGAAGCAGCCTGGCTAGCAGCATAATTTGCTCCGCCAGCATAACCTACGCCAGCAGCATTTGATGCGCGCGAGCCACCAGCAAAACCTGTTGAAGAGCTTTGGCGGTTAACTTGCGCAGTTGCATAACGCAAAGATGGACCAATTTCGTCAACCGTAAGTTCAACAACTGTGCGATTCGAGCCGTCTTGCGCTTGATACGAACGCTGCGACAACCTGCCCTGAGCAATCACGCGCGTGCCTTTAGAAAGGCTGTTTGCACAATGTTCTGCCAAGTCTCTCCACGCTGAGCAACGCATAAATAATGCAGGCCCATCCTCGAACTGATTCGTATTACGATTAAACGTTCTAGGTGTGGATGCAATGGTAAAGCTCGCAACAGAAGCACCGTTGGAAAGTGCCCTTAATTCAGGATCCGAAGTGAGATTTCCCACGACGGTAATAATCGTTTCACCTGCCATATCGTGCCTTTTCTTTCTCGCTTTACTCGTAATCACATATCAGTGATTACTGGCAATTTTGTGCGCAACTTATGCGCGGTTGTTTACGTATTTATTTAGCTTAACTAGTTTTTATTTAATTCACTAGAGCTTACTTAGTTTTGCTAGTTTTTACTTAGCGTCCTTGCGAAGAATCTTCGTGCGGATTACAGATTCATTAAGGTTCAAAACACGGTCAAGTTCGTCACTTACAGATGGCTCGGCAGTGTAGTTCACCACAACGTAGTTACCTTCGGTTTTGCCTTCAATTTCGTAGGCAAACTTGCGGCGACCCCAGTAATCGGTGCCGTCAACGGAACCGCCCTCGTTGGTGACAAGCTCAAGATACTGCTCGGTCAACTTCTTAAGACCGTGCTCATCCAGCTCAGGATTTGCAATGAACATCAGTTCATACTTATGTGCAGACATCACCCACCTCCTTCGGACTATCGGCTGTGGACCTTCCACAGCAGGAGTGTGTTTGCAAAATATGCGCGATATGTTTGATGATAAGCACCAAAACCGCACACAACTTTGCTATTTTACAGCACGCTCATGACGACGAGAGTTACGCGCTTAAACGATGGTGTCAGGCGGCAGAAACTTTACAGCAGCGTAAAGAAAAAGCCGCGAAACCAGCAAATAACGACAGAAACTTTACAGTTGCGTAAAAAGAGGACGAAGACGTGAACACGAGCGTGCAGAGCACAAAATTGTCATAAAAAAACTTAGTCTAGCGCACCTTTCAGCACACTAGACTAAGTAATTCACAGAAAAACCGACTCAACGATCAACCAATAAGCTAAAGCCCAAATGATTCATCACTGAATCAGATTTCAGCTTAGTGACGGATCTTGCGAAGAGCAGCACCCATGCCAGCAAGCACAGAAGCAGCAACAGCAGCCAAAGCTACAGCAGCACCGGTCTTAGCCAATGGAGCAGCCTTCTTATCAGACTTCTTGTCAGACTTCTTGTCGTTAGCCTTGTCATCAACCTTCTGACCATGACGCTTGAGGTAGTCAGCGACAGCCTTGCACTCGAGAGAATCCTTACCGTAAAGCTTCACACACTTCGCGTAATCCATGTCCTTATTGCCAAATGGAGAATGCTCATACTTATCATTCTCGTCTTCAGCCTTAGCCTTAGCCTCCTTATCAGCCTTCTCCTTAGCCAAACGAGCATCAAGCTCTCCAGCGTCTTCAGTCTTATAGAATGACTTATTATAAGTAGGTTCAGCAGGAGCTGCAGGAGCAGCAGGAGCAGCAGGAGCAGCAGGAGCAGCAGGAGCAGCAGGAGCAGCAGGAGCAGCAGGAGCAGCAGGAGTCTCAGCCATTGCTGGGACAGCAAAAGCGAAACCAGAGAGGAGGGTGGCGCCAGCAGCGAATGCGGCGATAGCCTTCTTATTCAACATAATATTTTCCTTTCTTCTTCTCCTTCGCACTAGGGTATGCGAAGAAAAATTTGCCATTTGCGGTTTCCCGCTCGTACCAGTGAACTAGGGATTCAACCGGTAACTGAGTTAAAACTTACCGCAAGCTCTCAGAAAACTCAACACTAAAATTCAGGTTTCTCAGCATCAAAAATACAAAAAATCTTGATAAATATTCGTTATATTCATTAAAAAGCAGAAATATTTACGGCATTTTTCTGTATTTTTTGATAAAAATTACGCGACACGCCATATACTGGATTTTTTTAACATTTTTTCAGCTTTCTTTAAGGTTTGAGTTTTGTGATTTCTCTAACAGCCTTATAAAACAACAAAAAACGCAATATTTAACCATCGGCACGCTTTATTTAAACATAGCAAAATTTGTTTAAACATCGGCACACTTGAAACCAAACCAAACAGCAAGAACAAAATGCCCGAGTAAATAACTCACTCGGGCATTAAAATCATCAGCGCGCAAAATCAAACTTTGCAAAAATACTTGCAAAATACTAATCAAGCAAATCGTCAGAATCTTCAGAATTTGCTAAATCGTCACCATTAGATGCATCAAGAACATCTCGCTCGTCAATAACAGGTGCCAAAACCAAATCCTTTACAAGCTCACGCGTGCGAAGCTGAGAATCAGCATCCAAACCATCGTCGGTAATAACAGTATCAACCTGATCAAAACGAGCAAATAGCGAAAGCGACGTACAACTCCATTTAGTATGATCCGTCAAAATAATCGTGCGATCCGCAATATCCATTAACGCCATATCAGTAGCAGCTTCCAAAGAATTTGGCATAAGGAATCCGCGAGGAAGAGACACAGAATGCGTGCCAAGAAAAACGGTATTCACACGAAGAGAAGCAACAACTTTATCTGCAATAGGCCCAACAAGCGAATTGGAACGCGTAATCACGCCGCCGGTAACAATAACCTCGACATCCTTCGACTCTAAAGCTTGCACAAGCTCCGCAACAGGAATCGAATTAGTCAAAATCGTAATGCCAGAAGCCCTGCGAGACTCGAGCAAATGCTGCGCAAACACATAAGCAGTGGTACCGCCGCCAATAGCAATCACATCCCCAGGAGAAACATAGTCCACAGCCAAACGCGCAATCGCATCCTTCAAACCAATGTCCATTTGCGACTTTACAGAAAACAGCGGCTCCGAAAGCAGAGTATTAGTCGTTACAGCACCGCCGTGAACGCGCTTTAAAAGCCCACGATCCGAAAGCTCTGCGATATCCCTGCGAACCGTCATAGCAGAAACGTTCAGTTCTTTAGAAAGCGCAGTAATGCGAACAGCACCGCGCGTACGGAGACGACTTAAAATCAAATGTTGACGCTGTGAAGAAATCATACGAACATTATCGCACACGTAAACGCAAAAAACAAACGTAATTGAGCGTTTCAGGGCATTAAAACGAAAAGAACGCACATTTTGTTGTCAAGTAAAGCAGGTTTTGTGAAAAATCGCACAAAAACGAACGCGTACTAAGGAAGAAAACGCACAAAATACACTAAGGAATGGCGTATATAACAATAATGCCCTACTATATAAATATGTATTACGTTTCTGAACACTCATTACACAATGTCGTCAATAAAACAACGACAGACCTTTTTACATTCTCATACAAACACATTATTAAACCGCATTTCGTTTTTAACATTCCTCCAGACGAAGCGCATGATCGCATGATTAATTTTTGCAAATTTAGCGAGCGCACTCCTGGGTTAATGTGGCTTCTTCGCGAAATGCTTAACTACACAGACCCGGTGCTAGAAACTAACGTTATGGGTGTGAATTTTGCAAACCCGTTTGGCTTAAGTGCAGGACTAGATAAAAATTGCCAAATGGCAACCGTGCTAGACAACGCCGGCTTTGGATTTGAAACAGTTGGCTCTACCACAAGCCGACCATGCGAAGGAAATCAAAAACCTTGGTATCATCGCCTTCCAGAATATGACTCTATTCTTGTACACGCAGGACTAGCAAACGATGGCAGCGAAGCCGTTGTTGCACGAGCCGAGAAAGCTTGGACGCACGCAAAATCTATGAATATGTCTATTTCTATTGCGCGCACAAACGACGACTTAGTTGGCGACTTGGAAGAAGGAATTGAAGACTACCATATTTCTATGGAACGTGCAGCCGGAAAAAGCTCAATAATTGAAGTAAATATTTCATGCCCGAACACGCGTGTGGGTGAACCATTTAGTCAGCCGGAAGCACTTGACAAATTATTCACCGATCTTGACACTATTAAGCGACCTCAGCCAACGTTAGTTAAGATGCCGCTTAATTTACACGGCGGTTGGGAACAGTTCAAATCTCTGCTTGACGTACTTGCCGAACATAAAGTTGACGGAGTAAGTATTGCAAACTTGCAAAAGAATCGCGCAGGACTTGATGTTCCGGAAGATTGGCAAGGAGCACTTTCTGGAGGTCCTACCTATAGCGCAAGCAACGATCTTATTCGACGCACGCGCAAAGCTTTTGGTGAACGTTTTGCTATTGCAGGCATTGGCGGAGTATTTACGCCAGAGCAAGCATATGAGAAGATTCGCTCAGGTGCTGACTTGGTTATGTTTATTACGTCACTTATGTACAGAGGACCACAGCAAATCACGACGCTGAAACGCGGACTTGCGGATCTTTTGAAACGCGACGGCTTTGAGCATGTTGCAGACGCAGTTGGTGCGGATTTGAACTAGCACAGTGCGTATTTGCGCTAAAAATGACCCTTACTTTGCTCACAATCAAGTAGCATAAGTAAGGGTTTATTTGTATAAGGAACAGCACAAAACAACTTAGTATTTAGTAAGTTAACTAGCAATTACGAGTTAACAAATACCATTTAGTAATTATCAGTTTCTGAATCACCATAGTCGTCGCGGCGAGCAGTGCCGTACTGATCTTGCATGTTCTTTTGCGTCTTAGCTTCTTCCTGCTGTTCTTGTGCTGCCTGCTTTCTGGCGTCTTCATCTCGCTTCTGCTGATCAGTTTTAACAGTATTTTTAGGCGTGCCAGGCAGAGTTCCACCGGCAGTGTACTTTGGATCAGGCTTGCCATAATCGTTGTCAACAGGAATGTTAGCAGCTTTCAAATAGTCGTTCATAAACTGTTTCCACGCTGGGGTTGCAATATACATACCATACCAGGCTGCCCTTGTGCGACCGTTAATAGTCATGCCATTAAAGCTTTTCTGTGATTCAGCGTTACCAACTGCCACAAACGAAGCAACTTGATACGGCACAAAACCAGCTGTAGTCATGTAGTACTGCTCGTTAGTACCAGTTTTTGCGAAAGTCTTGCGACCGCCATCAAGTTGTGTAGTTGAAGCCTCGCCGCCAGGTTGCACAACACCCTGATTCAGCGCATAAGCAGCAGTTTGAGCGATTCCCTTTGGAATTGCTTGATGGCAATGCGCACTAGGAACTTTCAAACGCTTACCGTTTTTGTCAACAACTCGCTTAATAGCAATAGGATCACATGCCACGCCATCAGCACCAATAGTTGCATACACATTCGCCACAGTTAAAGGCGAAGCTTGCACAGAACCAATCGTCATAGGCGGATTAAGCGAGTTAGCAGAATACACGCTTTCCTGACCAAGAGGCGAATTGTGGTAGCCAAGTATGCGAGCAGCATCCGCGATTGAACACAGCTTAATTTGCTGAGCCATAGAAGCCTGAGTAGTGTTATGCGAGCGCACAAGACCTTGCAAAGGAGTTTCCGGATTAGTTGTGCCACCACCAGAGTTTTGAACTGACCAACTACCAACTCCGCGGAATTTGCTGCAATTAAAATCAGCATTATTATAAAGCATAGAAGTGCGAAGAGGCTGATTAATTGACTTTCCAGCAAGCATCCACGCAACCATATTAATTGGCTTCCAAGTAGAACCAATTTGCCAACCAAGACCGCCACCATCGCGCTCATCTACAGCGTAGTTCAAAGCAGTATGCGTAGGATCTGATTTTGCAGCATCCGTAGCATCATAAATACGATTACTGCCGAACGCCAAAACTTCACCAGTTCCAGGCTTAATTGCCGCAATTGAAACCTCAAAACCGCTCTTATCGTTCACAGGAATCGTATCTCTAGCAGCTTTCATAGCAGCCTTGCTAGCACGCAAATCCATAGTTGTGTAAATATCAAGACCACCCTCAGTAAGCAACTTTTCTCGCATGGCAGCAGTTTTACCAAACTCGCGAGAGTGCAAAATTTTCTTCGTCACATAATCGCAGAAGAATGCTGCGTCGCCTGCAGCTTGACATCCAATTTTAGAAACTTCCCTCTGTATGTTAAGAGTGCTTTTAAGAGGAATAGTAACAGCGGAATCATGCTCGCTCTTAGTAATAAAACCTTGACGAAGCATTAAATCAAGTACAATATTGCGCTGCTTTTGCGCTTCAGGCTGATTTGTTTCAATAGAAGGATCATAACGCGAAGGATTCTTTGTAATTGCAGCAATAGTTGCTGATTGCACAAGATTAAGTTTTGCAGCGCTCGTATTGAAGTAGCGATGAGCTGCAGTTTCTACGCCGTAAATATTATTGCTACCGAACTGCGCAATATTTAAATATCCCTGCAAAATCTCAAGTTTAGAGTATTTTTTCTCCATTTGAATTGCAATAAGCATTTCGCGTAATTTACGTGCAATAGTGCCTTCAGAAGCGTGATACTCAGCTAAAGAATCGTTATTTTCGCGAGCCTTAATCATAAGCACATTTTTTACATATTGCTGGGTTAGGGAAGAGCCACCTTGCATATCTCCCTTTTTAACGAATGTTTGCACGAATGCGCGAATAACACCTTGCATATCTACGCCGGAATGCTCAAAGAATCGACGGTCTTCACGAGCAACCATTGCTCGCTGCATATATTGCGATATGCGTCGAAGCGGCACTACAGTGCGATTTTGAGCATAAAAAGTTGCAATAATAGTTTTGCCATCAGAAGCGTAAAGTCGCGATTTTTGCGGCAACGCGGTAACATCAAAATCGATGCCGTCAACGCGAAGTGAAGGCACTACTGTTTTCACTACACTATTCACGCTCATTACGCCAGGAACAAACATAATACTTGCTGCAATACCTCCTGCAACACACAAAGTGATGTAGGTAAGGAACAGCGCTAACACACGGCGAACAGTCAGTGAATTCTTTTTCGGCATGCGTACTATTTTAAAGGTTTGCCTCTACTTGAAAACTGACATCATAAACATTCGCATTTTAACGTTCAGCTCGACGAATAAGCATGCCAGGCTTATAGATAATAATTGACCTGCCTTGGCGCATAATCCAACCCCTGTTTGCAAAATCCATAAGCGCTTTGTTAACTGTTTCGCGTGACGAGCCAACAAGTTGCGCAAGCTCTTCTTGCGTTAAATCATGCGGCACAAGCAAGCCATCGCTCATAGGCTCACCAAATCTTGAAGCTAAATTCAGCAAAGTCTTTGCTAAACGAGCAGGAACATCCATAAAAACTAAATCGGAAATTCGCTCATTATTTGCTCGCATGCGCGCTGCAAGCACTTGAAGCATATCTACTGCAACACTAGGGTGATTGTTTAACCAATGGAATAACACGTCATTTTCTAGCCATAAAACTCTAGTATTGTTGGTAATAGATATTGCTGAAGCTGTACGAGGACCGCCGCTAGGGTCAAAAACGGGAATTTCGCCTAGAATTTCGCCAGGAGTGTGAATACTTAACAATTGCACACGATTGTCGTTTGAATGACGAACTAATTTTACTCTTCCACGCTCAAGCAAGTACATTCGATGGTCAGTATCGCCTTCATTAAAAATTGCAGAACCTTTTTTAAATGTTGATTCTTGTAAATACTGCATCAATTCTTTTACTTGATCAGCTGGAACTTGCTTAAACAATGCGGTATGTTGCAGTGAAAATTCATCGCTGTCAACGTTGAGTGTTGCCATTGCTGCTCTACCCCTTCATTAAGCAATAAGTAGATATCTCCATTGAACTACCTGTATGTAAATGAGCGCAAACGCAAGCGAAAAACGCACATCACTTGACCCATGATATCACGAAAGGCGTGGAAACGACATTTACTTTACAACGCAGTAAAGTTTCTGCCGCTTCCAACTAACTGTTTATACCCATAACATGCAGGCACCATGCGTTTTCATAAGCTAACTCCTGCCATTGCCTGTACCTGCCAGAAGTGCCACCGTGACCACCGTCAGTTTCAATACGAGCAATTGCGTCAACTCCAGAAGCTTGCAATTTAGCGAGCCATTTTAAAGGTTCCGTAACAAGCACGCGCGTGTCGTGAATAGAGGACGTGATTAAGATTTTCGGAAAATCAGCTAACTTTTTGCGACCATCTTCCATTTTTACGCAAGGCACATTTTCGTAAGGAGTATACGATTTCATATAAGCATAAGCTTCAGGATCATCGAGTGGATTGCCCCACTCATCCCACTCTGTTACAGTAAGCGGCAAAGAAGAGTCGAGCATAGACGTAAGGGCATCTACAAAAGGCACGTCTGCTTCAATTCCTGCATAACATTCCGGAGCCATATTTGCTATAGCACCCATAAGCAAGCCTCCTGCTGAACCACCGTTTGCAACAGTATGACAAGCGGAAGCAAAACCAGCATTTTGCAAAGCACGCGTGGCATCAGCAAAATCTTCAAAAGTATGCTTTTTATTGACGCGCCTACCCTGTTCATACCACGCACGACCCATTTCGCCGCCGCCTCGCACATGCACTTGCGCATATAACACGCCGCGATCCAGCAAACTCAAGCGACCGACAGAAAAAGTAGGGTCTGAACTAACTTCATACGCTCCATAACCAGTAATAAACATTGAGTCAGTTTGAGAAATTTTATTCGGACACCATACAAGAGACACTGGCACACGCTCACCATCTCGAGCAGTAATCCAAACGCGCTTTTCAGCATAATTGCGCTCATTAAATTCACCTAAAATTTTACCTTGCTTGAGCAACACATCTTCGCCTGTTAAAGGATCCAACTCGCGAAGTTGACCTAAAGTCGCATAACTACCAAAAGCGTAACGCATACGCGGAGCTTCGTACGAAGGATTTCCAGTCATAGAAATACTCAATAGGCGATTATTGTTGATTTCTTCTTGTGAAATATTTGCGAGCGCAGCACGTGATTCGGCTTGCGCTTGATCCGCAAGTTGAGAAGAAAGTTGATCCGTAAATTGATTCGCAAGCTGGGAAGAAAGCGGTCGCACTTCGCAAAAACGCCACGGTTTTGCTTGCAAAAAATCTTCAACAGCGCGCTTCTTGCTCATTACAGCCAAATGCGGCAAACCTTGAGAACGATAAGCTAGTGCCACATAATTTTTGTACATTGACAATCCGCTTATGCTCAATCCAACTGCATTTTGCAATATTTCAGGATTTTGAAGCGAATTATAAGGCTTTGTAATAGGCTCACTTCCAGCACCTTGTTGCCAAGCATCTCCCTGCTCGCAACCATAAGGAGAACCCGACGCAACACATACTCCATCCGAAAGCTTATACGTTATATGCTCATCAAACTTGCCGGAATTTCCTCTCATATCAATAATGTCAATTTCAAAATTAGGATTTTTAGCGTTATGGCACACAATCGCAATTGGAATATCTTCACCATTTTCGCCAGCATTCTCAAAGCAAGCGAAAGAAATATCGTATTCCACCCCCTCAACCGGCTCAATAACCATACGGAATTCGCCTTCAGGATTGCTCAAAGGAAGCATAAGCACGCGCGACGTAGTCTTTGAACTACTACTGATCATCATGTATCGTTCGTCAAAACTTTCATACACGTCAACAAAAAATCGCTCGTCAGTTTCTTCAAAAACTTTTACATCATTAGAAACGCTAGTGCCAACCTTATGCCTCCAAACTTGATAAGGACGCCAAGCATCATCAAGCTTTACATAAAACACCCATTTTCCATCTGGAGAAAGTGAAGCAGAAGCAAGATTTTCCCACGATTCTTCTAACTGCAACCAAGAACATGTTTTTGTAGAAAAGTCACGAATAAAATAGTTAAAGCGTTCATCGCCTTGAGTGTCGACACCGTACAGCATTCTCAAACCATCGGTACTCAAATCCATTCCACCGACTCTAAAGAACTTGCCACCAGAGTGCTCAGATTCAAGGTTTGCATCAAATAAAATTTCTTCACCATCAGTTGTGCCAGGTTTTGCAGAATTGTCGATAGTTGGCGGATTCCAATCGTCACTATTTTTGACTTTCATACGGCATTGCACAGCGTATTGTTTGCCTTTTTCAGTACGCACGTAATACCAATAATTATTCATGCGCACAGGAACAGACATGTCTGTTTCTTGAACTCTTGAACGCAACTCGTCAAACAATGTAGAACGCAAGTTTTCTAAGTGCTTTACACGCTGTTCAGTATAAGCGTTTTGACTATTGACGTATTCCATAAGCTTAGGATTATTGCGATCTTTCATCCAAGCATATTCGTCTATATAAGTGTCGCCATGGAATTCACGTGCCGACGGTATGCGTTCTGCTGCTTTTGGCTTTGCGAAATCTTGATTACTCATAGCTACACCTCTTTTAATTTTCATTAAGTATTTTCTTCAGCTTTTATATATTAGTAACGAAATATTTTCTGCAATTCTTTAATATTACAAAATTATTTTGCAATTATTTTATACTATTTCGCAATCGCTTCCTCTATAAACGGAAGCATTACTTTGGCTAAATCTTTGCCTTGAGGAGCTGCAAAAAATGGCACGCCTTGCAAAGTACCAACAGCACCTTCTGCTTCAATTATGCGCATTTGAGCATCATCAAAATCATCAATATCACCAGAAAACTCGTTAGCATTATGTAATTTTTCGATCGCCATAGTAGGAATTTCTTGCGCAGCTTCACACGTAGTATCAAGAGCATCCGAAAAAACATATGCACGCTTAGACGCACTTAAAGCAACCGCAAAATCACGAGATAATTTACGACGAAAATCCTCAACAGTAGCATGCTTACGCAATTGCCTAATACCTACTGCAAGCACACGACCTGGATGCTTACGAATAATATTCGCATACGTTAAAGGATCCTTTTGACCATCATCGCCAATAAGCACAAAACGCATACCCGGAAAATCATCCATAAGCTGAGTTGCAAATTCTAATTTATGCTGCGGTCCGTTTGGGATAAAAGTTTTAGGACGTGGATCCAAATCACGAAGAAGAAGAGGACCCTCAGGAAACTTTTCGCGATCAATAAAGTGACGAATTGAAGCCTCAACATTCCACGGAGAAGTAGAAAGATAGAAAAATGGAATATCGTCACGTAAACGCTCTAAAGACTGGAAAAACTCAGACATTCCAGTAACTGGCGAACGATGAGCAGGATTCATAATAAGCAAGTTATAAGCAGCACGAATTGGCGAAGGCGCTTGAGTTACCATAATAGTGTCGTCAACGTCCGAAATAACACCAACAGGAACATTTGCGTCAATAGCAAACAAGCTCGCTTTTACAGGCTCACGGTCACTAACAGAATACGAAACAACGTGACGACCAGGCTCTAAAGCGCGCTCAGTAATTAAATCTAAATACCCTGCACGGTCAGAAATACAATACTCTGCACTACCATCGCGCGAACCTTCAGGCTTATCGTATATTTCAGAATCGCCAATTTGAGCTGTTTCTACAGGAATACCGTCAATAGACAAAGCCACGCGCACACGCACAGCAGGAACAACAAGCATCGCGTAAATTCCGCGTTTTAGAGCAGAATGATGACCAAGCTTTGGAGCATACACAGTTCTGCAAATCAAGCGAGCATATCTATGCGTTCCATACCCAATATATGGCTCAACACTTGGAAACCAGCCAAGACGACGAGCAACACGACCAGCAAGACGCATCCACATGCCGACAATAGACGTAACGAGCCTGCGACCAAAACGCACAAGCAATGGCTTATTGTCAATACACTCAGCTTTAGACGGAGTGTCAAACAATGTTGCAGTAACATGCACAGGAATTGGCGCGCTGCTAATTCGTCTAGACGCAGCTAACTTCGGAGTAGATTGTGGACTTTGCACACACTCAAGATTAGAACGCGCAGAAAGCAAAAGTTCTTCGGCGCGTTCATCTTTGTTAAGTGAGTTACCCACAGATTCGCTCATTCGCGTACCGGACCATCTGGAGTCGTGCCAACAATTTGTACAATAGTGCCACGTGGGCAATTTTCAAAAATCCAACGAGCATCCTGCTCATACATGTTTATGCAACCATGAGAGCCGTGATTTGCAGCATCGCCAGTTGCAATACCCTTATAATTCCAAGAAGCAGTGTGGAAGCCTTCTCCACCATGGTAATAGCTAACCCAACGCACTCCAGGAGAGAAGTAAGGAGAGCCATCGCCGTTCCTACCGCGCATATCTTGTGAAGCATAACGCAAGTAAATAAAGAATGTGCCGGAAGCTGAATCATCAGCACCGCGCTTACCTGTGCAAACAGGGAATGTTTTTACAAGTTCATCATTCTTATAAACAGAAGCCGTTTGGGTTGTTTTGTCAACAACAATGCGCATTTCAACAAGCTTCTTTTCAACGGTAAACTTAGTGATTTTCGCAGGAACAGCCATCTTGAAATCATTGCCATTGCGCAAAGATTCTACAGCCTTTTTCGCAACACTATTGGAATAGTTAATTTCAACACCATTAGAACCTTTAAGCGTTGTGAAAATAAACCTACCTTCTTTATCAATTGCATCTTCTTGATTAATTTTTTGCTGATTAAGTTCTTTTGGAAGAACTTGAGACAAATAATAATCTGCTTTATCTGCATCAATTGTGTAAGAAAGCTTACGGCGAGTCGTATCTGCTTTTATACTGATCCAAGACGCAATCGCTTCTTTTGGAACCGTAAAATCTTTACCGTCACCGTTATTAAACGTGATTTTTTTCTCAAGAAGTTTATTTAAATCATTTACAAGTTTCTGCGCTGCATCAAGCTTAATAGGAGCGTCAGTGCGTCGAGATGTAACAGAAACTTTTACTGTTTTACCAGGGTAAGCAATTAACTTTTTTACTGCTTCACGAACAGACATAGTTTCTATAGTGCGACCAGGTATGCCATCCTCTACCTTGTAAGATTCAGAATCCTTGTCGAAAACTGCACTATAAGGTACAGCACGATCCTTCTCACGAATAAACTTATGCAATAAGTACGAATCCAAAGCAGAATCATCACGTACAGCTTTCAAGCTCACAGTTTGATGAACCCAAGGCATAATACGAGTAAATAAATTATCTCGCTTAGCATTCATAATAGCTTTTACAGTTGCGTTCTTATCAATCTTGACACCAAGCTGACTCAAATCTGCATCAATACTATTTCCTTGATCGTCACTAATTTCTAATTCGCTATGATCCACAGCATTCTGAACAGTCTTGCTTACAGAATCTTCCTGATAGCCAGTGAGATTGCGCGTAATAGAAGCATCACCAAAATCAACACCTGGAGCAACTCGATTGTTGAAATACAAATGAAGTGCAAAAAATGCTGCTGCTAACAAAATAACAAAAATAAGAAGCGAATACATCAACGCCATTGCGGAACGATTCGTACGATGTTTCTTTGCTTTCGGCTCTACTACTCTAAATGAATCGGTTGCAGTTGAATCGGCAGGAGTTGCATTTGCATACATGCCATAAGATGCAGCATTATTACCAAACACATTCTTCTTATTACCGGCAATATCTTCAACGATATCGTCAACAATGTCTCCAGAAGTATCTTCTTCATCGGCGACTTCGTCTAAATTATCAGCAAGAGTTCCCTCATAATTAACAGAATTATCAGCTATTTGATCTTCTACATGACTTTGAGGAACCTGCATAAAAGCAACAGTATCGTCACTAGCATCATCAGGCATATTACTAGGTGTAATATTGAGGGATTCATCTCCCTCAAAATTTTGCTGTAATTCAGCCATATTCAAAACCTCTGCTCAATAGTTGTATGCGACAGATACGCTTGCACAGTTTACCACTAGCGACGCACGAAATTAGTATTAGCGAAGCAGGAGAGCATAACTGGTTACATAACTAGCTATATAACTAACTAAATATTTAGTACAGAATTAATGCGAATAATACACGTGAAAAACGAGCAAAGAACAAGCAAAAGCATCAAAATGCACAATTAACTAGCAACTAGCCGACACCTGATGAGTAACTAATAAACATCTAATACAAGCAATAAACGGTATTTATAAAAACAATACATACTATACAAATGTGTAAAAAACGTAAATATTCGCAATATGCCGCAAAATTTAGTATTGTAGAAAAAATAATGTGCAAGAATAGGAGGTATGCCAACTATGCCTATTCAAGCGACTATTGCTCTTATGATGATTGTATTCGCGCTTGTACTCGCTCCATTCGTCATCATGATTGTTTCGCGCGCTTTAAAACGTCATCATTTGGCAGAAAAACTTGCTCAACGACATGGCGACTCAGTGCATTACGCATTCATACTTAATCCTTCAAAACCACAAGCGAAATCGTATCGCGAAAGTATTAAAAATTATTGCAAAGAACGCAATTTAACCTACGAAATTATTGATACACAGTTAGATAAAGATGGACGCGAATGCGCTTTAGAAGCACTTTCAAACGGAGCTAACGTAGTAGTAGCAGTAGGCGGAGATGGCACGGTTCGTACTGTTGCGAGCGCAGTAAGCGGTAAAGGTCACGCGATGGGAATTATTCCTATTGGAACTGGCAATCTTTTTGCTAGAAATATGGGAATTCCAGTAAACGACGTGGATGCTGCGTTGCGTGTTGCAACTTCTCACGGCTCTAGGCAGGTTGACGTTGGGCGCGTAACGATTCTCGACAATCCAGAAGAAGATCATGGACACGCATTCTTAATTATTGCAGGCATTGGTTTTGACGCGTTAATGATTGACGACACTGATCCAAACTTAAAAAAGAATATTAGTTGGCTTGCTTATTTTGTCTCTGGCGTAAAGCATTTGTTTATGCCAAAATATCGCGCAACCGTTACCTTACAGCGTTCGAATGGCGACGAAAGCGTGCTAAAAGGATTGACTTTCCGCACACTTATGGCTGGAAATTGCGGTCAGATTCCTATGTTTTCGCTTATGCCAGAAGCAGCATATGACGATGGTGTGCTTGATTTTGAGATTATTGACACTTCGGGCGGTTTAATTGGTTGGGCTAATTTGTTCCGAGGAGTAATACACCAAACGCTAACAGGGCGCGCGCTCCAGCAGGATTCGCTTTCTGCAGGCTCAAGAATTGACCAAACGCAAGGTTTTAGCGCAGAAGTGCAATTAGAAAAATCTGCTCCAGTGCAAGTAGACGGCGACATTTTGGGCTATACGAAACATTTGCGCTTCACTGTTGACAAGCAAGCATTGTGCGTAAGAGTGCCAAAAAATAAATAAAATACAAGCACCGTGGCAAAATAAAAAATTATGGTAGCAAAAAATGCGGGAATGCCCGCCACCCCAGAAGATCTAGTCGACGTCGACGCTTTGGTTGGCGCTTACTATGATGAAGTTCCAAATTCCAACATTCCAGAACAGCGCGTGATTTTCGGCACGTCCGGTCACCGTGGTTCTGCTTTAAAAACTTCGTTTAACGAAGCTCATATTGTGGCAATTACGCAAGCTATTGCTGAATATCGCAAGAAAGCTGGCGTAACTGGTCCTCTTTATATTGGTCGCGATACGCACGCTCTTTCTGAGCCTGCTCAAAAAACCGCTATTGAGGTTTTGGTTGCTAACGGAGTTCACGTTCGCGTGGATTCTCGCGGAGATTTCGTGCCAACTCCTGTTGTTTCTCAAGCTATTTTGACGCATAATCGCGCAGCCGACGGCACTCAGCGTTTTAGCGGCGACGGCTTGGCTGACGGCATTGTCGTCACTCCTTCACACAACCCACCAACCGACGGTGGTTTTAAGTACGATCCTGTAACAGGCGGCCCTGCACCTGCAGAAGTAACTAACGCAATTGCAGCTCGCGCAAACGAATTGCTCGACAATTACAAGTCCGTAAAGCGCGTACCTTTCGAGGAAGCAATCAAGTCTGATTTGGTTGAAGGCTTCGATTACCGCGAACACTACGTTAGCGATTTGGCAAACGTAATCGACTTCGACGTGATTCGTTCCAGCGGCGTGCGTTTGGGAATTGACCCACTCGGCGGCGCAAGCGTAAACTACTGGCCACTTATGAACGAAAAGTACGGCCTGAACATTGGCGTTGTGCGTCCAGAAGTTGACCCAACCTGGCGATTCATGACTATTGACCACGATGGCAAGATTCGTATGGATCCAAGCTCCCCTTACGCAATGAAGGGCTTAGTTGATCAGCTTAACGCTGGCGCTTGGGATAAGTACGATTTGGTTGGCGGCACCGATCCAGATGCTGACCGTCACGGTATTGTGTGCCCGAACTGGGGCGTTATGAACCCGAACCATTACATCGCGGTGTGCGTGGAGTACTTGTTCGGCGGTGCTCGCCCGGATTGGCCAAAGAATACTGCTATCGGCAAGACGCTTGTGTCTTCTTCCTTGATTGACCGCGTAGCTGCTTCTATTAACGCAAAGCTTGTGGAAGTTCCTGTTGGATTCAAGTGGTTCGTTGACCCACTCTTTAGCGGCGAAGTTGCTTTCGGCGGCGAGGAAAGCTCCGGCATGAGCTTCTTGCGCAAAGATGGTCGCGTGTGGACCACCGATAAGGATGGTTTGATTCCTGATTTACTCGCTGCGGAAATTACTGCAAAGACTGGCAAGAACCCAGCTCAGCTTCACCAGGATCAGGTTGCGCGCTTTGGCGAAAGCTGGTATAAGCGCGTTGATACCCCAACCACGCTTGAGCAGAAGCAGAAGTTCGCAGCTTTGAGCGGCAACGACGTGGAAGCAACCAAGCTTGCCGGCGAAGATATTACCGCAAAGCTTACAGAAGCTCCTGGAAACGGCGCAAAGATTGGTGGCTTGAAGGTGACGACGAAGAACAACTGGTTCGCTGCTCGCCCATCTGGTACCGAGAATATTTACAAGGTTTACGCAGAATCCTTCGTTTCTCCAGAAGCACTTGACAAGGTGCTTGAGGAAGCTACTGCTGTAGTCGACAAGGCTTTAGCGTAACGTAATAATCTTGCGTAAATAAAGAAATCTACTAATTGCGCTGGTTGCAATCTGCAGCCGGCGCATTTTTGAAAGGTTTTGTCATGATTGTTGTTTCAACAGACGGTTCCGCGCTCGGAAACCCAAATGGTTCAATGGGTTGGGCGTGGGCAGATCACATTGACGAGTCTGGTAGCTCTAACGAACATCATCACACAGGCAATGCAGATGCTGGAGGCGCAACTAATGGCACAAATCAAATTGGCGAATTATGCGCGGTTTTGGAAGCTTTACGAGCACATCCTGGAAGAGAGCCGCTCACAATCGAAAGTGATTCACAATACGCTATAAACTGCGCAACTACGTGGATTCACGGATGGAAAAAGAACGGTTGGAAAAACTCTAAAAATGAACCTGTTAAAAATGCCGAGCTGATTCGAGCAATCGACGCGGAAATTACTAAGCGCGAAGGCGCCGTAAAATTCGTGTGGGTTAAGGGTCACGCAGGAAACGAAGGAAACGAAAAAGTTGATACATTAGCGCGCGGATATGCGGAAGATTGCCGAAATGGTTTGAAGGACGGATACTTGCCTTTAGAAGGCTGGAAGTCGCTTCTTGCTTCTGAATATGCAAAAGGTACGAATGTGCCAAGTGATGCGAAAATGCTTTTAGATGGCAAAATTTCTCATGCAAAATACCATCTTGAACGCACAGTTGGCGAAGATATTAATCCTGATTTTTCTGCACAAAATAGTAAAAACACTAGTGATCTAACTGAATCTGCAAATGAATCAGCGCGCGAACAAGCGCGTGAAACAAAGCGTGAAACGTTAGAAAATAGCGAAAAAGATGCACTATCAATAGAAAATGAACAAGATGCACACCAGCAAGTTGCACACCAGCAAGATGCTATAACTATTGTTCAAGAAGTTCCAAAAACAAAGCAAAATGTTACGCAAACTGCATCTAAACCAGTTCAAGGATTAAGTGTTTCTGGCGTGCTGCAATTTACTCCACCACCAAACACAAGCCCAAGTTTTAACGGCGAGGCGCGCTTTATTTCCGGCACAATCAACGTAAACGGCTACGTAGAACCAGACGGCACCTTGCATTTATCTCCAACCGCCTTCTACCTTTCATAGCTATTTTTTGCAATTCGTTTAGTGTGGTGTTTGGCTGGCGGATTTCTGAAGTGGCTGTGTGAGATAGGAATTACTTGTCTCGCAGCGCTCCGCTCTTATACCTTATTTGAGCTTAGCGGTTGCATAGTTAAGTTTAGTTTTTTACTTACTTTTTCTGCAAAAATAGTATTCATCAACAAGATTATTACTATCGTTCCGCTTTTATATTGCTCGACCAAGCAATTCCTATCTCCCACTACTAATAAAACCGCTAGCGTTCTGTGGTGTGGTATGAGTGCCTGGTGTGGCACCATGCAGTAGCAATGACGCTAGTGTTCTCTAAGCAATAAATACTCAACGTCTGCAGAGCGCAACTGCAAAACTTCATGAACGTGCAAGCATCCAATCAGTGCAAAAAATCTCAAATCTCTACCACACGAATATCCCGTGAATGAATGAAGGCACAATTAAAATGCACATAGCCCTAAAAATCTGCACGCAGACTAATATGGAAATGTACGAAAATGAGGCACGCATAAAAACACAAAGCCTCTCCCGCAAATAGCGATGGAAGTTCATCGGCGAACTCGGGAATAACAAAAACAAGAAAGCAGGGATAATGGATAAAGCACAACAAGATGCGCTTAAAAAAGCAGCAGGCATTGAAGCCGCAAAGATTGTAAAGAATGGAATGATGGTTGGCCTTGGCACCGGCTCTACAGTGCGCTTCTTGGTTGACGAGCTTGGCCGCAGAGTTCAGGAAGAAGGCTTGAGCTTTACGGGAGTTACCACTTCTCGTCGCACACAAGAGCAAGCAGAAGGCTACGGCATTAAGATTCTCGACATTAACGAAGTGGATCACATTGACGTTACAATCGACGGCTCCGACGAAGTTGACAAGAATTTCAACGGAATTAAAGGCGGCGGCGCAGCTCTTCTTTGGGAAAAGATTGTGGCTATTAACTCTGACCGCATTGTGTGGATTGTTGATGCAAGCAAGGTAGTCGACACGATTGGCAAGTTCCCACTTCCTGTTGAGGTGATTCCATTCGGCTCCGCGCAAGTGATTCGTAAGTTCGAAAAGCGCGGATATAAGCCAGTTTTGCGTCTTGATGCAGACGGCAAAGAAGTTCGCACCGACGAGAACAACTTCGTGGTTGATTTGCATATGGAGCGCATTGAGCATCCACAGGAGTTGGCGAAGGATTTGATTGAAACTGTTGGCGTTGTGGAACACGGCTTGTTCTTGAACATGGTTGACACCGTGATCGTCGGCGATCCTAACGGCCCTCGCACGCTTACCAACCCAAATAAGTAGCGAAACTAAGCGAAAAGTAGAGTCTGTAAACACGGGCTCTATTTTTTTGTATATAAAAAAGCGCCGGGAAAACCGACGCTTCAAAAAAAGTCTCACGTGCCTAAACGTTCAGACACGCATCAACGCATAGCAAGAAAATTACTTGCGCTGGTGACGAGTCTTACGCAGCAGTTTGCGGTGCTTCTTCTTGCTCATCCGCTTGCGGCGCTTCTTGATGACAGAACCCATCTGAAGCCTCCATTCCTATGTAAAGTGTGCAACTTGCCTAATGTTACACCGTTTTAACGACTTTGTGGAGTGATATTACAAAGAACATCATTTTTTTTACAACAATTTACATTGGGAATCTGTGATAAAAACGCTCTACTGCTTGCTTTGCGCCGTTCACTTCAAAAACAGCGGTATCGTTCTGCCACAATGCACTAGCCTGTGATTTATCATTTTCATCATTTCGCAACACATAGCTACCGGAAGTCTTGCCAGAAACTTGAATTTTTCCACTTGCGATATCAGAACCCTTAAGTCCATCAACTAACGCCTCATACTGTTTGTTTGCAGAATCACGATTCGACCATTGAGCAACAGTTACAGACACTTCCCCATCTGGCTGACCAGTTGAGTACTTAACAGAATATTCCTCCAAAGGCGACGATTCAGTCCAAGTTGCACTAGGTATAGCGTCAACACGAGCGAAATCAAGTACGCTATCTGGCATAGCCTTAAGCAATGCCGTAGAAGATGCTGGCAAAGGTTTCGATGGTATAGAAGGCGTTTTAGGCATTACCATATGATTTTTGCTCGCAACGTTTTCGTGATTTAATGCCCAACCTGGCCACATAAATGCTGAAATTAGAGCCAAAACCACAATTACTGCAGCTGAAGTCAACACAACTAATAACTTGCTGTGTGATGAATTATTGACACTTGAGGAATTCATATTCAACGCACCCATCTTTGAAGCATTCATACTTGAAGCATTCGATTTCGACATACTTGCATTATGTCACATCGCGATGACGCTTTTAGTACGCAAAAGCGCTTTACAATCAAAAACAAATACAAAATATGATTGTCTAATAAAGCGTATAGCGTCGAGATATGGCTAGTAAATCTACTCTTCACTATTTATGCTCTGAATGCGGTTGGAGCGGCTCAAAATGGTACGGTCGCTGCCCTGAATGTGGCGAATGGGGCACAGTGAACGAGTTTAGAGAAGCGCGAGTTAGCGGATTATCTCGTACAACACGTACACCGCGCGCAACAACAGCATCGCGCGCATATTCACCAGATAGCATAACTACTTCTAATCGCAATAGCGCACATTCAACTCTCGATTCAGCAACATCCGCGCAACCAATTAGCGAAATTCAAGCAGACGACGCAATGCGCATCCACACTGGTTTTAGCGAATTCGATCGCGTATTAGGCGGAGGACTTGTGCCAGGCTCCGTAACTCTTATAGCAGGAGAGCCAGGTATCGGAAAATCAACACTACTTCTAAAAACAGCAGCTTACGTATCTAAGCAATCAAAAGAAAGCAACACTCCCCCGGTATTGTATATTTCCGGCGAGGAATCAGCAGCACAAGTTAAATTGCGCGCGTCTAGAATTAACGCTGTAAACGATTATTTATTACTTGCAACAACAGGCGATCTTGACACTGTGCTGGATCTTATTGAAACGCATCACCCTACGCTTGCTATTGTCGATTCTGCGCAAACGATTTCCGCACAAGAAGTAGATGGTATTACAGGCGGTTCTACACAAGTTAGAGAAGTTGCGAGTGCACTTATCGACGTTGCTAAAGCTAACAATATTCCGATACTTTTAGTTGGGCACGTTACAAAAGATGGTTCAATAGCAGGGCCGCGAACGCTTGAGCATTTAGTTGACACAGTATGTCAATTTGAGGGCGACACACAAACAGCACTACGCATGCTAAGAGCCGTAAAGAATCGCTTTGGACCTACAGACGAAGTTGGATGCTTCGACATGAGCGGTGAAGGAATTGAGGAAGTGCCGGATCCTTCCGGACTGTTTTTGTCTTCTACAGAAAACGCTAATCAAGGTAAAAATGCGCAAGATTGCACAAACGACGGAACTTGCGTCACTTTTACGCTTGAAGGACACAGAAGCCTGCCGATTGAAATACAAGCACTTGTAACGCAATCAGCTCTGCCTACTCCTCGCCGCGCAGTTTCTGGTGTTGATTCTAACCGTCTTGCAATGCTTACAGCAGTTTTGTATCGTCACGGACGCGTTAATTTGCTTGCAAAAGATTTGTACGTATCTACTATTGCAGGAGCGTTGGCAAAAGAGCCGTCTTGCGACTTAGCAATCGTAGCAGCTTTAGCTAGCACTGCTGCCGGGAAAGCAGTAACTCCTAAAACTTGCGCAATTGGTGAAATGAGCTTAACTGGTCAAGTTCGCCCAGTGCCAAGAATAGAGCCGCGATTGCGCGAGGCTGCGCGAATAGGATATAAGCGCGCAATAGTTTGCCATATGTGGAAAAATGTTAATATTCCAGGATTAGAAATTATTGAAGTTAGCACAGTGCGAGAAGCGTTGAAAGCACTTGGGCTATAAGCTAAGCAAATGCCCAAGTGCTACTACTTTAAAGAATTTCGCTTGTGCTGCACACTGTTATAAGCGGTGTAAAAAGCTCCATAGTTTTAAGAGCTAGCTTATGATTTTCCGGCGTGCTTCCTGCACAAGCATCTTCTGCAATACGCACAGCAACGCCATTATCCGCTGCAGCTAAAGCAGTTGTTAATACGCAACAATCTGTTGCAACTCCGCAAATTGTTATTTTGCGACATTCGCCTAATGCAGCCTTAAGTTTCCTACCCCACTTTCCGAAAGTTTCGCAAGTAACTACAGTGTGACCTTCCGCAAGTTCTGCTGTTTCTGGAGTGAAGTCATACATTGGGTCATCAGGTTTTACGAGGAATTGTGGCCAATCTTTAAAATAGTCAATCCAAGCGTTTTCTGGCTTAAGCGGTGCTACATAGCGCGTGTAAATTACTCGATTACCATAAGCTTTTGCAAGTTTTGTAAAAGCTTCTGTTGTTGAATCGTAAGTGTGATCTGCACACGCCCAAGTCGACCACTCACTTTCGCAAAAAACGCGCTGTCTGTCGATTACCACTAACCATTCGTCTTCTTTAATCATTTGAATATCCTTTCATACGAATATCCTTTTTCATTTTTATTTTTATTCTGCAATTTCGCTTGTCTGCAAACCTACTTCGCTTGTTGGCAAATCCGCTTCTTGCTTAGCAATATCTTTACGCTGGAAAATTAAAGAGCCAATTAAGCCGATTAGTAGCGCAACTATTACGCCCAAGTTTGCACCAGCCCAGCTACTTGATTTTCCGCCAACAAACCAAAGCAAATAACCTTGCCATGTAAGCCATTTCGCTGCAGAGTTTACGACCAAACCCCATCCAACAATCGTTCCAACGCAAAGAATTGCAAAAGCTTTAACATTCCAAGCACCGTAGCGACCTTCCGGCTTATACAAGTCCTCAGTGCAATAATCTTTTTTGCGAACAAGCACATCCGTAGTAAACATTCCAGCCCAAACAGCCATTGGCACTCCCAAAGTCGTTAAGAAGCCTTGGAATGGTCCAATAAATGTGTCGGAGAAGAACGTGACATAAACAACGCCAAGAGTAGTTAGAATTGCAGTAATAATTGCTGCAACAGTTCGAGGAATACGTATTCCAAAAGATAGCAACGCAAGACCGTTTGAATAATTGTCCATAATTGCTCCAGACATAAGTCCTAGAACCGCTACAATCGTGTACGGAATCAAATACCACGCTGGCAAGATTGCAGCAATTGCTCCAATCGGGTCGTTTCCAACGTTTTGAGCTAATTCCATATTAGAAGCTGCGAGTAGAAGACCGTAGAAAATTAGGAACACGTTTGCAATTGACGCTCCAAAAGTAGTCCAAAAAACGATTCCGCTATTTGAAGATTTTCTAGGCAAGTATCTAGAGTAATCAGCCGCAACATTAACCCAGCCTACGCCGAAGCCAGTCATAACGAAGAAGCAGCAACCGAGCATTGCAGGAAGAGATCCGTTTGGAATTTGACCAATCGCAGCAAAGTTTATGTGTCCCCAACCTAGTACGAAGAATCCAAGAGTGATTATTCCCGTTACAATTGTTATAACTTGCTGACACTTCATAATTAAGTCGTAGCCGTAAATTCCAACAATTACAATTAATCCAACTACGATGATTGTGCTCACGATTTTAACACTCGTACCACTACCCCAGCCGATCTTTTCTGCGGCTGTTGCCATTGCAAGAACGGCAGTTATTGCTAGAGAAATCTCCCATCCGAGCGTTGCAATCCAACTTAGTGCTGCTGGAATGTTTGCTCCACGTACGCCGAACGTTGCGCGAGTCAATACCATTGTTGGAGCGTTTCCACGTTTGCCGGCTATTGAAATCACTCCAACCAGCAGGAATGACACAATTACGCCGATTATTGTCATTAACGTTGCCTGCCAGAAGGATATTGCAAAACCAAGCGCCCACGCTCCGTACGACATTGCAAATACGGAAATATTCGCTGCAAACCACGGCCAGAATAGGCTTGATGGCGTTCCTTTGCGCTCGCTTTCACTGATTGTGTCTATGCCTTGTTCCTCAATGCTTAAGGAATGTTGACTCGACGAGTCTGTGGCTTGTTGAGTTTTAGATTCTCCTACTTGAGCTTTACTCATTTTTCACCTAGCTTCTTTTTATATTGATTTTGTTTTATAGATTTGTGAATAATTTAAGAAAATCCAATAAATGTTGGTATTAATAAACATTTGTTTTAATAAAATCTTCTATCACCTTTTTTGTAGGACACGTTGCAGGCCCATATTTTGTGACAGCAATAGCAGCTGCAGCATTCGCGCATAAAACAGCCTGCTTAAGCGTCATTTTGTAGCCTATGCAAGCCGCAAGTACGCCAGTATGCGCATCGCCAGCTCCATTCGTATCTACTGCTTTTACTTGAAATCCTTTAATATGCTCGGCTTCTTTACCTAAATCACACACCCAAGCTCCGTGAGATCCTGCATGAACGATGAGGGGAGCTCTTAGCGCACGCTGTAAACGCTCAATCTTTCGTTTTGTAAGTTGATTATTTGTTTCGTCATTAAAGTTTTTGCTATCAGCATCTTTGCTTTCGTCAGCATCTTCGCTGCAATCATCTTCGATTTCGTCATTTCCCCAAGCGTTAAGCCTTTTTGCTAAAATCTCAGCTTCTCTAGCATTACACAACCAAATTGGCGCGTAGTCAATCAAGGCTTTTAAATCTTCATCTAAAATATTTGCAATCATTGGCGACGCATCAAAAATCGCTGTAAACCGGCGCTTGTGTTTATCAAAAGAACTCTCTAAAGCACTACTACTTAAACCGCACAAACCGCTTGTTCTTAGCATAAACCGCAAAAGCGCACGTTTTATAGGACTCACAAACGTGTATCCACTAATGTACACAACATCTTCCGGATTAGGATTTACAAAGTCAAAAGCATGCTCGTCACCACTAGTTTCCGCACCTTTAGTAGATATAAAAGTTCGTTCTGCGCTTTTATCCGTAAGAGCTATGCAAAATCCTGAATCAAGCATGGAATTTTTTGTGCCAATATGCGAAATACGTGCTTCGTTTAAAGCTTTAGAAATAATATTTGCAAAATATCCTTCACCCAAAACGCCAGCCCATTGCGCTTTAGCTCCCATTTGACTTGCAGCAAATAGCATGTTGTAACTTGCACCAGCGCTCATACTATACGAGTTTGCAAATATGTCTTCACCTGGTTTAGGAACAGAGCTAACTTTCATAGTTACATCTACAATAATTTGACCAAGTGAGATTACTTGCGGCACGACCAAACTTGCTTTTTCATTCAAGCTTATGTTTGATTCGTACATTGCAATCGCCTCTGAAAGCTACTATGCAGCATATTCTCTACTTTTCTCAATCTTCTAATTTTTTCTCATTAAGCACAAAGCATACACTATCTTTTCTACGTCGTAGCAGTGATCGACTCGCAAATTCTCTAAAACGCGTTCTCGTATTTTTTCATCGAACACTTGCAACCCATACTGTGAGCCCAACATCGCAGAACACATTGCAGCAATCGTATCGGTATCTCCGCCAATCGATGCTGCAAAACACGCAGCTTTGGTTGGTTCATTTGCAAAGCGAGTTGCAATTGCGAAAGCTGCAGCTACGGATTCATTAGCTTCAACACTTGTACCACAATCATTTTGCAACATTTCAGCAAAATCATCGTCACTTACAGATAAGCAACTCAACTCCTCAGCTTTTTTAGTGAAAAATTCGACCCTACTTATAACGCTTGCTTTTGCGCTCCAATTACCATATTTTGGAAGCAATTTTACGAATTTTATTGCTTCTTTAAGCGGATTTTCACAACCTTCAATACCTAAACTTACTGCCGCAGCAACGAGTGTTGTAGATTCAATTCCTTGAGTCGTATTGTGAGTAATTAAGCATGATTTTCTGGCTGCCTTAGCAAGCGATTCACCTGGTTTGAAAGCAATGCCAATTGGTGTCGCGCGCATTGCACCACCATTAGTTGTGCCAAATTTGCCTGTTTCTTCAGGAATTACTCCATTTACAAGTGCTTTTAAAGCTGACTTAGTTGACGGTCCTAGCAAATCCAAGGAACCTTTTTCGCGCATTGCACCTTCCCAATCTAGAAGATTTTGCGCATACTTGTTGTTGTCAATATTGCCATTATCTGCGATTATGCGTTCAGCAAGTAAAAAAGCTTGCTCCGTATCGTCTGTTACAGAACCTGCTTTCATATTTGGCGCGATTGGCTGCTGACTTACAGCGTCCATTAATTTTGTAATTGGACCGCCATAAAAACGGCGTATGCTTTGAGCACTCATGCTTTGAGTTGGCATTCCAAGCGCATCGCCTATAGCAAGACCAACAATAGCTCCAAACGCGCGATTATATGTTTCACTTTGCTCAAGATTGATTGCTGCGTTTATCATAAGTATATTTTATGCTTTCGCAGACACAATTTTAAAAGCACTTGGGCTATAAGCTAAACGCAATTAAACGCAGCTAAACAAATATCAAAATCAGATTTCAGACTCAGCATCTGTAATCTCGCGCACTTGCTCAACATTAGCTTTGAGCATATCTTTTAGCGCATCAACCGAATCAAAAGTCTGCTGCGGGCGCAAGAAACTAGCAAACTCGATGCAAACACGATGCCCGTACAAGTCTTTCCAATCGTCGAACAATCCGTAAGCTTCAACAGTGCGCTCTGCATCTTCTTCGCCATCTTTATTAAATGTTGGCTTAGTTCCAATAGAAATCGCAGCAGGCCAACGCCACGGAGAATGAACGCCTAAATGAAGCTCGTCACGACGCAAAACACTCACATCCGGAACAGCATTTTTCGATGGTCTGACATCGTTCTTATTGTCAGCATCTAAATCAACAACCCAGCCTGCGTACACGCCATCAACTGGCACATAGCCTTCAATTTTTTCGCCAAGATTTACTGTTGGGAATCCAATCTCGCGCCCACGCTCGTCTCCATGAACTACTGTTCCTTCAACGCGATGCGGCTGATCCAAAATTTCACGCGCTTCTTTGACTCGACCAGTAGCCAACATCCAGCGCACATTTGTAGAACTCCAAGCACGCACTTTCTTATTTGGCATGCTCTTGCTCCAAGCACGATATTCAGCTTTATTCATGCCATCAGAAGGATCTTTAGGGTCTCCAGGCTCCTGTGGAACCTCACGAACAATAGGATCAGGCACGCGAACGTCGTCTGGACCCAAATCCTCTACTTCAATAAGCTCAAAAACTCCAGTTGCTTGAGACAACTCGCGAATTGCTTTGATATCACCAGCACGACGAGCACCAAGCGCAGCATCAGAGCCAAGAACTAATGCTCGCATACCAAGCTTTCCAACGAGCTGACCTAAGAAGAAACGGTACGATTTTGCAGCAAAAGCAAGGCTGTAGCGCACAATCACAACATGATCAACATCCAACTGCGACATCACGCGCAAACGTTGACGCACGCTTGTAAGAGCATCAGGATCGTCCGGAAGTTTAGAATTAACGTCGCCAAAATCATCGTATAAATCAGGATTAGCATGCACTACGCTTGGACGTGGATCAAACATAATCACTACTGAAAACGCTCCATGACGATGCGCAAGATCCACAGTACGACGAATAACCTCGCGATGACCTTTGTGCATACCGTCGAATACGCCAATGGTAACAACCGCTTTACGCTCCGCACTTAACGTTGGCCAATTAATCATGCCGTTGGCATCTGGTCGAATGTCGATGACCTTCATGATATCCTTACTATCCGCGTTCAAGCATTACTCAAGCAAACTACGCAAAATACGCAATTCGTTATTTTAAATACTTATCTAGTTTACCAGTCTTCTCGCTTGCCGGAAATACCACAATTGGTTTGATTTGATTACTTTTTATATTTTTTGTCAATTCAACTACTGCAACAACGTCACATTCCTCAGTATTTGCGTTTTGAACGTACGCTATTGCAGGATAATTTTCGTAATTTATGCCAGATTTAAGCTCAATCCAGCGCCCAAAACGTAAGTCTTTAGCTTGATTCTCATCAATGCTTAAAGTTGGAAGCGAATGCGAAGCTGCATCCATCATATTTAAGCAAATTTTAGGAAGCATATTATTTGCGTCAAAATCGTCACTAGGAACTGCTTTTGAGCGATGCTGCAATACTCCATTGCGATCAGTAAATTCTCGCATTTGAGCGCGAAGTTTAAGAACTCGCGAATCAGTAACCGAAAAATCACCAATGCTAGTGCGACGAAGCTGAGTAAGATGTCCACCAACTCCTAGTAAGCGACCTAAATCGCGAGCTAAAGCGCGAATATATGTTCCACTACTGCAAGAAACTTTTGCAGATATATCGCATACGAGTTTCCCACTCACTCCCCTAGTAATTCGAGGATTACTTACTGAAAAATCACTAACAAATATCTCTCGAGGAGCAATCTCTACTGATTTTCCTTCGCGCGCTAAATCATAAGCTCGTTGACCATTAATTTTAATAGCAGAAAAAGCAGTAGGAGCTTGCATAATTTTGCCTACTAAATTTTCGCTAACAACTTGCTTAATTCGCTCAAAAGACAGTGACTTTTCAAAAGACGTGTCGTCATTATCGACATGAACCCCCGGACCTATATTTAATGCATTATCCGGAAGAATCTCACCTTCTGCGTCATCAGTAGTAGTTGCTTCTCCTAAGCGGATTACTGCTTCATAGGTTTTATTGTGCCCCAACATGTAATTTAAAAGTCGCGTTGCATTGCCAAAACCTATGATTAGCAATCCTGTTGCCATAGGATCAAGCGTTCCTGCGTGCCCAACTCGCTTTGTATGCAACAAATGACGAGCGCATGCAACAATATCGTGACTTGTAACACCTTGCGGCTTATCTACAAGCAGTAATCCCGAATCTGGTATGCACATAAGTTAAATCTAACTACTATACGATTCACATTGAGTTTGCTTTGAGATCTAATTGTTGTCAGACGATTCAGACATGTCTTCAAAGTCGCCCTCTTCAAAGTCGTCGCCCTCTTCGAAATCATCGTCAGATTCTTCAACTTCGCGTGGCTTCTTATACGGATCGACATCACCAGCATACTTAGCATTTTCACGCAACTTAGCTAATTCTTCATCACGATGACGAGCTGCAACAAGAATATCCTCAATTTCGTGCGCTTCAGACGGCACTTCGTCATAAATGAATTGCAATTGAGGAGTCAAACGCAATCCAGCTTTTGCACCGACCAAAGAGCGCAGTCGACCGTGAGCCTGCTGCAAAGCTTGTGCTGCACGCTGACGCTCGCCCTGCTCTTTGCCTTCGTGACCAAGTTGAGTCCAGTAAACCTTTGCAATTTGCAAATCGTTCGTAACACGCACTTCCGTAATAGTCACACTTGCCAAACGCTTATCATGCAAATGCGATTCCATATTAGAAGCGATTACGCGCTGAATTAATGCTGCAATACGTGCAGCTCTAGGATTCGTTCCTGCCATAATTACTTGCGCTCAATCTGCTTCATTTCAAAGGTTTCGATTATATCGCCAAGCTCAATGTCATTAAAGCTGCCGAGATTAATACCAGCTTCGTAACCTTCGCTAACGGATTGCACGTCATCCTTAAACCTACGCAAGCTGGAAATCTCCAAGTCGTTGACTGTAGCAACGCCGTCGCGCAAAATACGGCACTTCGTACCGCGCTTGACCTCGCCATCTTGAACCATAACACCAGCAATATTGCCGAACTTGGAAGAACGGAAGATTTCGCGAATCTCAGAGTGAGAAGTGACAACCTCTTCAAATTCTGGCTTAAGCATACCCTTCAAAGCAGCTTCGATATCTTCGATTGCCTTGTAAATAACCGAGTAGTACTTAACCTCCACACCTTCGCGTTCAGCCAAATCAGCAACCTGACGGTTTGGACGCACGTTGAAGCCAATAATCACAGCCTTATCGACAGTTGCCAAGTTCACATCATTCTGAGTAATTGCACCAACACCGCGGTGAATAACCTGGATGCCAACTTCCTCAGAGACCTCAATCTTCATCAAGGAATCTTCCAAAGCTTCAACAGAACCAGAAGAATCGCCCTTAATAACGATGTTCAGCATGTCAACTTCAGACTTAGCGAACTGTTCCTTAAGGCTTTCAAGAGACACAACCTTGCGGCGCTTAGCAAGCTGAGCTGCACGCTCTGTAGCTGCACGCTTTTCAGCAATTTGACGAGCAGAACGGTCGTCCGAAGTAACCAAGAACAAGTCGCCAGCGGTTGGAACAGAAGTCAAACCAAGCACCTGAACAGGAGTGGAAGGAGCCGCATCCTGCAAATGCTTGCCGTTCTCGTCAAGCATAGCGCGCACACGACCATAAGAAGTGCCAGCAACGATAGAATCACCAACGTGAAGAGTACCTTGCTGCACAAGAACAGTAGCAACAGCACCACGACCCTTATCGAGTCGAGCTTCGATAGTTGCACCGCGAGCATCCATATTTGGATTTGCTTTAGGATCAAGCTCAGCGTCAGCAGTCAACAACACAGCTTCAAGAAGCTTATCGACGTTCGTGCCCTGCTTTGCAGAAATATCCACAAACATGGTGTCTCCACCGTAATCTTCAGCAACTAAACCGTATTCTGTAAGCTGACCGCGAACCTTATCTGGGTTGGCACCTTCAACATCAATCTTGTTCACAGCCACAACAATTGGCACATGAGCAGCTTGAGCGTGGTTAATAGCTTCAACAGTCTGAGGCATTACGCCGTCGTCTGCTGCAACAACAAGAATTGCAACGTCTGTAAGCTCAGCACCGCGAGCACGCATAGCAGTAAACGCTTCGTGGCCTGGAGTATCGAGGAACGTAATCTTACGAGGCTTTCCTTCAAGATTTACAGTTACTTGATAAGCACCGATACGCTGAGTAATGCCACCTGCTTCGCGATCGATAACATTCGACTTACGGATGGTATCAAGCAAGCGAGTTTTACCGTGATCGACGTGACCCATAACAGTAACAACAGGCGGACGAGATTGCAAATCGTCATCTTCTTGCAGCTCTTCTTCGTCCAAATCGATGTCAAACTGCTGCAAAAGCTCTTTATCTTCTTCTTCAGCAGAAACAATGCTGATATTCCAGCCGATTTCTTCACCCAAAATTTGGAATGTTGATTCATCCAAAGATTGTGTAGATGTTGCCATTTCTCCCAAGTGGAAGAGCACAGTTACCAAAGCTGCTGGATTTACATCAATCTTTTCCGCCAAATCAGAAAGAGTTGCGCCTTGACGCAAGCGAATCGTAGCGCCGTTACCAGAAGGAATACGCACGCCGCCAATCACTGGTGCTTTAAGCTCTTCGTATTCACGACGTTTCGCTAAACGATTCTTACGAGCCTTAGAAGATTTACCACCTTGACGACCGAATGCGCCTGCAGCTCCTGCACGACCGCGACCGCCGCCACGCGATGGACCACCATTAGGTGCGCCTGCTGCAGCAGCCTGGAAGCTAGCTCCTTGAGATGCAAAACGAGATTCTGCAGATGGGCGAGAAGATGCACCAGAGCCAGCACCTGCGCCACCTTGACCACGACGCTGACCCGACCACTGCGATGAGCGTGCGCCACCTTGACCAGAGCGGCCACCACGCGAGCGGCCACCGCGTTCTGCACGTTCACCACGCGAACCTTGAGGTCCAGAGCCAGCTTGACCTGGACGACCACCGCGGCCATTTTCAGCACCAGGACGAGACATCGGATGAGGACGTGGAATATCTCCAGGTGTAGGAGCACGCATACCCTGCTTACGGCTAAACGGATTATTACCAGGACGTGGAGCAGATGCGCCTGCACCTTGTGCATTCTGGTGCGGACGAGGGCGAGGAGGCATCTGTGAACGATCTGAGTGAGATTGACCTTGAGCTTGCTGTCGCGATTCGCCGCGATTATCATTGCGACGATCATTTTTTCTATTTTCGCCGGCAGCAGCATTAGAACGCGAAGGATTGTTTGAACGAGTATGATTTGCACCCGGCTTTGGAACAAAATGAGAAGCTGTGTTGTGCACAGGCTGGTTAGCAGAAGAGCCAGCTACAGAATCACTGTGTGACGAATCTTTAGCTTGAGGTTTAGTCTGCGGCTTAGCTTGAGGCTTAGCTTTTGGCGCAGCAGGCTTACTTGCACTAGATGCCTTTTCGGACTTATTTCCGTCAGATGCTAACGCTGTTTGCAAACGACGAACTACTGGAGCCTCAACTGTTGAAGAAGCAGACTTAACAAATTCGCCCATGCTCTTCAAACGCTCCAACACGGTTTTACTGTCTACACCAAATTCTTTGGCCAGTTCATACACGCGCTTTTTAACCACTCAGTGTTCTCCTCTGTCTGTGGCAGCGCTAGTACACGCGACCACTTTACATTATTGCGAGCTTATTATTTATTATCGTGCGATATATCATCGTGCGACCATGATCTTATACCTCGTCTCCCGCCGGACGATGGCGATTGCCTTTCGCCCAGATTCCAGCTTTTAGCATACTCGAAACGTTGGATTGACTCGAGTGTCGCTAAATGCCACGCGAGAGACTACTTTATTTGCACACCACTAGCAAAATAAACAATCAAGAAGTGCTAAACATTGCGAAAATATCAATCTAAAAATATTTAGCACTTCTCAATTAACAATCTATTCAGCAGCAGATGCGTTATTATTCAAATCAGCTGAAGCAGGCTGAGCATTTTGTGCTTGAGCTGCAGCAACCTTCTTAGCATGCTCTTCCGCAGACTCAATACCAATCTTCCAACCAGTCAACTTTGCAGCCAAACGAGCGTTCTGACCTTCTTTACCAATAGCAAGAGAAAGCTGAGCATCATGAATAAAAGCAACTGCAGTTTGATTCTTTTCACTCACTACTTGCACTTGTGTAGCAGTAGCAGGCGAAAGAGCAGCAGCAACAAACTTTGCTGGATCAGACGACCAATCGACAATATCAATCTTCTCTTGACCCAAGTTTTCCATTACAGCACGCACGCGTGAACCGCCAGGACCAATTAAAGCACCCTTTGGATTCACACCTTCAGTATTAGCTCTAACAGCAATCTTTGTGCGAGCTCCGGCTTCACGTGCAATCGACATAATAGAAACTGCTCCAGAAACAAGTTCCGGCACTTCTCGCTCAAAAAGACGACGAACTAATTCAGGATGTGAACGTGAAACAACAATTTCCGGACCACGCAGACCACGAGCAACATTTACAACATATACGCGAATACGCTCACCATGGCGGTAACGTTCACCTGGAACCTGCTCGCGACGCGGCAAAATAGCTTCAACATCTCCAACAGCAACGTGGATATTAGTGTTATCTTTTGCGTCTTGTTGAATAATGCCGTTAATAAGCTTTCCTTTTTGACCAGAAAACGCACCAAACACGCGATCATCTTCAGCTTTACGGAAAATTTGACTAATAACTTGACGAGCCGTTGCAGCAGCTAAACGACCAAAATCATGAGGAGTATCGTCATACTCCTCTCCCAGCGTTGGAGCTGGATACGGGTTATCTTCAGTAGGTTTACCAGGAATTTCATCCCTAGCCCACACAGTGAACGAACCTGCACGTTCGTCCAATTCAACTCGCACATGCTTTGCAGGATGAGCGGTTTTCATATACGCAAGACGCAAGGCCTCGGCGAGCGCCTCGTCCAGCTCCTCGGCATTAATCCCCTGCTGTGCCGCAAGCTGATGCATTCCCGCCAAATCCAATTCCATCGCGCACGTCCTCTCGTTATAACGCATTAATTTATGATTATTAATTGTAACTATTAAAGCACACTTATTTTTTCTTCTAACGACAGTTAGCTTTAATTGTTGCAGACTTAGAACAAATACCAAATTAATAAATCGATATTGGTCACAGTCAGTGGCTATTTTAGTAGATTATGCAGACACTTTATGTTTTGTTAAATGACATGCGCAAACAAGTAAAACGCAGTATTGCCAGAGCACTCGTGCTTCTTATATGCGTTTTAATATCTCCACTGCTAACAGCCTGTGGAACATTACAAAACATTCACGTCGAGCATACAGTTCACACAGCAGCTCCAGAAAATGCATGTGCTAAAGCATACAGACTTGCGCAAAAAAAGCAGCGTGAAATCAAAAAGAACCAAAACAACACATCCATTAAGAATTTTGAAACCGCAGCAAAATATTGGAAAACTGTCGCTCAGCAATGCCCAGGAAGATTAAGTGAAAGCATTATATACAGCACGCAAGCTCAATGGGAAATGCTTTCGAAGAAAAATAGTAACGAAAATTCAAATAATGTAAGCAATAAAAGCGGAAACGAAAGCTCAGAAAATACAAAAACTACAACAGCGCAACAAATGGAGCACGATTCATACGCGAATCTTATAGAAGTAATAAATCATTACAAAAACTTCAAATGGACACATCAACCCTTAGCTCAAGCTGCAGAAGCTGAAGACAAACTTGCTTTTATTTTACAAACACTAGCAGCGAGAAAAGAGCAAAATATAACATTGGAATACAGCGATATGGCGTCGACAAACGCTCAAACTCTTATGCGAGTTGCAGGAGAAGGAACAGACTTGCGCAAAAAAGTTTACGATATTCCTCAAGAGGCGTTAGAAAGCGGAAAAACACATGATTCAGCAAGCGGAAAAGATCTGTCGATTACCGCTATAGCTTATATGGATTGCGCTAGAGAAGAGCTAGCTGCTTTTAATCAAATAATAACTATTACGTCAAAAAATAATAATGCATCCGAGAATAACGTTACTACAAAAAGCGATGATAACGATTCTGTAATACGCGCTCAACAAACTCTTAAAAATGCAACTGTGCAATTAATCACATCTAGACTGCTAAGAGCTTATGAACTTGGGTATCCTACTGATACGAAGCTTATTTTGAAGTAAAACTTAACCTTGGGGCTTTTAGCCTATAGGGCATTCCCTTTACACACAAAATAGGACTCGACTTCAAACGCGAGAGAAAGTTCGCACGGATTACGATCGCTTACGAAGTTCGGCGAATTAAAAAGCCTAAAGCAATTTTACATGCTTTAGGCTTGGTTAATTCGCGGATGAAGCGAGATTCGAACTCGCGGAGGATTTTACCCTCACACGCTTTCGAGGCGTGCTCCTTAGACCGCTCGGACATTCATCCACTTACGATTCGCGCAACAAAATCGCGCGCAAACGCAACTTTTCAATTGTAAACCATGGCGCGAATATAAATTTATGGCGAGTTGAAACGCTATAACTCAGCAGAATCACGGCGAGCGCGAATTTTTTCAGCGCGAGAAGCAAGCTCCTCATCAGGAGGATAAGCTACATATTCCAATGTCAATCCATGAGGATCAATTGGACCCGTCGAGCCTTCACGAAGAGGAACATTGATCTTTTCCTCAAACCAATCAAAAGAACGCTTCCCACAACCAATTTGCACACAAGCTTGCACAAGAGAACGCACCATATTGTGCGCAAAAGCATCAGCGACAATAGTAAATTCAAGCAAACCCTGCTCAACAGGCGGCACGCATCCAGTTTTAAGCTTAACGCGCACGTCATTAGCACGCGTTCCCACGCGTTCCCAACAGACACTTTTTACATCGCGAATAGTAGTGCCTCCAGGATTAGGGCGCGCAAAAGATCCAAAATCGTGAAGGCCAATCATAAGCCTCGCAGCCTGGTTCATTGCATCAACATCCAAAACATCATCAAGTTTCAAAACAAAACCGCGCATACGAGGGTCATAATCACAATAATCAGAAGCGTCGCAAATACGATACACATACGTGCGCTCTAACGCAGAAAAGCGTGCATCAAAACCAATGGGCGCAACGCTAACCTTATGCAACGAAATATCTTGTGGCAAAACATGCTTAAGCCTGTACTCGAGCGCGCAAACACCGTCCAATCCAGTATGACCTACGCATCGCAATAAAGTTTCTTCACAAACATCAAGATGACAAACCTGATGCGATGCATGCACGCCCGTATCCGTACGTCCAGCCACAGTAAGGCGCAGCGGCTCAGCAGCATCCCCTTCTGGAACACGCAATACTGTATGCAAAGCACCCTCAATTTCACCCTGCACGGTGCGCAAAGTAGGCTGCTTAGCCCAACCGTAAAATCCGCCGCCATCATACGCTAAATCTAAGCGAAGTCGCATTTAAAAAACCTTCCATTCGTCGTAACTAAATAATTCCGCAATTAAATTCCGTTTACAGTTGCTTCCGCTTAGTATTACTTTCCATCTACAGTTACTCATAAAGCTTGCTTCACCACAGTTACTTCACGCCTACGCCAGCAACAGCAGCAATAATTCCGCGTATAAGCTCATAAGACTTCGCATCCAAGTGCGTTGCCATTCCAAGTAATTTTGGCACAAGCTCAGACCAATGAGAACCCAATAAATCAAAAGTAGGATAACCTAAACTCGACAAAACGTTATACACACTATCAATCCTGCGTTTTCGTTCCTCAACAGGCAAATCAAACATCCAAGAATTCATAGCTTTTGCGATTGCAGCAGCGCGAGCAGTAACTTCATCTCGATAGTCAAAATCACCATCCTCAACATGCCAATACATGCCAAAATGTTGCATTAAACCAACAGAATCAGCCCTAGCTACTTTATATGGCAATCCATTATCCATAAGAAGCCCAATAATCGAAGATTGCGGCACAACTTTCTCTATTCGACTTGCCACGCACGAAAAAACGCTAGTATCTACTACATCATTTGCAAAACCCGGCCCATCCATTGAATAAATTTTAGATACAAGATTGCCAAGTTTTTCATTTTCCGCATCCAATCGCATAGTAGCATAGGACGCCATATTCCCACCTTTTGAATGACCTGTGACAATAATATTCGGGCTGTTATTGCGCTTGTTATTATTATCGCGCTTATTATTGTTATCGCAATTGTCACGCTTCGAATTAGTTGATTTTGCGAAAAACGAGGAAATTTTTTGTAATAAACTAGCTTTTTTTGCAATATATTTACTATATCTTTGTGTTACAGAAATTAAATATTCTGCTGCTGACTCCTGAGCTGGAATTGGGCAGCGAAAGGCCATATTAAAATCTTCTTTCCACCCAACAAGCGTATTATCAGTTCCTCTAAAAGCAACAACAATAGTATTCGGATTATCAATTCCTTCACAAGAACTAAGGTCAAAAGTAACACCAGCAAACTGCTGTTCACAAGATTCATGAGCATTCGATTTATCAAATCGTTCAAGAATTTCGCCTACTTTAATACCTCTGTAGCGCGGATTAGCTGCAACTGCAAAAAGTAACTCTTGACGAAACTTATCAACCTTAGCTACTCCAGAAGAAAACATCGACGAAAAATCTTCAAAACGTAGCAGATCGTAAATAGGCGTAGTCGAAATAACTTTTGACTCACTGTTATATAGCGGAATAGATTTTGGCATATTTATGTATGAAAGCTCACACAAAATCAAAGCATCAACAGAATTAAAACTTCTTTGAGCAAAAGTACGAAAATCGCTTCTTACTTGATCCAAAATATTCGGCATAACTTAATAATAATACAAACAAAAAACGAGCCGAGGAAATCCTCGACTCGTTTTAGCAATTCTTCAAGAAGCGATTAAACGCTTGCTTTAAGATTCACTTTACCGATGCGTAAAGCTGGAATGCAAACTACTCGGCAGCTTCTTCTTTAGCTGCAACCTTGGTAGCTGCTTCAGCTTCCTTCACAACAGCCTTCTTTGGGCTTACTGGCTCAGTTACGAGCTCAATAATTGCCTGAGGAGCGGTATCACCACGACGTGGAGCAATCTTCACGATACGTGTGTAACCACCTTCACGCTGCTTCATCTGCTCAGCAATCTGAGTGAAAAGCACGTGAACCACGGACTTGTTGCGAATTACACGCAACACACGACGACGCGAATGCAAATCGCCACGCTTAGCGAACGAAATCAAACGCTCAGCAAGCGGACGAAGACGCTTTGCCTTTGGCAACGTCGTTACGATACGACCGTGCTGGAAGAGGCTGGTCGCCATATTGGCCAGCATCAGGCGCTCATGAGCCGGGCTAGAAGCCAGACGAGGGCCTTGTTTCGGTGTAGGCATTATTACTCCTTATTGTCGCATCGTTCAGGTGGGCATCAACCCGAACATCCGAACGTTACGACGATTGCAGGCGGAACTTACTCGTCTTCAGGCGAGAAGAAAGTGCCACCTTCGAGATTATTGGCGTCGAAGCCAATCGGTGAAGCCTTCAAAGACAGACCCATTGCCTGCAACTTCTCTTTAACTTCATCGATGGATTTCATGCCGAAATTACGAATATCGAGCAAATCCTGCTCAGTGTGAACTACCAGTTCGCCGACTGTATGAATACCCTCACGCTTCAAGCAATTATAGCTACGCTGAGTAAAATTCATATCTTCAATCGGTATAGCCAACTGAGAATCAGCTTCATCATGAGTTGGCGCTGGACCAACTTCAACACCTTCAGCATCAACGTTAAGCTCACGGCAAAGACCGAAAAGCTCAACTAAAGTCGAGCCTGCAGATGCAACTGCATCACGCGGTGTAATAGCTGGCTTGGTTTCCACATCCAGGATGAGCTTATCGAAGTCCGTGCGCTGTTCCACGCGGGTAGCTTCGACCTTATAGCTCACCTTCAAAACTGGTGAGTAGATCGAATCCACAGGAATGCGGCCGATTTCGCTGTTCTCCTGCTTGTTCATCTGAGCTGGCACGTAACCGCGACCGCGTTCAACAGTAAACTCAATTTCAAGTTCACCATCTTCTGCGAGTGTAGCAATATGCAAGTCAGGATTAGCAATAGTAACACCGGCTGGAGGAGTAATATCTCCAGCAGTGGCCTCACCTTTACCATTCTTGCGCAAATACATCACTACAGGCTCGTCGTACTCACTCGTGAGCACGATGCCCTTGATGTTCAGCAGAATTTCAGTGACATCTTCTTCAACACCTGGCAGAGTCGTAAACTCATGCAAAGCTCCAGAGATGCGAACCGAAGTAACGGCAGCACCTGGAATAGAGCTTAACAAGGTACGACGCAGCGAATTGCCGAGAGTGTAGCCAAAACCTGGTTCCAGCGGCTCAATAGTAAAGCGAGAACGCTGGGGATTCAGTGATTCCTCGGTAAGTGTCGGACGCTGTGCGATAAGCACTTTGGTATCCTTTCAGCTTCTGGTCGGTGGTGCACTCGCCGCCCATAAGCGGGTTGGATGGATGGATTCGTAAGAGTGCTCAGACGCGGCGACGCTTTGGTGGGCGTACGCCGTTATGCGCTTGTGGGGTAACGTCGGTAATAGAACCAACTTCGAGACCCGCGGACTGGAGGGAACGGATAGCGGTTTCACGACCGGAACCTGGACCCTTAACAAACACGTCGACCTTCTTGAGGCCATGCTCCATTGCCTTGCGTGCAGCAGACTCAGCAGCCATACCTGCAGCGTAAGGAGTCGACTTACGGGAACCCTTAAAGCCGACATCACCGCCGGAAGCCCAAGAAAGGACTGCACCGGATGGATCGGTAATGGAGATAATCGTGTTATTGAATGTTGATTTAATATGCGCCTGCCCAACCGGCACCGACTTGCGGTCCCGGCGACGCGGCTTGCGCGAGGCTTGCTTTGCAGCTGCCATTGACCCTCGTTTCCTAATGACGAATGAGTTGGTATGTCTAGACGATGGAAATATATCCGTGGCCTAGAGCCGACCACCGACTACTATCGGGTGGCCTTCTTCTTCCCGGCGACAGTACGCTTCGGACCCTTGCGAGTACGAGCATTAGTCTTAGTACGCTGACCACGCACAGGAAGACCCTTGCGATGACGCTGGCCTTGATAGCAGTTGATCTGAATCTTACGACGGATGTCAGCGTCAATCTCACGACGCAAATCGCCTTCAATCTTGTAATTGGCCTCAAGATAATCACGCAAGGTGATCAGCTGTTCATCCGTAAGATCCTTGACGCGAGTGTCCGGATTAACACCGGTCGCGGCAAGCGTTTCCTTAGCGCGAGTACGACCAACACCAAAAATGTAGGTGAGGGCAATCTCAATGCGCTTCTCATTGGGAATATCTACTCCGGCAAGACGTGCCATTGTAATTCCTTTACTGTTACGCAGGTCGTGCACCAAGTCTTCCGCATTAATAGAAATTAAGTGCGGCCTGGGCCTGCGCACCCAGGGTTCAGCTTAGGCTGTGACTTAGCGCCTTATTCTTTGTATTCCGCGATGGAAATCTGCTCAGCCCTGACGCTGCTTATGACGTGGGTTAATGCAGATCACCATGACGCGGCCGTGACGGCGGATCACGCGGCAGTTTTCGCAGATCCTCTTCACGCTAGGGCTGACCTTCATGGTTTTCCTTTGCTTGTACCTTACTTATAACGGTACGTAATACGCCCACGATTTAGATCGTAAGGGCTCATTTCTAGCACTACACGATCTTGAGGAAGAATGCGAATATAATTTTTACGCATCTTACCAGAAATCGTAGCTAAAACAATGTGCTCATTCTCAAGCTGAACGCGAAACATCGCATTTGGTAGTGCTTCTACTACCGTGCCTTCGACTTCAATCACACCGTCTTTTGCCATGAGCCTCGTTCCGTTCCTTGGGCATACTACTTTGCGCATCCGAAGACACGCCAATCTTTTATAATACAGTAAATGCGTCCCATTCAACACTCGGCGTGTCGAACAGAACGCATTTTACTTTTTAAATTTAAAAACGCACTACTTAATTAAGTGATTCAACAATGCGATTATTGATTTCCTTAATATCTCCAACGCCATCTACTTCAACCAACTGACCGCGGCTATCATAGATATCAAGCAATGGAGCTGTTTCCTTCTCATACGTTTCTAAACGCTTAGCAATTACTTCTGGAGTATCGTCAGAACGACCTTGCTCCACTGCACGCTTTTGCATGCGTTCGAGCAAAACATCGCGCTCAGCCTCGAGAGCCACAACGTGATCGAGAGGAGTGCCAAGCTCTTCCAACATACGATCCAAAGCTTGAACCTGAGAAGCGTTGCGAGGATAACCGTCGAGAATCCAGCCGCTCTTTGCATCGTCCTGAGCAAGACGATCCTTAACAATGCTGTTAGTCAGCTCATCTGGAACCAACTCGCCCTTGTCAAGATATCCCTGAACCTGTTTTCCAAGCTCAGTATGATTCTTAAGGTTATAGCGGAAAATATCACCAGTAGAAATCGCTGGAATGCCATAATGCTCACTTAACAAAGCGGCCTGAGTGCCTTTTCCAACGCCCTGTGGACCCATAATTAGTAATCGCATATTCATCTCCTTAGCTCAATAACTGTAGTTACTTAGATACTTGCTTTTGCTCATCATGCTTGAACAAGAAACCAGCATACTGGAATTGTTCAGTCTGAGCCTTTGCTTGACGCAACGTATCCAAACCAACGCCAGCAATAATCAAAATTGTTGTACCACCAAATGGCAATTTTGTATTCAAATGCAAAGCCATAATCAAAACGGTAGGAATCAATGCAACAAAGAGCAAATAAATAGCACCGACAGTATTCAACCTATTCATAACATAGCTAAGATAATGACTTGTAGCACTACCAGCGCGAATGCCTGGTATGAAGCCACCATACTCTTTCATGTTATCTGCAGTCTCATCAGGATTAAAAGTAATCTCTGTGTAGAAGAAGCAGAAGAACACAATCATTACTGTGTAAAACGCAATATACCAAGCAGAAGTGGAATTAGCCAAATTAGCTTCAATCCAATTCACCCAAGCCTTGCTCTTATCTCCAAACTGAGCAATAAGGGTAGGAACAGCAAGAATTGACGAAGCAAAGATTGGTGGAATAACACCACTCATATTTACCTTTAATGGCAAATAAGTCGAAGAGCCGCCATACATTTTTCGGCCAATCATGCGACGCGTATACTGCACAGGAATACGACGCTGAGCAAGCTCAACAAAGTCAACAAATATGAGGATAACAATCAAAACGCCACCAACAATAGCGAACTTATTCCAATCGCCATTAGAACCGTTGGTTCCCCAACCAATCTCCCAAAGCTTTGGTAAGAAGCCAGAGCAAATAGACATAAAGATTAAGACAGACATGCCTTGACCGATACCCTTATCGGTAATGAGTTCTGCCATCCACATAATAAGACCAGTGCCGCCAGTCATGATCAAAACCATGACAATAAGGCTCCACATGCTTCCGTCTGGAATAATATTATTTCCGCACTGATAATTAAACAAAGCACCCGTACGTGCTGTTACCAAAATCGTAGTAGATTGCAAAATTGCCAATCCAATAGTTAGGTAACGCGTGTACTGCGTAAGCTTTGTTTCTCCAGACTGACCTTCCTTATGAAGAGCTTCGAAGCGAGGAATAACCACGCGCAAAAGCTGAATCACAATGGAAGCAGTGATGTAAGGCATAACACCCAAAGCAAAAATAGAAAGCTGCAACAGCGAGCCACCTGAGAACAAGTTAACTAACCCAATAAAGTTCTCGCTCGATGAAGCTAATTTAACAGTGCAAGCGTGCACAACTTTATAGTCCACACCCGGAATCGGAATAAATGAACCAATACGATAAATAATTATCATAGCGAAGACGAAGAGGATCTTGTTCCTCAACTCCTTCGTCCTGAAGGCCTGGATTAACGTTTTCACCTGGGTCTTCCTCCCTTTTTTCGCGCACTCCTAGGCGCAACAGTGCAAAAAACAAACTCTGAGACGATAGTTTAACCCACGGTACCTACTGAAATAGGTTATTGTGAGTTTTGGTGATAAAAATAGTCCCTCTAGACAATGCTAGAGGGACTATCACAGATTTATAACTGCATCAAGCTTTAAGTAGCCTTTAACTACTCTTCGCTGATGGAGCCGCCGGCAGCCTCAACCTTTGCCTTAGCAGAAGCAGAAGCCTTCATACCCTTAAGAGTCAAAGCAACAGTCAATTCACCATCGCCAAGAACCTTTACAGGATAGCCATCACGTACAGCGCCCTTAGTAATAAGGTCAGCTACAGTAACCTCGCCACCCTTTGGGAAAAGGTCAGCAAGATCTGCAACGTTGACGACTTGGAATTCCTTCTTGAAAGGACTCTTGAAGCCACGCAACTTAGGCAAGCGCATATACAGTGGGAGCTGACCACCTTCGAAGCCAGGACGAACCTGATAACGCTTCTTTGTGCCCTTATCACCACGACCTGAGGTCTTACCCTTAGAGCCTTCACCACGACCTACACGGATGCGATCCTTCTTAGCTCCTGGAGCTGGACGCAACGTGTGCATATGCAGCATTGGTTCTTCGTTAGCCATAATCAGTCGACCTCCTCGACGCTCACCAAGTGACGAACGGCCATAACCAAGCCACGATTGACGGGGGTGTCCTCGCGAACTACGCTGTGACCAATCTTATGAAGGCCGAGCGTATGAACATTCGCGCGCTGGCGCTCAGTTGTATGAACTAAACCATGCACCAGAGTGATCTTCAAATTTGACATCACTCACCATCCTTTGCTTCAGATGCCTTGGCGGCCTGAGCTTCTTCGCGAGCCTTGCGAGCTTCGGCAATGCCAGCAGCACGCTCACGGAGCAAAGCATCAGGAGCGACTTCCTCAAGAGAAAGACCACGACGAGCAGAAATCTCTTCTGGCTCTTCGAGCTTCTTCAAAGCGTCCACAGTAGCACGCACTACGTTTACAGCAGTTGCAGAGCCCATGGACTTGGTGAGGATGTCCGTGATGCCGGCGCATTCCATAACAGCGCGTACAGCACCACCAGCAATTACACCAGTACCTGGAGCAGCTGGACGGAGCAACACAGTACCAGCAGCATCGTGACCGAGCACTGGATGAGTGACGGTGCCACGAATGCGTGGAACAGTGAACATATGCTTCTTAGCGTCAAGCTGACCCTTAGCAATAGCAGCTGGAACTTCGCGAGACTTGCCGTAACCAACACCAACAGTGCCCTTACCGTCGCCAACAACAACAAGTGCTGCAAAGCTAAAGGTACGACCACCCTTGTGGGTCTTGGAAACACGGTTAATAGTAACTACGCGATCCAGAAGCTCTTCGCCACGGTTTTCTTCACGACGATTACGACGTTCGCCGCGTTTACCCTCGCCCTTGTTACGGCGAGAACGACGATCATCGTTACGCTCCTCAGCGGATGCCTGAGTGTTCTGAGTTTCTTCAGCCACTTGGGTTTCCTTTTCGTTGTCGCTCACAGTGCCAGACCTCCCTGACGGGCGCCTTCAGCCACTGCTGCGACGCGACCATGATATTTGTTACCGCCACGGTCGAAGACTACAGCGGTGATACCCGCTTCCTTCGCCTTAGCCGCTACTAATTCGCCAACCTTGGTTGCAGCTTCAGTCTTCGTGCCAGTGAAACCAGCGAAGTCAGCAGTCAAAGTGGAAGCACTTACCAAAGTAATTCCCTTGGTATCATCCACAATCTGAGCAACCATATGACGGTTAGAACGGGAAACAACTAAACGAGGACGTTCAGATGTGCCGGCAATGTGCTTACGAAGACGGGCGTGACGACGCAAACGTGCGACTTTGGTACCCTTACCGAAAATCTTAACGCTCATATCACTTACCAGCCTTTCCAGCCTTGCGCAGGATACGTTCATCGGTGTACTTAATACCCTTACCCTTGTAAGGTTCTGGAGCACGAAGCTTACGAATGTTAGCAGCAACCTGACCAACAGTCTGCTTATCGGTGCCCTTTACGATTACCTGGTTAGGATTTGGCAACTCGAACTCAATACCTGCCGGTGGTTGAACGGTAATAGTGTGAGAATAACCGAGCGAGAACTCAATGCCCTTGCCCTTCATCACTGCACGATAACCGGTACCGACAATATCCAAAGTCTTGGTGTAGCCTTCATGTACACCCTTCACCATAGAAGCAACAATTGCGCGAGCCAAACCATGCTTTGCACGAGTTGGACGCAAATCGTCAACTGGAGTCAGAACAATCTGATTGTCAGCGACTGCTGCGGTGATTCCCTCTGGAATTTCATAAGAATCAGAACCCTTAGCGCCTTTGACGCTGAAGGACTGACCTTCAATCTTTACTTCCACGCCTGCAGGAATGTCGACGGGGAGCTTACCAATATGCGATGCCATCTTCAGCTCTCCTTTCTCACCATACGTAGGCGACGATTTCGCCGCCAATGCCTCGATCGAGACATTCCTTCTGAGTCAACAATCCCGAGCTGGTCGAGATAATAGCAATACCGAGACCACCAAGAGGCATTGGCAAAGCATCAGACTTTGCGTAACGACGCAAGCCTGGCTTAGAAATGCGCTTGATGCCCTGGATAGAACGCTGGCCATTGGAGCCATACTTCAACGTAATTTCCAACGTCTGTCCAACCTTAGCTTCCTTAGCAGCGAAGTCCTTAATATAGCCTTCGTGCTTCAGAATCTCGGCGATATTCGCCTTGAATTTGGAGTACGGCATTTCCACGGTATCGTGCTTTGCCGCGCTCGCATTACGCAGACGTGTCAACATGTCTGCGATTGGATCTGTCATTGTCATGTGGGCTAACGCCCTTTCTCGCCGTGGTTTCCACCGCCTCTATATGAGAACTTTGTCTTCAAGCAGTGGACCTTCAGCGTCGATATTTACCAACTGGACTTCGTAACACCCGGCAACTCACCGCGATGAGCCTTCTCACGAAGGCAGATGCGGCACAGACCGAACTTGCGATACACGGAGTGAGGACGACCACAAACCTGGCAACGCGTATAAGCGCGTACCTTGAACTTCGGCTTGGCGGCCGCCTTGTTTTTCAGAGCGGTTTTTGCCATTTCAGTTCTCCTTGAATGGGAAACCGAGGTGCTTAAGCAAAGACTTGGCCTCCACATCGTCCTTGGTGGTAGTCACCACGGTGATGTCCATACCACGCTGATGATCAATCGAGTCAGGATCAATCTCATGGAACATAGACTGTTCCGTAAGACCAAAGTTGTAATTACCCTGACCGTCAAACTGGTTGCCATTGATACCACGGAAATCGCGGATACGAGGCAAAGCCAGAGTGAGCAAACGATCCAAGAATTCCCACATACGATCGCCACGAAGAGTTACGTAAGCACCGATAGCCTGACCTTCGCGCAAATGGAACTGAGCGACAGACTTCTTTGCCTTAGTTACCTTTGGCTTCTGGCCGGCAATCAAAGTGAGATCCTTAATCGCACCTTCAATGAGCTTAGAATCACGAGCTGCAGCGCCGACACCCATAGAGACGACAACCTTCTGCACGCGAGCCACCTGCATAGGATTAGTGTGGCCGAATTCTTTCTCCAAGGCTGGTACGATTTCATCCTTGTATTGTTGCTTTAAGCGCGGAGTTGCCGGCAACTCAACTGTAGTATCGGTCATGCCAGCTCCTTTCCGGACTTCTTGGCGACACGCACGCGCACGGTCTTAACCTTGCCGTCACGAGCCTCTTGCTTAACAATCACGCCAACGCGTGTAGGCTGCTTGGTCTCTGGATCAATAACCATCACATTAGAGCGATGGATTGGAGCCTCAACCGAAACAATGCCCGCCTGCTGACCCTGCTGGGTGGCGCGAACGTGCTTCTTAACGATCTGAACGCCTTCTACAATCAAACGGTCATCGGCTAGTACACGAACTACTTTGCCTTCCTTACCGCGATCCTTGCCGCGAATGACCTTCACCTGGTCGCCGGACTTAATCTTGGCTACCATATCAGATCACCTCCGGAGCAAGGGACACAATCTTCATGAAGCGCTGATCACGCAATTCACGACCGACTGGTCCGAAGATACGAGTGCCTTTTGGTTCACGACCGGAGCCGAGAATTACGGCGGCGTTCTCATCGAACTTAATATAGGAACCATCGACACGGCGATGCTCCTTGACAGTACGGACGACGACAGCCTTAACTACGTCGCCTTTCTTGACCGACCCGCCAGGGATCGCGTCCTTGACGGAGGCGACGATGATGTCGCCGATGCCGGCATAGCGTCGCTTCGATCCACCGAGCACGCGGATGGCAAGTAACTCCTTAGCACCCGTGTTGTCGGCGACATGAAGCCGCGTTTCCTGCTGAATCATTGATTCTCCTTAGCCGAGCTGGTTCTCCCCACTCACCTGTGTCTACACATTAGCAGACACAGGTGAAGCGCGGAGCCTTGCCGAACTTGTTTACTTGGCGCGCTCGATAATCGAGTCGAGACGCCAACGCTTGGTCTTGCTCAGTGGCCGAGTTTCCATAATACTCACGAGGTCGCCAATATGTGCCTCATTGTGTTCATCATGGGCTTTGACCTTGCGGGTGGAGCGAACGACTTTACCGTAAAGCGGGTGTGTCGAACGCTGCTCCAGCTCAACGGCGATTGTCTTGTCCATGGCCTCGGACACGACGTAGCCGCGACGAACCTTGCGGAAGTTGCGCTCTTGGTTCTCAGCCATGCTTACTTCTCCTTGACCTCAGTGGCGCCAGGCTCTTGGCTGATGCCGAGTTCACGCTCACGCAGGATAGTATACATCCTGGCAATGTCGTGCTTGACCGCCTTGAGGCGAGCGCTGTTTTCGAGTTGACCAGTTGCTGCCTGGAAGCGCAAGTTAAATAGCTCTTCCTTAGACTTCTTCAAGAAGCCTTCGATCTCAGCATTTGTCTTCTCGTTCAAATTCTTGATGGTGTAGTCTGCAGTTCCGACTGGCATCAGATGTCACCGCCTTCACGCGCAATAACACGGCATTTCATTGGGAGCTTATCGATAGCGCGGCGCAAAGCCTCGCGAGCGATGTCCTCAGAAACACCACCGATCTCGAACATTACGCGTCCTGGGTGGATGTTGGCAATCCAGAATTCTGGAGCACCCTTACCGGAACCCATTCGCGCACCAAGCGGGTGCTTGGTTAATGGACGATCTGGGAAGATCGTAATCCACACACGACCGCCACGCTTAATGTAGCGAGTCATTGCGATACGAGCTGCCTCGATCTGTCGGTTAGTGATGTAAGCCGGAGCCAGCGCCTGAATACCAAAATCGCCGAAAGCGATCTCGGTGCCACCCTTAGACATGCCGCTACGGGTAGGACGGTGCTGCTTACGATATTTAGTCCTCTTTGGGATAAGCATCTGCTCACTCCTTCGTTTCCGTTGCGGCAGGAGCTTCAGCAGCTGCAGCTTCAGCTGGCTTTTCAGCCTGTGCTTCAGCAGCCTTCTGCTGGTTAGCAGGACGTGCGCCACGACGTGGACGACGATCGCCACCACGACGACCTTCACGCTTACCCTGCTGAGCCTGCTGCTCTTCGAACTCACGCTCGGTCATATCACCCTTGTAGATCCAGACCTTTACGCCGATACGACCGTATGTGGTCTTAGCTTCAAAGAAGCCGTAATCAATCAAGGCACGAAGGGTCTGCAGTGGAACGCGACCCTCGCGATAGAACTCAGAGCGGCTCATTTCGGCACCACCAAGGCGACCGGAGAGCTTGATACGGATACCCTTGGCACCTGCACGCATTGCATCTTGCTGTGCCTTACGCATAGCACGACGGAATGTAACACGGTTTGTCAACTGCTCCGCAATTCCCTGAGCAACCAACTGAGCGTCAAGTGCAGCGTTCTTCACTTCGAAGATGTTGAGCTGTACTTGCTTGCCTGTGAGCTTCTCGAGCTTTGCGCGAACGCGCTCAGCTTCAGCGCCACGACGACCGATGATAATACCCGGACGAGCAGTGTGAATATCTACACGAACGCGATCACGAGTGCGCTCGATAACGATACGAGATACGCCAGCACGCTCGAGGTCATGGCTCATTTCCTTGCGAATCTTGTCATCCTCAAGGACGAAGTCACGATAACGCTCGCCAGCTTTGTTGGAGTCAGAGAACCACTTAGAGCGATGATTCTCGGTGATGCCCAGGCGATAGCCGAAAGGATTGATCTTCTGACCCATCTTTAGCGGGCTCCTTCCTTAAGCGAGACGATAACAGTGATATGGCTTGTGCGCTTGTTAATGCGCGCAGCGCGACCCTGTGCACGAGCACGGAAACGCTTAAGCGTTACACCCTCGTCCACATAGGTTTCCTTGATGACCAAGTCCTGCTCACGGAATGGTTCACCGGCTTTTTCAGCCTTAACGCGAGCGTTAGCAATCGCGCTTTCAAGAACCTTGCGCACCGGCAATGATGCGTCCTGAGGAGCAAACTTCAAAATGGTAATAGCTTCGCTTGCACGCTTGCCTCGGATGAGGTCGACCATGCGGCGAGCCTTGCGCGGCGTCACGCGAACGTGACGAGCGATTGCTTTAGCTTCCATGTGTCCTAACTCTCCTTTAGCGGCGTGCCTTTTTGTCGTCCTTCACATGACCCTTAAAGGTCTTGGTCGGGGCGAACTCACCGAGCTTATGACCAACCATGGCTTCGGTAACGAATACCGGCACATGCTTGCGGCCATCATGTACGGCAAAGGTGTGTCCAATGAAATCAGGAGTGATCATCGAACGACGCGACCAAGTCTTAATGACATTGTGCGTACCCTTGTCGTTTTGCTCGTCGACTTTCTTCTGCAAGTGGGCGTCGACGAAAGGGCCCTTCTTGATGCTACGAGTCATCTATTCGACACTCCCTTACTTGCGGTTCTTACCATTCGGGCGACGACGAACAATCATCTTGTTCGAAGCCTTCTTTGGACGACGTGTACGAACCTCGCCCTTGCCCCATGGAGAAACTGGTGGCTTACCACCACGGGTGCGACCACCATGTGGATGGTCCACAGGGTTCATGGATTCGCCTCGGGTGATTGGTCTACGACCAAGCCAACGTGCGCGACCTGCCTTACCAAGCTCGATATTGGCGTGATCGGAATTACCTACTTCGCCAACAGTAGCGCGGCAACGAGCGTCCACGTTACGAATTTCGCCAGATGGCATACGCAACTGCGCATAAGCACCATCCTTAGCGACGAGCTGAACAGCAGCACCAGCGGAACGAGCAATCTTCGCACCACCAAGTGGACGAAGCTCAATTGCGTGAACCACGGTACCAGTTGGGATATTCTTCAGAGGCAGGTTGTTGCCTGGCTTAATATCAGCCTGAGCGCCGGTCTCAATAACATCACCCTGGGCAACGCCTTCAGGAGCGATAATGTAACGCTTCTCACCGTCTGCGTAATGCAACAAAGCGATGCGAGCGGAACGGTTAGGGTCATACTCAATATGAGCGACCTTTGCTGGCACGCCATCCTTGTCCCAACGCTTGAAGTCGATGAGACGATACTGACGCTTGTGACCACCGCCGCGATGGCGAGAAGTCATGCGGCCGTAAGAGTTACGACCACCAGTCTTGCTGAGTTTGCGTACCAGCGACTTTTCAGGCGTAGAACGCGTGATCTCGGCAAAATCCGAAACCGAAGCGTTGCGACGGCCTGCAGTCGTCGGCTTATAAACGCGGATAGCCATAATATAGTATTCCTTTACTTTTCTCGGCTAGCCTTCAGTTACCAAAGATGTCAATCGTTTGACCTTCAGCCACGGTGACAATAGCACGCTTCTGGTTCACACGACGGCCGAAACCGGTGCGAGAGCGCTTCAACTTGCCAGCGCGGTTCAAAGTGTTAACGTTTGTCACCTTGACCTTGAAGATTTCTTCGATAGCCTGCTTGATCTGAACCTTGTTAGCATCTGGAGCCACTACGAAAGTGTACTGACCACGATCAGAAGCTGCGTAACTTTTTTCAGAAACAACTGGCTTAAGAATTACGTCATGTGCTGGGTTATGGACTGCGACCATTTAAATCAGGCCTCCTTAACGACAGGCTCGGTCTTAGCAGCAACGAAGGCTTCGAAGCCTTCCTTGGAGAAGACGACGTACTGAGCTGTAACAACATCGTAAGTGTTGAGCTGATCAGCGAAGATCACGTGAACAGTTGGAATGTTGCGTACAGACATCCACTCATTGATGTTCTCACGAGAAAGAACAACAGTAGTGAATTGGTTATTGGTCACAGGAGTAAGTGCTGCAACAGCTGTCTTGGTGGATGGAACATCCTTAATACCAAAGTCAACTACAGCAATACGTCCAGCATTTGCACGATCCGAAAGAACGTAGCGAAGAGCAGCTGCCTTCATCTTCTTCGGGGTACGCTGATCGTACTTACGAGGAACTGGACCGTGAACAACGCCACCATGTACCCACTGAGGAGCACGAATGGAACCCTGGCGAGCACGACCGGTGCCCTTCTGCTTCCATGGCTTCTTACCGCCGCCGGAAACATTAGCACGATTCTTCACAGCATGGGTGCCCTGACGAGCAGCAGCAAGCTGAGCGATTACGACCTGATGAACCAGTGGACCGTGAGCTAAAACGTCTTCGTTGGAGATGCCGAAAATTTCAGCAGGAGCTTCAACGGTTCCGTTTGCATTGCCCTTAGTATCAGTGACGTTCAGAGTTACGTTTGCCATAATTATCAGGCTCCCTTCACTGCCGAACGGACGAGAACGATTGCGCCCTTAGGACCTGGAACAGCGCCCTTAATAGCGAGAATGCCGTTCTCGACATCCGAAGAAACGATGGTGAGGTTAAGCGCGGTGGAAGTCACATGACCCATGCGACCAGCCATACGCTTGCCCTTCAAAATGCGGCTTGGAGTTGCGCAAGCGCCCACAGAACCTGGGCGACGTTCGTTCTTGTGCGAGCCGTGAGTACGACGATAGGACTTGAAGCCCCAACGCTTGATAGTGCCAGCAAAACCCTTACCCTTGGTAGTGCCAGTGACATCTACTTCAGAACCCTCAGCGAACAATTCAGCAGTCAATTCCTGACCTGGCTGATAATCTGCCGCGTTCTCGGTGCGCACCTCAGCGAGGTGACGACGAGGAGTTACACCAGCCTTTGCAAAATGACCAGCCAATGGCTTAGTCACCTTGGTAGGATCAATCTGGCCGTAACCGAGCTGTACTGCGCAATAACCGTCAGACTCTACAGTCTTTACAGCGGTAACTACGTTAGTAGCAACTTCAACCAGAGTTACGGGGACGAAGAAGCCGTTTTCATCCCAAACCTGCGACATACCCAGCTTGCGGCCGAGCAATGCAGTGCGATTCTTATTCTGCGACATTACTTTCTCCCCCTTCCTACAGCTTGATCTCGATGTTTACATCCGCAGGCAGGTCAATGTGCATCAAAGAATCCACAGCCTTTGGCGTTGGATCTACGATGTCAATGAGACGCTTATGAGTGCGCATCTCGAAATGCTCGCGAGAATCCTTGTATTTATGAGGAGAACGGATAACAACAAACACGTTCTTCTCGGTCGGCAGAGGAACCGGACCCACCACTGTGGCGCCCGCGTTCGTCACCGTCTCGACGATTTTCTTCGCCGATTGGTCGATGACCTCATGGTCATAGGACTTAAGCCTGATGCGGATTTTCTGTCCCGCCATTGCCGTCCGCCCTTTCTAGCGATTCGTTTACTGTTTACCAACCTGAATTCAAGGGCACCGGCGAGAATAAACCCCTAGGGTAATTCCACATCAGTGCGCGGCATCAGAAACCTATTCATACAAAAAAAAATTTCGATTCAAAGTTTTTGCTTCCGCGCTCGCTTTTTTTAATTACAATATGCGAGCCTTAAAACAGGCAACTAAGTAATTAAACCATCAACCTTCGATTATTAAAAACCGGGCGTGTCGGCTATTTTCCAACAAAAAATGGCAGAAACTACAATTATAGTTGAGCTTCTGCCATTATTAACTAGATATGCAAATAATTACGCCGCTTCACGCTCCAAGCGCATGCGATGGCCTTCTTCTTGAGAAACACCATAATATGCAGCAATAGCAATATCCTTCATATCTTCAATTTGTGGAATGCGAGGATTTGCAGGCGCACACTGATCTTCGTAAGCACGCATGCCAATATTGTCAAGTATCGACCAGTAGTACTCTTCGTCTACGCCACAAGCCTTAAACGAAGCGTCCATGCCAAGCTTTTCATTTCGATACTCTTCAACAGCACGAGCAAGATTTTCAACGCCTTCTTCAGGAGTTTTACCAGGATCTACACCAAGATTCTTAGCGATCTCCTGATACCTCTCAAGAGCAATATAGCGGTTGTACTTTGGCCAGCTAGTTGGCTCTTGCGGAATTTGACCGTTATAACGAATAACGTAAGGCAGCAAAATTGCGTTCGTATGACCGTGTACAACGTGGCACAAAGCACCAATAGTATGAGCCATAGCGTGGCACATTCCTAAGAATGCAGAACCAAACGCCATTCCAGCCATAGTAGCTGCATTATGCATTTTTTCTTTTGCTTCAATCTTGCGCTGAGAATCTTCACAATTCACAGAATCGTTGAGATTTTCCCAAATAAGTTTCGAAGCGTGCAAAGCCATAGCATCCGTAAAATCATTTGCGTAAACAGAAACATAAGCTTCCATAGCATGAGTTAAAGCATCAAAACCAGAATCGCACGCCAATCGACGCGGCTGAGTACGAGCCAAAACAGGATCGACTATTGCGACCGTTGGAGTCAAAGCGTAATCCGTAATAGGATACTTGTATCCAGTCTTGTGATCTGTAATAACAGCGTAAGGCGTAACTTCAGAACCAGTTCCGGAAGAAGTTGGTATGCAAATAAGCTTAGCTTTGCTACCAAGAGGCGGAATCTTAAATGCGCGCTTACGAATATCGAAGAACTTTTCTCGCAAATCAGCGAAAGAAATCTCCGGATGCTCGTACATAAGCCACATAATCTTAGAAGCATCCATTGGAGAACCGCCACCAACAGCAATAATTGTGTCTGGCTGGAATTCGTCACGCATCATTGCTGCGCCACGCTCAACTGTTTCAACGCTTGGCTCAGGCTCAACATAATCAATAATACGGAAGCTAACGCGATTATCTCGAGCACGAAGCTGATCAACAATCTTATCGACTACGCCAAGTTGCTCCATAACTTTATCGCACACAATAACTGCGCGCTCAACGCCGTACATATCTCTCAAATAACGAATAGCATTCGGCTCAAAATAAGTTTTAGCCGGAATCTTGAACCATTGCATATTATTATTCCTTCGTGCAATACGCTTAATATTAAGAAGATTTATAGCTTGTACGTTGCCAGAAACGGAATTTCCACCATAAGATCCGCATCCAAGAGTAAGCGAAGGAGCAATCGCGTTGTAAATGTCTCCAACGCCACCAAGAGATCCAGGAGAATTCCAAACAATTCTGCAAGCATGCATACGAACACCATATTCGCGCACAAGATCTTGATTATTTGTGTGAATTACAGCAGTGTGACCAGCTCCATGCACAAGCATCTGTTCACACATCTTGAAGCCTTGTTCCTTATTTTCTGCGCGAAGCATTGCGTGTACAGGAGCGAGCTTTTCCATAGTAAGCGGCTCCATTTCGCCAACTTCTTTGCACTCTGCAACCAAAATCACAGCATCTTCTGGAATTTCAAATCCAGCTTCGTGCGCAATATATTGCGGAGACTTACCAGGAACAACAGAATTAAGTTTTGGCGTATTTCCAGAATATGCAGTGCATCCAAACATATATTGTTCAAGCTTAGCTTTTTCGTCAGCGTTAACAAAATATGCTTTCCTGCGCTTCAATTCGCGAAGCAATGGCTCATATACATCCTTATGCGCAATAATTGCTTGCTCTGTTGCACAAATCATTCCGTAATCAAAATGCTTTGAAAGAATCAAATCATTTGCAGCACGCACAATATCAACATCACTATCGACATATGCAGGAGCATTTCCAGCACCAACACCAAGAGCAGGTTTTCCTGAAGAATACGCCGCCTTAACCATTCCAGGACCGCCTGTTGCAAGAATAGTTGCGATCTTTGGATGTTTCATCAATGCACCAGTAGCTTCAATTGAAGGATGCTCAATCCACTGAATGCAATCTTTTGGCGCGCCTGCAGCCACAGCAGCATCGCGAACAATTCGAGCTGCTTCAGAAGAGCACTTTTGCGCGAAAGGATGGAATCCAAAAATAATTGGGCAACGAGTCTTAAGTGCAATAAGCGACTTAAAAATAGCTGTAGAAGTTGGGTTTGTAACTGGAGTGACGCCTGCAACAATACCAACCGGTTCAGCTATTTCGTCAATTCCGAGAACATCGTCCTCGCGAATAATACCAACTGTTTTTTGACCTGCTAGATAATGCGTAATATGTTCGCATGCAAAGATATTTTTTGTAGCTTTATCTTCTACTAAACCACGACCTGTTTCATCAACAGCCATCTTTGCAAGAACCAAATGTTTATTCAACGCTGCCACTGAAGCTTTAGCAACAATATGATCAATTTGCTGCTGATTAAGCTTCTCAAACTCATTCAAAGCGACAGTTGCTTTTTCAACAAGTTTATCAACTTCATTTTGAGCAGCTAACGCAATGTCATCAGCACTAGCAGTTTTGCCAGTTTCGGCTTGGTGTTGTGCCTCAACCATGAGTATCCTCCTCGATAGTTCCACCAGCGGTATCAATAGACTTATGAACAAACTAATTTAGTATTCACCGCTAAATATGTGATACAAGTCACAATTTAGTCTCTTTGCTGTACTTTCGCATCTTTGAAGCGAGTTGCGCTATTTATGAGCGAGCTTTATCCTCTATTGTTCGTTATTTGTTCTTTTTTGTAATGATTTATGTTCGATTAATAGATAAATTTTTCTAGAATGTCAATTTTGACAGATAATTACACACTATTTATAACATTTACTCAACAAATTTAATAAATAATAAAAAATACAAAAATGGCTCCCAGCAAAACCAGGAGCCATTTGTAAATATAAATTCGCGAAACTTAACGCTTCGAGAACTGAGGTGCACGACGTGCCTTGTGCAAACCAGCCTTCTTGCGTTCCACAACGCGAGCGTCACGAGTCAAGAAGCCAGCCTTCTTCAAAGCAACACGGTTTGCATCGCGATCGATAGTATTCAATGCACGAGCAACACCCAAACGAATAGCACCAGCTTGACCAGTGGTACCACCACCGTCAACGAGGACTACAACATCAAACTTGCCTTCAAGCTTGAGCAACACGATTGGTGAATTCACTTCGCGTTGCAACAAACGAGATGGGAAGTACTCCTCCAAAGTGCGACCATTGATAGTCCACTTACCGGAGCCAGGAACCAAACGCACGCGAGCAACAGCTTCCTTACGACGACCAGTGCCGTAGCCTGGCTCGATGGCGGAAGTACCAGTGCCTGCACCAGCATTGGTTTCAGTGGTGTAGCTAGTCAGTTCTTCTTCGTTCTCAAGAACCGCGGAGTTGTTATTTTCTGCCATATCTATTCTCCTTGATCTCACTTAGCCTGCTGAGAGACCTGAGCGATCTCGAAGACCTGTGGCTTCTGCGAAGTGTGCGGATGCTCAGCTCCGGTGAACACACGAAGACGGTCAAGCTGCACCTTAGCAAGACGATTCTTTGGAAGCATACCCTTAACGGCAGCCATGATAATACGCTTTGGATTCCTTTCCAAAAGCTCTGCATAGCTATCACGACGAAGGCCGCCCGGACGACCAGAGTGGGAATACAGTTCCTTGCTCAACTTATTGCCAGTCAAAGCAATCTTTTCAGCGTTAATAATAATAACGTGATTGCCAGAATCAGCATGAGGAGCAAACGTTGGCTTATTCTTACCACGCAGCAAGATTGCTACCTGAGAGGCCAAACGACCAAGTACCACGTCAGTGGCATCGATGATGTACCAGTCATGAGTTAAATCTGCTGGTTTCGGTGTGAAAGTCTTCACAATCGTACCTTTTCTCTATTGTGTTTCGAGCGTATATCTTCTTGGTTTATAGAAAATATTTTACTCATAATCCGTGGGCTCCCTGAAAGTCCTCGATGGCGAGTGGGAAAAGCGCTTTGAAGGACCCCTTAGGGAAACACAACAATCTGCAAGTATATCGCCAAGTGGCGACTACTTGCAAGTGTCTATTTTATATAAGGCTGAGACGAATACAAAACAAATTGCTAAACAAATTGTCAAACAAAATAAATCACAAAATGTTATGCATTCATAATCGCAGAAAGCGACTGCACTCGAGGCAAATCAAACATATTATCCAAGGACACAGGATTGCCTTCACCATCAGCTAATGGAATACGCCAATTCGGATACTCGTCATTCGTTCCAGGCTGATTTTGCACACGACACTCTCCAACTGCATCGACCAAAGAAGCAGCCAACAATCTGGAAGGAGCAGCCTTCAAAGCGCGGTACAATGCTTCAACAATCTCCTGAGTATGAGCATCCTCATCCTCAAGCAACTGAGCATCCAAATAACCACCTTTGACCAACATTCGCATCATAGCGCGATGCTCTGCCTCAGCTCCAGCGCGGAATTCTTCAACAGAACCAGTAAGCAAGTGCAAGCGCTCACGAATATTAACTTGCTCATAGCGCAAATAGCCGGCAGCAGGAGGCAAATCATGCGTATTTACAGATGCAAGCGTCATTTCGCGCCACTTGTCTGGAGTACGGAATTCGCCGTCACGCTCTTCGAACCATTCAACCGTGCAACCAAGCACAGCCTTCTTGCGCAACACTTCCAAAGCATTTGCGGGCAAAACACCCAAATCTTCGCCAACAACTACACCGTGAGCACGAGCGGCTTCAATTGCCAAAATGCCAAGCATAATATCAGCATCGTAGTAAACATAAGCACCGCCACTTGGAGCTGAACCTTCTGGAATCCACCATAAGCGGAAAAGTCCAAGAATATGGTCAATGCGAACAGCACCTGCTGAAGCAAACATTCCATGAACCATATCTCGGTATGTTTTAAAACCAGTCCGCTCAAGCTCAAATGGGTGCAAAGGTGGCTGAGACCAATCTTGACCTTGCTGATTGAAGTAATCAGGTGGAGCGCCAACAGTAGCTCCGTTAGCAAATCTCTCCGGATTCCACCAAACTTCAGATCCTGCAGGATGCACGCCAACAGCCATATCAGACATAATGCCGATTTTCATACCAGCTTTACGTGCAGCAACTTGAGCATCATGCAATTGCGTAAAAGCAACCCACTCAAGCCAACGATAAAACTCAAGAGTATCTGGGAAACGATTAGCTAATTCGCGAACTTGCTCAGAATCCTTAGTAAGAGTTTTCTCCCAGCAATCGTCACCCTTTGGAACACCCCACTTGTCGTAGCACAAGCACCAAGTGGCATAAGATTCAAGCCTGTCACCCATCTCATGCTTAAACTCATTAAAAATGCGAGCGCGATTTTCAGACATACCAGCCTTGAAAATCAGCCACAATGCACGCATTTTTACACGCCACATGGAATCACGGTCTATTATTTGCGCGTCATTGTTAAGCGGCTCAACCTGTCCATGAAGCTTTTCAATTTCTTTGCGAGTTTTATCATTTAACGTTTCGTACTCAGGAATACTTTCTGGGCTAATATACGTTACGTTTACCATTCCTCGAGCAACCGGCAGGTATGGGGATGGAGTAAGCGGAGTTATAGGCTCACCTGCATGCATTGGGTTTATTAACACAAAGTCAGCGCCAGTTTTTTGCTTAGCTTCAGTAAGAAGAGTCGCCAAATCAGCAAAATCACCAACACCCCAAGACTTCGAAGAACGGATTGAGTAAAGTTGTGCCATCCATCCCCAAAGCTGTTCTCCATTGGACTCTAAGGAATTCAGCGTATCAATGCTTTCTGGAGCACTAATAAGTGTTGCTTCTTCTTGTCTCTCACCAACTATCACACGCAATGTGTGATAACCCATTGGCACATCTTCAGGAATTTTTATAAGAGATGTTGCAACAAATTTTCCATTTACAGGGTATGCAACATCATTTTCGTTAGGAACAATAGTTAAATCGCCTTTATATTGTTCACCATTTTCCAATGTCAATGTTGCAACTGGGTATTCTAATATTCCCGTATTAACTGTAACTTCATCACATTTGCCAACAGTGTGCAAAACTGTTGGAGCAACAATACGACCGTGTCGATACGCTAAAACGTCGTTTGTAGATCTTTCTATTGTCTCATTTGTGGAAGCATCTACGCCTAATGCGCCTAAGACAGAAACTAATACGTTATCTTGAATCTCGTGTTTTTGATTATCCGAACCAATAAAACTCACGCCAACGCCCATTAATTCAGCAAGACGGTGTAATGGCTTCATTGCTACTTCTTCATCTGTTGTATTATCCATACGCTCCATTATTCGCGTTAGCAACGACTGCGCGCCGCTGATGATACATCTTCAGATTTATCGTTGCATAGTTCTTGCAGCACATTTTGTGGAACACCAGGATTTAGCGCAACAGCTCTTCGTACCATGGAAGCTAATACAATTGGAGCGTTTTCTTCTGCACTAACACCAAGGGAGGCGAGATATTTCAATGTTTCAACACTTATGCCATCCGATTGCGCACCCTCTAAACGCATTTTCCAAGAAGCTTTTGGATTGCATAATGCAGCATTTCGAACTGCGTTACATGAATCTTTAGTAAGTCTTCCAACTAACCAATTTTTAGCATTTTTATTTTCAGCAACAGCCAAACGTACTTTATCAGCAGAATCTTCAGAAAGTTTCACTAATATGTTTGGGAAAGGCATTTCTGTAGCTAAATAAATACGGTCTTCTTCTGGAGTATTGATATTACCTGCAACTGCTTCAAGCAAGGAGGTGGCTCTAGAAAATGCCGCTTGGTCTGATCGATCCGGTAATTCTCTCCTAGCAAATTCATGAAGCTCAGCTGAATCTTCGCTATGTCGTAAATGCTCATATACAGCAGTTAAAGGTTCATAAGATGAATCGTCAATAGTGTTTGTTTTTTCATTAGTCTTTTCCATGAAATCACCTTTAACGCTTAGTATCTATCAGCTTATTACTTAGAGTACCATCTGCTTCCGGCACAACACTTCCAGAAAAAGCATTCTGAACCATATCAAGAAATTCTTGTGATTTTAAAGTTGGAATAGCAATATTAAGAGAAATTTCAGCACCATAAATTTCGTTGTCAATTATGCCTTCCATTTGGCTTACAATATGCTGCAACATTCGCAATTGTTGATATTGCAACTTGCAAGTAAAACGAGTGCACGTAATAATATCAACTATTTGCGCAGATTCTACTGCCATACTTGCTGCACGCGCATAAGCTCTGGTTAGACCACCAGCTCCAAGCAAAATACCACCAAAATATCGCGTTACTGTTACTACACAATCTGTTAAATTTGACGATCTAAGTACATCTAATATTGGTTTTCCTGCTGTTCCAGTTGGCTCACCATCGTCACTCATGCGCTCATGCAATTGAGCTTTCGACGAGCCACAAATTGCAGCATACGCAACATGGCGAGCTTTAGGATTCTTAAAACGCACTGATTGCATAAATTCCGCAGCATCGTCAAGATTATCAATATGACAAATGCATCCAATAAACTCTGATTTTTTCTCTACGAAAGAAGCCTCGAAAGGCTGCGATTGCAATTGACGAACAGTGTGCAGAATATTATGCGAATTAGTCACTAGATACTACCCAATACTACGCTTTTTCGTAACGCAATAACCTGTCAATGATACCAGAAATATCTTCCATTGCTGCATCGGCACCTTCTTCGGTACCAATTTTTACAGATTCATGTATTTCTTTATTGACATGTTCCCTTGCCACTATCACTGCTAAAGAATGTAAAGCAGCAGTTGCAGCGGAAAGCTGCATAAGAACATCTTGACACTTCGCATCGTTTTCAATCATAGTATTGACTGCTGCAAGCTGACCTTGTACTCGATGCATGCGTACTATCAGTTTTTCTTTATCAATATCATAATTTTTCATCGTTACTCCGATTTATCAATTACACAACCACATAAAGGTTATAACATCATATATAAATTAATACAATAAATCGTTGTATCTATATTATGCATCATCGTATTATTTATTGCAAAATGACGCGTTAATCTACTTCAAAAAAATCTCAATAGACTAACGCGCCAAATATTCTACATTAAAAATGCACTATTTCACTAACCGACGCCTCATTGGAGGAATCCCGCCATGTCGCGCTCCACCAGACATTCTCCCATGCTTAGGAACTATAGATGAAAAACGACCTAACGATAAACCTGAAGCAAAGGTTAACGTAATAACAGCCAGAAGTATCACAGTTATTGAAGAAGCACCAGTAACAGCAAGCGATGTTGGAATTGTATTACTTCGATTAACATAATTCTTATTAGCATTTTCGTTGCTATTTGTGCTGTCGTGTTGATTGGAAGCATTATCATTCACATCATTTTTCGAATCAGTTGAATCATCACTGCCAGTTTTACTATGATTTTCTTCTACATTTTCTTTGTTTTCTTTATTATTCTCCTCATTTTCATCATTCTTAGAACGATCCTCGCCGCCGGAAACTTGCACAGTCTCTCCTTCTACACCCAATGCGTGAGTTGCTAAAGGATTACCCTGAGCATCGTAAACTTCAGCTTTCCAATAAACAGTTCCTTCATGATCTAATGTAATATCTGCAGAACTTACAGAAATAGAAGACTTTTTACTTTCTTCAGCTTGTTTATTTGTAATATTTACGCGAGATTGAGGCATTTTTTTCTCAATTTCAGCAGATATTACAGTTTCCTTAGTCTCTTTAGTTTCCTTAGCTTCCTTAGCTTTCTTAGCTTTCTTAATCTCCTTAGTTTCAGAATCACTGCCATTCTTAGCATCGCCATTCTTAGCGTCACCATTCTTAGCATCGCTACATTTAGCTCCATTAGAATCACTCTTATTCCCCTTACCATCTTCATACTCGTATGCACTAAACACTACGTAACTTCCTTTTGGCAACGTGCCAGTAATACGAGCATTATCGTGGAACTTTTCACCAGCCTTAACTTTTTCATCGCTTACTCTAGTTGTAACAGATACAGGGGTAGTTAAAACATCCGGTTCAACTAAGGCACGACTCCACAATCCGTCATACGCGGATTTATGAGCTAAAGCGCGTGAAGAACCAGGAAAATCATAAACAAACACATACCATCCTGACTCACTATTTTTATTAGCGCGAATATGCACGTTATTTTCCAAAACTTTCGGCTCAGTAGTAGACCTATCAGTTCCAGCAATAGGTCTAAGCGTAATATTTCCGTTGCCAATCTTGTACACGCCATTAACTGCAGGAACATCCCACTTTGCAATCAAACGATGATGACTATCTTCTTTTGGCTCTTGATAAGACGGCTCGCCTTTAGATCCCGGCATATAATTTTCGTTGTCTTTTTTAGTAGGATTTTCGCTACCTGCACCAGCCCACCAAACGCGAATATGCGCTTTTTTATCTTCATTAAAGCCGTAACTGTTATTTCCCTTAAAAGATCCGTAAGTTTCAGGAAGACCTCTTACAGTAATCTCATTAACAATTTCCGTATTAAGCCCAACAGTTTGCTGCTTAGCAACAATATCTGAGCTCACGGTTGCTTGATGAACAGCCGTAGTGTCTGTAGAACCAAATAGCTGCACAACATCATCTTTCAGAAACTCTCGGTCAGATTTATTCTGAGAATCGCGAGAAATAATCCAAACCCATGTGCCAAACAAACCTGCTTCTAAATCATTTACTTTATAAGCTTCTGCTTTATCAAGATCAGATGCTGTAATATCGCCATTAGCGCGTTTTGCTACTGCAGTTATAGTTTCGCCAGAATTAGAGAAATTAGCTTTAGCCGCAGCAACTTGGCGCAAATTAGGCATAGAACGCATGCGATTCAAGTACTCTTTAGCAGATTCACCACTATTTCGCTGTTGAATATGCAAAATATCTTCAGCTGAACCTACAAAATAGTAGCCTTGCGCGCGAAGACGAACATTTTCTGGCCAAGAATCATTTCCTGCAACACTGCTAGTTACAGTACTATCTACCTGCTCTCCTGCACGCAGCTCATGCTTTGATATTTTCGACTTAAGTAACGGCTGGAAAGTTTTTTCTACACCAAAAGAAAAATCTTGCGGATACCATGTATTTTCAAAAGATCTAATCACATCTTGACCATCTGGAGAGAATAAACGTTCAGCTTTTGGAGCGTTAAAAGAAACTTCAATTCGAGCGTTTCCAGCATCAAGTGCGTTCCAAGTAATATCTAAACCTTCTTTTTTAGATTTTCCTTCAAAAGACTCAGATCCGTTAGCAAATTTAATAAGATTATTTGAGGATTTTACTTTAATAGGTACTCCTCCTAAAGAATCTCCATTAGAATTTTGCAGACTAATATGCATTACGCCAATGCGCTTGCCCTTAGTGTAATCATTTTTTAGCACAGCCTTAACCGGAGTTTCTTTAACACCCTGCTGCCACAACTTATCTGCCTTATTCCTTAAAGTTTCTGTTTCAACGTCTACAAATCCGTTTTCAACAGCCTCCTTCCATCTATCTTGATTAATATCAAAATGATTATGAATCATAAACGCCAAAGCAGCCTGAGTTAAATCATCGTCATTGTTGTTGTGCGTTTTAATAATATTTGCAGCAATACGATAATCTTCACCATTCATCTGCTTAATATTGCCTTTGTAATCTATAAACACGGAAGATTCCATGCAAAAAATAGAATTCTTTCTACCCTCCCACTTATCCGTAACAGGACCGAGCCTTAGCCTTGCAATCTTTTCGCTTAGCCATTCAACAGTATTCGACTTTTTGTAATAATAACCCGTTAATTTATCGACAGATCCCATAGCAATTTGCGAACAAAGCACCGAAGGAACTAGTACTGCGGAAGTAAACAATGCCAACATTTTGCGAATATTTTTTTGTTTCATGAGGTTTCGCAATTTATTCGCACAACTAAAATTAGTATGCTTCCCCAAATATGTTTCCATAAAAATCTCCTTTAACCCAACCCTTAATGCAATAGCGAATTATGAGAATAATTTTCTATTTGCATTGAACACTAGAGTAAGCGCTCATGACATCAACTATGACTTTAGAAAAGATTTGCGTAAATATTTTTTTAGTATTGTGGTTAAAAGGTAGTATTTGGATAAAAGTTATGCACAAATCCACAATTTTGCTTAAATCTCTTGCCTAAATTTTTGCCGTTTACCCGCCGCTTACCCAATTTTTTCATGTGGAGATTTTTAAAAAAAACAAAAACTCCGGACTGCAAAAAGCAATCCGGAGTAATCCGCGGAGTCAGAGAGATTCGAACTCTCGAGCCGCTTACACGACTAACACCTTAGCAGGGTGCCCCTATCGGCCACTCAGGCATGACTCCACTTGTTTACTGTACATAACAGCAACAGATTGACACTATAGCACCTCTTAAGGACTGTAAACAAGCTTGGCGACACACTTTAAGATAACATTTAATATAACAATATCCAGTGCTACACAGGATTGTGATCTCCAGAAAACGTTACAACTACAGCAAACATAACAAGAATTATTCCTGCAATATCAGTCAATGTTGGAATTTCACCAAATCCCATTCCAATAATAACCGCGATTGCAGGATACAACGCTTGCATAACAGAGTATTTTGCAGAAGTAACACGTTTCAATAAAACCTGATCAAGCAAAGTTGGGAAGAAAGAAGCACATATTGCAATAACCAACATTAACGCAAGTAAAGCAAAAGAACCACCAGGGCGAGCAGCCCAAGTAGCTTCTGGTTTAGGCGAAATAACATGCTGCACTGCAGGAACAGCAAGAACAACAGATTGCAACAGCCAACCAATAAGAGCTGCAACACTTACACGATCAATAGCGTGCGAACTTTTTGCCAACATGCGACCTGAAACAATATATAGGCCCCACATTGAACCGCCAACAAGAATGGCGAATAACCCAATTAGAAAATGCGGGCTTACTGAACTATGTATAGAAGCGCTAGCTAACAGCATAATGCCACAAACAGCAATCACAATTCCCACACGCTCTCGCCATTCATGACCTGTAATAACAGCTACAAGCAAGGGACCTATGAATTCTATAGTTACCGCAACACCAACAGCCATGCAACTAATAGCAACATAGAACATAGTGTTCATAGCAACTAACGACACGCCAACAGCTGCAACAATCCCCCATTCTCGTAGCGTTTTTGGCAAAAGACTACGTTTGCTGCGAGAAAATGGTCTTCTCCAAGCCAAAAGCAACAATGTCATAAATCCTACGCGATACCACACTGCATACAGAGGATCCAATTGGCTAAAAGCTACTTTTGCAACAGAAGTTGCTGTATACACCATTGAAGCCTCAATGACGATAATAAGCAGCACAGGCATGCGATGTAAAAGATTGACGACAAATTGCTTCATAGCAACAACCCTACATGAATATTGATTCGACATACGCTTTTTTACAAAAACATTAGTTTAATCCACAAATTTTTTCCATAAAATCGAACGTTTGTTCTATTATAAACTTATGAGTACAGCACCGAGAGTACAAGCAGCGAAACGTGATTGGGGGCACGACACCTCAGGTTGTAACATACTTCATGTCGACATGGATGCATTTTATGCTTCTTTAGAAGTTGCAAGACACCCGGAGCTTAAAGGAAAGCCGCTTATTATCGGCACAGGCAATCGCGCTGTTGTTTCTGCAGCAAGCTACGAAGCGCGCGCTTACGGCGTTAATTCCGCTATGCCCGTTGTTAAAGCTAGAAATCTTTGTCCACAAGGAGTTTTCTTGCCAGTTGACATTCCTTACTATTCAAGCGTTTCCAAAAGTATTTTTGAAAATATTTTTTTGCATATTACTAATCAAGTTGAAAAAGTTTCTGTTGACGAATGCTATATGAATGTTAAATCGGCTTTATTACAGTGGAAATCGCCTGTAAATATTGGAACTTGGGTACGAAAAGAAGTATTTGAAAAGTATCATATTACATGCTCGGTTGGCATTGCCAGCAATAAACTTATTGCAAAGATGGCTTCAACTAACGCAAAACCTAACGGAATGCTTCTTATTCCGCAAAAATGTAATGAAGATTTTGTGTCAATAATGCCATTGCGCGCAATACCAGGAATTGGCTCATCTTTAATACATAAGCTTGAGGATTGGGGCTTATCTACTGTTGCGTCGCTTAAAAATGTTGACGAAGCAACGCTTACTCGCATAACGGGTTCGCAAATCTTAGCAAGAATGATATATCAATCAGTTAGGGGCATAGACGAGCGCACTGTGACTGCACATGCCCCTGAAAAATCCATTGGAACTGAGCGAACTCTTGATACAGATACCACGAACGAGAATGCTGTTAAACAATTACTACAGCAATGCTGCAGCGAAGTAACTCAACAGTTGCGAAACAGAAAACTTATGGCACGCACTATAACGTTAAAACTACGCTTTGGCGACTTGCATTATGTTACTAGATCTTCTACTTTGCAAAACGCAACTGATTCAACACACGAGTTTTACGAGCATGTCGTTGTTTTGCTTTCTAAAGCTAATCCAACTGTGCATAATTACATTCTTGGAGGCAATAACACAAAGCTTTTAAGCCCAGTTCGTTTAGCTGGTGTTACAGCGAATAATCTTGTGCCAGCAAACAAAGTTTCACTTCAGCCTTCTCTAAACGATATTCTGGAGGAAAATACTCGCGAATCTAAAAATCCTACACAAAACATCATGTCCACAATGAATAAAAATACTAGATTGCGTCACGCAGAACACGCTTTAGATGCCGTTCGCAAAAAATACGGCAACAACGCTGCCCACATTGGATTGTAAACTCGCGCCACATTAAATAATACTTTGCAAATAATTAATTACTTGCTTTATCTGAACGCGGAGGCAAGGCTGCAACGCGAGCTTCATCCCATCCGGAAGCTCCAGCATCTGTAGCTCCTCCCAAATCTCCGAGCTTGTCGAAATAATCAACCGCAGCATCGCGATACCACTCCCAGTCTTCTGGCAAATCATCTTCATAAAAAATAGCTTCTACTGGGCAAGCCGGTTCACAAGCTCCACAATCCACACACTCGTTTGGGTTAATATAAAGCGTTCGATCGCCTTCATAAATGCAGTCTACAGGGCATTCATCTACACACGCTTTATCTTTTACATCAACGCAAGGCTCTGCGATTACATATGGCATAACGCCCTCCTTTCTGCTTTTATGCAACTTTTCTATTATAGAACATTTTTGAAAAGTCTATGACACAAAAAGTCGGCATGCGATATAACCGTATGCCGACTTCTTGCTAAATAAATAATTTATTAATTTTGACTATCTTGCGAGGCTGCAGCAGTCGCCTCAGCTTGAGCTTCTGCACGAGCCTGCTCCTCTGTTTCTCCTTCAGCTACCTTCTCTGCAGCAGCAGCATCTTGAGCAAACAAAGTTTCAACCGGAACACCGAGCTGCTTAGCTTTACGCAACTGCCTGCCAAGCAAAGAATTGCGGTAAGAGTAGCCGAAGTACACCGCAAAGCCTATTGCCAGCCACACTGCAAAACGAATCCAAGTCAATACAGACAAGTTAAGCATGAGCCAGAATGTAGAAAGCGCTGCAAACAGCGGAAGCCATGGATTGCCAGGAACGCTAAATGAACGGTGCAAATCTGGTCTGCGCATACGCATAATCGGCACACCAGCAGAAACAAGCAGGAATGCAGAAAGCGTACCAATGTTCACCATGTCGGAAAGAATGCCAATATCGAGAGTGGAAGCAACGACTGCCACAACAATACCAGCAACAATCTGAAGTCTTGCAGGAATACCACGCTTGCTTACCTTAGAGAAGCTACGTGGAAGCAAGCCATCGCGGCTCACAGCGAAGATAATGCGCGTAAGACCGAGCAAAAGCACCATCACAACGGTTGTTAAACCAATAACAATACCGAGGGAAATAATCTTTGCAGCCCAAGTAGCACCCACAAGTTCGAAACTTGTAGAAAGCGAAGGAGCGGCTTGCTTTGCCAAATCCTTGTAGGAAACCATACCAGTTGTTACAACTGCGACGAGGATGTAAAGAACAGTAACAATAAACAATCCAAGACCAATACCTCGTGGAATGTTCTTGTGCGGATCCTTAGTTTCTTCTGCTGTTGTTGCAACAACATCAAAACCGATGAATGCGAAGAACACGAGAGCCGCGCCGGAAAGAATACCTGGAACGCCATAAACAGCTGGCTGCATGCCTGTTACCCACTGCCACAAAGGCTGTGCCATAACCCCAGAGACTTCTATTCCCTTTACACTTGCAGCGTCGGTTGCAGGTGGCACAAATGGCGTAAAGTTGGAAGCTTTAATGTAGAAGAAGCCCACAACAACCACGAATAGAACGATACCAATCTTCAAGATTGTTAAAGCGCCGTCGAAGCGTGCAGAAAGCTTAGTTCCAAGGACAAGCATAGTTGTAAAGAATGCAACGATTATAATCGGAGCAACATCAATAGTGAAACCACCTAAGTTAAAACTTGTGGTCATATTCAAACCGAAAAGCTTCATTAAATCGTTAAGATAAACGCCCCAATACTTTGAAATTACTGAGCCAGCCATCAGCATTTCTAGGATCATATCCCAGCCAATAATCCAAGCAATAAGCTCACCAACTGTAGTATATGTAAACGTATAAGCAGATCCAGCAACTGGAATCATAGAAGCAAATTCTGCGTAACACATTGCAGCAGAACCGCATACAATGCCTGCAATAATAAAGCTAATAATTACAGCAGGACCAGCATGAAATGCTGCAGCCTGAGCACCAACAGAGAAAATACCGGCACCAACAGCGACAGCAACACCCATAACTGCCAAATCCCAAGCATTTAATGTACGTTTAAGATGGCGTTCACCATCCATAGTCTCAGCGATAGTCTGTTCAACAGACTTTTTTCTCCATATTTGCATAATAAACGCACTTTCGTTGAGGTATAGGTATAAAGGTATGCCGCAATCAGAAGCGCATCAACAAATTTGCGAAACAGTTGCGACTTCACCTATATAAAATTTCTACTTAATTTTCTTTATTTATTCCTGTAAATGTAATTAAATAAAAAAATTTATATAGATAATGTAGGTAAATATTACACAAAACATTGCTTACACGGTAGTTTTACCGTGTGTTCCTTTATTATTTGTGAAAATTTAAATAATAAACTTATATATTACTGCATAAAACGCATCATATTCGTAAAATTTTCAGTTTATAGAAATATTTATTACAACAGGTTCAGGAATAAGCGTTACACCAAACTTACTTTGCACACCACGGATAATAGTTTTTGCCAAATTTGCAATATCGTCACAAGAAGCATTATTACGATTGGTAAGTGCCAAAGTATGCAATGAAGAAAGCCCCGCAGGCGAAGGTTTCCCATTTTCTATAAGCCTAAAACCCTTATGGAATCCAGCATGGTCAATAAGCCAAGCTGCAGAAGTCTTTATACCATGCGATCCATCTTGCATAATTGCATCAAATTTAGGAGCATCTTCTGGCAAAGTATCGGCTTCACTAGTACTAAGTATTGGATTCATAAAGAAACTACCGCAACTATGACGATCACTGTAAATATTATCGCCCTCTAAAAATTCGCCAGTAACATAGTCTTCACTTTGCAATCGCAAAGCAAATTCAACACCTTCAGCACACTTTGTACCACGCATCCACAGCTTATCGTAACGAGAAGCATCCTCAAGCATGCCTTTAGAGGCACGAACGCGCAAAACTTCACGACGTATTGCTGCTGTTTGCATGCGCTCACCCAATTCTACGTGCAAAGCATTAGCTAATTGCGAATGAGAGACAATGCCGGTTGAATTATGTTTCAAACAAAAAGTAACAGACAGCACAACGTAACGAGGAGTAGGAAAATACGAGTCCGCAGGAACTCCTACTGAAGAGTACATGCTTTTTTTAAGCAATGAAGTGCGATACCCAAAATTTAAAGCATCCTTCTGCAACTCCATAGTTGATTTTGTTTTGCGGTCCCAGACTTCTACGGAAGTAACACTTTGAGATACTTCTTGACCATAAGCGCCAATATTTTGCACAACAGAAGCCCCAACAGTGCCAGGTATGCCAGAAAGACCTTCTACACCCTCTAAGCCAAGAGAAATTGTATGGGAAACAAAATCATCCCAATTACAACCAGCTTCAGCATTGATATGCACTAAATGAGCACCACTTTGCAAATCAATGCCATCTTCTGAAGGTGCTGCTTCATCAAGCACATGAATATCACGTCTAGCATCTCGCACAACAACGCCATTGAAGTTCTCATCGCTAACAAGCATATTAGAGCCGCCACCGATAACGCATAAAGGCAGACCAAGCTCATCAGCATCTTCTACCGCTTCAATAACAGCAACGCGACTTTTTGGCTCTATAAAACGCGCAATTTTGCCACCTACGCCAACAGTTGTTATATCTGCAAAGGATGGATTATTTACTAAAGATGCTTGCATACTCATGGTTTAAATATTAACAGCAATAAATAACAAAAACCCCGCATTAAGCGGGGTAATAAGCATAAAATCTGCGCAACTAGCAATAAGCTTAAACAAGCCAAAATCGTGAGCGCAGTAAGCTGAAGATTCAGCGAGTCTCGCGATGAAGCGTATGCTTGCCACAGCGTGGGCAGAACTTGTTCAACTCAAGACGATCAGGCGTATTGCGACGATTCTTCGTCGTGATGTAATTACGCTCTTTGCACTCCGTGCATGCCATCGTAATGCCCGGACGGATGTCGGCGCTCTTGCTTGCCATTTCGTTCACCTCTACAATTCATTATTGGCCAGCCAGTCTCCTACTGGCCGTTGTAGCGAGGAAGAGACTCGAACTCTTGACCTTACGATTATGAGTCGTACGCTCTAGCCAGCTGAGCTACCCCGCCAGAGAGCCTCGAGTGAGAATCGGACTCACGACCTCTTCCTTACCAAGGAAGTGCTCTACCACTGAGCTATCGAGGCGTGGCGGGTAGTGGATTCGAACCACTGAAGCACGAAGCGGCTGATTTACAGTCAGCTCCCTTTGACCACTTGGGAAACCCGCCAGCAGTCTCCGTAAGAAGTGAACTTCAAACGGCAACTTTGTTATTTTGCCACGAAATCGCGACTAATGCAAGATTAAGACACGCCGAAAGCAAAACTTTTATGCAAAAAGCTAGTTATTTAGCGAAAAACCTTCTTTTTTTAAATTTTCGCAAACTGTCAAAACCCTGTCATTAGCCTCGCGCTCGCCGATACTAATGCGAATACCTTCACCAGCAAAAGCGCGAACAGACAATCCTGCAGCAATAAAATGTTCTGTTGCCCGCTCGGTATCTGCCCCAAATGGCATCCAGAAGAAGTTTGCATACGCATCTTCAATATTCCAACCTTGCTCGCGCAAAGCTTCAAGAATGCGCTCACGCTCAGCAACAAGAGATGCAACACGAGTACTCATCTCCTTGCTTGCGTCATCTTCCAAAGAAGCCAAAGCTGCGACCTGCGCTATTTGAGACACTCCAAATGGCACAGCAACTTTACGCATACCGTCTACGACTTCAGCCGGAGCAATACCATAACCAATGCGCAAACCTGCCAATCCATAAGCCTTGGAGAACGTTTGAGCAACAACTACATTTGGATACTCATGGTACAGTTTTATACCATTTGCAGTGCCTTTTGCTGTGTTAAACTGCACATAAGCTTCGTCAATAAGTACAAGAACGTCGCTTGGCACAGCATCTAATACCTTGCGAGCTTCCTCCTCGCTAAGTGAAGCAGAAGTTGGATTATTAGGATTATTCAAAATAACCAAACGCGTGCGATCGCTAATAGCTGCAATCATAGCGTCAACATCATGGGAACCATCAGCACGGTTAGGAATCTGAACGCTTGTAGCACCAGCTCCAGTCACAATAATCGGATAAGCTTCAAAGCTTCTCCAAGGGTATATGACCTCATCTCCCGGACCTGCAACCAAGTCAACAAGCTGCGTAATAACTTCCGTAGAGCCGCAACCAAGCACGACTTCGTCTGCAGTCACACCAAAACGCTTAGCAAGTTCTTCAACAACTTCTGTGCCACGCATATTAGGATAACGGTTTATTACATTAAGAGCGCGATTTGAGATCGCTTCTTTTACGCTTTGCAAAGGCTCATAAGGATTTTCGTTACTAGAAATCTTATACGCACGAATGCCGTCTAATTTAGGAGCTGGCTTACCCTGCTTGTAGCTAGGAATTGTATCTACAATATTGCGGTGTTTGTATGTCATACTTCTCCATCATACTCCACACATGCCTTAACTGTGCAATAGCAAAAATCCGACCAAAACCTTACAACCGCGTAAAGTTTCTGCCGCCTATCTAAATATTCCACAGACATTCTTACGTACCGCAATAAAAAACGCTGGGAACAACGTTTCCGTCATTTCCAGCGTAAGTTTTATTGTTTCAACCGGCTAAATACTAGCCAAGAATTGCAAGCACATCGCGAGAAGACACGATTAAGTAGTCCTCACCTTCATAATGCACTTCAGTTCCGCCGTACTTGGAATAAAGAACCTTGTCTCCAACCTTAACATCCATAGGAATGCGCTCGCCCTTATCGTCGCGACGACCAGGACCTACGGCAAGAACTTCACCCTGCTGTGGCTTCTCCTTGGCATTATCTGGAATATACAAGCCAGAAGCAGTCTGAGTTTCCGCTTGAGCTTGCTTAACAATAATCTTATCCTCCAACGGTGTGAGCTTAATCGACACTGTTGCCACCCCTTTCATAAGAGATACTATTTCGTACGCAAGAAACAATCCGACGAGGCTGACGATCACGTCCGCAACCGCACTTACGTTCTATGCCTCATAATACCGCGAATTTAGCACTCTAACAACTCGAGTGCTAATCTTTTAAGAAAATTTTTATAAAACTCTTAAATCATGCATTTCGACGAGCAAGAACATCATGCAAATTTGCCACGCCGAGTGAGTCTTCAGAACTCTCTGGAGCATCCACTTCGCTTACTTTTTCTTTTTCGTGGAACTGAGAAGAGTTTGTAGCAGCAAAATTAGCAGCGTCATCGGCATTATCAACATTAGCAACTGGTACAGCTTTAACTACTTGCTTAGTTGACTTAATTTCCAAACTTTCTGGAGTACGAGATGCTAAATTAGCATTACCTGAATCAGACTTAGTTTGTGAATCAAGCGAGAACGAAATTAAATCTTGATTAGACTGATAGTTTTGCTCCGAAGCCACAAAAGCGTTAGAAGAATCGTATGCGTCTTTCTTTTCCGTCTCAACGATATTAGACTCTTTAGATTCAGATTCTTCTTTATACAAACGCTCACGCAACGCTGCATTGCGCTCTTGCTCCGCACGATGTAACGCAACACGAATTTCGCTCTGCTCCATAACCGAAGTTTCAGTATTGTCACGAGACGCATCATTTCGAACAGGCACTACAGTCTGAGATACAGAATATTCAGCACTGTCGTTTTGAGAAATCGCATCACTACTGTTGATTTCTCCATTAAAATCAGAATCAGATGCAGAAGAATAATCTTTCAACTGGCGTATAACAGCACTATTATGGCGTTCGCACAGCTCATCCTCAGCTTTGCATTTCGAAGCAGCGCGCATTGTTGCAATACGCGCCTCCCAAGCACGAGCATGCTTAGAAGCACGAGCTCCAAAATAAAGCACTACTGCCAATATAGCTCCAGGAATAAGAGCAAAAACTGGAGAAAATATACCAGAGCATCCTGCTAAGAATACGACAAAAGTCAAGGCAGCAAGCGCAACTACCAACACACAACGACGGCGTATTGCAGCACGCCTAGCAGCGCGAATGCGCGCAATATATTCAGGAGTTAATGTTCGTTTTTGTTGTGTCGGTTGCATACAAGCCCCTTTTGCCAACATACTAGTACCGTCGCAAATGCGCGCAGTACTCCACTCACCTACAAGATGAAGTGTTGGTGAAAACCTATCCTCGCGATGTTCAAGCATAGACTTCATGCCGTTAACCGTGCGTTTAGGCAACCACCCGAACCATAAGGCTACAAGGATGACTAATACGAGTACCGCACTCACCGATTCATAACCCATAAGTATTAATATAAAGAAGTCATAGGATGTGTAGCAACATAAACATTTCGGCGTGTCGCCAAAATGTGGGATTATTGCGCGCGACATCACACAATATGCTGTGCCGCAATCATTCACTAAGCAAATTTAACACCTATAATAACTGTCATAGTATGTACTAGGATATGTGAAGGAACAGTAAGCTGCTACTTATGTGCTCGTGTAACTTCGGAGGGACTTTTGCCTACTTATCATTATCGTTGCAAGCAATGCGGATACGATTTTTCAGAACATCAATCATTTTCAGATGACCCTATTACCATTTGCCCTCAGTGCGGAAAAGATGCAGTGCACAAAGTGTACTCTGCTCCTCCAATCAACTTTAAAGGCAAAGGCTTTTATCGAACCGATAAATGATTTTGTAAAATTATAAATATTAATTATTGTTTAAATATTGCGCGCTAATAGGTTTTATCCACAGCGCGCAATTTTTCTTGCTCTTGCATTTTTTATATTTCAAAATGCAGGTATGAGCATAAATTTTTCTTTATTTAAATCTCAAAATAACGCAAAAAATAGTGCGTTATTGCAGCGGAGGCAACGCGCTTTCGTGCGGAAAATCATTATTGTGCTATGTGCTGGAATGATGGCTTTACTCGTTGTGTCAACTATTATTGACTCACAAGAAACTCAAGTTATAGCAGTAGCTAAACACAATATTCAGCAAGGTTCACGCGTTAGCGTAAACGATATTGCATACGTTCGAGTGCCTAAGCATAAAGTATTTAATCAAGCGCTATCTAATAATATAAGCGCGAATGCTTCTATTATTGCAACATGCGAAATACGTAAAGGCATGCCAATTTTGCAAACACTATTGAGTAAAATTCCGCGCATTCCAGAAGGATTCACTTCTATTACCATTCATTTAGCTAGTGCAGATCACACACTGCTTCCTGGCGAAAAAATTGATCTAGCCTTTAGCAAGCCGGTACAAGATGAAGAAATTTCTAACTCTAAAAATGCAGAAAGTCACAACAACGAAAAATCTAAAAGCAGCACTGTAGAAAATAACGATAAAAACAAAAACCAGGATATTGAAGAAAACAATATTTCAGAAATTGATGAACACTATGTTAGCGTAGTTCATAATGTTACGGTAATGCAAATAACTCAAAGCACTCAAGTTTCACAAAATCAGCAAAATACTACCACTCTTGCTATGCCTGCTGCAGATGCGTTGCGATTATTACAAGCTCAGTCTGAAAACCCCTCTTTGGCAATTGTTGCCATGAAATTGTCACAATGAGATTGCCGTCATGGAATACGTACACGATTAGTAGAAATCAGCGGTAATTATTAGCAATTAGCGATAATGACCAGTCAGCAACAAGCAGCAACAAGAATAAATCATTCTGCTACTTCTCGCGTATTTCAAGCTCAACTAATACGCTCGGAAAACACCGCCCAGTGAGGCGGCAATTCGCTTAAAATACGATTATCGTCGTCTTGATTACGCTGTTGCAAAGTAAGCTCGTCAGAAGGCTCGAGTTTAACGCCATCTGCATCAAAAAGCTCCGAGCCTTCACGAACAACCCTAACTGACCTGCGGGGAGATCTTCTATTGGGATCGTATTTACTCATTCGTTGTCACCATACAATTCCCCGAGACGAGAAACAACACGGTCAACCTCTTTTTCAGGATTGACAAAAGCTCCAACGCTCCACACTGTCATAACTGACCAGCCCAAGGATTCCAAATCCTGAATAATCATGCGATGACGTTCACGAGTTGATTGCACGCTCATAAATTGCGCATCATCCGTAAGCACAGCAACAGCAAATGACTTGTCCGCAAGTCCAACTACTAGAGGAATTCTAACGCCATTATCGAAGCCATAGTTGACTGCAACTTTTAATCCACGCGAGCGAATACGCTCAGCTAAATCAGTAAATAGCACATTTCTTTGTGCAGCTTCTGCAGCAATTTGCGCTTCAACATCGTTGGCATCTTCTGGACGAAGCGGCTTATCACTTAACTTCTCAGCCCATTGCAAAAGGTTCTTCAAAAGCTTTGGACCATCTTGGTGCAAACGCTCATCTTCCATATCTTTAGATGTAAACGCACTAACAATATCTAGATGACGACGAGCTAGAGCCAAAGCGTCAAGAAGCACACTGCTTCCACCTTCTTCTTCAAGCAATCCAAACTGCTGAAGAAGTCTGCCATGAGATGTTTTTGCATAGCAAAGCGACATAATTACATCTGTTGCTATTGCTCCAGAAGCTTCATTAACGCCCAAAAGTCTCACATGTCGCAAGAATCTAGCCATGTTTTCGTCTTTAATAGACAAAGACTTCAACTCTGCTCCTAAACGACTGCGGAACACGTTTGTCAACGTAACTACGACAAGCACATAGCTTGAAGGAACAACCGTAAACGTATTCGCACGCTGACGAATAAGCTCAACTACTTCATCAATTTCACGCTGGCTGCTTTCAATAAGCCCAGAAGACATTACTGGAACTCCAGTTGCTTCAATTTGATGCAAACGAACTTTACCTTGCAAACGTTCAACAGGAACGTCATGACGCAACTTTCCGTAACCATGTTCTTCCAAGAATCGCGCTAAACGAAGCGAGCGCCTTGTTGCTCTAGAAACTACTGTTACAGATGGTAGTAATGAAATAAGCGAACGCAAACTTTCAGAACTTACTGTTTGCTTATGCGCTAAAACTACTACTTGACGAGCACGAGACAAAATAGATAGCAACTCAATATTTGATATATGAGATGCTGAATCAATTATTACAGTATCTGCAATAGGTCTCAACGGAGTCATCATAGTAAGAGTAGATGGCATAGCTACAAGTATTGGTTTCGCAGCCAACACAAGTTCCGCATAATTGCGCAATAATTTATTAAAAGTAATTCCAGAACGGTTTCCTGCAAGCATAGTATGTAACTGATTAGCTTCTTGCGTGTGCGAGAACAATAAATCGCACAAATGCCTCATAGCTTCTTGCTGAACCATTGGACCGATTGAACGCACATGTTCTGTATCAACTTGCACGAATCGATCAGAGACATCTTGCATTGCGGAGCCATCTTGGTGAGAAATAATTGCAGAAGAATTAACGATATCTTCAAAAACAGTAGTCCACCAAGCCAATTGCAATTCACCGTCAATTGCATTACCTGTAACGTTGCGACGACGCAAATCGCTAACTAAATCAGATAAGCCCGCTTTGCTGAACTCACGCTCCAAATTGCAACGACCAGGGAGAGTATCTAGAGATGCTCTGTCGTCATGCAAATCTTGCAAACGAGCTTCAAGCTGCGCAAATTCAATATTTTCAAGATCTGCGCCCTTAAGAGTTGTTGCTAACACTGCATCAAGAGCAACTAAATGCCTTGCTAATAATTCTTGAGTATTTACAATATCATCCAATTTTGGCGGCAAAACAGGCCATCCGCCGTGAGGCACGAAAGTACGCCACTGAGCTGCTTGCTGCGCAACAATCTTTAATGCCTCATGCAAATCATCGACTTTAGCTCCAACTCTTAGCAAGCTGCGCGCTTCTCGAACATGATGTCTACGTTCCCAGAAGCCCATAATTGTGCCTTCGGCTTTACGCTGAACTTTCGGCTTACTCGCTTCAATCATTGCATCTAAATCGCGCTCAAAAATTTCAGGCTGGAATACGTCAAGTACACGTCGCAAATTTTTGAGAACTGTAACTTGACGACTCCACTCACGAGCTGTTGTTGGCACAGGGAAACCACAGCTTTGCACAGTGCTTTTAACTTGTTCTCGAGTTGCTGGAAGAAGCTTAAGAAGCACGTCTACAACACGCTGATATACAGATATAGCTTCATTTTCGTCAAATATCGACGCGCCAAACCAAGGAGTATCTTCAGGATTTATCCTAAACTCTCCAAGCTCATCGGCTTGGTGGAATTTTTTCGACCACTCTTCAATATGACCGGTCATGGCGTGCGCTGCAGAAACATCTAAACGCACATGCGTAGACGGATGGGTTGGAAACATTGCAATTGCTGCAAGATTCTGGATTGTTTGATATGCAGATACTCCCCAAGTTTCGTTGATACCATGAAGATCGCCTAAATAACGAGTAAGGCGAGAACGCACTCCAACCAACTCATCTGCAACCTGCTCAAATCGTGAAGTCGCAATACTATGTCTAGCACCAACTGCTGCAATCAACTGCGCATCGACATGCTTAGCAATATGACCATCCGCAACGTCTAATGCTAATGAGGAAATTTCATGCGTATTCAACGTGTAACGGAAACGCCTCTGCTGCTCAACAACATTAGGCACATACAACACAGAATGTCCTGCAATCACAGAACGAGAAGCAATCGCAGCAGCAATCGCAGCTGAATCTGAGCCCGAATCAATATCCACGAACAGAGAATTTCCAGAAGCAACAAGCTCCGCTGCATAACGCACAACGTTATCTACTTCACCAACTTCGCATTCGCTATGAGGATCTGCGTCGAAAGGACTATATTCTAGCTTATTTGCAGACTGAAGCTTATGAATAGCTCGATCATCGCCAGCCATAGCGTCAATCATCGCATTTCCAACATTGCCAGATTGCAAAGCGTTAATAATTTGTTCACTTTCTGCTACAAAACGCGAACCAGCATCTGTAAAGCAGCCAAGTATAATATCGCGCTCAATATCAAAATCTGTAAAAGCTGAGCGAGCTTGCTTACAAATAGCATCAAACACTACAGAAGTTTCTGGCGTTCCACTTTCATATTGAGATCCGTCGAATAAAACATCTTCCCTAAGTTGAACACCACGCTCACTTAAACGCGACACAAGCGAATTGTTCAGCCCAACACTTCCAGAGAAATAAATAGTGGCGGAGGTCTCATCTTGATTAGTGTCACGAACAACTTTCACAGGATACGTAAGAACAGGCACATGGTTGCCATTCCACGATGCAACACCAACTATTAAAGAAAGTTCGGAAACGCCACTTTCGTGTGCTTTTGCGTCTCTATCTTCAAAAACTCGATCTAGCCTTCGCCCAGCAGCCCGCAACATTCCAGCGTCTCGGAATAAAGATTTTAATGTTACTTTTCCGCTTGCAAAAAGTTGCGCAATTCCGGAAGGATGAGCATGCGTCAACTCTAATTGTGCAGCAAGTTGCGTTATATCTTCTAGTGGAGAAGGAGATAGCTGAGCCTGATATTGCTGCTTCCACCCAACTATATGTTGTAAAGCGTTAGTACGAGCGCTGTTGGTATTGTTAGAGCCAGATTTTTCTAAAGAATCATCTTCTGACGTAGTATTTTCAACTACTGTATCAGTAAAAACTTGCTCTGACGAATCCTGCTCCACGTTGTTTGTATCACTCATATTCCCACCCTACTTGCTTACTGTTCAATAGCTTTGCGATATGCACTATAACCGCTGTTTCTAGCTAGTGCAGCATCTACTTCAGAATTACCTTGAGCTGCGAGCCACGCGTATAAGTCATCATATAACCCAGTGTTTGCAGCCAAAAACGGAAGCAACTGCGAATATTGCGCCATCTCAAATTGCTTTGAAAAATCACTACTTTCTTCAGCTTCTTTTGACGTAAATCCGCCGGCTTCCACTACATTTTCTTGAGAGTCAAATTCGCCTTTTGATACTTTTTCAAATACGGAGCCTGGCTCAAATGCAGGTGTGTACTCCGCATCAGAATTGTTAATATCGAGATTATTAGAGTCGAGATTTGTAGTACCGAGATTCGTAGAGCCAAAACTGTTAATATCGAGATTATTAGAACCTGTATTTGCACCATTAAAAGCTGAAGTATTGGCAATATTTTCAGCAAAAGTTTCAGTTGAATTTAATGGAGATACTGGAAATTCTTGAGAACTTTCGTTTTGCAATACATCTGTTTCCGAATTAACTGGCGTAACCGGAGAAGCTTGAGCAACCGGAGAAACCTGAGCAACTGAATCAGCTTGATCAACTGCAGAAACCGAAGAAATCACAGAATCTTGTTGCGAAGGTTCTTCTTTAGTTGAACTTTCTTGCTGAATCGCTTGCGCATCTGCAAATAAATTACGCGGCTCTACAGGAGCCTCCTGCTGTTCTCGCATAACAGGCAAAGTTACATCATGATTGATTGGAGCAACATCTGTTTGCGAATCATCATTGAGCTGAGTATGATTCTGCATGCCTTGTTTCCAAGACAATCCAGGATGCGAAACTGATTGAGCATGGAAAACACCTGTTGGCTCACCAGCGCGCAAATCAAGAATTTGATCTACTGATAAATCTGAAGCTGCAGGCTCATCATGCGATTCATCTGTAGCATAAGAGAACAGATTACGCACTGCGTTATCTTTTTCAACTTCAGCAGATTCTTCTTCTACACGCACAAAATCAACAGGAACATCACCGAATTGCATGCGCATTAAGTTATCTGGAAGCTGAAAATCAACATCAGGCTCTAGACGCAGCAAATCACCATTTGCGCTGACTAAATATGTACCGTTAGTTGAATGCAAATCTCGTATTGTTGCCACGCCTCGCATGTCTACAATTAGCAGCGCATGCCTCTTTGACATAGAACGTTTATTATCCACTATGTCGACGCGCGCGAAACCATCTTCACGCAACGGGCGTATAGGCTTTCGACCAATCTCTACAGACTGACCTGCACCCACACGTGCCTGCTCGACACCACCAACTGTAATCATCCAGCGCTGCACGGTTTGTCGCTCACTCACGTGATCTGCTCCCTTCAAAAAACACACTACTTACTATTGTGTCATGCTTTGTGTATATTGCGCTAGTATTTGTTGATTTTAAGCATAAAAATATCACATATTCATATTTGAAGATTTTACAAGAAAATTTATAAGGAATTTTACTAGAACTTTTGCAAAGAATTTTATTTGCAATAATTTTTAAAATCTTTATGCAAATGGAAATAACAAAAGGCTCGGAAGAAACTTCCGAGCCTCGAAACTTGCGATATTACCAACCGTCCCTAGCGGAAAGCAACAACGCAAAGTGCTCAGCATTAATCGGTTAACGAAGCCTGAATCAATAGTAAAAAAGGAAATTTGGCAAACCATATCAACAAGCAAACGCAAACCAATTAATTGCTGTATAAAACTAAAAGATCTACACAGCGTGCAGAGCACAAAATTTTTTACAAAAGCACTTAGTCTAGCGCACCTTTCAGCACACTAGACTAAGTAATTCACAGTAAAACCGACTCAACGATCAACCAATAAGCTAAAGCCCAAATGATTCATCACTGAATCAGATTTCAGCTTAGTGACGGATCTTGCGAAGAGCAGCACCCATGCCAGCAAGCACAGAAGCAGCAACAGCAGCCAAAGCTACAGCAGCACCGGTCTTAGCCAATGGAGCAGCCTTCTTCTCGGAAGACTTCTTAGCTTCAGACTTCTTATCAGACTTCTTTGCGGCAGCCTTGTCATCAACCTGCGCATAACACGCGCGGCAGAAACTTTACGCGCAAGTAAAGAAAAGGTCGCAGCGCAACAAAAAAGGCGGCAGGAATAATCCTACCGCCTAATTTTCACTATACACGCACGCATAAAACTGCGTTACGCGCAAAGCAACAAAAAGTTAGAACTACTTAAGTTCAACGGAAGCGCCAGCCTCTTCGAGGGCAGCCTTAGCCTTCTCAGCGTCTTCCTTCTTAGCCTTCTCGAGAACAGCCTTTGGAGCGCCGTCCACGAGAGCCTTAGCTTCAGCCAAGCCAAGGCTGGTCAAAGCACGCACAGCCTTGATGACTGCAATCTTCTTATCGCCAGCAGCGGTGAGAACGACGTCAAACTCGTCCTTCTCTTCCTCAGCAGCACCAGCAGCAGCTGGAGCAGCGGCAACAGCGGCTACAGGAGCAGCAGCTTCGACATCAAACTTATCTTCGAATGCCTTGACGAACTCAGAGAGCTCAACGAGGGTCATTTCACCGAAAGCTTCAAGAAGCTCTTCGTTAGTGAGCTTAGCCATAATTGGCTTCCTTTCTTACTTGGCCGGGCATACCTTATGCCTTACGACCATAACATTTTTACATTTGGTTGGTCTCATGCAGCAAGCTGCAAGGGAATCAAGCGGCCTTTTCCTGCTTCTCGCGCAAAGCGTCGATTGTACGAACTGCTTTGGTTGGCAATGCGTTGAACAGGTAAGCGGCCTTGGACATGGTGCCCTTGAGCGCGCCGGCCATTTCGGAAAGCAACTGTGGGCGCGACTTCAAGTCGGCGAGCTGCTTTGCACCTTCGGCATCGTAAACGGTTCCATCTGCGAAACCGCCCTTAATGACGAGGGCTTTATTCTCTTTGGCAAAATCACGCAAGGTCTTAGCAGCCTCAATGAAATCACCCTTAACGAAGGTGACTGCAGTTGGGCCGGCGAGAAGCTCGTCAAGACCTTCAATGCCCGCTTCCTTAGCAGCAATACGAGCAAGCGTGTTCTTAGCCACAGAGTAGGAAGTATCGCGGCCTAGCTTTTCGCGCAGAGTAGAAATCTGCGGAACGGTAAGCCCGCGGTACTCGGTGAGGTAGATAGCGTCTGCGTTACGGAAAAGTTCCGTAAGCTCGGCAACTACCGCTTCCTTTTCGGGCCTCTTCATGGCGTTCCTTCCTAAATTGGCCGTAGGTGAAAGAAACGCATCAAGCTTAATTAAACAGAGCAATAAAAAAAGCCCTGCGCACTGGCAGAGCAACATAAGAAGCACTAAGGCGTGCTTAAATTTTCGACTCATAACGAAATTCGCTATAAATCATCGCTCAACCTGTGCTGGCCTGACACATCAATTTCAGGAATTTTTAATTCCGCCAACGGTCTGTGGTTTACGTTGGGTAAGTTTAATACGCCGTTAGGACAATGTCAAGAGAAATACTATAAAAATAAAAAAGAGGGCATGTAATTTACATACCCTCGAATTTTTTAATTTTTACTTTTATATTTTATGTTTCACAAGTTCACTACTTGCAAAATGCACCCTTACATTAAATGCACATTTACAGCACAGCATTAGCAACGAAATCAAGCAGGAACAGCAAGGAAACAATCCAAAGCATTGGATGAACTTCCTTAGCACGCTTCTTGCAAGTCATAACTAAGCAGTACATGATGAAGCCTGCAGCGATGCCGTAAGAAATGGAGTAAGAGAACGCCATGAATACGGCAGCAAAGAATGCAGGAATTGCTTCGGAAATATCGTCCCAAGCAATTTCCTTCAAGGAGCTTGCCATCATGCAACCAACAACAACAAGCACACCTGCAGTTGCTGCAGCAGGAACTGCAGAAGCAAAAGGCGCAAGAACAATAGAAAGCGCGAAGCAAATAGACACAACTACGGAAGTCAAACCAGTGCGACCACCGGCACCAATACCAGCAGCAGATTCTACATAAGTAGTGGTGTTAGAAGTACCGCAAATTGCGCCAACAGAAGTAGCAATAGAATCAGCAAACAATGCGCGATCCATCTTGGAGCTAAATCCGGAGCCGTTTTCAAGAGCCTTTTCGTCAGCCTCAGAGAAGATACCTGTACGACGGCCAGTACCAATAAAGGTGCCGAGAGTGTCAAAAGTATCCGACATTGAGAATGCGAAAATAGTTACCAACACAAGCGGCAAACGAGCAGGATCAGCAAACAAAGATGCAAAACCCTTATCGCTAAAAATAGCACCGAAAGTAGTTGGAAGCTGAGCAAAAGCATCAGTAACAGACACTGCATTGTTCAAAGAAGTCAATCCCAAAGGAATACCAATTAAAGAAGTTGCAATAATTGTAATAAGCAAGCTTGCGCGAACTTTAAGAACTGTAAGAACAATAGCAAAAAGAAGTCCAATAAGGAATAACCAAAGCACAGGGTTATTCATAACAGCAAGACCTGGAATAGCAGCAGTTGGTTTACTCTTTGCAGCGGCGGCAGGATCCTTGGAAGTAAAAGTAATCAAGCCAACACTCATCATGCCCACATAGGCCACAAATAAACCAATGCCACCGCCGATTGCTTGTTGAAGCGAAGTCGGGATGGCACGAATAATCATTTTACGAATTTTAGTAACGGTAATAATAATGTTAATTAAACCGCACAAGAACACCATGCACATGGCCTCTTGCCAAGTAAAATGCAGGCCGAAGCAAACTGTGTAAGTAAAGAATGCGTTAAGACCCATGCCAGCAGCCTGTGCGTAAGGTACGTTAGCAAACAAGCCCATAACAAGGGTACCAATGATTGCTGCGATGATTGTAGCGAGGAAAACGCCACCTTTAGGCATGCCAGTTTGGCTTAAAATCATTGGATTTACGACGATAATATACGACATTGCGAAGAATGTAGTGAGACCTGCAGTGATCTCCGTTGATACATTCGTGCCGTTTTCTTTGAGATGGAAGAACTTTTCCATATACTCTCTGTTCCTTGGTTTACAAGCGCAAAAGACCAGAAAAGCGCGGCGAAAGCACTTGAGCAATCGCGTACGCAATTACATTTGGGCATTCACGCAGAGGTTACTGCGACTCGTCGAATGAACGAAAGCATCACAAAATCTCACATAAAATTATGAAAATTGCGAAACCTTTGAACAACCGAACAGCTCTGACCTTACGCGCACGTGCTGACCAAGGAAATACACCGAAATCAAAGAAGTATATAACAACTCAGCCAAAACGACCGGAAATATAACGCTCAGCTTCAGCGTTGCGCGGATTGTTGAACATAGTAGTTGTGTCTGCAAAGTATTCCAAATGCCCCGGCTGACCTACAGCTTTCAAATTAAAGAATGCCGTGTAATCCGCAACACGCGCAGCCTGCTGCATGTTGTGAGTCACAATCACAATCGTGTAGTCACGCTTAAGCTCATTAATCAAATCTTCTACAGCCAATGTAGAAATAGGGTCAAGAGCTGAGCAAGGCTCATCCATAAGTAAAACTTGCGGATGCACAGCCACAGCCCTAGCAATGCAAAGTCGCTGCTGCTGACCGCCAGAAAGACCAATACCCGGCTTATCTAAGCGATCCTTAACTTCATTCCACAAGTTCGCGCCTCGTAAAGCCCACTCAACTAAATCGTCAGCATCACTCTTAGCAATTTTGCGATTATTCAAACGAACTCCAGCGAGCACGTTTTCTCGAATAGACATTGTTGGGAAAGGATTTGGACGCTGGAAAACCATGCCAACATCGCGGCGGACAGCCACAGGATCCACGTCTTTACCGTATAAATCGCGGCCTTCAAGAAGCACTTGACCTTCTACTCGCGCGCCAGGAGTGATTTCGTGCATGCGGTCTAAAGTGCGCAAAACTGTTGATTTTCCGCATCCGGAAGGTCCGATAAAAGCCGTCACTTTATTTGGCTCAATATTAATATTTACATCTTCTACAGCAAGAAAATCACCATAGTAAATATTTAAGTGCTTCACATCAATTCGCTGACCCATTTTATGCTCACTTTCTAAAAATTTAATTCGCTTTGCTTTGTTTTATTTTGCTTTGCTTTAACTCACTTTATTTAAGATTTACTTCGCTTTATTTCGTCTTTACAGAAAACACTCGAGCCACAACTCGCCCCAAAATATTTAGCAACAACACCAACACAATAAGCGTTAAAGCTGCAGCCCACGAGCGCTCCATCGGAATTGACGTTACACAAGAAGCCGGCGCATTAGCTGGACAATTCGCAGAAAGTTTGGAATATTCTTGGTAAACGTACACCGGCAAAGTCGTCATTTGCCCATCAAATAAATTGAGATTCGTGGAAGCAATAAAGCCTGAAGCCATAAGAAGTGGCGCAGTTTCGCCAATAACGCGCGCAACCGCAAGAATACAGCCAGACACAATTCCCGGAAGAGCAGTGCGCAAAACGATTTTTGTAATTGTGCGCTGCTGAGTAACTCCCAAAGCAAGAGACGCCTCGCGCAAATCGTTAGGCACGATTTTTAGCATTTCTTGAGAAGACTTCACAACTGTTGGAATCATAAGAAGTGAAAGAGCCACAGATCCTTCAAAACCATTGATTGTGCCAGGACCAGCAAGAAGAGCAAACATAGAAAATGCAAACAATCCAGCAACAATAGACGGAATACCACTCATAACGTCAACAAGCAGATTAATTATGCGCGAAATTTTGTTTCCGCGAGCATACTCAACCAAATAAACAGCACACATTAAACCAATCGGAATTGAAATAACCATAGCTCCTAGCGTTATTTCAAGAGTTCCAATAATCGCGTGCAAAATTCCGCCGTAACCGCCAGTTCCAGTAGCATTTCCGCCCACAACGTAAGTCATGTTATGAGTGAGAAAATCAAAATTTAAACGCTTAATACCATTGATAATGGTTGTTAAAAGCAAAGAAATAAGCGGAATAAGTGCCACAACAAAAGACAAGAAAATCAGCACGCGCATAAGCATGTCTTTACGTTTGCGCGCAGCTATGTGTGAGCGAGTTGGGCGGAATTTGTTGAAGTCAATAACCGGAGCTGCAGAATTTTCTGCGCGATTTTCTACGCAATTTTCTGCGAAGACTTCAGCACCTTCGTTAGATTTATTAATTTGATGCTCCATTTATGCGCCCGCCTTTCCGGTAATTTTGCGAGCAATAAAGTTGACTGCAAAAGAAATAACGAACAAAACTAAGCCGGTTGCAATAAGCGCACTTACGCCAAGTCCGTTCGCTTCCGGATACTGTGCTGCAATATTTGCGGCAATAGTTTGATTTTGAGAAGCCTTGAAAATATTGATACCAAAAGTAAATCCAGGAGACAAAATCATCAAAACTGCCATCGTTTCACCCAAAGCACGGCCCAGCCCAAGCATAGAAGCCGACACAATACCAGACTTTGCAAACGGCAAAACAGCTAACTTAATCATCTCCCACTTCGTAGCGCCGAGCGCAAGCGCACCTTCCTGCTGCAAGCGAGGAGCCTGCTGGAAAATATCGCGAGCCATAGAAGTAATAATCGGCAAAATCATCACAGCCAAAACTAATGCAACCGTAGCAGCAGAACGAGAAGGATTAGCCGCCGGACCAGAAAATAGCGGAATCCAGCCAAAAAGTTTAGAAACCCAATCCCAGAAAGGATACATAGCTGGAACCAAAACCAATCCGCCCCACAAACCATAGATTACGGACGGAATCGCAGCAAGCAAATCAATTACTCCACTCAAAAGCGGAACAATTTTTTTAGGCGCATAATACGAAATAAACAGAGCAATACCAATTGCCACAAAAAATGCGAACAGCAGCGCGAGCGCAGACATAAGCACTGTGCCAAAAATAAGCGGAGCCACATAGCTTATAAAATCATGCGCTTTACCACCAGTAAAATCAGCAAACACATGACTTACTTGATTGTGATTTCCACTTAATAACGGCAAAGCACGAAACAGCAGAAATACTGCAACTGCTGTAAGAACAAGCAAAATTAGCATGCCACAGCCTGCAGCCACGCCTTTAAAAAGACGGTCTGCAAGATGAGTGCCAACATAATTTTTGCTATTGCTCTCAGAAATTTGAGCAGTTTCGTTTGCACTATTCGCAACTGCTTTCGCATTTTTCGTAGAACTCAATCATTCTCCTTTATAACCGATACGTTCATAATATCAGTTTGTAAAGTTTTTACTTTCCTGTTTTAACAGACTTAATCGATGCGTTAATTTTGCTTACCAAATTTTGTGGAAGTGGAGCCGTTCCAGCAGCAGAAGAAGCAGCATTCTGCCCTTCCGCGCTAGTTACGTAGCTAAGCCAAGACTTCACAAATCGAGCAGTTCCAGCATCTTTATAAACCGGGCAAGCAATATCGTAAGAAACTAACACAATTGGATAAGCACCCTTAGATTGCGTATTGTGATTAATTTTCATAACAACGCGATTAGGATATTTTGCAGAAGCGTCTGCGTCAATTTCAGAATCAGCTAAAGTTTTAGAAGCAGCTTCCGGAGAAATCTCATTGTAAGTATCCCCCACCTTCACTGCAACAGTACCGAGCTTACCGACCTGTGAAAAATCAGCGTAACCAATCGCACCATTTGCCATGCGAATAGTAGATACAACGCCCGAAGTGCCCTTTGCACCTTGACCGACACTATTCGGCCAGTTTTCAGAAAGATCATATTTCCAATCGTCCGGAGCAGCGTCTTTCACATAGCTTAAGAAATTCTGCGTTGTACCGGACTTATCGGAGCGGTGAACAACAGTAATCGGGGTGTCTGGAAGCTTTAGCTTAGGATTCTGCTTCTTGATATCGTCATCATTCCAGCGCGTAATTTTTCCGTCGAAAATTTTAGCAATCGTCGAAGCGTCCAAATTAATATGCTTGCCAGCATCCGAAACACCTTTAAGGTTGAAAATAATCGCAATTGGTGAAACATACACGGGCACATCGAAAGCCGTAGTTCCATGAGCACAAACCGACTTAGACTTTTCAACTTCGTCGTTACTCAACGCTTTGTCTGAACCAGCCCAAGCCGTGGCACCAGTCATAAAAGTGGTAACGCCAGCACCAGAACCAGTAGGATTGTAAGCAATTTTTGCACCCGAATTTTTAGATTGGAATCCTGCAATCCACGCTTCCATTGCAACCTGCTGGGAAGAAGCACCCGAGCCTTGGAAATTGCCGGAGATCTTAGTGTTTTGCGAACCTGACGCATTGGAATTATCAGCAGGAACATTGTCTCCGCAAGCAGCGCAGGTTGCACACAAGCCGAAAGTTAGCGCCGCCGCAGCAATACTGCGGAACTTAAGTGCGCTTTTAGTCGTATTAAATTTATTCATATTTGACTTATTCATATCGTTACGCATATTCTTCTTTCCTTTCGCGAAGAATTGCCTTGCGCCCCACCACATTTTCGCGTTCCTATAGCCGTATTGCGAATTGGGCGCATTTTCTTAATTAATCCCTATCTTTTTTTATTAACGCAACCATCGTAAACAGGTGGGTAAAACCTCACCGGCAAAAATAAAGTGGGTACCAAAAATGGCGGTATTTGGTGCTATATTTAACGCGACTTAAGCAAAATGAAGGTCGGCGACCACATCAGCGTGTCGAAATGCTACAAATTGCGAAGAATATTTACCGTAATTTTTGCAGCAGTGTCCGCATACTCGGAAATATCAAAAGTGTGAAAATCCTCGTATTTTGTATCCGCATTATCGCTCATTGCGCGCACAACAAGTGCAGGAACGTCGTTACGAGCAGCCACATGCAAGACTGCTGCGCCTTCCATTTCCACAGCATCCGCTTGAGTAGCTGCAATTACCTCCGCTACTTTTTCTGGCGAATCAACAAAATATCCGCCGGATGCAATAGTGCCAGCGATATGCGTGATTTTCATATCGGTAAGCACTTTACTAGCTACTTTAAGAAGATAATCATCCGAATTAAATTCGCTTGCAAATGGCTTCCATTGACCGATTAAGCGCATATCGGTATCGAGATATTTTACAGTTTTTCCAAGAACAACATCGTTCGTATGCAAATTTTTATTAAGATTTCCTGCAATACCAGAAAAAATTACGACTTGAGGGTTATATGCGTCAATAAGATATTGCACAGTTGCAGCAGCATTAACCAGACCCATTCCGCCAACAGTAGCCGCGACTTCGATTTTACTGCCATTCGCCGAGTCAAGAGTGCCGCAAGATACATCAAGACTTGCAGAGTGATCGTGAGTCACGTTTTCAAGCGCACTGGCAATATGCGCAACTTCTTCCTCTAAAGCACCAACAACAGCGACTTTCGTAATTTTCTCAGTACTAGGCATTAGCAGAATCATCCTTTTTTACTTCGCTACTTACGCATTTATCGTTATTCTTAACCAAAAACACGCATACTAAAGTCATAATAACAAAAGTCAAAGTCGCAATTTTCAGCAATGCTCCGCACGTAAAATCAAACCAAGGATTCACAACAGGAACATTGAAAAACGCAATAATTTGATTCTGCAGGGCAAGAAAAGCGAAAAATCCGGCTATAAGCAATACACAAACTAAAGTGCCAACAATGCGACGCCATCCGTTAGCAAAAACAAGCAAAGCAATTCCAGTTACAAACGGCATAAAAACGCTAAACCACAATGCAGAAAACGTAACAAGCGTATAACCAGCACTATGCGTGCCACGATACCATGCAAAAGCCAACAAAATAACACCAGTTGCAATCAAAGCTAACAATATATAACGCACCACCGGTAGTGCTTTACACATAAAACCTTTATTCGCATTATTCCCATTATTCGCTTTATTCAAGTCTTCGTTATACATTTCAACACACTCCCTTGTACGCAAAATATAATGCAAAAATAGGCGGCAAATACAGTAAGGAACATAAGCCAAGTAGAAATTAATTGAGATTATCTTACTACAATCTCTAAGCTCTAAGCTCTACGGCGAGTTGCTACAGATTTATCTAAAATTCTTAGCAAATTGGCAGTATCTTCCCAAGAAATACAACGATCCGTAATAGACTTCCCATATTCAAGTTCGCTAAGAGGAGCAGGATCCTGATTACCACCCTGTAAGAAGCTCTCCATCATCACGCCCTTAATACCCTGCTCACCCGCAGCCAAACGATCCGCAATCTCACGCACAACCTCAATCTGGCGACGCTCATCCTTGCCAGAATTACCATGCGAGCAATCCACAACAACACCATGCGAAGCCATGCAACCAGTACCCAAACGCAAACGAATTGAAGCCACAGCAGAAGCAACCGACGCAGCATCATAATTCGGCCCCTTACTAGATCCGCGCAAAACCACGTGACAATCAGGGTTGCCAAGAGTCTGCACAGCACAAGCGCGACCAAGATGATCAATACCAAAGAACGTATGATGCTGGCTCGCAGCTAAGCAGCCATTTACAGCCGCAGAAACAGAACCATCCGTAGCATTCTTAAAACCAACCGGCATAGAAAGACCACTAGCAAGCTGACGATGAATCTGAGACTCAGTATTACGCGCACCAATCGCACCCCAGCTCACAGCATCCGCAATAAACTGAGGGCTGGTCGGCTCCAAAAATTCAGTAGCAGCAGCCAAACCAGCATCCAACACGCCGAGCAAAGTCTTACGCGCAAGCAACAAACCCTTATGAATATCATGCGTTCCGTCAATATCCGGGTCGTTAATCAAACCCTTCCAGCCAAGAGCTGTGCGCGGCTTTTCAAAATACACGCGCATAACAATAAGAAGCTCATCTTCAAGCTCCGAACGCAACTTAGCTAAACGACTCGCATAATCAAGAGCAGCCTTAGGATCATGCACAGAACACGGGCCAACAATAACCAACAAGCGATCATCTTCGCCATTCAAACAGCTACGAATCTCATCGCGCGACTCAGCAACAATATCCTGCGCATACGGCGACAATGGCAACTCACCAAGCACCTGAGCAGGAGTTGGCAAAGGCTCCAGCTCAAGCACGCGGCGGTTTATTATGCGATCCACACCAACCTGGTCTTCCCAGCGCTGAAACTTCGCGGAATTAAGAGGGTTACGCCCCTCCTCAACTTCCTTCTTTACCGCGCGAGAAGTACGCTGCTCAGCTGTAGAAGCCATTTGTCACCATCCTATAAAAACTGTGCTTGGTGCGATCGGTGGGTGCGAGGAGAGAATCAACCTAACTTGGTGGGGTCGGTGTACGCATCTTGAAATAAAGATGCGTGCACCGCCGAGCTTGCGTTGAAAGCACAACCACATTTGATGTGGTCGGTGCTTGCATCTTGAATAAAGATGCAAGCACCGCCGAGCTCACGCGAAAAGCACACTGTGCTTTTCGCAATAGTGAGCGCGGCGCTTTGGAGTAGCTTAAGCGCCCAATGCGCTTAAGCTAAGCCAAAGCGCCCATTGGATCCCACGCCGGTAATACGATTGCTGGTTCTTCTAGGGCTTTGCGATATTCTTCCGGAAGCAGATTCTTCGGCACTGCAACTTCGTACACATACTCGGTAAACCAGTCGTCACTCATCGTAAAGTAACCCTTATCTGCAATATCAGTGCCCCAAGAGTTCTCTACGCGCCAACGGCGAGTAGTCGTACCATCATCAGCAACATCCACACCAGCAAAAGCCATAGCGTGATTCATCGCAGAATCAGCAAAACGCACACGCGCTTCCTTATCCAAATCAAAATCAACGCCATAAACGCGACCATACTCGAACAAATCAGTAGCCCAAGCGCCATTCTCGCGATCCATCATAGGATGGCAATCGGCACCAAACCACACTGGAATGCCCTTCTCAACCAAAATCTTACGCACGCAATCCTTCATAAACTGGTTTGGCACGTTCAAATATTCGGTTGCGTCTCCGCCAGCAACATTACCCAAATGCTCAATAGCAATCTTCTTGCCCTTAGGATGTTCAGCTCGAGGATCGTCAACCAAGCACACATAATCCTCAAGACCAGCATTCACGTACTTCTTCCAAAACTCAACTGGCGTAATCTCACCATCGCGATGGAACTTGCCGTCGCTATCAGTCCACTCCCAATCGAAGCTCTTAGGTGGCTCACCCAAGTGAATTGTCAAAATCCTGTGACCTGCAGCAGTAGCATCCGCAATAATCGCATCAATTTCAGTGGCATTCGCATACATATGAGCAACAGCAGTATGCAAAAGCGCACGCAACTGCGTATTCATAGCACCAGTATTCTTAGAAGAAGCAGTTTCTGGGAACAAATCCTTAGGAACAGCACCATACTTCTTGTAAACATTCATAGCCATGGTCCACTGGCCGCCATCGCCCATAACGTCATGCAACAAATGCTGAATCAAACGAGAATCTGAAGGCTCACCTGCACGCACCAAAGCAGCAACATCCTTCAAGAAGTAGTTAATTCGCTCAAGCTTGTCGTAGTACATTGCGTAGTTTTGAGAAAACTCAAATTCCTTCAATCCAAGGGATTTCTTCGCAATGAAACGAGCCACGTTCAACGAACTAAACAGCCAGCAACGGCCAGAACGATCCTGATGTGTTGCATCTCCGTTATCAACAATGGTAGAAAAACGACGCTGCAATAAGCGCGCACGATCATAATTACGCGCGACTTTATCAATACCAGCAGCAGTCACACCATTCATAGCTAAACGGTTTAAAGGATTTGCGTCAAAATCCTCACGCAAACCTTGTAATTTTTCATCAGTTAGAGCAGTGATTTCAGTCACAATGCTACCTTTCCTGTTAATTATCAATATTTATTTCAAATATTTATTCAAATACCAGCACATTCTAGCGTACGATGTTTAAGCCAATCTACAAATTTTACAATATTTTCTTTATTGATTATCTGTGTCTTGGTCTTCTTGAGACTCGTTAGCTTCTTCAGATTCAGCCAACGCAGCTTGAACATCTCGCTGAGCCTGCTTCGCATCTGCAGAAGATTGAGCATCCGACGAATCCTCATTATCGTCAGAAGCTTGCGCAACTTGTTGGTTTTGTTGAGCATCCCCAAAATCAAATCCAGAGAAAGCATTCGCAAACAGCGAACGCAATTCCGTAACGCGCTGCGTAATAGTTGCCTCACGATGCTGCAATTGGGTTAATCGAGTCGTCATGCCATCAAGCTCTTGCTGCGCTGCAGCTCTACGCTCTTCAACCTGAGCAGTTGCTTCCTGCATAGCTTTGCGCACAATATCAGCAGCCTGACTATCCGCAGCCTGATGCGTTTGCGCTGCATATTCGTCAGCTTCTTGATGAACAGTTTTTGCGCGAGCAACCAAAGCATCTGCTTCTTCCTGAGCTGCTCTTTCTTTCTCTTTCAAACCAGAAAGCAAGGCATTGACTTTCTTTGTAGCTTCCTCCTGTTGAGCAGCAATATCTGCTCGAATCTGCTCAACTTCTGCACTAACTTGGCTTAACGTACGCGTGCGTTCAACTTGAGCATCATCTGCAATTTCTTGAGCTTTAGCAGCAGCAGCATCCGTAATTTCGCCAGCTTTGCGCTGTGCGTCAGCCATCATCTTCGAAGCGTGTTCGCGCATATCAGCAAGCTTTTTATTTGCTTCTGCAAGAGCAGATTCAATCTGATCGTTTGTTTCAGCTTTAGCACGTGCAATCTCTTCGTTTGCAGCCGCACGCTGCTCAGCAATTTTTTGCGCAGCTTCCGACTTAAGTTGCGAAATGCTGCTTTCTTGCTGAGCGCGCTCAGAAGCCATGCGCTTCGTATGTTCTTCTTGAGTGTTTTGTAAAGCTAATTCTGCAGCGTCTTTTTGAGCTTGCACATCTTTAGCAGTAGTATCGCGCAAACGTGCAGAATCTTCTTGTGCAGCTTGCATAAGTTGTGTCGACTTTTGCGTGGCATTGGAAAGCATTGTGTCTGCTTTAGTTTGTGCTTCTTGCATTAAATGTGCAGCATCCAGTTTTGCATTGTTCAGCAAAGTTCCAGCTTGTGCTTGTGCATTCTTTTTAATTGATGCAGCATCTTGCTTAGCGCGCTCAAGCAATTGAGAACTAGTCTGCTCTGCAGATGCCAGCAATTGTTGCGCATTTGCACCTAAGGATGCAAAAGTATTTCCGCTTTTTGCACGTTTTACATTATTTTTTTCTTCTTGCAATTGCGCTTGTAATTGCAAAATTGATTCATCGCTTGAACGCACTTGTTCACGCAGACGAGAAATAGTACGCTCATAGTTTGCAAATGCTTCATTTACCTTGTCTTTATCGTACCCACGCAACGCGGTTGGGAATAAATCAGCCACCATAATATTCCTTTCACAAGCCCCCACACAGCTGCACAAAACGCTGTGCTACACCATCAGAATCAACGCTATCACTTACAAGCAAAAAACACTCGTGTGTTGCGCACGTTTTTGCTAAGCTCACACAACTGCACTTACTACCTAGCTCAAATACAGTAATGTTTATATAGCATATGCGATTATTTGTCGCGAATTACTAAAGCAAGAAGTCTACCTTCATGCGATTTTCCAGCTAAACTAGCACGTCGATGAGAATACCATAGCGGATTTTCCAAAGTGCACATTGGGTTTTGCAAATTTTGCAAACGTTCCGGCAAAGACTCGCCTTCCCCATCTACTTCGCAAATCGTGCGCAATTCCTCATCTTCCTGCAAATATTGCGTAGCTGCAGTAACTCTTGGCAAAGCGTCAACAATATTCGCAACTCCTGCGATCGCTAAATCAATGCGTGCAGCTTCAGCAATATCAATACCAATTCCACCGAAACGCGTTTTTGTTACAGTTTGCGGATAACGTTTTTCAAAATCGCGCGCAATACTCTCACCAACTTCGTAGCAATCTCCACAAATACACGGACCGAGCACTGCTTCTATACGAGAACGCTCAGCTCCCTTTTCGCACATTGCTTCGATGACAGCATCGAGTACGCCAGCCATCAATCCTTTTCGCCCACAATGCGCTGCAGCGATTACTCCAGCTTCGTCGTCCGCAAGTAAAACTGGCAAACAATCTGCCGCAAACATTCCTAAAGCAAGCGAGCACGCAGTTGAAACTTGCGCATCCGCCTCAATTCTCAATTGCGAATCTGCAAAACCTGTTGCATCAAAGCCGTAAGAAGTATTCCATGAATCTACTACACTATCTGCGTCAAATACTTCTCTGCTATGAACTTGAGCAACAAGCGACAAGTCTGCTTGCAAAGCTTTCTGTAAAGCTGCGCGATTGCTTGCTACAGCCTCCTCACTATCTCCTGCGCGTCCGCCTAAATTAAGTGAAGCAAATGAACCTTCAGAAATTCCACCCAGTCTAGTAGTAAAAACTGCATGAGTGCGAGACCCTAACGGCACTGGAATGGTTACAGGAATTGGCGTACCGTCCTCATCTTCGTGAGGCAATGGCATACCAGTTACGCTTGTTTCTTGCATTTTATTGTTTTCTTTCAGCCTAAATAAGCCAATTCTTCATTGCTTAATTGCAAATCGGAAGCTTTCAAACTATCTAAAATTGTAGCTGGTCTGTGAGCTCCAGGAATGACAAATATGTGATCGCCTTTAGCGAGCTCCCAAGCCAAAACTACTTGCTGATAGCTTACGCTATGATTTTCGGCAACTTTGCGGAATGGATCGAAAAGATGCTCGTCATAAGGATGACGGAATCCACCTAATGGACTCCAGCAAACAAAAGCAATTCCAAGCTTTTCGCAATATTGCAACGTATCTTCATTCTCTAAATGAACTGGAGAATATTGATTTTGTACTGCTACTAGCTTTTCTCCTAAAATGTTGCGCGCAATATCGATTTGCTCCACAGAAGCGTTAGAAATACCGATTTCTCGAGCCACACCTTCATCAAGCAACTCCTGCATTGCTTCAATAGACTCATTGTATGGAACTTCTGGATCTGGCCTGTGGAAGTAAAGCAAGTCAATAGTGTCAACGCCTAGAGTCATTGCAGACTCTTTGGCATGCGCAATCAAATGCTCTGGCTTACCATCCTTACCCCACGTTGGTCGCCCGTCAGTAAAGTTACGGAAGTGACCGACTTTAGTAGCAACCAAAATAGAAGATTTGTCGCCTTTCCAGCTTTCTAAAGCCTCACGAACAAGCTTTTCGCCAGTTTGTTCTTCACCACCAGAGCAGTAATATGCCCAAGCTGTGTCAATATGCGTACAACCTGCATCAAGAGCTGCGTGGATTGTTTCAATTCCCATATCGTGACCAAGATTGTTTTCTATTGTCAATGGCATTTCGCCAAAACCAATAGCGGTTGTATCAAACGAACCTAATGCGCGATGCATAACCATATTTCACCCCTATTTTGTAAGTTTTATATTTTTCGTGAGTATTTATTATTGCATTACGCTACTTTACGCGGTCACAATATTTTACTACTTTTTATATTTTATTTTATTGCACAGATTGCATAAAACATTTAAATAGCTATCTAAAAGAAATGCCTCCAAACGCAAACGCAGCTTGAAGGCACTTCTACGAATATTTATTTTTATTTAGTATCTAGCAATAATTTTGCTTTAATACTATTTGCGCAATTAATCTTCCTCAAATGGATCAAAATCGCGACGCACGCGGCGACGAGGACGCTCTGCGCGCTCTTCGCGAGCCGAACGATACTCGTCATAGTGATCGTCATCAGCTGCATAACGCGGCTTTCTATCAGATACGCGACGATTTTCTGAATCTCGACGATTTGAGCGATCTTCACGGTCGTCACGATCTGCACGATCGTCACGGTCATCGCGATTTTCGTAACGATCGTCACGGTCATCGCGCACGCGGCGACGAGGACGCTCATCAAAATCGTTATCGCTGTAACGGTTATCGCGATCTGCACGATCTGCACGACGGTCGTCTCGACGAGTGTTGCGGTCATCATAACGGTTATCGCGATCCATGTATCGGTCATTTCGATCCATGCGATCTCGATCGTCACGGTCATCGCGCATGCGGCGACGAGGACGCTCATCGCGATCTGCACGATCCGCACGGTCATGATTATCGCGATCGTCACGGCGAGAACGACGGTAATCGCCACGAGAGTCACGAGAATCGCGATCGTCGCGAGAACTGCGGGAACGATTTTCACGCGCTGCTGGAGCAGAAGATTCTTGATCTTCAAAACCTGGAATAGCCAAAGAAATTTTGCCACGCTCATCTACGCTTTGTACGATAACTTCAACATTATCGCCTTCCTTCAGCACATCTTCAACAGTGTCAATGCGCTCACCATTTGCTAAATTGCGAATCTGTGAAATGTGAAGCAAACCGTCAGTTCCAGGAGTCAAATTCACAAAAGCTCCAAAGCTTGTGGTCTTAACAACCTTGCCTGTGAAAGTTTCACCAGCTTTTGGCACACGAGGATTTGCAATAGAATCGATGATTCCCTTAGCTTTCTCAGCAGCTTCTCCGCCTTCAGAAGAAATGTAAACAGTACCGTCATCTTCAATAGCGATTTCAGCACCAGTTTCTTCCTGAATTTGGTTAATCATCTTGCCCTTAGGCCCAATTACCTCACCAATCTTGTCTACAGGAATTGTGGTTGTAATAATGCGTGGAGCGAATGGACTCATCTCAGCTGGGCAATCAATGCATTCGTTAATAACTTCAAGAATCGTTGCACGAGCTTCATGTGCCTGCTGCAAAGCGGCAGCTAAAATATCAGCTGGAATACCATCAAGCTTCGTATCGAGCTGCAAAGCAGTGATGAATTCAGAAGTACCAGCAACCTTGAAGTCCATATCACCAAATGCATCTTCTGCACCGAGAATATCAGTCAAAGTCTTGAAGATATGCTTTCCATCAACATCACCAGAAACTAAGCCCATAGCAATACCAGCAACTGGAGCCTTCAAAGGCACGCCAGCAGCAAGCAAAGAAAGCGTAGAAGCACAAACGGAACCCATAGAAGTAGAACCGTTAGAACCAATAGCTTCAGACACCTGACGAATAGCGTATGGGAACTCTTCGCGACCTGGCAAAACTGGAACCAAAGCCTTCTCAGCTAAAGCACCGTGACCAATTTCACGACGCTTTGGAGAACCAACGCGACCAGTTTCACCAGTGGAGTATGGAGGCATTTCGTAATTGTGCATATAACGCTTAGTCTGTGGACCAGAAAGCGCATCAACCTGCTGCTCCATCTTAAGCATATTCAAAGTAGTCACACCCAAAATCTGAGTTTCACCACGCTGGAAAAGTGCAGAACCGTGTACGCGAGGCACAACATCAACTTCTGCAGAAAGCGTACGAATATCGCGCAAACCACGACCATCAATACGATAATCTTCAGTCAAAATACGACGACGAACAATTTGACGCTGCAATTCTTTAAACGCATTGCCGAGTTCCTTTTCCTTTTCGGCTTCGTCCATATCAGTGAATTCTTCAGCGATTGCAGCACGCACGCCTTCCTTAATTTCAGCGATGCGATCTTGACGAGGAAGCTTTTCAGCAATAGAAAGAGCTTCATTCAAATCAGCATGAGCAATCTCGTCAATACGAGCATAAAGTTCGTCAGTATATTCTGGGAAGAGTTGGAATTCCTTAGTTTCCTTAGCTGCAATACGCTTCAACTCATTTTGAGCATCGCAAATAACCTTAATAAATGGCTTTGCAGCTTCCAAACCTCCGGCTACGACTTGCTCATCTGGCTTGGTTTGACCATCATTGTAAATCAAATTCCAAGCATTCTTACCAGCACCAGCCTCAATCATTGCAATAGCAACATCGCCGTTTTCAATCACACGACCAGCCACAACAATCTCAAATACTGCACGCTCGCGCTCACTCCAACGTGGGAAAGCAACCCACTGGCCATCAATCAAAGCCAAACGAACGCCAGAAACTGGGCCCTCAAATGGCAAACCAGAAATCATAGTAGATGCAGACGCCGCATTCAAAGCAATAACATCGTAAGCATCATCTGGATTAATTGCCAAAATTGTTTCAACAACTTGCACTTCGTTACGTAAAGTGTGTGGGAACAACGGACGCAACGGGCGATCAATAATACGGCATGCCAACGTTGCTTCGTTAGAAGGACGACCTTCACGGCGGAAGAACGAACCTGGAATCTTTCCAGCAGCATACATTTTTTCTTCCACATCAACAGTTAATGGGAAGAAGTCGTAATTTTCCTTCGGACTAGATCCTGCAGTCGTCGTCGACAAAATCATGGAATCGTCATCCAAATATGCGGCAACAGCACCATCTGCTTGCTGAGCAAGTCGACCAGTTTCAAAGCGTAGCGTACGCTTACCAAATGAACCATTATCAATAACGGCTTCTACAGCCTTAATTTCGGGACCCTCCACGGGTTCCTCCTTTTCTTAACTTACCTAATCAACCAACATGCGTAATAACATTGACGACTTCGCATTATTACTTATATGCGAATATTTGCACTCTTTGCAACACTTGCGTTACGTCAATATTTCGTAGTGTTTTTTGTTTCGGTTACTTCAATCATCCGTATTCAGTTATACATCAATCTTTAATTATTTTTTGAATTATTCGTTAATTCTTTTTAGTTATAAATTTTAAATATTGTTCACAACACTTACCCCAAATCTGTGAATATGTGAACAATTTTTATGCGTACACGTACCTGCGTACAGCACAAAGAATACAAAAGCCCGAGCTAAGCCCGGGCTACAAGACTATCGACGCAAGCCAAGTCGTTCAATCAAAGAACGATAACGGTTGATGTCAACACGCTTCAAGTAATCGAGAAGACGACGACGATCACCAACCATGAGCAACAAGCCACGACGAGAATGATGATCGTGCTTGTGCTCCTTCAAGTGCTCAGTAAGGTCAGCAATACGCTTGCTAAGCAAAGCGACCTGCACTTCTGGGGAACCCGTGTCACCCTCGTGCGTCGCGTATTCGTTGATAATGTTCTTCTTATCTTCAGCCGTTAATGCCACGGCGTCCTCCTTAATATCACTGCGCGGTGCCACAACCTTCTGCTGTAGCGCTCTCAATCCGCGGGCGTTACACGCCAAGTCTCTATCATACAACCACTTGCAAACAACTTATTTTCGCAAAATCCAAATATTACATTGCGGTCATAAAGCCACCAAATAACACAACTAGAATTGCCAAAACCTCAATTGCATAAAACATTATGAACGACGCCCAACTACGCGTAAGAACATTCAAAGCCGAGGTTTTAGGAACAATGACAAGCAAACCAACAAAAATGACAGCAAATACAGCTACTCCAATACCTGCAGAAATAATGCCAAGATTTGCCGCATTCGCTAAACCTGAAGCATGACCATAGACCACATACGTCGAATACCAGAAGCTCATGTTTAGCATGCATAATCCGGCAATAAGTTGTTCTAAAGCCAGAAAAACAGCAAACATTATCCGCCAAATCCAACGATGAGTGTCAATCAACGCCATAGCAAGACTTGTAAAAGCAGACACTGTGATTACCCACGAAATAAAAACAACACCTTGCGAAGATAATCCAGAGCAATGCGAAATAACCCACGAAGTATGACGAGCTGCCATAGTGCGACCAATCCAATACGGAATAACAATAGCGACAAGCAGAACGCCAAAATAAATCCACCAATTCTTTGGATTAGAATGCTTACGAGAAAAATCAGCAATCGACAAGTCTGTTTCCGGCAAACCAATGTTTACATATTCGTCAGGAATTTTGCTTTTCGAATCATCATTCTTTTTTAAAACTTCATTAGCATTGATTACACGAGCAGAACGTTTCCTAGGCTTTAGCGGAGCAAAACTTTGTGGATATTCACCATCATGCTCATCATTTAACTTCATACGTTACTTCTCCTGCCAATCTTTAATTGCCAAGCAATTTCTCAAGTTTTAACCATGCAACATTACATTACTAACTATTATTGTATGTTATAACGCAATTAACTGATAGCGTGTGCACAAAAAGTGTCAACCGTTTATGGCGACTGCTAGGCTCAAAATAACAGTTGTTTCGCTTGATTTTTAATTAACAAGCGTCACTAAATACGCAAAATTTATGACAGGACATTATGGGATTTATTCATTTTATTGTTAACCTACTCAAGGATCCACGCTCAGCTATTGCAAGTTGGATTGCAATGGGCACAGCTCCAGCATTAGGCCTTATTTTTCTCATTGTTTTTATTGAAACAGGCGTAGTATTCTTCCCATTCCTTCCAGGAGATTCACTTCTTTTCGCAGCAGGGTTTTTTGCAGCTCCTGACGCTCAAACAGGTCATAGCGCGCTTCCACTTCCACTATTACTTGCCGTAGTGTGGCTAGCCCCAATTATTGGCGATCAGTGCAATTACTTTATTGGTCATTTCTTCGGACGAAAGATTGTAGAATCCGGGAAAGTAAAAGCGCTCACTCCAGAACGAGTTGCAAAAACCGAAAAAATGATTGATAAATGGGGTCCGCTGGCAGTATTCTTGGGTAGATTCTTCCCATTCATACGCACTTTTATGCCGTTCATCTCCGGAATTTCTGGAATGCGTTGGATACGCTTCACACCATTTTCTGTACTAGGCGGTCTCGTTTGGTCGTCGCTTTTCACATTTCTTGGATATTTCTTCGGCAAGATTGATTTCGTACAGAAGAATTTTGAATTAGTAATTGTTGCAATTTTGCTTATCTCGCTTGTGCCAACTTTTATTGGTTTATACAAAGCGCACAAAGCAAAGAAAGCAGCAAAACTTAATAAAGAAAACAAATAAACTAGTATTTTAACTTACGACACTCAAGCACGCTGCACTACAAGAAATGTTGTTTTTATACAAGCTTTGTAGTACAGTGTGCAGAGTTGTCGTAAGATGATTTGTCTTAGACATTGGGGCTATAGCTCAGTTGGTAGAGCGCTTCGTTCGCATCGAAGAGGTCGTGGTTTCGATTACCATTAGCTCCACTGAGCCCACTGCATTCATTCCACCGCAGTGGGCTTTTTATTTTTCTCGCACAATGCCTGTCAAATCTAGCAAAACTAATTAGAATAGTTTACTGATTGCTAATTTTCTTTTTAAAAATAATGCTAATTCCTAATGCAGCACAAAGAATTGCTATAATTCCAGTGCCAATATAAGCCACAATTTCTATATAATTTACCGATTTTCGCTTAAAGGAATCAGCATTTTCAAAAGATTTTTCCGATTTTTTCACTTGCGAACGAGCTATCCAATCATCGTTATCGGAGCTATTGTCGGAATCATCATCTAAACCATCATCAGAACTATCAGCATCTTTACTCTCGCTATTTTTAGATTTTTTATCTGCTTCAGATTTTTTTACAAGCTTATTTGCAATAGAAACAATTTTTACATTTTTATATTGCAAAGTTGTTATATTTCCCGCATAATCTGCAGCTTTTACTAATACGTCGTGAGTAAAACCGTCTGGTTTTAGTTTTATAGATAAAACTGATTTATTCACATCTTTACCGCTCCAAATACGATTTGTTTTACCATCAACATCGATTGTTACATATTGCAATGCTATGTTATCTTTTGCACTAATACGTAAAATTTTTCCTTCTTTATTAGTGCGATAAGTAGAATTATTTTGCATATCAAACACTGTTGTGATTGGAGCAAGATTATCTACTGTAAATTGCACGGAAGCTGGTGCAAATTGCAACATTCCTTCCTTTTTGCTAACTGCACTTTCGCTACAAGAATGATTGCCTGCCTTGTCTACTGACATAATGCGCACACGATAATGAGCGTTATCGGCAAAATTCCGTTTAAAAATAGTGTAAGTCAATCGTTGCCAGCCACGATCTGTGCGACTGTTTACAGAAAAATCCTGTTTTGATAAAATCTTCTCTACACCGTCTTGCATAACACTAATTTTTGCAGGACTTGCCAGTCCGCTAGGATTGAGTTCTTCAATATGAATATCTTTAGCATTTTGCAATTGTTTACGATTCATTGCTTTAGTGGAACTATCTATACTAAATGAGGAACCGCTTCTATTTATAGAAAATTGCAACTTACCAGAAATAACATGATCTACTAAATCTTTAGCACTCCACTGAAGCTGATATACGTCATCGTCTTGAATTCCATTATAAAAACCTGCGTATTGCACACTTACGCTTTGCGAATCAGCTTTTCTAGACACAAAAGAACGCAATTCCTTAGCATATCGCATTCTTCTCAGCGAATACGTTACGCTTGCAGGTTTTAGCCAACGATCTTTTATAACTAATGTTGGAACTACAGCATGAGAATACGCTCCGCCTTGTTGCACTCCAGTAATAGAAACAGTTGGCGAAAGCGTATCAATAATGAATTTATTACTGATAGAAGAACTCGCATTACCCGATAAATCTTCAACACAATAGCGAACATCCCAAGAAGCATCCCCCGAAAAAGAAACATCAGCATACCACACGTTTGTATGCACACCATCGTTTTTAAAGCTTTTAGCTGTAAGTACCATAACCTGCTTACCATCAGCAAAAACTTTCGCAATAGGATAAGAATCGTGAAGCAAATACGAGAAAACGAACGAATCATCCTGTATTAATATTCTTGAAGCTCGATTATTACGAAAATATTTGCCTTCATACGATGCGTTGTTGTCATAACTAACACTCAAGCGAGGAACAGTTTTGTCAATAACAATATATCTTGGACGCTTGCTATAAGAATTATCTTTTGTTAAATCTGAAGCATTCAAAACTGAATCAGGAATACTTAATATTGGCTTACGAGAGCGCAATTTGTTGCCAGAAAGTTTACTTTCATTAGAAATATAGTTAGTTTGCTTTGAAACATGAGAATTAGAGTCAACTCCTCCCCATATGCGTTTAGGATGCATTGTTACAGCAGCAAGTCTTATAGAGATATCTTGCAAATCGTATATTCCTTCTTTTTGCAATTCAACTCTTACTATTCCTAATACTCGAGGTCGGATCTTATAACGAATATTAACTAGCGACGACACCGCCTCAATCTTAGCTAAATCAACTTTGGCACTCACTATTTGATATCTTCCAACGCTAACAGTAGCTTTATGCGCGTTCCTAATTTCCGAAGCGTCCAATCCATCAAAAGTTATAAGTAGCGAAGCAGCACGTTTAGTAAACATGTACTCGCCTTGAGTGCGAACAGTTTTCTGTTTTGTCATAACAGAAACATTTGCTATATGCAATCCTTTGGCTGCGTTATAGCTGCTTTTTGCATACGCAATAGAATTAAGTGGCAATAATGCAACAACTATAGCAGCACTAATAAATACAATAATCCCAATATAAACGCCAATGCGAGCGCAGCCGCATTTAAATCGCTTGAAAAACCACATATCCCCCAAATTTCTTTGTTTACACATTTATTCCCTCCTTTTTATTATTCCTTTTATTTCTTTTATTTCTTTTGCAAAAAAGCTAGATTAATTTCGTCTTGAACTTTTTTGACGCTATCGATTGCGTTTTTCTTTCTACTTACAGCCTCATCATTTGACGCATGCGCTTGTTTAAGAAGATATTCTGCCTTGTCGCACATTTGCTGAATCTCTTGTTTACTGGCTCCGCTTTCTAGGAACATCGGCAACCACGAATGAATTGATTGCAAAACTAGTTCTCCAGTATCCACAAATAAAACGTCTCCGTGATCTTTCTCAACAATTTGCATTAGCTGCTGTAATTGATTCACATAATTTTTATACGTTTCTACGCTTGCACAATCTTTAGAAACATCAACAAGTTGCGCATAAGCGTCAGAAATAGCGATGTACGCGCTTAACATTTTTTGATTTGAAACAGTATGCGATATGCCATCAGAATTAGTTTCTACAGCTTGCGAAGACGCTTTATTCGCATCTTTTTCATATTTTTGAGCCTCTTGGAACCATACTTTTGCTACTCGCATACGAGATAATCGTTCTGTTTGCGAAACTTTTCCAGAAAATCCTGCAAAATAGTACCAATACGCTTTGCCTATTTCTATAGAAATATTCAACCAATCTTTATTTACAGGACGCAAGTTTTGCTCGTATTTATTAATCAAACCAACAAAACATTGCTCTTCGTTGGCACTCCATTGCTGATCTGCAAGTTGAATTTGCAATAAAATTTGGAGAGGTTTAAATGATATTTTGCTTATATATTTCTTCTTGATCATACTATTTTGCACTTGCATTGCATGAGAAATATAGCGACACGCAATATCCGAATTGCTTTCGCGCTCAGCTAATTGCATGTAAGAATCGTAGCTTTTATTATTTTTGCGTATTTCCTCAATTCTTTTACTACTTGGCTCACCATCAAAAGATTGCTTATTTCGATTTACAAAAGCATTCCCAACAAATAAACCTAAGCAGTTGAATAAAATTACTATAAAAACTAGTACTACAACAATTAATGCCGTAATTGCATAGCGCTTTTTTCTAGGCTTAAAACTATTTTTGCATTGTTTGCGTCGCAATACATTCGTAGAGGTGTCGCATTGTTGCGAATGCTTTTCTGTATGCTCACACGCTTCCAGTGCAGAAAACATTTCGTCGCAATCTTTATATCTATGAGATGGTTTAGTAGCTGTAGCTATTGCGAGCACAGACACTAATTGTTCTACTACTTCACGATTCTCATGAGACAATAGTACAGCAGATTGCACGTTTGTTTTAGGCACTTCAGTTGGCAATAATGCGTAACGCAATGTCATTCCAATCGAATACACATCGCTTGAAGTAGTTGCTGCAGAGTTTTCGTTCAAAATTTCAGGAGCGGTAAAAATATTAGTAGCAAATCGCGCGTCGCACTGGTCTATTGTGCGCAAATCAAGCACTCCCCCGTTTGCATATAATTGCGTTGCAGCACCAAAATCAATCAAACGGACTGTGCCATCTTCTGAAATCATAACCTGAGAAGGCTTAAGATCACCGTATATAATTGGCGGATAATGCGAATGTAAATAAGAAAGTATTGAGCAAAGTTGCATACCTAAATCAAGAACAGTTTCAACATTTTGCAATCCAGATTCTTCTACAATAGATTTTAAAGAACGTCCCTTTACATAATCGCGAACAGCATAAGCTCTACCATTTTCTTCAAAAAAATCAACAATTCGCGGAATAGCTGGATGATCGCATTCCTTTAAAACATTCGCTTCAGCGCGTAAGGATTGAATAATATGCTGTTGATACTCTTCGTTTCCGTACAGAAGCGTTTCTTTAACAGCCCATTGCTTGTGTAAAACGGTGTCAACAGCAAGAAACACTGTTGAAGTGCCACCACGCCCCAGCTCACCAAGCAGCTGATAGCGTCCGCCTACACAAACCATCGTTACGCCTCCGCAATATTGAAAACTCCAACTACTCATCAAATATTTCAGTTAATTTTTTGAGTAATTGAATTACAGTTGCGACTACTGTACCGATAAATTTATGCGTAAAAAAGCTTTTTCTAGCATTGTGGATAAAAGCTTATAAACCTACAAAACTCACGTTTTGTAGAAGAAGTAGAGGAATATATCAGTCGATATCAGCACCCAATGCTAAAAGTTTGCCTCTAAAATCTGCATATCCTCGATCAATTAGCGAAATTCCACGCACATTCGACGGACCTTGAGCAGTAAGAGCTGCAATCAAATGGCTAAAGCCTCCGCGCAAATCAGGTACATCAATATCTTGACCTGTCAACGGAGTAGGTCCGAAAATCACTGCAGAATGCTTGTAATTGCGCTGCTGGAATCTGCAAGGAAGCGAACCTAAGCATTCACGATAAAGCTGAATCATAGCTCCCATTTGCACAAGTGGCTTCGTGAAACCAAAACGATTTTCATAAACAGTTTCATGCACAATACTCAAGCCCTTCGCTTGAGTAAGCGCAACGACAAGAGGCTGCTGCCAATCAGTCATAAAACCAGGATGTACATCGGTTTCAATAGCAACCGGATGCAAATCCCCACCCGGATGCCAGAAACGAATTCCTTTATCTGTAACATCAAATTGTCCGCCAACTTTACGGAACACATTTAAGAAAGTCATCATTTCTGGCTGAGTTGCGCCCTTAATAAACACATCTCCGTGTGTTGCAAGAGCAGCAGAAGCCCAAGAAGCTGCTTCGATGCGATCAGTTAATGACGTATGAGTGTATCCTTGAAGCTCTTTTACTCCCTCAATACGGAAAGTACGGTCAACATCTACAGAAATAATCGCACCCATCTTTTGCAAAACGGCTACCAAATCCATAATTTCTGGCTCAATTGCAGCTCCGGAAAGCTCTGTACGACCTTCTGCAAGAACCGCTGCAAGCAAAGTCTGTTCGGTTGCGCCGACAGAAGGATAAGGCAAATGAATTTTAGTGCCATGTAAGCCATTAGGTGCAGTAATATGAATACCATCCTCGTGATCTTTATCTACATTTGCACCAAGTTTACGCAACGTCTCAAGATGAAAATCAATTGGACGGCCACCAATATTGCATCCTCCAAGCGCAGGAATAAACGCTTCTCCAAGACGATGAAGAAGAGGACCAGAGAAAAGAATTGGAATACGAGACGAACCAGAAAGAGTGTCGACGTCAGCTACATCTGCGAGCTGCACTTTTGTGGCATCAATTGTCACAATGCCTTCAGGTCCATTAACTTCAACGTCAACACCATGCAAACGCAACAAATCAGAAACTACATGAACATCGCGAATTTCAGGAACGTTTTTTAGAACAGACTTGCCAGGTGCCAACAAAGCTGCAACCATAGCCTTGCTAACAAAGTTTTTTGCGCCACGCACTTTAATAGTGCCATTAAGCGGCTTACCACCTTCTACATGCAACACATCTGCAGCGTCAATGCCACTATTGTTGTTCTGTTCAGCCGTATTGTGTGCGGACACATTTACCTCTTTCGTTCGCGCTAAAACACTATTCACTATAATACCGGCATATTTGCCAACGCGCTCATGCAATCTATTAAAACTGATTAAATTAGCGCGTAGATCGTTGACGCCATCGACGAATCAATCTAGTAAGTAATGATGGTTTACGTAATAAATCCACTTCTGGCAATTCATGCTCAGACTCAGCTGTAAGAGCATAAGTATAGGCTTTTTTGGAAGAAGGTTTGCCAACAAGATTCCCAAATTCAAGCATTTGCGTACGCGGTTCAAACGGGTGACGAATATCAAATTCAAGCAAGCGCACGCCTCTTTTAGCAGGTTCAGGACCGTAAGATCCAAAACCACATGTAGGAGTGGCAACAAATAGCATATTACTCTCGGGATCTTTAGCTGCGAAAGAATTGCGGTGATCGTGACCGGCAATTAGCGCAAAAGCTCCTGCATCAAGCAAAGCAGCGTATTCACCACTATCGGCGTCAGGGCAGCTGATTCCTTCACCTAAATACCCATCGGGCAGAACATGTTTTTCGTCAAGAGCATAATAGCGACCAGCAAAAGTACGATACCCTTCAATAGCATGTTCGCGCGCAGCAAGTTCTTGCGGAACTTCACGAAGAACACGATAATATTGCGGCAATGGAAAATGCTGAAAAACACAAATATGCTCAGGCAAATAAGAAGAAAGACCAGAAATAAACTCGATAGTTTTTTTAGAAGGGCTACCATATCCGCCGGATTTAGCATAATCTCCAGAATCAACTAAAACTATTGAAAAAACAACCTTTTCATGCTTTTCATCCATAACAGGCAAGGCAAAAGTACCAGGCTCACATGTAAAAATAATCTGCTTTGGCAACACACATTTTGTCGATTGCATAGCACTTGCAGAAGATACATTAGAAGCACTGCGATTCATGCAACATGGAAAATCTTGATATATCTTATCAAGCTCTTCATTACTCAGACCGCACTGGAAATCATGATTCCCATAAGTAACAACCCACGGAATACTGCGATCTTCTAGTGGCTTCATTAACTTAGCAACAAATTCGTGCACCTTATCAACCAATTGCTTCTTATCAGAAGCTGAAATATTGGAAGATTCCTGCCAGAGTCTACGCTGAAAAGTTTTTGCAAATACTCTTTCATAACCTGCAATCTGGTTTCCAGTAAAAACTACAAGATCTGGTCGCACAGCATCGCAAGCAGAAGCAATAAGTCGAATAGTATCTTGTGAAATACGTAACCCATCTTGAACATCTGCACACTGAAGCACCCGGAATTTACCAGAAAGATGGAACTGCAAACGTCCTAAACGAGCCGAAATAGATAAAGGAAGTGCCGCAGATGCATGAGCTTCAGATTGTGCAGAATCAGTCATACTTTAAGCATACGGCAGATATGCCGCGACTCACTCAATTTTGTGCGCAAGTTTACATAAATTATTTACATTCAAAAATACTAAATTAAGCAAATACTGATAATAAATAACCTAAAAGCGATAAAAACGTGCAATTTCAGTAAAATAGTTACAAATTCACAGACAATTCACAGGTAATCGCATTACTGCACTCAGCATAAGGTGGTTATTATATATACATCAAAGGGAAATAAACTACAAGCAAGTAGTTGAATTTGACTTTAATAACTTAAACCTCTCTTCTTCTCTTCTTTCTCTAACCCCGGTCACGCACCGGGGTTTTTGATTTTAAGGCTACATAAGAAGCGTGCGGCAAGCGTGGTAAACGGGAGTAAACGGCAAAAACTGAGCATGTATGTAAAGAAACTGCCGCTTTCACGCCAACAAGCGGCAGAAACTTTACAGCCGTGTAAAGAAAAGGTCGCGCGCTGAGACAAATCGCAGTAATACAGATAGATAACAAAAAAGCCCTCGTTCTACGAGAGCTATTCGCTGGGGTACCTGGACTCGAACCAAGAATGGATGAACCAGAATCACCTGTGTTGCCAATTACACCATACCCCAATTGACAAGCTTCGCGGCTCTTGGAACCGTTCCGTCTTCGTACCCCCGACCGGATTTGAACCGGTGTTGGCGCCGTGAGAGGGCGTAGTCCTAGACCGCTAGACGACGGGGGCTTTCATTTATCAGCTACGCCTCTTGACGCAACAAATAGCGACTTTACAACATAAAGCAAATACTTGCAACCGCGGCGTGTCGAAAATATATTAAGCATAAAACAAATAAAAAGGCGGAAATGCAGCAATAGTGCCACACTCCCGCCTTATTCAAATTTTATTTGCGCTTATAAATTATTTGTAATTTACAAATGCTCGCGTAAACCAGCCAAACGCGCCAAAGTCACGTCTTTGCCCACGATTTCCATGGACTCAAACAGTGGAGGCGAAACGCGACGACCAGAAAGTGCAACTCGCACAGGGCCAAATGCCAAGCGCGGCTTGTAGCCAGCTTCCTCAACAAGCTTCTTGTTCAAAAGCTCGTGCAAGGAATCAGTATGCCAATCAGCAGCATCAACGTCCTTCAAGGCAGCGAGCGCAGCGTCAAGAACCTCTCCTGCAGATTCCTTCAACTGCTTACGAGCGTCGTCATCTGGAGCAATGTAGCCATCTTCACTTAACAGGCTGCCAACCATTCCAGCGACCTCGCCAAGCAAACGCACGCGAGGCTGTACAAGAGGCGCAGCAGCGGTGAGTACTTCACGCTCGCGGTCAGTTAACGCATCCCAATTATCCGCACTAACTACGCCATCCTTATGCAAGTAAGGCACAGAACGGTTCAAGAAATCTTGCGGATCGAGCATACGAATATGCTCAGCGTTAATCGAAATTGCTTTATCCAAGTCAAAGTGTGCAGGATTTGCCTTAACGTCGCGCACATCGAACTTTTCAACCATCTCGTCCATAGTGAACACGTCACGATCAGGCGCAATAGACCATCCAAGCAAAGCCAAGTAATTCAGCAAGCCTTCTGGAATAAAGCCGTTATCCCTATGCAAGAACAAGTTGGACTCTGGATCTCGCTTAGAAAGCTTCTTCTTACCTTCGCCCATAACGTAAGGCATATGGCCGTAAAGTGGAGTTTCCTTAGCAATACCCATTTCCATAAGGTAACGGTACAGCACAATCTGACGAGGTGTGGAGCTCAAAATATCCTCACCGCGCAAAACCACATTCACATCCATTAACGCATCATCAACAGGGTTCGTAAGCGTATAAAGTGGATCGCCATTCGGACGCACAATCACATAATCTGGAACAGATCCGGCTTTAAAAGTAATTTCACCACGAATTAAATCGTTAAAAGTAATGTCTTCATTTGGCATCTTCAAGCGAAGTGCAGGTTTGCGACCTTCGTCGCGGAAAGCTTGCTTCTGTTCTTCCGTAAGATTACGATCGTAGCCATCGTAACCAAATTCAGCAGGACGGCCAGCAGCAATATTACGCTCCTTAATTTCTTCAGGAGTAGAGAAGGATTCATAAGCGTATCCTGCTTCAAAAAGCTTTTGTGCTACGTCTTTATAAATTTCCATGCGCTGGGACTGGCGATACGGTCCGTTATCTCCGCCAACATCAATGCCCTCGTCCCAATCAATATTGAGCCAACGAAGAGCCTCAATAATCTGCTGGTAGCTTTCCTCACTATCGCGCTCATTATCGGTATCTTCAATACGGAAAAGCAATTTGCCGTGAGTATGGCGAGCCTCCGCCCAGTTAAATAGCGCGGTACGAACCATACCTACGTGAGGTGTACCGGTTGGCGAAGGGCAAAAACGCACGCGAACATTCTTTGGAAGTTCAGGCTTTGCGGATTTTGTTGCATTATTAGCAACTTCTTGAGTTTCCTCGATATCAGTCATAGGTTCCATTGTGCCGCGCGTTACGGACGTGCAGCATTCGCATCAAACATAAGTCAACCTAAAAACTAATCAAGTGCCTGCGTAGATTCTTTATTACCCTCAACGTGCGCAAACTTCGCAGCAAGAGCCTCGCGGGACTTTCTATCATCCTCTTCTTTTGCGAGCTTCTTCGCAACTTCAGGATCCCACAGCACGTCTTCACGATGCTTTCCCCACTCTGAAATAAGCAGCGGCGAAATAAAATTGACCAACGCACTTATATCGCCACTTATATCACAATTACACTTATCGCTAGAATTGCGCACACAATCAACAATCTCACGCCATTGAGCATCCTTGAACATCATTCGCGGCAAACCAGCACACTCACATATTTCGTTAATATATAAGAAGATTGGTAAAGTTTCGCAAATCTCGTTAGTTTTTTTAATTAGATTTGTTAATAAGCTTAAAACTACAATAATTTTTTGCATTTCCAATGATTTATTTTCATAACAAGAAACCATTTGTTTCGCATAATTAATTGCAAAGTCAATATCGCTAATACTCCAATTACCTTCAACATTTAACGTATCGGCTGCTGCATTTATTGCATTAGAATCTTCGGCAGAATGAGATGCAATCTTACTAAAAATGGAATTTATATTATTACTATTTTCTAGTATTGCTTCTTCTGCTTCATCATAGTTAGGCTCATAGCATGAATCCATATTGTCGTAAGCATCGGCGGCAGCAAGTAGCGCGTCTACTATTTCTTGCGGACGTCCAGGAATTTCATCCGCACCTTCATACACAAATTCAGCATCCGGCACAGTAACATCAAGATTCGTGAGTATTCGTGCTATTGCTCGCATTGAGCGCACCTCAAGATTTTCCGCATATTTTGCGTCGTTATCTAAGTGTCGCGCTTCCGTCAATGGCCATAATTCCGTTAGTTTTGCGGCAGATTGCGCTGCATCATTCAGCATTAGCATACTTTTTTCATTATTTTTAATATCTTCAGAATCTTTGACAGAATCAACAGAACTAACCATTTCAATGCTCCTTCGCATTATATGTTACTTACTTCACTCGCCCAGCAGGATCAACATACGTAATTGAAAGCACACGCAAAGTCTCGCAATCGTAAGTAATAGAAGTAATCGAAGCTAAAGCCGTGTGACGAAGAAGCATATTATGTTCAGCGTGGCCGGTTTCCAGTAGGTGTCTATAAGACCAGATTGGCGACTCATGAGTAACTGCAACGATTTGCTCACCCGGATGCTTACGAACCTGCTCGCGCACAAAATCGCCAACTCTAGTGGCAATACTTCTGTAGCTTTCTCCCCAACTTGGCTTCCACAAATTCGCAACAAGCTTCCAATTGTTGTTTTTCCACAGTGCGCCTTCACCGTAACCTATGCGTTTCCCGCGGAAATTATTTCCAGCTTCAATTAAGCGTTTATCTAAAATAATGTCGCTTTCTTGAGATTGCGCAGAATCTTCGTCACAGTGCGCTTTTACATAGGCAGAATCTGCAATATTGCGCAAAGCATTTTCGATTTCACGCGCTGTTTCACGTGTTCGCTCAAGAGGAGACGAATAAATTGCAGTAATTCCGCGCATTTGCGGAACAGTGGCAATATATTTTGCTGTAGCTTGCGCCATTCTCACTCCGCGAGCAGAAAGATGAAATCCAGAAAGACGCTCATACAACACGTGATTTGGATTATCAACTTCTCCATGACGCACAAAATGAATTGTCGTAGCTGGCATTGCGTTCTACTTTCTGTTTAAAAGATTAAATCAATTACTTGCGATTTTTTGTATGATTAAGCGACCACATTCCCAAACGGTGAGCAAAACTCGTATCTTCTTGCGCAACATACCCAGGCTGTTGAGATTTAGTATCATCGAGCAGCCACTTTCGTATAACAAAATTCCACACAGCAACAACAACAGTAGCTACAAGTTTTCCTATATTTGTGCGCAAAACGTATACTGCAGATCCGCGTAAGCTTTCAACCATTCCTAACGTACTAGCCCAAATAATCAAATCGTTTATAAGCAAACCTATAACTGCGGAAATAACAAAAATCAGAAGCTCCATCCACTTTGCCATATCTTCACGATGTTTAAAGACGTATTTCATACTGGCAATATAGTTGAAGATAAGTGAGATTACGAAAGAAATCGTACCCGCAACCACATTATTTAAGTGCGCAAGCATTAATAAATTGAGTAACGCAACGTCAATAATAAGGGCAATAATGCCAACAATTCCAAACTTTACAACCTGTTCAATAAGCTTTTTCATAATATCCATTAAACACGCGGCTGCTAACAAATAACATATAATTGTTACGTAATAAAGCTTACCAAATTTAGCAAAGGAGCGATTATGCCAGTTATTCATACTCATGTTTCTGTAAGCACAACACCTGCCCAGCGCGACGCATTAAAAGCTGCTTATGGCAAAGCAATTAGCGCAGTTCCAGGAAAAAGCGAGCATTGGCTCATGTGCCCATTCGAGGACAATATGCCGATTTATTTTGCAGGAGACAATACTAAGCCTGCAGCTTACGTTGAGGTGAACGTGTTTGGTTCCAGCGTGCCAGGGTCTGCTTGGGAAAAGTTAACTGAGCAGATTATGGCAGCTTTAGAGCGAGAGCTTGGGATTCCACAGGATCGCACTTATATTCGTTACACTGCAACTACTGACTGGGGTTGGAACGGCGGCAACTTCTAGGCGCAAGTCGCAAGCCTCAATTAGCAAGTCGCATAAAATCGCCATATCTTGTTACGTAAAATACGCATCAAAATATGGCGATTATTATGACGTCTACGCGACGCTACAAAACTTTAGGATTGCTCACTAAAATTAGGTTCGTCAACAGTAGATTTAGCGGATACAGCGAAGTCAGCAGGCTCGTTAAACTCAGCATCGCTTGAAGAATAATAATCGTCGCTAGCAACACTGCCTTCAAGATCTGGACCAGCAGCTAGACGAGCCACCTCTTCCATGTCCTTGTTTTCAAATAAAACCATGCGGACATAACCAACAACAAATCCAACAACAGCAGGGCAAACCCACGCCATGCCAAATTCTGAGAACGGTAGCCAGTTTTGAACAACCACCAACATATCGTTCATATGCAATGCACTGCGTAAAGCTTGTGGCAAACTATTCAAAAAATCATATACCGCTGCAACACCAGTAAAACCAAGCGTCCAAGCGTACACGACTTTGGAATTTCCAAAAAGTCGACCGCACAAAGCCAAAAGAATCAATACGATTGACAGTGGATACAAGAACATCAATACTGGAACTGCATATTCGATGATTGTGCTCAAACCAAAGTTTGCAAGGCCAAACGAAACAAGCGTAATCAACACAGACCAAACGCGATAGCTAGGACCCTTAGGGAATAACTTAGAGAAGGTTTCCGAGCAGCTTACAATTAAACCAACTGCCGTCTTTAAGCATGCAAGAGTAACAGTTGCAGCAAGAACAAGCAAACCAACGTTTCCAAGATGGTAGCGTGCAACTTGCGCCAAAGTTACGCCACCGTTTTCAGCAGGCTTAAACAGTGCACGGCTACGCACACCGACAACAACAATTGCGACGTAAATCAACGCCATAAGCAAGCAGCTAAAGAATCCAGATCGCACAGTATTCACTGCCACATCTTTAGGGTCTTTTACGCCAAAGGATCGAATAGTACTAACAACTATAATGCCAAAAGCCAAGCTAGCTAAAGCATCCATTGTATTGTAGCCATCTAAGAATCCTGTAAAGAATGATTCATTAACATACTTCCCTATAGGAGCAGCATCCGCAGAAGCGCCGCTTACAGGAGAAAACAGTGCAGTAAATACCAGAATACCTAAGAAAACCAGGAATATCGGCGTAAGAACTTTACCAACCCATGTAAGTATTCCGCTAGGCTTCATAGCAAAGAAGAATGCTAACGCGAAGAAAACCACAGAGAACAAGAACAAATACAATTGACCGTTTCCGTCTTGTGGAATAACGCGCTCCAAACCAACAGTGTACGAAGTTGTTGCGCAACGAGGAATTGCAAAGAATGGTCCGATTGTTAAATACAGCACACAAGTAAAGAACATGCCGTATTTTCTGCTCGGCTTACTAGAAAGTTCAAAAAGACCGTTTGCACGACTCATTGCAAGAGCCGTAACACCAAGCAATGGCAAACCAACGCCAGTAACAATAAAGCCAATTGTTGCAGGCACGAAATTAGTTCCTGCATTAGCTCCAAGGAACACAGGGAAAATCAGGTTTCCTGCGCCAAAGAACATACCAAACAACATGACCGCCACGTACGCGGACTCAATAATGGTCAAGTTCCTTTTTTTCGGGGCACTATCTGTGCTGACACTTTGTGTTGTGACGCTCATGCTTACACCTCCCATAAGGATAAATTTGTATTTACATACTATTCAGCTAAATCTCTTACTTTGTAATTTTGTGGATTTAAAGCAAAAATAATATTAGAGGGTATATTAATAAATTGCATGTACTTAATCGATAGAAACTTATAATTCGTGCGTGTCTCTAATAAAAAATAAAAAAGGACGCTGGCAAGCTACCAACGTCCTATGTAATCAAAAATGCTCTATAGCTTTGCTCTAAATCTTATATAAAATAAGCAAAATCACATCTTTTCTGGAGCAGAAACTCCAAGCAAATCAAGACCAGTTGCAATAACTGTGCGCACAGCAGCGTTAAGCTTTAAGCGAGCTGCAGCACGAGCTGGCTCTGGGCACTTTGCAATGCGCTGAGCTTCACGCTCGGCTTCTGGCAAACGATTTTCAGGGTCAGTTAACTCCATTGGTACAACACGCTCAAGGTTGTACCACTTGTGGTAACTTGCTGCCAAATCCTCAAGGTAATGCGCAACTCTGTGAGGAGCGCGCAAATCGCCAGCTTGAGCCAAAGCAGCAGGCCATTGAGCCAAAGCAGCCAACACTTCGCCGTCAGTCTCGGTATTAAGCAAGCTTAAATCAGCGCCATCTTGCGTAATTCCAGCGTCAGCCGCATTGCGAGCCACATTGCAGCTGCGTGCGTGAGCGTATTGCACGTAGTACACAGGATTATCGTTGCTGTGAGAAGCAAGCAAATCCAAATCAATATCAACGCTTGTGTTGTAGTCGGTGCGAGCAAGCGAGTAGCGCGAAGCGTCAACGCCAATTGCATCAACTAAATCGTCAATCGTAATAACGTTTCCAGCACGCTTGCTCATGCGCACAGGTTTTCCGTCCTTCATAACGTTTACAAGCTGACCAATAAGAATCTGCATGTTTTCGCCCGGCTTGTCGCCAAAAGCCGCGCACATTGCCATCATTCGGCCAATATATCCGTGATGATCCGCGCCGAGCATGTAGATTGCTACGTCTGCAGGATTCTGCTCGCGGTGACGCTTGTTGCGATAGTACGCAATATCAGCAGCAAAGTAAGCGTAGTTTCCGTCGGACTTAATAATTACGCGATCCTTGTCGTCGCCATGCTTAGTGGATTCAAACCAAGTTGCGCCGTCTTTTTCGAAAATATCTCCACGCTCACGCAAGTCTGCAATAGCGCGCTCAACTTCGCCATCCTCGTACAGGCTGTTTTCGTGGAACCACACGTCGAAACTAACACGAAAATCGCGCATAGACTTACGAATTTCCGCAAACATCATTGGAACTGCGCGCTTGCGGAACTCTTCGCGCTGCTCGGAATCGCCTTCGCCAAGAGGCAATCCTTCCTCGTCTTTTCCAAGATCAATTCGCGGCAATGAAAGAACATCAACGCCGTCCGCATTCGCTTCTTTTATAACAGAGTCCGCAATTTCGTTAATATACGCGCCTTTGTAGCCGTCTGCAGGCGTTTCTTCGCCATGAGCTGCAGCAACTAAAGACTTTGCAAAACGGTTGATTTGCTCACCGTGATCGTTGAAGTAGTATTCGCGCACAACTTTTGCGCCGTTCGCTTCCAAAACTCGAGCCATAGAATCGCCAACTGCAGCCCAGCGAGTTCCACCAATGTGGATTGGACCAGTTGGGTTTGCGGATACAAACTCAAGATTCAAAGTTTTGCCGCTCAAATGCGTATTCTTGCCAAAAGCCGCACCCTGCTTTAAGACTTCGTCTACGACCGCCGCCGCAGAAGCAGAATCAAGCGTTATGTTAATAAAACCAGGACCTGCCACTTCTACGCGCGCAATACCTTCCGCTTCTTGCAAACGCTCAGCAAAAAGTTCTGCTAAATCGCGAGGCTTCATACCAGCTTTTTTAGCGAGTTGCATAGCAACGTTCGTAGCCCAATCGCCGTGTGCACGATCTTTTGGTCGCATAACTGCAAGTTTTTCGGCAGCAGGAATCAAATCTTCTGTTAGATTGCCAGCTTTACCACTTGCTACTAAATCTTTAGCAATTTTTTCAATTAATTCACTTAAGCTTTCTGGATTCATGGTTTACAGTCTAGCGTTACCGCGCGATGCTTCGCGATTACAACTCATTGGATTGCATTATTCTGAGTGTAAGGTAATATATGTTTTACATGTTTTACATTGGAGATTAAAAATGGTCGCAACAATTACAGGATTAAGAGTACCCTCTAACGTTTTAGATCGTTATGATCGGCTCGCTAAAACCACTCACCGCACCCGTTCATTTTACATGAATCAAGCACTAGAAGCTCAAATTGATGAACTTGAACATGAATATGGTCTAATGGCAGATATTGAAGCATACAAACGTGGAGAATTAGAAACATCCCCACTCGCCGACGTGGTGAAGCGCCTTGATTTGGAAGATTAATTTATCTAAAAGAGCTGAAAAACAGCTAGGGAAAATTGACAAAACGATTGCTAAGCAAATCGTTAAGGAGCTTCGCGAAATTAGCAATCTCGACAATCCTCGAATCAGAGACAAGGCACTAACTGGCAACTATTCGGGATTTTGGAGATATAGAGTAAGGGATTACAGAATAATTTGTGCAATTGAAAATAATGTACTGACCGTTTTTGTTGTGGATATTGACCATCGCAGCAGGATTTATAATAAGTGATTATGCTTAGTTTTTAAATACACAAAAAGCGCTGGAGTCGAAGATTGACTTCCAGCGCTTTTGTTTTGCGATTCATTATTTTCGATTACTTGCAACTACTTCTTTTTTGCAGGAGCTTCGCCGAGTTCGCTTTGAGCAACTGAAACGTTTACGTTAGCTGCATCAGATTCTGCAGAATCAGAAGCAGATTCAGATTCAGAAGCAGAAGAATCTCCAGCAACTGCAGCCTTAACAGCGTTAAGCTTTACTTCTCCAGTAACGCGACCAGCTTCAGCAACGTCATCCAAAGTCTCCTCAACAGCCTTGTAAGCGTTTTCTGCAACGTTCAAAGTTACTTGCAAAATAGGAGTCTTCATAGAAACTTTTGCTTCAGACTTAATCTTGCGCAAAGCAGCCAAAGCTTCACCCGCGTAAGCCAAAGTGTCTGCAGAAACTCCGTTTGCAGCAGCCTCATACGCCTTAGCGCATGGCCAGCTAGCACGATGCACGGATCCTTCGCCGTCATGCATCCAGCTCCACACTTCTTCAGTAGCGTAAGGCAAGTAAGGAGCAAGCAAGCGAGCCAAAGCGTCGAGTGCAAGACCAAGAGTTGTACGAGCAGACTTCACAGCAGCTTCACTTGGAGTGCGTCCAGTTGATTCTGCAGTACCATAAGCACGATTCTTTGCAAGCTCAATGTAATCGTCGCAGAACTCCCAGAAGAATGTTTCGATTGCTTCCAAAGCCTTGGAATGCTCGTAAGATTCAAGCGCATCAGTTGCGGTACGAATAACGGATGCGAGCTTTGCCATAACAGAGCGATCCAAAACTTCCGTAACGTCTGCAAAATCCCAATCCGCGCTGGCAGGCTCAAGAACCTGATGTTCATCATCTTCGCGACCAATTGCGAGCGCAAACTTCGTAGCATTCAAAAGCTTAATCGCTAAACGTCGACCAATCTTCATTTGACCTTCGTCGTAAGTTGCATCCAAGCCAAGTTTTGCAGAAGTTGCCCAGTAGCGCACAGCATCCGCGCCAAACTCTTCGATTGGTTTATTTGGCACAACCACATTGCCCTTAGATTTAGACATCTTCTTATGGTCAGGATCAAGAATCCAACCAGAAAGCGCAGCATGCTTCCAAGGCAAGCAGCCGTTTTCAAGATGCGCACGATCAACCGTACTAAACAGCCAAGTACGAATAATATCCTGACCTTGTGGACGCAAATCCATTGGGAAAGTAGCCTTAAACAAAGCTTGATTTTCCTCACCAGGCTCTTCCCAACGGGTCACAATTTGCGGAGTTAAGGAAGATGTTGCCCAAGTGTCCATAATGTCTTGCTCAGCAGTAAAGCCGTTTGGCTGGTCGCGCTGAGATTCGTCGAATCCTTCTGGAACATCGATAGTTGGGTCGATTGGCAAACGGTCTTCGCTAGGAGTCAAAGGATGCTCGTAATCCACTTCCCCATTTTCGTTTACTGGATACCAAAGTGGGAATGGCACGCCGAAGAAGCGCTGGCGAGAAATAAGCCAGTCACCATTCAATCCATGAACCCAATTCTCGTAGCGCACGCGCATAAAGTCTGGGTGGAAATTAAGCTCCTTGCCGCGCTCAATAAGCTCAGCATTCAACTTTTCGTCCGTGCCACCGTTCTTTAAGTACCACTGACGAGAAGTGACGATTTCCAAAGGCTTATCACCCTTTTCGTAGAAGTTCGTCATACGCTTTGTTGGCTTTGGTTCGCCTTCCATATCTCCAGCTGCTTGCAAAGCTTCAACAATTTCCTTACGAGCAGAGAAAGTGGTTTTACCAGCAATTTTCTCGAACATTTCGCGGCCGGACTCGTCCGTAATCCAATCAGGAGTGGTCATTACAATGCGGCCGTTGCGCTGAATGATTGGTCGAGTTGGAAGATTCAAGTCACGCCACCACTCAACGTCGGTTACATCACCGAAAGTGCAGCACATTGCAATGCCTGCACCCTTGTCCATTTGAGCAGCAGAATGCGCCAAAATTGGAACTTTCACCTTAAACAGTGGAGAATAAACTTCCTGACCAAAGTACTTCTTATAACGCTCATCTTCTGGATTTGCAATCAAAGAGGTGCATGCAGCAAGCAATTCTGGGCGCGTAGTTTCAATATAAATTGGCGTACCATCTTCAAAACGGAACGCAATCTTATGGTAGAAACCAGGATATTCGCGCGATTCAAGCTCAGCCTGAGCAACAGCAGTCTGGAATGTAACATCCCACAAACCTGGAGCATCTTTCTGATACGCTTCTCCGCGAGCAAGATTGCGCAAGAATGCTTTTTGTGCAACTCGGCGAGGCTGCTCACCAATAGTGTGGTAAGTTTGCGACCAGTCCACAGAAAGACCAAGCCTACGCCACAAAGCTTCAAAAAGCTTCTCGTCCTGAGAAGTTAAGCGTTCGCAAAGTTCAATAAAGTTCTGTCGGCTTACAGGAACCTGATCTTTTGCCTCAATCTTCTTACCTTCAGTACCTTCAAAAGGCGGCTTAAAATCAGGGTCATACTTCAACGAAGTATCCACTCTAACGCCGTAATAATTTTGTACTCGGCGCTCTGTTGGCAAGCCGTTATCGTCCCAACCCATTGGGTAGAACACGTCAAAGCCTTGCATGCGCTTATATCGCGCAATGACATCCGTATGCGTGTAAGAGAATACGTGACCTACGTGCAAGTGACCACTAACGGTTGGAGGTGGAGTATCGATAGAATATACGGCCTTACGGTCGCGAGAATTATGGAATGCGTAAGTCTTAGCTTCGTCCCAATTACTACGCCACTTGTCTTCAAGACCATCAACACCAACCTTGTTAGGCAATGGTGTTAAATGTGCGTGTTTTACTGCGTTATTATCCTGTTCACTCATGAACTGAATATTAGAAACTCAGCGCGACAACGCAAATCTTACGCTTTTCTATTTCACCACTATGCTCTGCAATGGCAGAAGCTGATCCGTCATATTTTTCGTATAGCCGCTTACATTAGACTTTACAGCCATAATGCTCTTTCGAGCATATAACCAGTGAGCTGCAGCATTATTGCTTACTTCGCGCGCATATGCACGAGCATTTGCCTCATATTCGTTTGCATTCTTAGAATGAACCGCATCGGTCCAAGCTTGTTGAGCACGCGCGTCTTGCAAAACGAACGGAGAACCGCTTTCTGCAAACATGCCTTCATCTAAAGTACGATTGCTCGTAGTAAGCGCAAGATCATACTTACCTTCACTAATACGCTTACGCATAGTTTGTTGATCAACTTCTTCAAGATTGACCTTAAAACCGCTCACGGAACTAATCTGTTTTGAAAGCTCGCCCCCAACTCCACCTTCGCCCTGTGGAACAAGAAAATTAATAGTTCCTAAATAGCTTGCGCTAAAGTAATGGAACAAAGGAGCAGCTTTGCCTGGATTATAAGGATACAATCCATTTAAATCTTCATAACCAGTTGAAAGAGGGTCAATAGGTCCTCCTACTGGAACACCACCATTGCCATCAGCTGCAAGTACAGTTTGCGCATTCAAAGCGTATCTCGCAGCTTTACGAGCCTGCTCATCGCAGAAAATCGACGAAACTGTTGTATTTATTGCAATAAATCGCACTCTTGTGCTCTGACCCTCTACCATTTGCGTATTAGCAACAGCAGCAAGACGCTTATTTTCGTTACCTTCAAGCGGAACTGCCATTTGAATATTGCCCTTTTCCATTGCCTCAGCTAGAGCAGTATCGCTATTGAAATATTGCAAAGTAATACTTGCACAAGAAGCAGGGGTTCCCCAATATTTATCGTTGCGAAGTAATACTAAAGAATTGCCTTTATTGTAGTCACTTACAGTGAAAGGACCTGTGCCAAGAGCAGCACTTGCATAGTCGATCATCGATTTTGTGTCATAGACAATGCCAACACGTCCAGCAAGACGACGTAGAAGTAAAGCATCTGGATTATTAAGTGTAATTACTAAAGTGTAATCATCCGGATTATTAACAGTTTTAATATTTGTAAGTGCACTATAACCAGGATAATTATTTGTGATGCCTTGTTTCAAAGATTGTAATACGGAATTTGAAGTCATCTCACTACCGTTAGAGAAATGCACACCTTGACGCAAATTAAAACGATATGTTAAGCCGTCTTTCGAAATATCCCATGACTTCGCGAGACCTGGTTGCAAACTATTATCATCGCCACGTTTAACAAGAGTTTCGTAAACATTACCAATTAAAGCTTGCTGTAAAGCGTCACTGTCGTCGTTTCTAATATCAAGAGATTCAGGAGCAGTACGTAGACCAACTTTTAGCACTGAGTTACTAGCTGGATGCATTATTGCAGCAAAAGGCGAATGACCCTGGTACATTTGCCATCCACACCACAAAATGCCGCTCATTATTACAGACACAACCACAAACACAACCCATGGTATCCAGTCTGCACTAGTACGAGTATGATATGACCTGGAAGCGTGACACGCATATTTGCCTGTTCTTGACATAACCTACAGTCTATATCAATATCTGAATTGGGAACAACACGCTTTAAATAATTGCCGACGGACATGTTGTATTTAAAGGGCATGAAACACATTTTGGATTCCGAGCAGTGCAAATTTTTCTGCCATGCAAAATAAGTCTATGAGAGAGATTAGTCCACTCTTTAGGAGCAAAATAAGCAGTTATTTCGCGCTCAATAGCAACAGGATTTGGACGATTCTGAACCTTACGCCAACCAAGACGACCTGTAACACGTATTACGTGAGTATCTACAGGAAACCCCGGTAATCCAAATGCGTTGCCAAGAACGACATTGGCAGTTTTACGACCAACACCTGGCAACGATATTAAAGCTTCCATATTTGATGGCACTATACCAGAAAAATTATTAAGCAAACATGCAGATAATGAAATAATGTTCTGTGCTTTTACTCTATAAAATCCGAGAGGGTAAATAATTGACTCAACTTGAGATACAGGAGCAGCAGCTAAAGAACTCGCGTTGGGGAAAATAGAAAAGAGTTCAGGCGTCACGATATTCACACGCTTATCTGTAGTTTGCGCGCTTAATACAGTAGCAATTAGTAGCTCAAATGGATTTTTGAAATTTAATGCACACTTAGGTTCCGGTATTTCTTTGCACAATAAATCGTACTCTGCATAAATACGAGCTAATTTCGCTTGTTTTGATTCTCGCATATTAGAACTTTGATAAATCATTATTGCGCAGACTGCTTATCTGCATCATTTTCAGAATCATCTTCAATGCTGCTTTCGGAAATCTCGCTATTCTCATCTGATTCCGAAGGATCGAAGCGATAGCCAACATTACGCACTGTGCCAATCAAATGTTCATATTCAACACCAAGTTTTGCACGGAGCCTACGAATATGGACATCTACAGTACGAGTGCCACCGTAGTAGTCGTAGCCCCATACTTCTTGCAACAAATGAGTGCGAGTAAACACCCTGCGCGGATGCTGCACAAAGTATTTCAGCAATTCAAATTCTTTATAAGCTAAATCAACAGGATGACCATGCAAACTCACTGTGTAGCTACGCATATCTACAACGAGATCTCCAGAACGCATAGTTCCATTGTCTGAATTGAAAGAATCATCAATTTCAGAGCCTTGCGAATGCACAAATAAATCATCAGAAGATCCGTGTTGCAAAGAAGCCAAACGCAAACGACCTTCTACTTCTGCAGGAGAAGCATTAGTCAGCACAACATCAGAAATGTTCCACGAAGGATTTACTACAGTAAAACCACCCTCAGTTATAACTAATATGACAGGAACCGTAATATTTGCAACACGCAGAGAAGAACACATTGATTTAGCGAGAGCTAAATCCTCACGCGCATCAAGCAAAAGAATGGTTTGTGCGGGCAGTTTTGCCAAACTTGACGTATCCAAAGAAAGTAAACGCACTTTATGAGATAACAAAGTAAGTGAAGGTAAAACTGAAGAGGGAGAAGCACACGAAGTCATCAATGTGATATCAGTCATATGATGCCTCCAACAAACAATTGATGTAGTAGCAAATTCAGCCTTTACAGGAATTGTAAACCATACTGCGAAAAATAGCGATAAGCGCAACACTTGCATTTTCCAAAGATAAAAAATATCAACACAATAAAGCGCAGTGCAGGTTATAGGCTACATTAGTAAATAAACAAAGTAATTTGTTAATGTTTTACGGACATATTACGCTTTATAAATATAAAATTACGGCACTAGGGAGTGTGTATGAGCAATGAAACACGTATCTGCAATGACAAGATGCAGAAAAATGATAATTCTTGCGTAAATGTTCAAAAACATACCCGTATACCTAGCATGAACGCATTAGCGATGTTTGTAAGCCAAATTTTTGTTGTAGTACTTCTCGCAATTGCAGCAATATTGCCAATCGCAACAGCAAAAATAACACTTATATTATGCCTTATCATAATGCTTACATTTATAGCGTTGTGGCCACTGCACGGAAATGTAATTGACCGAGCTATTGCATTATGCGCAGGAATTGCTTCTACATGGTTTGCAACCGGAGTATTAAAGGGATGGCTACCAAAAAGCGTCATTATTGATAACGAAACTGTGTCAATGAGTAAGTTCATTGCTGCAATTCACCCTTACGAACGCTGGGCTGTATCTTTTGCTCTAATTCTTGTAGCAGCAACATTTGTAACATTCTTGAGGCAAATGCTGCGCGAGAATCGCACAAATTTAGTACGAAATCTTTCGCACACGCTTACTGCAAGTATTGCTTGTGCAGCACTTCCGGGTTGGCTATTTTTGCCGTCAATTATTAGCTTTATGCCATCGCTTCGCAATTTAGACGGTGGAATACTCGTTATAGTACTGTGCATATTTATGCTAATCGCGCTATCAGGACTTTCATATTTATGGGTTCGCAACAATTATGAAGAATACGAAACTGGAATAGTTTCACACGATATCGCTATTTCTATATTGCCAATAATGCTTTCAGGGATACTCGTGTATATTGCAGGCCTTGGAATGCTAGTAGCTGCTTAAAATTATTAAAAGCGTATGCAACGTTACGTTTTAATTTACTTCTGAAAGCAGCACGCACTTACATAAAAACGTCGAAAACACAGTATGTGTCTTCGACGTTTTATTTATTAACTTTTAATTTTTATTGTTTTACTCATTAAAAGCGAAACTTATTTTTCGCTTTCTTCCAAGCGCTTGCGAGCTGCAACGATCTCCTTCTCAGCCTGCTCAACGCCAGCCCAGAAGTCACCAGGAAGAACTTCCTTACCTGGTTCCAAAGCCTTGTACTGCTCGAAGAAGTGCTTGATTTCAGCCTTGTGATACTCGTTCACGTCATCGATATCCTTGATGTCGTCGAAACGAACGTCCGCTGGAACACACAAAACCTTGTCGTCTCCACCGGCTTCGTCAACCATGTGATACAAGCCAACAGCGCGGCACTCAACAACGCATCCTGGGAACACAGAATTTGGAATCATAACAAGAGCGTCGAGTGGATCGCCATCTTCGCCCAAAGTGCCATCAATATAACCGTAATCATCTGGATAGCCCATAGCTGTGAAAAGGGTGCGATCCAAGAATACGCGACCAGTTTCGTGATCCACTTCATACTTGTTCTTAGAACCGCGTGGAATCTCTACCACAACGTTAAAAGTTTCTGCCATATTGGCTCCTTTGATAACTTTAATAACAATTCATATAACTGTTCTATCTCACTTTAGCGCGCACCGACGAACGACAGCAATAGAGCATATAAAACAAAATTTTGTTAACAAATTTCGTTAAATAATAAACGTTTTGTATCACTTACAGAAGTAGCATAAAATCACATATTTCTAACACATCCTAGGCATAGCAACAAGACACGCTTTAAGCTATAAAAGTGTCTCAATACACAGTTACTATTGCTACGTTTTACACACGATATGTTGCATACATTACCAGTATGGTTACCGAAGCGTAGGCAAGATGACAAAAAAAAGATGCGTGAACACTTCCACTGCTTCACAAGCAGGTCAATCCTTCAAAACAAAGAAGGTTCCTGCAGAAAAAAATGCTAGTAAAACGACCTCAACTAATCTTTCAGCAAACGCAAATAATACCGTAGAAAAAACTATTAATAGCGCAAAAGCTGAAAATAAACAATCATCTACTTTACCTACAAATACTGTTTCGAAGCGAAATAAAGCAATAGACGGTTTAAGAGCTCTAGCAATTATTGGTATTGTATGCTTTCATATGCGTCCAAGCCTTCTTATGGGAGGATTCCTTGGAGTAACACTGTTTTTGGTATTGGCAGGATATTTTTGCACGAGATCAGTTCTGCGCTATTTAAACGCAGATGAAAACGCAAAAAATGCAAAAAATATCGAAGATAATAATAAAAATACTCAAGGAATCAGGCATTACTGGGAGTATTTACTAAAGCGCGTAAAAAGAATTTGGCCGCCAACACTTGGAATTATCGCTATAACAGCACCAATTATGTGGCTTTTTTCGCCAAGTCTACTACCAAAGTTACAAGCGGATGCTCTTTCAGGCTCCGGATTCTTTAGCAATATAATGTATGTTGCTCGTAAGCTTTCATATTTTGAACAGTCCGGACTACCTTCTCCTATCAAACATCTTTGGTATCTCGGACTTTTAATGCAGGCTTTTGTTATATGGCCTATTATCCTTGCTGCACTTATTAAATTCGTGCGTAGCAAGCTAATACGCATGTATATCACAGCAGGCTTAGCCATACTTTCTTCTATTCTTACTTTTACTTTTGCCTACTTATTTAACAATTACACAACTCCAGCTCGCGTCTACTATTCTCTAGATACGAGAGCATCAGAATTCTTAATGGGTGCAATGCTAGCAATGTACGGTGCTTGGTTTGCCAAACATTCATTCCACGCGTGGCTTATTCATGCATTACATTTGCTGATGGGCAAAAAGAACATATCGGTCAGCTTAGCTTCATCAGTTAAGTTAGATAGTAATGCAGATAGTAGTGTAGATAATTCAGCACTAACGAAAAAATCAGATAAAGCCTACGCAAATAACGAAAAAGTATTTGCTGAAGATGGAATACCTGCTGACTTGCGCGAAGGATTACAAATTGATTTATCAGATAATAGCGTAGCTCCAGATATACAAGAACTTCCAAATAACGCATTCAATAAGCCAAAAACTGTTTTTTATAATCCACTTCATGCATGGCAGAGATCTTGCATTGGACTGTTGGCAACAATTGTGTTGTGCTGCTGCTTCGTGTATGCAGAAGGCACATCTTCAGTATTTGTTTTTGGCGGATACACAATAACAGCAGCCGCTTGCACACTAATACTGTGGTCTTGCACGCAAACTGATAATATTTGCTCAAGAATATTTGCATGGGCTCCGCTCGCTTATATCGGCAGACGCTCTTTTGCAATTTATTTAGTTCACTTCCCTGTTCTTGAATTATTCAACCCAGCAAATAGAACAACTGCTGTATCTACAGGAGAGCAAGTCTTGCAAGCACTAGTAATAGTTGTACTTGCAGAATGCTTGTATCAATTATTTGAAAAGCCAATACAAGATCAACAATTATTTAAGCTTATTCGCTCTGTCTCACTAACTTTGTGCTGCATAATTATTGTGTCGTTAATTATCTTGCCAGTAAATTGGCAAGATATAGCTAAGCATAGGTCAATGCAGCTTCGCCCAGAATTGACAGCACAAGTAGAGCAATCTTCATCGTCAAATAAAAAACCTACTGCTTTTGACAAAACTAATTCTAAGCAAGAAACAAAAGAAAAAGCAGTTCCAAAAGGTGTGCAAAAGAATGTAGTAAAACAGTCTCTTCCACCTACACCATCGAAGTATCGCATTCTCTTCCCTATTGCGGAAAAAGTTCCACGAAATCTTGTTACTACTCATACGCGGATCGACAAACGACGCAATACTTGTTCCGTAAACTTAACTATGGTTGGAGATTCTATTACTGAAGGCGCTAAACCATATTTGATGCAAGTTATGCCTAACGCTTATATAGATGGAAAAGTGAGTAGACAAATTTTCCACGGAGCTGATGAATACGAGAAAGATATTTCGGTAAAACACGCTGGAGATGTGGTGATTTTCGCTCTTGGAACCAACGGTCCTCCTCATGACGATAGCGTGCTTCAACACATGGTTGATGTCGCAAAAGGTAGACCTGTTTATTTCGTTACCACACGAGTTCCGCAACCTTGGCAGGATGCAACGAACGATAGCTTACGCAAGTTCGCAGCAACTCATCATAATGTTGGCATTATAGACTGGCATGGTTTGAGTAATGGTCACTCGGAATATTTGACTGACGATGGAGTTCACTTAACTCCAATCGGCGGTCCACAATACGCGAAGATGATTCGTTTAGCTGTATGCGGCGGCTGAAAATTAGAGTTATAACGCGCTAAAACTTTTTAATACTGTTATTAAGCATAATAAATTGCGTTTTGCGTGGTGAAAATAGCTACGAAATATTACGATAGTATCTATGACTGAGTTGAGGACACTACGTGATTCGCAAGACGCTGGGGAAAGCGTATCTACTTGGACGAATCCTCTGCGCGATCCGCGTGATTTGCGTTTAGCTCGCATTGCGGGTCCGTGCAGCCTAGTAATTTTTGGCATTACTGGCGATTTAGCACGCAAAAAACTTATGCCAGCAGTATATGATTTAGCTAATCGCGGGCTTTTGCCTCCAGGATTTGGTTTAACTGGTTTTGCGAGACGCGATTGGACGGATGAACATTTCGTAAACTTTGTGCGCGAAAATATTGAGCAGCATTGCAGAACGCCATTTCGTGAGTCAACTTGGATTAATCTCGCTAAAGGCATACGTTTCGTACGCGGCACCTTTGACGATGCGTCCGCGTTTGAGCGTTTAAGCAAAACAGTGAACGAACTTGATCGAGACAGAGGTACTCGCGGAAATCACGCTTTTTACATGTCTATTCCGCCTTCCAGCTTCCCAGTTGTTGCCCAACAGCTTGCAGCATCAGGTCTTTCGCACTCTTCTGAGCATGCTTGGCGACGCGTAATTATTGAAAAACCTTTTGGCCACAATTTAGCAAGCGCACGAGAATTGGATCGCGTCGTTTCTGAAGTTTTTGATCCTAATTCTGTATTCCGAATTGACCATTATTTAGGCAAGGAAACTGTGCAAAACTTGCTGGCTTTCCGCTTTGCTAACGCAATGTACGAGCCGATCTGGAACGCAAATTACGTCGATCACGTGCAAATTACGATGGCTGAAGATATTGGCATTGGCGGAAGAGCCGGATACTACGACGGAATCGGTGCTGCTCGTGACGTGATTCAGAACCATTTGCTTCAACTTATGGCTCTTACTGCTATGGAAGAGCCTGTAAGCTTCCGCGCTAGCGATTTGACTGCTGAAAAAACAAAAGTATTATCTGCAATCCGACTACCTCAAGACTTGGCTGCCAACACTGCTCGAGGACAGTATGCAGCAGGATGGCAGGGCTCTTACAAAGCTGTTGGATACTTGGAAGAACAAGGCATTGATCCTCAAAGCACTACTGAAACGTACGCTGCAGTGCGACTTGACGTTGATACTCGCCGTTGGGCTGGAGTTCCGTTCTACTTGCGAACCGGAAAACGTTTAGGCAAGCGCGTTACGGAAATTGCTGTTATTTTTAAGCGCGCTCCGCATTTGCCGTTTGAGTCTACTGCTGTGCGCGAACTTGGCAGTAACGCTATTGTGATTCGAGTTCAGCCGGATGAGGGCGTTACTATGCGTTTCGGCGCAAAAGTTCCTGGCGGCACAGCTATGGAAGTTCGAGACGTTTCTATGGACTTTAGTTACGGACGCTCTTTTACTGAAAGTTCCCCTGAAGCTTACGAGCGATTAATTCTTGACGTACTTCTTGGCGAACCACCGCTATTCCCAACTACGCAAGAAGTAGATTTAAGTTGGAAAATTCTTGACCCTATTGAGGAATTCTGGAGTTCGCTTGGCACACAACCGCAACCGTATCGCGCTGGAACGTGGGGTCCAGCAGAAGCTGATGCTATGCTTGCTCGAGATAATCGCCATTGGAGATTGCCATGATTATCAACCTTCCTGATACCAATACAAGCAAAATTGCAGCAAAAATCGACGAATTGCACGAAGAGCGCGGCGAATCCGCTACTGGTCGAGTGCTCACTTTGCTTATTGATACAACTCTTAAAGAATTAGAGCATGCACTTGATGCAGCAAACGCAGCTAGTCGCGAGCATCCTTGCCGAGTTATTGCAATGGTTCGAGATTGGTCTAGCGAACACGCTGCTGAGCGCGGTGAAGTTGTGCCAAATCTTGATGCTCAAGTGCGTTTTGGCGCAGATGCTGGAGCTGGTGAAATTATTATTTTGTATCCGCACAACGGTTTAGTTCGTCATCCGGATACGCTTGTTATTCCACTACTCGTGCCAGATGCGCCGATTGTTGCATGGTGGCCAACAAACGCTCCTGAAGATCCTGCTCACGATTTGCTTGGAGCTATGGCAAGTAGCAGAATTACTGACGCACAGCGAGCAGACGATACTCTTAAAACTGTGCAAAACTTGCGCAAAAACTGGTCTCCGCAAGATGCAGATTTGTCTTGGACGCGTTTAACTCCTTGGCGCGCGTTACTTGCTTCTATGCTCGATCAACCTCCACATTTGCCTATTCTTAGCGCGAAGATTGTGGGTCCTACTCATTACGTATCTTTGCACTTACTGGCAGCTTGGCTTAAGAGTAGCTTGCATGTTCCTGTAGAAATAGTTGAAAATCCTGAAGCTCAAGCTATTACTTCCGTAACTTTAGAACGCGAGGATGGCACATTGTCACTCACTCGCCCTGCTGGCGGAGATCAAGCTTTGATTAGTCTGCCTGGACAGGCTGCACAACCTATTGCGCTTCCTATTCGCACTCTGGATGATTGCTTAAGCGAAGAATTGCGACGCATTGATCCTGACGAAATTTACGCGCAGTTGGTGCGAGATAATCCTGCAGAAAATGCGTGAATCATTACGTGAAACAATTCGTGAAACATTTTCAATGGCATAAAAGGAACAACTATGACAAATAATGAAGTTACTTTTGCGCATAACGCAAGTATTTACGGATACGATAATCGCGATGTGCTTGCAGCTGTTGCAGCCCAACGCTTGGTGACTCTTATTATGGAATCACAGAATGATGTGCAAAATCTCAATAAACCATTCCATTTACTTCTTACTGGTGGCACAGATTCAATACGCATGTTCCAAATGCTTGCTAGCAATCCACTTTTACCAGCAATTAATTGGAATTTAGTGCATATTTGGTGGGCAGATGAGCGTTTCGTAGCTTATGATAGCGAGGATCGCAATGCACGCAAGGCTCGCGAAATGTTTCTTAACTTACTTACTTCTAACAAAGCTTTGGCAGAATCTCATATTCACGAAATGCCTGCAGATGAGCGTAATGCGGAGGAAATTGCAGCAGCCAGCGACGCTGAAAATGACGCTATTTTAGATGCTGCAGCGCACGACTATGAGGAAGAAATTGTGAGCATACTTGGCAAAGAGCCAGTGTTTGATTTAGCAATTCTCGGTATGGGGCCGGATGCGCATATGGCTTCACTTTTCCCAGGATTACCGCAGGTTAATAATCGCGATCGCATTGTTGTTGGAGTAAATCACTCCCCTAAGTTGCCGCCTATGCGCTTAACTCTTACTGTTCCTGTATTAGCTCACAGTCACTGCACTTGGTTTTTGACTGCCGGAGCAGAAAAGGGCGCTGCTTTAATGAATTCACTTTCGGGAGCTAATAATCCTGAATATCCTGCGTCTTTTGCAAACGGAACAGACGAAATCTCTTGGCTAACCACCGCAGAAACTTTGCAAGCTGCTATTGAATAACTGCATAGTTTTCTAGCAACATGCATAATATTCAGCAAGTCAAAGATTAAATGCGCTACATAAATTGGCGCATTTGCGAAAATAGCGTGTTCAAAACATGGCGCATTTGGGAAAATCGAACCATAAAAACGTGGCGCATTTGGGAAAATCTGCTTGACAAAATATGTCGCATTTGGGAAAATCTTTATAAAACCGTTGAAATTACAAGGAAAACCGCACTCGGCAACACTTGAACAAATCAAGCACAAATTTGTAATAAAAGAAAGAGCACAAAAATCGCATGTTTGATAGAAAAATATACAAAGAAATGCTGAAATGGAAGCATGAATATGCGCCAAATTATGCGCTTTTTCTTAAAGGAGCAAGACGAGTTGGCAAAACAACATTAGCTGAAAAACTTGGCAAAGAAGAGTATAAGTCTTATATTCTTATTCGTTTCGATCAAACCGAAGAAGACATTAAGCAACTTTTTATAAACAGTCTAAGAGATTTAGATACTCTATTTAACACAATACAGTTAGCTTATAATACCAGACTTTATAAGCGAGAATCTCTTATAATACTTGACGAAATACAACTATTTCCGCAAGCTCGGCAAGCAATAAAAACTCTGCTTGAAGACGCTCGCTATGATTACATTGAAACAGGCTCACTTGCTTCTATTACAAAGAAAAGCAAGGATATTCTCATACCCTCAGAAGAATACACGCTAGAAGTACTTCCACTTGACTATGAAGAGTATTTATTAGCGAACAATAACAACATGATTTTCCCTACTATTAAAGATCACTTTGACTCACTTAAACCTATGGGCAGTATGCACCAGAGCATAATGAAGTCTTTTAGAGAGTACATGTTGGTTGGAGGAATGCCACAAGCTGTTCAAGCATATGTTGATACAAAAGATTTTGCGAAGGTTGACTTTGCTAAACAACAAATAATCAATCTTTATAAGCAAGATATGCAAGACCAGGAAGAAGAAAACCCTAGTTACGTAACTAATTTTTTCGATAGAATTCCAGCAGAGCTTTCCAAACATGACAAACGTTACATGCTATCTCACGTAGATTCCAACGCGCGCATTAAAGAGTATAGGAATCCAATACGCTGGCTTGAAGAAGCAATGATAGTAAACATTGCAAACAGCGTTGAAGATCCGAGTGTAGCTTTGAATCTATCTACTATCAATCCTTCTTTCAAATGCTACATGATGGATACAGGACTCTTAACTTCGTTAGCATACAAAGATAAGCCTTACCTAGAAAACGAACTTTATAAGGCAATTCTGCTAGACAAATTACACATTAATGAAGGAATGATAATAGAAAATATTGTCTCACAGTGCCTAAAAGCAAATGGACACAACGCGTATTTTTACAAAAAAACAAATACCAATACCAAAAAGACAGTAATGGAAATAGATTTTCTCTTAAGAAAAAATAACAAGATTATTCCGATAGAAGTAAAATCTGGCAGCAGTAAAAATGTAAAGTCAATTACAAACTTTATGGAAGCTTTTAGTAAAACCAGCAGCGAAGGAATCGTGCTTCACCACGGAGAAATTAAGCGCGAAGGCAAACTACTTTACCTACCGTACTACATGGCTTCTGTATTGTAAAAAGAAAGCGTCGCATGCAGAATAACAACGCATGTGACGCTTTTTACATAATTGACATTTTAAATTTTATATATACACTTTTACATGCACTAATCTTGCTTTACTTCTGGACGATTAGGCTCTGCCCACAAAGTGTGGAATACGCCTGGCTCGTCAATACGACCGTAAGTATGAGCACCGAAGAAATCGCGCTGAGCCTGAATAAGCGAAGCCGGCAAACGCTTAGAACGCAAACCATCGTAGTATGCAAGCAAGCTAGAGAATGCTGGCACAGGCACACCATGCTCCACCGCACGCGCAATAACCCTACGCCAAGCAGCTTGAGACTTTTCAATTGCATCCTTAAAGTAAGGAGCAAAAAGCAAAGAAACGCTTGCTTCACCAGACTCAAAAGCCTCGGAAACGCGGTTCAAGAACTGAGCGCGAATAATGCATCCACCACGCCAAATACGAGCAACTGCAGCCTGGTCAATCTTCCAATCATGCTCAATTGCAGCAGCAGCAATCTCGTCGAATCCCTGAGCATAAGAAACAATCTTAGAAGCGTACAAAGCTTGGCGAATATCCTCAATAAACGCCTTACGCTCAGCATCGTTCAAATCAAAATGCACATCCGGACCAGTCAAACCTTGACTCTCGGCAGCTTCTCGCAAAGCAACCTGACTGGAAAGTCCGCGAGCAAACACGGCTTCAGCGATACCCGTAACTGGTATGCCAAGCGAAAGCGCAGATTGTACAGTCCAAGTACCAGTGCCCTTCATGCCAGCATGATCCACCATCATCTCAACCAAAGGCTTACCAGTCTTAGCATCCTTCTGGCGAAGCACATCCGCAGTAATCTCAATCAAATAAGAATCAAGCTCGCCCTTATTCCACTCGCTAAACACATCCGCGATTTCGTCGGACTTCATGCCCAAACCGCGAAGCATTAAATCGTAGCTTTCGGCAATAAGCTGCATATCCGAGTACTCGATGCCATTGTGAACCATCTTCACAAAGTGACCAGCACCATCGGTACCAATATGCGTTACGCAAGGCTCACCTTCAGCAACAGCAGCAATAGACTTCAAAATAGGACCAAGAGTCTTCCAAGATTCCTCAGTGCCGCCAGGCATCATCGAAGGACCACGCAAAGCACCTTCTTCGCCACCAGAAACACCGCAACCAACGTAATGAAGACCACGCGCACGAATGTCACGCTCTCTGCGAATCGTATCTTCAAAATAAGAGTTTCCGCCGTCGACGATAATATCTCCAGGCTCCATAGCATTTGCAAGTTCTTCAATAACAGCATCCGTAGGAGCACCAGCTTTTACCATAATGATTGCGGTGCGCGGACGCTTTAGAGAAGCCACAAATTCTTCAACAGTTTTTGAAGGCACAAAAGCACCTTCACTGCCATGCTCATTCATTAAAGTTTCAGTGCGCGAATAATGACGATTGTAAACAGCTACTGTATTTCCATGATGCGCAAGATTACGCGCTAAATTCGAACCCATGGCAGCCAAACCAACAACACCAATATTTGCCTGAGCTTGAGTCATAATGACACCTCTTATCTTGTACTTGTTTTGTTATTTGCACGCATGCTTTGCGCACCCAAGCAATCTGCATTATCTACAAAATACACAATTTTTTATTTTGCGTTACGCCCCTTCAAGAAACGCACTCAATAATTTTATAGGCGGATATGCACAAGGCTTAACAATGTGCAAGTTAAGTAGTTTCAAATATAAATTTTGTGAAATAAATTACATTTTTAATCGTTAAAACTAAGCTCATATTTACTTCATAAAACACGACACGCTTACAAACACGCTATTTTTAGCTATTTTAATAATAACTATATATAGTGTTTACACAGTCGACACACCACTATAAATAGTGCTTATTCAGAGTAAGCTAGCTACTTGGCTTTTGTCGATACAACACGGAATTGCAAAATTCCCCATCACCAGAGGAGATTGAAATGACTATCACAGTGTTTACTAAACCTCATTGCCCACAGTGTGATGCAACTAAGCGACAGTTCACAAAACTTGGCGTGAACTTCGAAACTGTAGACTTGTCAAAAAGCCCTGAATCACTCGAACAGTTAAGAAATGCAGGATACCGTCAAGCTCCAGTAGTCATTGCTCCCGACGCATCCTGGAGTGGGTACCGTCCAGATTTAATTGCGCAAATTGCGGATAAACTTGGAACTTCCGCAGAGGCAGCAAAAGAAGCATAAGAAATGTGTGAGCAAGAAAATATAACACAACAAAGCGAGCCTGAATCGCGCGCACAAGGTGAATCAATCGGAGCTGTAGTCTACTTTTCCTCAGTTTCGGAAAACACGTTAAGATTTGTGCAAAATTGCGATTTTCCAAGCAATAACGTGAACGTATATCGCATACCGCTTCGTCCTAAAGAGCCGGAATTAAACGTGCGCGAACCGTACGTTTTGATTGTTCCAACTTACGGCGGTGGAAATATTGCGAAAGCAATACCGATGCAAGTTCGCAAATTCTTAAATAATCGCGAAAATCGTTCGTTTATTCGCGGAGTAATTTCTTCCGGAAATACGAATTTTGGAGAAGCATATTGCGCTGCAGGTGATCAAATTGCAGGAAAGTGTGGAATCCCAAATATGTACTCGTTTGAACTTACGGGAACTGCAGAAGATATAGAAAAAGTAGCGCAGGGCATACCGAGATTTTTAAAACAACTCAAAGAAACAGAAGAAACAAAATAAACAAAACAAGTAAAAGAAACAAAACAAAAAGCGTTTGAAAAAGCAAAAATAACGCATGAAGAAAGGAACAAACCCCATGAATAGCACGGATCCGATGAGCGAATCTACTTCGCTTAATCTTGATCACACTGATTCTGCAAGCGCAACTGCCAGTACAACAGCAGAGCGCATCCGCAACAGCCGCGACTACCACGTTCTTAACGCTATGCTCGGTCTTTTTGACCCAGAAAAAGGCATTCAGTTTGATAAAGATCAAGAAGCAGAAAAGCTTTACGTTTCGGGTTACGTGCAAGAACATAGCATGAAGTTTGCTTCCACTCGCGAGCGCTTGACTTATTTGATTAACAATTACTACTACAACGGCAACGTTTTCCACAAATATAGCGACGAGTTTTTAGATAAATTCTACGAGCACGCAGAAGCCGCTCACCACACTTTCGGCACATTCTTGGGTGCTTTTAAGTTCTACACTTCTTACGCTTTGAAGACTTTCGACGGCAAGCAGTATTTGGAAAACTTCGCTCAGCGCGCAGCTGCAGTCGCTTTGGAACTTGCAGATGGTGACGAAAAAGCAGCGACCAACTACTTAGACGAAATGCTTGCAGGCCGCTTCCAGCCAGCCACCCCAACGTTCTTGAATCTTGGTAAAGCTCAGCGCGGCGAAGCTGTGAGCTGCTTCCTCGTGCGTTTGGAAGATAACATGGAGTCTATTGCGCGCGGAATTAATTCTGCTTTGCAGCTTTCTAAGCGCGGCGGCGGCGTTGCTCTGCTTCTTACGAATTTGCGCGAGCTTGGCGCTCCAATTAAGCGAATCGAGAATCAGTCGAGTGGCGTTGTGCCTGTTATGAAGCTTTTGGAAGATTCATTCTCTTACGCTAATCAGCTTGGCGCTCGACAGGGTGCAGGTGCAGTGTATATTAGCGCGCATCACCCAGATATTATGCGTTTCCTCGATACTAAGCGCGAGAACGCAGACGAGAAGATTCGTATTAAGTCGCTTTCTTTGGGTGTTGTGATTCCAGATATTACTTTTGAGCTTGCTAAGCGTAAGGAAAAGATGGCTTTGTTTAGTCCTTACGATGTTGAGCGCGAATATGGCAAGCCTTTTGCAGATATTTCTGTTACAGAGCATTACGATGAGATGGTTGCAAATCCTCGTATTCACAAGAAGTACATCGACGCTCGCGAATTCTTTATGACGATTGCAGAAATTCAGTTCGAGTCTGGCTATCCTTACATTTTGTTTGAGGACACTGTGAATCGCACGAATCCTATTGAGGGTCGCATTACTATGAGCAACTTGTGCTCTGAGATTTTGCAAACTCAGGAAGCAAGCACTTATAACGCCGACTTGTCTTATAGCCACGTTGGTCGCGATATTTCTTGCAATCTTGGCTCTCTTAATATTGCTAAGACAATGGATGGCGACTTGGGCACAAGCGTTGATTTGGCTGTGCGTGCGCTCACTTCTGTTTCGGAGCATACTTCTATTGATTCTGTGCCTTCGATTCGTCGCGGTAACGCGGAAGGTCACGCTATTGGCTTGGGCCAAATGAATTTGCACGGTTTCCTTGCGCGTGAACACATGCAGTACGGAAGCGAGGAAGCTCTTGACTTTACAGACATGTACTTTATGACGGTTGCTTACCACGCTTATAAGGCTTCTCACGCTTTGGCTGTAGAGCGCGGCCACGCTTTTGCAAACTTTAAGACGAGCGCTTACGCTAAGCCTGCAGGAAAAGGCAACTACTTCGATAAGTACACAGATGGCAGCCGCTCGCTTGAGCCTAAAACTCAAAAAGTTCGCGATTTGTTTGCCCGTTTTAACGTTGCGATTCCAACCGTCAGCGATTGGGAGCAGTTGCGCGACGAGATTTTGAGCGATGGCATTTACAACGAGTATTTGCAAGCTGTTCCTCCAACTGGCTCAATCTCGTACATCAACCATTCCACAAGTTCAATCCACCCGATTGCTTCTCGCATTGAGATTCGCAAAGAAGGCAAGGTTGGACGCGTCTACTACCCTGCTGCATACATGACGAACGACAATATGCAGTACTTTAAGGACGCCTATGAGATTGGCTGGAAGGCAATTATTGACACTTATGCCGAAGCAACTCAGCATGTGGATCAAGGATTGTCGCTTACTTTGTTCTTCCCAGACACTACGACTACTCGCGATTTGAACAAGGCTCAGATTTACGCATGGCGTAAGGGCATTAAGACTCTTTACTACATTCGTATTCGCCAGAAGGCTTTGGAAGGTACGGAAATCGAAGGTTGCGTAAGCTGCACGCTGTAAGTCGTAACGCTGTGAATTTTTCGCACGCCAAATCAAAAACTTAAAAATTTTATAAAACGTAAACACAGAATCAGGAGTAATAATGACAGAACTCAGCCCAACCGAGCTTAGAAGTAGCCTCGATAAGCCTTTCGGCACAAATCGCGTAATCGCAGATGACGCTATGATGGCAGCTTCTATCACACCATCTCAGTACCGCTACCATCACGGATCGCGCGTACGCCCAGTTAATTGGAATAATATTGTTGACGACAAGGATTTGGACGTTTGGAATCGCCTTATTGCTAACTTCTGGCTTCCAGAAAAGGTTCCGCTGAGCAACGATATTCCTTCTTGGCGTTCCCTCACCGATCTTGAGCGCAAGACCACTACTCGCGTTTTTACAGGCTTGACTTTGCTTGATACCAGCCAGGCAACTATTGGCGAGCTTTGCCAGATTGAGCACGCTCGCACGGAGCACGAGCAGGCTATTTACACGAATATTGCTTTTATGCAGTCGATTCACGCTCGCTCCTACTCCTCTATTTTCTCTACTCTTTGCTCTAGCGAAGAGATTGACGAAGCTTATCGTTGGGCTGTTGGCAACGACGTTTTGCAGCAGCGTGTTACCACAGTGCTTTGCGAGTATGAGAGCGAAGATCCGCTTAAGCGCAAGATTGCTGCAACTATGCTTTCTTCGTTGCTTCTTTACGCGGGATTCTACCTTCCGCTTTATTTTGCTTCTCGCGGCAAGATGATGAACACTGCAGATATGATTCGTTTGATTTTGCGCGATAAGGCGATTCACGGCTACTATTCTGGCTACAAGTTCCAGCGCGGTTTGGAGCTTAGAAGCGAGAACGATAAGAAGAATCTTGAAAAGTTCACTATGAACTTGCTCGACACTTTGTATGATCTGGAAGTTGAGTATTCTGGTCAGATTTATGAAGGATTTGACTTCCACGATGACGTTTTTGACTTCGTGCGTTACAACGCTAACAAAGCTTTAATGAACCTTGGCTACCCTGCTAAGTACAGCGAAGAAGAAACTCACGTAAGCCCAGAAATTCTCGCTGCTCTTTCTCCTGCAGCCGACGAAAATCACGACTTCTTCTCCGGCTCTGGTTCCAGCTACATTATGGGCAAATCAGTTGAAACCGACGACGATGATTGGGACTTCTAATCAAATAGTTGATTTACTAACTGATTTGCTGAATAACTGAATAACTAACTGATTGGTTAACTAATTAATTTAATTAGTTAACCAATTTTGATTTAGTTAGGTTAATTATTGCAGCTAAATAGAGTCTATATAAAAAAGCTAAAAAGTCAGAAAGCAACACAGGTCACTCAGCCTTTATGGTACACTATGTGAAAAGGAACTGGTCTTGTTGATTCGTTTATGCAAAAATCGGCAGCGATTATCACTTCCTACTCACGTTCAAACCAAGATTTTTGAGCTGAACTGAGCAGGCACTAAAGTTGGAGTTCAAGTTTATAAAGATGACTAACATCCGTTAGACGCATCTACAAGAAGAAAGAAATCCATTTATGGGGAAAATGACTTATAAAAAATTACTTTGTGTTGTAGTGCTCTTCAGCTCGCTAGTAGGGCTAGCAGCCTGCGGTAACTCCGAAGCAAACAAACCAGTACCAACAAAAATAAGCCGTCATTCTACCAAAAAACATTCAAAACCAATCAAAAAAGCCTCAAAAAAGAAAATCGCCGAAGCTTTTGTAAAGGGACAAGAAGGGACTTTGGAAGCCCTAGGTGAAACTAAACGCGTTATTTGGGACGCTTATCCTGATCAGTTGGCTTACGTTAAAGATGCTTTCTATCACTGGACTCTTCAAGACGACTGGTTCCAGGTTAACACTGGCCATTATATGGTTGTAGACCGTTTGAACAGTTCAGGCATCTTATTAAAGAAACTCCAAAAAGGCATGCCAGTTAAATTAAACGGCAAAGATTACAAAGTGGCGGATTATAAAGACTTTGAGGGTGGCGGAAGCTCGGATAAGTTGCTAAAAGTATTCAAAGAGTACGTTGAGCAATTCCCTAAATCTGCTTACTTTATTCAAACTTGTCTCGATGCCAGAACTTATGGCGGACAACGTTTAGTAGTTCTTGACGTAGCAAAATAGTAAACGATTTAGCAATATAACTTAGATTAGTTTCCAAATTTTGTTGTCTTGAAAATATTGCCTGTGTATCGACGAGGTTGATGAACAGGCAATATTTTTTAACTAATTACGCGACTGTATCGCATAACTTTAATTGCACAGTCGCTATGCTATACGAGTTATCGTGGCAAAAATTGCAAAATTAGCAAAAACTGCCACGATAACTGGGTATGTCACGCATTTGCTGGTTCTATTGCAATGCGTCCACCTAACGCTTGAACAACTTTCGCAATAGTTTGAAAGCTAGGATTGCCATCTCGTCTTAGGCTTTTGTAAAGGCTTTCCCTTCCGACCTCAGCTTTTTGAGCAATCTCTTTCATGCCTCGAGCTTTTGCAATATCGCCTATAGCAGCTTGCAACAAGCGAGGATCGTTAAGTTCTGCTGCAGCATTGAGATACGCAATAACATCATCATCGTCCTCAAGATACTCACTCGCATCCCATTTACTTATATTTACCATTTCTTTTTCATCCAATTGCGATACTCATCTGTTTTAAGTATCTCCATAAAAGTATTTTATCCTGTAGGATACAGTTTTGCAATATAAGTAAACAATCATATCAGTTATCGTGACAGTTTTTGCTAATTTTGCAATTTCTGCCACTATAACGTATGTGTTTGGGTTGATTTTTGCAGCATAAAATTTCTACTGAGCCAAAAATAACAATTACAAGTATTGCCAATTTTACTGTGTCGCTAAAAATAGTTACAGCTGATTACATGACAGTATTTTTTATTACACTGAGACCCATTGCACAATTTATTTGTGCAGCAAAATAGCGTTTTAAGTAAAGGAGTTATGCGGTGAAGTGCTTAGCAAAGACAGTAGCTGCAGTAGTTACAACAGTGACAATGTGTCGCAACCAGTGGTAGGTAAATCATTATGAAAAAGCAAATCTTGGCTTATTTTAAGCGACTTATCAAACGAGAAGCTACTTATATGCCGTTAACATTTATTGGCTTGCTTGGAATTTTTGCAATATTTAGTGGCAATACAATTGCTTACATTTCATCTCCAAATAGGTGGATTGAAACATTTGTTTTTACACTTATTGTTGCTTTTGCACGTGCCTTTATACCTGATGATCGTTATTGAACAATTTATTTCATGAAGATTAGCGAAATGCACACAGCACTTCGCTAATCTTCTATTTCATATTTTCTAAGTTATATTACGGTAGATTTTAATCCTATTTGGTTGTTTTTATTTATCAGTAACTTTTCGGTTGCTGTCTAAGATGCTAATATGCAATATTCATAGATTACATTAAGAAGAAGGAATGTCATGAGTCAAGATTTTGGAGTAAAAAATTGGAATCCATCTGCTGCAGCAAATATTAGTAACGATGACGATAATCTTTCTGAAGAAGATTTTGATAAATTGGCTGCAGAGCTTGAGCAATTCTTTACCAAGTATGTAGTGTTAGAAAATAATAAGTTTGTAGTTCATGACGATGCGATTATTGCCGATGGTTATGAAGAATATTTAGAAGGCTTTCACATCTTAGCAGAAAAATTCACTGCTGGTCTTGAAGAGGACAGGTAGCGTAAATTAACCACGATAAAGCGAGAGTCTGATTGATACTAGTTTAGCGGAATAACAACATTGACCAACCATGCATCATCATCTTTTTGCGCGTTTAAAGATCCACCTAAACGTTCCACGGATTTTTTGTGGAATAGTAGTCCTTTGCCAAAAACAAGTCTTCCACCAAACTTATTCGACAACGAATTCATACACATTATTTTGCATTCTCGCTCATCAACAGTAACGTTCATAGAAAAGTCAACGCTAGTACTGCAATGCTTACGAATATTAGTAAGCAACTCACTGCACATGCGAATAGCACATTGAGCTTTTTCAGTACTAACAGTTGCAGATGCAGCAAAATCACCACTCCCCGAACTTTTATCAACCACTGTTAGAGAGCCATAGTACCCAAGCTGCTCACAAATTTGCCGTTCAGCCTGTAAACGCGCACGAATATTGCATAAGAAATCAGCCAAATTCATGCAATCATTGCTATTAGAACTATAAACAAACTGCGTACTAGCAATATTTGAATCTAAAGAATCATCATACTTTTGTTCAGTTTGCTCAAGCAGACTGATAACAAGTCTCGCTTTGGAAAGTGCATTACGCGAATGTTCAATAATCTGCTCTAACGATTCTTTTGTATGTTCATTGTTCTCAGCATATAAAGCATCCGTTGCAAGCAGCGTAATATCCGTAATCTCATTGTTCACATCGTCATGCAATTGCAACGCAACCGACGCAATATAAGACTGGAACTTACTCCGTACAATATCCATTTTTGCGCGATTATTTTCTTCCAACATGTTCAAATATTTGCGCAAAACGTAACCACAAATCATGAAAATAAGAATAAAACAAGGAAAAGTAAACGGAATGTACGCCATTTTTGCAAAGTACATAATATTCAGCGAAACTATGTACGCACAAAGCAAATACTTCCACGAATCATAAAAGCCTGCAACAAACATGCTAGCAATCAGCGCAAAAAGCACGCACGTCGCATTTACACCTGGTACTGCTAACGTTACGCAATACAAAATCGGAGTTACGAGTGATACTTGACGCGGAAAAGCAATCAAAAGAAATATTGCAAACATCCAAACGTATTGACACGCAGATTGCTGCGGGTTATGCCACAACCCAGCTGTATTGCACGATTGCACATCCATTGACACTACAAGAGTCGCCAATATTATGAATAAAGTTCGCTGAATTTTCCAGCTTTTAACCAACTCAATAACGCGCGAAAATGTTTTCATTAACATGCGTTATCCGTTTCTTGAGAAGGATTCGGATGACTCTGCGGCGAATCATTCAAATATTGCAGATTGCTAGTTTGCTCACGATTTTGCATTGCAGCAAACGCGGATATTGCTTGCACTCGGTTAGAAACATGCAATTTTTTGTAAATCCTATGAATATGCGTGTTTACAGTGTTTGGCATAAGACCAAGTTGAGCCGCAACCTGATTTGTTGTGCAACCTTTAGAGAGCAGATCCATGATTTTTAGTTCTTGAGGCGGCAAAACGCTACGCGACCTTGATTTAGAAAGCCTAATAAAAGATTCTTGCGGAGTAACAAAATCGTAAGCAACATCCTTAACACATCGACAGCCATACACGTTTTGATTATCGCAATATTGCAAAGCTTCTGCTAACCCTTTGAAATTGTCTTTAGCAACCATAGCTTGCCCACCAACTTGCGCAACCATCGAAGCGTAGGTTCTACAATCGTATGAAGTCATGCCAATTAAAATGATACTGTTGTTTTGCTCACGAATTGCGCGTATTACGTCTACTCCAGACATGTCTTTCATTGACATATCTATCAAAATATAATCCGGAGTTGTTTTTGTTACTTGGCAATATTTCAAAGCTTGCACGCCTGATTTTACGCACCATTTGCACACGTACTCGCTTGGCAAAAGCTTGCTGAGCACGTTTCGCATAACCGCTAAAACTAGTGGGTCGTTATCTACTATTGCATACGTTTTTGGCATAATGGCTTTCTTGCAATCACACGCTACTTTTCTTATATTCTACTTTATAAACGCGCGCAAAGTAGGGCAAATTGTGTAGTAATAAATGATTACAAATACTGCGCGTAAATCATATGTGCTTATAATAAGTAACAATATGTGACTTTTAGTTGCGTTTGAAAATGCAGTTTCAATAATGATTGCAGCAGGATTATATGACAAAACGATTAGTAGTATTGCACTCCGCAGAAGTAGCTGCGATGGCACTTGCCTCAACAGCTGCTTTTATGCGTAGCTTTGGCTTTTTCGTTTTGTGGCTTGTTTTAGGACTTCTTTCTGTTGCATTGTATTCTTATGCATATTTTTTCTTGCGCAAAAGCGTTATTAAAGCAAAAAATGCGTATATAGAAAATAATATATCTAATCTTAACGGCGCAGGCGCTAACAGCATAAGTAGTGATGTTGAGAATATAGAAAACAACAAAGATTACATAACAACTCTTGAGCAAAAACGCAAAAAAGTCGAATCACAAAATAAGCAAATACTTAGCAATTATCTAAATAATTTAACAAATATTATTTCATGCTTTATTTGTGGGCTTATTCACGTTCCTTGGATTTATTACTACGGAATTGCAAATGGCGTCTTAACATTGGTGATTTTGCGGCGAGTAATAAAGCGTCCACAAGGTCACCCTATTGATGAAAGCGATTTGTAAAGATTTAAGACTTATTGGCAATCTACCATTACGTTGAGTAATAACTTTTGAGTACATCGTATTGCTCGAAGACTTGCGGCATTTATACTAGAAATACATACGAACGAGAAGCAACGTACGCTAATTAGCTACAATGCTCACGAACAAAACAGCAAATTGGAAAGAAGGCAACTCATGAGCAAGGACTCTATAAAAGTTATTAAAAAAACGCTTATTTGGATTCTTAAGTGGGCATTATTTACAGCAGTTGAGTTCCTTCTTTTGTATGTTGCAATTATTTCTTGGAATCATGATTTTGCACAATTCATGCACGAATATAGCAATGCGATTATTCCATTTATGGCAGCAAATGGAGCCATGACAGCAACGATGATTCGCAACGAAGGCACTATTCTTGAAGTCAAAGATTAAGGTGGTTGTAGATTATTTTGCAGATTGAATTGAAGCCTCTTGGCGAGCAACATCAAGTGCTTTGTTGAAGGCATCGCTAGTCCAACTTGCTCCAGCAACAACCGAAATATGCAAATCTTTCAACGACTTTCCAACGATTTTTCCTGGAATAGCCTTTGAGAATGCATCCATATGACCTCTTGAAATCGGCGTAAACGGATGAGGCGTCATTTGCACATCGCTAACATTCCCATTTGCAACGCTTAAGCGCACATCAAAACTGTCTTCTGCAACCGGACCATACGTAGCTTTGACTTTATAGTCACCATCTTTGTAATTGCCAGTATCAGTTTTAGATTGGTTTTTAGAATCCCCAGAATCCTCACTTTGCGCAGAAGATTTAGATTGCTGAGCACCAGCATCGTACTTTCCAGAAGGATTACCGCCATCATCCGCGCTTTGACCAGAATTACCAGCGAACTCATCGTTCATTGGCACAGCACTCGACTCACCGCAAGCAGACAACGTAGCAGACGATGCAGCTACAATTGCAAGCGCAGCAACGGTTTTTGCAACTTTTTTGGATTTCAAATCATCATGTGAAACATCGTGAAACATATTATCTGAAACCATAAAATCATCGCCTTTAAATCTTGTATATTTTAAAACCCACGCAACTAATCATCTAAATTCGCTAATTTAGGCGACTTAGTAGGCTCATGGTCTTGCAAAGCTTCCACAACACTTTCATCAACGTGAGCACTCGTAAACGCAGGCTTGCCACCAATCGCCTCGTACGCTTTGCGAGCATCCTCGTTATTCCAACGCTCACCAACAAGCACACCGTGGTTGAGCATAATTTCACGATCAGCACATTGAGCAACCAGAGAATCGTGAGTTACAACAATAATCGTAGTTCCTTGATTGTGCAGCTGCTTAAACAAGTCGAGCACAATCTGCTCATTTTTTTCGTCCAAATTACCAGTCGGCTCATCCGCAAGAAGCAACTTAGGGCAGTTGATAAGCGCACGAGCAACGCACACACGCTGCTGCTCACCGCCAGAAAGCTGGCTTGGCAGATGGTGAGCGCGATCCTTCAAGCCCACGCGATCCAAAGCGTCCATTGCTTGAGCTTCGTCAACAACAGAATGATAGTATTGCGCAACCATCACATTTTCAACAGCTGTTAAATGCGGAACAAGATAAAACTTTTGAAAAACTAAACCGATTACGTTTTTACGAACGTCAGCGAGTTGACCGGCATTCAAATCCTCAAGTTTGCGACCTTGCAAAGACACGGAACCTTTAGATGGTGAATCCATGCAGCCAATAATGTTCATTAACGTTGTTTTGCCAGAACCACTGGAGCCAACAATAGAAAGCCACTCGCCTTCTGGCACAGTGAGCGACAAATCGTCAACAGCTCGAAGAGATCCGTAAATCTTGGAAATATGATCCAACGTCAACAGCATTTTTGGCTTAGACTCCGCGCTATCTAACTTATTTTCTATATTCTCTGTCATATTAAATCCTTAACTAATCACTCTAAAATCACTCTAAAAGCTATTCTTCCCGAAGCACAATCGCAGGGTCGATCTTTGAAGCACGCAAAACAGGCGGCAAAGCAGCAACGCAAGACGCAGCAACGCTAAATACAATAGAGAACACGACTAGCCACCAATTCACGCCCAAATCTCTCGAGAACACCATTGCAGCAAGCAAACGGGCAAACACATACCCTACCGCAGTACCAGCAATACTGCCAACGAAGCCATATACTCCAGCTTCAGCAGTAAACTCCACGCCAATACTCCGTGCGCTCGCACCCAAAGCTTTGCGCAAACCAATTTCATTTCGACGCTGCTGCACAATCGAAGAAATCGTAGTGCTCACGCCAACCATCATCAATACTAGAACAACTAGCGATACAATGCAGAACAGGCTGCGAAGCATAGTGATAATACCAGTGTCAGCAGCAGTAACTTTAGTAACTTGCTGAGCGCGCACGCGCATAGAAGTCATGTCGTTAATACTTCTCACAACCGCATCAACGCTAGGTGAAGAAGACGAGTAAGCAATTACATCTGCTCCACGCTTAACTCCCGTAAGAGAATTTACATCTGCGTTTAGCGCATATAGCATAGAATCCTCTGCACCGCCTGTATCCAAAATGCCACAAACGCGGAAAGTTGTGCCGTGAGTATCCATAATATCCGTTGAGACTCTGCCTTCAACGAGCTTTTGTTGAGATGAATTTTGCGCAGACTGATCTGAAGAATTTGCAGAAGAATTTTGCGCTTGATTCTCTGCTGGCTTATCTGCAGACTGATTTGTAGACTTATTTGCAGATTCACTTGTAGACTTATTTGCAGACTTATTTGCAGACTTCTCTGCTGGCTTATGCGAGCCGGCAGTATTATCCGAAGATCTATATGCAATCGCAATTCGAGAACCTATTTTTAAGCCCATCGCAAGAGCTACATCTCGCCCAACCATAACATTTCCACTGCTAGGCCAAGAGCCGTCTACATTCCAATGCTTATTAAGCGACTTTACTGAACGAACGTCTATTCCTGCTAAAACATACGGAGCTGCGTTAATACGCACGTTTTCGTAACGATATGTAGCAGATCGCATAGCACCTTTTGCAAGAACCATATCGTTTGTGTGCAAAACCATCGCGCGATCAATACCGTTTTTCCACTCACCCTCAATTGGAGTTACGATAATATTCGCTCCATAAGCACGCATTTCATCGCTCATTTGCTGAGGCACAACCAGGCAGATTGCAGCTAAACAAAACAGCGTAGCAGCACCAACAAGCGTTGCAATAACAGCCATCAAAGCACGCGATTTTCTACGAAATACCGCGCTAAATAGCATGGTAATAAACATAGAATTGTTGGAAGTCATATAAGATTTACCTGCCATGAAGCACCTCCGCAGGACGCACACTCAAAATCGAACGAATCGACGAGCCTGCAGCCGCAAGCACAGTCAACGCAAGCAGCACGAACACTAGAACAAATACCATTGGTCGGAACAAAATCGAAGAGCCAAACACTGTGAAACCAATAATCTGCGCCACCGCAAATCCCAAAGCCATGCCGAGTAACGTTCCACCAAACGCAATAACCGCAGTTTCCATAAGCATAAGACGAGCAACAGCACCATCACGTGCACCCAAAGCCTTAAGCAATGCAAGCTCGCCAGAACGCTCAGAAATTGAAGCAGCCATAAGATTCGCCACAGCAACAGCAGCAGCAATTAAACTCAACGCAGTCATCAAAACCATAACAGCACGCGTCTTATTTAATACGTTACCCTGCAACGCCGCAACTTGACGAACCTGCTTTGCAACAGCTCCAGGAATTACCTCCTCAATTTGGTAAGTAATCGAACTCGGGTAAGCCGTGCAATACCAAGTTTCCCACTCTTCCTGGCTTAGCACTGCCGGATTTTTAGCAGCCTTTCGCGCTAAATCATTTTCAGGAGTAGTAAGCGCCTTTACTTCAATCGAATCAACCTTATTCGGCTTATTTGCAAGGCTTTGAGCATCGCTAGAACCTGCGTAGATTGCGTTATTGTCGTCGTCGCCAGAATCGTATACGCCAACCAAGCGCAACGAAACCTCGCGTTCGTCACGAATCAAACGCAAACGCTGGCCAAGTTTTAAGTGCAAACGCTCAGCTAGCTGCGCACCTACCATTGCTTCAGATTTATTATCTTTTGCCCAACGACCTGCATTAATCTTCCACCAAGAGCGCAAACCTCTAACACCAACAACTGTTGTTTCCCCGGAAGCGAGCGCAAGCTTACGATTAAACCAAGTTCCAATAATAGGCACTACCAAATCGCCAGAAGATTTCGCTTCAAGATTTGCATGAACAATTATTTTCGGCGCAAAATTAGTGATATTAAACGCCCAGAAAATCATTTTTATTTTTGCAGCATCAGATTCTTTTAGCGAAGCAGTAGACTCGTGGCTTTCCGCAGCCTTTAAACTCTCAGAACCATTAGTATCAATCTGCTCTCGAGAAGCATACAAATCATTTACAACAGCGCTAGATTTTGGCTGAACCACAATATTTGAACCATATGAACTCAGCTCTGCGTTAATTTTGTCTCCAACGTCATACACAACGCTAAGCATTGACACGCTAACGCACGCGCTTAAGCACACTACGAGCGCAATTAACACACGCTTTTTCAATTGCCGCACAAGAGATCGAGCAACCATGCGCATCATAAACATAGCAACTCTCCCTTACTTAAAATGCGAACTGAGCACGTCTAAATCAGCAGTATGAATTGTGATTTTGCCATGTCCAGCCTTATACGGGAACGGAATCGGATTGCAACCACCTTTAAAACCGATAGTTGCCAAATTAATTGCTACATCACACTTACGGCAAATAATCTTACCGTCTTTTTCATAGTAGCCTGCATCGCCGCAGTTTTCGCAAGCATCCAATCCAACGCCATACGCTCCACCATTCTTTTTAATGATTATAAAACGCATAACAGTGCCGTCTTTTGCTTTGTATTGGAAACGATGCAAATGACCATCTGAAACTTGAACGTAATTAATAGTTGCAACACCATCGTGCAATTCATACGGTTCTGGCGGAGTAAGAGTTGGTTTAATATTCATAATAGATACGCCTACAGTAAGCGTAAGTATTACTGTGATAGCAGCCAAAAGAGCTGCGAGCGCAGACTTCCGAGATTTCCTTTTAAACGCTCGCTTCGTGCGAATTTCTGCTGCATTTTCACCAACTACAGCCGTTTTAAAGCCGATTATTACGGATGCAGCAGCAGGAATCATGAACACGCTAATTTGCGCCATAATCATTAATGGAGCGTTATTAATTAGCCAAACAAGCACGCTAAAAGAAAAGTCATCCATATAAAGCAAAATGCTTCCTTGCATAATCTGCAAAAGTGAAGTTATGTGCTGCACTAGCAAAATAATCATGCTTAAAACTACAGCAATTTTGAAGCAAATAGCGTTAGACGTAGTGCGCAAAGAACGCACCATAAGACTTAAGCAGATAGCAGCAATAACGCCAAGCACAAAACCAAGCGCGCGAAGTAACATGTCTGATGTAAAAGGCGGAGTGCTTGAATCTACGAAAATAGTAAGTTGCAAAATAACATCTGGTAAAGCATAAAACACAGTAAACGCTAAGCAACATGCACCAATCGCGTTACTTATGTGCATTAAAAGCGGGCAATTACGCCAATTTTTTATTATTTTGTGTGAAAAAATAACCACAATAATTGCAGCAATATCAAGCGGAACCGCAATGCATAACGCCGGCATATTAATAAAGTTTCGCTGATTAATTACTACAGATGCGCGAAGTATAGCAAAAATAAGAGCTGCGACTGTGCCTGCAGACAGCCCATACAATCTCCAACGTGCACTCAGAGGCTTATCTCGCCCCTCGCCAACAGTAAGCGACGTGCTTAATCCCATTGTGAGTAGCGCAAGAGGGAGCAGCCCAGGCATAACTGCCACAAACAGTCTGAGCATAACTCCCTCCTTTGCTATTACTTATTATTTACTAAAATTATTAATTAATCGCTAATTATTAACTAGCTATCACTACCACTGACGAGGAGTGTACTTCCAATCGTCGAAGGTTGCCTTAATTGGCTCAGTCCAGAAGCGACCGGTTACGCCGGTAGCAGGATCGACGTGAAGCATCCAACCCTTCTTTTCTGGGGATTCAATAGAAAGCACGAGCTTGTAATTTCCAGCTTTGTCAAGCTTAACGTTTGCACCGTAGTGAGGACCATCGGAAGCGTTCATCTGCATAAACGTGCCCTTACCAACGGATTCGCCGCTTGCCTTATCGACAATCTCATAATTCACAGTCAAATCTGGAATGAACTCGCCCTTACCGTAGCCAAGCTTTGTACCTTTTTGGTTAGCGTGGATATCGGCTTCAAGGTGGAAGCTTGCTTCGCTTGCCTTCAAGCCCATACCAGCTGGAACCATGTCCACTGGCTGGAAGTACACAGCGCCAATAGTAAGAGGTCCAATGTTCTGATCTTGGTGAGGACCAACTGGAACCTCCTCAAAGCCCTTATCACCGCCCTTGTCGTCAGCCTTGTCGTCAGCCTTCTGCTCGGTTGCTTGTGACTTAGCATCAGTTTTAGCTGAATTGCCATTAGAACCGCAGCCAGCGAGCGCAAGCAGTCCAGCAAGAGCCAAAGCTGCAAGTGCTGTCATTTTATTATTCTTCATATCTAACCTTCTGTGTTTGTTGTTAGTTATTTTTATTTAATTATTGTTATTGGTTGTTTATTAATTATTTATTAGTTGGTTATTTGTTGTTTTGCTTATTTATTTTCTACCGCGCGTTTCCCACGACTTCGCGCAATAGATACGCAAAGCAGTGAAATCACAACAATTGCTGCCACAATTTGAGCAACAATCGTCTCAACATACGGATAGAACCCAAGCCAATCGTTAGTTGGCAAGCCTTGAATATACATTCCTTCGAGAGCATCGCCCTCGATTAACGCGTGCACACCACCGCCTGCAAAAATCACTACGAGAACAGACATAAGAGCACTTGTTCCAGTAAAGAATGGGCGAATTGGTATGTGCACAGATGCGAAACGAATCAGCAAGAATATCACTACAAGAACTGCAGCAGCGGAAATGAAGCCTCCCCAAATCATAGAGTCAGCTCCGTTTGAAACTGCAAAGATTGCTTGATAGAAGATTACAGTTTCAGCGCCTTCGCGGAACACAGCAAGGAAACTCAATAACGCTAAAGAAACCAAGCTTCCCTTAGAAACTGCTGCCGTTGTTTGCTCACTAATATACTTATTCCATGCTTGCACTGAAGATCTAGAAATCATCCAGTTACTCGTGTAAAGCAGCATAAGCATTGCGAACAATGCAACAACGCCTTCTGTAATCTCCTGCTGCGGACCAGAGCCATTAAATAGCAAGCCGAATAGTGCAGCTACAGCAAGAGATGCCACAATTCCAGCCGCAATACCTAGGTAAATATACTTCACCATATTCTTGTGACCGGATTTAACAAGGTAAGCAATAATTGCTGCAACAACTAGCAACGCTTCCAAACCTTCACGAAGCAAAATCACGAAAGCTTGACCAAATGAGCTAGTTATGAATTGCATAAATGGATTTGCGCTTGAAGATGCGCCTTTGTCTAATTTTGCTGCGTCTTCAATAAGCATCGCTTTAAGATCCGTTACGAACTTTTTAGCTTGCTCAACAGTTGCACCGTTGTTCATTGTTTGGCGGCACTCTTTGAATTGATATTCGACAGTCGAAACGCGACTTCCGCTTATTGCATTCATCACGTTCTTCTCGAAACCGAGCTTTTCGTAATACTGGTAATAGGCTTCGTTAATTAAATCAACTGCAGATGCTACTTGAGTTTTATTACCTTTTGCAGACTTGTATTTTGCAACGGATTTGTCGAGAATAACATTCATTTCTCGAGCAACTTGACCCCACGTACGACCATTGCGTCCAAGGTTTTTCTTTTTTGCAGCATCTAGCTTTTTGCGCTCTGCTTTAATTTGCGCACGCAACTTTTGTGCATAAACATTTGGCTTATCCACTTTTAAGTTGGCATCGAGACTAGATGCAGTTTGTGCAACATCCGCTGCAAGAGCCGTTGAAACAGCACTTATTTGTGAACCTTGATTTTGCTGATACACAAGCGTTTGCAACTGTTGGAATTGATCGCCTTGCTCTTGAACTTTATTCTGACCAAAAGTATCTCGAACAACAGTAATCATATTCGAAGCAACATAAACGGAATTATAAGCTGCTTGGAATCTAGTGGCAGCTCCCGAATTATTGCCGCTTTTATATTCGCTTTGACCCTGCTGCAATTGGCTATCAATCGCCTTAGAAACTTCCGACCAACTAGCATACGAACGATCTGCGTCTGTTGCAAAAGCTGGCGTAGTTACAGCAAACGAGCTTATAACAAAACTCGCAAATGCGCACATAACCATGCACATAGCCAGCATGAGCGCGGTAGCACCGGAAACAACTCGGCGCACACTTTTACACGCGCGCATAACATCTCCTCGTGTCTTATTACACTTCCTGCTTCTCAACGCGCTCTACCCCGATTGAGCGCACCCAACTAAAACTTGCCATTACAAAGGCCCCACAGGTACATAATATCGATATATCAGGTAGATTGATATAGTTCAGCGCAAAAAACTCGCAAATATTACAAAAATGATATTGATAACGATAATTATCAATCTTTTTGCGAATCGTATTGAGAAAAGCCAATAAGCCCAACAAACTCATTAAACATGTTTCTCATACTTTCCACAATGCGACTTTTCTTCTCAGCGCGCGCCTTAGCCGCAGCGCCAAATCTGCTCATTCTAGGCATTAAATCATTAATGTCTGTACCAAGCTCACTCACTTCGCCAGCGCTAAAAGATTTCTCCATAAACTTGCGAGTCAAAGCATCGTTTAATCCTTCGCTTTGCACGAATTGCGCCAAGTCATGATTATACTTTTGCTCAACATACTCGCTCCAGCAATCAACAATACTCACCTTGTTGCCGTTAGAATCGTAAACAGTAATGTTACCTTCAGAATCCACAAGCTTCCCAAGCTCATTCTCGTTAAGCTGCGCAATAAACCCTTCAATAAGCTTCTTTTTACTACGCAACTGAGGGCTTGCATCAACCATCAACCTAATAGAAGCAAGAACATTTTTATCTTTACAATGCCTGCTATGGTACTGTTCTACTAACATCAAAATATAGTCAATATTTACTTCTACTTGGCGCACAAGCTCCATCTCAAACACAACATCGTCCGTAATGTTTGCAATCTCGCCTTTTTGCTCTTTGCGCTTCCACTCTTCATGCAAATCCTGGTAATGCCCCAAGTAATCTTGCATATCGCGCTCTTTAATTATTTCGTTGCCTTCAAATTGATCGAAAGCTTTTAGCATGTTACGCAAGCGCAAAATATTGCTAAAAAGCGATATAAACTTTTTCTGATTCTCTTCTCCAACAATGTTGAATCCTTGTAGCGGATACTTTTCCATAAGCTCATTTACTAAATCACTGTATCCGCAACGCTCAATTCCTTTATCGTCAACGTAACCGTTGAAAATCTGCTCAAACGTAGGGCAAAGCACAATACCTTGCGCATCTTTATCTCCAAAAAGAGCTACCGCTTCGTCAACTCTATAACTCAAATCCCTAAAGCACACAATGTTTCCGAATGTTTTAACAGAGTTCAAGATTCGATTTGTGCGCGAAAACGCTTGAATAAGCCCGTGCATGCGAAGATTTTTATCTACCCAAAGCGTGTTCAAAGTTGTTGCATCAAAACCAGTTAGAAACATGTTGACTACAATCAAAACGTCAATTTCCTTATTTTTCATGCGAATTGAAACGTCTTTGTAATAGTTTTGGAATTTGTTATTTGACGCATCGTAAGTAGTATTAAACATTTCGTTATAGTCTTTTATTGCGCTTTCCAAGAATTCTTGCGAATTTGCGTCTAGCTTTGCAGTGCTTTCTGAATTTTCTTCTCCAAGAGAACCCATGCCGTTGCTATACTCCGAAGAATCTGACTCCCCTTCGTTTACTGCATAGCTGAAAATAGTTGCTACTTTTAAGCGTTCGCTTGGAGGCAGATTTTGCTGCTGCTTTTTGAACTCGTTGTAATACAATTTTGCAAGCTCAATGTCTGCAACAGCAAAGATTGAATTAAAGCCGTTTACGTCAACTGCTTCAGAAGATTTTTTAGTATCTAAAGTATTGTGCTTATCTGCGGCAAGTTCTTTAACGTTAAGAATGCGCTTGTACTTGTAAGTTTTCTCGTTGCGATACGTTTTTTGAGTAAAATGCTCAATAATGTATTGAACAACATTGTGCACGCGCTCCGGATGCTTAATTACATCGGTTCGATTAATATCTTTAACCAATTCGTCGGTTGCTTTTTCCAGCTCGCTCGACGTTTTTACAGTAGCAACGTATTCCACGCGGAATGGCAACACGTTTTTATCGTTAATCGCGTTAATGATTGTGTACGTATGCAAGCACGGTCCAAAGGTTTGCTCGGTTGTGGAAAGATGCGCAGCGTCGGAGCCAGCAGCGTTCGCTTCAAAAATTGGCGTGCCAGTAAACCCAAAAAGCAGAGCATTTTTAAAGTGTTTTACAATATCTGCATGCATGCCTCCAAACTGGCTTCTGTGGCATTCGTCAAAAATAAACACTATGCGCTTTTTGTAAATTTCATGACTTGGGTTGTTGCTTATAAATTTACTAAGCTTTTGAATAGTGGTTATAATAAGCCTGCATTCTTCCGTATTGTCTTCTAGCTGTTTTGTAAGCACAGCTGTTGAAGTGTTACTATTTGCGGCTCCTTTTTCAAACCTGTCGTATTCTCTCATTGTTTGATAGTCAAGATCTTTACGGTCTACAACAAACAAAACTTTGTCAACAAGATTATTGCCTTCTGCGTCTTTCAAAGCTTTTACTAGCTGCGATGTTTTGAAGCTAGTTAGCGTTTTACCAGATCCAGTAGTATGCCAAATATATCCGCCCTTTTGACGCTCTGCTGCCGGCATTTTGCTCGCATTAGCAAACATGTATTTTACGCGATTCACTATGTTTTCTGCTGCAGTAATCTGGTATGGACGCATAACCATCAAGCAATCTTCTGCATTAAAAACGCAATATTTTGTGAGAATGTTAAGAATTACGTGCTTTGCAAAGAAGGTTTTAGCAAAATCGCATAAGTCGGAGATTATAGTGTTTTGAGCATCGGACCAATAGTTTGTAAATTCAAAACTGTTACTTGTTGTGCTTTTGCTAGATCCTTTACTTTTCTGCTCGTTGTACGCATTATTGCGAGTTGAGTTGGAGTAATACTTTGTTTCAGTGCCGTTTGAGATTACGAAAATTTGCACGTATCCAAATAGTCCGCTTCCAGCCCAAAATGAGTCGCGAGCATAACGGTTAATCTGATTGAACGCTTCTCTAATAGGCACACCTCTGCGCTTTAGCTCAATATGAACCATCGGCAAGCCGTTTACTAGAACAGTCACATCGTAACGATTGCTACGCGCAGGGCCATTTGCATCATTATTGTTTGCATTATCGTTTGCGTTAACAGCATATTGGTTGATTACTTGCACAATATTCTTGTGAATATTTTCTTTGTCAATAATAGTAATGTTCTTATCTACGCCGTCATCTTTTTTGAGTATTTTAACGTTATCTCGCTGAATAGTATCTGTTTTCTTAACTATATCGTCAGTGCTGTTTGCAATATTTTCTTTGAAAAATCTTTCCCACTCGTCATTCGAAAAATGGTAGTCGTTGAGCTTTTCGATTTGCACGCGAAGATTTGCTATAAGATCTTTCTCGCTGTGAATGTGAGCGTACTCGTAGCCTTGGGATTGCAAAATGTTAATGAACTCTTCTTCGAGCTGCGCTTCGCTTTGATAGCTGCCGTCGTTGCGCGCGCTTGGCGTAAACGTAGACATTACAGTGCTATCTTGATTTTCTAACACGATTTTCATTTTGCTTCCTTCTTATCTACTCACACTAGAATTTTTAATTACGCACGCTTGAAGGTTAGGAGTTGATCGCGATAATACTCGTATTGCTTGCGTCGAGCTTCGATTTCTGCAGGCAAGCCTTGAGTTAAATCATTGCAAAGTGCGTCAAAACGATCCAGAATTTGTACGATTTGGCGCTGCACTTCAAGCGGCGGCACTGGGATTTTGACATCTAACAAATCAGATGGAGTGACCTCAATTACTTTAGTGCCATGAGCGAGTTTCTTCTTCTGTAAAAAGAACATTGATGAATGAAAATAATAAACTAAATATTTTGCATTTTGGTTATGCCTAATAATTGCAGAATGTCCACTAACAGCAGCATCTTCTTCACCAAACCAAGCCACGCATTTACAAACATCCTCAATATTCTCACTTGTTACAGCCATTACGATGTCGTTTTTATGCGCAAATCTTTGTTTACTTGCACATTCACTATCTATGAATGTATAAGATTTACTAGCAAACAAACCATATTTCGTATAAATTTGACCATAATGTATGCATGGTATTCCGTGCTCACAAAAATCTTTTTTCTGTAAACTTCCACCCCTATCTACGGAGGCAATATCGCCAATCTTCTTATACTCCACACCGTTTGGGCAGTAGCGTGAGATAAGCGAATGTAGAGGATTGTTGTCGTCAAATGTAAGCAAAGCATCTCGATAATACTCGTATTGCTTTTTACGAGCTGTAAGCTCTGCTGTAAGCTCTGCTGTAAGCTCTGTGAATGTGTCTAAAATCTGCACAATCTCCGCCTGTACGTCAAGCGGCGGAACTGGAATTTCAAAATCTTTTATGCTTGAAATATGCACATGTGGTACGCCGCCGCCTTTTTTCGTAGCATAAATAGCTTCCTGCTTACTAAGCAAAACATAATACAAAAACTTAGTTAATGTTAAATCATTTACACCCTTAACAGAAAAGGCATCGCAAACAAAAATAGGTTTATCCCAATATTGCACAAATCCCGCACCTGCACCACTGCCAGCAACAGTGATAGTTTCGCCATTCCTATTAGAAATATCACAATAATAAGCTGGTTCGCGACCGCCAGAAATCACAGGAATATCACCAGGATTAACACTCTTTTTTGTAACAGTCATGCCGCGCTTCATATCAGACACATCACTTAGTGCCTTATACTCCACGCCATTAGGGCAAAGCTTGGCGATTAACTCCTCAAGTTTGCTAGTCATTGAGTCACCTCGCTATTATCAGAGTTAACACCGCCAGCTTCAATCTCGCTTACAATCTTCTCAATTTGTTCGCGCAACTCTTGCTCGCGAGCGCAAATCGTTTTTAATTGCGCATTAAGCTCCGTAATATCAATCTTTTCGCGAGTATCTTCTGCTTCAACGTATGTAGAAACGGAAAGATTGTATTTATTTGACTCCACTTCTTCCAAAGATGCAACGCGCGCAATATGCTCCACATCTTGCCTAGAAGTGTACCACTTAACAATCTGCTCAATATTCTCATCCGAAAGCTTGTTACTATTCGTTGACTTTATAAACTCTTGGCTGGCATCGACAAACAATATAGAAGTGTCGTTTTGCTTGTTTTTGCGCAAAACCATAATGCACGTAGCAATCGAAGTGCCAAAGAACAAGTTGCTTGGAAGTTGAATCACGCAATCAACAGCATTATGCTCAACTAAATATTGGCGAATCTTTTGCTCGGCTCCGCCTCTATACATAATCCCAGGGAAGCAAACAATAGCAGCAGCACCATCTTCCGCCAGATGCGCCAAACAGTGCAACACAAACGCCATATCCGCCTTGCTCTTTGGAGCAAGAACTCCAGCTGGAGCAAAACGAGGATCGTTAATCATCAACGGATTAGAATCCCCCTCCCAACTCGTGGAATAAGGCGGATTAGAAACAACTAGCTCAAACTTTTTATTAGCATCGATTTGCGGATTTATAAGAGTATCGCCGCAAGTAATCTCAAACTTGTTAAAATTCACATCGTGCAAAAACATGTTCATGCGGCACAAGTTGTAGCTAGTAACGTTCTTTTCTTGGCCGTAAAAACCGCCATTAATATTTTCAATGCCTAGCACTTTTTTGGCTTTTAGCAGAAGCGAGCCAGAACCGCACGCAGGATCTAGTTTCTTACCCATTTGGATACAATGAAACCTTGACCTTGAACTCTGAAACTATTGTTCTGTACTCTGAAACCTTTTAATCGATACTTTCCTCATCTACAAATTTCCAAACATACCCACCAGCATGTCTTTGAACACCTTTTGCTGCATCACGAATGCTTTTAGAATTTACACCTGTTTTTCTTACTGCATCTGCAATTGTCTCAAATCTTTCGATGATGTTTCCCTCATCATCCATCTGGAATACTGAGCGACCAGCTTTGTTTTTAGTGGCTTTTTCTGATTGAGCACAAGTGCTTTTTTCTAGCTTTCGCCTTGCTTTAGACTCTTGCGTTTTTCCGTTCTCTCTGTTTTATCAATGCTTTAATGGCATTGTTTCGTCTGGTAATCAATTGACTAGTTTTCATATTAAGTTTTGCTAATCTCTTGATTCCTTCATTTAAGATATCAATTTCATTGTCATAGTCTTTTGTCTTATGGAATGCCATCGCATAGGATTCATACAGCGCTGAAGCACAATAGCCATTAAATCTAGCCTTGTCAAAACAATCAATTGCTTCATCAAAGCTTCCAGATTTTCTAAAGCTATCGCCTTTTTCCCAAAATGAATAGCCATCATCAAAGCCAGTGTCCCAATCATTTACATTACGTATTTTTGATAATGAAGCTCTGCTATGAACAGGATTAATCTCTATTTCTAAAAGATCACCATTGTGTTTTTCTTCTAGTTTCTTGAATATATATTTTATTATTTCTGATATTCGTAAGCGACTTTTGCCTATTTAAGCGACAATAAAATAATTGTTCGATTGAGCGAACCACTAATTTTATGTATAATAAAGACTAGATTTTTGTACTATGAAAGAAGATAAATTATCATGCTACATTCTAAGGCAGAATGGCTTAATGATTTTCGCATCTATTCAGATTCAGTTTTGGTGGCGTTGTCGCACACTCGAAAAAGTAAAAAAGATAAGGCAAGCGAAATCAATAAGTCCATTAAGAACTACCGCAATGAAAAACTATCTTTAATTCTTAGGAAGTCCCGTTCTGAAAAGTGGGATAATGAGCGCATTCTTAATGAAATTATGTGCATGACATATGCGTCATATATTGCAATGTTGGAATACCGCAATAAGGTATGGCCTTATGAATACATGGCGTTTGCTCGACGTATTGGGGAATTGTGGGAACCGTTCTGTCGTTTACCGTTTGAATATCCTATTAAAACATTACGTATTATTGAACCCCAAAATTTGAAGATGTTCAATCTGGAATACAAAAGAACGCAACTGATTATATCAATTCATTGCAGCTAGCTGATGATATTAAAAAAGAGTTAAAACGACACTATTCTATACCGTGGACTATGGTTGATAGCGGCGGCATAAAATTAGCGCTTGATCTTCACTTTGAGCAGAACGGTATTCACTATAACTGTGATTTTAAAAGTGGGTTTAGTTCAAACGAAAAAGGAAATACGAACCGTCTGCTTTTAGTTGCAAGTATATATAATTCGCTTGGTGCTGGCGAAAAAACACTTTTATTTGTTCGGCAGAACGAAGATGAAAACAATCATTATCTCCAAACATTAAAGAATTCGCCTTATTGGGATGTATATTGCGCTAATGATTGTTATGAAGCGATTAAGTCCTTTACTGGTTTTGATTTGCGTAATTGGTTAGATGTAAATGCAGATTGGAAAAAAGATATAAGTGCCGATTTCAAGCAACACTTACAAGCTAACGATCTACTAAAATACTTGACGTGGTAACAAAAACAGCATATACTTTATCTTAAGTTTTATCTTAAGTAATCGAAAGGCGTGTGCTGTGTATGAAAGATACTTTTTGTTCCTACTATACAAATTCAGACGAAATTACATCCTATATGGTTAACCGTTTGGAAATAGAGGAAAACGATATTATTCTTGAGCCGTCAGCGGGGGAAGGAATATTTATTGACCAAATTTTGAACTCTAATAAAATGATTCAAATTGATGCGCTTGACATCAATGCAGAAGCAATAAAAATTCTTAATTCAAAATATCAAGATCTTCCTTCCATCACTGTACGAGAAACAGACACTCTGTTAGATGAAAGATTAGATTTGCTAAGTTCTCCGGAATTGTGGATTAAGCAAACAGATACATTGCTTGATGAACAGCTTAATTTTTTTGGTTCAATAGGTGGGCATTACAACAAAGTAATAGGCAATCCGCCTTATGGGGCGTGGCAAGATTATGATAAGAGGGCACAACTAAAGAAAAAATATCCGGGGCAGTATGTAAAAGAAACATATTCACTTTTTTTATTACGTTGCATTTCACTGTTAAGAAATGGTGGTCGGCTTTCATTCATTATTCCCGACACGTACTTGTTTTTGAATTTACATGCGAAATTACGTGAACTGCTGCTAACATCAACAAGGATAGTCGAAATCATTACTTTCCCTTCAAAATTCTTTCCGGGTGTTAGTTTTGGTTATTCTAACTTGTCAATCATAACATTAGAACGAACAAACAAAGAAAATGCTTTAAATAATACCGTAAGAATTGTACAAGGTTTTGAATCTGCTAATGAATTTCAGTTGCTATTAAATGATTCACAGCTTCCAGATAATCTTAGTACCTTTTTTGTAAAACAGTCGGATGTTCTTACAAACGACAAGCACCGTTTTATTCTTGCAGATAGTTCAACGAATGCAATAATAAACACTGCTTTAATTCGTCTTGGCGATATTGCAAACATTGTTACTGGATTTTATACAGGTGACAATAAAAGATTTATTCGCGCTGCTGATGATAGCGTGAAAGGCAGCAAGAACTATGAGAAAGTAAATCCTTCACAAATATTTAATTGTAGTTCATTATCAGGAATCAAAGAAGTTTCAGAAGGCTACATTCCTTATGTAAAAAGTGCTTCAAAAACTAGATATTATCGCGAAAAAGATGAATGGTTTGTTCGATGGGATGAAGATACTATTGAATATTATAATAGTCATCCAAAATCACGGTTTCAAAATTCAGCATTCTATTTCAAAAAGGGCGTTGCAATACCAATGGTTAAGGCAAGCACCATACGTGCGTTCTATATCGAAAATAGAGTATTCGATCAATCTATTGTCGGAATTTTCCCGAAAGATCAATCGAAGATACTGTACGTGCTTGCACTTATGAATTCAGATATTGTGAATGAACTAATTCATACTATCAATCCAACTGCTAATAATTCAGCCAACTACATTAAACAAATTCCTTATTTTGAACCGCCAAAATCAGTTTTAGAGAAAATTAACAATAAGGTAAAACATATTCTTTCCCTTGGGGAGAAAGGAAAAATTACAGAATGTGAAAAGCTACATTCTGAATTGAATCATACAATAAATGAACTGTATTCTAATTTCAGAAAGTAAATTGCTTACTCTATCCGCCTACAGCATAACGTGAGGTCGCTTTTGTAGCCCTCGAAAACATCAACCCGTATTATTTCGTACAAGTTCCCCTTATATAGAATTACATGGGTTGTTGTTATATCCGTTCTGTAATTGATAATAAACGGGGCTTCTTCTTCAACATGCGTGACAGTGCCGCATAATTCTTTCATGGATAAATGCCGAAAATACGCCCACAGCGGCGGGGTAATGGGTGCAAACTCACTTTGCTATTGCCGTATTTATCATGCGTATAGGTCTTTCCTAAAATCTCTATTTTCTTATCTTTCAATTTCATGCTGCCACCCCCTTAGATTGCACTTGTATATTCGTTGTAATGCTCATATAGCCCCACATAGCAGTCAAGCAGTGCTGCCGTGCCGTCTATTCGCTGTTTTGGGCTTTGGTTCTTGATAGGAACGATATTTCCGTTTCCGTCAGTCTGCACGCCCGTATTCGTTAAGCACCATTTCAAAACCGGGTTATTGCCGCATATAACTTTATGTGCCTGTAAGTCTGCCCCTAACATCTGCATAGGCAGAGAAAGAGTTTTTGCCTCTTGTATGCAGCGCACCATATTAAAGCCCTGCATTTGCATTTTTCTACAAAATACCTTGCAAAATAGATGTAATAATATACCCACGCCGGTAATAATTCGTATTTTGCAACACTTTACAAAACTCTGTTGTTATATCGGAATAGTTGATTGCCTTTCCAGTGCAAAGACGTATCAAGCCCCGTTCATACCACTTGTCATAAGGGATTTCATCTTGCTGCACACGTTCTGTCAGACACTCGGTAGGAATCCAGTACAGTATACTGCTGACCAATTTGTTTATAACCAAGTTTTATTAATAATGCTTGAAGATTGTCTACTGTTATCATTTTTACCTCCTTATATCCATCCTGTACATTCAATCCGTCTCGATGCTACGCCTTAGACATTAGGCAGACACTCTCTTTTTGAGAGGTCGCTTTTTAATCTTATACATCACTCAGCCTCCGGAATAAGTCCAGCACTTATAGACCCCCTAAGAAGTAAAAGAGCACCCCCTTGCCTAAGTAGCACACACCCCTAAAACCAAAAAAGACACCCCATAAAAAGAAAAAATCCAGCGTCAATTCACGCCAGACCTTCATTCACGTTCTTCTGCTTAGCCAGCCTACAATAAACCCTTATTTACAGTGTTCTTTTAGGCAACAGCCAATAGGCTTGGTATCATTTCCTGTAAAGTTATCTCGTACACGCTGGAAATACTTGATTTTCCATTGGTTCCAAGGCGCGTGAGCAGCATTGAGACTTCTGCAGGCGTAAAGTATTCGCCACCAGACTTGCCAGCGTTAGAAGCGTACAAGCCCATCAAATATTCGTAAGCATCACCAAAAGCCTCAATCACGTTGTTGTTTACACTACCAAGCTTCATCTCACTAATCACTTGTAATAACTTAACAAAACGCTTATTTCTGCCTTCAACAGTGTCTGCAAGCTTAATGTTATTCACATCGTAATCGGAGAATAATCCCTTAAAATCACCAGACGAATCAGTTCCTTGAGAAGAAGCTTCAATATTGCGGAACACGCGGCTCAACGTTTCGTTTAGATTGCTATCTTGAGGAGCGTTCTTAAGCACATTGCAAAACAGCTCGCTAGGAAGTATAAAGAAGCCTTTTTCACTAATCATTTCACTGCGAAGAGGCTCGGCATCTTCATCGCTTATTTTTGCATAATCAAAGTCTGGATCGCCGCCTTCAGATTCGTGCTCATCTTTATTGATATAATCGCATAAATTCTCGGAAATATAGCGATAAAACATTGTGCACAATACGTATGCTTTGAAGTCCCAACCATCAACAGAACCTCGCAAATCGTCTGCAATCTTCCAAATCGTGCGATGCAATTCCGCGCGTTCTTCTTCTTTGCGAGTGTCCATTTTGCCGCTCCCTATTTGTGCAATTTGTGCAAGCGCATGCGCCATAATTAAATAAACTCAATAATTACGCAATAATTACGCAATAATTAAATAAGCGTTCTTTAATATTCTACTGTAAACGCGCACAATCAGCAGCGATGTTATTTGCATAATGTTATTTTCATTGCTTGCGTCTAGCTTCGATTTTGTGCGCGCAAGCCTTGAGTTACAAAAGACACAACGCAACAACGCATTAGGCAATAAGGCGATTATTCAGCAAAAAAGCGCGCTGGGAAAGCACACGTTTTGCGAAGCGCATGATTTGGCTGCATTACAGCAAACTCAGCGCCGGTAGTTTGCGCGATTTTTTGCAAATCGCTTTCTTGCGAAATAAAAAGCGCAGTTGCGAGCGCATCGGCGTAAGCAGTCGGAAAAGCACATGTTTTAGCAGGAACGTAAGTCCAGCTTGCAGAAAGTTTTTGCGAAGGTACGCCATCTAAAGCGTTGATAAGGTGAGTTGCAACTACATTAGATTCAAAAGCATCAGCTGCAAGGCAATTTGTGTCTTTTACTTTCCAGCGCCTTCTTGCAGCAGACGAAGCACACAACGCTCCGCTTGCGATTGATGCCACACCTACCGCTTGCGTTGTGTCAAAAGGATTTTCTAGCGCAACTTTTATTTGACTATTCTTTTTGCTAAAGCAAGCGCGCATATCTCCGCCTGCGTTTACCAAAAAATCAAAATCCGAAGGAAAATAATTATTCGCAGTCGAATCGTCACTAAACTCCTCTTTAATAATCTGCATTACAAGATCTACAAAATAGCCCTTACCGGCTGCACCAAAATCAAGCTGCACTGGCTTATTTGTGTGAAGCGTTGCGCCGCCGTCATCTCGCGAAATATCTGCCCACTTAACTGGCAGAGCGCGGCGATAGTTAGAGCAACTGTAGCTGCTGCTATTATCGTTCTTGCCTGCGCTAGCTGCCGACTCCGGAACGAATTGCACAGAATTGTTGTAGCCAAGCGCAAGCAGATCCGCACCAATACAAGCGTCAAAAGCACCGTGCGTGGCATCGTAAAACTCGCTATAGATCGCAAAAAGCGGCTGAGCCCACGTTGGAAACTCAAACTCGCCGCCATGCTCCGCACAAGCCATGCGCGAAACAAGCGAATCCGCACGAAAGCGCGAAAGCACCGATTCATACTCTTCAATAAAATCGCGAATCCGATTCTGCACGCGCTGCGAAATCGGCACGCTGCTAGAGATAATAATCCCCGTGCCAAGCGCGCGCTCAATCGCCATTACATTCCCAAACATCACTTTCCTCACACAAAAACATCGCTTGCCTCACGCAAACATTTCATTCGCTTTTTTAGAAAGCTCATACCGAATAGGGCGTTCGCCAATAGAATCAACCATTCCAAGCTCAATCAAACCGTTAAGCGCACTCACAATCTTTCTCTCACCAACCTGCTCAGCAATTGCATTGCCAACATATTCGCTTAATTGCTTGCGAGTCATCGGAGTTGGATTATACGAAAAAAGCTTATTTTGCAACAAAATAGACAGAACTTCACACTGCACTTTAGAAATTTCTTCCTCTGAGAAAAGCTCACGCAGCTTACCCATACAGTAAATAATGTGCTTTAATTGCACACTAATATTCTCAAACACTTCGCCCTGTGCTTTTACAATATATTCCAACATTGTGCAACAAAACATAGTTAAATCATTGCAATTAAACAGCTCCTGAGCTTTAGAAAAAGCAGCATAGTATCCAGATTTTTCTGCATAAATTATAGAGCTTAAGCTCAAAATTGTTGGCATCGAAAGATGCTCATGCAATTGCAAAGCAAGCAAAAACCGCCCAGTTCTACCGTTTCCATCGTAAAACGGGTGCACGCTCTCAAAAGCATAGTGGCACATGCACGCCTTAATAAGCGTTGGAACTTCGCTGCTATTCATCAAACTCAACATCTGTGTTAAATGATCTTGAATTTCTGCTTCCGTTGCATCGCCATCGTGCACTACATTATTTGCACCATCACGAATACTTACTTTTCCACTCCTAAAAATCTCGCCATCTGGAATATTATTTGCTTCTAATTCGCCCTGCATAATACTGTCGTAGATTTTTCGTATATCTTGCAAGGTTTGTGGAATCGAAGTGTCACATTCATTTGAATCCGCAAGCTCGAGAAAAAGCTTAGTAAATTCACTAAAACGCGTATGATTATTCTGCTCGTTTGCAGCATCAAGTGCTTTGGAAAGCTCTTTTCTAGTGCTGTGAACACCTTCAATAATGTTGGTATTTTGCACTTCTTTTGCAATAAGTTGCATTAAATACTCGCGCTGAGCAAACCGCGGCAACTCGTTCCACGCTTTTTCAACCGCTTTTTCAGTATTCGCAATATAATTCATATACGTCACAAGATCCGTTACGCACATTGCAAAAATCTCATGCGCATCAAATACGATTCCAGAACGATACGTCACTGGATTATCAATGCGCAAGCAATACTCTTCTTCCGCAATATCACAAGGTTTTGCATTACTTTTAGACATTGCAACTATTTTGCGTATTGTTTTGTAATCCATAATGCGACTCCGTTTACATTATTGCGTTTACATTATTGAGGATTTTGTAGTGATGTCTTGCAATATTTTGCTTGCGATATTTTGCTTATACGCAAATAACGCATTTATCACAAAATGATTGCATAACTAATATAAAAGTCTATTCTATACCTACATTTTGGCAAAATGAAGGCATAGCACACAAAAAACATTCGTCTATACCGACATTTTGGCAAAAACGCGCTATAGAAACATCGGAAGCATTGGCAACATCACACCACTCGTTTCGGCGTTCGCAATACTCAAACGCTAAATTCAATCTATGCCGTAACGCGTTTTATACGCAGCGTAATCCTTATCTTGCAAAACACTAGCCACATTCGGAGCGTATTCGTATTCTTCTTCAACAAGATGCGCAAACTGCTGCTGAGCTAAAAGCTCAACATTCAAAGGCTTTGTAATAATGTGGAACATATCCTCAAGAAGCTTCGTATCGTTAGCATCTTTAGCCTGGATTGAAGCTTCGTCGTTAACACGCTGCGTTATTAATCCCCAATCGAAATGGTATCCAGCATCTCGCGCAACTATATCCCAAAAAACGCGTTGCGTTCTACCATTGCCCTCACGAAATGGGTGTAAAACATTAAAATTATTGTAATTTACACTTAGCTTACTAATAAACTCGTCAATAGATAAACCTTGCAATAAATTATCATTTTTAAGCGTTTGCTCACAGTAACGAATCCCAACGCCCATGTATTCAAGCGGATGAAACGGTTCGCCGCCGCCTTTAGTCATATCTATAGTGCGAATCTGGCCAGCCCAATCGTAAACATCTTGAAAAAGATAATGATGAATCCACTGCAATTGCTTAACAGTTCCTTCAGCATGTGGCAAGTTTTCGTACAAAATAGAACATCTTGTGAGAACAGCATCGTTCTCATATTTATCTAATTCAATCTGATTATTTATATTAGATTTGTTCTTCAATACCCTTGTGTGAGGAATAAGATAAGGGTCAAAAACTGTTTCCACGACACACAACCCAATAACTTAATCCATCACGCCATATCTAGAACGCATTCTAGCAACAAATTCATTGCTACTTATAAGACCATTAGCATATTGATTTGCGTCATAAAGAAACTCTTTTGAAGGCGAATTGCCTTCAAGTTTGCCTGAAGCTATTGCAAGACCCAAATTTTCTTGACGCCTACGTTGCGTTTCTTTATCAATCATTTCTTCTCCCTGCCAGAACCCGCTCAAAAATCAAAAATAACTACACACTATTTTACTATTCGCAATGCATTTTGATCACAGCATATTTTGCGATTTTGCATATTCAAAAGTAAAGATTCGCAAAACTTAAGCAAAAAGAAAGAGCCTTCGCACACGAACGCAAATAGGCACTCACTTTCAAAAGTGAAAAAATTTTACAGTTTTGAAAGTGAAAGTGCGAATCTGCTTGCAAACACTCGCCACGATTCTTACGACATTGAAGGAATCCGCGTAATAGACATAGCGCAATGGCTGCTCGAAACAAACACGTCGTTTCGTTTGTGAGCGTTACTTTCTCAGTCGGCTAACTGAGTTTTTAACAGTGTTTTGCCAATCACCGTTACTTTCTCAGTTCGTTAGCTGAGTTAGTAACAGTGCTTCGCCTCTGAGATCTATTTTCTTTACAAACGCGCTATAAAAACAAAAAGGCAGGAGCCTGAGAATATCCCAAACTCCTGCCTTAGAAGAGATTACCTTGCTTACACAAGTTCATAAACTTACAAAAGCAACAAACTTACATAAGCAACAAAAGCAACCTTAAATCACCTTAGCGTTAGGCAGCACGTTGCCGTCTTTATCAACGTTACAACTATGCTCAACAGCAATCGTAATATTGTCAGAGTCAACCGAGTAGAAGCCATCCGTCACCTTAAAAACGTGACGCACGCCTTTCAAATCGTCAACCTTCACAAAACCGTGATCAATCAACGCAAGCACAGCCTCATGTCCAGGAAGCACGCCCATTGCGCCATTCACAGAAGGAATAACCACAAACTTGGCGTCACCTTCCCAAACAGGATGCCTGGCTGCCACCACACTAACGTGCAGCGATTTTACTTGCTTCTCCGACATAATCACGCACCAAACTCTTGCTGCATATCGTGCCAACGACGCTCAAGATCATCAATGCCACCGATACCAGAGAATGCCTGCTCAGGAATCTCATCGTAAACACCATCGCAAATGCGAGTGAATGCCTCAATGGTTTCGTCTGCTGGCACATAAGAACCTGGACGACCAGTGAACTTTTCAGCCACATAGAAGTTCTGACCAAGGAACTGCTCAATCTTACGAGCGCGGCTGACAGTAGTCTTATCTTCCTCACCAAGCTCATCGATACCAATCAAAGCGATGATGTCCTGAAGCTCCTTGTTACGCTGCAAAATAGCCTTAACGCGGTTCGCGCAATCATAATGAGCCTGACCAACGTAACGCGGATCCAAAATTCTAGAAGTAGAAGTCAAAGGATCCACAGCTGGGTAAATACCCTTAGCTGCAATATCACGCGAAAGCTCAGTAGTTGCATCCAAGTGCGTAAAGGTTGTTGCAGGTGCAGGATCAGTGTAATCATCTGCAGGAACGTAAATAGCCTGAAGTGACGTAATGGAATGGCCGCGCGTAGAAGTAATACGCTCCTGTAATGCACCCATTTCATCTGCCAAGTTTGGCTGGTAACCAACTGCGGAAGGCATACGACCAAGCAGCGTGGAAACCTCAGAACCAGCCTGAGTAAAGCGGAATATGTTATCGATGAACAGCAACACATCCTGATTCTGCACATCGCGGAAGTACTCAGCCATAGTCAAAGCGGTAAGAGGCACGCGAAGACGAGTCCCAGGAGGCTCATCCATCTGGCCAAAGACAAGCGCTGTTTTCTCCAAAACGCCAGCATCAGCCATTTCGCCAATCAAATCATTACCTTCACGGGTACGTTCGCCAACGCCAGCAAACACAGACACACCACCGTGATTCTGTGCAACGCGCTGAATCATTTCCTGAATCAACACAGTTTTACCAACGCCTGCACCACCGAACAGACCAATTTTACCGCCCTGAACGTAAGGGGTAAGCAAATCGATAACCTTAATACCAGTTTCGAACATCTGAGTCTTAGACTCAAGCTGATCAAAAGCAGGTGGGTTACGGTGAATTGGCCAACGCTCAGTTATTTCAATGTGCTCGCCAGGCTTAGCATTCAAAATGTTGCCTGTAACATCGAACACGTGACCCTTAGTAACATCACCAACAGGTACAGAGATTGGGCCGCCAGTATCTCGCACTAAAGCACCACGAACCAAACCGTCAGTAGGCTTTAAAGCAACTGCACGCACAGTCGAATCACCAAGGTGCTGCTCAACTTCCAGCGTAATCTCGTGGACGGTATCTCCCTCGGTGTTTCCAACGGTGTTGATATCGACTTTGAGAGCATTGTAAATATCCGGCAGATAGCCGACCGGGAATTCAACGTCAATCACGGAACCCTGAACGCGGGTTACGCGACCAGCTGTTGGATCGACCTCCTGCTCAGCTTCTGGAGGCGCTGTGGTCTGATTTTCAGCCATATGCTCCTAATCCTCCTCATTATTCAGCGCATCAGCGCTGCCGATAATTTCGGTAAGTTCTTGAGTAATGGATGCCTGACGAGAAGCATTAAGCTTTCTTGTCAAATCATCCACCAAATTGCGGGCGTTATCTGTAGCCGTATGCATAGCGTTCTGTCTGCTTGCCGTTTCGGAAGCAGCAGAAGTAAGTAAGCACTCGTGAATACGAGACTGAATATACTTCGGCAAAACAGCATCCAATACTTCATCCGGGCTTGGTTCGAAGCAATACTCCACAGCTTCTGGATTGCTGCGGCTCACTGCTTCTTCACGAGCCGAAACTGCGCTCGTAGACGACAATGCTGCTGAAGGACCAGAAGCTGCTTCATAGTCAGGACGATGCATAGAAAACTCTTCACCGTCCTTCAAAGGAACCAACTCAACTGGCAGCATGCGTAACGTACGAACTTTTTGCCTCACCATATTTATAAATTCAGTGAACACAATATACAGTTCCGAAACTCCGCCTTCTGCTTCCGGCGTCATATAAGCGTCCATTAAAGTATCGGAAATCTTTTCAGCAATAGTAACGTCTGGGTGGTCAGTAGAACCTTCCCAAGTACCTGCCACATCGCGATTGCGATACTTGTAGTAAGTTGCACCGCGTCGACCGTACACGTACAGTTCTGCATGCTTACCTTCTGCATCGAGTTTTGCAAGAAGTGCTTCAGTCTCACGAATAATCGAAGACGTAAACGCACCTGCCATACCACGATCAGAAGTAAGAGCTAAAACTGCTACACGATTGCCAGCATGCTCTTTACCAAAAATAGGATGCTTAATATTTGCTTCGTGATGAGCTACCAACGCCTGCACGGCATCGAAAATTGCGTCACTATAAGGCTTAGCATTAAGCGCAATATCTCGCGCTTTAGCGATATGAGAAGACGCAATCATTTCCTGAGCCTTAAAGATTTTACCCAAAGACTGTGTGGAAATAATTCTCGATTTCAATGCAAGTTGGGAGGACATACGCTACTTCCCCTCAGGCTCGCGACTGTCTGCTTTCGGCTTAGCTACGAGCTGTTCCTTCTCAACAGGAGCAGGGTTTTCAGCCGGCGGCAAAGAATCCTTTACAATCAAAGGCTTGCCAGCAGATGTCTTAAACGTCCTACGGAAATCATCAATGGCTGCATCAAGCTTAGCTTCAGTTTCCTTAGTGAAGTCTTCAGTATCGCGAATTACTTGCAAAATGTCGGTTCCCTTATCCAAGTAATCCAACAATTCGCTTTCGAAACGCAACACATCCTTCACAGGAATATCGTCAAGCTTGCCATGAGTACCAGCCCACACAGAAACAACTTCTTGCTCCATTGCTCGAGGAGAGAACTGCTTCTGCTTAAGTAGCTCAGTCAAACGAGCACCGCGAGTAAGCTGCGCCTTTGAGGCTGCATCCAAATCAGAAGCGAACATTGCGAAGGATTCCAAAGACTTGTAACGAGCCAAGGAAATCTTCAACATGCCGGAGACTTTCTTCAAAGCCTTAGCCTGAGCTGCACCACCAACACGAGACACGGAAATACCAACGTCTACTGCTGGACGCTGACCGGCGTTGAACAAATCAGACTGCAAGAAGATCTGACCATCGGTGATAGAAATCACGTTGGTTGGAATGTATGCAGAAACATCGTTTGCCTTGGTTTCGATAATTGGAAGACCGGTCATAGAACCGCCACCCAAATCGTCAGAAAGCTTAGCACAACGTTCAAGCAGACGAGAGTGCAAGTAGAACACGTCGCCTGGGTAAGCTTCACGCCCAGGTGGACGACGCAAAAGCAAGGAAATTGAACGGTATGCTTCTGCTTGTTTCGACAGATCATCGAAAACAATCAAAACGTGCTTGCCGTTATACATCCAGTGCTGACCGATTGCAGAACCAGTGTAAGGTGCAATGTATTTAAAACCTGCAGAATCAGAAGCTGGACTTGCCACGATTGTGGTGTACTTCATAGCTCCTGCTTCTTCAAGGCTTTGGCGCACTGAAGCAATAGTAGAACCCTTTTGACCGATTGCTACATAAATGCAGCGAACCTGTTTCTTTGGATCTCCAGTTTCCCAGTTAGCACGCTGGTTAATAATCGTATCTATTGCGATTGCAGTCTTACCTGTTTGACGGTCACCAATAATCAACTGGCGCTGACCACGACCTATTGGCGTCATTGCGTCAATAGCCTTCAAACCAGTAGACAATGGTTCATCGACTGGATGACGGTGAATAACGTCTGGAGCCTGGGCTTCAAGAATACGACGCTCACTGCACTCAATCGCACCCAAACCATCGATTGGATTACCCAACGGATCCACAGTACGACCAAGATAAGCGTCACCAACCGGCACAGACAACACCTCGCCTGTGCGGTATACTTCCTGCCCTTCCTCAATACCTGTAAAATCGCCGAGAATAACGACGCCGATTTCGTGTGCATCAAGGTTGAACGCAAGACCCAAGGTATCGTTCTCGAATGTGAGCAGCTCGTTTGCCATGCAGCCGGACAATCCAGCTACGTGCGCAATGCCGTCACCAGCCGTAACAACATAGCCAACTTCTTGCGTTGGCATGTCGGTAGGCTTATACGAGTCAACAAACCCGTCGAGCGCCTTGCGTATCAGGGCGGGATCAATAGATAGTTCCGCCATAATTCTCCTTAATTTACTACTTCACTGCCTGTGTCCAAGCACCATTTCGCGCAGAACGCTGCAACTGCTTAAGCTGCATCAACATGGTGCGATCGGTTATTTGATCACCGATTTGTATACGCATACCACCAAGTACGTTTGGATCCACAATTGGGTTAATGTATGCACGATGACCCAACTTATTGCTGTAGATTTCAATCAAACGCTTAATTTGCTTATCTGTAAGCGGCTGAGCAGTAGTGACTGTAACCAATGTTTCGCCAGCTTCACGCTCAAATCCTGACCAAGCACCACCGAAGCTACCGGTTTTACCGCTTTCGGCACCTCCGTGCCAAGTTCCTACTAGATAATGCATAATGCGCAATACAACAGGGTGCGCCTTACCTCCAATAAGCTCGTCAATAAGGCGAGACTTATCTTCCGAAGACCTATTCGGATCAGTAATCGCATCAGAAAGCTCAGGATACTTATCAATCATGTCCATCATTGACGAAAGCTCGTCTGAAATGCGCTGCGCTTCATCGTGCGCATCTGAGATGGCCTGAGCAAGCGAAGAACGCGACAAACTATCGTTTACTCGCGATGCCTTTTCTGGCATTCTTACCTCCTCGTTTCTGTAAAAAACGAAGTAATGCAAATAATACAAAATGAAATAACCGTAATTTTATTTTGCGATCATTCAGTTTTGTACATTACTTTACTTGCTTTGATCCGAATTTTTAGTGTCTCCAACTTCATCGATCACATGATCAATAATCTTGGAGCTGACGGTATCGTCATCCAATTTGGATGCAAGAATCTTGCCAGCTAAAGCTGCTGCAAGAACCGACACCTCTCCTTGGAGGCTGGACATGGCATGCTTATGCTGAGCCTCAATGGAATGCTGCGCTTCACTGATAATCTTCGCAGCATCCTTTTCAGCGCGTTGTCTAGCTTCGCCAATAATTTTTGAAGCTTCCGATCGAGCCTCTTCACGAGTCTTTGCAGCATCAGTTTGAGCTTGAGAAAGTTCGTTTTCAATCTGGCTCTTCAACTCGTCTGCTTCACGCTGCACATTAGCAGCCTTAGCCATTCCGCCTTCAATTTTTTCTGCACGCTCGTCGAGAATTGCCTGGAATTTAGGCATAACAAACTTGTAGAAAAACGCTGCAAGAACTACCAAAACTACTAATGACCACAGTACGTCATAAGGCTCAGGCAAGAACAACGCCAACTTATTACTTCCGGCTGCATATGCCATGGCTTGTCCTTTCTATTCTTTCAACACTATTCGTGTTGTGCATTGTAAGTTTTGTTCAGGCTCCCATAATGTAGGAAACGAAGCCAAGCAAGCCCAAAACCTCAATAAATGCCAAGCCGACGAACATAAACAGCTGAATGCGGTTGCCAACCTCTGGTTGACGTGCAGTAGATTCCATAGCCTTAGACACTACTATTGCCATGCCGAGTGCAGGGGAAATAGTTGCTACAGCAAAGCCAAGAATGCTCAGGTTGCCGGTCAAACCTGCAAGAGCGATGATACTATTCATTGGTTTCCTTTCTGTTGAAACAGTAACCAGTATAAACCCGTAAGATATGTAAAATCTGAAAATCTAAACTACTTTTATTAAGCAGCTACAACAGCAGACTTTTCTTCCTCTTCCGGATAACTTTCCGAAATGTAGACTGAAGCAAGCACTGTAAAAATAAATGCCTGCAAGCCAGCTACCATAATTTCGAATAGGGTAAACAGAATGCCACCAAGCAGCCACAAAGCACCGCCTAAGGCAAGGAGTTTATTGCTGGAATCCACCACGAAGAAATTGGTGAATACTAAACAAGTGGCCACCAGCAAATGGCCAGCAATCATATTCGCAAACAAACGAATTGTAAGCGAAAGTGGTCGCACAATTATTAATTCTATGAGCTGCAATGGCGAAAGAATAAAGTAAATCGGCCATGGCACACCCGCTGGGAACAATGCTTCGCGGAAGAATCGCAAAAAACCTTTTTCGCGAATGCCAGCAATAAGATATTGGCAAACAACCCACAAAGCAAATACCAGCGGACAAGCAATGGTTGCGGTTGCAGCCATATTTAATCCTGGAATCACAGAACAAAGATTAAAGAAGAAAATAGTGAGGAATAATGTGGACATCATTGGCACATAGCGCTTGCCGCGTTCCTCGCCAATCATTTCGTAAACAATGTTGTAGCGCACAAAATCCATCAAAATTTCAAGCACGCTTTGGAATCTGCCAGGAACAACCTTTGCTCGCATAGCACCAATTCCAAAAATAATCATTACTACTACTGCCATAAGTAAGCGCACTAAAATAATGCGATTCATGGCAAATGGAGTGCCTTGGAACAAAATTTCTGGAGGCAAAAACTCACTAATATTAGGTAGCTCTGGTTTATTCGAAGCTACAGTAGAAGCTACAGTTGTGGTCTTCTGTAAAACATCAACCATTACATCCATAAGTGCCTCCTTATAGCAATTCGTTCACACGCCTCAATTCAGTGCCGCTCACTCACATACTCAATTCATTCATTCTTGCGGCATATATATCAACTAGATCATATGTTTCATATTTCGTAAGGCGCGGGGCACGAAACGAAAAATATATCTAATTGCTGATTGTACTCTTTGCTTGTACATAAAATTACGCAACGTCAAAATTTATTTATTCATACCGTACTTAACTCCGTCAAATGGATAAAAATTATCGGAGCGCGGAGAAGCTGGCTCATGTCTTATAGAACGTTCAGTTCCAAGCCTTCCAGCAGTTCTTAAATGAGGAATATCAGAAAGATTGTAAGGCGTAGTTTCGTACACCCAATTAAGCCAGTTGCGCCAAAGCAAATTCGCGTGCGCGCGCCAAGAAAATAATGGCTCTAATTTTGGATCGTCATGAGGGAAATAGTTGTAAGGAAATGGAACGTTGCTCAAACCTTTTAACATGTCACGCTCATATTCCTGCGCAAGAGTCATTTTGCCATATTCCCAGTGTCCTAGCGCAAAAACTTCAGAAAAATCACGCGTAGCAACTAAGCCCGGACCAGATTCGGGACCATACGTAAGAATTTGCAAACGCTGATCTGCAGAAATGCTGTCAACATCAACACTCGCTATTCTAGAATGCGGTTGTAAAGCGATTTCATCAAAACCATTTGTAAGAAAACAGTACTCATCCTGCAAATATTGCGGGAACACACCAAAAACTTTTTTGCTGAGAACATGCTTTTTTACGCCATATCGATAGTAAAGCGCACCCATTGCACCCCAGCACAAATACATTGTTGAGAAAACGTGTGTTGATGCCCAGTCAAGAATTTGCGTAAATTCGTGCCAGTAGTCGACATCTTCAAATTCCATATGCTCAACAGGAGCTCCCGTCACAACAAATCCGTCGTAATAGTTGTTACGAAGTGCGTCAAGATTTTCATAGAATTTTACTAAATGATCAGCGCTAACATGCGTTGATACATGCGTAGAAGTTTTCATAAAATCGACGTCGACTTGCAAAGGAGACTTAGAGATGAGTCTCAAAAGCTGAGTTTCTGTCTCGATTTTTTTGGGCATAAGATTCAAAATCAACAAACGAAGTGGTCGAACATCCTGCTGTTCTGCTTCTGGGCGTTCCAATGCAAAAATTCGCTCAGCATCTAATATGCTTCGCGCTGGCAATCCTTCAGGAATCTTAATAGGCATGTGTTTATTATACTCCACACTTGTTTATGTTTATTGTGCCTATGTCACTCATGTGCACGAATCGTAAAATTCTAACCAAATACAGCGAGACACGCCCGAAAGTTGACAAATTTAAATTTGCACCTATCGTAGATAGAGCTGCTAAAAGTAGCCGACGCGGGGTGGAGCAGCTCGGTAGCTCGCTGGGCTCATAACCCAGAGGTCCATGGTTCAAATCCATGCCCCGCTACGAATAAGGTCGTAGGTTCTGCTTTTAAGAATTCTGCGGCCTTTTCTATTTCCGGAACACGCCATGGAGTGGCTTCATTTAATCTCATATTGACCGACGGTCGTGTCATATCTAATACTTCCGCCAATTCATTTTGCGTACGTCTTTGACCCGCCAAAAGCATACGAATATTCATTGTCACAATCTGATTCAATGTCAAATCCATTATCATTCATCTTTCTTTCCTAAAACCAACTAGCCTTTTCATCCTATCGGTTAGTTACATATATAGTATATCACATATTATGTATTTGTAAAAAAAAACGGACTTGAAACCGTGTAACGAAACAATACGTAAAATCTTTTCTCTACGTATTCTAGTCTATGTTTTTATGTTAAAAATCAAAAGAAAACTACTCCCTAATAGTTGGGAAACATATGTTACACATTGGCTGGAATATCTTGAAGCAAGTGGATATACAGAAGATACGATTAGATGCCGCTACTACAAAATCAGTCGGCTTGCACGCCTACTTAATCAGCCACCAGAAGATATTACAGGACAACAACTTGTTGAGCTTTTTGCACACCAAGACTGGAAACGAGAAACGCGCAAAGGTTATTCTTCAACAATACGCTCGTTTTACTCATACATGATTGAAGAAGAAATTATTGATGTCAATCCAACAGTAAAGTTACCTAAAATTCGTAAAGAATACGCAATACCTCATCCATGTCCTGATTACATCATTCGTGGTGCTTTAGCCCGAGTTAGAGGTAACAAGGAGTATGAAGCCATGCTCAGGCTCGGGGCAGAATGTGGATTACGACGTAGTGAGATAGCACAAGTATCTTCATCCGATATTATGATGCTTAATACTCATCCCCAGCTTCTTGTACACGGTAAAGGACGCAAAGAACGCACTGTCCCCATCGCGCCAGATCTCGCACAAATCATCGCCAACAAGCATGGATACATGTTTCCTAGCAGATGGACCGGTCACGTCGAAGCATCCTATATTGCGCATCACATCTCTCAGCTTCTTGGTAACGGATACTCCACACATAGTCTCAGACATCGATATGCCACTAAGGCATATGAAAGTACACACGACCTTCTCTTAGTATCTAAACTCCTTGGCCACGCTAGTGTAGAAACCACTCAAATATATATCAGTCTCACATTCCCTGATAGCAGTGCCATTACAGAAGCTGTTCGCCTCTAAAACAAGACAATATGAGGGGAGCACACGAGCATATTGACTTTATATCAAAAAGTTGCCAATCGTATTCTCACTACTATGTATAAAGCAAAAGTTATCGAGATTAGGAAAGAAAAATTAGAACGACACTAAGTATGTATATATCTTTCACCTGAATATTTACGTATAGTAAAAACATAGATAGAAAGACGAAGGATAATTATGGCTAATATGGATAAAAATCAGATTATTAAACAAGAAACCGAGATTACGAGACTAGATGCTATTTCTGGTCGCGGTGACCAGAAGCCAGGGAGCAAGAAGAAGCGTAAGCTTATCATCATTGCTACTGCGGTTGTTGTAGTTATAGCTTTGCTGGTTGCGAGTATGCTGGGTGTGAAGTCTTTAAGAGATTCCAAGACTCAAGCGTGCATCCAGGCAAACAGTGCGTACGCCAAAGCGTGGGCACAGTACGAGAAGACACGCCAGGATGCTGATGAAACTGCTAAGACTGTGACTAGTGTGGAGCAGGTTGCAAACGCTAAAACCTACACCACATTCACAGCCCAGCATGCTAAGAGTAAAAAGGTAAGTAAGGCGCAGTCTTTGAATTGTGCTATCTCCTACACTCAGGCTTTCAACGCGACCATGTCTAGTCTTGATAAGACTACAGCACAGCTTAATAAGACCACTAAGGCTCTGAAAAACTCAGTCGTTCAGGTCACAAAGTCGAAGAATGTGAAGGATCTTGAAAATGCTAAGAATATGGTGAAGGCGAAGCTTGATGAGATGAATAATCTGCTCTCCTCATCAGACGGTCAAGTGGCTGATAATGCTACTCGTGATAACCTGCAAAACCAGATAAACACGCTTACCGCAGCGTTGAATGATAAGAAAGCAACCGTCGAGTCTTTGACTAAGGCTCTTGAGCCAGTCCAAGGCGCAATCGACAGTGTAAACGCAAGTATACAAGCGAAGCAGCAGGCAGACGCTGCCGCAGCGGCAGCAGCGCAAGCAGCTCCGCAGGCTCGTTCCCAGTCTTCGGCTCGTACTAGCTCGGGAGCTCCTCGTTCAAGTACTCGTGGTGGGTCTTCTTATAGTGCGCCAGCACAGAATAAGAATTCGGGTGCGGTCGACTGGGATAAGTACCTTGCTGACGGGAAAGCATATAATGAATCACATAGAACGCCTAATCAATGTCGATATATCTATCGCTGTGGCACTGGATGGAATACCGATGGAACACCAGATGGTGACGGTGATGTAACTAATAGCAAATAGTTTCCATCTTTACTCATTTTCCTTTTACATAGTGGTTGGTTTTAGACGACTTCTAAAACCAACCATTTTTATCAATACCAAATTTTTATTGATATAAAATAAAATTTTTTCATTTTCTCATTACTGAATGTGAAACTTTTTGGTTTCGCATTTCATAATAAGTAATTTGAAAAAGGGAGACTTTTATGTCGCTTTTCGCTAAGCATAAAAGTATGAGAGACAAGATCCGACAAGGTTCACATCGCGCTCTTGCTGGTATCGTTGTCGCATCAACAATGTTGACAGGATCCGCATTTGCCGCTGGCGGTGCCGGATGGACAGGTGGAAACACTGGCGGATCTGGCACATATAAATCGAATACATTCTGGGTTACCGATGATAACCTAGGTTCCGCATCAGATAATGAAGCAGTGGTGCGCGCTATCCAATCAGAAGGTGTAGCCATCGGTAGCTCTGCTACCCGAGAAGCAGCAGCTAGAGCGCAAATTAACGCTGCATTATCGAAGGCTCGTGGTGATTGCGAGACGGAATACGCTGCTCGCGGTGGTACGGGTAGTGCGGATTGCCGTATCTGGGGTGTAGGCTTCACCGCAACAACAGCAGGACCAGGAGTCACAAAACCAGAATATAACAATACTTCTAGCGCGCAAGCAACTGGCGCTCAATGGTTATCAGCATGGAACAATGAAACACAGAACGGTACCAGAAAATATAATCACGGCGGTAGCGAATACACAGTGTTTGATGATATTGATTCAGCTAATACACTCGCTTCATTCGCTGCTCAGGGTATGAGTACGCCAAATACTGATTTGATTGTTATCGTTCTTGCAAAAGATCAGCCGAAACTGTGGGACTTCACACCTGATAAGTCCTGGGTCAAATACGTGAACGGTAAATGGGCAACCGTTATTGACGCAAAGCATACAAACACGACCGGTGCGGATGCTTCTACTATCCTTGATGGCGACAAGCTCGGCTCTGTGGTTAACGGTAGCTTGGGCGAGAACCTGGGAGATAGCCTCGACACATTCACCCTGTCTGATGATTATACGGCTGCTGACTATTTGTGGGATCCAGACATGAATGATGTGCATGTGTATGCTGCTCCAATCCCCGAGGCATCAACTACCGTCTCCTCAGTCGATGACATCATCACTAAGGGTACTGATGTGACGAGCCAGTTCACTATCCAACAGACTGGCACGACCATTACTGCTACCATGACCAGTCAAGCTCTTGCTGCTGCACGTAGTCTTGCTACCCCTATGCAGTACACGCTTGTTATCGGCGGTAAAGCGAATTATGCGAATGGTAAGGGTGCAGCCCAGGTACGCGCTGACGCAGTCAATTCATATCTACCGTTTGTTGCAGTAGTATGCGTGCAGCCCAGGTACGCGCTGACGCAGTCGTGGTTCCTAGAAAACAACCCACGTGTTCATGGTGCAGCCCAGGTACGCGCTGACGCAGGCAAAAAGTCTACGGATGAAGTCGAGTTTTGTGCTGATCCAACCACAGGCGCAGCCCTCAATTCTCATGGTTTGAAGAATAAAGGCTCAGAGTCTGCCGCGGGCAAGACAAAGACTACGAACGAACCATACGTGTGTGGTTACGTTCCACCAGTAGCAAAGGCAGTCATATCTGAGGCCTCTCAGGGTGGTGACCAGGACGATATTAATGGTAAGAGTGTCATGCCAGGACAGAAGCTGGAATACGAACTCACTAGCGAACCAACCATTCCAAACAACCTGAGTTATGCTATCGAGTCTGTTGCATTCACTGACACGTATGACCAGTATCTTGAGCTTGACAAGCAGACTATCGAGCTGCGTGACCTTGAAACCGGTCGCACCATCAGTAAGAAGAACTACACGCTTACTGCAGATACCGAGAAGCATGAGTTTACTATCGAACTCAACAAGGATTACGTGACAGCGAATATGACCGCGGGATCTAAGCATCGTTTCCAGGTTCGTTTCGAAGGCACGGTATCCAAGAACGCTCCAACAGACCATAGTGTGGATAATCAGTGGGGTTTGAAACTCAACAATAGTTTGACCTCGTCTAACGTGGTATCGAATAAGCCGGTAGAGCCAAAGCCTGAAAAGAAGGATGAAACCAAGACTGGTATCAATATTGATGGCAAGACCGCATACGTAGGAGACGATATTTACTACCGTCTCACTTTAAGCGCAGCCACGTTGAAGGACACTGCGTATAAGGTTCACCGTCTCGGCATGATCGATGACTATGATGATGAGTACTTGCAGCTCAATGACAAGAATATCGAAATCCTAGACGCAGCCGGTAAGGACGTCACCAACAAGTTCAATATCCAGGTTAAGGATGGTGTCGTCTACGTGTTCGCTAAGACCGTAGACACGGAGTATCTCGGAGATATTCTTCCAGGGGATCCACAACCAACAGATTTAAAGGCCTACGCTGGCAAGGTATTGGATGTGACAAAGGATCCTGCAATCGACCAGTCTCTCCTTGGTCAGGATTACACCATCGTGCTTCCTATGACAGTCAAGCAGGTCAAGGACGGGTATGTAGTGAAGAACACTGCCACCCAGATTACAAACGATCGCAAGGATGTAACGAACACGGTAACTAACCCGTTAAAGGTTATTAACCCGAAGAAGGATGTGACTGTTAAGGTTAATGGCGAAAGTGCGAATGGTAAGAGTATTTATAAGGATCATCAGTTCTTGTATCGTCTCGATAGCTCCAAGATCGCTGGTAACCGTGCCTACAAGCAGATCAAGAATTGGCGCATCGTGGATGATTATGATGAAAAGTTTGACAAGCTAACCGGCCAGTGGGCAGTCTATGTCAACAACGACATTAAGCTCGCTGACGGCACTGTGATCTCCAAGGGTAGCCGTATCGACGGTAGCGGTGTTGATGCCGGATATTTCACTTTCACCGAGGCTAATGGTGCGTTTACTGTAGAGGCAACACAACAGTTCCTTGATATTGCATCTGCTATGGATAGTGACTTGTCCTGGACAGCGTACGTGCAAATGACCCGTTTGGGCGTAAGCGATCGCGTAGAAAACACGTTCGTGGAAACCATGAATGATGTTGAACGCGAATCCAATATGGTGTGGACCAAGACCCCAGACCAGACCCCTGCTATTAAACTCATCAAGTACGACGCAGCATCTGGTCTTGAAGCGGGAGACCGTAACACACCAAGCGAAGCCTTGAAGTCTACCAAGAACGGCACCAAGATTGTGTTCCGTATCATCAACACCGGTAAAGTCAACCTGACCAAGATCACGTTAGATGATAAGACTATCGCAGGCTCCGGTACGGTAACTAATCTGGAGTATCCAGCAAACTGGTCTAACCTGGTATTAAAGCCTGGCGAATACGTAGAAGTCAAGGGCACGTTGACTGGTATGAACACGATGAATCATACCGACCGTGGTCACACGACTGGTACACCTATCGTGCCATGCGCATCCCATAACGATCACCCATTCGACCCAAACGGTGGAGATAATGGTAATGGTGGTAATACGGGTGTGTGCTATGACACTCCAGTCGAAGATTCTGATGATTGGAACGGTGTTACTGCTGCACCATTGGCTCAGACTGGTAGCGCGGTCGTGTCTATCGCTATCGCTGCTCTTGCAGCCCTGGGCGCAGGAGCAAGCATCATGATCACTAAGCGTAACAAGGAAAATGCTCGTAAGCATTAACCCGTAAACACGCTTAGTATTAACTGGCGAGGGGTCGCACATGCACACGGGACTATCTCCGTGCAATGGTGTGGCCCCTCACTCTATATTTTCTTCTTCCTCTATTGATTTCTTATTAATCTTTCACACGTAACGGTTCATACTCATGAGTAGAAAAGACACAGCCTTTACCCCTAGTCAACGTGCTTATCTCAACAGTCTTCCAGCTATCAAACACGCGACAGCCACACGAATCTACTACACAAGCCAATTCCACAAAGACGCTGTCCAGCAATACGATAACGGTGTCAGACCGTCTGTTATTTTTGCACAGGCTGGAATGCCGTCCACCCTCATCGGGAGCAAAAGGATTGAACGCTGCATCAACAGGCGGGAAAACACCGACTACACACAGTCCGGCATGCCAGAACAAGCACACAAGCAAGTCAGCATATTCCTCGACCAGATGGCGAGCAGAGTTGAGGGTTTTGATTGAAGCCAAGCGTTACACCTTATCCACCAATTCCACAGAAAGAATCCTGACATACGAATAGCCGGACTCTGCCAAACAGTAGGGATATCAGAAAACACGTACTACGAGCTGAGACTGGTAAATAGTTAAGGTCTAATAATGTACTACTAATTTTTATATAAAATTATTCCACAATAAGAGACACACTTGGAAAGAATGCGAATCCTGTATTAGGATTATTTGCATCTTCATAGATGAAGATGCAAATAAGATACAGCATTGTTCTTATGAAAGGAGACAAAGATGAACAAGAATAGCAAGCGCGGCGGAATCAACCCACGACCTCGACCATATCCTCATATGATTTAGGCATAATTTATCCGCACATATTCACACCAAAGGTTAATAATGAACATGACTTCGTACGAAGAAATGTTTGATGAGTATGTGAAATCAAGTGCAGCATATTGCGCTTCTCTATTTGAAGCAACAGAATATTTTTTCAAAGCAAATGCTGCACTTGAAGCCACTATCGTCAGTACAAACACAGCGAAAACATCCACCATCCATTCAATACAAGAATATTTCGAGACATGTAAAATATCGCTTATTAAAACAATTGATTTGCTACGGACATTCCAAGAAATACATACGACTATCCCTGGAGAGCAAGTAGAAGTCGATTTCGCACAACAATACTTCTATATAAAGAAAACATTATCTTGCGTCGAGCAGATTATTCAACTCTTTAGCACAGTGCGTGATGACAAGAACCTACAGCAACAGATTTGGGATAACGACGACTTTACAACATACTTCACTACTAGTGCCGATAGCATCTCTCAAGCAATAATTTGGCAATGTAATTTCGCGAAACGAGCAAACCTTGACGAATCTATTTAAACCTTACCGCGGATATCTGCGTTTAGCAGCTAGTGATTTTCTTTCTAACTATGCAACTACACTAGCCTCAACTACTATTCAATTATGGCTATTGAACTCACTTTTTATCGGTTTTCAGCAGTCAAGCCATTATTTATCGCTTTACCTCACCCTCACTGCAATAAGTGAATTAGTAGCAGGCCTTTTCTCAGGAGCACTAGCTGAGCATGTAGGAATTTTCAGGACAACAGTTGCTGCATGCTTAGCAAGAATGATTGCGGGATTATGTATTATCGCAATTGTATCGGTATCCTTCTCAACCCCATCTGCTAACAAGTTGCTCCTATTTTGGTGTGTTTGTATACTTGTAATGGTTACGACAGCATGTGATACTTTCTATTTTCCTGCTATTACTTCCTTTGTTAATCGTGTAACAAAAAATGATGATCTTATTAATGTTCTTTCACTTCTTCGCTTTACAAGCCTCATGGGTACATTAGTAGGACCAGCAGTTGCAGGTTTTGCGAGTAGTAAATATTTATACATTCCAATTCTATTTACAGAAACTATCGCATTAGCAGGAATAATAATTTTTATTTATTTTATTTACAAGCATGCAGTTAGAACCGGAATTTATACTTCAGACGTCGCAGATGAAAATCCAGAATATTCTCAAGGCTTTTTGGCAACTTGGGCTAGGGGAATGGCAACATTTGTAAAAAACCAAACGTACAGGACTTTAGCTCCATTTGCAATACTCGAAGCTATCGCATCTACTGGCATAAGCTTTGCTGGAGTCCTCTTATTCTCAATGGTTCTACATAGTGCAGAAGGATATGGCTGGTATTTAAGCGCAATGTCACTTGGGTATGCCCTCAGCTATCTCATCGCGCCAAAAGTGTCCAGCAAAATGTCCTTCTCTATGCTACTCACTCTTTCACATATACTAGTGACTCTTTCTATAATAGGACTGGCATTAGCGCCTAACGCTATAGCAGCAGCCGTGTTTGGTTTCCTTTTTGCTTTCTTCCAAGGAGTAGTAAATCCACCATTCCAAACAGTATTTATTCATGCAGTAGATGATAATCTCGTTGGACAGGTAATGTCTGTATTCATCTCAGTTGTTGCCGCTATAGGAGCAGTAAGCTATCCGCTATGGGATTACGCTTATTCCCACATGACCATTCCATCTCTACATGCAGAGTCAGGAATAATTGTCATAGCTGCTCTTATCCACTTTATACTGGTGCTTATCTGCATATTCGATAAGCGATTGCGTTCAATTAAAGCAGAATAAGATGCAATAAATATTGTAAATACGAGCACAACTACAAGCTGCGCTGTGAAAGTTCACTACAGAAGTTTCACAGCGCAGCTTATTTTTAAATTAGAACGCTTTCAATTCAGACATCTAAGTTAACCGAGTGAACCATACTTTATCTGTCATAGAGTGTTCATTTGTGCCGTGAGCAAATAGCACCAACATCTATATCTAGGATATTTATAACTGATGTCCCGTCTGTAAATTCTTTTGACTAACATCATGAGAATTAAAAGAAATATCAGCACCATACCCGGATCCACTAAAAAGTCTGGGCGGCTATTGTCTCCACGAGTTTCACTCGTGGAGACTGTACTGTTGTGGCGCAGCAAGAATGCTGCCACCGGTCGCCGCCCCCACTTTCTCGTGTTGGTAGCCCAGAGGCTAGCACACCCAGTCCAAAGACCACACGCCAGCCTTGTCACGCCACCCAACAAGCTCACCCCTGCCAGCCCATTCCACAACATGTTCCACGGGCTGACCGGAGTCGAGCCTGGAGCGTCGCACAAGGACTGGGAGTGTTCTTGTGGGTTTACGGGTGTGCCTGCCCTGGAACTACCAACACACAAGGAAAGGATAAAAAAAATGGTTACCATCAACAGCGACCACACGGTCACACTCCTAATAGGAGAGGTAGAAGCTCTCGTAGCATTCCACAACTACCTAGCAGGCTTTACCACGAAAGGATTGGACGAGAACACACTACGCTACGGTATCCAAGCATTAAGCAGTCTCCTCATCGTGCGTGACATGTTCCTTATTGATAGTTTCCATGGCTGCACCATGCAAGACTTCCTCGATAACGTTGAGCACCCATTCGCTGAGAAAACTGTCCACTATGTGCGTTCAAGCCTCGACCTGGTTTTTAGAGATGACAATTTCACCCTCGACACACGGCGCATCCATCGTGCAATAGCACTGCTGACCACCATGCTGGAACTTAAAGGATTAAGTCAGAGGGAAACTGTCACAGTCTATGGCACACTGTCATACTTGTATTGGCTGAAAAATGACACGACAAACGCTCGTATCACAGCCCAGAAAGCACTCACGATAGACGAGAAGTACTGGCTTGCACGCATCACTACTACAGCGCTCCTTCACCACATCACACCCCACTGGTGCCAGAAGTAAGCAGAGGGTTTGCTGGCAGAAAAAGAAGCGCAACTTTTTCTGCCAGCCCCTGGTGGCTTATCGCAGCCACCCTCCCGCGCGGGGCGCGTCTTACCCCTAGGGCATGCCCTGAACAAAATTCCATAAATTTTAGGGCATTACCCCCAGGAGCAAGCCGCGCTATTACCACGCGAGAAGGGTGGCTACTATGCTTCCATAAGTTCACACAAAGATGTGTGAACCAGCCGCCACCAGCAGAACAAAGAATCTGCCACCACTATCATGGCGGCAGACCCATTATCATCGCATGGAACACCTGCGGTGTACTCTCATTTTTTGCTTTTTATGACGTGTTCTTGACACTTCCCACTCTAAAAAACGGGTCACTTCCGCCAACTTCCCCGCGTCCTCCACTCGCGTTACGGACACGCGCGAAGCTAGGGCCCGCAAGGGGTTGGCTCCAGCGCATTCCGTTTTTGTCCCTTCCAGTGTTCAACAACACGAACGAAAAATAATCACACCAGGGTTTTTATATAAAACCAAACCATAAGAAAAATCATATACAAGTAGAAAGGAAAACAAGAATGAAAATTAACAGCAAGCCAGTCACCGGCACAAGCTTCGCATACGACGGATGCCACAAAATCTACATCTGCGAAAACACACAAGATGAGCAAGACGCGCAAAAAACCGGATACACCATCCACCCCATAAGCGAGCTTGAAAACACATACGAAAACTCGTGCGACCTACGCTTCATCCACAACTGGACACTCGATAAAGACTATGTCTCCCAACTAGAGCCCGCCTTATTCCAAGAATAGCCCATGCTTCACCAGAAAGCGCCGTATTTAATGCAATGCAGAAGTCTGCAACATTATTGTTAGCAAGCTCTACGCTATCAATCGTTGTGACAAGTTTTTCGCGCAACTGTTGCGTAGTAGTATGTGCCCAATTCATTTGAGCATCAGGATTAAGAGAGCGAATCTCTTCCCGTTTTTCCTCGTCAAACTGGAGAGCTGCGGAAGGAGCATTAAACGTTACAAGATCGTTGACGTTATCATCTGGGTTGGTTAAAATATTAAGTACTTTCATCAAAAGACTCCGCATTGTTTCTTGATGAAAAGGCTTATTCGATAGCTCAGAGGTATTGCTCTGAGCTATCTTAATTTTTAGGAAAGGAAAGATATTAAAATTTGTGGCTTTGTAAGAGATTAGTTAGGAAACCCAGAGGTCCATGGTTCAAATCCATGCCCCGCTACTGAAGCCAAGAATCACACGAATTTCTCACGATTGTTGTGGTTCTTGGCTTTTTTATTTAATAACGCATAAGTCAGTCAATCTGCAATCGCCAAAATACAAGTCATCTTCATAAGAATCAATAAAGAAGTATTGCAAGGCGACGGCGAGCGCGCGCTAATCGAGCATCATCTGCAGGAAGTATGGCAAAATACTCAAGCATACGAGAACGAATAGCATCCGCATCACTCTTATGACCAGATGCAAGGAAGTCAAGCAGTCGCCCAAAAGCGTCATCAATATGACCGTCAATCATATCTACATCTGCTACTGCAAGCTGCGAATCTAAATCATCCTTATTATCGCCAGCAGCCTTTCTAACCGCAGCAACATCAGTATTAGTATTACGCGAAAGCAACAAAGCTTTTGCATGTTCACGCGATGCGAGCACATCATGAGGATCCGCTTCCATTACTTTTGCATACTCACGTGCAGCACCTTCATAATCACCCTTCATAGCAAGCGAATGAGCTTGCTCATGAGCAGGTGGAACACTCTCAACAGAATTATTCTCGGAACTATCTTGATCTGCATCTTTAGACGTTTCAGACTTTTTCTCAACCGAGGATTCCACAAAAGGAGCAGTTCCAGCAACACCAGAGCGTTCAGCAACCTGAACCAATTGCGGCAAAATAGTGCCACAAATCTGCTGTAATTCCTCATCGCTAGGTAAACCTTGCGCAATAGGCATAGGGCGTCCGCCAATTAAACCGTAAATTGCAGGAAGCTGCTGCGCTTGCAATGCTTGAGCAATACTTGGGCTTTCATCAGAGTCGATACGAGCTAACTGCATACGACCGTCAAGCGCGTTAACAGCATCCGCTAATTTCTGCGCCACATCATAATAGGCCTCGTCATTAGCTTGCCAAAGCAAAATAACAATTGGGAAACTTACAGACGTTTGCACCATCGCCTGAAAAGACTGCTCATTAACATCGATTACATAGCCGCCAGCTTTTGGAGCAGAAGAACCAGTAGAACCCGACGCAGCTTTAGCAGCTTGCTTAGCTTGAGCTTCTACACGACGCTTTACGCCTTCTAAATCTACAGCCCCAGCAAGCGAAAATCCGCCAGGATTCATGCCTTGCGCTTTGCTACTCACCATTTTTCCTCTTTTCCAAGCACACTACATTGCACTTACAAAATTTATAAAGCTTCTACCTTAATAGGCTGACGCTCAGCACCAACAGGAATAATCTTCATATGAGAACTAGCTGGAGGAACTACTAGAGCAATAACATTTACGTAAGTTACTCGCATAGTACCTTTTGCTTTACCGTCGCCAAATAATGCTTTTTCTTCATCAGAAGCAGGACGAGATTCACGCCCTTCACCAGCTTTACGAGTCCACACAGAATCTATGCGCGCAACAACCAAATCACTTCCATCGCTTGAACGCATAATGCTTATTTGTTTGAGATTTGGTGTAAAGACTTGTTCTTGAGAGCCTTTATTTCGCTCCATTCCAGCTTGCACTGCTTTAGAAAGTTCAACTAACTTTTTACGCAAATAATCGTCAGCAAAATGCTTTGCGTACTTGCTGTTTTCACCATTTTGTAAAACGTCAGCGTACGCAGCTACCGCTTCATCTGGAGTCATCACCAAACCAGTATCGTTAGATTTACCCATTGAAGAACCAATACTTGGCACAGCAAATTTAGGAAGATGCACTCCAGGGAATAAGCGCGCAACAGCCCAAAGTTTATAATTCGAACGCGCTCTCTGTTGACGTAAAACCAGCAAACGTTTTGACTGCTGATCTTTAGTAGTAGTTGTAATAGTCATTAAATCTCTTGGCCAACCAGAATTAGTTGGCACAATAGTTTGCGCGGCTTCACGCGGAATAGTGGCCTTAGGATCTAAGTTTCCAGTTTTGTTTGCAATCGTAAGCTCGCTCGTACGAATATCGAGAGCAGGTCCAGAAACTGCTTGAGATAATGAATCCACATCTTTTTCGTCGTTTGCCTTTTCTAGAGTGCGAAGCAACCCCAAGCGGATATCTTTTTCTTGCAGCATAGTCACATTAGGTAACTCTTGATTACTACGCGCTTCAGCAGGTTTCGGCACCTGCCCATCGCAAGCAGATAATCCGGTTACCATAACCGTTGATACAACACATGCTATTAATGTGACTACGTTGTTGCGCAATACGCCTCTATTTTTACTTTTTACTCGGTGAATATCGACATTACTATTACGCATTTTACTCATTTCCTCGCTCACTTGAAGAATTACCGCGGTAGCCTTTCCCATTTTTTCTGTAGCGACCGTTACCGCCGTCTCCTCTAAACCCATTTCGTTTTATGCGAGATTGCTTATCGTTGCTATTTTTAGACGAATTTTGACGTTTGTTTGATTCTGAGTTGCGATAGTTTTCGTGCTCATTAAGCTTTTTCTTACTAGATTCATGTGAAATCTTGCTATTACTATCTGAAGGCTTGACCGTTTCTAAACGTTTCTTTGCAAACTTTTCAGAATTATTAGCATTATTTCTATCGTTCTGACGATTACGCCTCTTGTTATTCTGCTGTGCATACTTATTTTGCTGCTGACGCTTATTCTTATAATCGTTCAGACTATTGCCATCCGACGCGCTTGCGTAAGATTTTTTCTTATTTCGCGGAGTCTTAATATTCTGAGAATTCCGCTTATATTGCTTATTTTCTGAATTTGCTGATTCTGCTGAATTTCCAGAATATTTCGCATTTCCTATATCTTCCGCATTTGCTAAATCTTCTCCGTTTGCCGCAGCATCCTGATTGTGCAAATCATTAAATTCATCATCAGCATTGTCTAAATCATCTAAATAAGAATTATCGTCATGTTGCTGCATAAAGCGCGTGGCAAACGCAAGCATTTCATCTTGCGCAATAACAGTAGTTTCAGCCAAAGAATCAGTAGATGCAACCGCTGTAGAAGCAGACGCAATTCGAGTTTGCATACCATTTGAGTCGCCGCTTTGCATTGAATCTTTGCGACGACGCGCATGATCTCCATGCCTTGCGTGGCTTCCAGAATCCTTCTTGTGTCGTTTGTGACCAAAAATACCAGACATGGTTCCAGAAATCGCCTCAGCAAAGGTGACTTCGTCACGCTGTGCAGACTTTACTGCCAACACTCCTGAACGGCTAGCTATTAATTGCTTATTACGACGACGATGCGGAGCCATTGCAAAAATAGTTGCAGAAAGTATAGCTAATACTGCAAAAAGCACTCCTACAAAATATAAAGGCGTTGCAAAATCTGGAATTTGATTACGACGCCACCGCAATTCTACGGAAGCTTCCGGCACATTATCCCCCAAATCAATTAGCAAAACACGTCTAGCAGCCTGCGAGCGCAGTGAAGAAGAAGACGCATCATGACTATTTGACTTACTAGCGCGAGTGCCCGATTTAGGCATTGTGCCGCTTGCAACAGCATGATCATACGACGCAGAACCAGAAGATTGAACATAATCTGCAGTATTTATTGCCAATTTCGCTAAACCAAGCTGGCATGTAACTATAGGCCATAAATTAGATTCTTGGAATTTTACGTCAGGATCCTTAATGTCCACAGAGTCACCCGCTTGCACAGAGGTTTTACCAGACACTTCAGAAACTGAAAGATTATTCCAATCACGCAAACCAGTAATTCTTTGTACTGGAGAACCTGCCACCCAGCCTCTTACGTCTTTCGTTAAACCTACAGCAACACAAATAGGCTTACGCGTATGCAAAGCAGCAACACTAATACGAACCCTGTTATCTACAAGATTCAAAACACCAGGATCAGTGACAATATAACGAGTTCCAGATACGTTAGCGTACGCAATAACAACGTTGCTAGGCTTCCAAAATGTTGCGTTAGCAACTCCAAGAACAACGCTTAATACTGCAAGCAAAGCAAAAAATGGAGCTACAACGCCGCGCATGATTTTACTGCGCAAAGTGAGCCGTCGCATTGGTCGTCGCATTGGTCGTCCTTCTATATCAGAAGCATCTTCTATATTTGTCATAACGATACCATTCTACAGTCTTTTAATATTACTTGCATGTTTTGATGTAAAAATCAGTGTCAAGCGGTAATGTGAGGCTATGAAAAAAATCAAAACATTAGAACAAAAATCCTTTTTGCTTCGCACTTTTGCAACTATTAGTGCAGTGGCAATGTGTGTAGTACTCGCTTCATGCGGAGAAAGTTCCAACAACAAAAACAATTTAACTGATGAGAACGCTCAAAAAGCTGGAATGCAGTTGCTGGAAGGCGTAAGCGCATCTGGAGCACTTGGGAAAAAGCCTAAAATAACACTGAAAACGCCTGTAAAAGTAAAGCAAAATACTTATGCTGTTTTGCAACGAGGCAACGGAGAAACAATTAAAGAAGGCGATCGCGTATGCTCTCAGGGCATTGTGTTCGACTCCAAAACCGGCAAAGAGCTTATGAATACTTGGGAAAAAGGCAAAGCTGATTGCTCGATTTACATTAATAAAAATTCTACAAGCCGCCCATATTACGCTTTGATTAAAGGCAAGAAAATTAATACAACTATTGCTTTTGGCGTAAGTGAAGGATATAAAAATCCTTCATATGTTATGGTTCTTACAATGGTTTCGCGATCAAAGGCTATAACTAGAGCAACGGGCAAGGCTGTTACGAATATTCCCGCAAATTTGCCGAAGGTAACTCTTGATAAATCTGGAGCACCAACCTTAGATAAAAATAACTACGTTCCAGACGGAAAGCTTGTTTCTCAGACTTTGATTGAAGGAACCGGCAAAAAAGTAACTGCAAAAGACACAGTTTCTGCTCATTACACTGGCTGGACTACTGATAAAGACGGTAAATTGCATCAATTTGATTCTTCTTGGCTTCGTGGCATACCTGCAGACTTCCAACTTGCTGGAGGAGTAATCCCTGGTTGGACTAAAGGCTTAACTGGAAAGAAAGTTGGCTCCCAAGTTCTTTTGGTAATCCCACCAGAAGATGGCTATGGTAAAGAAGAAAAGAAGGACGCGCGCGGAAACGTAACTATTCCTGCAAATGCCACGCTGTACTTTGTAGTCGATATTCTCTATGCTTCGTGAGATTTGTAATTTTGCAAACTGTTGCAAAATTAACTAGCGATTCATAAATAATAAACCCCTCCTTCCCGAGGGGTTTTTACATATTTAGAACACATATTTAGAACAGACGAAGATCGTTGGACTCGACTCCACGCATTTCATCGTAATCCAATATTAAGCAAGTAAATCCACGATCCTCAGCCAAAACGCGAGCTTGCGGACTAATAGTTTGCGCAGCAAAAATACCTCTAACCGGCTTAAGTAACGGATCTCTATTCAGCAACTCACAATAACGCGTAAGTTGCTCAACGCCGTCGATACCGCCATGCCGCTTAATCTCAATAGCGACATGTACACCATCCGCGTCCTGAGCCATAATATCCACTGGGCCGATAGCCGTAGGATACTCACGGCGCACCAACGTTGCACCATCGCCGATTCGTTCAATCTGCTCAGCCAAGTAACGTTGCAAATGATCCTCAACACCATCTTTAATTAAGCCAGGATCCTCACCCAAATCGTAAGTATTATCGCTATAAACATGCTCGAGCGAAACCATAAGCAAATCATCGCTTTTAGCGGCAGCAACACGCAAAATACAGCCATCTACAACAACGCCAGCATCGGATTCGCCGCTATCTTCTTTACGTAAAACACGCATACTACAAGGAGCTACCATCCAATTAAGAGGTTTATACGCACCAAGCTCAGAAAAAATAAGTACGCTGCCATCTGCTTTAATAAGCAACACTCGCTTAGCTAAAGGAAGCGTGGCATTTAACCTACCTGTATACTCTGCACTGCAATCTGCAACAATAATTCGCACACAGCAAGCATAACAGAAATCAAGTAAAGAAGTACCTTACTTCCCCAAAGCTTCAGCTAAATCGCGATTCTGCCAATGTTGATGTAAGGCGCAGTATCCGCCGAACAATACGAGCCACACTAGTCCGCCAATTGCAGAAGCTCGCGTATCGTCGCTAATAAACAAAGTCACATACACAAAAGCAAAGAACGCTATAGTAAGAGAATTCAAAAGCTTATAATGCGGCATAACGAAGCCATCTGGCATAAAATCAGCAGATTCACGGTATTTACGATGCGTAACCATAATCAAAATATAAATCATGATTATCACTGCCGAAGAAGCCGAAGCAAACAAAATAAACGCACCATGAATACCAGGGATCGAATTAATAATTGGTGAAAGAAGAATCAAAGCAGACGAGAACAAAATCGCGCGAGCAGGAACCTTCGTGCGTGAAACCTTACGCAACTTACCCAAAAGAGGCGAAGGTGACTCAAGCGCGATTTGATACATGTGGCGACCAGCAGAATACAGCAAAGAATTAAGCGCAGAAGAAGCAGCTGTAATAACCACAAAGAACACAAGCGCAGAAGCCCAATGCAATCCCGCGTATTGGAACACCATAATGAATGGTGACATAAATACGCCTTCCGCATTCGTAGCCCTAAACTGTTGCCACGGCACAATAAGCATAATCGCTATGAGAGCACCAACATAGAAAACCAGAACGCGTACAATAATCTCGTTAACAGCCTTTGGCAAAACCTGGCGAGGATTCTTAGTTTCCGAAACAGTCACACCAACAAACTCAATAAGCTGGTACGCGTAAAACACCATTTGGAAGCTCATTAAGAAGGAAAGCCAGCCATTTGGCATAAGCGAGAAATTGTTGAAAATATTATCTAATCCAGCGTGACCAGCAGGACTCATTACACCACCATGCAAAGGAGTTGCAGAGTAATGGTAACCAATTAAAGCCATAACTACGGCTGTGACAATAAGAGCAACAATTAGCGTAATTTTAATCATTGAGAACCAAAACTCAGTTTCCCCAAATAGCTTTACAGCTACCAAATTTATGCACACTAAAGCCGCTAAAAATACTACTTCTATCAGCCATTTCCAATGACTTACGTCAATATCGAAAGTTTGGAAGAATGTGACACAATACGTACTAACTGCCGTAATTTCGCTCATACCAATAAGTACAAGCACAAACCAATACGACCATCCGGCAAAATTACCCCAACCTCTGCCAAGATAACGTGTAATAAAACTAATAAAAGTATGCTGGTTCGGATCCTTATACATAAGTTCGCCAATGCCACGCATCAGCAGGAACATAATCAAGCCCACAATAATGTAAACGAATACGATACTAGGACCTGTTAAGCTAATAGATTTTCCGGAACCAAGGAATAAGCCTGTGCCAATAGTGCCACCAATAGCAATAAATTGCACGTGACGCTTGGTAAGACTACGCTCCATTTGGTTTGCATTGCTACTTGCATTTTCTTGCGCAGATACGCGAGAAGATTGGTTTGAAGATTGATTATGAGAAGATGTGCTATTGTGCGTCTCTGCAGATTCTGTTTGTTTAGAACCTACATTAATGTCACTATTCACAGTCTCACTCATTATTACAACTCCGTTCCTTAATAGCCACGAATTTCTAATTTTATAGGAACCCTTAACTATTCATTACGCATTCCACAATTCGCGCAACTATTCCACACTTTTAAGTGAGCTTACTGGATCTATGCGATCCAAAGCTGGGTTGGTAGCCCATTGCACAATTAACGCAAAAATTAGTGTTGCAACGCCAGCAATGCAATAGCTTAAAGGAGCTACTTCAACTTCAAAATACAAAGACGGCATACGAAGCGCGCTAGTCAACAATCCTGCAATAAGCCTTCCTAATGGCAATCCAACTGCAATGCCGATAACAGTTAAAGTAAGCATTTCTTTATGCACATAGGAATGAACTTCTCTACGATAAAAACCAAGAACTTTCAGCGTAGCCATTTCGCGAGTACGTTCCGAAATATTAGTACTTGCAAGAGTAAAAAGCACAGCTAAAGCTAAGCCAGCAGCCAAAGTTACGATTAAAGCAACAACAGCATTCATAAGATCAAAACTAAAAGCATGCTTCATACGCGTAATATTCATAACAGCAAGCACACCGTCACGTTCAGAAACCTTGTCGGCATATTTAATTTTATTATTATCGCTACCTCGCAAACGCAAAATTAACGCATTATGTTTCAAAAGCTTACTGTTTTCTCCATTAAATAAGCGTTCGTAGCAATGTTCAGTCATGTAAATATTAGAACCGATAAGATTACGAACAATAGCTTTAACTTTAACCTTCGCACGTTTAAAACTAGTATTCGTCACATTAATTTCGCTACCACGAGTAATGTCCAGAGATGCAGCAGCGCTTTGAGAAAGCAACGGACCTTCATCCGTAAGTTTAACAGTTTGCAAATTATTGTTCACATCCTGCAAATTTACAAGATGAGACAAAGCTTTTGTGTCTTTTACAACAATCAACTGCACGCTTTCCGCATCCTCAACATGACGACTATTCGACTTATTTGATTGATTTTTAGCTATTTCTCCAGAGCCCACATAAGCCGGAAGTATAGTTTCTACTTTATTATTTGACTTGTCTTGCTCAACGCTTTTCTTCATATTTTGGAAAGATCCTGGAGCCGAGATAGAAATCATATCGTATCGATAAATTCCCTCGTATTGGCGAATACCCAAGGTCGCAACAGTATCGTTCAAAGCAAGACCGCAAACAATAAGCGCTGTGCAACCGGCAACTCCACCAATAGTCATGCACAATCTGCCTTTGAATCGCGCCAAATTGCGAACAGTAACCTTATTTAAGAAACTCATTCGCTTCCAAATCCAAGGCAACCTTTCAAGAAGAACGCGAGAACCAGCTTTTGGAGCTTTTGGTCTTAACAAAGCTGCAGGAACTTGCTTTGTTTCTCGCCAACTAACAACGATTGTGCATATTGCAACAGGAATCACAAATGCTAGCACACACAAAGAGCCATATAGCCAGTCATACTTCAACCTAACGTCTGGAACGGCGTATAAACCACGCAAGATTTTTAGTAAAAGTGAAGGGATTGCAAGAAAACCCATAATATCGCCAATTCCGCCGCCAACAAAGCACGCAAATATTGCGAAGAAAGCATGTCTTGTTACTGCAGTAGAACGACCGTATCCCAAACTTAAGTATGTGCCAATAAGCCCTCGCTCTTCTTCAACCATACGAGCCATAGCAGTTAAACTCATCATCATTGCTACAACAAGAAATACTGCCGGGAAAGCGTATCCAAGTGACTGTATTGAAGCAACGTCAGAACGCAAACTAGCATAACTATCGTTAGCTATACGAGTAGATATATGCCATTGAGCTTGAGGAACACGTTTTTGAATCTCTGACTTAATTTGTTTACGAATTTGCTTTTTTGCTTGCTCTTTAACAAAATTTGGAGCGCGCTGAAGTCTAGGATCGTTTGCAATAATGTTTTTTACTTCTGAGTTAACTTGGTTGTCGATAATTTGATTACGTCGAGCTGTTTCTCGCTTAGATTGCACGCGTTCTTGAATCTGTTCAGATGCATCGTCGACAATGCCCCGATAATCTTTAGAAAAAACATTGACATGTTGAGTATCATTCAAACGTACCGATATTGCTGTATACGGCAAGCCGGTCACGTTATCAGGAGCAGCAGAAGTAAATATTGGATATCTAGACGTCACAGAGTTACGAAATGCTTTAGATTGATAGCCATCAGGATTGTTTAAATCGTTGCTATCTAGCACGCTACCAGTTATGCGCAAACGATAAGTTTTAGACTTTGAATTAGAAGAATCAAGATTTCCAACGTCCACATTTTGCTGCATGTTGACTACTATCACATTGCCAATGCTCAAGCCACTATCGTGTAAAAATCGCTGAGTTACAACAGCTTCACTATTATTTTTAGGCATATTGCCCTTAAGCAAATGCAAACGATTAAGATTTTTTTGCGATTCTACATAATGCACGAAATTCATTGCGTATGAAGACTTTGCATCATCTGTCGCGTGTGCTGTTGCTTTCCAAGAACGCTCTGCTTCAACTTCACTCACACTTGGCAACGCGCGTAATGCTGCAACATCGTCTTTAGTTAAACCAAGAGTAGATACGATTTGCAAATCATAAGCATGCAATTTCGCATACATATCGTTAGTAGCGAGAAACATGTCGTTGCAGCCTGCATAAATACCAGTCATAACAGCAACGCCAAGCATTGCAATAACCGCAAGAACACAGAAGCGACGCCATTCGCGAACCCACATTCTAATTGCGCTAATAAATACTATTGGCAGCAATGAGTGCGTGCGCTTACCTTCACTGCCATTATTGGCGTTTTTATTATCAGATTGCTTTGAAACTGCTGTTACTTTCCGCATAACAACCACCTAATCACCACTCAATATCGGCTATAGCCATAGGATGTTCTTGCACAGTTTCGTCTACAACTTTTCCAGAACGGAAACGAACAACTTTGTGAGCCATCGGAGCAATGGCAGCATTATGAGTAATAATCAGCACTGTCATGCCTTCAGTTCGGCAAATATCTTGCAATAATTGCAATACTGCCTTACCTGTTTCATAATCCAAGGCACCAGTAGGCTCGTCACATAACAATAATTTAGGTTTTTTAGCAAGAGCTCGCGCAATAGATACGCGTTGCTGCTCACCGCCAGAAAGTTGAGCTGGGAAATTATGTAGCCTTTCTTTCAAGCCAACATCAATAAGCGTTTGAGCAGGGTCAAAATGATCTGCACAAATTTGCGAAGCTAACTCTACATTTTCAAGAGCAGTTAAATTTGGAACTAAATTATAAAATTGAAAAACAAAACCAATGTCTTCTCTGCGGTAGCGAACCAAATTACGACCTTTTAGCTTAGTAACATCGCAATCGCCAACAACAACACGACCGCTTGTTGCAGTATCCATACCACCCAAAATATTTAATGCTGTAGTTTTTCCCGCGCCAGATGCACCTAAAATTACTGTAAGCTCACCGCTCTGTGCAGTAAAACTGGCATCATCTAAAGCTCGCACAGCACCAGAACCTGATGGGTATTCTTTCACTACATGATCAAAAGTTATATATGCCACAACACACCTTCACAATATGAGAAACTATAAAAATTCAACTTCTATTTATTTGTATTATCTACCGTTATATTTCGTACTATTTTACTAAATGAGCGCAAAATTCGCTAACTTACTTCAGCGATGACACTCCACATCTTTCCATGCAATACGCATTACCAAGCCAAGTATGACGAGAATTTGGCCAGACAGCACCTAAACGCGGAGCACATTGACTCATCCATATACTTGGCACACGCCCATCTGCGCTTTGCGAACCAAGCAAATTAAATCCATTCTTGCTTTCAAGCCAATCTGGATGTTGTGTTGCAATAGCAAGCCCTTCTTCCAGCGTAAGAGGCAAACGCTCATCAGAATCAATAAGCTTACGAGCAACATCAGGCTCTCGATTCAAATACGATGAGCCAGTATGCGGATCGACAACTATATAGAACGGACCTTCAGGAAACTCATACCCGTCTTTAGGAAGAAAACTTATGATATCTCGCGGAGGCATAGTAGTGAATCCAGCCATGCGATTAATACTCGTCCGAGAAATCAACGATTCAGGCGAAACTAATTCACGCGTAGGAATCAATAAAATATTCGCACCTAAACTACTATTTTCAAGCGCACATAATATAGGATTTGCCAACTTACGAAAAGCATTGGCACTCATATCAGCCACATCTGGATACCCAAGTGCCACTATACGATCGAGTTGCTGCTGTATTTCTTCAGATGCTATTGACATAATTCCAGTTTACGCAAAATCTTACATAATCGCGAGCGCAATATAACCATAATTAGTTTAGGAAATTACGCTTTTTAGCAATAATTTCCGCCAATTGCACAGCATTTAATGCAGCACCTTTTCGCAAATTATCGTTAGTGATAAAAAGTGCCAATCCCTTATTTCCATCTACTGCTTGATCTTTCCTAATTCTGCCAACATAACTTGCAGATTTTCCGGCTGCTAGCTGAGGAGTAGGAATATCGTTAAGTTCAACTCCTTCAGCATTGCTCAATACTTCGCGAGCCATGTCTGGAGTTACATCATGCTCAAACTCAGCGTTTACACTCATGCCGTGACCAGTGAAAACACCTACTCGCACACAAGTACATGAGACTGCAAGATTTGGCAAATGCAAAATCTTACGGCTTTCATTGCGCAATTTTTGTTCTTCGTCAGTTTCTTCAGATCCGTCATCAACTATTGAACCAATAAAAGGCACTACATTAAAAGCAATAGTACGAGCAACTTTTGTAGGCTCAGGGAAATCTATTGCGCTACCGTCGAAAACGAGTTTATCTGCTCCTTGGTTTAATGCAGCTTGAGCCTCATTCATGAGTTGCAAAGCACCGGCTCGACCGGCACCAGAAACAGCTTGATAAGACGAAACTATTAAACGTTTTAATCCAAAAGCATCAGCAAGCGGCTTTAATACAGGCATGCAAGCCATAGTTGTGCAATTTGGATTTGCTACTATTCCTCTTGGAATAGTATCTAAATCTTCAGGGTTTACTTCCGCAACTACTAAAGGCACATCGTTATGCATACGCCATTGCGAAGAATTATCTACTACAATTGCGCCAGCTTCAGCGAATTCCGGAGCCCAAATTTTTGAAGTTCCGCCGCCTGCAGAAAAAATAGCTATATCAATTCCGTGCAAATCTGCTTTTTCTACATCTTCTACAACTACGTCTTTGCCACGATATTGCAAAACTGTGCCAGCAGAATGAGCAGAAGCCATAAAACGTAAATCTTTTATTGGGAAATCACGCTCGTCAAGCACTCGACGCATTACCATACCAACTTGGCCAGTTGCGCCAAGTACTGCCACGTTCACGCCTTTTTCGTTGATAATTGTCATCGAGACTCCCTTAAAAGTAAGCACGTATAATTTCTACAGTTTTTACAATTCTACAATTTAAATAATTTAGTTAATTTAATAATTTAATAATTTAAATTGCTTCAGCGCCCGCTTCCGCCGTACACTACTGCTTCAACCTGACTTGCGTCCAAACCGTAAGCAGTATGCAAAGCGCGAACAGCTTCATCAATTTGTTCAACAGGAACCATGGCAGCAATACGAATTTCCGAAGTAGAAATCATCAAAGTATTTATACCATGTTCACTTAGCGCAGTGAAGAAGGTAGCAGCTAGGCCTGAATGTGTTTTCATACCAACGCCAACAACAGCTACTTTCCCTACTACTGGAACGACATCCATAGAAGTAAATTTCAATTCATCATGCGCTTCTTCTAGAACTTTACGGACTGCTTCCATTGACGCTCCTGGAGCAGTAATAGAAATATCTGCTGTACCAGTAGAAGCACTTGCTTGTGCAATCATGTCAATATTTACATTTGCTTTTGCAAGAGTTGTAAATACTTTCGCAGCCATACCAGGAATATCTGGAATACCGCGAACCGTAATCATTGCCTCACTGCGATCATGAGCAACGCCAGAGATAACAGGAGTTTCCGGACCTAAATCAGGAAATAAATCGCCCATAGTCGAAAGAATATCGTGGTTTACCATTGTTACCGCCTTTAAGCTCGAAGATTATTTGACATTATCTATTAATATTTAGTTTTGTATTTTCTAACTCAGATTAGGCAAATCGTTCGGATTAATATTATTTGGAACTATAAGCGTTCCGTTCCTATGTGAGAATGAACTTCTAACATGAAGAGGCATACCGAAACGCTGAGCGTACTCAACACAACGCAACGCAAGCACGCGCGAACCGCAAGATGACATCTCAAGCATCGAATCATAATCGATTACAGGAATACGTTTTGCAGTTGGCACAATACGTGGGTCTGCAGTAAATACTCCATCTACATCCGTGTAAATCTCACATATATCAGCACCTAAAGCAACCGCAAGAGCTACAGCTGAAGTATCTGAACCACCTCTACCAAGAGTCGTGTCATCTCCAACTTCGTTAATTCCTTGGAACCCGGCAACAATTGCAACACTGCCTTTGCTAAGAGCTCTTCTGACACGATCAGGCTTAACCGCACGAATATGCGCAGCTCCAAACTGAGTATCTGTCATAAATCCAGCTTGAGAACCAGTAAAAGAATAAGCATGAGATCCTTGAGCATGAATAGCCATTGCAAGCAAACTCATAGAAATTCGTTCGCCTGCTGTCATAAGCATATCCATTTCGCGAGCAGGAGGATGGGTATTTACACTCATTGCTTGATCAATTAAATCGTCAGTTGTATCTCCCATCGCTGAAACTACAACAGCAACATCATTGCCTTCTGCTTTTGTAGAAAGAATGCGTTTGGCAACACGTTGTATGGAATCCGTATCCGCTACAGAAGAACCACCGTATTTCTGTACGATAAGCGCCAATTTTTACCCCTTGCTCATGTCAATATTGATAAACGCACAGGATATGCCGAATAATGGCTTCGATATCAGACTACCAACTATGCCCTATTTATTGATAATGACTTGTGCGCATAAAAACAATATTCAAAATTACACAGATTGACGACCAGAAAATGCACGACCTAAAGTGATCTCATCCGCATACTCTAAATCTCCACCAACAGGCAATCCACTTGCCAAGCGAGTAACTTTAATTCCTAGAGGATCGAGCAATCGAGCCAAATACGTAACAGTCGCTTCACCTTCTATATCAGGATCAAGCGCAAGAATAATTTCTTGAACTTTTGCATCTTTAAGACGCTCAAGTAATTGCGTAATTGCTAAGTCCCCCGGTCCAACATTTGCCATTGGGTTAATTGCACCACCAAGAACATGATAAACACCTGAATACTCATGAGTTCGCTCAATACTCATAATGTCTTTAGGTTCTTCAACTACGCAAATTTTGCTATGATCGCGCCGAGGATCTGCGCATACTATGCAAGGGCTCTGCTCACATACGTTTCCGCATACATCGCAAAAACGCACACTTTCTTTCATGTTATTAATTGCGTCTATTAGTTCTTGAACATCTTTATCCGAGGAAGAAAGTAAGTAAAACGCAATACGCTGAGCGCCTTTAGGTCCAATCCCTGGAAGCTTTGAAAATGCTTCAATTAAGCGACCAATTGCTCCATCATATGACGATGAATTATGCACTGTAAACTACTCCTCTTGCTTTTTCTTAACGCTCATAATCGCATTTTTAGGATTTTTAGGATCAGTGGAAGCAAATTCTTCAACAGATTTAACTTCAAAAATTTGTTTAAGCTCATCAGTGCTTACAGACGTTGCGGATTCTAATGAAGCATCATCCATCGAACATTCGTCAGCAGTAGCTCCATTCGTAGGAGAAACAGTAGTCTGAATTGATTCAGTAGACAATTCTGAAGTATTAGTTGCATTCTGAACTTGAGAGTGTAGTTTAGCTTGATCCAAGACACCAGAAATAGCTTCAGATTGGTTATGAGAATGCGAACTCTTCTGTATTGTAATCTCGTCATCATGATTCATAGGCTCATCTTCAATAGAAGAGTCTTTAGAAGAAGACTCTTCAGAAGAAGAGTTTTCTGGCATTGCAATCACATCCGACATAGGCATAGACGACATATCTGCCCAAACATCATCATCCGCATTCGCAACATCACTTAACTCATCCGCAGTATTTTCAGAAGCTACTGATGCTGCGGAGCCATCAGCGCCACTAAAACCCGAAGATTCTTTTTTAGTAGGATTTTTATTTATTCCGCTGCCATCAGAATCAGTTTTATTACTAAATCCAGCAGATAGGCCAGTTTTGCGTAATAAAATATCTCGCTTAACTTTGGCAAGATTTTGCGGATCCATTCGAGCAACAGATTCTACTTGTTCACCATTAGCAGCAACTGGTGCAGGAGCAATCATTACTTGCGCACCAAATACTTCATGCACTTCATTCATTACTACTTTTGGCACTTTTTGCCCATCATATGGAGAAGTAGTGCATACTGCGAGCGCAAATGCATGTTGACTCATAGGCTCATTAAAAGTCAAAATAAGACGCTGCCGACCTGATTGTACTGGAGTAAGTTGCACTGTAGGAACATACTCACGAGTTACATATTCACGTACGTCATCAGGCAATTTTGAAACTACTTTATCCCACATTGCATCAGTATCCATGGAATCATTCTTTGAATTAGCATTATGTGCATCGTTCAAAAACGCTTTTTTAGATTCCATTTCTTTTGTGCGTGGAGCAGATTGCGTTTCTGCTTTAGCAATAGGAGATGCCGTAGTTTCAGAAGGTAGCGAAGAATTTGAAGTACTATTATTCTCACTATTTGCAGAAACATATTTTTTATTGCTTGTAGAACCTACGAAATGAGCACCAGAAGATACTTTATTTTGAATATTCTGCTTAGAAGTTGAAATATTTTGTTGTTGCACGTTATTGATGCGCAAATTAGTTGCAACAGTATTTGAAGTTTCGCTGTCTGCAAGCAAACGAGCAACTAAAATTTCCAAATTCATTCGAGGAGAAATTGCACTAGCCATTGCACTTAAAGCATCATTAATTGTTTGAGCCATACGTGCTAAATCATGCAATGTCATGCTTGCAGATTGCTTATTCAATATTTCCAAATCTTCTGGAGAAACATCATTAAGTAAGCTTGAAGCCGCTTTAGGACCTGCAGATACCATAAGCAACAAATCACGAACTCTACCTAATAAATCTTCTACAAACTTACGAGTATCGTAGCCTCCAACAATAACGCGACGAACTACATCGTATATCGAAGCACCATCATGATTAATAAGATTGTCAATGAATTCACTAATCAATGAATTAGGCGTAAAACCTAATAAAGCAACCGCAGAATCCAAAGAAATTGAACCATCAACAGCACCCACCATAAGCTGATCGAGCACAGATAACGTATCTCGCATTGATCCTGCACCAGCGCGCATGACAAGGCGAAGAACTCCCGGCTGTGGCAGAATACCTTCTTTTTTGCAAATATCTTCAAGATATGGAGACATTACCTCTGGAGGCACAAGTCTGAAAGGATAATGGTGTGTACGCGAGCGAATAGTGCCAATAACTTTATCCGGCTCAGTGGTAGCAAAAATAAACATTACATGTTCAGGCGGCTCTTCTACAATCTTAAGCAAAGCATTAAAACCTTGCTGCGTAACCATATGAGCTTCATCGAGAATGAAAATCTTATAACGGTCACGAGCAGGAGCGAAGCCAGCACGCTCACGCAACTCTCTAGCATCATCGACACCGTTATGGCTTGCAGCATCAATCTCTACAACGTCGATAGAACCGGCACCGCCAGTAGCTAAATCTTTACAGCTTTGGCACTCTCCACATGGGTGCGAAGTTGGTCCTTTTTCGCAATTAATGCAGCGAGCTAAAATTCGCGCAGAACTTGTTTTACCGCATCCACGCGGCCCAGAAAATAAATATGCATGCGTTATTTTTCCTTGGTCTAATGCTCTAGACAAAGGTATGGTAACCTGATCCTGCCCAATAACACCATCAAACGTGTCAGGACGATATCTACGATACAGTGCAAGTGCCATGTTTCCTAACCTACCGCGACCTAACTATTTCCCCGATATATCTTAGTTAAGACTATCAGCAGCCGCCACCCGACTGCTGATATTTATATTCGTTTTTGCTACTTACTACTTATTGCAATCTTCTAGTCCTGCTCTAGCAGAAACTTCCACGTTAGAAGCAAATGGAATATTTAGCCCAACAGAAACACGAACAGTTACATCATTACTAGTAGAGTTGCAAGATTTCAAAAAAGCATTGCTTGAAGCAACAGTACGCGCAACAACCTCACACGCATTATCCTCCATCCTTTGCAACGCAGAAGCACCAGATAAAGCAGCAGAAGTTGCAACAGCATAAGCTTGATGTTTAGCTCCGAGAACATTACATAAAATAGCAGAAAGCACTACTATTGAGCAGACTGCGATCACTAGCATAATGCCAAGCATAGTGCCAGAACCGCAGTCAATGCCCTTACATCGCTTATGAATGAAATTTATTGAATGCTTCACAAAATTCTTGCGCCTACTCATACTAAAACCTGGCTTACATGACTTTCCACTAGAGGCGGCAAAATATGAAGAGGATCGGGAATAAGAGGACATTTAACAACAATATTCGCCATATTATTGCTACGACTTATTTTCACCGACGCTCCTTGACCTGCGACCGACTGCACAATACTTGCGGCAGCTTTATCGTCCTTATGAGTCACAAGATAATACGCAACTTGCGCAGCAGCATCATGACAATTCATAGTACATACAACTGCTCTACCTATGCCAATTAATACAAATAACAGTATTAATGCACAAGGCAAAACAATAGAAAATTCAGCAGTTACCGTCCCTCTGTCATAATCACTAATTCTGCGCAACAATCTTTTGCACACAATAACTTTCCGCATCATAAGCTCATTTCATCTGCTAAAACATGCCGTTAGCCGATTTTCAATGCTTTTTTCACTAAATCTGTCAACGTTGTGCGAACCGTATCTGATTTCAAAATAGCAACTAGCAGTGCAGCAAAACCAGTAGCAGCAATAATAACTACTGCATACTCAGCTGTTACAGCTCCAGAATCCTTATTTTTAAGACCTTCAGCGTACAGTTTTCTTTTTTGACACAAACGTGACTCAATATTCACTAATTGTTCATTTACTTGAAGCATAGACACAGCGTATCGTGCAACAAGTTTTTGCATTATCCCAACCATCATCTTGTACCTTTCACTTCAAACTATCCGAAATTTTCGGATAGAAATATTATTACAACTTGTTTTGCGAATGAAAATAAAAAAATTGCATTGTGGATAAAAGCTAATTTATTTTTCTAAAAATTTATTTTTAAAAAGCTAGCGCATAAGCGACATAACTGTTGGCAAAATTCCTATGCATATAAAAGACGGCAAAAAACATAATCCAACAGGAAGCAGCAATCGCACAGACAACTTAGAACTTTCTTGTCTAGCAATATTGGCCATATTTATCTCATAATGTTGAGCAAGTGCAGACAATACAGGAACTGGAGATGAACCATAACACCATGATTCTTTTAAAGATGTCATTAACCATCTAGCTAATATTTCTGAAGAATCTAAGTTTTTACGATTAGTAAATTTTGATTTATTTTCTAATTCAAAATTATCTTGTTTAGTATAAGTAGAAGACCATGCTTCATGCCACGTATCTCCTGCAAGTAAAGCATTGGAAACAGAGCAAAGCCACATGCCTTGACCACAAGGAAACACTTCTCCAACAGCACTAAGAGCCCTAGTAATAGCAACACCACTACGAAGTGAAACAATAATCATATGTAAACCAAGAAGAGGATCTACATATGAAACTTTGGAGTTACGCCATTCGTACTTAACTAGCATAATTTTACTGTTAAAACGCATACGATTATCTAATGAATCGCACTCTAATTTCAAACTCACCCATTGCCAAACAATTACAACAAACAATGGGATGATAAACAAAAGCTGCTTTGTGGATTCCATAAATCAGCCTTCCAGCGAGGCAGCATCCATTGCATGCTGAGATATTTGCAACATAGAACTAACCCATGCCAAACCCAATCCATAACATATTCCACCTATTGTTAATAAAATCCATCCATTTACTGTTGTAATTAACATCAAAATAGGGTGCCCACCTAATAATTCACCAGCAAAAAGAGCCAAAATAGGTAGAGCAGTAAGTAGTTTTATTGTTGCTTTTGGCATTGCAGCTACGTCAGCACGTAAATCTTCTGCACGCTTCTGAGCATGATATGACGCTGCCGTAGCTTCCACACATTCTGCCATAGCACAACCAAGAGTATTACTCAATTCATATGAAGCCATAAGACTTTCAGAAACAGTATGCATATGTTTTTCAAGCTGACGACGTTGATTCTTATTCATATTGCGGTTCTTTGGAAAACAACGTTCATAAAGCCATTTATAAATAATTTTTGTATTAACTGCACTACTGCAAATACATTGTTGAGACTTAGAGTCACTGTGAACAATCATTGCAAAAGTAGAACCAGAACGTAATGCAGCAATCATTCCAGCAAGAACTTCTTCAATATCCATTTTTACGCTCCAAGCAACAACAATCGACTACTAATTATTTGAACTGTCAACACATATGCTGGCCATATTTTCGGGAAGATTCCAATAATTTGAGAACTTAACCCATGCAGGCAAAAATTTCATGACAATACTGCCGTCAATTCCACAAGATAATTGCAAAACTGGAATGCCACACAGCAACGAAGCGCTAGAAGCGTATTGCAAAATACCGAGTTCTTTGATCATTCGACGCCCGTTAGAAGATCTCTCTACATGAATAACAACATCGAATGCTCCAGCAGCTAAAGCACATAAAGCTGCAGGCTCCAACCCAGCCAATAACCCTAATGCCATAAGACGAGCGGGAACTTTTTCTATTTCATCTGCATGAAGAGTTGTCATTCCACCCTTATGCCCGGAAGTAAACACTCTCAACAAATCAGCAATTTCTTCCCCACGACATTCACCAAGAATAATGCGATCCGGGCGCATTCTTAATGTTGCTTTTACTAATTGAGATAAGCCAATTTCTCCTACACCTTCTACATTAGCTTCTCGCGCACTTAACGAAACATGATTTTGTGTCAACTCGCCGAGCTCTCTAATTTCTTCAACAGATACAATACGATCTTCGCAATCAGCAGCAGCCAACAAAGCCTTCATAAGTGTGGTTTTCCCAGATCCAGTACTTCCAGTGATCATTATATTTGCTCGCTTTTTAACTAAAACGCTTAGAATACAAGACAATTCTTTTGGAAACATGCCTTGATCGCTTAAAGAAACAAGATCATAACGATTAACTGAAGGAAAACGAATTGACAATGCTGCTCCTTGAGATACAAGTGGTGCTAAAACAGCATGTATGCGAATGCCAGAAGTACTTGAAGCATCAGCAATAGGACACGCATCATCCAGTCTTTTGCCTAATTGTGCACAAAGCCATACAGCATATTCTCTTAACAAAGCAGGGTTGTTAAGCGGAACTCGAGTTGCGCGTTCCTTGAGACCTTGCCCACAATCTACCCACACACGACCGGACTCACTTACAACCATGTCTGTAACTCTTACATCATTGGCAAATTCCTGCAGAATTCCAAAATCGATATCACGAATATTATTTACGATCATATTTACCTCTTGAGTATTTCGAACGACGATATTGCGAACGACGATATTTAGTTACAGCATTTTTTGTATTTGATATAACATCTCCGATAAGCCAATTATTTATGCGTTTCATGGTTTCCTTCATTGAAGATGGTACATTTCGAATACCATATCCCCCTATAATGTCGGTGTACATGCGAGCATCGTGTTGCAAAGAACCAAGAAATGTAGTTGATAGATATTCAGAAGCTTCATCGATACTTAAAACATAAGATTTTTGCGTTAAACCACGAGGAGACAATCCAACAACAGCAAATTTATTAAACTTTACTTCAGAATCACACAAAGTATCTAATTTTTGTAGCAACGCTCTAAACCTTGCTAAATCAAGCACAGATAGCTCAACAGCAGCAAGAGTCGCACTGTCAATAAATTGCGGAATATTATGGTAAGACTTCATAGCAGTCTCGCCAGAACCTATATCTACAATAACTACATCAACAGCATCAGCTAAACCTCTAATAGCAGCCTCTAAAACCCAAGGTTCAGGATACTTACCATGCCATGGAGAAAATGCTAAAACATCCACATTGTCCCAATGCAATAGCTCATTGCGTAACACATAGCCATCGCATTTACCTAAAGAAGCATCAACTTCTTGCAACCTGCGGCCTTCATCTGATTCCAAACCAAGCAGAACGTCTAAACCACCATGAGTCAAATCAGCATCTACAAGAGCAACACTATGACCTTGTTCACTTATATAGCGCGAAAGAATAGATAGCGAAGTGCTTAGCCCAATGCCATCTGCAGCAGACATTCCAACTAAAATATTTTTAGGCAACGGATCTAAAGAATCACGCGCAATAAGATTATCTTCTTCAGAATTATTAAACATGCAAGACTTATGCTTAATAGAAATATCTTGTGAGCGTTCAGTGTGTTGAAAACTCTCCACATCTTGAGAACTCTTAGGCAAAAGAGTCATAACAGTATGATCGTCAGCTATACAAGGCGTGCTTTTTACACCATTAGACGCAGATTCGTATATAGATTTATCTGCAACTTGAGGAGGATAAACATAACGTTTAACATCTCTAAATGCGCCTACAGCTTCGCCATTGTTATAATTTTTATCAATCTGCTTAACGCCAATTGATTTGTTGCTTACACTCATATTCATACTCATGCGTCTATTGAAACGCATACAGCAATGAGTTTTCAACAATATTCATGCAATGTGGTTAAAAGCTCAGGAAATATTAAGAATAAGCAAATATTGCACAAAAATTATCTATAAAAACATCTATTTTACAGAATTTACAGATGGCAATACTAAATCTTTATTAACTTTCATATAGCGTTCAAGTAACTCACCATAAATTGGCTTAGTTTTTAGAATATCCGAAATAAGCAATGCGATAAATGCAGAAGCTGCAACTGGAAGCGTATGAATCATAGTTCCAGACATTTCAACAGTAAGCAAAATCGAAGTGAGTGGAGCTTTTACAGATGCAGACAACGTACCAGCCATAACGCAAACTGCAAACACAGATACAAATTTTGTATCAATGCCAAATGCTGAAACGCTAGTAATCCAGCGCGCAGCAACACCACCTGCGAGCGCACCTACTGCAAGAATAGGCATAAAAATACCACCGGGAGCGCCACAACCAAAACTCGTAGAAGTAAACAACATTTTTGCCACAAATAGCAAACAAAGCATTGCAAGACTTGCTTTTCCATATTCAGAAAGTCGCACTAAATTAGATCCGCCACCAAGAACTTCAGGCAGGAACAAGCCAACTGGTATTGCAATTAAGCAAGCAATAGCAACAGGCATCCACTTTGGCAAATATCCGTATAATGTTTGCAAACCAAGTAACGAACGATTCATTATCGAGCCTACAAAACCTGCAAAAATACCAAGAGGAATAATCCAAATATGCAAGTTCATTGGCAAATCTGGAATCTGACCAAAATCAAGAACTGGACGCAACCCGAAACAAGTTTGCGAAACAAAATCAGCACATAAAGCAGCTGCAGCAGCTCCTATAAGAACAATTGAAGTCAAGCCGTGCTGAATCTCCTCCATAGCAAACATAACTCCAGAAAGTGGCGCAGAAAACGCAGCAGATAAACCGGCTGCAGCTCCAGCAGTTACTACATAATGCTCTTTAATATCGTCACGCCTACCTTTACGGAAAATTCGAGACAACATCTGAGCACCACATGCACCTATTTGAATAGATGGACCTTCACGCCCAAGAGACAATCCAAATAAAGAACCAAGTAAACCGCCAACAAAACGCACTGGCAGAATCGTGTGCCATCGCATATTCAAACCGCGATTAACATATCCCACGACTTGAGGAATACCACTTCCAGAAGCCATACTTTCTTTACGACTCATCCAGCCAATAATTAAACCTGCAATTACAGCAAAAATTAAGCATGGCAAAATCCACCATGCGTTATGCCGGATTTGTAAATACATCCAACGCGCAAAATCCGTACCGTATTCAATACCAAGCCTGTAAGAAGCTACTAATGAACCAGAAACAACGCCGACAAATATCCCAGCTAATATTACTTTCCAACGAAGCTGGCAAAAAGTTTTTGATATTTGCTTTAAGTTATTACTCAAAAAGCTCAATGCATTCTTAAACTTCACTACAACTCGATTCTGCGCACAACACTTAACTTCTAAATACTAAATTACGTACAGTAACAATATTTGCGAAACAATATACCCAACAGAAGCAGCAAAGAATGGAACAATAAGTTCTGCAAAAAGCAAGAACACTCCATCTTTTATGCGCTTTCTTTGAATAAGATCCACACCTTCAAAAATTGCAGTAGAAAACGTGGAAAATCCACCCAAAAATCCCAAAATCATCAAATAAGCAAAACGTACTCCACATATTGCAGCTGCAACCATGAAAACATTAGACATAACACCTATAGCAAATGAAGCAACGCAATTGATAAATAGCGTTGCAACTGGAACTTCGCTTTTATGAGCAGCTGAAATTTTTTTAGTCATTGCGCATCTTAAAACAGCACCTAAACCGCCAAAAAAGCAAGGCAAAATAAACATAATAAAAACGTATAAAGAATTCATCACTTCATCACCTTAGTGTTAGCTTCTGCAACAGATCGACTTTGCTTTTTGTTCATGCAATTCGCAATTCCTGTTCCAACCCAATTACCAACAAAAGCCATAAAAACGCCAAAAAGCAGCGAAAAAAGCATGCCCAAAACAACAAGCGTCATGCGTGGAGACATAAAAGACATTGCACTTTCAAACGCGAAAGTAGACATAGTCGACAATCCGCCACAAAAGCCTGTTCCTAGCGCATATTTATACAAAGTTTGCTTTTCTTGCGTTAAAGCTTTAACAGATATTGCAGTAACAAGAGCAAAAATAAAGCATGCAATCATATTCGACAAAAAAGTTCCTAAAGTAAGCTGACCAAATATAAATGATTGTCCGTCTACTTGGTGAATCGTGTGCGCATAAGAAGAAATTACTGCGCGCACGAAAGCTCCACATGTACCACCAATAAAAACTAAAAAGTATAATCGACAATTATTTTTTTTATTTTTTCCGCTTATTTTACTCATTTTCACTCTTTTTGAAATTATCGTCATAAACCAAAACGACACTCCCAACCGAGAAGTGCCGTTTTGCTAAGTTGATCATAAAATAATAAACAATTTCAGTCAGTTAGTGAGTGAACACTAATGATATGATCACGCTGCGGACCAGTTCCAATAGCAGAAATACGGCAATGAGAAAGCTCTTCCAAACGCTTTACATAACTTTGCGTATTTTGAGGCAAATCTTCAAACTTATGAATTTGAGAAATATCCTCATTCCAGCCTGGAAGCATCTCGTATACTGGTTTCGCAGAAGCAAACAGTGATTGATCTACAGGCATTTCTTCCATACGCTGAACTGTTCCATCAGACAAAGTCACATCATAAGCTACGCAAACTGGGATTTCCTTCAAACCAGTCAAAACGTCAAGCTTAGTAAGAACAATATCCGTCAAACCATTTACGCGAGTTGCATAACGGCTTACTACAGAATCAAACCATCCACAACGACGAGGACGACCAGTTGTAACACCATATTCATGGCCTTGCTCACGCAACCAGTCACCCTGCTCATCCAAAAGTTCAGTTGGGAATGGACCTTCACCAACACGAGTAATATACGCTTTCGCTACTCCAATTACGCGCGTAATACGAGTAGGACCAACACCAGTACCCGTGCAAGCGCCACCAGCAGTAGGGTTTGAAGAAGTTACAAACGGATAAGTGCCATGATCGACGTCAAGCATTGTGGCTTGTCCACCTTCAAACAGCACAGTTTTGCCTTCATCCATTGCTTCATTCAATACTAATGAAGTATCAGCAACATATTTCTTCAAGCGTTTGCCAAGCTCCACAAGTTGAGCAGTAACTGCATCAATATCAATAGGATGTTGATTATAAAGTTTTACAAGCATTTGATTCTTTTGATGCAAACTTGCTTCAACTTTGTCGCGCAAGTGATCAGCATTAAATAAATCATGCACTCGAATACCAACACGATTAATTTTATCTGCGTAAGTAGGTCCAATACCACGACCAGTCGTGCCGATCTTGTGTTTGCCAAGAAAACGCTCAGTTACTTTATCAATAACTCGATGATACGGAGTAATAACATGCGCAGCTTCGCTCACAAGCAAGCGCGAACAATCTACACCGCGAGATTCCAAAGCGTCAATTTCTTCAAGCAATACCTCTGGATCAACAACAACACCATTACCAATTACAGGCGTAACATTAGGGCTGATAATTCCGCTTGGAAGTAAATGTAATGCATAAGATTTATCGCCAACAACGACAGTGTGCCCAGCATTATTACCGCCATTAAAACGTGCGACAATATCAACCTTTGAACCAATTAAATCTGTTGCTTTGCCTTTACCTTCGTCACCCCATTGAGCTCCAATAAGCACAATACCAGGCATGCCGCACCTCCATTTTTGAGCTAACGCTGCTCAAATAAGCACAATCCTTACCTGTTAAGACTATCTCTATGCCCCTACCGAATAAGAAAATGAAATATATAAAATTAAAAATTTACTATTTCAGTGCTTTACCAGCAGAACCTAACTGCACACAAGCTTCTGCTACACGCTGAGCCATGGCTTTTTCGGCTTCACGACCCCAAGATCGAGGATCATACAACTTCTTTTCGCCAACTTCTCCGTCTATTTTAAGAACAGAGTCATAATTGCTGAACATGTGACCAGCGATTGCACGAGTAAAAGCGTATTGAGTGTCGGTATCTATATTCATTTTAATTACGCCGTAACGCACAGCTTCAGCAATCTCTTGAGCAGTAGAGCCAGATCCGCCATGAAATACCAGCAGGAACGGCTTTTTAGAAGCGCCAAAGGTGCGAGTATCACAAATATTTTGATAGTTCTGATATACAGTTTTTTGGATTTCTTGCAATAATTTAGGATGCAGTTTTACAACGCCAGGCTTATAGGCTCCATGAACGTTGCCAAAAGTAAACGCTGCCATATACCTGCCACGTTCACCCAAGCCAAGTTTATCCACAACACGCAAAGCATCTTCAGGCGTAGAATACAATCTCTCGTCAATATCAGCACGATGCCCATCTTCTTCTCCACCAACAGCACCAATCTCAATTTCAAGAATTGTGCGAGATTTTTGCGAAGCATCCAGCAACTGTTCTGCAACGTCTAGATTATGTTGCAAAGGCACCGTTGAGCCATCCCACATATGCGACTGAAATAATGGTTCTTCGCCTTTTTTGACTCGTTCTGTTTCATAAGAAATTAGTGGTTGAATCCAATCATCTAAATATTGCTCAGCACAATGATCTGTATGAAGCGCAATAGTGATATTAGGATATTGAGCTGCTACTTCGTGCGCAAATTTTGCAAATGCTATTGAACCAACAACACGATTATTGAGAGATTGACCCGAAAAATAAGCAGAGCCACCGACAGAAACTTGGATAATGCCATCAGATTCAGCTTGAGCAAATCCCTGCAAAGCTGCATTAAGAGTTTGCGTACTAGTAACATTGATAGCAGGGTATGCGTAGCCACCTCGACTTGCAGCATCAAGCATATGCGCATAACGTTCAACAGTTGCAATAGTCATACTTGTATTATCCGCCTTTATTACTCAGATAGCCACGCATATGCACAAAAACATTACATACCGATATGCGAAAATCTATTTTCAAAATCTACAAACTGATTGTGATTCATAGTTCAACGCAATTAAAATAACAGAAATATCTAATCTCAAGACTGCATTTGCTGATGACGTTTCTTAGCCTCAGTAACAACAAACTCGTGATATTTCAACGCAATCGAAGAATCTAATCCGGCATTTTCCGCAATATTTAGCAAACTTTCTATTTGCTGCTGCTCTCTTTTAGAATCCTCAGGAGCAAATCCAGCTTCAGCCTTCAACTCACCAATTCGTTTCGTAGTTTTAAACCGCTCAGCAAGCAGCGCAATTATTGCATTATCAAAATTATCAACAGATTGACGCAACACAATAATCTCTTCGGCAGCAACTTTGCAACATGTCGTAAGAGATGTATCGCGCGCGTCAACCGTTGTTTCAGAAAAATCACACATATTATTTAATCGAAATATGTTTGCAGAACCATAGTTGTTTCTGTACTGACAGGGACTATGCGATGAATGGTATTAATAAGTTCTTCCAATTTGCTTGGCGTAGCAACACGCACTACCAGCATAAAACTTGGACTACCAGTAATCGAATAGCAAGCTTCAATACCAGAAATATCACGCAATTTGTTAGGTATTGTAGCTTCCTGCCCAAAATCAAGTGGCGTAACAGACACAAATGCGCTTACAGGTAAACCACGACGCTCATAATCAATTAACGCGCGATAACCAGTAATAACACCTTTACGCTCAAGCTTTTGCACTCGAGATTGAACTGCAGAAACAGACAAACCCGAAGCCTTCGCCAAACGAGTTAACGTCGCTCGACCATCATGTTCGAGAATATCAACAATGATTGCATCAGTTGAATCCATAGCTATACTAGTTTCAGCTTTATGAGGATTTCCAGCCATACGTCCTCCATTCTCCAGTCGACGCTGAATTGAGAATCTAAAACGAATCTATGTAGCGCCACATTGCAGTCTCTTTCATGGTACAGTATTTTTTACAGAAAAAGAACAAATTTATTCAAAAAATAATAAAAAATACAAATTATTACGTTAAAAATAATTTTTTCTTTTAACATCAGCCGTAATAGTGTTGTACAATTCGCATAATAAGCGTATAAACGAAGCCTATAACCTTTAAAGATTATTCTTATAAAATCAAAACCAACAATCAAAAAGGAGCACAGCATGGCAAAAGTAGCGAAACATGCAATTTCAATACCTCGTTCAGGTATTAGAGATGTATTTGACCGTGTAGAACAAATACCAGACGCTATTTCACTATGCCTAGGAGAACCAGGCGAAACTGCTTCCTCACACATTGTTGAAGCCGCGTGCAACTCATTACGAGAGGGAAAAACAAAATACACAGACGTTTTAGGCATACCAGAATTCCGCGAGGCAGCTGCAAATTATACGAATAGAGTAAAAGGTTTAAACTACAACGCAGACACAGAAATTCAAGCCGTTGACGGCGCTACTATTGGATTATATTTAGCTATTAAATCAGTAATAGATCCGGGAGATGAGGTTATTATTCCATCTCCATACTTCACATCATACGATGCAGAAGTGCTAATGTGCGAAGGAATTCCAGTAACTGTAGCCCTTAAGCCAGAACATGGAATGCATATTAATGCAGCAGAAATACGCAAAGCTATATCGCCACGCACTAAAGCCATCATTATCAATTCTCCATGCAACCCAACCGGTGCTGTAACAACCGCAGAAGAACTCGAAGAAGTTGCAAAATTATGCCAAGAATTTAATCTTTGGGTAATTTCTGACGAAGTCTACCATCCATTCGTATTCGCAAGCAATCCAGAAACTGAACCTTGCGGAAATGCTGTAGCACCATCTATTGCAGCAGCTGAAGGAATGCACGAACGAACCATTATTGTAGAAAGTTTATCGAAAACTTATGCAATGACAGGATGGAGAATTGGATATATTCTTGCACCAAGTCAAGTTATTGAGCAAACCAGCAAAATTGCAGAAATGATGCATTCTTCTGTAAATTCTACCGCACAATATGGCGGCGTAGCTGCATTAACAGGTCCGCAAGATCACGTGCGCGAAATGAGAGAAGAATATCGTGCAAAACGTCAGCTTGTTATAGACGGATTGGCAAATTGCAATGCATTGCGTCTTATAGAGCCTCAAGGTGCATTCTACGTTTTTGTTGACGTTCGACCAACTGGTTTAAGTTCAGAAGAATTTAGCAAAAAACTTTTAGATGAAGAAAAAATTGCTGTTGTGCCAGGAGAAGCCTTTGGCGCAGAAGGAAGCGGATTCGTGCGACTATCTTACGCTGGGAAAGCAGAAGAACTTAAAGAAGGCGTAGCGCGCATAAGCAAATTTGCACTTGCGCAACAAGCTTTACATGCTGCATAAAATATTAGTTATTAACGAATATAAATATAAATAAAATTATTGCCCCTTGGTAGATAATCCAAAGGGCAATAATTTTAATTCCTTACGAAATAAGAACTACGCAATAGTCGTAGAAGAAGAATTATTCGTAGCAGTGCCAGTTTGTTGAGTTATGGCAGCCAAGAAATCACGGTTTGAAGCAGTTTTCTTCAATCGAGGAATCAAAGTCTGATACGCTTGCTCTGCCTCAAGACCACCAAAGAGACGGCGCAAACGATAAATAACTGGCAAATCTGCAGCTGGAGTAATTAACTCCTCGCGACGAGTTCCAGAAGCATTAATATCTACTGCTGGGAAGAGACGCTTATCAGCCAAATCTCTACTCAAACGCAATTCCATATTTCCAGTGCCCTTAAACTCTTCGAAGATTACTTCATCCATCTTAGAGCCGGTTTCAACCAATGCAGAAGAAATAATCGTCAAAGAGCCGCCGTCTTCAATATTTCGAGCAGCACCGAAGAACTTCTTTGGTGGGTACAACGCCTGAGCATCAACACCACCGGAAAGAATACGACCAGAAGTAGGAGCAGCAATATTGTAGGCTCTAGCCAAACGAGTCATAGAATCAAGCAAAACCACAACATCCTGGCCAAGCTCAACCAAACGCTTAGCGCGCTCAATAGCAAGCTCAGCAACAGTAGTGTGATCCGTTGCAGGACGATCGAATGTAGAAGAAATCACTTCGCCTTGCACAGTGCGTTCCATATCGGTAACTTCTTCTGGACGCTCATCGACAAGCACAACCATAAGATGCACTTCAGGATTATTTGTAGTAATTGCATTTGCAATATTCTGAAGAGTAATGGTTTTACCAGCCTTTGGTGGCGACACAATCAAACCGCGCTGACCTTTACCAATTGGGGCAACTAAATCAATAACACGTCCCAACATGCGATTCGGAGTAGTTTCTTGCTTCAAACGCTCTTGTGGGTATAACGGCGTCAACTTAGCAAATTGCGGTCGAGACTGAGCTTCTTCAACGCTCATTCCATTAATGCTATCGATTGTTTGCAAAGGAACAAACTTTTGGCGCTGATTTCGACGATCGCCTTCGCGAGGAGCACGAATGGAGCCTTGAACTGCATCACCCTTGCGTAAGCCATATTTTTTAATTTGGCTCATTGAAACATAAACATCGTTAGGACCAGGCAAATAACCAGAAGTGCGCACGAATGCGTAAGATTCTAAGACATCAACAATTCCAGCTACTGGCACGAGCTCTTCCTGAGACTCTTCACGACGAGACTCACGTAAATCATGCTCTTCGCGAGCATCGCGTGCATCGCGATCAAGACGAACATTGCGATCGTTACAATCTTGACGTTCTCCACGCTCAGCACGACGTTCATCACGATCTTCACGTTCTACTCGATTCATGCGTTCTGAATGATTCTGTCGATCTGAATAATCTGAACGAGACTCATCGTAATCACGTGCACGACCGCGCATACGACGCTGGAAACGATCAGCACGATTTTGTTGTTCTTCTCTATCAAAGTCACGAGAAGCTACACGCTGACGACGCGGTTCACCCTCTGCATGAGAATCTTCACCAGGCAATGTTGCCAAAATTTGATCCAACTCATGCGAATCCATACCATCTTCTCTACGATCGCGATTATCATTACGATCTTCTGAGGAACGACGACGCTGGAATGTATTATTACGATTCGCATCGCGTCGATAATTTTTATTCCCAAAATCTTCTTCGTCTCTATAGCGACGATCTGAAGCAGCATTGGGAACCAAAACTTCTAACGCTTCTAAATCACTATTGTCTTTCGATGACCTAACATCTTCTATATCTGTACTAGTATCTGCAGTTTTATTAGCATTCACAACATCACGAGGAACACGAACACTTACACCTGCAGGCGCTTCTCCCCCATTACGAGCAGCCGTCAGTGTAGCCACCAACTCAGGCTTACGCATTGTAGATGTACCGCGCAAACCCATTTGTTTCGCAAGATCTTTCAATTCTGAAAGCTTCATTTTTTCAAGATTCTGGCCTGTTGCCACAATTTTACCTTTCCTTAACTCGCACGGAATAGAGACCCGGCAAGTCTTTACATGGAAGATTACGGAAAAATCCGTCACGAACTCGCTGCTATTTCATAACAATTCATATGTACATAACAACGAACATTATGTATGCTACTACAGCTATACGACGCTGTACAATGCGACGCGCCATAGTATTTAGTATTTTATTGCAATTTCTATAAAGTTTTTAAAGAGCTACTCACATAAACAAAAAGCGCCAATAACTTGGGTAACACCCAGTATTATTGACGCTATATCGCTAAATTATTTGCGCTTTAAAATCAAACGCTCAAATTTATACGAGAATTAATTACTACTTCTTTTCGTGATACGACTTTTCAGTATTAACAGACCACACGTTCTTCTTAGAAGTTTCTCCAGTTCGGATATCTTCTACAGCCTCAATAGCAGTTGCCATTGAATGATCTTGGTTATTATAACGATGCTGTCCATTACGACCAACGCAATACAAATTACCAAAGCCATCAAGATAATCAATCAATTCAGGCATCTGAGCGTATGTGTCAAAGTAAGCAGGATATGCCTTTGGAACTCGCTCACGGTGAGAATCAAGAACGTCTTCCTCACCATTGATAACCTGCATACGAGTCAACTCGTCAATAGCCATCTTGCGAGCATCATCATCACTCATATTCCAGAAGTCGTCACCTTCGTCGCAGAAGTACTCAAGACCAATCCAAACAGTGTTATCAACATCCTTAACGAGATATGGGCTCCAGTTGTTGAAGATTTGCAAACGTCCGACTTTATATCCAGGATCCTGCACGTAAATCCAGCAATCAGGAACAATAGGAGGATTACCAAGCGTTGGAATAGTGGTAGTATTACGCAGACGCACGCGCTTAACAAGCAAGCCTACAGTCACAAAATCGCGATAAGGTAAACCTTTGGCAACGCGTTGCATTTCTGCTGGAACTTCAGCCTTTTCGTCACCATTTGCACCCTGCTCAAGAGCAGCTACCAAATCCTTAATTGGCATAGAAGATATAAACTGGTCGGCGTGCAATTCTGAACGCTCTCCATTTGCATCTTCAACTACAACACTGGAAATCTTTCCGTCTGCTTGCTTAATAGCAACTACCTTTGCGTCTGTGCGCACAGTAGCACCGTTTTCGCGGCAACGACGCTCAACCGTTTCCCACAACTGACCAGGACCAAGCTTTGGATACCAGAATTCCTCAATTAATGAGGTTTCTACTTCCTTTTCCTTGCCTTTTTTCTTAGGGAAAAGCTTGGAAAAAGCGTTCTTCAACACTTCCACAATGCTCAAGCCCTTAACGCGCTGAGCACCCCAATCGGCAGAAATTTGGCTTGGATGCCTACCCCAAAGCTTCTCTGTATAGCCCTCAAAGAACATGGAATAAAGTTTCTTGCCGAAACGATTAATGTAGAAATTCTCAAGATTAGTTTCTGGCAACTTGTGAATCATAGACCACAAATAGCTGAAGCCAACCTTCATAGTCAAGATAAAGCCCATAGAACGCAAGGTTGCTGCAGAAAGAGAAATTGGATAATCAAAGAAATGATGATTCCAGAAAATACGAGAAACGCGATGACGCTTCAACATCACTTCATCTTCAACTTCAGGATCAGGTCCACCTGCTTCCAAATCATGATGACGACCAAGCTTTTTATCATCATATGAAGGCGCACCCTGGAGAGGTAGCATTTCACGCCACCACTGCATAATACGGTCATCTTTTGAGAAGAAACGATGACCGCCAATATCCATACGATTGCCGTTATACTTCACAGTACGCGAAATGCCGCCAAATTCACGCGTGGCTTCGAGTACTGTTACGTCGTAGCGGCTGGATCCGCCATCCTTAACGAGTTCCCAGGCTGCCGTCAACCCTGCCGGACCACCACCAATAATTACCACAGATTCCTTTGGGGATTGTGTATCCGTCACTTGTCCTCCATCTTAATACATCAAATTTTTACGAAAACACTTTGCGTGCTAGGTAAGCAATTCCTATACATCCTTATTGAGCATACGCGCATCACGCGATAGATTCAGGAATGTCAATGTCTGTTTTTTGTACTTCTTCAACATTTACATCTTTAAAAGTTACTATTCGTACATTTTTAACAAAACGCGAAGGGCGGTAAACATCCCATACCCAAGCGTCCGTAAGTTGAACATCAAAATAAACATCCTGACCTGCTGAACGCACATTAAAATCGACTTTATTGGCTAAATAAAATCGTCGCTCTGTTTCTACAACATAAGTAAAAAGCTTAATAACATCACGGTATTCTTTGTATAACGCAAGTTCTGCATCGGTTTCATAGTTGTCGAGATCTTCGGCGCTCATTACTTACCTTCCGTATTACGTTTGCGTCCACGACCTATAATGCGCCACCAAGCTTTTTTTGATGAACTTCCTTCAGAGACGTTTACATTGTACGGCCATGCTTCATCAAGATTATCACGATGCACAGGTATAGCCACAGAATGTTCATGCGCACTCAAAGCTTCAATTACACCAGGATTTTCTTCAATAACGTGTAACCCAAAAGCATCTAGCGAGCGAATAGCATCATATTCATCTACAAGAGTGTCCATTACAACAAAATCTTGATATTTTTGATTCTGGGCATCCCATAATGCATCGCGCGCAGTGCCTGTTTTTACAAAGCCAAGCGATTGATACACCGAAAGCGAACGAGTATTAGTTGCCGGAACTCCCACCCAAATTCTATGCAACCCTAGACCAGTCGGCTCTGATGCAAAAGCATAAGTCATAACTCTAGGCATCGCATCGCGCGAATAGCCTCTTCCTCGATAATTTTTGCCTAAAACAACTTGAATTCGAGCACTGCGAGACCATCCGTCAATATCTATAAGGAAAATCATGCCAATAATGTCGCCGGAAGCGTTATTTGAATCATCCAAAACATCAGGAACAATCGCCCACGCAATAGTGTGACGCAATTGAACATCGCCAGCAAAACGACAAGATTCAGAAGGATTTTCGCCAATAAGACTATCTTTAGTCCATTGCATAGAGCTTTCAACCCACGAATGAACCATAGAACGCTCTGAATTAGCATCCTTTCCAGTAATAACTGCAGCACCATCAAATGCGCACAAATCATCCATTCTTTGAAAATCATCGCACGTAGCTGGACGAAGGTGCGCCATCTCTCCACGAATTTGAGGAATTACTATAGATTTTGGTAACTCGCGAGAGTTAATAACACCATCATTGGTTTGTTGCATAGTCACCTACTTGTATTGTGCCTTTGAGAATTAAGCCCTTCGCATAATTCTCATGTCGCATAATATATGATAATCCCGAAGACGAAAAATGCCTCGCAATGTTGATAAATAGTAAATTCTGCGCACCTGCTACACAAACAAATCTGATTTGAGCATGCAGCAAGTACGCAGCACTTACTTTTGAATATTGATTACGCTTTTACGTTTATACATTAGCGTTATCAAATATTAAATTTTTCAGCCTTTACGGCACTTTTCAGCCTTTGATTTTTGCCATCACAATCTTAGTAACAGCCTTAGCATCAGCCTGACCTTTAGTCGCACGCATGACAGCGCCAATAATTGCACCCATCGGCTTCATGTTTCCAGACTTAAGCTTTTCGGCAACTTCAGGATCGGCTGCAAGAGCAGCGTCAACAGCAGCTTCCAAAGCACCGTCGTCGTTCATAACCTTAAATCCGTGCTTCTTAACAACTTCATCAGGTTTACCCTCGCCAGCCAAAACGCATGCAACAGTTTGCTTAGCGAGCTTATCGTTAAGATTGCCGTCTGCAATTAACTTTTCAACTTCAGCCACATCTTGCGGAGTAATAGGCAATTCTTCCAAAGTCACGCCACGAGTGTTTGCTTCGCGAGCAAGCTCACCAAGCCACCACTTCTTAGCACCTGCTGCAGTTGCACCAGCTTTAACGGTTTCTTCAACCAAATCAAGAGCATCCGCGTTAAGAATATCTCGCATTTCAAGATCGCTAATACCCCATTCGCTTTGCAAACGGTTACGACGCTCGCGAGGCATTTCAGGCATTTGCGCCTTCATGCGCTCAATATGCTCTTTAGTGATGTGAAGCATAACCAAATCAGGATCTGGGAAGTAGCGATAATCGTCAGCATCCGACTTCACACGACCGCCAGCAGTAGTCTGAGTTGCCTCATCCCAGTGACGAGTTTCCTGCAAAATCTCGCCGCCTTCACTCAAAATAGCAGCTTGACGACGAATCTCATATTGGAGCGTCTTTTCGATTCCGCGGAATGTGTTCACATTCTTAGTTTCTGAACGCGTACCAAATGGATCGGTTGGCTTGCGACGGAGCGAAACGTTCACGTCAGCACGCATATTGCCCTGCTCCATGCGAGCGTGAGAAATGTTGAGAGCGCGAACAATATCGCGAATAGCACGCATGTATGCGCCTGCGATTTCTGGAGCGCGGCTGCCAGCGCCTTCGATTGGCTTAGTTACAATCTCGATTAAAGGCACACCTGCGCGATTGTAATCAACCAAAGAATGATTTGCGCCTTCAATACGGCCGTCAGCACCACCAACGTGCGTATTCTTACCAGCATCATCTTCAATGTGAGCGCGCTCAATCGGAACGCGGAACACGGTTCCATCTTCAAGCTCAACATCCAAGTAACCGTTGCCATTAGTAGGCTTATCGTACTGGGAGATCTGATAATCGCGAGGCATATCTGGGTAGAAGTAGTTCTTACGAGCGAACTGGCTCCACTCAGCAATTTCGCAATGCAATGCCAAACCAAGCTTAATTGCATAATCAACTGCAGTCTTGTTTACAACTGGCAAAGAGCCTGGCAAACCAAGGCTTACAGGAGTTAGCTGAGTGTTTGGCTCGCCACCAAAAGACACTTCCGCTGGGCAAAACAGCTTTGTGCGCGTGCTAAGCTCAACGTGAGTTTCCAAACCGAAAACTGGGTCAAATTGCTCCACAGCATCGGCGTATTTCATAAGTTTTTCAGCCATGAGAATCCTTCTTACTTAAGCTTTGCTTAACTTTACTTAGCCAATGAATCGAGCCAGCCAGCCTTAAGCGACTTCCAGATTGAGCCGCCCCACTGCTCTTCGAGAGCAGCTTCCAACGCTGCTGCAGGCTTGTACATCTTTTCATCATGGCATTGCGGAGCAATAATCTGAATGCCAACAGGCAAACCGTCGTCGCTTAAGCCAGCTGGGAGACTCAAAGCAGGAACTCCAGCCATGTTTGCAGGAATCGTAGCAATATCGTTCATATACATAGAAAGCGGATCGTCCATCTTCTCACCAAACTTAAATGCCGTTGTAGGGCTTGTTGGAGAAATAAGAACATCTACTTTCTTAAACGCTTCTTCGAAATCGCGAATAATAAGCGTACGAACTTTCTGTGCAGAACCATACCAAGCATCGTAATAGCCAGCGGAAAGCGCGTAAGTACCGAGAATAATACGGCGCTTTACTTCGTCACCGAAACCAGCTTCACGAGTTGCAGCCATCATATTTGCAGCAGTCTGAGGCTTGTCTGCTGGCGGCATTACGCGCAAACCGTAGCGCATGCCGTCGTAGCGAGCCAAGTTGGAGCTAACTTCGGAAGGCATAATAATGTAGTAAGCAGCCAAAGAATAAGGGAAATGAGGGCAGGAAACTTCCGTAACCTCTGCACCCATATCCTTAAGCAGCTGCACCGCCTCATTAAAGCGAGCTTCAACGCCTGGCTGGAAGCCTTCGCCACTAAGCTCTTTAACTAAACCAACCTTCAAGCCCTTCAAATCACGGCGAGCACCCTCGCGTGCAGCCTGAGCCATTGGAGGAACAGGAGCTGGAATAGAAGTAGAATCGCGCCTATCGTTACCACCGATAATTTCCTGCAAAAGCGCAGAATCAAGAACGGTACGAGAAACAGGTCCAATCTGATCCAAGGAACTTGCCATAGCGATTGCACCAAAACGGCTAACACCGCCATAAGTTGGCTTTGCGCCGACTGTACCAGTTAAAGCACCTGGCTGACGAATAGAGCCACCTGTATCTGTACCCAAAGCAATAGGAGCCTCGAATGCAGCAACAGCTGCAGCTGAACCGCCGCCGGAACCACCAGGAACACGCTCAGTATCCCAAGGATTGCAAGTAGTTTGATAAGCAGAATGTTCTGTAGAAGAACCTTGAGCAAACTCATCCAAATTAGTCTTGCCGAGAATTGGCATGCCAGCTGCTTTGAGCTTTTCAATAACAGTAGCATCGTAAGGTGGAACCCAGCCTTCGAGGATCTTCGATGCTGCAGTGGTTGGAATGCCTTTAGTGACAATCATGTCTTTAATTGCAATTGGAACGCCTGCAAGCTCAGGCAAGCCTTCAGTCTCACCATTAGCGTTCTTAGCATCAAAAGCATCTGCCTGCTCGAGAGCAATATCTGCAGAAACATGCAAGAATGCCTTAATTTCTGGCTCTGCAGATTCAATGACTGCCAAGTGAGCTTCAACAAGTTCACGGCTAGAAACTTCTTTAGCTTTTACAGCCTTTGCCATATCGGCAGCAGAAAGTTTTACCAAATCTTGAGTATTAGTCATGTTTTTATTCCTCCCCCAAAATTCGAGGCGCTACAAACATGCCAGACTCACTTCTAGGAGCATCCGAAAGAGCTTCTTCTTGAGTCAAAGGTGTAGCAGGCTCATCTGGACGCAAATAAGCTTCCAAAGGCACTGGATTTGCAGTAGGTGGCACATCTTCGCCAGCAACTTCCTGCACTTTATTAATAGATTCTGCAATGACGTTCAATTCGCCTTGCAAGCGACTGATTTCTTCGTCGCTTAAAGCAATCTGGGATAAAACGCCCAAATGCTCAATTTCTTCGCGTGTGAATGTAGGCATAACCTCAACTATATGTGTGATACGTGACCTTCGTTAGTAGAAAAAAGCAATGTGGATAAAAGCTTTATGAGAATTATTTGTTGATTATTTTGTTTTATTGAGAAAGTACTACAAATTAATTCTTTAAGACTGAAGCAATTAAAAATTGCGCATGTGTAACACTAAATAATACTTGCACAAATATTTTGCATATATTTTCACAAAATTATCACGAATCAAAATACGTAAAATCCGTTCATTTTATCTGTCAACACGCCGAAACGACAAAACTGACGTAACAAAAAAGTGTTGGTATTTCAGCATTATTTAAACTTTTGTTTGAAACTTAAAAAATTATTTTAAACAATTATCGCATAAATAAAAAGTGTGTAATAATCGTGTGATGTGAGAAGCTGAAGCTGATGCACTGAAGCATATATATGCACTGAAGCACGTATTTGCAGCATCTCACTGAAAAAATAATTTGAAATAAAATCTAATAAAAATCGAAGGATACATATGAAGAGCACAAAGTTCTACCGTAATGCAGCAATGTTGTTGCTCGCGGGCGCGACTATTATTCCACAATGCTTAGCAGTTCCAGCAATGGCAGATTCTTCTGCAAAGCCTTCTGCACCAGCTGCATCTTGCGCAGCCAGCAAGGACTCGCTGAACAACTACTTGTGGGATTTGCATTACGATAAAACGAATATTCTCGCACGTCACGGCGAAACAATTAACAATAAATTCTCCAGCGACAGCTTCAACAAGAACGGCGAATTCGTTGTTGTTGAGCATCAGAAGAAGAACATCACCAATACAACGTCAAACTTGTCGGTAACTTCGGCCAACAATGATCGCGTGTATCCTGGTGCATTATTCCGCGCTGACCAGAATTTGATGGATAACATGCCAAGCTTGATTTCAGCAAATCGCGCACCATTAACTTTGAGCATTGATTTGCCAGGCTTCCACGGCGGCGAGAGTACTGTAACTGTGCAACATCCAACCAAGAGCTCCGTTACTTCAGCAGTTAACGGTTTAGTTTCTAAGTGGAATGCACAATATGCAGCAAGCCATCATGTGGCAGCTCGTATGCAGTATGATTCCGCAAGCGCACAGAGCATGAACCAGCTCAAGGCTAAGTTTGGTGCTGATTTTGCAAAGATTGGCGTACCGCTGAAGATTGATTTCGATGCAGTACACAAGGGTGAGAAGCAGACTCAAATTGTGAACTTCAAGCAAACTTACTACACAGTAAGCGTCGACGCTCCAGATAGCCCAGCAGATTTCTTTGCTCCATGCACTACGCCAGAAAGCTTGAAGAACCGTGGCGTTGACAGCAAACGCCCACCAGTTTACGTGTCAAACGTAGCTTATGGTCGCTCAATGTACGTAAAGTTCGATACCACCAGCAAGAGCACTGATTTCCAGGCTGCAGTAGAAGCGGCAATTAAGGGCGTAGAAATTAAGCCAAACACCGAATTCCATCGCATTCTCCAGAATACTTCTGTTACTGCAGTGATTCTCGGCGGCAGCGCTAACGGCGCAGCAAAGGTTATTACCGGCAATATCGATACGCTGAAGGCTTTGATTCAGGAAGGTGCAAATTTGAGCACCTCTAGCCCAGCTGTTCCAATCGCTTACACTACTTCCTTCGTAAAAGATAACGAAGTAGCAACTCTCCAGAGCAACAGCGATTATGTTGAGACTAAGGTTTCTGCTTACCGTGACGGTTATTTGACCTTGGATCACCGTGGAGCTTATGTAGCTCGCTACTACGTCTACTGGGATGAGTACGGCACTGATATCGACGGAACTCCATACGTACGTTCTCGCGCTTGGGAAGGAAACGGCAAGTATCGTACCGCTCACTTCAGCACAACGATTCAGTTCAAGGGCAATGTGCGCAATCTTCGCATTAAGTTGGAAGAAAAGACCGGCTTGGTATGGGAACCATGGCGTACAGTGTACAACCGTACTGATTTGCCGTTGGTTCGTCAGCGCACAATCAAGAACTGGGGCACAACCTTGTGGCCTCGCGTTGCTGAAACTGTAAAGAATGACTGAACTCATATTGCAATTGAGCATAAATAAATAAAACTGAAAAAATTAAGGACTTTATCTTGTAGCCAGTTACGAGATAAAGTCCTTAATTTTTTACACAAATAGGGTTTCTATTACATTTTTCGCAGTAGGATTTAGTTATGTTAGAGATACAAAATATATCCAAGTACTATAAAACAGCAAGTACTCAATGATATTTCTTTTGTAGCAGAAGATAGCAAAGTTACGGGATTTGTTGGCCCTAACGGTTCAATCAACTGCGCTATATTGCGCATTGGGACTCATAAAAGCCAATGAAGGTGAAGTATTATTCGACGGCGTCCCATACAAAAAGCTTAATTCCCCAATAAAAACAGTCGGCAAAGTATTAGATTTAAAAGCTAATTATAGAAATACTAGTTCTATAAAAAGCTCACATTCGTTGCAAAATATTGTAAAATTCCAAAAAGTCGCGTATCAGAGATTATGGATATTGCCGGAATCAGCTCTATGCAAAATATGAAAATCAAAGAAATATCAACCGGCATGCGCAACCACAACATGCTAAGCCTACTACCGAGCTACCATTGCCTGATACTTCATATATTGGCTCATCCTCAATTTGCTAAAAAGAAACAAGATGATTAGGATTCTCAAGAAAATACACAATGAGCTTAGTGCCAGAATTAGTGCCATCTATTATTACTATGGCTGCTTGGGCTATCGCGTTATTTGCAGCTGGGTGCTCTATTTCTAGCAAGAAGAAGAATTAGAAATTAGTATCGGCAAATAGTTGCAACAAATAAGCCCCGCTCACTTGCTCAGTAATGATTGCGATTGAACAGGGCTTATTTTATTTATACTTACTATGTTTAAATATCGCGATGCTTTTCAATAACGTAGCCAATTGCGTACATGACTACAGCCCAAGCGAGAACTACCAAACCGGACTGCCACCATTCGAAAGCAACATTTACATTTGATGCGAATTTTCCGTTAGAGCTAGAAGAATCACCCAAGAACTGACTTACAGCTGTGGCTGGCAAAAGCTGAGTAAGCACTAAAGTCCATTTTGCAAAACCACTTGAAATCACAATAATGCTAAGAACAGTAGGCAAAATCATCACAGCTCCAATAACGCACATAATTCCGCCAGCAGTTGACTTGCAAATCATGCCGAAGCCGTACGCCATTGCTGCCACAACAACCATAATTACAGGAGATCCAAGGAACAGCATAAGAGGTAATTGCCATGTTCTACTTCCAGACAAGCCTGAGATATTCTCACCCATAAATGCTAATTCTGCAGCAACTAATGAAACTGCCATTGCAATAAGTTGTACCACAAAAACGTAGATTGCGATTGCAACAAACTTAGCGGTAAAGAACATACCCCTTCGAGGTACAGAAGTAAGCGAAGCTTGAATTGAAGTTGTGGAATGCTCAGCTGTTATAGCAAGCACTGCAAAAATCGCAATAACAATCAAAGATATAGAGGCAAAACTAATAACTAAGTTGAAAATACCTTCTTGAGAAGAAATAAGGCTGCTTTTATCGCTCGGCCCCATGGTGACTGCACCGCTTGATTTGCTAGCAGACGCACCCTGTTTAGTAAAGTCAACTTTAGATATTGCTTTTTGCACAATCGCGATAATAAAGCTGAAAACTACAGGCAAAACAATGGCCAATGCCATGCACCACCAAGTGGATGCAAGCCCACGCAACTTAACCATCTCAGATTTAAGAGAGTGCATAAATGTAAGACGTAGGTGCTGAGCGTTCATGCTTCTGCCGGTTTTGTAAGAGTTGCTTGTTGCTTGATCAACAGATTGATTAACAGATTGATTAATTTGCTCACTCATTTTGCGCTTCCTCCATCTGCATATTGCGTTCCAGTCGCAGCAGTAGCATTTGGCAATGCTTTTGTTACGTACTGCTCTTGACCGTGCGTAAGAGCCAAATATGCTTCCTCAAGCGATGCGTGCTCTTGATTTAGCTGGTAAACCATAATTTGATTATCTGCAATTTCGCGAGCAAGTTGATTAAGCTCGCAACCTGTTACCTTAAAAAGTTCGCCTTCTTGAGCGTCTTGAGGCGTGCGCTTATCAGGCAAAATCTTGCATTCGGGATGATTTTGTGTAAGCACTTGCTTTAGTTTTTCACCTTCTGGAGTTACAAGTCGCACAGCGTGCTGAGAATGTGCATTAACAAAATCTTGTACTGTTGTGCGCTCCAAAATTTCTCCGTGCGCAATAATCACAAGATTATCTGCAGTAAGAGCAACTTCGCTCATTAAGTGGGAACTAAGTAAAATTGCACGGCCTTCGCTTGCATAATACTTGCATAATTCGCGAACCCACTTAACACCTTCCGGATCCAAGCCGTTAACCGGTTCGTCAAGTATGAGATTGTGCGGATCTGCTAAAAGAGCCGCAGCAATGGAAAGACGCTGACCCATGCCAAGCGAGAATGAACCTGCCTTGCGATTTTTTACACTAGTCAAACCAGTAATATCAATGACTTCATCGACACGTTTCTTTGATATTCCGTGAGTTAAAGCCAATGAATACAGGTGATTGTAAGCCGTTCGACCTCTGTGAGCAGACTTTGCATCAAGAACCGCGCCAACTTCCGTCATTGGGGATGTGATTTTTGCGTAAGGTTTTCCGTCAATAAGAGAAGTGCCACTATTGGCGTGAATAAGATTTAACGCGCAACGCATGGTGGTAGATTTACCAGCGCCATTAGGACCTAAAAAGCCCGTGACTTTACCGTCTTCGGCGACGAAAGAAACGTCGTTAAGCACTGTTTTTGCGCCGAAACGCTTTGTAATATGTTGAAATTCTAACATAAATTAACAATATCACAAATAAAAAAAAAAATACACATTAAATGTAAGCGTTTATAAGTACAAGCTGCTACGTTTTAACTAATATTGCTGATGAGATTCTGCTGACAAAATTCTGCTACCGAAATTCTAATTAATATTTTATTAAGATTCAGCAATTTGGTACTGCATGCTGAGCAATCCACGCGTGCATAGAAACAGCTGCAGCAGCTCCTGCATTTAGTGAGCGAACAGAGCCGAATTGCGAAATATAAACAACGTCATCCGCCATCTCTAGTGCTTTTTTAGAAAGACCTGGACCTTCTGCACCAAAAAGCATAAGACAACGTTTAGGGAACTTGTAGTTTTCCATAGCAACAGCACCTGGAATAATATCTAGCGCTATAACGCGAGCGTTTTTAGCGTCTTGTTCCTTAATATTTGCGATTTTTTCGGCTTCTTTATTGCCTTCTGCTTGTGCTTTAAGCAAAAATTGATGCGCTTCTTCTGCTTCTTTAAGCATATTTTCGCGCCAATTAGTTACTAGAGTTTCAATAGTTGGGCAGCACTCAACGTATTGGTATAGCTCAGTCATTAATGAGCCTTTACGATTCCATTTATGAGGCCCTACGATATACACTTTTTTCGCAGTAAACGCGTTCGCAGTGCGAACCATAGAGCCTATGTTGAAATCGTGAGTCCAATTTTCTACAGCTACTTCAAACTCATGACGGCCTTTAGAATCGAGATCCGCTTTTATGGCTTCTACTTTCCAGTATCTGTAGCGATCTAAGACGTTACGCTGGTCGCCTTCGTCTAGTAATTCAGTGCTAAACCGCGCATCATAATTTGGCGATTCTGGATTATCTGGACGAGGCTCACCTGGATGTTCTTCTTCCCATGGGCCAACTCCTATAGGTCGGAATTCTGGCTCATCGGAAGCTTTTGCAGCCAAAGTAATTGGATTCGGTTCGTGCATGCGTGAGTTTTGCTCCGTTTAATACTTTTGCTTAGTATTGCAGCTAGTCTTGGCAGCCGTCAGTTGCGCAATCACCTGTGCAACTTGACTTGCAATGGCCACCACAGCAGTTATCCTCGCAGCAAGGCTCAGTGCAACCATCATGAGCACAATCACCAGTGCACTCTACCTTGCAATGACCGCCACAGCAGTTATCTTCACAGCATGGCTCAGTGCAGCCGTCATGCTTACAATCGCCAGTGCATTTAACCTCGCAATGACCGCCACAGCAATTGTCGTTGCAGCAATCGTCGTGATCTGCATCTGCACGTAATTCTTCTTCATCGAAAGCTTGAACAAATGCCATTTTAGTACTCTCCTCACTTATTGGATTTACTAATTGAAGATGCCTTGTGCCTTGTTCGTCGGCGTCAACACCACCAATTAATGCAACTATAGCAAGAATTTGCGCGCCTTGCTGATGAACAATGCCAAAATCAAGACTTAATTCATTTCCGTGTCGTAAAGTCACAAGCGAAGAAGTTTGAACATACGATTTTTCAGAAAGCCAAGAGTCAAGCAACAGCACTCGCTTGCCTTTAACTGACGGGCCTTTTGTTGCAGGAAAAACAAAATCCATAACAAAGCCGTCGAGTGCAATTCCTTTACGTTCTGCAGCATGAATAAGCGCAAAAACCATCGGCACCGCAGCAGCAGTTAACGCGCCAACAGCGTCAACATCGCGTTCTAACGAATACCCAGCTTTCTCAATTGCGTCAAAAAGAACATCTCCAACCAGCTTAGAGCCACGCTGAGCAAATGTAACAGAAAACAGTTCACTAAATGGTTTCGCAATCATATCTGCACAAAGCATGCGTTTAAGCTCAGCGCGTTCCTCTTGTAATTCTGCCATTTTTGCACTCCTTAGCGTTAGAGTTCTTCAATTTTTGATGCTTTAATGTTTTTATGCTTAACGATCTTCTACTGATACTTCCGGAGCGCTCAGCTCTTTAACATCAGCTTTATCGGAATCTATAAGATCTATTGAAGCAATAACTTTACTTTGATCTAACTTCTGAAGTTTACGCGCTGTTACCAACACTCGCGACTCAAGCGAAGAAGCAAACTTATTGTAAGCTGCAACTGTTCTTGCCAAAGATACGCCAAGTTTTGAAGCATTTTCCCCAAGAACCGCAAAGCGATCATATAATTCTCGAGATAAATCGAAAAGTTCTTTTGCATCATCTGTAAGACTTTGCTGCTGCCATGCGTACGCAACAGACTTAAGCACGGCCCACAAAGTAACTGGTGAAGTGAGTGCTACTTTTTGCGCAAAAGCATCATCCATAAGCGTTGGATCCGCTTCAAGAGCCGCCTGAAGCAATGCTTCGTTTGGAATAAATGCAACTACAAAATCTGGTGCTGTTTCAAAAGCCTGCCAATACGCTTTAGCCCCTAATACTCTAACATGCTCTCGCAAAGCCTTAGCATGCGCTTTTAGAAGCTCGCTCCTTCTAGCTAATTCTTCGTCACTTGCGTTATCTGGGATTTCGCAAGCGCGCTGATAATCCGCATACGGAACTTTTGCATCAACTGGAATTGTTTTGCCTCCTGGCAGATGCACAACCATATCTGGCCTCTGCTGTTCGCCATTTACTCCAGTTACAACAACCTGCGTATCAAAATCAACATGCTCAAGCAAGCCTGCAGATTCAACAATATTCTTTAGTTGAGCCTCGCCCCAAGCTCCGCGAACCTTATTATTTCGCAATGCTGCAGAAAGCGAACTTGTTTCGCGGTCAAGCCTTGTTTGCTGCTCACTTAGGCCTTTAAGCTGAGTGCTTAGCACACCCATTTCTTGCTTACGCCCTTCTTCAATCTGCGAAACTTTATTCTTCAATGCTTCGAGATTGTCTTTTACTGGAGCAAGCGCTTCCAAAACTTTACCTTGCTCTTTCAAAGTTTTTTCACGATTTAACCGTTCGCGTTCTTCTCGCTCTGCGCGCAATTGTTCTTCGCGATTCACTCGCAATTGCTCTGCCTGCTGCGCCTTAGCAAGTTCTGCTTCAACAAACTTTAATCGCTCAGCAAGCTGCTCTGCTTGCGTGCGATAGCGTATAGCCTGATTGCCATTTTCTTGAGCTTGAGCGCGCGCTTGTTCATACTGCGAGCGCAATTCGTTAAATTCGCGCTGGTTTACGCCATTAGCGCCTTGCGTTCCAGAGTTGTGCTTAACAATAGCCAGCACAACAATGGCGGTTATTACAACAGCAACCACCATTAAAACAAACATCACAATATTATCGAACATACGTTCTATTAAACACTATTGAGTTGACTTTTGAAATATAATTAAACACGTCTTTTAAGCACGTTCAAAATAAAGCAATCCACGTCCACACGTGCCGCTCCATAGGCAAACTGCAATTACAGTAAGAACAACAATGACGTATAACAATATGGATTGTCCAGGAATTACAGGCAAAGTTCCAGAAGGATACCATCGCAAAATCAATCCAATTTTACTTTGCAAACCTTGTGTGGCAATATTCATCACCGCTAAAAAGACACCAAATGCAAGGCCGTAAAACCTTCCAAAACAGGCTAATCCAATCATTATGAGCACAATATCAATCCAAGCATTACCTAAAATCATCTGCAATGTACTCAATAACTGCAAATCAATTATACGAACAATTAACACTGAAGCGCCAAATGAAACAAACAAACACAATAAAGCAGCACTCAATGCATATATTCGCAACCTTTTCATCACGAAACGTTCCCACGATACCATAATCGGAGCAAGACAAACGAATGCCGCGGCAATAAACCCAACTACAATAACTTCATACAGAGGAACAACAAAATTAACAACACTACTACCAGATTGACATTGAAACGTTATACCTTCTACCGCATTATGCACATTAGCAGAATCCGGCAAACAAATATAACCAACATAAACTGGCAACTGCGTTACAAATGATCTGAATATAACAAGCATTAAAGAGGGAAGGACTACGGACAATAAAATTGCAACGATTGCAACAATATAATGCCTACCTTCAAGCCAAGCGCGAAAATTATTTTTCATGCTTATCACCAAGTTCCGATAAGACTTGTTGTGGAGTTATGAGACATTGATTAAGTTCTTTAACATGATTTTTTACAAATTGTTTCAGCTTAGCATCATCAGCATTATTAATACTCATAGCCACTTTATCGTTTGCTTCACCTGGAATAAATCCATATGACCCATACACATCATTACTTATACGAGAAGGAAGTTGAGCAAGCAAAAATGCTGTAACAGAAGCGTTTGAATCAAGATTCTTTTTTACATATACTTCTTTCATAGCACTTGATGCACATTTTGCAGGCACAAATCTTTGTAACACTTCTTGAGCGATACCAGTCATATCACCATATTTCTCAGAACGCCTAACAAATGTATCTGTTTGTTGTTGAATAACAGTAGCTTTAAGATTACGTAACTTTATTAAACCACTATTAGTAAGATTCCAAGATTTTTCAGTATTTGTTGGAGTAAACGCATTTCCAAGCACAAGCACAATTCCTTTGCCTTGCGAATCTCTCTGATTCTTAGGAAACCAAGAAGCAACAGTTTTCAAATGTTTAACAGCACGAAGTTTACGAATATAAGCTTCTTCAGGATGTACACAAACAGAAAAAGCAGTATCTTTAAACGTCGTACACTGAGGCACAAAAGGTCCAGAGCGAATCCAAGGTTTTGGACCCCACATAGCTATACAACAAGCGCATACTATTGGCATAATTAAAGAAATACTTATTGCTTTTATGCGCCAATAAGATCCCTTTTGCCAAAAATATCTAATATGCGCGCAACAAAGAATGCATGAAACGATAACAACACACACAAAGAATATGCGCAAAGTCACCAACCATGGGTTCATTCGCAAACCAGGCTCGGCGCCGATACCAGCGTCCGACACTGGAAGTATTGCGTATAAACTACTACCCCAATATCTAGGAAAAATATCTCCTTGAGGTATGGTGCCATTACGCATTATAATGACGCCATAAATACAGCACCAAATTATTGCAAAAGATAATAAAGCTGAGAATACAATTGCCCAACGATTACCAATAATTACCCCTAAAGTAAAACCAATTGCAAAAAATGCACTTGGCGTCACGCCTCCACATAATAGTGGAAAATACGGGAAATTTGTAATATTTACATCACTCTGAATTACTGTTGGCAATATACTTACGCAATATAACAAACTGCACAGTATAGCGCCTTTTAGTATAGGAATAGCGTAACGACTGGCTGATTTTCCTGCACACCACGCAGGATTAACCAAACATCTAGGCGAGCAAGCTTTACACGAACACCATGCGCCAAAAATGCAAGCAACAATATCAGACAAACAATGCATCCACGTGACATCAATTCTTAACCAAAGCGCATAATTATTATTATGCGCTAAAAAATTTGCCACACCCAAAAAAACAGGATATGCAATCAAAAATAAGCTAAAAATACAACTGCTTATTAGAGATAATGGGTACATAATACGTGAAATAATTGTGCACTTCTTATGACTTTTCGTAAAAAATCTGAATTCAGTTAAAAAGTTAGAATATTGACGCATATTTAATCACATCCCTACTTGCTACCACATTAACGAAATAAGAAACTATACATATCTAGTTACTGCTACTACTAATTTTTATGAAATTTAGATAGCAAATGCCTATACCCTGATTCCCATGGAGTTACCATAAGATCTTCACGATTAGCATATTGAAGAAGATTATCCATTTTCCCATCAAGCAATATAATTCCTTCATTAAGAACTATAACCCGATCCGCAATTACTGCTAAATCTTCTACTAAATGTGTACTGACAATAACAGTATGCTTTTGCGAATAAGACTTAAGAAAATTACGAATATCAATACGCTGCTCAGGATCTAAACCAACAGTAGGCTCATCAAGTATTAGTACTGCAGGCTGACTAGCAATCACACAAGCAATACCAGCACGCTGACGCTGACCTCCTGATATTTTTGCAACTATGCGATGTGCTTGTTTTTCCAAGCCAACCTGTTTGAGAGCATTCCAAGCAGCTTGATACGCAGCACTCCACGATAGACCTCGCGCCCATGCGGCATATTGAACATTTTTTAACACACTCGATGCATTCATAAGTTCAAATGATTGTGGCAAATAACCAATATTTGACCGAGCTTTAGCCCTTTCCGCACGATCAGTTACGTCAAAGCCATGAACAAAAAGTTTCCCACTAGAGGGAGCATAAATCGTCGCTATAACGTTAAGCAGAGTAGTTTTCCCAGCACCATTTGGCCCCAAAAGACCACATATGCCAAAAGATAAATCTATAGAAAGATTATGCAAAATTTGTTTTTTCCCATACGAAAAATTCACATTAACAAGTTGCACATCTGAGCACGTATATGATTCTTGCATATCTCACCACTTAATAACTAGACTACTTACCTACAACTTCGTATATTTTCTCTGTCTATTCCAACTACAGAACCACTCATCTGAGCATAAGCTGACATTGGCATAGCATAAGCAATAGTAGAACGCGCAACTATTGCAAATCCTTCCTTTGCGAACATATTCGTATCTCCATTTTCAATCTGCTTCATAACGTATTCAGCCTTGAATACATACACGCATTTTATAATAATTCAATATAAAAAAAATAGATTTTTACAAAAACCAATTAAAATTTTAAAAGATACGCATATTCGATAATGCCAATTATCAGCAATAACTCGAAAAATTAAGGGGGAATTCCACCTTTTTATTTCAAGTTCATTCTACAAATATTTTTTATTTAGATAAAAAAATAGCGTGCTGTCTACTGGGGAATAATCCAACAAACAGCACGCTTTGTTTTATTTGACTACATTATTTGACTACATTAAAGAATGCAGGCACTACGCAATCTTTAGGGTCACATGGTCGCTAGTATTCTCACAATCTGCAACTACGCGAGCGCCATCATGCACCTTTCCAGAAAGCAACAATCGCGCAAGCTGGTCGCCAATTTCCGTTTGAACCAATCTGCGCAAAGGACGAGCACCATAAACTGGATCGTAGCCATGCTCTGCAAGCCAAGCGCGAGCAGAGTCACTCACATCCAAGCTAATACGGCGGTCGCTCAAGCGCGCAGCCACTTGACGAACTTGAATATCCACAATTCCGCCAAGCTCTTCGCGGCTCAACGGATGGAACATAACAAGTTCATCCAAACGGTTGATGAACTCTGGCTTAAACTCAGCGTGAACAGCGTTCATAACAGCCTTGCGCTTAGCAGCATCGTCCAAGCCTTCTTGCACAAGGAATTGCGAACCCAAGTTTGATGTCATAATCAAAATCGTATTCGTAAAATCAACTGTTCTACCTTGTCCGTCAGTCAAACGACCATCGTCCAAAACCTGCAACAAAACGTCGAATACTTCTGGATGTGCCTTCTCAACTTCGTCAAAAAGCACTACAGAATACGGGCGCCTACGCACGGCTTCAGTAAGTTGGCCGCCTTCCTCGTAGCCAATGTAACCAGGAGCAGCACCGATTAGACGCGAAACGGAAGCCTTTTCCATGTACTCGCTCATATCAATGCGAACCATTGCACGCTCGTCGTCAAACAAAAAGTCAGCAAGAGCCTTCGCAAGCTCCGTCTTACCAACGCCAGTAGGACCCAAGAACAAGAAGGAACCAGTTGGGCGATTAGGGTCTGCAATTCCAGCGCGGCTTCTGCGCACAGCATCCGCTATAGCCTGAATTGCTTCACTTTGACCAACCACACGCTTAGAAAGCTCCTTTTCCATGTTGAGCAGCTTCTCATTTTCGCCTTGCATCAAGCGACCAACAGGAATGCCCGTCCATTCGCTAACGACTCCTGCAATAGAATCAGCATCAACCTGGTCTGGAACCATCGGCTCTTTCGCTTCACTCTTAGCATTAGCAGCCTCGGACTCCGCTTCTTCCAAAGCTTTTTGAATGCTTGGAATTTCGCCATACAAAATACGGCTTGCTTGTTCCAAATTGCCTTCACGCGTGAATTTGTCGGCCTCTACGCGCTTAGCGTCGAGTTGCGCTCGCAAATCACCAACCTTGTTATGACCAGCCTTTTCAGCATCCCAACGCGCTTTCAATCCAGTAAGCTTTTCACGCGAGTTAGCTAATTCTTCTTGCAACTTTTCTAAGCGTTCTTTAGCAGCAGCATCTTCCGCTTTCTTTAATTGCATTTCCTCCATTTCAAGACGCGTAACTTTGCGCTGCAATTCGTCGATTTCTTCTGGCTGAGAATCAAGCTCCATACGCAAGTGAGCTGCCGCTTCATCCACCAAATCAATCGCCTTATCTGGAAGCTGACGACCGGTAATATAGCGGTTTGAAAGCGTTGCTGCAGCTACGATTGCATCGTCACTAATCGTCACCTTGTGGTGTGCTTCGTAACGTTGCTTAAGTCCGCGCAAAATCGTCACAGTATCTTCAACAGACGGCTCGCCAACAAACACTTGCTGGAATCTGCGTTCAAGCGCAGAATCCTTTTCAATATGCTCACGATACTCGTTAAGCGTAGTCGCGCCAACCAAGCGCAGCTCACCGCGCGCAAGCATTGGCTTAAGCATATTGCCAGCATCCATTGAACCTTCTGCAGATCCCGCGCCAACAACAGTGTGAATTTCGTCAATAAACGTAATAATTTGACCGTCTGATTGTTGAATTTCCTTCAACACTGCCTTCAAGCGTTCCTCAAACTCGCCGCGATACTTCGAACCTGCAACCATCGAAGCCAAGTCAAGACTGATAAGACGCTTGTTTTGCAAAGTCATAGGCACATCCCCTGCAACGATTCGCTGAGCTAATCCTTCTACAACTGCCGTTTTACCAACGCCCGGCTCTCCAATTAGCACAGGATTGTTCTTCGTGCGGCGAGAAAGAATCTGAATCACGCGGCGAATTTCCTGGTCTCGTCCAATTACTGGGTCGAGCTTTCCTTCGCGAGCGCGCGCAGTCATATCAACAGAATACTTTTCGAGCGCTTTGTAGTTGCCTTCAGCATCCGGACTTGTCACTTTTGCGCCACCGCGCACAGTTGGCACAGCCTTACGCAACACGTCTGCGGAAACGTTGTGCTTTTTGAAAATATCCGCAACAGCGTTTGGTTCGCTAGCAACCATGCCAATAAGCATGTGCTCCGTAGAAACGTATTCGTCTCCCATTGCGCGCATCTCTTTTTCTGCCTGGCTTAGCGCAGCCAAAAGCTGACGACTTGCATCTGGCTTAGTTGTAGTTGAACCAGTAGATGAAGGCAATGCCACTAATGCATTACGAATTTCAGCACCGATTTGTTGCGCATCCGCCCCCGCCTGAGCAATAAGCGCGCGAACGACGCCCTGCTCTTGGCGAAGTAAAGCATCCGCCAAATGCAAAGTGTCAACTTGCGCATTGCCAGCAGCCGCTGCACTTTGCACAGCATCACTTAATGCGTCTTGCGCTAAGGTTGTAAACTTTTGTTCCATATCTACCTCATTTCCACGAAAGCTGTAGAAACCATTTCAGTTAAGTCAAATCGCTGCAACTTTTATTGCAATTTTTATTGCAACTTTCGTTGCAACTTCAAGCTTTTTGACAATACTTTCGAGTTCTAACGAGCTTTCACTTTCATGTATCTGATACGTATAACAGATTTTCCTATAACTTTATTCCTAAAACTTGAGTGTACTAGACTCAAGTTTTGTTTTCAAGAACTTTCAATCGCAAATAATTTACGCAGATAATTTAATTAAGTAGTAAATATGTCGTAATCTTAAAAACATGAGAATTGCACGTTTTTCATATAATGAAGTTCCGCAATACGCTTTCGTTCAAAAAGACGAAACCGACGGTAAAGATTATTTAGTAGCGCTTGAAGGTCATCCTTTAAGTCCACAAGGAGTTAAGCCAACTGGTAAACGTTACGCGTTAGACGCCGATGGCGTGCGCTTGCTTGTGCCTGTAATTCCGTCAAAAGTGTACGGATTGGCAAAAAATTACGATACTCGTTCCGATGACGAGCGCGCTACTTCTTCTGCAGCTTCTTCGCATACTGCTGCAGACATGGTGATCTTTACAAAGCCAAGCACTTCTGTAATTGGTCCAGACGATCCGATTGTGATTCCTGCTTGCTCAAACGATATGAATTTTGAGCCAGAAGTGGCAGTTGTTATGGGCAAAATCGCCAAAAACGTAACGGCAGATACCGCAATGAATTACGTTTTTGGTTTTACGTGCGTAAACGACGTAACTTTGCGAGATTGCGCAGGAAGCGACCCAATGTGGACGCGCGCAAAGGGCTTCGACACTTCTTGCCCGCTTGGACCTTGGATTACAACCGAGCTAAATTGGCGCGATGCACATATTTCGTTTACGCTTAATGGTGAAAATGTGCCAGAAGCCGATGGCACTACAGCTCGACTTATTCACAGTATTCCTGAGCAAATTGCTGCGATTTCAAGCTTCTCAACGCTTCTTCCGGGAGATGTGATTTTGACAGGAACTCCGTACCCAGCTGGAACTTTGCGAGCTGGTGACGAAGCGATTGTACACGTAGATGGTATTGGTTCGCTGCGCAATGTGATTGTGCATGCGTAACTAAAATCATCGATTTGACTTAAAACTACACAAATGCGCGTGGGCCAAAGATTGCCGAACCGATCCTAACCATTGTTGAACCTTCGGCAATCGCCCACGCAAAATCGCCGGACATTCCCATCGAAAGCTCTAATTTTACAGAGCTTCCATCATAATCTTGCGCGAGTTGTTCACTCACACAATCTCTAATTTCTCGCAATTTTGCGAAACCGCTTCTCACTATTGTTTCATCATCCACGCGCGCTCCAAGCGTCATAAATCCGTGCAAATTAAGTGCCGGAAGACTAGATATAGCGAACGCTTCGTCAATCGCGCGTTCTGGCGCGCACCCCGATTTCGTAGCTTCTCCCGAAACGTTCACTTCCAACATAACGTCTACACAAAGTCCCAAATTTTGCGCGCGAGCAGATATCTTTTGCGCAAGTTCAATGCCGTCAACCGACTGAATACCATTTGCAAGTGGTAAAACTTTGTTTATTTTATTGCTTTGCAGTTGACCGATTAAGTAGAGCGGAATTTCGCCGTTTACACCAACGCTTAAACCTTCTCTAGCAGCTTCCGCGCGTAAAATTTCGGCTTTTGCAACGATTTCTTGTGGGCGATTTTCCCCAATTACTCTCACCCCAGCTTTAAGCGCTGCCATAATTTCGCCAACATCTCGCGTTTTAGTTGCGGCAAGTAGCGTAACCGACTCAGCTTGGCGACCATAATGCGATTCGGCTTGAGCAATGGCGTCTTGCACGCTGTGCACGCCGTCGGCAATTTGACGCGCACGAACACAATCAACCTCAGTATTCGCTAAATCTTTTTGCGCCATATATGCCATTTATTGCCCCAATCTATCAATCTAAATACATAGTTTAGTCGAGGAAGGGCACGGATTTGTCGGCTAGGTTTGCGCGAACAGAACCCCACGGCGTGTCAAGGCTTTTAAATAACGCAAGCGCATCGTCGGCACTCATATCTACAGGCTGATTTTGACCAGGCTTTTTGTATCCCAAAAGATACATGCAATAGCCAATCATGCGCTCGGCACTCCAGCCAGATTCACGAAGAGCACCGACGTCTAGCGAGTGCTTACTTTTTGCAAGTCGCTCGCCTTGTGCGTTATCAATCAGCGGTAAATGCGCAAATTGCGGACGCACATAGTGCACGCCATAAGCCGCAAAAAATCCCGATTTTTCAAGCAACTCGCCAATCCAAATTTGAAGCGCTGCCGAACGAAGCAAATCGCGGCCGCGCACAATATCATTTACTCCGCTCAAAACATCGTCAACAACAACCGCAAGCTGATAAGAAAAAACGCTATCCGCGCGGCGAATCACCATATCTCCCAAATCGCGGTCAATATTAAAAGATTGCTGCCCAAAAATCGCGTCTTCAAAACTCACATTTGCTTGCGGCGAATCAGCCGAGGGAACAGCAAGTCTTAAAGAATGTTGCTGATTATTTTGCAAACGCCTTTCGATTTGCGCCAAACCTTGCGCAGTTTTGCGAAGATTTCTGCACGTACCCGGGTAGCGTATAAAACCGTCGCCTTCTTGCGGAGCTGCGATTGCGCGAATATCGGAACGCGAGCAAAAACAAGGGTAGATTAACGAATTTCCGTCAGCATCTTGCAAAGATTCTAGAAATTCAAGAGCTTCTTGGTAGATTTCAGTGCGCTCATGCTGATAAGTAGGCTCACCAACCCAATCAAGACCAGCCCACTTCAAATCATCAATAACTCGCGCGCTAGCATCTTTCGGCATTCGCGCAATATCAAGATCTTCCAAACGCAAAAGCATGTGGCCACCCTGCGATTTTGCAGAAAGCCACGCAGCCAACATTGCTACCATGTTTCCAATATGCATACGCCCGGAAGGAGTCGGCGCAAAACGACCAATTGCAATAGTTGACTTCGAAAACATGATTTCGTCTTTCTTAAAATCTTTCTTAAAATCTTTTCCAATATTTTTCTTAATAAGCACAAGCTTGCAAAGCATAAGCTTGCAAAATAAAAAGCGCGTAACGCATTCATACTAGCATTACGCGCTTCTTACAATCGCAATAAACCGCAATCAATCACAGTTAAAAGCAAATGTTTTATGCAAATAACGACTTATACATAACCACACCCAAGATTGCGCCGGCAATAGGAGCAATAACTGGAATCCACGCTTCACCCCAGCGAGAAGATCCCTTGTGCGGAATTGGCAAAATTGCGTGAAGCAAACGCGGCATAAGATCACGAGCAGGATTCAAAGCAGGACCAGTTGGACCACCCATAGAAGTCACCAAGCCCCAAACAACGAAGCCAACGACGATTGAAGCGCCAGCCAAATTCTTCTCACCCCAAGGAGAAGTAAGGCAGCAAAGTGCAGCTAAAACAAGCACAAGCGTGCCGAAGAACTCGTTAAGGAAGTAGTTAATTTTGTTGTTATACGCATCCGTAGTGCAGAAAGTGCCAAGAATTGCTTCTGACTCCTCAGTTTCGTTGTAATGCGGCAAATAAGTTACGTACACAATAAGCTGACCAACCAGCGCGCCTAAAAGCTGAGCTACAATATAAGGCGCAACGTTAGCCCACGGGAACATGCCGTTTACAGCTTGCGCAATTGTCATAGCAGGATTGATATGCGCACCTGAGATTCCGCCAAACATGAGCACTGGGAACATCACGCCAAAACCGTAGCCCATAGCAATATTTAGCCAGCCAGCATGGTGTCCTTTAGTATTTTTTAATTCAACGTTTGCCACAGCACCGTTTCCGAAAATCATGAGAATAGCAGTGCCAATAAATTCTGCAGCCAACATTGCCATAAACGAATGTTGCATGGTCCTTCGATCCTTCTTACTTGTTTCAAACTCCACACACGTAATCACGCGTATAAATAACGACTCGTCGCTTAACAATCGTCCAACAACTCGCAATTGCGATTAGCACAGCATGGAACACAATATATTCTCATTTTCAAAGAAGCTAAGAAAATGAATTCCAACATTTATTCTTTGATAGTTTCCCTTATACGCGCGACAGTCTGCGTAAATAGTAAAATCGCCCTCACACCAAAAGAGGCCCGCCACCTTGGCGAGCCTCTTATCTACAAAAACAATATCTGCGGTTTCATCTTCACAACATCCTCGTTGCAACGGTTAAAGTCTTAAATATCCCGTCCAACGTCCACGGATTTCATATCCATACACTTTTGTGGGTTACCGCTATCTCTTTTTGTTTTTGTAATTATTATTATCATCGTTTTTTGCCTAATAGTAAAGAGCAAATTAGCCTTTGTTAACATATTGTCACTACTGTTCAATTGCACACGAAAAATCGCAACTCTTGCGGCATTTTGTGAACATGCAAAGGTTATCATGTTAAATTACGTTCGCATGAGACACACTCCGGCGTGTCGCAAGATATTTTTAGAGCGCAAAGCAAGCAATAAAATCGACACTCAGTCGCGCACTTCCCTTGCAACGCATACAATTACAGAATATGGTACAAATTTTTGACGCTCCCTCAAAGGCGATACTGCGCGGTCAAATTGCCGAACACATCGCCGAAGATGAAAAGGCAGAAAAGCGTGAAGCTCGTGAGGGTGAGCTACCGTTGCCAAAAGATCGTTTCTTCGACCGAGAATTAAGCTGGTTGAAGTTCAATCGTCGCGTGCTCGAGTTGGCTCAGAATACAGATTTGCCACTTCTTGAACGCGCTAATTTTGCTGCTATCTTTGCGTCAAATCTCGACGAATTCTTTATGGTTCGAGTTGCAGGATTAAAGCGCAGAATAGATTCTGGAATAGCAGTAACTGCAGCATCCGGCTTAAGCCCTCGTCAGCAATTGCGCGCTATTAGTGAAGTAACTCACCGCCGTCAAGATGAGCACGCTCACTATGTTATTGAGCACATTCTTCCTGAGCTTGCCAAACAGCGCATTGTGTTGCTCAGCTGGGATAAGCTTACAGAATCAGAAAAAGCACGTTTGTCTGATTACTACAAAAAGCAAGTATTCCCTGTTCTTACGCCTCTTGCAGTGGATCCTGCTCACCCATTCCCATACATTTCCGGCAAGTCTATTAACTTGGCTGTTATCGTCGAAAATCCAAATTCTGGAAAGTCGCATTTTGCGCGCGTAAAAATTCCAGATAATTTGAATCGCCTTGTACCAGTTGACGATTTAACAGACGAAGAAGGTCGCGAAGAGCGCTACGGCTTCATCACTATGGAAAAGCTGATTGCAGCACACTTGGAATCACTTTTCCCAGGAATGATTATTAAGGAAGCTCGCTCTTTCCGCGTTACGCGTAACGAAGATATTGACGTTGAGGAAGACGATGCAGAAAACTTGCTTAACGCTATGGAGAAGGAACTTCTTCGCCGCCGCTTTGGGCCGCCAATTCGTTTGGAAATTTCTAACGAGGCCAGCCCATTCCTTTCTCAGCTTCTTGCAAATCAACTTCGCGTAAGCCCTGAGGAAGTCTATCGCTTGCCTTCGCCGCTTGATATGACGGTATTGTTTGAATTGCAGGCGCTTGACCGCCCAGATTTGAAGTATCGTCCGTTTATTCCTACTACGAACCGTCAGATTGCGGAAGTTGAAACTAGCCACGCTCAAGATATTTTCGCTTCTATTCGCGAGCATGACATTTTGTTGCATCATCCTTACGATTCGTTCTCTACTTCTGTACAGGCATTCCTCGCGCAGGCTGCTGCAGATCCAAAAGTGCTTGCAATTAAGCAAACTTTGTATCGAACGTCTAGCAATTCGCCAATTATTGACGCTCTTGTTGACGCAGCTCACGCTGGCAAACAGGTACTTGCGCTGGTTGAGATTAAGGCACGATTTGACGAGGACGCAAATATTGCTTGGGCTCGTAAGCTTGAGCGCGCAGGCGTTCACGTTGTGTACGGCATTGTTGGTTTGAAGACTCACTGCAAGCTTTCACTCGTGGTACGCCAAGAAGCAGAAGGGTTGCGTCGCTACTGCCACGTTGGCACAGGTAATTACAATCCTAAGACTGCTCGCCTTTACACTGATTTGGGGTTGCTTACTTGCGATCCTGTAGTCGGACAGGATTTGACTCGCTTGTTTAACCAGCTTTCCGGTTATGCTCCAAAGTCAAGCTTCCATCGCTTACTTGTAGCTCCACGAACCGTTCGCACTGGCATTATTCAGCGTATTCGCCGCGAGGAAGCCGCAGCTCTTGCTGGCAAGGAAGCGTGGATTAAGATTAAGGTCAATTCCGTAGTTGATGAGCAAACTATTGACGCTTTATACCGTGCTTCTCAAGCTGGCGTGAAGATTGATATTGTTGAGCGTGGAATTTGCTCACTGAAGCCTGGCATTGAGGGATTGAGTGAGAATATTCGCGTTCGTTCTATTCTTGGTCGATTCCTTGAGCACAGCCGTATTTACGCGTTCGCTAATTCTTGTGGCCCGCAGATTGGTGACGGTCCTGCAAGTGGTCCAGAAGTGTGGATTGGCTCTGCAGATTTGATGCACCGCAATCTTGATCGTCGAGTTGAAACCCTAGTTCGCATTACTGCGCCTGATCAAGTTGAAGCATTAATTCAGTATATTGATTTGCAAATGGCTGATTCAACTGTTTCGTGGTGGATGGATGGCGACGGCACGTATACCTTGCATTCTCGTGATAAGGAAGGTCGTCCGCTCGTTGACAGCCAGGCTTACTTGATTCATACTCACACGCGTAAGCCTCGCGGTGCGAACTAATCGCAAATAACTAATAAACAATAAGCAAGAGCCAGATTCAGTAACATGTTTCTGGCTCTTGTTGTGTTTATTAACCCTTTATAATCTGGCTAAATCTCAAGTATTCCCGGCAATAGCCGAAATTTCTACAGCACCATTTGCCAGTTTTAGGATAATTTATGTGAAAATTGAGCGTTTATAATATTGTTTACATACTATATAGCAGTTCTATTCCTATCTTCTTAAGGATTGGAAGCTGAGGCTGTAATCACCTGATTATCTCGGGCATCAGCTCCTGCAATATCTAGGGTCATGCTCCAAATACCGATAAGCAGCAAAATGTATCTGTTAGTTAGAGCGTCTTGAGAGAAATATAGCTTTCTTGCAGTAAGTGAGTGCGTTATATACTTTTTTGATGTTTGAAGTAATAATAAAACATATACCCCAATCCACTAGTTAACTATGTTATAAAATTTAGTAATCCTTAGCGCATAAGAATATATATATACACACAGATGACGTTAGTTCGGGAAATACAGTACATTTAAGTCGGTTGCAGATGCCTGATATGCGCGATCACGTGTCTACGAAAATGTCAAGGAATACTAAATGTTAAGTTTTTTAGCTTAGTTACAGAGAATTTTCCTTGGTATTTCAACGATAACTCGGATTTTTAGACACACTTTTTACCGCTTACCCTAAAACTAAGTCAACCAACCGAGGTAGTAATACTCATAGCCTCAACACAATCAAAAACTCATCTAACTAACTGAGCTAGTAACACTCAACATGAATCGCTATTAAATATTTTGATACGAACGCCACAGCTCCTAAGGAAATAACCTACATTCGATATACTATGAGCACTACTCCCATAAGGGTTATGGGCTTATTTTTTACACACTTTTGTCCGAGTTGGCTAATGTACAGAAAATAGATTCGATTAATGCGACACACGTGTATTGCAATATGCAAAGCATGATTTCTTATACGCTTTTTGGACTACAACACACAAACACCAGAAAAATCACCTGCAAACGTTTCTGCACAACACAGAAACGACTACAAATGCCGTATTTTTCTCAGGCATTTGTAGTCGTACGTAATCTAATGATAATTATTAATTTACTAAATTTAATGATTATTGGATTCTAATTCCGCAATCAACATCTTGTTCTTTTCATTTTCAACGATACGATAATTTGATTGCCAAACAATCTTAAGTTTGCCAATATTATTTGGGTTTGTGTCTGTATCAAGAGTATTTTGAACTAAAGTTTTACCAACCCTTTCCCATATCACTTCCGGCGCATAAGCCCATTTGAGAGAGCCGTCCTTGGTCCTCTTCAACAACGCTCGAAAAGCTCCAAAAATAGGCATAATATACCCAGATGGAATATCATATTTAATGTCTTCGCAATGATAAGACGTTTTTGCTTTATCCGTAGTTTTTACACCACGAATTTTGCCAAACGCACTCTTTTGATTGTTGTCAATTTTATACCCTTTATACTTTTGGCCCATATCTTTTTGAATAAGCTCAAACAACCTAACTAAAACTGGCAATTCTTGAGCAAGAAGATAATAAATATTTTTTTCTTTAGAATCATTTACATCATCAGGATTTGACGACTCATATTTATTATATTCTTCACTATAATTCTTAAAAACTATAGCCTTCCCAGAATATGAAGCAATAGGAGCATTCGTATCGTCTTTGAACAAATCAATATTAAATGCATACATTAATCTAAGTAAATCAGAAATTGGTATACGCTTATCCTCATTGTCTTTATATGCAATTTCGTTACGATAGGTTTCACCTTTAGATTCCAAGGCTTCTTTAATAAATCCAAACCTATTTTCAAGATTAAATAATGCAATATCGCTAACTTGAACAGATGTGTTACGCGCATCAGATAATTTTGCTACATCAATATTTTTACCTACAAAGATTTCGATTTTAACAAACTTATCCATTCCTTCAGGGATTTCTTTTCGATTTTCAATAATGGCTTTATAAGTATGCCCACCATCCAAAACACCATAAAGAGAAGAATTATCACCAAAATCAATTTCAATTGTTGATTTAGATGGATCAGTTTTGACACGGTTGGCAAGAATTACCATTCCCCTGTTATGCATGTCAAAATACGGATCCGAATTAGAAACCGCAGCCTTGAGCTTTTTAGCTGTAGCTGTTTTCATATTTACTTCACGAGGATTTACATCCGTAGGCATTCCTTCTGGCAAATCGCGCAAATTAACCCATACAATATAGTATTTAACTTTGTTGCCATCGTCATCTTTCTCTTTATCTACAGGTGACGTAAGCGTTCGCACAGCTTCAAATTTAAATTCTTTTATCATTTTGCACTCCTTTGAGTAGCTTAAAGCACAATTACAGTTTGTAACCATACATCTAGCACCTTTTGGTGAAGATATTTATAAGATTATCATACAAAATTTTATTAAAAAGGAACCAAGGTTCTTTTTTGATGTAAAATATCTTTATGACAATAAGAAAAACAAAAAAACAAAACATAAAAAGCATAGAAGAATCAAATGCAATAAAGCGAATAGGCGCAATAATCAAACAGCATAGGCTTGAACTTACCGATATAGCTAAAACTAGAGAAAAATTTGTCTATGCGGATCATGTAGGTTTAGATCCTGATTGGATAAGTGTAAAAAGCCTGGCAAACATCGAAAATGGAAAAAATCTTCCATCGATTTTAACATTATTTAAATTGGCAACAGCTCTTCAAGTTGACGCACGGGATTTATTTAAAGAAGTAGCTGAAGCAATTATAGATCCAGGCAAATCAAAAAAATAATAAGTTGTCCAATCAAGATTAAAATAAGAAATTATTATTTAGCTTAATATAATACGCAGTGATATTTATGCAATGACCAATAACTTTATTGCCTATCTTTTCGGAGAATATGGAAGTTGGAGCCATAATCACCTGATTATCTCGGGCACCAGCTCCTGCAATATCTAACTAATATTCTCAGCAACTATTTTGACAATGTACAACCTACCTAGCATTATTTGCCAGTTTTGGGAAGTTTGAGAATTTAACGTCGCTTACGTTTTAGTATAAGTTACCTACCACACACATACGAACAACAATCCTATTCTTTAAATTTTCAACTGCTTTTATGTAGATTTCATGCAAAAAACTGTTTGTAGATTGTAAATATGATATTTTAGGATATTATTATATTAAGGAATATCGCTGTAGATAGTAGATAATAATCAGAAAAATTTTGATGCTACTTGTAAACAAACAGCAAACTGGACACTGGAGGCAACTATGTTGCTTAATTTTAGCGTAGAAAACGCGCTAAGTTTTCGTCAATCGCAACAATTCAGCATGCAAAGAACCGTACATGCAAAAAACAGTTCGTGGCCCCATCCAGATGTATCAACTCTTGCAGCCATTTACGGAGGAAATGCCTCAGGGAAAACAAATCTGCTAAAATGTATAGCATTCTTAAAAAATTTTGTGGAAGGAAGCTTCAAAAGCGGCAACTCAAATTCAAAAATAAATGCACTTCCTTTTCTTTTGAATAAAGAGTCTGAAAATAAACCTTCAACGTTCTTTATAGAATTTATTGCAAGAGATAAAAACAGGTATAAATATTGGTTCACCTTCAATAATAACTACATTATTGAAGAGGTACTATGGCTTTTCCGCTCTACAACAAACAGAAAAACTGTGCTGTTTGAACGAGAGCATGGCAAGCCAATGCGATTTGGCTCAAATCTAAAAACCATAGGAAAAACTGTAGAAAAAATTACAAGAGACAACGCATTATTTCTATCTGCAGCTGCAGCATCAGGAGTACAAGCATTGCAAGCTGCATACGAAGAAATAACTTCTACACAGCAATGCAGAACAGTTGACTTTGATAAGTATTCCAATAATTTGATAACAGTTTTACAAGAAAATCCAGATTTTGCATCCAACATTAGCAAGTTGCTAAAATATGCAGATTTAGGATTAAAAGGTGTAACAGTCCAATCCGAACAGCTAGATGCTAAACAATCAGAAAAACTAGCGAGACTCGCAAATCTTCTTAATGAACTTGACGGAGATAACAATAAACTTACAGATAACACTTCTGAAAACACTGAAAAATTGCAAAAATTTAGTGTTTCACGTTTAATGTTTACACATTCTGGTCAAAAAGATTGCCAGCTTCCTGAGGATTTTGAATCTTTAGGAACTAAAACAGCATTATTGCTATTTGCTTTCGTTATAGATGCATTATCAAAACATTCCATACTTCTAATCGATGAAATCGACACAAGTCTAAGCATGCAATTCGTGTCTGAAATACTCAAGCTTTACAGTAATCCAGAAACGAATCCTAACCAATCGCAATTAATTTTTACTACTCACGATTTAAGTCTTATTAGTAATTCTGGAACCGACAAAACTATTCTCGACAGAGATCAAATTTGGTTTATAGAGAAAAACACATTAGGCGAATCTTCACTACATCCACTTACGGAATGGGAAAACCGCAATGTAAACTTTGGTAAAAACTATCAACACAACATATACGCTTCAGCACCACAACCGTCTCTATATGATGTTTTTGCGGAAATACTTACAAATACTAACAGAAGCTAAAACACTACCAGTATTCAAAACGATATAAAACACTAGTATTCATGAGGAGCGGGCTATGGTTCATGTTCCATCACACGGCCGTTCGAAGAAACAGTCGAAACGAAATAAAAGATTCCTCATTGTTTGTGGCGGTGTAGTTACAGAGTTTGAGTATTTTAGCTATATAAAATCAGAAGTAAGTAAATATTGTGCTGCATCATGGGATATTCATAAATCAATTAACATAGAAAAAGAGGGCGTAGACCCACTCACTTTAATGAATTATGCAATTAAACTTGAGAAATTAGACTGCAAAGAAGCAAAAAAGAAAACTACGATCCGTTTACACTGGTATGGGTTGTAACAGACGTTGATGAATTTGGAGAAAAAATTCAACAAGCTCAATCTAAGTCGGATTCAACTTGTGGGAAGATAAAATTAGTAATTTCCAACCCTTGCTTCGAAGTATGGCTTATTGACCATATAAAAAGCTGCCCTCTTTCTTGCACAGAAACGCGAGATTGCCAAAAAGAAGCAAAAGAACTTGGACTACTGCACAACACTACTGGGAATAAAAATAAGCATATCCAATTAGAAAAATTAACTGGAAACTATAAGAATGCTTTTAAAAACGCAAAGCAGCATATGCAAACCGAACAGAGAGAAACTCGCAAAAATCACCCTTCAGTAACTCAAAAGTCAAACTACGCTCCTTGGACAGATGTTCCAGAAATAGTAGAAACAATATTAAATGAATGCAAGCGTGTATCAGGAGTAGATTTGTCAGAAAAATTGTGAATTAATGATGTAACTACATATGTCTTCATTACTGTTATTAACAGCAATAATCTAGATGTGGGTGAGATGATGGCGCAATATTGATGAGTCATCACGTCTATGGAGTAAATTATCACAGTCACGGAAGTTAAAATGACAGTCATAAGTCGACACATCTCGGTCAAAATATGTAAGATCACTGTCAAAATATAGTAAATCATGTTCAAAATCGAAAAAATGACAGTCATATATACGAAAATCACTGTTATGGACGAGAAAATGACAGTCACAACACTTTTATCACAGTCATGGCCATGATAAACGTAAGCAGCGCAAATATACAAAAATCAGCAACTAAATTGACTCTAACCAAATGGACAAATAATCGAATTGCAATAAATAACCAAGCATAACTAAAATTTGCGAAAGAAAAACGCTAAAATAGTGAATATGAGTGCAGTAACGACGCAATACGTTGAAGCAGCTGGCGGAATAATCTATCGCAAGCGCAATATTACAAACAACTCAAACGCAGGCGAAGATGCAAAAACAGGAAGCAATGCAATAAAGCCTAGCGATGCAATAAAGCCCAGCGACGACGATTTTGAACTTTGCCTAGTCTACCGTCCTAAATATGACGATTGGAGCTGGCCAAAGGGCAAAAACGAGCCAAACGAATCACATCGCCACACAGCCGTGCGCGAAGTTGGAGAAGAAACAGGATATTCAGTCACGCTAGGTCCACACATTGCCAAAATAGAGTATCCGCTTGAGCGCGAAGGCAAAAAATCTTCCAAGAACAGCTCATCAAATAGCAGCCAAAATCGCAATTCCCAGCCGGAAGTAATAAAGCGAATCCATTACTGGATGATGCGCTTAATCGACAAGCCAACTGCAGCAAAGCGTCTCCCTGCTTTCGGACCAATTAAGCCAGCCAAGCCTACTGAAATTAGCAATGTTTTATGGCTCACTCCTTCTCAAGCGCGCAAAAAACTTACGCACGATAGCGACCGCGAAGTGCTGGATGCTTTCTTAGAAAAGCTCCACGCAGGTCAAGCAGAATATAGCACGCTGCTTTTGGTGCGTCACGGAAAAGCTGAGTCTCGAAAAACTTGGCAAGGAAGCGAAGCGACTCGACCAATCACACCTCTTGGAGCAGCCGCATCATACGCTCTAGGACGCGAGCTTGCCTGCTACGCGCCGAATAAAATCATATCGTCACCTTGGAAGCGTTGCGTTGAAACGGTTGCGGCTTTTGCACACGACTCTTCACTTCAAATAGAACAGGTTGCGGAACTTACTGAAGACCATCACGAGAAACAACCAAAATCTACATTGTCTGTGCTTATAAACGAAATACAAAATCTTGAGTGCCACACACAAAATACAAGCGAAACTAGCAATGCAAGCACAACTAACAACGCAACCGTCATATGCTTGCACCGACCGGTTATTGGCACTTTCTTTGATTATTTGCGCGAAATAACAAAGCCTCGAGCACACAAGCGCATACTCAGTCAAAAATCTCCATATATGCCTACAGGAAGCGCAATAGTTTTGCACATAATTAGTACTCCTAAAGGCGCTCGCATTATTGATATTGAAAAGGTTCTTCCAAGTGTCTACTAGTTTAAATTCGCAATCGAGTTCTATTCATTCAAGCAGATCTGCTTTTATGCCAAGTCCTACAGGCTCTGCCCGCCCAAGCCGACCTGCACAAATGGATCCTGCAATGCTCACGCAGATTGAAGGCGGCACGGATCCGCAGGTTGTAAACGAAATTAGCCACACCTCCGCCGCCGTTCTGCTTAACCGCGTTCATAAAACGCAGTCGCCGGAAATTGTTGAGCGCGTGCTGAATTTGGTTGAAAATGAGGGCATTGAAGTTATTGCAGATTTGTGGAGCCATGCGGAAGCAGAGTCTATTCCTGGAATGTTGTGGCGACTTTATTTATTGCGAATGTCGCTACGAAAACAGCGCGAAGCTTACGCTGAGTACTGGAGTCTTGGCGAACCTGAAACAACAAGCGCATCCGCTATTACAGGAATTGACGAAGCTCCTACAGGAGAAGATATTGCGCGACTTGCAGATTCTATTCTTTCTGGTGCTTTTACAGGCGATTTTGCTGTAGCGCTTTACCGATCTTCAGCTTTTACTTCGATTATTGCGCGCGGAATGCAAGTTTACGCAAAAAAGTTAGACAAACAAGCAAATACAATGCACACGCAGAAAATTGCAAAAGTTTTGCATATCTCAGCAAATATGCACGCACTTTCGTTATCTTTTGCTCATGGAGCGAAATTATGGCGCGCAGAAAAGTTGGAATAAATTATTTGCGATTAAAATTGTGCGGCGCGTGAAAATAGAAAACAAGGTATACTCAAAATGATGCTGGCTTGTGTTTAAGCCCCGGGCTCCATTTTTTGCCGCTGCGAGCGGCGTTTGCGCCGACAGGCGCTTTCGCAAGTCAGTATCGTTTCTGTTCTGAATCTTGAATTTTAAGTTTTAGTTTTAGTTTTAGTTTTTAGATTTTGCTAGCTAATTTTAGATAAAATATATATTTTTACTCACATTTGTTTATATTTTGCGCAAAAATAACGGCACGCCGATAGCTTAACATGCCATGCTTGCATTACCCTAGAAGGTATGGATCTTCATGTTTTACATCATCCGCTGGTGGACCACAAGCTCACCGTTTTGCGTGATAAGAATACACCTTCTAATATTTTCCGCGAGTTGGTTTCCGAATTGGTAACCCTCGAAGCATACGAAGCAACCCGTAATTTGGAAGTTAGCGATCGCGAGATTGAAACTCCTATTTGCAAGATGACTGGCAAGCATTTGAACCGCCCACGCCCAATGGTTGTGCCGGTTTTGCGCGCTGGTCTTGGCATGCTCGATGGCATGACTCGCCTTCTTCCAACCGCTGAGGTTGGATTCCTTGGCATGAAGCGCGACGAGCAGACGCTCGACATTGTCACTTATGCCAACCGTTTGCCAGAAGATTTGACCGGTCGTCAATGCTTCCTTCTTGACCCAATGCTTGCCACTGGTGGCACTCTTATTGCCGCTACGCATTATTTGGCTGAGCGCGGCGCTAAGGATGTTACTGCTATTAACATTTTGGCAGCCCCAGAAGGCTTAGAGCGCTTGGAGAAGGAACTTGATCCTTCCATCGATTTTAAGGTTGTTGTTTGCGCTGTTGACGAGCATTTGAACGACAAAGCTTATATCGTTCCAGGTCTTGGCGACGCTGGCGACCGCTTGTATGGTTTGATTGATTAATACACTCACCAAATCAAGCGAAAACTAGAATCAAAAACTACAAAATAGCCTGCTGATTTGCAACACTTTGCAAGTTCAGCAGGCTTTTGTGTTTAGCGTTAACAAATTTTAGCGCAGATAAATCTCTTACCGAGGACGAGTTACGGCCACTTCGCGAGCGCGCTCTGCTAATTCGTCTAGTTTCGCAAGCTCCGCGCGTTGAGCATCAGTTTGCTTTGGCGAAAATTCGCCGTAACGATTTTGCGCAGCAGTACGGATTAAAAAGTCAGCCAGACGCGGATTTTTCGGCAAAACTGAGCCGTGCATATACGTTCCAATAACATTGTATTTGCGCGCTCCTTCCGTGTGATCCTTGCCATTATTACCGCAATTTTCACTATCAACCGAGCCAAGTGGATGAGTATCACCCTCCAAGCTTGTGCGCCCAGAATGATTCTCGTAGCCCACAATATCGCCAAAATCGTCGCTATGTTCCACAAGATTTCCAATCATGCGCACATCTTGACCAACCGTATGCTCGCCAAGTATTCCAATTCCTTTAAGCTTTTGACCATCAACGGTTTCAAAATACTCTCCAAAAAGCTGGTAAAGACCACAAATCATAAGCATTGGAACGCCATCTTTTGCAAGCCCACGAATCGCGTCTGCTCGCGCAAATAAATCTTCAGTGACTCTACTTTGACCATGATCTTGACCACCGCCACCAAGAATCATATCCACGTGTTCTGGCCATAAATCGCCAACATTGTACTCGCGTAGCACAGGCTCGTAGCCATACAATTCCGCTCGGCGCATAATTGTAAGCACATTCCCGTAGTCCCCGTAAATATTCATGTCTTTCGGGTACAACGACACAATATCTAGCACGCGATTTTCTTCAAAAGTAGCATTTGCTTTACTAATATCACTGGAACCATTCATGACAATTACTTCCCAACTCCAACGTCTTTAACTTCCGCAAGTTGTGCTAAAGCAGCGCGCACGCGAAGCATAGCAGTATACGTGCAATATATGCGCTTAGCATTTTTAGTATTGCCACTAAAATCGCCATTTACAAAAGCTTTAGCATCTTCTTCCAAATCCGTATTCACATTGCGAGCCTCAACCTTATCGTATTGCAACCGCAAAGCCATATCCCATGCGCGAGTGCCCGAAACACACGCAACTCCAGTGCCGCTAAAGCTTGCAAAATCAACGTCCCACAGCCAGCTCATATCTCTACCGTCAGCGTATTCGTCACAAATTGCAATCATGGTATCGTGATTTTGTGGATGGTCCGAAGCAATCGCAAGTCTAAAACCAATAGGATTCTTCACTAAAACAAGCTCAACAGGAGCGCCATTAACTTCAATTACTTCTCCTCTACCAAAAGCAGGAGTTACGTGCGAAATCGCTTCCATAAGCGCGTCGTCGTCGAATTTTTGCAGCGCAGAATTTTGTTTTGTAGCATCCGCTAATATAGCGCGAACTACTGTTGCAGCTGCAGCAGCGTTGAAAATGTTGTAAGCGCCGTCGAGTTTTACAGATGTGGTTTTACTCTTGCCATCAAGTATAAACTCGGCCTCATGGTCTCCAACTTTTGAAAGCACAACGTCTGCTTTAGGAAGATTGTTAGCCTTGCTTTCTGCAGTATCTTTGCAATTTTCGCTTTTTTCAGCAGTATTGTGCAAATCATCATCCGTTGGGAACATGCTTTTTACTGCGTCATCCAAACCAAAATACCGCACACAAGTCCCGGAAGGAACAACTTTTGCAAGCGCGCAAATACGTGAATCTTCGCGATTTAGCACTACCGTTCCTTCAGTTGCTGCAGCTACATTGCTTAATAGTTTTGCAGTTGTGTCAATTTCGCCGAATCGATCGAGCTGATCTCGCATAACATTTAGCAATAAAGAATAACGAGGCTTGATTTGATTTACAAAATGCACTGCGTACGCTTCGTCGAGCTCTAAAACTGCAATATCCGCATTTAATTTTGTGCCAAAAGCCGGCATTATTTTTGCAAGAGATGCCACTACTCCTCTAGTAAAGTTTGAACCGGTTGGATTAGTAAATACATTAAGCCCTGCGTCACGCAGCATAGAAGTTACCATACGCGTTGTGGTAGTTTTGCCATTAGTTCCGGAAATAAGAACTATTCCGTATGGCAATGATGCAAGAGTACGCGCTAGAAAGCCGGAATCAAGGCTCTCAATAACTTTCCCCGGCAATGCGCTTCCGCCATGATGTAGCACCCTAGAAAGAGCGCAAACAAGTTTACCAACAGCAGGCATTGCAAAACTGTACCAATGCTTATGCAAATTTTGACGCAACTTTTTATGCGATTCATGGTCGCGGCTTGACATACTAAATCACACCCCTTATTGCTGGTAGTCTTGCGGCATATCCATGAACTTGGAAGTTGCACCCAAGAAGGCAAGATTAAACGTGTCAGTAGGGCCGTTACGATGCTTTGCCATAATAATATCTGCTTCGCCTGGGCGATCTTCCTTATTGTAAAAATCAGGGCGATGCACTAGGAACACAACGTCAGCATCCTGCTCAATAGAACCAGATTCGCGCAAATCTGAAAGCTGTGGTTTCTTGTCGTTTCGCATTTCCGGCCCTCGGTTAAGCTGGCTCAATGCCACAACTGGCACTTCAAGCTCTTTTGCAAGCAACTTAAGCGCACGTGAGAATTCCGAAACTTCCTGCTGTCGGCTTTCCACGCGCTTGCCGGAACTCATCAGCTGAAGGTAATCAATAACTACCAGTTTCAGATCATTAGTTTGCTTCAAACGACGGCATTTTGCGCGAATTTCCATCAAGCTCATATTTGGACTGTCATCAATAAAAAGCGGAGCGTTTTGCATTTTTGTCCAAAAAGTATTAAGAGTATTCCAACGATCCGGAGTAATATCTTCCGCTCTTCGCATAGCAGCAAGCGGAATATTAGTTTCTGCAGCAATAATGCGCTGAGCCAATTCCACTTTGCTCATTTCTAGAGAGAACACAATAGACGTCATATTGTGGTGCAGTGCTGCTGAACGAGCGAAATCAATGCCAAGTGTTGACTTACCCATAGCCGGACGACCAGCAACAACAATCATTTGACCAGGCTGCAAACCTTGAGTAACTTCGTCAATATCTCTAAATCCAGTCGGCACACCTTGCTCAAGTTCATGATTTTGCATTTTATCGAGCTGATCAAGAGTATTTTGCAAAACTGGGCCAATAGCAACGTAATCTTGACGCACTTTGCCGGCACTCATCTCATACACTTCTGATTGCGCAAGATTTACAATATCTTCTGCTTGCGCTCCGGAAGCAGAATAGCCCATTTGCGCAATTTTTGTGCCAGCAGTAATAACGTTACGAAGAACAGCATTTTGGTGCACAATATCTGCGTAGTACATTGCGTTTGCGGCTGTTGGCACAGAAGCTACTAGGCTGTGCAAATAGTCAGCTCCGCCAACTTTATCGAGATTTCCATCTTTCATTAATTCGTTAGCTACAAGCACAACGTCAACAGGCTGTGAGCCAGCGAAAAGCGTAAGAATAGCATCATAAATTGTTTGGTGCTGCGGTAAATAAAAATCTGATGTTTCAAGCAATTGAGACACTTCGCCAATAGCATCTTTGCTCATAAGCATTCCGCCAAGCACAGCCATTTCTGCATCGACATCGTGAGGAGGCACACGATCAAACAACGTAGCACCTACTTCAGCACCACGATTTGCAACGCCAGAACCATATGCAGAGACGTCACCATTGCCACCACGATTGCTCCCTACGCGGATAACATTGCCTTTAGTAGATTGCCACATATCATTATCTGCCATAAAAACGAGTATAAACGCGCGCACGTATTATGAAAAAACGTAAATGTATTAACACAAAACTTTATTTACATTTTTAGCGCAGAGTCCATCCACGTATCATTTCTTATGCGCAAACTATTGCCTATTGCACGCCCCCCAATATAAACAGCATTTAAAACAACCCATAAAGTAATAGTTCTTACCACGTCATTAGCGTCGACGACGACATCGAAAACGCTTGTGAGCGCCAAAAATGTTAAATACACAGCAGCCATTACTGAGCAAGCTTTTGCTAAGTAACGGTGATCGCCTGCGCCAATTAATACGCCATCTAGTGCCCACATCCATCCAGCAAGAGGCAAGAACAATCCTAATATTGTCATACCTACAGAAATTAAAAACTGGATATCTGTATGCTGACTAAATAGTGGCGCGCAACTCCAACCCACGAAAATCATGAATAAACCGACTCCTACGCTGCTTACAGCTCCCACTTGAGCACAAATACGCGTAATCATTCCTGCGCGCTTACGACAGCCTGCACCTAGTGCTGCAGCAACAATAGTCTGCGCAGCAATACCAATTGCATCTAAAATATTCATAACAAAATTCCAACAAGAGTTAGCAACCTGATACGCGGCGAGAGTATTAGTACCGAGATGAGTCGCAGTAACAACCGTAGCTACCATGCACACGCGCAATGCAAGTGTACGAACAAACAAAGGCATACCAGTTCCAGCAGAATGTAGAATATGCTGGAAATGCGGTTTGAGACGCGCACCACTTTGAGTAGCCCAAATAACTGCAGGAATAGTGAGAACAAGTCCCATGTACCATTGCGCAATCATTGTTGCAATACCAGAACCAGCGATTCCCATATTGAGACCAAATACTGCGATTACATCGAGAATGGTATTTAGAACAGCTCCACTTACAGCAGCAAATAATGTTATGCGCACGTTGCAAAGACCGCGAAATATGCCATTTGCTGCATACACGAGCAACATCGCAGGCAATCCAGGCATAACCATTTGTGTGTAAACGATAGCATTTTGCAACGTAGAGCCACGCGCGCCTATTGCGTAACATAACGGTTCAGCGGCGAAAATAAGTATGACTGTAAGAATTATGCCAAGCAATAATGCAAGCCACAACCCATCCATACCAATGCTAAAACCTTCTCGACGCTTACCTGCGCCTAAGAGACGCGCAACCTGTGAAGTTGTATTGTAAGCCAAAAATAAGCAGAGACCTGTAGTAGTAAGAAGTACCGTTGATCCAATAGAAAGACCCGCTAGAGCACTTTTGCCAATATGACCAATAATAGCAGTGTCAATGAGTACAAATGCCGGCTCAGATATGAGCTGTCCAAAAGTCGGTACAGCTAGTAGCCAAATATTGCGCAGTACGTCTTTTTTGTTCTGGTTGTCCAACTTTTGATTTGTCATAATGCTTCATTCTACTGCTACTTTGTCACGCTTGCATAAAAGAAAATTGCAATATGCTAACAAATTTTATGCAAAAGCAATTGCGAGTGAAGTAACACAAATATGCGTAAATCGCAAATAAAAATATTATTTTAAAAAGTTATCCGCAGGATATCCACAATGTTATCCCCACTATGTGGATAAATTTGTGTGATATCCACGTAGACACGCCTAAAATGTGGATAACTTATCTTTTTTATCCACATCAAGCAATTCGTGCGTGTCATATGAATAACTTATTCACTAAAAATAAGTTATTCATTAAAAAACTTGATTTTAAATTAGCAAAAATAGCAAAACCGCATATCTTAGATAAGACATGCGGTTTATACCAACATAATTCGAACTTGCTGCTAAATCATAACGCTTACGCACATGCGTCTATTCTTTAGCACTATTATTTCGTTTTTCTGTTTTTTTATTCTTTTGCGATGATTCATCTTTTTTTACAGTTTCAAACTCTTCTTCAGAAGAAGACTCTTTTTGCTCAACTTCAGATTTAGAATCAACCTCAGAATCGCCTTGCTCAGGATTTGCCTCAGATTGATTAACCATAAAATCAGATTGTTCAACCTCGTTTTCACCCATATCAATATCAACAGAAGTAAGAACAGCCATTTGAGTTTTATTTGCATCATCATCTGCAACAGCAACTACAGCGCCATCATGACTTTGTGCAATAGAAGAAAAATCGTAAGCACGCTCTCCTTGATCAACCAAATCAACGCCCTTACGTTCCTTAGCTTCCGAAATACGCCATCCAAAAAGCTTTTCAAGAACAAAAGCTAATACTGCAGTTACAGCACCTGCATAAAGCACCGTAATCCCAATTAAGCACAGTTGTGCAACTAACTGATGCCAATCACCAACAGCAAGTAATCCAGAACCATCAGCAAATAAGCCTACTGCAAGCACACCAATAAGCGCAGCAACACCATTCACGCTAACTACATGCAAGGCACCATCGTAGCGCACAAAAGTACGAGAGTGAGTCACTAGAGAAGTAATAACACCAGAAAGAACACCCAAAACTAAAGCCCACAATGGAGCAATAACATCCGCGGCTGCAGCACTTGCAGCCAATCCAGCCATAACACCAGACGCAGCTCCCAAAGCAGTAAAGCATCCAGAGTGTAAACGTTCAGTCACACCCCAGGCAAGCATTGAAGCAGAAGCAGTTATTGTGGAACTCACCCAAGCATAACCTGCAACTCCAGGAACGCCTGCAGAAGAACCAATCATTAACCCAAGCCAACCGAACCAAATCAAGAAAACGCCAAGCATAACGAAAGGAACATTATGCGGATGGCGAGCAGCAACACCATTTTCAACGGCTGACTGCGTTGCAGTGGATTCAGCAGCAACCTCAGTCACTGTAGCAACTGGAGAGACAACAGTCTCACTAGCAGCATTTTTAGCATGCTCAACATCAGCCCACAATGCGCGCGATAAACGACTTTTAGGATTACGCGAATTAGTAGCTCCAGAATTAGCATTGCCACTCGTATGCGCAACATTCTTAATATGCAAAACAAAACGCTTAAGAGGGAAGTGAGCATGTCCGCCAATAATCATAACAATTGCAAAAGCCGAAACAGCCGCAGCAATATGCAATATAGAGCCACCTGCGAAGTCATGCACTGAAATACCTAACGCCTGTGAAATAGCACCATTAGGCGAAAGCAATCCACCACCGCACACCATATGTGCTAATGGAGCGAATACTAAAGTAATCCACACAGCTACGAAAATAAGCCAAATAGCGTAACGCACTCGACCGGCTAGAGCTCCAGTAATAAGCGCTACTGCAACAACAGCACATGCTAAACGAAAAGCTGCAGGAATGCCGCCAGATAATCCGGAATTTGCGTCCATAGACGTAAACACACCATGATCTGCCACCATCGAATCACGGAATAGCAAACCACTCAATGGATCACCTATAACACCACCAGCCATATCTTTGCCAGCAAAAGCTAACGACCATCCCCACAGCGTCCAAACCAGTGTGGTTACAGCAATAGCGCCAGCTGAAAGCATCATCATATTCACCATGGAAGTAGCGCGTTCACGGCCTCCATAGAACAGGGCAATACCCGGCGTAATAATAAACACCAACGCGCCAGCCAACAATGCCCATTGCGGATCCATTGTGGTCATTTTTCACCTCAATTATTTGAAACAGCGCAACAATAACATCATTGCAGCTTAAGTATTACTTTATATAACTATTGTACCGAGAAACTCTTATAGCCAAAACTCATAAAGACTTTAGTGGAACATTAAAAACTACCACTCATGCAACTACATCAATGCTCAGCATTAAGCGAGCAAACCGTCTACGAAGCTTTGAGCATCAAACGGCACTAAATCATCTGGTCCTTCGCCAAGACCTACTAGCTTAACCGGTACACCAAGTTCATGCTGTACAGCTATAACAATTCCACCTTTAGCGGAACCATCAAGCTTAGTAAGGACTACGCCCGTAATGCCAATAGCTTCAGCAAATACTTTTGCTTGAGACATGCCATTTTGACCAGTAGTAGCATCCAATACCAGCAATACTTCATCAACAGGCATAGTTTTTTCTATAACCCTACGAATTTTGCCAAGCTCTTCCATTAAATTTGCTTTATTCTGCAAACGACCAGCAGTATCTACAATCAATAAATCAGTTTGCTCTTCTTTTGCCTTATTCGCAGCAATAAAAGCAACAGAAGCAGGATCAGCACCATCTTTATTTGCACGAACAACTGGCACGCTTACTGCAGACGCCCAAGTTTCAAGTTGATCAGCTGCAGCCGCACGAAAAGTATCTGCTGCAGCAAACATTACTGAACGTTTTTTGGCAATAAACAATCGCGCTAATTTACCAGCAGTAGTGGTTTTACCGGTGCCATTAACGCCGACCATCATAATAACGCTAGGATGATGCGCATTTGATTTATCTACATTTAAGCGTCGATCAGCGTCTTCATCTACTATTTTCAATAGTTTTGTACGCAATGCTGAATGCACATCTTCTGAATTAGAGGTACCAGCAATGCGTGCATCTTTGCGTAGATCTTCTACTAATTCTTCACTAGCTCGAGAACCAACATCGGCCATAAGAAGAGTATCTTCTACATCTTCCCAATCTTCTTCCGAAAGATGGTCCTTGCTTATGATATTAAACAATGCACGACCAAATGGATTTGCACTATGAGCCAAACGTTCACGAAGACGTTTAATACGCGAAGAAGTACTTTCTGGCAATAATTCAGACTTTACTTCTTCATTAGGTACAACAGCGACGTTACTTTCTATCTGTTTTTCAGATTTTTTTGTTCCACGCGCTTTAGTTTTGCTTGTATCGATTGCACTATCAACGCTTTCAGGAATTACTGGTCCATGACTATTGCTGTGAATGCGCAAAATCACTGCAACTGTTACTAATAAGATGACAATAACAACAGCCGCAGCCGCAAACCAAATTAGCATGTTCATATCCATAACCATATTCATGACATCAAGACTATGAAAGTCAAGGGACACTAGCAATATATTTCACTATTTTTTCTCATCTTTGTTACACTTCAACGTCAATATGCTTAGGTACACCTGCATCTATTACACTAGTAAAAGTAGTAATAAATAGTACGAGCTATTTATTACGCAAAATTTGAATTCACAAAATCATTGAGGAGGATTTTATGTCAGATCAGCCTACCGTAAATGTATACGGTGCAGATTGGTGTGGAGATTGCAAACGTGCGAAAGCTGCGCTAATCCAGTATGGTGTGGCATTCGTTTGGCACGATATTGAAACAGAAGAGGATGCTGAAGAAAAAGCGATTGAAATTAGCAATCAAAAGCATATTCCAGTTGTTACTTTTGCAGATAATACTTTTATGGTTGAGCCATCAGCAACACAAATAAAAGCAAAACTTGAGTCACTCGGAATACTGCAATAAATATATGTAACACGCATAAGTTAACACGATATTCACTTCGTCGATTGAATGTAGTATACTTAGCATTTGTTGCCCCTTTAGCTCAATTGGCAGAGCAGAGTCCTTTTAAGTCTTGGGTTGTGGGTTCGAGTCCCACAGGGGGCACTTTTTTATACCCAAATTTAGGGTAAGCGAGTAAACTGCAATAAAAAAAACGGGGAGTTGAAGCTCCCCGACGAAAAATTCACTTAAAATCAAAGACGGCAATCAATGCCGTACTTATTGAGAATTAGCTGATTACTTATATAACACAATACTCAACTTGCCCAAACACTAGCATCTTGATCATCTTCATCTATATCGTGACCTACAGGTGCTGGAGAAGAATACGTGTATTCATCATCCACAACGCCAGAATCAGCATCTGCATTAATAGCAGCAAGAACATGCTTATCCATTTTGTACTGAGGAAGCACATTTTTAATATAGCTTGTCACAGCATCTTGCATAGCAACGTCATGGCCAACTTTTTCTGCCATAAACCAACGATGATCCAACACTTCATGGAAGAACTGAGCTGGTTCAATTTGCGAACGGAATTCAGGAGGTATCATACGAACTGTTGGCTCGAAAATTTCACGCATCCAATCAGTTGCGACGATTTCCAGCTCTTCACCTTGACGCCATGTAGAAGTGCGATATGCATCCAAATCGTTTAGCAGCCTTCGAGCCTGATTCTCTTGAACATCCAATCCAGTAAGACGAAGAAGCTTGCGGGAAGCATAGCCAGCATCCACAACTCGAGGTCGAACCAAAACCCTTCGACCATCTTCTGAAGTCTTCATCTCCAACTCATCAACATCGAAACCAAGCTCATTTAGACGATTAACACGACGTTCAATTCGCCACATCTCATCAGGACTGAACTTATCAACGTCAGTAAGCGTACTCCAAAGCGAATGATAGCGATCTACTAGACGATTGCCTATACTAATTTCATCTACTTCTGTCGGTAAAAGCTGACCGGAGCTCAAATCCATAAGCTCACCAATAATGTTGGTTCGAGCTAAATCAATATCGTATTCTCGTTGACCTTCTGTTAAACTTCCATGCAAATCACCAGTTTCTGCGTCAACTAGGAATGCAGAAAAAGCATCTGCATCTCGCAAAAACAGCACGTTGGAAAGCGATACATCGCCCCAATAGAAGCCAGAAAGATGCAAGCGCACCATAAGAACAGCAAGCGCATCGATAAGGCGCTCTGCAGTATCCGGACGCAACGTACGAGCAAATAATGCACGATATGGTAGTGAGAACTTCAAATGTTTCGTAACTAACATTGCCTCAAGCTTTTCACCATTAGCGTCATGGCGTCCTGCAACAACAGCTATAGGAGTAACTGTAGGCAACTCAAGTTTACGAAGCCTACGCAAAAGCTCATACTCACGTTCTGCAACTTGACGAGTAATTTCCTTCATTGCATACACTTCATCGCCAACGTGAACAAATCGCACAACGTGGCGAGAAATACCACGCGGCAAATTCACGAATAAATCAGCAGGCCATTGAGAAAGTGGTAATTCCCAAGGCAGTGTAAACATTTTTGGATTTGAACTAGCCGCAGTAATCTTCAGTGCCTGCGGCTCTTGAGAAGACGCATTCTCGTCCTGTGCAGATACCGAAGTTGCTTGCACAGCACGCGGGTCTAATTGAGGAGCGTCATTCCATTCCATAAAGTTTATTTACCAATCAAGCTCATGCCAACGATATCACTGCATTCCAGATAAACACAGCTCAACCACCGACGAATTATTGATAACAACTATATATAATAAGCGATGCATTGTAATGATGTATTATTGTACACTTATTATGCTGCTTTTTTGTGCCAAAAACGGGGTTCGCGTCATATTGCGAACCCCGCTCTATACCTTATACCGAAAGTTTGCTCATTAGCTTATATAAGCAGGCAAACCAACGTTTTAGTTCAAACGCAACTCCGTAGAAGGTGCGAACAGATGCATCTTAGATGGATCAATCTTGATCTTCACGGTGTCGCCAACCTTTGGAAGAGCACGTGGGTTCACGCGAATAGTCGTGAGCTTATTTTGATCAGACATCATAGTAGATGCTTCCTCAGGAGAACCATCGGTGATGATATTGCCATAGATATAGCCATCAGAACCGAGATCTTCCACGTTCATTACCTTCAAGGAGAACGCATTTGGATCATCGGATGTTGCCAAGCTTGCATCTTCTGGGCGGAAGCCAACAATAATCTGTCCGTTATCTTCTGCAGTGAGCTTGTCAACAGCCTCAGCTGGAAGAAGTATAGAATCCTCACCAATCTGAGCTCGACCGTTTACAACTGGATGCTGATTGATATTCATAGATGGTGAACCAATGAAGCCTGCAACGAATACGTTTGCAGGGCGGTCATAAAGCTCAGTAGGAGCTCCAACCTGCTGCAATACGCCAAGCTTAATCACTGCAATGCGATCGCCCATGGTCAAAGCTTCGGTCTGATCGTGGGTAACGTACAGAGTAGTAACACCAAGCTGACGCTGCAAAGCAGCAATCTGAGTACGAGTCTGAACGCGGAGCTTAGCGTCGAGGTTGGAAAGAGGCTCATCCATGAGGAAGACTTTTGGTTCACGAACAATTGCGCGACCCATAGCAACACGCTGACGCTGACCACCAGACAAAGCCTTCGGCTTACGATCCAAATACTCTGTCAAATCCAACACTTCTGCAGCTTTTTCAACACGCTTGCGGATTTCTTCCTTAGGAACACCAGCAATCTTCAAAGCAAAGCCCATGTTATCAGCAACTGTCATATGCGGATACAGTGCATAATTCTGGAAGACCATTGCAATATCGCGATCCTTTGGCTGCATTGTAGTAACATCCTGACCACCGATGAGGATACGTCCTTTGTTAACCTCTTCAAGACCTGCCAACATACGCAAAGTAGTTGACTTACCGCAACCAGATGGACCAACGAGTACGAGGAACTCACCATCTTTAATAGTCATGTTCAAGTCATCAACCGAAGGCTTATCGTTGCCCGGGTATATACGAGTCACATGATCAAATACAACTTCTGCCATGATATGTCCTTTCATCGGCAGGTACGTGCCGAACGATCCGTAGTGAAGGGTGTGCACTCATGACCCCAATTCCTACATCGGCGGGTATCAATCGTCCACAGTTTACTTACCTGGTCCATTGAAGGTTCTCTTCGTTGAGCCATGCCTTAATATATCATGTTTATCTTAGAAAAACAGCAAAAAATCAGTATTTTGCATAAACTCGGCGTGTCGAGTAAGGCGCACAAAAGGAGAATAACTATGGATCAACAACAAGAAACAACAAATAATGAAATGCAAAAATCAAATACCCCTTATAGTAAAAGCTTAATTGGCATCGTAATAGCACTAATTATTCTTGCATTCGCTGCAGGAGCTGGGTTTATGACTTATTACAATTCAATCAATAAACCACAAGTAAAAATTGAAAATCCAACAACCAATAAGCCAGATACACAAACTGAGGATACAGCAGACTCCCAAATAACCAAAGAGATTAAAAAACTGCCTTCTTCTGACATCCCACCAGCATCTAATTTACAAGGCGGAATTCTTCTTAGCAAGGATGGGTACGGCAAGCAAGCTGCTGGTGCTCCTACAGTTGCCACTTATTTTGATCCTTTGTGCCCTGGTTGCGGATCCTTTAATCGTACTGTTGATGAAACTTTAATTAAAATGGTTGAAGCAGGTCAAATTAACCTAGAACTTCACCCAATGTCATTCTTAAATCGTTTTAGCTCAGATCAATATTCTTATCGCGTCTCAGGCGGTATTGCCTATATCGCTTCGCACGACAACGATCCAAAGCATTTGCTTAAGTTCATCAATAGTATTTTTAGCGAAAGATTCCAGCCAGAAGAAGGCGACGGATACCAAGCAACACCAAATAAAGCTCTTATTGATTTAGCTGAAGATGCTGGAGTTGCAGATAAGATTGCGAATGAAGCATTTAACCTACACTATGTTAAGTGGCAAGAAGTTATTAATGAGAATACTCCAGAAGAAAAAGCTTTATGGAATGTTTCTGGCTCTAATAAAGGCGCTATGACAACTCCAACAGTAACAATTAACGGTAAGCTAGTAGATCTCAATGCAGCTTCTGAAAAGCAAATGGATCCTTTGGAAGCTATATTAAAGTCTTTGGGAATCGATAAAAAATATGTTGGCAAATCTGGTCATATGCCGAAAGTTACGTATAAGAGTAAGCCGCTTGAATTATAAATAAAATTAAGTAATCTCTATACTAAAACGGACGTTAAGAATACACTTAACGTCCGTTTTTATTTAATAATTTAGATTTCTATAATTTAGCTTATTTACAATGCAATAGGGGAACTAGTGTCAGACACTTTAGGCATCTGACCTGCAACTCCAACTTGTTTTTTATCCAGGCCGATGCAATGAAGCAGAGCATCAAGCACCTTCATTTTTTTCTCATTAATGGCATTCATATCAAGCAATTTATCGTTAATAGTTACAGTCGGCGTTGTCATAGATCCTTTATTTGGACCGCTGACATTCCACAATTCCTTACGATCAGGAGTGTATTTATTAACTAGCAGCTGCCACTTCAAATATTGGCGGTTAAAAGCTTTACTTGCAATTTCGTTTGGAATTCCAGATTTCTTAGCCAGTTTAATCAACTCTTTATTGCTTACAGGCTTATATCCCTCGCTTTCTTCCGGCTGGAATTTTTCGTTAAAAATGCCATTGATAAACTGAAGCAAATGCTTTGGATTGTTATCATATGAAGCGATATAAGCAATAGCACTAGAAACACGAGTCGAGTAATGGTCAGTAGAAAGTCCATCCAAGAATGACATTGGGTGAAGTTCTAGGTTAATTTGACCTGCTTCAACCATTTTAATTAAAGTTTCATCAACAGTACGATTAAAGGATCCACAACCAGGGCACAAAGGATCAAAATAAGTGGCAACTGTAGGAGCACCAGCAGCTTGCTTGCCGTACCCATCCTTGCTAAAAAGAATGCCATTCTTAGAATTAACACCGCTTGGACGAATACTTGGATCAATATTATCCAAATTATGATTAGATTTTGCAGATTGCTCTATTTTTTTCTGAGGCTGAACGTAAGCTGCCTGATACGCAGTAATGCCTACAGCAGCCAACATAGCCGCAACAATAATTACTACAATAACGCCGATAATTGCTTGCTGACGACGCTCACGCGCCGCACGCGCTGCACGTTCGCGATTTTCTATAGTTCTTTGTAGGCGAGTAGCAGATGAATCTCCCTGCTTATTATCACGCATCTGAATTTTAGGCATTGTTATCCTTCAACCATTTATTTCGCACACTAAGACTCGTTCCTAGCAGCATTCTTGCTAATGAAATAATAACTTCACCACAGTTTAGTAGATGGCATCAACGGAAAATACACATTACGTATCATACTATTTTTATTTTTCAAATGATTTTCCAGAATAAAATAACGCACCTAATCCTAAACGGAATTTTGTAGTCCACTTAACTGCAGCAAAAACAACCCATGCAACAATAAATCCTAGAGCATATCCAACTGCAGTACTTGAAAAAATATTAGGTGAGTAAGTTGGTAAAAGAATACGCAAGGATCCAACATCTATAGAAAGTAATTCAGGATTATTACCGCAGAAAAATGGATATATAACAGCTCCAATACCTCCAGAAACAACAATAGCTATAACTCGTGGAAGCATGTAAACAAATCCTCGAATAATATGCCACGGTAAAGTTGCAATAAGCACTACAGAATCATGGCGAGGAATTATTCCATCGTTAAGTTGCCATCTTCGCAAGCTTGATGAAATACTGTAGCCGGATGTTGCACTAATCCACATAAAAACCATCGCAAAACCAATAGAATCGAGAATGCTTAAGCAAGCAATGGCTAAATGAAGAATTATACAAATCAGCAGTATCCATGTTCCTCTACGCGCATAATCATGTTTATTAAGAGCAGGATCAACAGAAGACACTTCATCACTTTTAACGTGTAGAGAATCACCTGCTTCATTTTCAATATTGCCATTATCAAAAGTGTTATCAGAAGAACGAATAAGTTTTGAAGATTGTGCAATGCGTGAATTGTTTGAATTGTCGTCCTGTATATTCTGAAAATCTACATCGTTTAACGCATTAATTCGTGTTTTTTCATCCACACAAAATGTTTTATCGTCTTCACTATTATCTAATGAATGTGGCATAACAGTAGTAGAACGAACAGTTACGGTTGGCATTTCTCCATCAGAATTAAGATTTGTTATGCCAGCTGTACCAGCTGCATCGCAGGTACGAGAATTTGTTAGTATAGCAGTTTTTTCTTTTGTTTCACGACTTGTTTCACACCACATTTTACGCATAGTTATGTTAGTGGCATTACGGTCAAAAGGGCGGTTCGCCTCCGGCCAGGCTAAAGGATCCATAGCATCTTGACTAATTGCATTTTCTAAATCAGATGGCATGCAACGCTGCTCTCGAATCGGATTCAAAGCCTTACGAAAAGCAGCCATTGTTCTAGGAGGTAACCCAGTTAAATCTGCATTGCCTGAGGCAGCACGCTCCAAAACCGCCATCATAGGCTTTGTGCCAAAAACAGGCTTACCGGTAGCCGCAAATGCAAGCACAGCAGCAACAGACCACCAATCTGTAAGTTCATCTGAATCTCCGCCTTCAATAATTTCTGGAGCAATAAAACCAGGAGTGCCCATCACTAATCCCGTGCGAGTAACATGGCTTTCACCTTCGCCCATCGCAATCCCAAAATCTACCAATACAGGTCCAGTAGCAGAAATCATTACATTAGTTGGTTTAATATCGCGATGAACAATACCGGCTTCATGAACTGCTTTAACAGCTTCAATAAGCTTATGCGCAAGACGCTCCAAATCATCTGCAATATAAGGTCCATTCTCATCCACGTCTTCGCGCAAATTATGTCCTTCAATCAACTCTGTCACAATAAAAGCGATTGAAGCATCTAATTCCATATCCACTATCGCGCAAACACCTGGATGATGAATCCTCTGCAAAGCCAAAGCTTCACGTTTTAAACGTATTCGAGCGCGTTCCTGCTCAGAATCTTCATCTTCACTCTGTTTTGCATGAACAGACGCACGTAATATTTTCATAGCATATTGATTGCCGCCATCGTCATTAACGCGCCAAACTGACCCCATTGCGCCGCCGCCAAGCCTAGAAATAAGCGTGTATCCGCCTACATTAGTCCCTGGTTGCAAATCGAACATGCTTGTATCTTCCATACTGCATTATGTTAATGCCTTATATTGCCAAATACGCAAATATAAACAACAAAAAACACGCCGTTTCTATATTCAACATCGCCGTAATTTTGTAATGACGTGGCATATGGTACACTAATCAATTGTTCTACTTAGCATGATTCGTCATGCTAACGAGAAACTTCGCCTCCTTAGCTCAGATGGCCAGAGCGGCCGCCTTGTAAGCGGCAGGTCGCCGGTTCGATCCCGGCAGGAGGCTCCATTTTTATTCCACTCGTTTCGCGAGTATTTCTTATTTTCCATTCACATATTCCAGAACTATAGTTTTGTTATCTTTCGTATCACATATAATGACGTGAAATGATTAAAGCAGAGGGGATAGTGGCTAATTAACTATTCAAAAATAGAAAAGATTTTTATTTTTCATATACAGTGCCAGATTATGGCGTATTATGAAAATAACAAATCTATATCTGTGCACATGATCATCTTTATAACAAAACTTTTCGCGAGTAAGAACTCGGGAACCTTCCCCCAACTCAGGGTTTCCGAGGTGAGAGTGGAGCGTCCCCCAACCAGCTCCACCTCATAGGGGGCGGGAATATCCCCTTCTCTCCCGCCCCCACTTTTATTTTGTTTTGCATTCAATTTTGAATGCAATACTGAAGGTATAATAGAGAAGTTAGCATTATTGCAAAGGGAGTGATTGTATGGCACGTCGATGGACGCCTAGACGATTAATAGTGATGCGTCGTGCAAGAATAATCGCCTGCGTTTTATCTATATCACTCACAGCAACAAGCTTGTTTATATTTACAGCTAAAAAATCTGTTGCAATGATTATAAATGGAAAAACGCATATTGTAAGCACTTATTCAACAAATCCAATACGTTTATTGGAAGAACAACACGTGCCAGTAAAAACTCACGATCAAATTATTTCTTCTTCTGGAGATATTCTCACAAATCATTCTACTGTAACAGTTCGCAGTGCTTATCAAACTTCTATCACTGTAGATGGAGTAACTATACCGTTCTGGACTGTTGCAACTAGTGTCGATCAATTAATCGGCTTTTTTAAAGCTAATGCTAAGAACGCTTCACGAATTACAGTAAATTTGCAAAATATTTACGATAAACTCACTTGCGGCTTATCAATTAATAAAAAAGGTCCAATTAGCGTTATCGCTGACAGGAAAACACGCATTGTGCAAAATGGAGACTTACCTGCGAGCGCAATTCTTGATTCTCAAGGTATAGTGCTCGGCAAGGAAGATCGCGTAAGCGTAGAAGAAGATGATGGAAATACTGTTTTACGTGTTTCTCGAGTTACTCATGGCAAAGAAACTCGTACAGTTTCATTACCTTTTGCCACACAAACTGTAGTAGATCCTAAACTTCCAGCGAATTCTCGCGTTGTACAACAAGTTGGCGTGAATGGTGAGCGCGAAGATGTTTATAACGTTACATACGTAGATGGCAAAGCAGAAAGCGCAACTTTAGTTTCGCAAAATTTGGTAAAGCCTGCAGTTAATCAAGTTATTGCTGTAGGTAAGGCTGCTCCCGCACCAATTCACAAAAATAATACAAATACACAAAAGTCAAAACAATCCAAACAACAAACAAACGCTCAACACAAAAAGCAGAATACTGAGCAGCCTGCAAAACAGGAGAAGAAAAACAGCCAACAGCAAACTCAACAACAAACCGCATCTGCAGCTCCCGCACCTGCAGCTAATCCACCTGCACCCGCTCCAAGCTCTAATCCCGATAGCCTTGTACATGCTACTCCAGAACAAGCTAAACTATTCGCTCAGGGCGCAGCTGCGCAAATGGGTTGGACCGGTAAAGAATGGGAAGATCTTTTATGGTTATGGAATAGGGAATCTGGATGGAGATGGAACGCAGAAAATCCTAGCTCACACGCTTATGGCATTCCTCAAGCTCTTCCTGGAAATAAAATGAGCAGTGCAGGAGCTAATTGGCATGAAGATGCCGCAATACAAATTAGCTGGGGTCTAAGTTACATTAAGAGCAAATATAAAACACCTAGTGGAGCAGTAAAGCATTCGCGCGAAATTGGCTGGTATTAAAAGGCAGCAGCGTGTTTTAACGCACTTTGGCGCAACGGATTAATTGTTACGAAATTTGGACGGTAAAACTTTGACAGAAATCAGCATTGAAAATGAAGGTCAGCTTTTAGGTGCAGCAGATATTAGACGTATTGCTGCCGAGGAAGGCATTACTCCTACCAAAAAGTTTGGTCAAAATTTCGTTATTGATCCTGGTACAGTGCGAAAAATAGTAGCGGCAGCTGAAGTTAAATCTGGCGATATCGTTATGGAAGTAGGGCCTGGTCTTGGTTCTCTTACTCTTGCAATATTGCAAACAGGAGCACAGCTTACTGCAGTAGAAATAGACCCTCCGCTAGCTCGACGATTGCCGCATACTGTAGAAGAATTTATGCCTCAATCAATGCAAAAATTTAACGTCATTCTAAAAGACGCTTTGACAGTAAATGCCGATGATGTTCCACAGATTGCGCAGGCTAAACAATTTACTCTTGTTGCAAACCTGCCATACAACGTTGCGACGCCTATTATTCTTACTTTGCTAGAAAAATTTAGTAACTTACAGAATTTTCTAGTTATGGTTCAAAAAGAGGTAGCAGATCGTTTATGCGCACAACCTGGGAATAAAGTATATGGCACACCAAGTGTTAAGTTGGCGTGGTACGGCAAAGCCCAACGCGCAGGGCTTATCGGTCGTAATGTATTTTGGCCATCGCCAAACGTTGATTCAGCATTAGTTTCTTTTACTCGCAATTGCACAGGTAAAGGTGACAATAATGAACGTGAGGGAGTATTCGCTTTCATTGATGCCGCCTTCCAGCAACGACGTAAGACATTGCACGCAGCTCTTAAAAATCAAGTTCCAGAAGAAGCATATAAAAATTCTGGAATTGACCCAACTAGACGCGGCGAGACGCTTACTTGCGATGAATTTATTGCTTTATATCGCGCATGCAAAGATTGTAAATTATAAATAAAACGCATATTTATTCGTTGAATAAATATGCAAAATAAAATATTACGCAATGAAATATTACGTATATTCTGCAGCTTGTGTAAACTTGCTGCTAACAAAGTTACAAACCACAGATCGGAAGTGAACATGACGCAAGAATACGACGAACGTATTGCTCGTAAAGCTTTCATGTATCAAAGAAAAAGATCTGTACTCACTACAGTGGGCGTAGGCTTGGGCGTCACTTTTATATTTGCTTTACTTGTGCAATTCCACGCTTTTGGCATAAATTCTGTGCGTGCTCCAAAAGATAACCCAAATTACGGCGTTCCAGCTCCATGCGCAATAATAGGAAAAGAAGGAGCCAAAGCCCCTTACGTAGATAATAGAGCTGTAGCAATCAGAGTTCTCAACGGCACAAAGTTCCGCGGCCTTGCTCGCGCGGTTGGCGAAGCTTTAAACGCTCGCGGATTTAACTTAACAGAAGTTAACAATAACAAATCCAGTAACATTAAACGAACAATCATTTACTTTGGAAAAAACGCTATTAATGAAGCTTATACAGTAAACGCTAATTTTACCGATGCAATTATGCGAATGGATGATAGAAAAGATAAGCTCGTCGATATTGTGCTTGGCTCTACTTTTAATAATCTTCGCCCTAAAGTAGATGTTCCAGCAGCAGGCGCAACAATACATGAAGTGCAAGGATGTATAAGAGCTGATCTTATGAAAAACATTCCTAAGGCAGATCAGCATAAGGAAGTTAAATAAAAAAAGTAGCAGTAAAATATTTTATACTGCTACTCTTTATTTAAGTGAAGAAACTTTTACTTTTTGTACGTTTCCTCATACCATCGCTGTAATTCTTCTACAGCAATATCATGGTCTACCGGACCATTATCGAGACGGTAATCAAGCATATGCTTATAAGCCTCACCAACTGTTGGACCTGGTTGCAAATGCAATAATTGCATTATTTCATTACCGTCTACATCAGGTCTAATAGCGTTAAAATCTTCCTGCTTTTTAAGCTCCTTTACGCGCTCTTCCATCTCGTCCATCGCATGCTCAAACATTAACGATTTGCGACGATTCTGAGTGGTTGCATCTGCTCTAGTAAGTCGGTTCAACCGCTCATACAGATGTCCTGAATCTTTTACGTAACGACGAACTGCAGAATCAGTCCACGGTTCATCAACATACCCATGAAAACGCAAATGCAAATTCACTAATTCAGTAACATCTTCGATAAGATGATGATCAAAATGCAGTGCTTTCAAACGTTTACGAGTCATTTTTGCGCCAACAACATCATGGTGGTGGAAACTAACTTTCCCTCCATCTTCAAATTTTCGAGTTTTTGGCTTCCCAATATCATGCAATAAAGCAGCTAGACGCAACGTTAAATCTGGAGACGGCACTGGACCTTCCTGATCTGTTTCCAAAGCTATAGCGCGCTCAAGAACCATCATTGTGTGTTCAAAAACGTCCTTATGACGATGATGCTCGTCAATTTCAAGCTGTAAAGCTGGAATCTCCGGAAGAACACGCTGAGCTATACCAGATTCAACAAGAGCTTCTAATCCTTTACGAGGTCTGTCCGAAAGTAACATTTTAGTAATTTCGTCGCGAATTCTTTCAGCAGAAACAATATCTAACCTATCTGCCATGTCCACAATCGCTTCAGCAGTATTTGCTTCGATACTAAACCCAAGTTGCGCAACAAAACGAACTGCACGCATCATACGCAAAGGATCGTCATCAAAAGATTGACGAGGATCAACCGGGGTTCGCAACACGCCTTTAGCTAAATCACTAGCACCGCCAAAAGGATCTACAAACTGTAAATCTGGCACGCGCAACGCCATTGCGTTGACAGTAAAATCACGCCTAGAAAGATCACCTTCTAAAGTATCGCCATATTGCACTTCAGGTTTACGAGAATCTGGATCGTACACATCAGAACGGTATGTAGTAATTTCAACTTTTACTTCTGTACCATCAGCACGTCGACGCATAGCTCCCAACGTGCCAAATTTGCGACCCATATCCCAAAAACCATCATGTCCCCAACGACGCAAAATAGGTTCAAACTCTTCGGGTCGAGCTGATGTACAAAAATCAAGATCATGCGACACGCGATGCAGTAGCATATCTCTCACAGGACCACCAACTAATGCAAGTTCATAATGACGCTCAGCAAAAAGTCGCCCCAACTCTATAGCTTCAGGCCAAACTTCGAAGTTCTCAGTCACCCTTACCGACACCCTTTCAGCAAAAATCAATCTATATTCCAGCATACCGTTACCCCAATGCACAGCGGATTGAGTAATGTTGACTATATGATTACTCCTGCAGACTTACGACGTACGCTCGCCAAGCTTGCGGATAATCATGCCCAAAATCAAGCTGCTCCTGTTATTACGCCACTTGATTTAGCTAAAATGCATAGAAAAAAGTCTTGCCAGCAAGACAGTTGTGAAGAACAAAATGTTGTTGATATTCCGCTGTTTTCTAAGGATGACAGCACTGCGCAAGACTCAGGATCACCGGAAGATAATCTTCAAAAAACATCTTCTTTCTCAGGCGTATCTCCAGCACTTATGCCACCACGCAGACAGGCAGATACTCCTACAACTTTTGCTTCTTTAGATGCGCAAGACTTGCCAATTATTCGAGAATATTCCGCAGGCGGTTTAGTATTTGACTCTCTCGGGCGTGTCGCAATTATTGCTCGTCATTCAAGAAGCGGACACCTTGAATGGTGTCTACCAAAAGGACATATAGAAAAAGGTGAAACACCCCAAGAAACAGCAGTTCGCGAAATTCATGAGGAAACGGGTATAGTTGGCGAAGTAGTAGATTCGATTGCCACAATCGACTATTGGTTTACAGGCACAACGCATAGAGTACACAAGCTAGTGCACCATTTTGCGTTACGTTACGTAAGTGGCGACTTATCTGTATTAGGAGATCCCGATCACGAAGCAGAAGATGCAATATGGGTGAATTTTAAAGAACTTAATGCAATACTAAGCTATCCAAATGAACGTAAAATTGCATGGCTTTATGCCAAAAAAGCACATAGGCGGTCTAACAGTGAAGAAACTCACGCGTAAACATCAGACCACAAATGCGTCTACTGTTCTAAAGCAGAAGGCACTTTCATACGTATTTTCTTTATTACGAATTACGTTACATACTTGCTTAATTTCTGCACGTTTTATTTTTATATTATTCGTAGTATTTGCAACAATTTTTGCTTTTCCAACAGCAAAATATGCAGGATTAGCAAATTACGCATATGCAAACACGAAAAAAGCAGATTTATCTGACAAAACTTCTACAAGACAAAATAAAAAACAATCTACGTATGAAAATCCGCATAGCAAGGGCATTGAAATAGATATAACTCAAGCAACGCCTGTAGTAACAGATAAAAGCGGATACCACCTTACTGCAACACTAAAAGCCGTAAAAACGGCACTTCCAGAAGGCACTTTACAACTTTCTATAAATTCCAATTACACTTTTGTTTCGCGCACGGACGTGCAAAATTGGTCGCAAGAGGAATCTCTTATACCAACTCCTCAAATTTTAGATTCCGTAAAAACTCCAAGTTTAGCTTCCGGTCACACGTGCACTCTTAGCTTTAACATACCTGCAGATAAACAAGAATTACGTTCCATCCTGAATTGGGGTCCCAAACCATTAAAAATTACGTATTTCTCACAAGATTATTCAAAATACAAATCGATACATTCTTTTTTGACAAGAGCAAATATTGGCATGCACTCAGCTAACTTACCAGCGATGAAACTTACTGCGCTCATGCCAATATTAATTCGTACACAAAACGATTTACGCAATTTTAAAGCTAATAACATTCAACCTAGCGATCATTTAGAAACGTTACTTAGAGCAGACAAAGATAGTATTCACAACATTATTGGGAAAGCTGATTTAGCAAATAAACACTCAAAATTACAAACAATCGCAGATTTAAGCACAATACAAGCATCGCATTTAACACTCAAACCAAGCGCTTATATGCAACAATCTGGTTTTGATATCAGTGCTTATGCAGATGACAATAATGACGATTTGTATAAATCGGCAGGAATTACTAAAGAAAAATGGTCTGCAAAAAATTCGCAATCGCAGAAAAATATTACTAAAGCAAATAATTCAAAACAAACAGACTCAACTAATCATAATTTAAATAAAGCTTATGCATGGCAAACATACGGCAAATGGACTATTCATGCACTAGAGCAAGCAAAACGTAATGGATATGAAACTGTTATTGCAACAGACGAATTTGACAATAATGCTTCACAGTTTGCTGTTAGAAATGGCATATACGATATAGATACGCCTGCAGGGAATGTGCGAGTTTTGTCACCTCAATCAGTGCTTACTCTTCTGGCAAACGGAAAGCCTACAAGCGATAACGCAACAAGCGAACGAACTCAGGCTGGGCGCATTAATCGTTTAGTGGCACAAAGCGCGTTCTACCAAATGGAACAGCCGTATGTTGATAGACATATTCTCATTACTTTTTCGAATAATGCATCTAATTCAAATATTGATGCTGTTATGAACGCATTAGAACAATCTCCTTGGCTGTCGTTAAGCGACTTGCAAACAATGGCAAATACGAAGCAAAATGCCTTGCCTGACTGGAAGAAAAATTCCATAATGCGTGAAATATCTCGCAACAGCTCTATAAGCGAGAATATTACTGAAAAACGACGCTCTTGCCTAAACGATTTGTCACATTCAAGGAAAGACGTTTTACGTTTTACTAAGAATATTCTCGACTATAGTTCCGCTAAGCATCCTCATAATACTGAGGGTGACGCTCAAGCACTTGCAAAACAAACAGCCAAAACAAAAAAACTTATTAACATAAAAGACTTAGAAAAGTATTTATTACGCTTATACGACGATATTTCTTTGCACGAATTTACCAATAATACGATCGAGCAGCAAGATTCAGCCAAAACTACTGCACACAGCAAGAAAAATAACAAGTCTTGTATAAGTAAAAATACTGCTAAGACTTTTGCAAATACACTGATGAATGGCATTCACATAATCCCACCGCATGATATTACTGCCGTAAGCGAAACAGCAAGCATGCCTATTACGATAAGCAACACATACTCTTACCCTGTGCAAGTGTATTTATCTGCAAATACTCATGCTATGGAAATTGTTACACGCCGTAAAACTTTAGTAAAAATTCCAGCTAATAGCGAAACTCAAGTAACTTTACCACTGAGAATCACTACATCAATTCACACAAAAGCTACTTTTGTGCTTGAAGACAATCAGCATCGCGTATTTGCAAAAGAACAAAGCACACTTATTACTAGTACACTGCAAATTAGTGATAAAAGCGGTACGATTATTATAGTATTTGCTTTCATTCTTGGTCTTCTTGGCCTTTGGAGGCAATTCCACCGTAAGAAGGATCCAGACGAATGAGTTCAGTAGGTCGAAATTCTGTAATTATGGCTAGCGGAACAGCCGCATCACGCATTACAGGTCAAATACGTACTATCTTATTAGCAGCAGCCCTTGGAACAACAGGTTTAGCAGCAAACGCATATCAAGCTGGATCTATGATTCCACAGCTAATATATACGCTTGTTTCAGGTGGAATTTTCAACGCTGTATTAGTACCGCAAATTGTTCGCACTCTCGAAAAGAAAAATGCCGAGGAACGCTTAAATAAACTTATTACATTTGCAATTCTTCTGCTTCTCGCGCTAACAGTTCTTATGTCTATAGCAACGCCTGTGCTCACTATGCTATACGCCGGCGGAAGCGCCGAAATGCAAACATTAACATGTTCATTTACTTTATGGTGCATGCCTCAAATTTTCTTTTACGGTATTTATACAGTACTTGGGCAAGTTTTGGCAGCAAAAGAGCATTTTGCCATGTACGCGTGGAGTTCAGTTGCAGCAAATATTATTAGTTGCCTAGGCTTTGGCGTTTTTATCATCATCTTTGGTAAAGCAAATAGGATGCCACTAAGTTTTTGGAATGGCAATACTCTTTTGCTCACTGCAGGATTCTGGACTATTGGCGTAGCAGCACAAGCCTTAGTGTTATTCCTACCTCTTATAAAATGCGGAATACACTACAAGCCAAGTTTTGGTATACGAGATATCGGTTTAAGATCAATGGGCCCTGTTGCTGCATGGAGCATGGGCATTGTTATTGTTACACAAATAGTTGTAATGATTACTACGCATATAACAACAAGCGTCCCATTTGTTGCCGAAAAACGTTTAGGATTAGATCAGTTTGAAGTAGCAGGTAATGCTACTTATCAAAACGCTTACACAATGTTCCTATTGCCCTACTCTTTAGTTGCAGTATCTGTTGCAACAGCAATTTTCCCTAAAATTTCACGCTCCATTGCATCTCACGATTTACATAGCGCGCGCAATGATTTAAGTGAAGCACTCAGGCATGTAAGCATAATTATGTGCTTCTTTACAGTCATTTTTATTGTTATTCCGACACCTATTTCGTTAGCTTTAATACCATCAATAAGTGTTCAAGAAGCAAACCTTATGTCTGCACCTCTAATGATGCTAGCTTTTGGCTTGCCTTTAACTAGTAGCTATTTGATTATTCAACGCACATTCTTTGCTTTTGAAGACGGTAAAAGTCCTTTTATTTTCGCAGCAGCGCAACTTCTTACTGAGCTTTTTGCCTTTGTATGTTGCATTAATGTACTGCCACCTACTTATTGGGTTACAGCTTTAGGCTCATCAGTTTCAATAAGCTACTTCTTGACTTTCCCATCACTTGTTCATATGCTTCGAAATCGTTTCAACAATGACTTAGATGATCGAAATCTTGCAATTACGCATATAAAAATTACTATTGCTTCAATAGTATCTATTGTTGTTGGTCTCTTAGTGAGTAAACCGCTATTGCATGTTTTAAACTTCAATTCCCCACATATGCATGGAATATTAAGGTGGGTATACGCAATACTTATTTGCGCAATAACAACAATTATTATTGCTGTTGTTTATCTGTCAGCACTCTTACTTTTGAAGACCAGAGAACTTGTAGATTTGTCTGCCCCAATAATTAGTAAGCTTGCCCAAAAGATTCCTGCTCTTGCTCCTCTTGCTAAAATTTTTGAAGAAACTGCAAAAAGTCAATCACAGCACGAACAGAAAAATCTTAGAATTCCGCGTAGAATACAATCCGATGCAAAATATCATGATTCTTCTAACAGCAAAAACTTCTAAGAGCGTAGTTTCATATTGAGCTTTTCCTTAAAATATGTGATTATTTGGGAAATTATTTCAATAACAGCAAAATGCTGTACATAACATGACGGCTCACCAGTACAATTATGTGTTAGTAAAAAATGTTAAGTTACTTATTGCACATGCGTAGGAAGATGAGGAACAAATGGAACCTCGGTTAGGAGATATTGTACTAAATCGATACGTACTAGTATCGCTTTTGCGCAACGAAGCAGGCTTGCAAGTATGGCAAGCCAATGACCGCATACTTACGCAGGATTGCCAGCTTTTTATTGTACGAGATTCACGTTTTTTGCCGCAAGTAAATACAATTGCATCAACCTTGGCTTTATCGCATAGCCGCAAGTTTACGCAAGTACTTCAATTACGGCATCATGATTCTGTTGCAATTATTGTTACAGCTTTAGATCGCGGTATTACTATCAATGATTATTTGGCTCTTAAAAAAGCACCTTTAAGCTACGAAGCAATAAGAACTATTGTTGCAGAAACTGCACAAGCTTTAAGCAGATTACTTGCTAGCAATATTACTCACCACGCTGTTTCTAGTGACACTGTTCGCATAAGTTCTTCAGGAATTGAGTTAGCAGATACTCCAGTAAGTCCTCTTTTGGAAGATGTGACTCAAAAAGATGATGATCAAATTCCAAGGCAAAATGTTGAACATATTGCAACTAAGCAACTTGCATCATTGTTATACACTTTGATTACTAGAACTTCTTCTCGAATACAAGCTCGTTTTGATGCGTCTCTTTTGCCAGATAATACTCCTTCAGAATTTAGGATGATTTGCACAAGAAGCCTAGCTTCAAATAAAAATAACAACGTAATACCTATGGCGTCTATTGCAGAATTAGTAGCATTATTAGGTTCATACACGCCTTTATCGAAGCTCACAACAAGAGATATTGTGCTTGATGGTAAAACAAGTGTTGCTTCTATTAGCAATGTTCGACTTCGCGAAGCAAAAGATGATTGTATACTACCTTTGCCTGAAGGTCTTTCACAAAGTGAAGAAGAATTTGATGCACAATTAATGCAAAGAAATAATCAGGATTCTAACGATTTTTCTTCAACTAATTCAGCCAACACTATTTCAAATAATACAAATGGATCCGCTAAGTTAAGTGATAGCTTCAAAAATGCTGGAAGAACATTGGGATCTCTTCTTAAAAGAAGCAATACTAACTCAGATTCTGAAGGCATTGGTAACAATAGTTTTAGTGACGAAACTAACACTAATACAGATATAGATTTTCATGATATTGCAGCAGCAGAAATGGCTAGCATTCTCGCTCCTACAGAACTTGATACAGACGATGCTCTTTTCCCAACATTGTCTGCTTCATATAAACATTTTCCCGATACTGCTACGTCTAAAAATATTTTTGATCACGTTGAAAATACAAGAAATCAAACTTCCAAAAATACTATTAGCGAAACAGGCGTAGTTAGTAGTTTTGATTTTGGGCATCTTCTTACTGAAAATAATCAACACACAGAATTAATCTCAAGACCACAAAACTTAACTTCAGAAGGCGAAGCTACTGGTCGCGTTCCTGTTGTTGATTCTCACGGAAGATTTGTAGCTCCTGGAGAGGAATCAGCAAGAGCACTTAGAGACGAAATAAACAATGACCAAAACGACGATATCCAAGAAAATGGAGCACTTTCTTTGCCGCCAAGCTTCCAGCCTCTGGAACAAACTGCTAATTTGCACAAACAAAAGCAGAATACACAAAATAACAACACTATTGCAGATGCTAAGATTTGGTGGGGTCTTTCAACCAAAGTTATTGTTATCGGGGCTGTTTCGTTACTCCTTGTAGCTGGATTAGCTTTGGCATTACATGGTTTATTTGGCAATCATGAAAGCACAGGTAGCTTCGGAAACAACGGCTCATGGGATAGCACTAGTCTAGAAAATGTTCCGTTTGGTAGCCAAGGTATTCTTCCTCAAGAAAAACAACCTGTTAAGAAAAATATGGGTCGTAAGCAAGTAAAACCTGTGCCTAAGCCTAAAATTCCTACTAATAACGTTGCTTACGAAGCTGATCGTTATCAATTCTTAAGCTTCCCGGCTAATCAAGCTGGATATGGATACTATATTCACTTAACCGAACCACAAACTGTGTATCGCTTCGTTGTTTCGATACGTTCCTCTGGAGGTCACGCATATTTGTTGGCAGATACTAAGGATGATCCAACTAAGGGAACTCAAGTAGCAGAATTTACATTCGATGAAAGCGGAACAACAGATGTAAAACTTAAGAAGATTGTAAAATCTCAAGATTTCATGCTATGGGTTCCAAAAGATAGCATGCCTAAGAACAGTTTGTACATCAATTCTGTAAAACTGTATTGAATCTCTTATAATAAGTGCTTTTAAGGAAATAAGTAATGGAAAATAAACTTCGAAAAGTTATCATAATTGGATCCGGACCTGCAGGATACACTGCTGCAATATATTTGGGTCGCGCTGGGTACAAACCACTTGTTATTGCTGGAGCTCTTACTCCAGGCGGTCAATTGATGAACACAACGGAAGTAGAGAATTATCCAGGATTCCCAGAAGGTATTTTAGGCCCTGACTTAATGGAGTCTATGCAAAAACAAGCTGAAAAATTTGGTGCAGAAATATTGCTGAACGATGTCACTTCTGTAGACTTTAAAAGTGCTGTAAAGCTCGTTACTACCGATGACGGTATAACTTATGAGTCCGACGCAGTTATTGTCTCTACGGGCTCGCAAGTGCGCAAATTGGGCATTCCGGGAGAACTCGAGTACTCCGGCAGAGGTGTATCTTATTGCGCAACTTGTGACGGCTTCTTCTTCCGAGGAAAACCAATTACTGTAGTTGGTGGAGGAGATTCTGCTTTTGAAGAAGCATTGTTCCTCACACGATTTGGTTCTTCTGTTACTTTAATTCACCGCAGAAATGAATTCCGCGCTTCAAAGATTATGGTTGACAGAGCAAAAGAAAACGAAAAAATCAAATTTATTACAAATAGCGTTGTAGATGAAGTGCACGGCAACGATGTAGAAGCTACTTCACTTACTGTTCGCAATGTTATTACAGGAGAAACTCAAGAAGTTGAGTCAGCTGGATTGTTTGTGGCAATTGGTCACACTCCTGCAACAAAGTTTTTAAACGGCCAATTAAAACTTAATGAAGATGGAACAATTGTTGTTGATGGTGCAACTACTCGCACTTCTGTTGAAGGCGTTTTTGCTGCGGGAGATGTTGTCGACAACATGTATCGTCAAGCAATTTCTGCAGCAGGAATGGGATGCAGAGCAGCTCTTGATGCTCAAACTTATCTTAACGAAAAATACGCTTAAATCTTACTCATTACACAAAGGCTTACTAAAAGTAAAAGCATAAATACAATTAAATTTACGTGTGACATTACAGTCTAAGCTATTATATTGTAGACAAATGTCACACGTATTTTATTAAAACTACTATTCTTTTTTAGAAACAAGTAAACCAATAATTCGTTGCATTTCTTCAGGAGAAGAAAAGACAATCTCGATTCTTCCATGATTTTCTGTGCCCTTAATAGAAACTTTGGTAGCAAAATGCTCCTCAAGCTGCTTGCGCACAGGCGAAGAAGACCACTGATTATTGCGACGCACACGCGTACGTACTGCTCCATGAGATGTATCTTCATTCTTCAACGAAACAATCTCTTCAGTACTACGAACTGACAATCCTTCTGCAATAATGCGATTGGCTAGACTCTCCATATCTTCTGGATTTTCCAAGCCAAGTAGTGCTCGTGCGTGACCTGCAGAAAGCACGCCTGAGGCGACATGTTTTTGCACGCTAGCAGGAAGATTGAGAAGTCTTAAAGTATTAGCAATTTGTGGACGTGATTTTGATACAGACTGAGAAAGCTGAATCTGTGTTAAACCAAAATCATCTATCATCTGAGAATATGCTGCCGCTTCTTCAAGAGGATTAAGAGCAACGCGATGAAGATTTTCAAGCAATGCATCTCTTAACATATTTTCATCAGCAGTTGTGCGCACAATCGCTGGAACTGTATCAAGTTCAGCTAGCTGAGAAGCACGCCATCTTCTCTCGCCCATAATAAGTTCATAATGTGCAATTTGTTCATCATTTTTATCTGCATCAACAATAGGTCGCACAACTATAGGCTGTAAAACGCCGACTTCTTTAATAGATGACGCAAGTTCTCGCAGCTCATCTTCATCAAAAATTGTTCGAGGTTGATGCGCATTAGGAACAATATCTAACGGCTTAAGATAAGCTAAATATCCACCTTTTACTGGCTTCAAAGGCTCATTTTTTGCGGTTTTATTCGATTTTTCAGCAGCGTTATTTTTTTCACCAATAACGGTTTCTTCATTATTTTTTGCCTTAGACGACATAAATGTCGTTGATGCTGAATCTCCAAAAAAGAAATCCATAGGTCTAGTGACATCTCCAAGAGATGGCATAGTTGAACGTTTATGAGAATGCTTGTTAGTATGAATTGACGGCACGGTTTCACGTGAAACATTCTTTATTTTGTTATTACTCTTATCCGCGTGAGGAGCAATTGAATTGCTCATACTAGGAACCTTTGTTTCATGTGAAACATTTTTTGATTGATTATTATCTTTATGTAACGTTTCACGTGAAACTTTTGCTTGTTCTTCTAATTGACTATCCACAGATTCGGATTTTTTTGTTTCATGTGAAACATTAAATTGCAAATTATTAGATGCATCGGCAAGCGCATCCTCGCCAGGCAAAGCTGGGAACAAAGCGCCTAAACCTTTACCCAGGCGAGACTTATTTCCACTCATTATTGATTCTCCTGTTGTTGTTCTTGTCGATTAGCATCTTGCTTTGCTGCAATAACAGATAATACTGTCTTAGACCTTTTCGCTATTTCTAACGCAGCTTCGCGATAAGAAATCGCTCCTGATCCATGAGGATCATAAGTAATAACACTTTGGTTAAAACTTGGCGCTTCAGGTATTTTCACAGTACGAGGAATCGTAGTCTCAAGCACAATATTTGGATAATGTTTTTTAACTTCTTGGAAAACTTCTCTGCCTAATAAAGTTCGCTTGTCAAACATAGTAACAAGCATTGTAGAAACAACTAAAATTGGATTGTAATGTTGCTGGACTAAACCAATAGTTCTTATAAGCTGTCCTAAACCTTCAAGAGCATAATACTCAGCTTGAATTGGTATAAGCATTTCACGTGCTGCACACATGGCATTAATCACTAACAAGCCAAGCGACGGAGGACAATCAATAAAAACATAATCGTAATGTTCGCTGCTATTATCAAGATATTCTTGCAAGGCATCCTTTAACAGATTATTACGATTATCCATATCTGCAAGCTCTAATTCAGCACCACTCAAATCAATGGATGCTGGCACAACATCAAGTCCTTCAATATCTGGGCAAGCATGTTTTACTTCAGCGATACTTTTTCGCCCTTCAAGAACATCGTAAACCGACAAATTACCAGAAGCATGAGGAGTATTTAATGCAGTTGACGCATTCCCTTGTGGATCCATATCAATAAGAAGTACTTTTGATCCACTTACTGCCATAGCTGCAGCAAGATTTACAGCAGAACTTGTTTTTCCTACTCCACCTTTTTGATTAGCAACAGCAATAAAACGCGTTTGCTTAGGCTTAGGATATTTCGCTTGTTCAATGGAATGAAAACGAGATGTCAAATCTGCCAATTCAACACCTAGGGAGGATTTTGAATCTCCAAAAATTCGTTGAATCGTTTCAGCAGCTGATTCCACGACGTATCACCCCCAATTAAATATGCGAAACTCTTAAAATAAAAATATCGTGTTTTAAGTTTCGTCGTTTCCATGGACATAAAAAGCACAAATTTTTTGATGTTTCACATGAAACATCAACACCTTATTCCATAACTAACTACATATTTTTCTAATCATAAAACACTAATGTTAATGCTGCTGCACACTACAAAATAGAAACAATCAATGCCTCGCTCTCCCCAAAACCTAATTGAACAATTTATATTCATGTGGTGAGATTCTTCGATTTTTCGCATTGATTGGATGTGCTTGTATGTTTCTGTAGCTTTGCACCAGTGCTTTGCAAACGTTGCACATGAAGCTTTGCAGTAATGCTTTGCAAACGGCGATTATTTATTGATTAGCAAACTTTAACAGTATTGCTCTGCGGACGTTGAATATTTATCGCATAGAGAACACTAGCATCCGTGCTGCTGCGCACGTCACACCAGGCACTCCTACCACACCAAAAACACTAGCGGTTTTACTAATAGTGGGAGATAGGAATTGCTTGGTCGAGCAATATAAAAGCGGAACGATAGTAATAATCTTGTTGATGAATACTATTTTTGCAGAAAAAGTAAGTAAAAAACTAAACTTAACTACACAACCGCTAAGTCCAAATAAGGTATAAGAGCGGAGCGCTGCGAGACAAGTAATTCCTATCTCACACAGCCACACAAAGAAACCCGCCAGCCAAACACCAGCTAAAACTCACGCCACGCCAAACAAGAACTTTCGAGGCTCATCAGACCGTTTTCAGAAAACACCAGTCAAAACTCATAGACGATACGCAAGAACATCGAAAATAAACTCGCGCCATAGAAAACACAAATTTTAATTAAAAAAATTAGGCTTTATTTACTATTACAACTGTAGTTGGTTGTAAGCCAGATGCAACAGGTGCCTCAAAAACATGAGTATCTATTCCACCGGCTTTTCGAATCATTTTTACAGCTTTTTCTACTTCTGCTTGAGCAGATTTACCCTTTAATGCTATTAATTTCCCGTGCTTATTCAATAGAGGAATAGTCCATCCAGCTAATTTCGTCATAGGAGCTACAGCCCTGCATGTTACTACATCAAACGCTGGAATTTCATGTGACTTAACTTTGTCAATAACTTCATCTGATCTGCCGTGAAATATAGTAACATTTTTTAATTTCATAAGAGCAACGCACTCACGCAACCAATCAACACGACGCTCCATAGGTTCAATCAAAGTAACGTCATAATCAGGTAAGCACGCAGCTAAAACTAGACCAGGAAAACCTCCGCCGCTACCTACATCTGCAACTCTTTTATTTTTTCTACCAACTATTGCTTCTTTAATAAAAGGAACAACTGCTGCAGAATTTAATATATGCCTTTCCCAGAGAATATTCATATCTCTAGGACCGATAAGACCTCTTATTAATCCTTCTTGCTGAAGTTTCACGTGAAACAGCTTACACTTTTCTAATGCTTCACCTAAAACCTCGTTCAGCAACGGGGATCCTTCCAATTCGTCCGCTATTTTTTGTGTATTTTCCTCGTATTTTTTATCTAAATTAGCTTCCATATTTTCCCCAAAACAAATAAAAGCAATATAAAAAATAAAATGAAAAGTAACACAACAAAACATTTTTTGTTCCATTGTGTTACTTTTCATTTTATTTCTCTTTTCCTTCGAAAAGAAACAATTAAATAAAAATTAATTATTCTTCAGAATATTCGCCTTCTACATCGTCAATTTCATCAATATTCTCATCTTCAGAAGCAACTGAAGGCATGTAAACAGTTACATAGCGGCGTGGTTCTTCCCCATGTGAACGGGAGCGCAAACCTTCATCACGTACAGTATCATGCACAACTTTACGCTCAAAAGAATTCATTGGCTTCAAATTCACAGGTTCACCAGTTTCACGCACCTCATCAACAGCATCTAACGCAATATCGCGCAAATGCTGGCGCTTACGCTTTAAGAATCCATCTACATCAACTATAAGATGCGAACGATCACCAGTTTTTTGTTGAACAGCAAGACGACTCAATTGCTGCAAGGCATCGACAACCTCACCATTGCGACCAATTAAATTCTTAATATCAGTGTCATCATCTGCAACAATCTGAATCATTGGGCGATTATTGCGCACACCCATCTCAATATCACCCTCATAATCAGCAATATCGAGTAAGCCTTCTAAATAATCTGCGGCAATATCAGCTTCTTCATTGAGTTGATCAACCGTCCTCTTCTCATCTTGTACCATTAATTACTCCTTATCGTGAGAAAATTCACGTTTTACAAATTCCTGAAGTCTAGTTTAGCGGATAATAAAGCCAAGTTACTAACTTATTTTCAAGTCATAAAAATGACTTTATATATCCGCAAAATGTATCTAAATATTAGCGCTTTGCCACCTTACGTTTACGTTGTGGCTGTTTGCGCTGGAATCCCTCAATCTCTCTACGCTCAGCTTCTTCACGAGCTTTTTGAAGATTCTCTTCTTCAATAGAAGGCAACCCTTCGCGCTCACGACGAGCAGTTTCTTTTTGATAGTCACGCTTTTCTTTTTCTTCAGCTGCAGGAGATCCAGGAGTTGGGAATGCGTAAACCTGCCAAATTGAACGCAACATATTTATAACATTGTTTACTAACCAGTAAACCAACATTGCAAATGGCATAGCAAACGCAGAGAAAACGTAAATCAACGGGAATCCCCACATCATGAGCTTTTGTACAGTATATTGGCTACCCTGCTTAGACTCAGGCGGAAGATTCTTACGAATATTATTGAATTGCATGTACCACATTGCAGCACACATAAGTACAACAAATATAACTATGACAATTTTACCTGCGCCAGCAGTTGTCATAAAAGTATCTGCAACACCAACCCCAAATACGCGAGTTTTAATGAATTGCTGTGCTGTTGCAATATCAAAGGCACCAAGAGCTGCATGCTTACCACGAGCAATAAAAGGAATAACGGAAAGCGTATACCAAATACTCATAAATGCAGGACCCTGAATCATCATAGGTAGGCACGAACCAGCAGGATTGGCTTTGTTATCTTGATAAAGCTTCATCATTTCACGCTGCATAGCTTCTTTACTTGCAGGATCATTTTTGCCTTTATATTTTTGCTGTATTTTCTTAATCTTAGGCGCAATAGCTTGCATTTTGCGCATGCCTTTAATGCTTTTAATAAATGCAGGGAAAATGCACGCATGCACAACTAATACCAAGAATACGATGGAAAAAACCCAAGAGAAGCCAACTTCATTCATTCCCAGAAGAGTTAATAACTTATGGAATAATGACATAATTTGAGTCATGAGCCACTCAACTGGCGTCAAGATTTTATAAAACCATCCCAAGAATCCATTATCAAGTATGAAGTTATCTTGATTAAACATTAGTTTTCCTTGTCTTCTTCAGCCAAGGGAGTTAGCCGTGGCTCTTCATGTGCTTTAGACCAAGCACATCTGTAAAAAATCGAATATTTGCGGGGTACATCATCAATACTGCAGCTTGTCCAAGGTCTACAGCGTAGAAGGCGTAATAATGCAAGAATACCACCTTTAAACGTGCCATACCTAGCAATTGCTTCAATAGCATAACGCGAACACGTAGGATAGTATCTACAGCAAGCTGGTCTATTTGCAGAAATCGTGCGCTGATACCATCTAATTGCACTAATTACAAACTTAGAACTTAAACTTTTTTTACTACGCATAACAATAACCACCATTTACTCAAAATAATATATTTCAATTATCCTTGATTCTGATTATTCTCATGCATTTTGCAATTTTGTGTAGAACATAAATCTGCACTAATTTTGCCAAAAAGCTTTTGTATCTGGCATTGTAACGAATCAAATGAAGATTGAGCTGCAGAAGGTTTTGCTCTTAGCACCACATCACAACCTGCAGGTAATAAAGATTCATAATTTTTTGCGATTACTCGCAGACGTCTTTTTACCTTATTGCGAACTACAGCTTTCCCCACTGATTTAGATACAGCAAGACCTAGCCTCTTTACATGTTCAAATTTTTGATCATGTAAGAAGGTATCAGAAAATGCCGCGGGAGTATCACTTTCAAAACCCGTGGCAATATAATCTAAACTTGCACTTCTATCTTCGTTAAGTGTGCTCTGCACGGCTATATCGTCACGCATAATGTAATGCGCGACGATATCCCGAGAACTCACCTTGCGCCGTTTTTTTAGCACCGCAACAAAATCACGGTGGCTTTTCAGCCTTTCCATGCCTTACGACGCTACCTTAACTCAGGCAGACAGTGACTTGCGGCCCTTGGCACGACGACGATTAATTACTGCGCGACCTGCACGCGTACGCATGCGAACGCGGAAGCCGTGCTTCATGTGACGACGACGATTATTCGGCTGAAATGTCCTCTTCATAACTAATGCTCCTGTATTCAGCCATGCAAAAGCATGGCCCCGTATGAGTCAAGCTATACCAAAATACTATTACCCCTCACCAATGCTCAAAACTCCACATTTTCTTATTAAAGAATCAACATAGTCAGATATAAATAAAAATGATTTATTCACATTTCTATTACAATTTATTGTACACGCAAAATCGTTGAAAAATAGCCAAATCTCAGCTTTAAACTTATCCACAAATTACACACATGTTATTCACAATTAAACAATTTCAACACGCTAGACTGTGGATAACTTCGTAGGGTCAGAGTAAACATATCTTACTGATACTTATTACACACGTGCGCGCGTAAACAGAATCAGCATTATTACATGTGCTAAATGCAAGTTTGGGGGGTGAAATGGCTGATACATTAGGCGATTCTACATCGCAAGCTGCTTTGGTATGGTCTAATACGCTTACTGTTTTACAGCATAATGCCCTTTTAACTGCGCGCGATAAAGGTTGGTTTGAAGGTGTTAAACCAGAAGCAATCTTTGGAACGACCATTGTTTTGTGCGTATCTAATGCTGAAACGCAACAAGCTTTGCAAAATGAATTAAATTCTCCTCTACTTACAGCATTAAAAATTTGCACTGGTAAAGATATGTTTCCTGCTTTTAGGATCGTCCCTCAATCTGAATATCAGGAAAAAGCTGCACAAAATTCTTCAAATTCTTTATCTCATCAAGCACAGAACAATGCGAATTTAAATAAAAATAAAATAGTAACTGATAATACAGTTTTGCCTGTTGATAATATTTCAGTTTCATCATCTAATAATTTGTCATCGGTTACAGCAAATAATTCATCTCCTGTACAACCAGATTTTGATCATGCAACTGGAATATCTACTCTTCAACAAACTGATATTTCTACTGAACAGGCTGCACAGCAAAAAATGCCTGTCTCTGTTCAACGCGATGCAATTACACATTTAAATACGTGCGCAACTTTTGATACTTTTGTGCCTGGCGATTCAAATCGTTTTGCAAGAACTGTAGCTTTGGCAGTCGCAGAGGGTTCCGGCAGAGATTTTAATCCTTTATGTATTTATGGTGGCTCCGGTCTTGGCAAAACTCACTTGCTTAATGCAATTGGCAATTATGCTTTAGTAAAAGATTCTTCACTTAAAGTGCGTTATGTAACAAGTGAGGAATTCACTAATGAATTTATTGAAGCTCTTCAAACACCAAATCAAAGTCAAGGTCAAATCGCTGATTTTAATAGGCGATATCGTGAAGTAGATGTTCTTCTTATTGACGATATTCAGTTCCTTGGTGGAAAAGAAGCAACACTTGAACAATTCTTCCATACTTTTAATTCTTTATATCAAGCAAATAAGCGAATAGTTATAGCTTCAGATGTTGCGCCAAAAAATCTTAAGGGATTTGAAGCACGCTTAATTTCCAGATTTGAATCAGGTCTTACGGTTGATATTAAACCGCCAGATTTGGAGACGCGTATTGCAATTCTGAGAATGATGGCATCAATGAATCACTGTAATGTTCCAAGTGACGTACTTGATTTAATTGCTGAACGTTTTACAGAAAATATTCGTGAACTTGAAGGTGCATTGACACGCGTTACTGCTGTAGCATCTTTAAGTAATCAGCCTGTTAGTAAAGCTTTAGCTGAACAAGCATTACAAGATTTCTTTGCTACAGATATTGAAGTAAGGCCAACTGACATCATTAGTCAAGTAGCTCAGTATTTCCACATGACTTTTGATGAACTTGTTGGTCGTCAGCGCACAAAGAATGTTGCACTCGCTCGTCAAATTGCAATGTATCTTGCAAGAGAAATGACAAGCATGAGTTTGGTTGATATTGGCGAAGTTTTTGGCGGTAGGGATCATACTACAGTTATGCATGCTTATACTCGAGTAAGTGGCGAGATGCAAGAAAAGCAAGAAATTTATAACTACGTTATGGAATTAACTGTTCGTTTAAAACAAAATCCTGTTGAGCGTAGAAATTAAACTTATTTTCCACATATTCATGAATAAATGTTTAAAAGTTTATAAAAAGTTATCCACATACTTAATAACAAATGTGGGTAAAAGCTGAGCATAACTCGTGGAAAACGCCGCTTAAAAATGTTATTAAGTTGTTTATAAGGCATTTAAAAATGTGGAAACTCTAAAAAATAGAAAAAGCTGTGGATAAGTTCCCCACTTATACACATTGTTGTTCTTTTGTTATCCACATCTTTTAATTGTTAATAAGTCTTTTTAAAAGCGGTTTTTAAGCACTTTTCCACATATACACAGTCTTTATTACTACTTTTATTTACTACTTAGTTAATAAGAAAAATAACAATTGCAAAAGCAGTGCAAACATTGAAAAATATTTTTTGTAGACACCCTCATACTGTAGAATAAATGCAGACTTTACAGAAAAGAGGAAGCATGAAAGTAGAAGTCAACTCTGCATCATTTGCTGATGCTGTAGCTTGGACTACACGCGTAATTGACTCACGCCCTGCAAACCCTATTCTTGCAGGCTTAAAAATTGAAGCAGCAAATGGCACATTGCAGCTTTCTGCATTCAACTATCAAATTTCTAGCTGCCATCACATTGAAGCTGGTGTTGACGAAGAGGGAAGCATACTTATTCTAGGCAAATTGATGGCAGATATTACTAAGTCTCTTCCTGCAGAAAAAACTTATCTAAAATCTGAAAATAATACTTTGACTATTACTTCCGGAAAATCAACATTTACTCTACAACTTATGCCTCTTGGAGAGTATCCTGACTTGCCTGAACTGCCTCATAAATTAGGTCAGGTTGATGCACCAACATTTATTCAAGCTGTAAATCAAGCATCTGTTTCTACATCTAGAGAAGAAAATAGACCGGTTCTAACTGGAATTAGGATCCAATTTGAAGATGACACCGTTACTATGACTTCTACTGATAGATTCCGTCTATCTAGATCTACTTTTAAGTGGACACCAGAACATAATGACATTCATTCGACCACTCTTACTCGTGGGTCATTACTAAGAGATATTGCTCATTCTCTCGACGATCATCAAAATGTTATTATCCATTTTAATGAGGAAGATAAGTCACTTTTAGGTTTTGAAAATTCCGGTCGTACAAGTACTTCACAAATAATTGATGGAGAATTCCCTTCTGTAGATCGACTATTCGTAGATGAATATCCTATTCACGCAATTATTAATAAACAATTATTGATAAATGCAATTAAGCGAGTATCTTTAGTCGCCGAAAGAAATGCTCCTATTCGAATGATTTTTTCAAATCAGGAGTTAACTTTGAGTGCTGGTACTGCTGACGAATCACAAGCAAAAGAAGTACTTGATATCGATATGGATGGAGAAGACATAACTGTTGCCTTTAATCCGAACTACTTACTTGAAGGTTTAGGAGCTATTCCAGAGCCATTCGTGCATATGAAAATGGCAACAGCTGTAAAACCTGTTGAATTTAATGGTCAACAGGAATCAGATGGTGATGAGTCAACAGATTATCGCTATTTGCTTGTTCCTATGCGTTTTAATAATTAATATTGTTGCGATATTGCATTGTATTTTAGATTATTTTTTGATGTACAATGTAATATCGCATTTTCTTTTAAAACTATTAAGAAAGGGTAATTAAGCAATGTATATTTCGCGAATTGCCCTTGATACATTTCGTTCTTGGAACCATATAATTTGTGATTTCAACCCTGGAATAAATGTTATATATGGCAATAATGGTTTAGGAAAAACCAATATTGTAGAAGCATTAGAAGTTACTGGTACTGGAATAAGTCACAGAACATCTTCAACATTGCCTCTTATTAAAAAAGGCTATGAAAAATCAATAATAAGAATAAATACCATTAATAATGATATAAATTATAAAAAAGATGAAACAAATACTGGCTTAAGTAATATTGCATCTTTAGAAAGTAATTTAAATCAAACAACTTATGAAATAGATCTTTACGTAAAAGGTTCTAATAGAGCACATATAAATTCTGGTAAAGCATTATATGTTAAAGACATTGTTGGATTATTGCCAATAGTTTCTTTTACTCCAAGAGACCAATTTCTTATAATTGGTGATCCTAATGTTAGACGTACTTTTATCGATCAAGCTGGATCTTTGTTAATACCAAATTATGTGCAATTATTGCAAGAATTTAAACATATTTCTAAACAGCGTGCTGCATTACTAAAAAATATTAGAGATTTTTCATACAAAAATCAGACAGTTTCATTATCCGGATTAGAAATTTGGACTGGTAAATTTATTGAAAGTGGTATTAACTTAACAAAAGCACGCCAAGAAACTGTGCAAATTATTAATAAATATTTCAAAAATATAATTAAATCTTTTACTAATGAAGAAAATACGGAAATAATATATGTTCCTTCTTTTGAAGAAGTACTATTTGAAAAAAAGAGTGATGAAAATATTGAAAATAAAAACGAGCTTTTTTCTAAAATAAGTGAGCATTTTCAACGTATTTATGATGGAGAGCTAGCTAGAGGATGCAATCTTATTGGCCCTCATCGTGATGATATTGACTTTGCTATTAATAATATTTCTGCTAAAGATTTTGCTTCGAATGGTGAATCTTGGACAATTGCAATAGCTTCAAAAATGGCATTATGCAAAGCATTAGAAGAAAAAAATAATGATAAACCTATTGTTATTCTCGATGATGTATTTGCACAACTTGATGAAAACAGGCGTATAAGAATATTAAATTTTGCACTTAATCAAGGTCAAGTTTTTATTACTACTTCTTCTCTTAGCGACATTCCTAATAAAGAATATATTAAAAAAACAAATCTTATAAATATTGGAAAACTATTAGAAAAAAATAATGAAATTAATAATTTCAGTGAAGAGCATAATAATATTTTGCTTGATGTAATAGAACAAAGAAAAAATAAGCAGGAGAAAAAATAATGATTCCTGTTAATATTCTTTTAAAAATTGATACTCGAAAATTACCTGCAATTATTTTTGATCCTATTAATAGAAAAGCTGAACGCGAAAATAATCGTGAAAAAAATGCAGAACAAGCTTGGGAAAATTTTGGAAAACCTGGTAGAGATCCTAAATCATTCTGTGGTATTTTAAAAAATTTTGCTTCTGAAAGTAATTGGAATAGTCAACTTTCTATAGCAAAATTACGTTCTTCTTGGCATAAAGTAGTAGGGGAAAGTATTGCAAAACATTGTGAAATAAGTCAAGTTGTAAATGGCGTGCTTATTGTTCGTGCTCAATCAACAGTTTGGGCAACTCAACTTTCTTATTTAATTCCACAATTAAAAGAAAAAATTAATAATAACCTTGAAAATATTGAAATAAAAGAAATTAAAGTTATTGGTCCAACAACGAGTGGATTGGGATTTTTAAGAAATAAATTTTAATAATATTATTATATTTTTTAAAAATAGTAAAAATGCCTATTTCTGAAGAGAGGTCATAGTATGTGTGTAGAATGTCATGTATTATGGCTAAAACGCTAGAATCCCCTTTTATGTGCTTTCTGGCATATGTTGGCTCTATAAATGCCTTTTAATATGAGGCAATTTGTGAAGGGACCTAAAGTGGCAAACACGGAAGATAATTCGATGGATAATGCCGTCGAAGAGCATAAACTCGATGATGCTCAACTCGATGATTCACTTGCTCCTGAACATTATGATGCGAGTGACCTTCGTGTTCTAGAAGGATTAGAGGCAGTTCGTATTAGACCAGGTATGTATATTGGTTCTACTGGTCCTCGTGGATTGCATCATTTGGTTTATGAGATTGTTGATAATTCTGTTGATGAAGCTTTGGCAGGATATGCTTCGCATATTGAAGTAACAATTTTGCCTGATAATGCTATTCGTGTTGTCGATGATGGTCGAGGTATTCCAGTAGATGAAGTGCCAGGCGAAGGTGTTTCTGGTGTTGAAACAGTTATGACTAAGCTTCACGCTGGCGGTAAGTTTGGCGGCGGTGGTTATGCTGTTTCTGGTGGTTTACATGGTGTAGGTATTTCTGTTGTTAATGCACTTTCTACTCGTGTAGAAATTGAAGTTCGTCGTCAAGGATTCCACTGGACTCAAACTTATGTTGATCAGCATCCAACTGCTCCTTTGGCAAAAGGTGAGCCAATGGCAGAAGGAGAATCTACTGGAACTTCTGTGACTTTCTGGCCAGACGGAACAATTTTTGAAACAACAGTTTATGATTTTGAAACCTTGCGTTCTCGCTTCCAGCAGATGGCTTTCTTAAATAAGGGTTTGAAGATTTCTTTAACTGATTTACGTAAGCCAGATGAAGCTGGAGATGAAGTTGCAGGTGATTCTGAATCTTCTAGTGAAGAAAAGCATAGAAGCGTAAGCTACCAGTATGAGCATGGTATTAAAGACTATGTTGATTACTTAGTTAAATCTCGAAAAGCTGTTCCAGTAGAGCCAGATGTTATTGACTTTGAGGCTGAAGATCTTGAAATTGGTATTTCTGCGGAAATTGCTATGCAATGGACTGTTGCTTATTCTGAAGCAGTTCACACTTTTGCTAATACTATTTCGACTACTGAAGGCGGTACTCACGAAGAAGGATTCCGTGCAGCACTTACTACTTTAGTTAATCGTTATGCTTGCGAAAAGAATATTTTGAAAGAGAAAGATACTAATCTTTCTGGTGATGACGTTCGCGAAGGCTTAACAGCAGTTGTTTCAGTAAAGCTTACAACTCCACAGTTTGAAGGTCAGACTAAAACAAAGCTTGGCAATTCTGAAGCTAAGACTTTTGTGCAAAGAGTCATGACTGAAAAGCTTGGAGATTGGTTTGATGCTCATCCAAATGAAGCAAAAAATATTATTCAAAAAGCTATAGAAGCTTCTCGTGCTCGACTTGCTGCTAAAAAAGCTCGCGAAAATACTCGTCGCAAGTCTATTTTTGAAACTGCTGGAATGCCAGATAAGTTGAAGGATTGCCAGTCAAGTAATCCTGAAGAATGTGAATTATTCATAGTCGAGGGTGATTCTGCAGGTGGCTCAGCAATTCAAGGTCGCGATCCTATTACGCAAGCAATTTTGCCTTTGCGTGGTAAGATTTTGAATACTGAACGCGCTTCAATCGACAGAATGATGAAGTCTGAAACTATTGAATCCTTAATTACTGCTGTTGGTGGTGGTTATGGAGAAGACTTCGATTTAAGCAAGGTTCGATATCACAAAGTCATTATTATGGCTGATGCTGATGTCGACGGTGCTCATATTGCTACTTTGAATTTGACATTATTCTTCCGCTATATGCGTCCTATGATTACTGCAGGATACGTTTATGTTGCTATGCCACCTTTGTACCGTTTGAAGTGGAGCAAGGGAGCACATGATTTTGTTTATACGGATGCTGAGCGAGACAGAGTTTTGGCAGAAGGTAAAGCTGCTGGTCGTCAACTTCCTAAAGGTGAAGGTATTCAGCGATACAAGGGCTTGGGTGAGATGAGTTATCAGGAGTTGTGGGAAACAACAATGGATCCTGAGCATCGTATTTTGAAGCAAATTCATATTGAAGATGCTGCTCGAGCTGATGAAACATTCTCCATGCTTATGGGCGATGAAGTAGAGCCTCGTAGACTCTTTATTCAAAGAAATGCTCATGATGCAAGGTTTATTGACGCTTAAAAGTATTAATTTATTCGAAAAGATAAAAAGAAAAAACTTTAATTTTTATAAGATTAAGAAGGAATTGAAGTGGTAGACGAAATAAATTCCGCTCGTGATGATGCTGAGCGAGATCAGCTTCCAGATGGTTCTATGGAACCACAGAGCCCTCAGGAAGCAGATAATACTGATTATGGCTTAATGAAGGGTGCTCGCGTAAAGAACATGGATTTGCAGCAGGAAATGCGCGAATCTTATTTAGCTTACGCATTATCTGTTATTGTTGAGCGTGCTTTACCAGATGTTCGTGATGGTTTAAAACCTGTTCACCGTCGTGTTATTTATGCAATGTATGATGGAGGATACAGGCCTGATCGCGGATATAACAAGTGTTCTCGCGTTGTCGGTGATGTTATGGGTAAGTATCACCCTCATGGTGATTCTGCTATCTATAACACTTTAGTGCGTATGGCTCAGTCTTGGTCAATGCGCTATATGCTTGTTGATGGTCAAGGAAACTTTGGTTCTCCTGGTGATGATCCTGCAGCAGCAATGCGTTATACGGAATGCCGTATGGCACCGTTGGCTATGGAAATGGTACGAGATATCGATAAAGATACCGTTGATTTCCTGCCAAATTATGATGGTAAAACTCAAGAGCCTACGGTTTTGCCAGCTCGTTTCCCGAATCTTTTAGTTAATGGTTCTGCTGGTATTGCTGTTGGTATGGCAACCAATATTCCACCTCATAATATGCGTGAAGTGGCTGATGGTGTGCACTGGGCGTTGGATCATCCTGATGCAAGCAAGGAAGAACTTCTTGAAGCTTTAATTCAGCGAATTAAAGGACCTGATTTCCCTACTGGAGCAACAATCTTAGGTCACAAGGGAATTGAGCAAGCGTACCGTACAGGCCGCGGCTTAATTACAATGCGCGCAGTAGTTAATACTGAGGAAATTAAGGGACGTATGTGCTTGGTTGTAACTGAGCTTCCATACCAAGTTAATCCTGATCGCTTAGCTGCTTCTATTAGGGAGGCTGTGCGCGACGGCAAGATTCAAGGCATTGCAGATATGCGCGATGAGACGTCTGGTCGTACAGGTCAGCGTTTGGTTCTTGTTCTTAAGCGTGATGCTGTTCCAAAAGTTGTTTTAAATAATTTGTATAAGCATTCGCAATTGCAGCAAACTTTCGGCGCAAATATGCTTGCTTTGGTTGATGGCGTTCCTAGAACTTTGAGTTTGGATGCGTTTATTCGTCATTGGGTAACTCATCAGCTTGAAGTAATTGATAGGCGTACACGTTACTTAAAGCGTGAAGCTGAAGAGCGAGATCATATTTTGCAAGGCTATTTGAAAGCTTTGGATATGATTGATGAAGTTGTGGCTTTAATTCGTTCATCTAAAGATGTTGAAACTGCTCGTACTGGTTTAATGAATTTGCTTGATGTTGATGAAGTTCAAGCGGATGCCATTCTTGCAATGCAACTTCGCAGACTTGCAGCTTTGGAACGTCAGAAGATTCTCGACGAGCATGAAGATTTGATGATTAAAATTGCTGATTACAACGATATTTTGGCAAGCCCAGAACGTCAGCGCAAAATTGTTGGCGATGAACTTGATGAAATTGTTGCAAAATATGGTGATGATCGCAGAACTAAGATTCTTCCATTCTCTGGTGAAATGAATGTTGAAGATCTTATTGCTGAAGAAAACGTTGTTGTAACAGTAACTCGCGCAGGTTATATTAAGCGTACTAAGGCAGACGAGTATCGTGCTCAACACCGCGGTGGTAAAGGCATTAAGGGTGCAAAGCTTCGTGAAGATGATGTAGTTGATCACTTCTTCTTAACTTCTACACACAATTGGTTGCTCTTCTTTACTAATCGTGGTCGAGTTTATCGTCTGAAAGCCTACGAACTTCCAGAAGGATCTCGCGATTCTAAAGGTCAGCATGTTGCTAATTTGTTGCAATTTACTCCTGGAGAAACAATTCAAGCAGTGTTATCAATTCCAAATTATGATGTTGCTAAATACTTGGTATTGGCAACTCGTTCCGGGAAAGTTAAGAAAACTGCATTGCAAGAGTATGATTCTCCACGTCAAGGCGGTTTGATTGCTGTACGTTTGATGGCAAATGAAGAAACAGGTGAACCTGTCGACGAGCTTATTGGTGCAGCTTTGTGCAATTCAGAAGATGACATTATTCTTGTTTCTAAGCTTGGAATGAGTTTGAAGTTTAGAGCAGATGATGAACAACTTCGACCAATGGGTCGTCAGACTGCCGGCGTTCAGGGTATGAGATTCCGTGAAGGTGACGAATTACTCGATATGGACGTTGTTGCGGCAGAAACTAGTAAAGATCTTCTTGTTGTTACTAATGAAGGTTTTGCTAAGCGAACTGCTATTGAAGAGTATCGTTTGCAAGGAAGAAACGGCTACGGTGTTAAAGCTGTTCAACTTGCAGAGGGTCGTGGTTCATTAGTTGGAGCTTTGATTGTTGAAGAAACAGATCAAGTAATGGCAATTATGAAATCAGGTAAGGTAATTCGTTCTGACGTTAACGAAGTGAAGCGCACTGGTAGAACAACTCAAGGCGTAACCTTAGCTAAGCCGGATAAAGGCGATGAAATTATTTCTATTGCCCGTAATGAAGAAACGGATGACGAAGAAAATCAATTAGAAGAAAAAGAAGCTACTTCAGAAAATGAGGAAGCTTAAGAAACTTCTTATACGGAATAATATTAATAATATTATTCCGTAAAAATTTGAGAGTACTAATAAAAACTGTTCTAGTCTGTTTTTATTGGTACTCTCATTGGTATAATGACACTGATTATAGGCAAATTAATAAGAGAAGGAACACTGAGATGAGCGAAAATTTTGAGCCATCGCAAAATCCGATGAATATGAATGAGGAATCTGCAAGATTTTTGTCTAATGACACAGAATTATCTGCAGAAAAAATGGTTCCTTCTAAGGAAGTTAATTATTCAAGTGAAGAAAATAATTTTGATGAAATATCTGGTAATTCTTCTTTAGGAAATATTGTTAAAAATTCATCATCTTCTGGACGTGTTAGTGGTAGTTCCAATACGTATCGTCGTACAATTGGTGGTGCTGCTTCATCTATTTCCAATAAATCAAATGCAACAAAATCAGGACGTGTTCCGCGTGCTCGTCGTATGAGTCTTTCTTTAGTAAGAGTAGATGCATGGTCTGTAGCAAAAGTAACATTCCTTTTAAGCGTTGCAGGAGGAATTATTCAAGTTATTGCTGCAGGTTTAGTGTGGTTGTTCTTGAATATGATTGGTGTATTTGATCAAGTAACGCAGATTGTTTCTTCTACTGGTTTGGATAGTAACGGTTTTAATCTTGCAGATGTGTTCTCACTCCCAACAGTATTAAGTACTGTGACTATTTTTTCAATTGTAGAAATAATTATAATAACCGTATTATCTGCAATAATTGCTCTTCTATATAACGTTGTTGGTTCATTAGTTGGAGGAATTCACATTACTTTAGGTGACGACTGATAGTGTGAATAATTTAGCTTTGGATAATAAAATTCCCACTGTTTACTACGAAGCAGTGGGAATTTTTTATAAGAAAAATAAGAAATTAACGTTTTACTAGTTCGTCACGAATATCTTGTAACAGTTGAATAGTTTTTTCTTCACGCTCTTTTCTTTTTTCTTCTTCAGTTTTTTCATGTTCAATTTGCAACAAATCTGCACCAATTTCACGCAATTTATTAATAGGTAAAACAATGCAGAAATAAACTGCTGTAGCAACAATAAGGAAATTCAATAATGCTCCAATTACTGCGCCAAAAGAAATTGTTGCACCATTCATACTAATAGTTAGAACACCATTAAGTTCTGGCTTTCCACAAATCATTGCAATAAGAGGATTAATAATATAATTAACTATCGTTGTTACTACTGCAGTTACTGCACTACCCATAACAACACCGACAGCCATGTCGATTACGCTGCCTCGTAAAATAAATTTTTTAAATCCTTTTATCATTAGTATTTTCTTCCTTTTATATATTATTGAATATTAGATTGTGAGTTAGAATCTAATATTTGTTCTTCGTAAGTAGATTTGTCATTATTTCTGTTGTCAATATATAAATTATGTCGCTGGAACGAGCGCAAAATTGTAACAGAAAGTAGTGGATATATAATTGCTGCAGCTAATACATCCGTAGGGAAATGAGCAGCGACAATAATACGTGAAACAGCAACTATAACAACAAGAATTGCGCTAAAAAGTAATCCAAATTGAATTGATGATGGTTTATTGATGTAAAGAATCAACATTGCCATAACGCAAACTGCTACAGCTGCTGAAGTGTGTCCACTTGGGAAACTTGGATCAGTTGGTAATTTAATATTCAAACCAATGTACGGACGCGGACGATTTACAGCAAATTTAACTGCAAAAATGTAAATCATAGGAAGAAGCGAAATTAAAAGTTGAATTATTGTCATCTTCCAATTTTTATTTATAAATAATGAAAGCGCTGCTAATAAAACAAGTATTGCTATGCAACCCTTAGTTGAAAAAACTAAAGCTAATATTTTTGAAATACTGAGAATTACAGAGGGAACACTCTTGTGGAACCAAGAAACTATGGATGATTCATAAGTGCGCTCTTTACTAGTAACTAGTAGTGCTTTTCCTAAGCATGGAATAACAACTGCGAGTAATAGTGTAAAAATAGTAGCGGAATTTCTAGTGAAAACCGATAATCCGCTGTGATTATTGTTATTTTTCTGCATCATACTTGTTAAGATTACACGCACAATGATGTAAATGCACGTTGGAGAGTACGAAATAATATGTATAAAAAAGAAAATATATTAGAAGAAAAGCGTGTGGTAGTTGAACACCGTACCCGGTGACGAGTACTATGATGAACAGATAGAAAGGGTTTACCATGAGCGTGTTTGACCGATTTGAGAAGAGCGTGGAAGGTGCAATGAACAGCGTCTTCGCAAAATTCGGCTCCAAAGATTTGCAGCCAGTCGATTTTTCGAGTGCTTTGGAACGTGAAATTGACGCTGAAGCCATGCCTATTGGCAGAGATCACACAGTTGCTCCAAATGAGTACCGTTTTAAGCTGAGTACGCCTGATTTTGATCATATTGAACAATGGGGTAGTGAAGCATTAGCTAATGAGCTTGCAGATAATCTTACTCAATATGCTAAGAGTCAGCATTATGCTTTCGTAGGACCTGTAGTTGTTATTTTTGAAGAGGATTTGGAATTAACTAAAGGTAATTTCCATTTGACATCTGAATCTGTTCAGGGTAATGCTGTTCCTGTTACTACTGAGGATCAATCGCAGAATCACCCGATGCTTGAAATTAATGGTAACCAGTACTTGCTTACAAAGGATCGTACTATTTTAGGACGTGGGTCTGGTTGCGATATTGTAATAGATGATCCAGGTATTTCTCGTCATCATCTTGGTATTGATATAACTCCTGACGGTGTTATTGCTCGTGATCTTGGATCTACGAATGGTACATATGTAGAAGGTCATCAGGTTCCTGCAGCAACATTGGTTGATGGCAACACTATTACTATTGGTCGTACGCGTATTCTTTATTGGGCATCGTCTCAAGACCAGGAGTAATAAGTATTTCCAAGCTAGGAGACGATAACGCGCATGATGTTTACTGAATTAACGTTTGCAATACTTAAGTATGGCTTTTTAGTCTTACTTTGGATTTTTGTATGGTGCGCTATCCGTTCGCTTCGCTGCGATATTGAAGTATTTAGTCCTAAAAAATCTCGTTTTTGGAAGAAAAGTTCTCGTCGTAATTCTCGTGAAGCAAAGTTTTCACAAGTTATGCAAGTGCGTGAGACGCCAGTATTTGCCAAAGCAGAAAATCAAGAAAATACATCCGGTTCTCCAACTTTGTTAGTTGTTATTGATGGACCTTTGGCAGGATCTTCATTCCCATTGAACGCTGCTGGTGTGACTCTTGGTCGTGCTGCTTCTAATACAGTCGTATTAAATGATGAATTTGTATCTTCACACCATGCTCGTGTTTATTTTAATCAATCAGTTAATTCTTGGGTTCTTGAAGATTTAGGTAGCACAAATGGAACCATGATTGGTCATAATCGTGTTACTGAGCCTGTTATATTAGCTCCGCGTACTTCTGTGCGAATCGGCGCAACAATGTTTGAATTGAGGTAACAAATGAAACAAATCAATTCAAATAACGAAGAAGAAATTCAGACCGCAGTTACTGGGCAAATAGAAAAAATATCATCTATAACAGATAAAAATGATATTAAAGAAAATCGCGCAAATTCTGTAGAAAAAATACTTTTTATGTATGCTACGGCTGTCAGTGATGTTGGAACTGTTCGTAGTAATAATCAAGATTCTGCATTTGCTGGTGAACATTTAGCTGCAATTTGCGACGGAATGGGTGGTCATGCTGGAGGAGATACAGCTTCTACTATAGCGATTCGTTCTCTTGCACATATTGAACAAGATTCAAGACCGCATGATGTTAAAACTGTTTCTTCAATGATGGAAACATCGATTATGGCTGCTCATGATGCGATTGTTGGTAAAGCTAAGCGTGAGCGCCGTCTTGCTGGAATGGGAACGACAGTTACTGCAGTAACTCTTGTAAGAGGATACTGGGTTCTGGCTCATTTAGGTGATTCTAGAGCGTATCTACTAAGAGATAATCATCTTATGCGCATGACTACTGATCATAGTTATGTTCAGCATTTGATTGATACAGGTCATATTACGCCTGAAGAAGCGCGAAATCATCCTCAACGAAATGTTGTTATGCGAGTACTAGGTGATTTTGATATAGATCCTCGTCCTGATATTGCTTTGCGTTCAGCTCATCCTTCTGATCGTTGGCTTCTTTGCTCTGATGGATTGTGTGGAGTTCTTGAAGATTCAACTATTCAAGATGTGATGAGTAGTATTTCTAATCAAGAAGAATGCGCTCAAAAATTAGTATCTATGGCACTTCGTGCTGGTAGTACAGATAATGTTACAGCCGTTATTGCAGATGCAACGCTTGCACTTGATGCTGATGCATTTGATCTTCCGCATCAAACTCCACTTATTGGAGGAGCTGCAAGTAAGGATCTCGAGTCAATTGCAGATATCGTAAATAAAGCAGTAGCTTCAGCACCGGCATTGCGCGAAGATAAGAATTCACCAGCTCAAAGAGCAGCTGCGCTAGCTCAAGATGATGATAATTCTAAAAATCCAGATGAAGGAACAATATCTATTACAAGAATTGTGCAACCTTCACACATTCGTGAAGAAGTTGGAGAATTACATACACCTGACACTAATGAGATCCCTATAGTCAAAAAAAAGAATGGTAAAGTTTCAACAGATCCTCATGATCCAGATGTTGCTCGTGCTGTTAAACATGAGCAGGATGAGGCACATCGTGCTCATTCATTGAGGCGTAGATGGACTCGCATAGGCATATCTTTGGGAATATTACTAGTATTATTTGTTATTTCTGGAGTAGGCTACGGAGTATATGCGTGGACTCAAACGCAATATTATATTGGAAAAGACAGTAACAAAGTTGTTATTTATCAAGGAGTGCCAACAAATATTTTTGGTATTGCATTATCTCACAAAGTGGAATCTACTGACATCCCTGTTAATAAACTAGATAAATCTTGGCAGGATCAATTAAAAGAAGGTATTAGTTTTGGCAGCTTAGTTGAGGCTCGTGGTCATGCTTCGTTAATTCGTCGAGAAATGCGTGCGCGAGAACAAGAAAAACTTAATGAACAGAATCAAAAGAAATTAGAAAATAAAATAAATAAAAATAAAGATAACGCGAAGCAAGGGGGTAAAACCTCATGAATATGATTGCTACGCGTATCAGACAGATAGCATTGTTGCTTTTTGCAACATTGCTTTCTGGCATGGCATTTTTACAGATGTTTTTCCGTATTGACGGTTATATTTCTGCTAATTATGCAGCAATGTTGATTCTCGTTATGGCACTGTTTTTCGTATTTTGGGGTGTTCTTCTTGTTAAACAGCCATATGCAAGTCAAGCTATTTTACCTTGTATTATGCTTTTAACTGCAATTGGAACAGTTCTTATAGCTAGAATCGATAGGCAAAATAATACAAATGTTGCAATAAAACAAATGGTGTGGATTTGTGCAGCATTAGTATTATCAATTATTTTCGTTATTTTTTTGAAAGATTATCGCATTTTAAGGCGTTTTTCTTATGTGAATATGGTTATAGGCTTGATTCTTTTGCTTTCACCTATGGTTCCTGGATTAGGTAAAGAAATTGGTGGAGCGAGAATTTGGATAGGTTTTGGAGATCACACAGTGCAACCAGGAGAGTTTGCTAAGCTTTTCCTGTCATTCTTCTTTGCTGCGTACCTGTTTAATCATCGTGATCGACTTGCTGTAGGTGGAAATAAGGTTTTGGGAGTTCACCTTCCTCGCTTACAAGACATGGGACCTATTGCTTTAGTATGGGCAGCATCAATGGGTGTGCTTGTTATCCAGCATGATCTTGGAACGTCATTGATGTTCTTCGCAATGTTTGTGTCAATGTTGTATGTGGCAACAGGTCGCAGAGGATGGATTGCTGTTGGGGGTATTGCTTTTGTAGCTGGATGCTTGATGGCAGTAAAGTTATTCGCACATGTGCAATATCGTGTGGATTCGTGGCTTCATCCATTTGATAATGCGGTTTATAATCGTTTTCCTGGTGGCTCAGCGCAAATTGTATCTGGATTGTTTGGTTTGGCTGCTGGAGGAACAACCGGAACAGGTTTAGGACAAGGTCATCCTTCTATAACACCGCTAGCTAATTCTGATTTTATTTATGCTTCTGTTGGTGAAGAGCTTGGTCTTACTGGGCTTCTAGCCGTATTGGTTTTGTATTTAATTATTATTGCATCCGGAATGATTACTGCAATGAAAATTAAAGATGGCTTTGGAAAATTATTAGCTTCAGGGCTTGTTTTTACTATGGCTTTCCAAGTGTTTACTGTTGTTGGTGGAATTACTTTGGTTATTCCATTAACCGGTTTAACTTTGCCGTATATGGCAGCTGGAGGTTCTTCTTTAGTAGCAAATTATTTGCTTGCATCTTTGCTTATTGTTATTTCTCACGCTGCAAATAAACCTGAACCTGCTCCTGTTTCCGATACTTTCCAATACGCTGCCTTAGCAGCGTTGCGCGAGCGTGAATTGCAAGAGCGAGCTAATACGAATACAAATAATAGTGAATATAACAATACAGATTATGAAAATAATATAGATGCTTCTGCTGTTATTTCCTCTTCAGAAAGAGGTGATAACAATGAATAAAAGTCTTAGAGAACTTTTTACTGCAGTATTGGTACTTTTTGTAATACTTGGTATTTCAAGTACAATTATTACTTCTATTAAAGCGAATGCTCTAAATTCTGATCCTCGAAATCGCAGAGCTTTATACCATGAGTTTGGCGCTCCACGTGGAGCAATACTTACATCAGATGGCACAGTTATAGTGAAATCTGAACCATCTAAAGATGCTTTTGTGTATCAACGTCAGTATTCTAACGGATTAGTATATGCTCCAGTTACTGGATATTTTTCTATTAGCCAGCGTGCAGATAGAGGAATTGAAGCTTCTCGTAATAGTTTATTAAGTGGAGAATCAGATGCTCTGTTCTGGCAAAGATTCCGTTCATTATTTACTGGAGCAACTAATCGCGGAGCTTCTATAGAAACATCAATTGATTCACGTTTGCAAAATCTTGCTTACAATCTTCTTAAAGGCAAAGACGCAGCTTTAGTTGCAATTGAGCCAAAAACCGGAAGAATTCGCGCCATGGTAAGCACTCCAAGTTATGATCCGAATGATCTTGCTCTTCACAATATTAATGAAGTAAATAAATCGTATGAGAGAATAACATCAGATGTGTCAAATCCTATGCTGAATCGTGCTGTTTCTGAGCTTTATGCTCCTGGCTCTACGTTCAAAACTGTTGTTGCAGCAGCAGCATTAGAATCTGGAAAATACAAGCCTGATACGAAAATACCTGCTGGTGCGAGCTATGTTTTGCCTGGAACCAAGACGTCTCTTACAAATGTCACTTACCAAGCGAATGGCGTTGATGGAAAAATATCTTTTGAGGATGCTTTAGCATATTCGTCTAATACTGCTTTTGCTCAATTGGGTAATTCTTTAGGATCTGACGTAATTGTAAAGCAGGCAAGAAAGTTTGGATTCTTCGATTCGCTGCCTATTGATGGTTCTGATTCTACTGGATTCCCAATACGATCCGTGAAATCTACTTTTTCTATTAAGCCAACTCCAGATAGACTAGCTCTGGAATCAATAGGTCAAGGTGATGCTAAGGTTACACCTTTGCAAAACGCTATGATTGCGGCAGCTATTGCAAATAATGGAACATTGATGAAGCCTACTCTTGTTGATTGTGTAAGATCTAGCGATTTGTCAGTATTGTCACAAACTAGACCAACCGTTATGAACCAAGTAATGAGTAGTGACAGTGCATCTAAATTAACTTCTATGATGCAGGCTGTTGTTACAAAAGAAAATCCTAATCTTGCTTTACCTAATATTCATGTTGCGGCTAAAACAGGTACTGCACAGATTGGAATGTATAATCAAGCTGCTAATGGTTGGGTTATTGGATTTGCTCCTGCTGAAAATCCTAGAATAGCTATAGCGGTTATAGTACATAACACAAGTACATTTGGTAGTTACGCGGCAGGATCTATTATGCGACAAGTGATGGAGGAGGCGCTTAAACAATGAAACTCGTTGAAGGACAGTTAGTTCATCATCGTTATAGACTTGATCGCCGCCTTGCTCAAGGCGGTATGGGAGAAGTTTGGAAAGGCTTTGATATTCAACTTGGGCGAATTGTTGCCATTAAGGCGTTACGTACAGATACCGTAAACGTTGAAGCAAAATTACGTCGTCTTCGTGCTGAAGCGCATAATTCAGCAAATTTAGCGCATCCTAATATTGCAGCATTATTTGACTATTATGAGCACGATGGTATTGGATTCCTAATTATGGAATATGTGCCAAGTAAATCATTGGCAGATTTGTATCATAAAGAAAAAATAATTGATCCTACCAAGTTACTTCCTATTCTTATTCAAACAGCTCGAGGACTTTTTGTAGCTCATTCTCATGGCGTAATTCATCGCGATGTAAAACCTGCAAATATTATGGTTTCTGATACTGGCAATGTGAAAATCACAGATTTTGGTGTGTCATATTCCAGTGACCAAGAACAGATCACTCAAGATGGCATGGTAGTTGGAACAGCTCAATATATTTCTCCAGAACAAGCACAAGGTGAACAAGCTACTGCACAATCTGATATTTATTCGTTAGGTGTTGTGGCATATGAAGGTTTGTGCGGACATCGTCCGTTTACTGGAGCAACGCCGGTAGATATTGCTGCTGCACATGTTAATGATCCTGTACCACCTTTGCCAGAAAATGTTGATTTGCAATTACAACAGTTTATTATGTCTATGCTTGCAAAGAATCCAAAAGATCGTCCAAAAGATGCATTAGTTGTGTCGAAAGTATTATCTCGTATTGAGCGCAGACTGCTAGATCAAGAAACAGCCTTCAACAATACAACAGGAGTACTTTCTACAAATTTGCGACAACGAAGATGTATTAAAAGTATGCCGCAAAACCAAGTAAATATTATTAATATTTTTAATACCAATGATCGCAAGGAGCAGCAATGAATACCACAATGCCCACCTCATTAGCGAATGGTCGATACGAATTAGGGGAGCTTATTGGCCGCGGCGGCATGGCGGAAGTGCGTGTTGCTGTTGATAAGCGCTTAGGTCGTACAGTTGCTGTGAAAATCATGCGTTCCGATTTAGCGAACGATGAGATTTTCCTTTCGCGATTCCGCAGGGAAGCGCATGCCATTGCGCAGATGAACAATCCTAATATTGTGAATATTTATGATTCTGGAGAAGAATCTGTTATAGCAGAAAATGGCTTAGAAGAGCGTTTACCGTATCTTGTAATGGAATACATTAAAGGTAAAACATTACGCGATATTCTAAAAATGAATGGAGCTTTAAGTCAGAGAGACGCTGAACAAGTTATGCTTGGCGTGCTCAATGCTTTAGAGTACTCACACAGAATGGGTATTATTCACCGCGATATTAAGCCTGGAAATATTATGATTTCCGAGCAGGGCATGGTGAAGGTAATGGACTTCGGCATTGCTCGTGCTCTTGATGATTCTGCAACAACTATGACACAGTCTCAAGGTGTTGTTGGAACAGCACAATATTTGTCTCCAGAGCAGGCTCGTGGTGAACAAGTAGATATGCGCTCTGATTTGTATTCTGCAGGATGTGTGCTGTATGAAATGCTAACTGGACGTCCTCCTTTTATTGGAGATTCAGCTGTTGCCATCGCATATCAGCATGTTTCAGAAGTGGCGACACCTCTTAGCACACTTGTTCCAGGCATGCCTGCTATGTGGGACAAGATTTGTGCTAAAGCAATGGCAAAAGATAGACAAAATAGATATGCCACAGCATCAGAGTTTAAGAATGACATTCTAGCGTTTATGAACGGTGGAGTGCCTGTTGCAGCAGCGTTTAACCCATTGACTGATTTAGCTAATATGAAGGCGCGTAAACAGGCTGAACAGGATGCTGCAACTATGGCTATGGGCATGACAGATGGTGCTGCAACTCAATCGTTCAATCCTATTACTGGTCAAGTTGAATCTGCAAATATTGCATTTTCTCCTAGCACGCGCGCGTCACAAAGAGCAACAATGCAAGCGCAACGTCGTAAACGAGTAGTAATCGGATCTATAGTTGGAGTATTAGTAACAGTATTAGTTCTTCTGGGTGTGCTGTTTATGCTCAATCGAAGTCGTGCTACTGGAGATGTTGTAGTTCCAACATTTATGGAGACAACAACGCAGGATGCTGCTCGTGAAAAGTTGCGTGCACTTGGTTTGGTTCCAGATATTCGTGAAGATGATCATTCTTCTCAACCTGAGGGAACTTTTACTAAGCAATCACCGCGTGGAGGTGAGCATGTTGCTTCTGGATCCAAGGTGACTGTATGGTTCTCGGTTGGACCACAATCAACTCGCGTGCCAGATGTAAGTGGTAAAACGCAAGAAGCTGCTCGTAAAATGCTTGAGCGTGCTGGGTTTAAGATTGCTAATGTTCGAGTAGAAGATAGTGCAGATATTAAGAAAGATCATGTAACTCGCACAGATCCTGACGCAGATTCGTTTGCTGATAAGGGTACGTTAATTACTTTATATATTGCATCCGGTTTAACTAAAATTCCTGACGGTCTTGTTGGTCAAAGCAAAGACATTGTGGTTAGCCAATTAGAGAATTTTGGTTTTACTACGGATGTAGTTAAGGAAGATTCAGATAATGTGCCTGAAGGTTCTGTAACTCGACTAAATCCGTCGTCTGGTTCCTCTGTTAAACCACACAGCTCTATTACTGTGTATGTTTCTCAAGGTGCTTCGAAAGTTGAAGTTCCTAGTATAGATCTTGGTACTGTTACCTTCAAACAGGCGAAGAAAATACTTGAAGCAAAAGGTTTGAGAGTAGTATCTGATTCAATGGCAAAAGATGACGATATAGTCATGAGCATGTCTGAGGAAGCAGGAAGCAAGGTTGAGAAGGGCAAAGCGATTACATTAGTTACACGTCCAAGCCTTGGTTCTTCATCTGATTCAGACTGATTTAGATTTGTATTAGATTAAGTCTGTAAAAAATAATGTATATGCTGCTTGTTCTACAAGAAAAGTAGAACAAGCAGCATTTTTGTATCTCTAATGTTTGTATCTCTAATAAAATTCGTATATTACTTATAAAAATTGATGCGTGAAAATAGATCTGCATAAATAGACTTATATTAGGTTGCAAAGTATGTGATAAAACGAAAAAATAGCTGTTTAAGATATGTTTGTTTATTTAGACATAGTTTTACAGCAATGCGTTATTTTATGTGTTTCTATAGGCTTTTATTTTATTAATATAAACAAAAGGCGACTGCGCTTCATACGCAATCGCCTTAAATGTTTTTATTTTGTAAGTTTTAAAGCAATCGTAAGAATATTTAAAACTTACTACTTAACCCGTTATCATACAGTTGTTGAGTAATTAGACATCTGCTGAAGGAATGGAATTGTAGATGCGCCCCAAGGGAAAATCCACTGGAATAATGCTAATACAATGAAGAAATAAATCAGAATCGAAAGAATCCAACGAATCGCTGTAATACCTGGTTGTATGCGCAAAAGACCGCCAAAAATGCTTGCATCAGGCTTTTTCTTTAATCCAGAATGAATAGCGCGAAGTTCTGGCCATTGCCAAGCAATTGCTCCTGCTACGAAAATCATCATATACACTAATAAAACAACCACCATAACTGGCACTAGTGAAGAAAGACGAGAAACTAGAGATTGTTGCTCATTGTTAATAAACTTCACTTTTCCTTGCTCATCAATAGTAGAAAGTTCTTTTGGAATGCCATCGCTAATCTTTGCCCAATAAGCGAATTTTGCGTAGCTAATCCAGCGATGAGTTGCAGCAGTATACTTAGGTTCGCACGTTGTAAGAGTAAGCATACGTTTTGTTGGTTTCTCACCAGGATGATCAGGATTTGCATCAATAACTTCACCGTGATCTGGTGTAACAATCTTGTAAGAAGTGTACTTATAGACGAACCAATAATCCTTTGTACGAACTACTATTGCGTCGCCAGGCTTCAGTAAGTCTACATCTCCCAATGGCTGACCATAACCATTTCGGTGACCTGCTACTGCAAAATTACCTATTGCACCAGGCATTTGTGTGGTTGGATAATGACCTAAACCACGCTTGCTTAAGATGTCTGGCGTAATGCCTTCTACAACATTTCGTTCCCACTGATTTCCAAAACGTGGTATGTATAAACGAGCTACAAGGTCTTCAGACTTTGGTTTGCTTAAAGCAGGTGGGTCAGTATTCTGTGGTAAAGCAATCTTCGTTTTATCACCAGTTTTTGGGTTTTGCCAAGATATTGCTTGACGTGCCTCTACTTGAGTGTGCTCAGCCTGCTCTCCAGTCCACCACATTTGCCATGCAATGTACAATGCGCAAATAACTGCAAAAGCTATCAACAGTTCGCCAATAATTCCAGCGGCTTGCCACCAGAAATTCGAGCTGCTACGCTTCGTTTTTCCTTCCTGCATATTAGCAGATTGCATAGTGTGCTACTCCTTTATTGATGTATGAAGACTTTGCAACATATTTTATTTGTTTAGCACTTTAGGAACTGTTGCGTACCTTAATGGTTGCAACAAAGCCGATGCTTCAGGGAATCGCAGATTATTCTTTTTCTCCACTTTCCATCCTAATCCAAACGAACTTACATACTCCTTGTAGGTGTGTATGGCTGGTGAATTGTTTAGAGCATCAACCATGCTATCCATTGGACCAATAGCAGATATTTTATACGGTGGCGAGTACTGATGACCTTGCAACATAAGAACGTTACCAATACAAACAACTGCGGAGTTAAATAATACTCGCTGATCCTGAATAGTTATTGCTTCTGCTCCGCCGCGCCACAAAGCATTTACTACAGCTTCAATATCTTGCTGGTGGATTACGTAATCATTAATGGTTCCGGATGTTCCGGAACCATTAACTGCGCCTTTCCATAGAGGAGAGTCGTTGAGAGTTACAACAATTCCAGGTCCTTCAAGTTTTGGAAGTACGGTACTACTTCCAGTATCAGAAGATTCTTTTCCTTCATTAGTGCTGCTACCAAGCGTTTTATTAAGTAAATTAATTTTAGAATCTAAAGATTTTATATCTTCTCGTAAATTTTTTGTGCGCTGTGAATTTCTTTCAACCATTTGACTCGTATTAGAAGTCACAAAAGCAGAGCGGTTTACGCGCAAGTTAAGAACGAATAAATAGCCGGTAAGAAATACTGCAACGGCAACAGCAAAACTGCTTAACAGCGAGTGTTGAGCACGATGTTTCCCAGTTCTCTTAGCCATATTTTATCTTCATCCTTCACGCGTTCGAGTGTAACCACTATTATAGCGTGTAGCCGATTGATTGGAGAGTTACAGTTATGGCTGATGAAGAATTGCACACGACTGCAGCTGACGACGCTGCAAAGAAGAGCGATACGTCAAATGAGAATACTTATGGCGTTCCTATGGACGAAGTTGAAGCAGTGTTGAATGCTACTGCGGATAAAGCAGCGCTTTCTCCACAGATTCAGCAAATGATGCAGAGACAAGCTGAAAATAGGCGACGTGTCGAAGAAAGCATTAAAGGCACAAAAGCTAATGCTGCATGGTTTGTGCCGCTGTTCTGCACATTAATGGTCGTTGGATTAATTTGGGCTGTTGTTTATTATTTGAACCCTGTGCTTCCAATTCCTGGAATTGGTGCATGGAATTTAGTTATTGCATTAGTAATAGTAATGACTGGATTCATTATGACAATGTGGTGGCGTTAGTCTGTAAAACAAACTGCTTAATATGTTTTAAAAGTAGCTATGCAAATGTTGCGTAGCTACTTTTTATTTTGGTGCTGCTACTGCTCGAATAAGTATATGGTTTTTATTGCTATCAGTTGTTGCAATAATTCTTGTATTTCCGCCATCTTGTAGGTTTAATTTTTTGCGTAATGCTTCTACAGGTATTGGAAAGTTACGAGTAACAATATTTGCATGAGTGATATCATCAAAAGTTTGTTTTATTTCGCGTTTATTCATGCTGCATATATTTTCAATTTTCCATATTTTTCCTGGAAATTCTGAGTAGTATTCTTCCGATACGTAAACATGACTATTCGCACTGATTTGTTGTATATTGTATTGAGTTTCTAACAATGAAAAACAGCCAGCTTTCATGATTGCTGCATTTGGCTCATAAACGTATTGCGACCATTCTTGCCAGTTATTTATATCTAAATTTTCATATTTTTTATTATTTTCTTCTTTATTATTTAAAACATTTGATTCAGGCTGTATTGATACCTGATTTGTTGAAGTATTGTAAGTTGCTTGTACAACAGTTATCTGATCATCGTTTGCGCAATATACTGGTACTTTTGTGTGCTGAGAGTTGCTGAGTATTATCAATAGTTCCTTGCACTCGTTACTATGTGCGACTATATGTACGGCTTCTACATTGCCACTAAAATCGCTAACTGTTTTGTGCCAATCAAGCATTGGAGAAAGTTTAATAATCACTATTTCTGCTTTAGTGAGCAATTGATTTTTAAGATCTAATACGTTTGGAGTGCAATCTTCAATAGCGTATGTGCGAGATCCTTGTTTGTTACGACGAGCTGGATCGACGTATATTATCGTTGACTTAGGAATATTTTTGAGTGCATCAAGGCTATTGTTGTTGTAGCACTTTACGTTTGTAATACCAAGTGCATTCATATTGTGATGTGCAATGCTAGAAAGTTCGTTTTGCTGTTCAATGCAAATAGCAGAATCGAAAACTTCAGACATTATTGTGCAATCAACGCCAAAGCCGCCAGTAAGATCCACAAGTGTGCTACTAAAATTTTCTGAATTTAATTTGCTGAGTAATTCTTTTGCAACATTTGCTTTGTATTGTGCTGTTGATTGAGAAGAACACTGTTCCATAGAAATATGCGCAGGGTATATAACTTCGTTGCAGGAAGCCCATTTCGGTAGTTTTTGTTGCGCAATCTGTCTACCTGCTATTTGGTTAATTGCAAAAGGTATGTCGATATTTGCGTTGCGTGGTGCTTTAAGAGCAGCTTTGCTTGGTGACAATTGTGCGTTTTCTTTAATAAAAGTGAGTGTAGAAGCGTTTGCTGGTTCGATTGTTTTTGGAACTTGAAGTGTAGGCATGAATCTCATTCCTTGTTGAGGTGTAGAAAATTTTAGAGCAAGTAAAAGTTAAAATTATGTAGTCGATAGTTTAGTCCACAAAAAACTTAAATTGTGGATAACTCTTATACACTTGTGCACAGGTTCAAAAAAGGCAAGTTATCAACGTTTGTGATTAACTATGTGGATAACTTATATAGTTGTCACCAATTTAGGCACAACTTATACACAATCCTGTGCACATTGGTGGAAAACTACACACGTGTAATTTAACAAATTATGCCTTCAAACAAAACATTGCACAAGCAGTGAGAATAGCAAATAGTGATACAAAATATACTAAGAAACGCGTATTAAACGAAGCTTTTTTAAGTAGCGGATTTTGTACGCCGAGCAATGCTGCAATTGCGGTACCAGAAACTAAGCCTCCAACGTGTGCTTGCCAAGCGATATTAGGCACAATAACTGGCATAGCGAGAGTAATAGCAATCCAAATAATTGTTCCTCGCATGTTTTCTCCTAGTCGCCATTGCGCTACGAGAAGTGCGCCTATAAGCCCCATAATAGCTCCCGAAGCACCGTATGAAGCGACGAACCAATTATTAGTGAGTTTGCACCATACAATATCAGCTACGCTTCCGCCAAAGCCGGATATTAAATATAATCCAAAAAACTTCCATTTACCGAAGAATCGTTCTAATTCAACTCCGAGCGACCAAAGACATAGCATATTGAAGAAAATATGGGTTAAATTTGGTGCGTGAACAAACATTGATGTGAACCAAGTCCAAGGTGTCTGTAACGCAGTGATTGGAAGAAACGCAGTATAGCTTATTAGAGTCGAATAATAATTTGGATAGGCAAAGTTCAGTATCATTTCCAATATCCAAATAAAAATGCATGAATATACTAAAATGGCTGTGGTTGTGTTAAAACGAAATCTTATATTATTTAAAATATTTTTAATATCAAAGTTGTGCATATGCTTATGATATCGGTTTTACTTCACAAATTTAATCAATAACATTATTTAAAAAAGATGCAACTCTGAAGAAAAGCAACTATGATAGTTATTACGCGACAAAAAGCGGTATAGATTGTTGACTTGGACGAGCAGGTCAGCTTAACCGGAAAGGAGCCATCATGGAGAACAGATCCTCTGGCGGTTGGAAGTTCTTTGCACTGCTCTTCGGAGCACTGCTCGCAGGTATTGCTGCGTTGTATGTGTACAAGCAGCATAATCCTGATTATGACCCTTGGGAGGAACCATGGGAGAACAGTTCTTCGCCAATTGACCTAGGGTTAGAAAAAGAAGAGAAAGAAGCTAACGATACTCCTGCCGCCGAGGCATAAGTGACATTTGCTTTATACAGTCCAAAATGAAGGCGATTGCGTATATTCGTAGTCGCCTTCATTTGTAATTACTAAAGAATTGTTGTAAACAAAAGCGTTTGTCTTACATGCAATTTAACTAAAATTTACACAAATAAAAGGCGGAAACTGATTAACAGTCTCCGCCTTTTATTTTCTATGTATTGCTATTGGAGAATACTCAATTACTCAGCAACAGGTGTTGGAAGAGCACCAGTGTGCCAAATGCGATCGAGGTAATCTTCGATAGAGCGGTCAGAAGAGAAGTAACCAGAGTTGGCTACGTTCAAGACTGCCATGCGAGCCCACTTCATTGGATCGCGGTAAGTTTCCTCAATCTGAGCCTGAATATCCATGTAAGAGCTGAAGTCAGCCATTGCCATGAAGTAATCATGGGTGAGCCAATCGTTAACGAGTGGCTCGTACACGCTCTTGTCGCCATTGGAGAAGGTGCCGTCAGCAACCATGTCAACAGCGGTCTTCAAGCGAGGATCAGACTCGTAGTACTTACGGGAGCCGCCGTGATCGTATCCTTCAGCGTAGAGCTTATCAACTTCGTCAACGGTCATGCCGAAGAGGAAGAAGTTCTCTGCGCCAACGCGCTCGCGAATCTCAACGTTTGCACCATCGAGAGTACCAACAGTCAAAGCACCGTTCAAAGCAAACTTCATGTTACCGGTACCAGAAGCTTCCTTACCAGCCTGAGAAATCTGCTCATCCAAATCGGTGGCAGGAATCAAGTTCATAGCCAACTCGATGTTGTAGTTTGGTGGGAAGAACACTGCAAGCTTGCCCTTGCATGCTGGGTCGTTATTCACCACGCGAGCAACATTGTTAATGAGCTGAATGGTGAGCTTTGCCATAGCATAGCCTGGAGCAGACTTAGCGCCGAAGAACACGGTGCGTGGAAGCATCTTGTCTACGTCGATTGTGCCATTCTTGATTCCAGCGTATGTGGAGATAACCTGGAGGATCTTCATGGACTGGCGCTTGTACTCGTGCAAACGCTTAACAATGGTGTTGAACATTGTGTCTGGGTTGATCTCAAAGCCATACTTCTGCTTTGCAAAATCAACGAAGGCAAGCTTGTTCTGCTTCTTAACTTCAGCAAACTTCTTAACGAACGCCTTGTCGTCAGCCAATGGCTTCAAGCCTTCAAGAAGCTCCAAATTACCCTGCCATGCGTCTGTGCCCAAGCCCTCAGTAATAAGAGCAGACATGCGTGGGTTGCTCAAGCGCACGAAACGACGAGGAGTTACGCCGTTAGTAACGTTCTTGAACTTATCTGGGTAAACGCTGGAGAAGTCCTTCAAAGTGACATCCTTCAACAACTCAGAGTGAAGTTCAGCAACACCGTTAACGTAAGAACCGCCGTAGGTAGCCAAGTAAGCCATGCGAACTACAGCACCTTCGCCATTTTCGTCAGCGTCGGTAGCGATGCGCATGCGCTCAACCTGATCCTCAGCAACGCCCTTACCGCGAAGCTCGTTGCGGAACTGCTCGCTAATGCCCTGAATGATTTCAAGGTGGCGTGGCAACAGTTCGCCAATAAGCTTGGCTGGCCAAACTTCCAAAGCTTCTGGAAGCAAGGTGTGGCAAGTGTAGTTGAAGGTCTTGGTGGTGATACCCCAAGCGGTGTTCCAATCGTAGTCGTACTCGTCCATAAGAACGCGCATAAGCTCTGGAATGCCGATAACTGGGTGAGTGTCGTTCAACTGGAAGTTAATCTTGCTTGGGAAGGTAGTGAGATCCGGCTTATCCTGACCTGGGTAGAATACGCGGATTGCATCATGGATAGAAGCAGCTACGAAGAAGTACTGCTGCTCAAGACGCAAAGCCTTACCTTCTGGAGTGGAATCTTCTGGGTAAAGAATCTTAGAAATGTTTTCTGCTGCAACCTGTGGCTTTACAGCATCCAAGTACTCGGACTTGTTGAAGGTGAGCAAATCAAACTCATCGTAAGACTTAGCGGTCCACAAACGAAGAGTATTTACGCGACCAGAATTATAACCTGGAACCATGTAGTCAACTGGTACTGCGCGAACAGACCAAGCTGGCTTCCAAACGCGCTTGCCGTTTTCCTCTACAACTTCACCACCGAAGTTGACGCGCTGGTCACGACCATAATCAATGTGACCCCATGGCTCTTCGTTGCTAAGCCAGTAATCAGGGGTTTCAACCTGCTTACCTTCTTCATCAAAGCGCTGCTTGAAGATGCCGTAACGATACTGGATGCCGTAGCCAAATGCTGGAACGCCAATAGAGGCGAGTGAATCGATGAAGCAGGCTGCGAGACGACCCAAACCGCCATTACCTAAACCTGGCTCATACTCAGCATTGATAACTGCCTTTGGATCGAAGCCAAGCTTAGTAACAGCCTTATTGAATTGGTCAGTAAGACCAGCGTTCAACAAAGCGTTCTCAAGCTGCTTACCCATCAAGAACTCTGCGCTCAAATAGCCCACAGCCTTGGTGTTGCCATTAACCATGTCATGCTGAGTCTGCATCCAAGAGTCCATCAAGTGACGACGAACTGCGGTAGCAGCGGCAACATACACATCTGCCGTAGTGGCCTGCTCTGGCGTTACACCCTGGGTGTACTTGAGGTGCTCTTGAAGTTCTTTGGCAAATGCCGTCGCAGTAGTTTTGGCTTTCGGCGCGACGTGTTTAGTCATATTTGACTCCTTGTGCCGTTTGATATATTTCCTAAAAGTGTGCAGCCTAAAACTTTGTGTTTAGACAATTAAACCATCACCATTTTGCAGATAACCTTTGCAGATAACTACAAGAGGCATGTGAATGCACACAATAACCCCAAGAGTACCACAACCTAATCCCTTTAAATATTTGTATATAACGTCTTAATACAAATATATTGCTGAAAGTAGGTTGTTTAGAAGATAATAAAAATATGTCAGTAATACTTGAACGAGATATAAAACAAGGACAATGTGCTTGGCAATTCTGGCGTGAATCTGCTATTAAAGCACTTGGCAATGGCATAGAAGCCATGCAAATAAATAGTAATATTTTAAATATCTCTTTAAACGACGAAGCTTTAGCGGTTAGATATTCGCTATATCTTCTTGAGGATAAAGTGCCTGGGTGCGCAGTAGAAGTAAGAGTTGCGCCTTTTGGTGCAGTAAAAATTTTGGAAGGACCAGCTTCGGATCCGCATAATCTCACACCGCCAGATGTTATTGAACTTGAGCCTAAAGTATGGCTTAGATTAGCGAGTGGTGTTACTAAATGGCATCAGGAACAGGACTTTGGCAACATAAGTGCAATTGGCGAGCGTGATGATTTAAGCGATATTTTGCCGCTGTAAGTTGGCTTTATTGTAGCTTAATTGCGTATTTACAGCGTGTATTTACAAATATCCTGGGCAAACAGTATTTCGAATGCCCAGGATACGTAAATAAAATAATTTTAATAAATTTAATTTTTAATTGTCGTGTTTGTGTATGAAGTTTGGAATTGGCATAGGGATATGATGATGCGCTGGCGTGTGCGCTCCTGAGTTTGTAGAAGAGTTTTCGCTGCTAACGGCTTTTGCAGCTGCTTCCGCAGCCCACTTGGCATACTCGTCTAAATCATCTTCGTTTGAAGCATCAACGGCATCATTTTCTTGATCTGTGTCATTCTCTTCTGGAAGATATGTATCTTCCTCATAGCTTTCGCTCGACGCAAATGGATCGAAGGATCCTTGTCCGGGTTCGCTGGAATTAAGTTCCTTAGCAAGCTCGTCATAATCCGTATCGGTCGTCAGGTATTTGAGCTTACGGGCAATTTTCTGTTGCTTTGCCTTCTGTCGTCCGCGGCCCATCTGACCCCCTCTAAAAATTAAGTAACAATCAGTTCATCACACAAGAGCGTACCACTTAACCGCAACCGAGTATATTGTCTGTGTAAACTTTTACCATAAAAGCCATATTTTCAGCGTAAAAATACGCACAATTAAGGAGCCTAAAATGCCGGAAGAAGCACAGGTTACAGCTGCTGGTAATGAGATGAGCGCAAGCTTCCTTGCAGCGCGTAAACGTTCAGATGCAACGCTTGAAAAGTTACAAGCTAGCCCTTCGTCTTTTACTATGCTTACTGGAGATCGCCCAACTGGTCGTTTGCATTTAGGACATTATTTTGGATCTATTCGTGAGCGTGTTGCAATGCAGCAGCGCGGAGTAAAAACCAATATTATTATTGCAGATTATCAAGTAATTACTGATCGTGACACCACTGAGCATATTGAAGATAATGTTTTGAATTTAGTGCTGGATTATATGGCTGCCGGAATTGATCCTGAAAAAACAATGATATTTACTCATTCCGCAGTTCCTGCAGCAAATCAGCTTATGTTGCCTTTCCTTTCGCTTGTTACAGAAGCAGAATTACACAGGAATCCTACTGTAAAGTCGGAAATGGAATCATCTGGACATGCTTTAACCGGATTGCTCCTTACGTACCCAGTGCACCAGGCTTGCGATATTTTGTTCTGTAAAGCTAATGTTGTGCCGATTGGTAAAGATAATTTGCCGCATGTTGAAATCACTCGTACGATCGCGCGTCGTTTTAATGAGCGATATGCAAAAAAGAATCCAGTGTTCCCAGAGCCGGCAGCAATTTTGTCTGATGCTCCTGAAATTCCAGGATTGGACGGACGAAAGATGAGTAAATCTTACGGTAACTCGATTATGCTCGGGGCTACTGCCGAAGAAACTGCCAAATTAATTAAGAAGAGTCCAACTGATTCTGAGAGGATGATTACTTTTGATCCAGTAACTCGTCCGCAAGTTTCTGCGCTTCTTACTACCGCAGGTTTAGTTACAGGTAGAGATCCTAAAGATATTGCTGCAGAAATTGGTAACGCTGGTGCTGGCGCATTGAAAGCTTACGTAATTGAAAATGTAAATAATTTCTTGGCACCTCACCGTGAGCGTCGTGCAGAACTTGCAAAAGATATGGATACTGTTCGAGACATTTTGCATGATGGCAATAAGCGTGCAAATGCTATTGCAGAAGAAACGCTTTCCCAAGTGCGAGATGCTATGGGAATGAAGTATTAATTAAATTTCAATAAGTAAATTAATAAAAAATAAAGCCGCTCGCAAGAAAACTTGTAAGCGGCTTTTTGTTAAAAATTAACGAACTGAAACTTAGAACATCACACGTCGTAACGCCAGCTTTTATCTGTAATAACGCGTGCTACAGCAAGACCAATAGGTAAGCAAATAATTACCATGAAAGCGCGGAAAGTCCAGTCTAACGCTGGAAGCGTGTGAAATTGACCAAGATAAAACATTGCGCGATACATATAAAGTCCAGGAACCATAATTACGATAGATGGAACCGTAAGACCTATTCGTGGATAACCCAAATATTGAGGCGCTAATCCGTGACGAACGATAGTTCTCCAAGTAGAAGCTAGCAAACCTGCCAATAAAGCACCGCTGAAAGCTGCAATTTCGGCAGCAACTCCAAAATCTGTCATAGTTAAACGCAATGTGTCAGTAATAGCGCCAATAACGCCAGCAACTAAGCACATTCGTTGTGGAGAATTAAACAGAACTGAGAAGCCCCATACTCCGGCAAAAGCTGTAATAAATCGAAGAACTGCGTTAAGCCAAGGATTTAATCCGAGAGGAGGGAAGCCTTGAGGATTGAGATGTACAAGGCTTGCAACTGTCCATCCCGCAAGAGTTCCCATCAAAATAATAGCCATTGTGTAACAAAGTCGTTGAATTCCTGAAGGGAAATCAATTTTTGCAATATCTAAACCGCCTGTAATAAGAGGGAATCCAGGAATAACAAACAACACTGAGCCAATATATGCAGTTGTGTGATTGAGCGCGCTAGGGTCAAAGAAGCCAATAAGACGCAAAGCCCCAATGCATGATAGTGCACCTATTGCAACAGCTACGAATGTAACTACAAACTGGTTTAGATGCTTCATAAACATTCTGCGACGAATATAGTGACCGATTCCTGCTCCAATAAAAGCACCAATCATGTCGTAAATGCCACCGCCAAGCAAGAACGCAAAGGATGCGCAAGCAACTGCCGAAGCAAGACCAGCAAACCACGGTTTGTATAGCGGTTTCCTATTTTTAATCAAATCAAGACGGTCGTGTACTTCCCTAACTGTAAGAGGATGATCATTTTTAGATTCGTCATTACTATTAGATGCGTTTACGTGCGAAAAATGTTCAGCGTAAGCACTTTCTGGCTGCAATGCAAAAATGCCGCGTGGTTTTTCTTTTTTTATAGCTTCTTGCAACGCTTTCTTTTTTGCAATTTTAGTAGCATTTTCTTCAGACTGCTTAGCTGTTTGTACAATGGTATGTTCGTCGTCGCTCGCTTGCAATGTGTCAACTAATTCCTTAGAAACAGCAGCTTTAGAGTGATATAAAGAATCGTTTCCAAGCTTGACGTTAAACCAATCTGCAAAATGTTCTAGAAGCCAAATGCGCTCAGTGTTAACACCTGTGGTTGGAAGATCTACAACTTCAGTAATTCGCTCATGCTTATCAGTACAAGTTGCCTCAATATCTGTGAGATTCACGTCTGCGCGCACATGTACACCCATTGGTTCGCCGATTCTGTGCATAAGCTCGCGAACTCGGTAGCTTCCTGTGCCTGCTCCTAAACCGAGCGCACCGACGCGAATAATAATACTCGATTTCGCAGCAATTCCTGCTTGCGTAACTGGCTTATCCCAATCTCGCTCAACATCGTCCATATCGAGTGGAATAGCATGAGTATGAAAACGCCCAGAAGGTTTTCCGACTATATGACCAGTCGAAAGAATTTCAGGCTTATCGCAATCGCAGTTGTTGATGCTGTTGTCGTATTCATTATTCTCAATATTATTCTCTGCTGTACTCACAATTTTTTAGTATACGCAACCCCGTTGCCGAGTTATATTTTGTTGCTAAATCAGCATTCTTTACTACGTCCGGTGGTAGTTTCACAATTAACTTGGTATCTCGCTGGAAACAAGGCTGTGGGCTTGCAACTTCTGACCTACATAACCGCGGAGGAGCTGCGGAAGTCAGACGACCAAGCAACCTTAGTCTGGCGTAAGGAGGTCTGATGGCAACAGAAAATCAGCAGGTTACTCCGGCAGACGCAACTATTGTTACGTCTGGTTTAGGGCGAAAAGGCCCAGAGGAACGTGACCTTCCAGCATCACTTAAGCAAGACATGGATTTGTGCTTGCATATTCTTCGCGATGTTCTTGGCGAATTCGATGAAAAATTATTAGCAGTATTCGACGATGTGCGTTTGAATGCTGTAGAAGCTAGTGCGGCTCATTTTGCGCAAATGGTAGACGCAAAAGTAACTGCAGATGATGGCTTAAGTAAAGCTGTTAGCAAGCTCAACGGAATGAATTTGCACGATACGCAGCTTTTAGCTCGTGCTTTCGCAACATATTTCCACTTGGCAAATTTGTGCGAGGAAAATTATCGTGTTTCTGTACTTCATCAGCGTGAATGTGAAGTTGAAGATTCATTGCCTGTTGATCCAGTTAACGAACTAACTTGTGCTTATCACAAGTTGCTCACTGAAATGAGCCCTGCTGAAGCGAAAGAATTGCTTGCAAAGCTTGAGTTTCATCCTGTATTTACCGCGCACCCAACTGAAGCTCGTCGTAAAGCCGTTGCAGGTAAGATTCGCAGAATTTCGCAATTACTAAGCGAACATCATCGTTTAGGCGGATCTGATAAGCGCGAAAATTATCGACGTCTCTATAACGAAATTGATGCGCTTCTTCGCACTTCTCCGATTGCTTTGAAGAAGCCAACTCCAGTTGAAGAATCTGACACCATTCTCGACATTTTTGACGCCACTTTGTTTGACACGATTCCAGTCGTGTATCGTCGATTTGACGATTGGCTGCTTGGTAAGAAGGCTGGATTAGTTCCTCCGCGTTGCCCTGCATTCTTCCATCCAGGAAGCTGGATTGGTTCAGATCGAGATGGCAATCCTAATGTGACAGCTAAAGTGAGCCGTCAAGTCGCTCGAAAGTTTAGCGATCACGTGCTAGCAGCTTTGGAGAATCGCACGCGCGAAGTTGGCAAGTGCTTAACTATGGAAACTCGCACAACTCCTCCAAGCGTGGAGTTGCTTGAGTTGTGGAATCGTCAGCGCGAAATGAGCGAACAGCTTACAGAAAACGCTTCAGACGTTTCTAATAGTGAGCCACATCGTGCAGTAATGTTGGTAATGGCTGACCGTTTGCATCGCACTATTAGCCGCGATACGGATTTGATGTATCATTCTTGCGAAGATTTCATTGAGGATTTGCAAATTGTGCAACGCTCTTTGGCAGAAGGCGGAGATCCTCGTGCTGCATATGGTCCTTTGCAGGATTTGATTTGGCAAGCGCAAACCTTTGGATTCCACATGGTTGAAATGGAATTCCGTCAGCATTCTCTCGTGCATTCTCGCGCTTTGGAAGATATTCGCGAACATGGATTGCATGGCGAACGCGGTCCGCTTCAGCCAATGACTCGTGAAGTACTCGATACGTTCCGCGCTTTGGGAGCAATTCAAAAGCGCAACGGTATGCGCGCTGCTCGACGTTATATTATTTCCTTCGCAAAGTCTGCTCAGCATGTACGTGACGTATTTGAGCTAAATCGTCTTGCTTTCGCTCACCCACAGGATGCGCCAACAATCGACGTCATTCCGCTGTTTGAGCAGTTGGAAGATTTGCAAAACTCTGTAAATGTGCTTGAGGAGATCATTAAAATTCCTGAAGTGCAAGCTCGTCTTAAGGCTACTGGCCGCAAGATGGAAGTTATGCTTGGCTACTCGGATTCTTCCAAGGATGCTGGTCCTACTTCCGCAACGCTTGCTTTGCATTCTGCTCAGGAGCGCATTGCTAAGTGGGCTAAGAAGCACGATATTGATTTGACACTGTTCCACGGCCGCGGCGGTGCTGTTGGTCGCGGTGGCGGTCCTGCAAACCGTGCAGTGCTTGCTCAGCCAGTTGGTTCCGTCAACTGCCGCTTCAAGCTTACTGAGCAGGGCGAGGTTATTTTCGCACGATATGGCAATCCAATTCTTGCTATTCGTCACGTTGAATCCGTTGCTTCTGCAACTTTGCTTCAGTCTTCGCCAAGTGTTGAGAAAACTAACACTGATATGACGAAGAAGTATGCGGATATGGCTGCAAAACTTGATGTTGCAGCTCATGAGCGTTTCCTTGATTTGCTGCAAACGGATGACTTTACTCCATGGTTCTCTACGGTTACGCCGCTTAGTGAGATTGGTTTGCTTCCAATCGGTTCTCGCCCAGCTAAGCGCGGTTTGGGTGCGAAGTCGTTGGATGATTTGCGCACAATCCCGTGGGTGTTCTCCTGGGCTCAGGCTCGCATTAACTTAGCAGCATGGTACGGATTGGGTACTGCTTGCGAAAAGTTTGGCGATTTGGAAACTTTGCGTCGCGCTTACGAAGAGTGGCCGCTGTTTAGTACTTTTATTGACAATATTGAGATGTCTTTGGCTAAAACGGATGAGCGTATTGCTCGCATGTACTTAAGCCTTGGAGATCGCGAAGATTTGAGTGATAAAGTACTTTCAGAAATGCAGCTTACTCGCAAGTGGGTTTTGCAAATTGTTGACGACAAGTGGCCTTTGCAACATCGTCACGTGCTCGGTCAGGCAATTCGCGTGCGCTCGCCTTATGTTGACGCGCTATCTGTAATCCAGTCGCTTGCATTGCACAAGCTTCGCAACAAGGTAGACAAAGAAGAGCTTAGCGAAAGCCAGCAGGCAGAGTTCATCTACCTTATTCTTTGCACTGTTTCTGGTGTTGCTGCAGGCTTGCAGAATACTGGATGATTTTATAAGTTTATATGATTAAGAAAAGCCTTCGTACTGCTTTATTAGCTGTGCGTTGGCTTTTCTTTTTATAATCATATTTTATAAATTTTGTTAGCTTTTATAGCATATTTTCTATTTAACACAGTAACGATAGAATATGTTTTATAAGTCGAAGTGTTTTTCAAAATTTGTTGATAGCTTGTATTTGTCACCTTTGCGCAAGCGCATCAATACAAGGAGGTAATAATGCACGAGACAGTCAAAGAAGATCTTTTAAAAGAAGATTCACTTTTGGCTACATCTGTGTGGAGCGCGATGCTAGCTGGTAATCGTAAGTTTGCAGAAGGCTCATTAAATTGCCATGGACTTAGTGAAGAAACGAGATTATCTCTTATTGAAGGTCAGCATCCTGGAGCTGTTGTTCTTTCCTGTGCTGACTCGCGCGTGGCTCCAGAATTTGTGTTTGGTGCCGGTTTAGGTGATATTTTTTCTGTTCGCACTGCAGGCGAAGTGCTTGATGATGCTGTAATTGCATCTTTAGAATACGCTGTAAGCGATTTGGGAGTAAAAGTGCTTGTTGTTCTTGGACACGAGCATTGCGGTGCTGTACAAGCCGTTTTGCCGAATGTGCAAAAGCTGGTTTCTAAATACGGCGAAGATGAAGCAAACGAAATAATTGAGTCTAGCGAGTCAATATTGCTTCGTTCTTTAGGACCGGCTGCGCTCGCGGGTATTGAAGAAGACTTGAGCACGGACGATATTGAGCGCATTCACGTGTCTAATATGTTGACTGAAATTTGCGACAAATCTCAAATTATTCGTGAAGCCGCTTTTAACGATAACCTTATGCTAGTTGGCGCTAGGTATAGAATGAGTGATGGTTTAGTAGAGGTTCTTTCATGCTAAGTAGCATGTAGTCGCATTTTTAACAGAATTATTAATACGTTGTTAGGTTACAGATATGAATCAATCATCTAAAGATACGCTTGATGCAAATTCTGCAAATTCCACTAATTCTGCGAACTATCTTTTCTTGCTTGTCGGAGCTCCTTTAGTAGCTTTTATTATTGCAGCTGCTCCTGCTTTACAAGGGCAACATCCTTGGTTTCTCATTGATACAACAATTCGAGGTGTTTCCGGCTTGTTGCTACAAGCTATACCTTTTACGCTCATAGGTGTGCTTGTTTCTGCTGCAGTAGAAACTTGGGTAACTGCTGATTTTATTGAGAAACATGTTCCAAAATCTACAGCAAATGGTTTCTTGGCTGCCATATTAGCCGGCGTCTGTATGCCGGTTTGTGATTGTGTAGTCGTTCCAACGTTTTCTCGTTTAGTTGCAAGAAAACTACCATTGCCGTGCGCCATAACTTTTCTATGTGTAGTTCCTGTTGTAAATCCAGTATCTGTATTGGCAACATTTTATGCGTTTTCTGACGCTCCAGCTGTTGCTATTATGCGTATTGCGCTAGGTGTTGGTATTGCATTACTGGTTGGATTAACTTTTGTTATATTTCCTTCGAAAATCAATATTTTGCGTAAGAAAATTTTAGTAGAAAACGAATCTTCTTTACATTGTTCTTGCGAATTGAATAACGAAAGTAATCTCACAAAAAATAATATTGAAAAGCATAGTATTTCTGCGCAAATTCGCAAATATGTGCAGCATATACATCAGGATTTAATAAAATTAATTCCAATTATTGTATGTGGAACTATAGTTGCTTCTGTAATTCGCGCATGGCTCGGAGCTGATCCTGCTTCTCGCGTGCAAGTGAGTAATGTTTTCATTGCTATTCCTGTAATGATGGCTATTGCGTACGCAAGCTCTCTATGCTCCAGCTCAGATGCTGTAATTGCAAGAAGTTTAGCAACATCATTGCCTATGTCGTCGGTGCTAGTATTTCTGCTGTTTGGTCCTATGCTTGATTTAAAGAATACGCTTATGCTCGTTGAGGATTGCCGTGGTAAATTTGTGTGGCGCTTAACATTAACTATTGCTTTTGCGTGCTTCCTAGCGTCATTATTAGCTCACTGGGCTTGGGGGTTCATCGCATGAAAAAGCAAAAATGTGTTGAGCATAATGCTTGTAAAAAAATCACTTTAGCTCAATTGGTAGAAGCTATTTTATTGCTATTTTTTGCAGTCATAATTGCGGAAGTTACTTTAAGCGGTAGATATACGCTTTTTACTACGCCTAGAGCATATTATTATTTGTTAATTACTGCTATTTTGCTATTTATTTTGTCTATATGTGCTGCGATTGGATGGTTTTCTGTTTCTTCGCGCGATGTTTGGCGTATGTTTGTAGCTTTCGTTGTTCCTGCGCTACTTATTATTGTTCCTTTGCGTTACGCTCAAAATATTAGTGTAGATGGATTCGACCAGTATGCTGGCGGTCGTGCTATTGCTATTCGTAGCCAAAATTATCCTTTGCCAGGATTGTATGAAAAATCTCATGAGATAACAGTTGATGATGATGATTTCGGCTCCTGGTATGACGAAATCGATCATAATGCTGCAAAATATGATGGATATGCGATTACTCTTACAGGTTTTGTCAGCAGAGATTCTACGTTGAATGCAAATCAATTTAGGGTATCTCGTCAGCTTATGTCATGCTGTATTCTCGACATGTCTCCGTTTGGATTAGTTGCCGAAAAATCAAATATTGGCGAAATTCAAGATCATGAATGGGTGCGTGTTCGTGCACGCGTTTCTAGAGGCAATATTGGCATTCCTGGATATCAGCATCCTGGAGTTGTGCTGCACGCTATATCAATGCAAACAGCTCAAGCTCCAACTGGATATTTTTATCGCCCATAAATAATTTATCTTCGTTAATGGTGATAATTATTTTAGAATTGTTGATATCGCATAGAAGTAAACTAAGATAACAAGTATGGCGATTGGTTTTAATATTCTACTCATTATGATTTTTTTGCTATTTGGTTCCGTATTTGCGGCAACCGAATTAGCTTTAGTGAGCTTGAGAAGTTCGCAAATTGATCGCATGGAATTGCAGGATGCGCGTGGCGCTAGAGTTGCAAAAATTGCCCGCGACCCTAACACTTTTCTATCTGCTCTACAAATTGGAGTAACTCTTTCTGGCTTTCTTTCTGCATCGTTTGGTGAGTCTGCTTTAGCTCCGTATGTTGTGCCGGTTGTATGTTCATGGGGTGTTTCTTCGCACGTTGCTGGCCCACTTACAACAATCTTTCTAACTCTTGTTATTTCTTACTGTTCTATTGTTATTTCTGAATTAGTTCCAAAACGTATTGCTATGCAGCGTGCTGAGCAGATTGCGCGAGCGGTTGTGCCGGCGGTTGATGTTTTCTCAAAGATTTGCAAGCCTTTAATTTGGCTTATTGGAAAGAATACTAACGGTTTTGTGCGCATTCTTGGCTTTGATCCTAATGAGAAGGAAAGCGAAGTTTCTGACGAAGAATTGCGTGTTCTTGTCAATAGCAATAAACGTTTAAGTCAGGATGAGCGTACTATTTTGGATGATGTGTTTGATGCGTCTGAAACTATTGTTGCTGAAGTAATGCGTCCTCGTGCTGATGTTGAGTTTTTGGATGGTTCATTGAGCCTTGAAGAAGCTGCCGCGAAAATTCGTGAGCTTCCGTATTCTCGCTACCCTGTTATTGGCAAAGATTTTGATGATGTTATAGGTTTTGTGCATGTTCGTGATTTGCTAGATGTGCGTGATCCAAATGCAAAAACTGTTGCAGATGTAACTCGCGAAGGAATTAGTCTTCCTGGAACTTCCAAACTATTGCCGAGCCTGGAACTTCTTCGTAAACGTGGTATTCATTTGGCTGTTGTCATCGATGAATATGGTGGAACTGACGGTATTGTTACGCTTGAGGACATGACAGAAGAGCTAGTTGGAGATATTCGCGATGAATATGATTTGCCTGGTGAAACTGAGCAAAATAATGTGAATAAAACAACTGCTTTTGTAAATGGTGTTGCAAAAATTGATGGCGGTATGACCATTGAAGATTTTGCTGACATTACCGGCATTGAGCTTGAGGACGGTCCGTATGAGACTGTTGCAGGCTACTTTTTAGCGCATACTGGTTCAATGGGAAGTGTTGGAGCTGTTTTGCATGATGCGGATGGTTACGATATGACTGTGACTGCGGTTGATGGTAGGCGTATTGCGACGATTGAAGTGCGTCGCCGCGCGTAGTTTAAGCCATAGCAGTAGAATAATAACGGTATTAACAAACCTAAGGAAGGATAGAACATGGCTTTGTTGCATATTTTGCCAGGTCTCGACGAAGCGGCCAGTGAAAAGGCTGTTGCCATTTTACAGAATCGTTTAAGCCACGAGCAGGAAGCTGCTTTGGTGCTCAAGCATGCGCATTGGAATGTTACTGGTCCAGATTTTATTGCAGTGCATGAAATGCTTGATCCACAGGTTGCTGAAGTTTTGGCGCAGGCGGATGAAACTGCTGAGCGAATTGCAACTTTGGGCGGCTCTCCACTTGGCCGCGCAGACGATGTTGTTGCTGCTCGCACATGGAAGCGTTTTGCTTTGACTGGTCGCAAGTCTACAAAGGAGTATTTGCAAGCGCTTATTGAGTACTATAACGATATGATTGCAGACGATCGCAAGGCTATCGCGGAACTTGATGAGCTTGATTTAGTTAGCTCAAATATTATTCAAGATCATGTTCAACAGTTGGAAAAGTTCCAGTGGTTCATGCGTAGCCATCTTGATTAATTATTCTCTGTTTAATTTTTTTGATTCAAACCGCAACACGCTGTTTTCTTTTTATGGCGTGTTGCGGTTTGACATTTTCTGTGTCTGTGCTAATGTAACTACTTGTATGTTTTAGGCATACGAGTTGGGCCCGTAGCTCAGGTGGTTAGAGCGCATCCCTGATAAGGATGAGGTCGGAGGTTCAAGTCCTCCCGGGCCCACGATAGAATGACATCATTCTTTCGAATGGGGCTATGGCGCAGCTGGTAGCGCATCTGCTTTGCAAGCAGAGGGTCAGGAGTTCGAGTCTCCTTAGCTCCACGAACAGGGTTCTGATTGATTTTTCAATCAGAACTTTTTGTTTATCAATTTCTTTCTTGTCGCGTGCCCATTCAATTTTTGGGGAATAACCCAATTTTTTACTGATTACCCCTAATAAAATTAGGGTGACACCCTGATATTTGTCAGTGTTGTAAAAAATATAAAAATGTTTAAATAGTTGAATCTCTTCCCAGAGATTGCGGCATATATTTTGCTGTGGAACTATACACAATATATTGTTAACTTGAAAGGTATTAAAGAGAGATGAAAACCATAAAGGTTTTCATTTTAGACGGAAGGATGTAAAAAATGATTTATAAGATAAAACAAAATATTGCTGATATTTCTGCTGGCGTAGTTTCTTTATTAGTAGCTTCATTTGTTAAAGGTCAAGGTTGGAATATTCAAAATATTATGATTTGGCTTGCAACATTCGTAGCAACATATATCACACTACGTCTATTATTTATGCTTTTCAAAATTGTAAGAACTCTTTTCACTAAAGAACAGTAAATTTTAGGGTTATAGGCCGAATCTATGGCAAATAAATTGGCCTATAACCTAAATTTTAAAAAGATATGAAGCATAAACTTATTAATTTAATAATTCAAATAGTACAATTAGTAATTGTTGGAACTCATTATGGTGCTTTTTTGGAAGCATAATATTTACATGAGAATGCTTCTCATCAAGGCCTATTGGTATACTAATCACATATAAATAAACATGAATATCTTTACGCCGTGTATTGAGCGCAGCTAAATCAAATCTGCTCTCAATGGGTTAACAAGGCGTGAAATCGTGTGTTGGCAGCGTCTTAAGCGGTTAACCTGATCAGCGTAAGGAAAGTGTATGCGTAAACTTTTAGCATATTGCCGTCGTGCACCTCAATTAACAGTCGTAATTCTTGCTTTTCCGTTTATTGTGGCTTTGTACTCGTATAATTTGCCTATATTAACTACTTTCTGTGAGCAAATATCTAATCTTTCGCAGCAAATCTTTGATTTCTTAAATCTTGGTTGCGATATTTCCATAAGTCTTAGTATCGGGAAAACTATTATCGCTATTCTCGTTTTGTATACCAGCCTTATTTCTTTGCGCAACATGATTAAAAATTTATTGCGCGGAACTTTAGGCATTGATTTGCTAGCTTTTGTTGCATTACTTGCAACGCTTTGTATTGGTGAGTTTTGGGCAAGCTATTTGATTGTTGTAATGGTTTGGACGGGAGAGGCAATTGAAGATTTTGCGCATATGAAAGCCCAGCGCAATCTGTCTCTTTTAGTAAGCGCAGCTCCAAAAACTGCTCATCTTATGACTTTGCCAGGTATTGAGCATGAAATGGATAATAATCAAGCAAATGATGAATCATACGAACCGCCATGTTTGAGTGAAAATCAGTGCAAGCCTAGCTCGTGTGTTCTGTGCCGGCATGCTGAATTCAGAAAAGTGGATGCCGCTAATTCTAAGCAATCTAATATTAGCGAGCAAAATTGCGACTATAAACACAATATTTGTCCATTTTTGCAAGCGTCTACAGACGGCGAAATCTCCTCAAATTTGCAGCGTTACAAAACGGTTCCAGTTGATGAATTAAATATTGGAAACGTAATTATTGTGCTTCCTGGCGAAACTGTGCCAGTTGATGGTGAGCTGTTAAGCGGTTCTGCAATTTTAGACACAAGTGCTATTAACGGAGAATCCGTTCCTAGAGAAGTCTATGCGGGAGCTGCAGTGCTTTCAGGCTGTGTAAACGGTGGAGTTGTGCTTATTATGCGCGTAACAAAGCTGTCTAAAAACTCGCAGTATCAGAAAATCATGCAGCTTGTTGAGTCTGCTAGGTCTTCTAAAGCTGCAGTAGTTAGATTTGCAGACATGTTATCTGTGCCATTTACTGTTTTGTCTTTTGTAATTGCTGGTTTTGCTTGGGGCTTTTCTGGAGATGCTCTTAGATTTGCGCAAGTGCTAGTTTTGGCAACTCCTTGCCCGCTGCTTATTGCGGTGCCGGTTGCGTGCATGGCTGGAACTGGGCGTTTAGCGAAACTTGGAATTGTTGTTAAAAGTCAGGATGTGCTTGAGCAATTAAGTCGTGTAACAGATGTATTTTTTGACAAAACTGGCACGTTGACTGTAAAACAGCCGCAAGTTGTAAACGTAGACGTAATCGATACTACCCAGAAGGCTGATCGTATTGTAATGCTCGCAGGTGTTCTAGAGACGTATTCTCAGCACATACTTGCAGGTGGTATTGCTAAAGCGGGAGCAAGCTTGTGGGAAAATGCTCACCCATCGTCGGTTCCGCAGCTTCCTAGCGTGCGAGAATACCCTGTAGTGCACAGTGTTAAAGAAACTGCAGGTCAGGGTATTCAGGGCGTTGTAGACGGTATTTTAGTACGTGTAGGCAGACGCAAGTACGTTACAGAGCAAAACGCGAATCAAACTATAGGCAAATCTCTTGCAGCAGACGAAATGGCAACCTACGTGTCTTTTGACGGCGTGCTGGTAGGAAGAATCGTATTAAAAGACGTGCCGCGCGATAACGCGAAATCAACCATTGACGCATTGTGTACACTTGGTGCACGCTCAATATCTATTCTTACTGGCGATAGTTTGCAAGCTGCAACAACAATTGGTAAAAGTGTTGGAATTGAAACAATATATGCAGATTTACTTCCGCAAGATAAATTAGCGCATGTAAAAAAACATAATTACAATGCGTATAAAAATAAGCAAAATTCAACTGTAACAATGATGGTTGGAGATGGTGTAAACGATGCTCCAGTGCTTGCAGCTGCCGATATTGGCGTAGCAGTAACGGATGGCACAGATACGGCAGCATCTGAATGCGCACAGGTAGTTATTATGAACAATGATATTTCTTCTGTTGCAAGCGCAATAAGAGTAGCAAAACATACTAAACGCGTTATGGTTCAGTCAGTATTGATGGGCATTGGATTAGCAATTATAAGTATGATTTTTGCGGCTTTCGGTTTTATTCCAGCAGTTATTGGCGCAATGATGCAAGAAGCAATTGATGTTGTTGCTATTATGTGGGCTTTAACAGCATTGCGCGAACGAAAATAAAAATATTTTTTGGCAATATTTTTACGATATTCATTACGACATCTTTAATAATATTCGTTTGAGTATGTTGTAAGACGAAGTAATGCGCTAGTCTAATTATGAAAGCATACGAGTTAGCTGCAAACGGTAACGGCTCAAGCTTGTACGTAACTTATTTCTGGCGAAGAATTACATATAAACGCTTTACAGTTACGCTGCTGAGTGATTGAGGCAACCTATGCTTGTAGGCCGCGCTAAATAGCGCGAAAACGGCGAAAAGTGCCGTATAATACAGTTCAATATGGGGATAATAATGGAAAAAAATAACTTAAACGAAAATGTTTCACAAGAAACATCTCAACTGCGTATTGCTGTAATAGGAGCAGGCCCTGCAGGAGTGTACTCTTCCGATATCTTCTTACGTCAGATTGCAAAGCGTGGAGAAGAATTGGGATTAGGCTCTAGCGCTCGCATTGATCTTTTTGAAAAATTGCCAGTGCCTTTCGGCTTAGTGCGTTACGGAGTAGCTCCTGACCATCCAAGTATCAAATTTATTGCGGATGCGCTTGAAAAGACGCTTGATAATCCAAATATTCATCTTTATGCAAATGTTGAATTTGGTAAAGATATTGCATTAGAAGATTTACTTCATAGATATGATGCTGTGTTATTTGCAACGGGTGCTGTGAAAGATAGGCCTCTTCGAGGAGTTCCAGGTGCCGATTTAGACGGAGTGTACGGAGCTGCAAAATTCGTAGAATGGTACGATGGATACCCAACTAGCAATCGAGAATGGCCGCTTGAAGCCAAGGAAGTAGCTGTTATTGGTGGCGGAAATGTGGCAATGGATGTTGCTCGTGAGCTTTTACGAGATCCTGATTATTTGCGCGCTCATACGGATATTCCAGATGACGTGTATGAGGGATTGCAAAAAAATAAAACCCAAACCTTGCATTTATTTATTCGTCGTGGAGTTGCCCAAGCAAAATTCTCTGTTCAAGAATTGCGCGAAATGGAAAAGTTATCCGGAGTGCAAATTGTTATTAATGAGGATGATTTTGAACTTGACGATGAGACTATTGAAGTAGCCGGTAACGATAAGCTCACGCGTCAAATGGTTGAGGAGCTTTTCGCTATTCGCGATATGGCTGAAGATATGGAAGATGGCGGAAACGTTGATTTTGAGGGGAAGCCAGCCAACAAACGCTATATTATCCACTTCAACTGTGCGCCGGTAGAAATTCTTGGTGAAGATGGACATGTGAAGGCAATACGAGTTGAGCGCACGACTACAAGCGCCGATGGCAAAATGACTCGTACTGGAGAGTTCGAGGAATACGCCGTTCAAGCTGTATACCATGCCATTGGCTACCATCCTGCAGAAGTTGCAGGTATTGCTTACGACGAAAAGCGTACTTTGCTTGCAAATATTGATGGGCGCTTAGTGGAGTCTGTAGAAAATGGCGAAGTTCGTGAGCGATTGTATGCAACTGGCTGGGCTAAGCGTGGGCCGGTAGGATTAATCGGCTCTACAAAATCTGATGCTCTTTTGATTGTTAATAATATGCTTGAAGATTTATCTAAAGCTGGCAATGCTAGGCGAATCGCACCTGATCGCGATGAAAATTCTATAGATAAATTATTGGCAGAAAAGGGCATTAAACCAATTGATTACGCCGGTTGGAAGCGAGTTGACTCTTATGAGCGTGAACTTGGAGCCAATGAGCAGAGAACTCGAAAGAAAGTTGTTTCAGCTTCTGAACTTGTAAATATTGCTTTAGGTAGCAAATAATGCCCTAAATAAACTGAAAATATTACTTAGTATTTAAGTTTGTAGTTAGTAAATACGCAGTATATATTCAGAAAAATTTAAGTTCGCATTATTAAGATAGCTCATATGTTGAAAGGCTTGAGAATACACTATGGCAGCTTAAAAGCCGCACTATTTTTTGTTGTTGTGTGGCTTTTTCTTGCCTTATGTTGGGTTCTTACTGGCTCGCATCTGTCTTCACTAATATGGTTCATTATTCCTGGTATTGCATTTAGTGTTTTTGCTTATTGGTGCTCAAGTAAGCTTGCGATTATTGCTATGCATGCTACAGAGGTTAGTGAAGAAGAAGAGCCTGTGCTTTACGCAATGGTTAGAGATTTATCTGCTCGAATTGGTAAACCTATGCCGCGAGTAATGGTTTCTCCCTACGAAAGTCCTAATGCTTTTGCAACTGGTAGAAGTGAGCGTCATGCGAGTATATGTTGTACTCGTGGTTTGATTAATATTCTTAACGAGCGCGAGTTACGTAGTGTTATTGGTCATGAATTAACTCATATTTATAATCATGATATTCTCGCTTCTTCGCTGGCTACTGCTACAGCAACAGTATTAACGTACGTTGGTTCTTGGCTTGTTTATGTCGGTGATACATATCGTCGTGATATTCGCAAGTATTGCAAATTTATTGGTAAATTTTTGAATATTTTATTCGCTCCTATTGCTTCTGTTATTATCAATGCAATTATTCCTGGTTCGCGTGAATTTGACGCAGATAAGGGAAGTAGTGAAATTACTGGAGATTTTGCTGCGCTTGCTTCCGCACTTAATAAAATTACTTACGGCATGCAGCTTCACGAGATGAAATCTACTGCTGGATTGCAGGCTGTTGCTTCTTTGATGATTATTTGTCCGTGGAATAATAACGCTCCTGCGCTTGTGCGTTTGTGTACTGCGCGTCCTACTGTTCAGGATAGGATTGGGCGTTTAATGAGCATTGCTGCATGAATATTTTGTTTGTTGAACTTGCTTGTCTTGTTTATTGAGTTCATAAACTGATTCCTAAATATTGAAGCGGTAAGCTGTGCATGATACCCTTAGATGGTTGTTGAAACTAGTTTGCTTTTAGTTACAGCATGCGGATGTAGTTCATCGGTAGAATGGAAGCTTCCCAAGCTTCAGAGGCGGGTTCGACTCCCGTCATCCGCTCCATTCAGATTGTAAAATTGTATAAGTTGTAGTTTTTGTACATTGGATGTATAAAAACTACAACTTACGCGTTAGTTAAACTTTCTTTTTCTTGCAATTGTCACAATTGTGCTAGCAAACAGCATTAATGCAACGCTAAATACAATTGGAATTATTTGTATTCCAGTACGAGGGAGTGCATTATTGGCTATTGTGGATTGTTTGTGTAAATGAGGGTCTTTCTTTACTAAAGTATTCGTCCACGCAACTTGTTTACCGTTTTCGTCAATAAGGACAATCGTATGATTGCCTTTATATTCTTCTGGGATAACTACGTCGAATACAATTCTGCCATATTCATTAATGTGAACTGTTACATATTTCATTCCATTTGCGCTATAAAGAAGTTTAGGGTTGGAATATATGTAGGCATAAGCTTTTACTGCTTTTTCTAGTTGTAATCTGCGCATGAATTCTGATGTTGCATTTACTGTAACAGTGATATGGTTGTTTTTTCCCGCATAAGCAATGTTATTATTCCCGACGGTGAGAGTGTTGCACAACGCTGGAAGTAAATCTGCAATACTCTTTGGTGCTGATGGAATCTGTTGCTGTAATGTGTGTGATTCTGAGTTTGCGTTAAGCTCTATGTGGTTTTCGCGCATAGAATCGTTACTAACTGCAGGAGTTTGTAGAGTTTTGGAAGGATGCGTTGGTCCGGGAAATCCCATGCTTGGAATTTCCTTATGGTCTTGATCGAACTTATTAGTCTGTGGGGTTGTGCTATTTGCAGACTTATCAGATTCGCCATTGCTAGAGTGCTCACTGTTGCCAGAATGAGATTCTGGTGTTGGTGGAACAGGTTGTGGCTCTGGTTTAGGCGCAGGTTTTGGCGGAACGGGTGTTGGATTCACCGGGTTTGGTTTCGGCTGCAGAGGCACTGCAGGTTGTTGATCAGGCGTCGGTGTCGGCGTAGGCGAAGGCGTTGGTTCCGGTGTCGGTGGAACAGGTGTCGGAGGTACGGGAGTTGGTGTTGGAGCTGGTGTCGCTGGTGTTAGCTCGATCCATGGTGTTGATTTCTTTGCAGGAATTAACTCGGCCCACGTAATACTCTTTTTAGCTGGGTTTAGTGGTGTTGCTGGAATGATTTCTACAACGTGAGCTTTAAGAGTTACTTTCTGTTTTGCTTTGTTTGCAAAGGTTATTTCTATGATAAATGTTGTTTCTCCAGTGTTTGTTGTGTTTGGTTGTTTTACAACTTGTACTGTGCTGTTTTCTGGTAAGTTTTTTAAGTATGGTTTGAAGTCGAAATTATCGGGGATTTTATTGTCTTTTTTGACTTCTATTTTCTTGCCAGGTTCAGCAGTAACATTTGGAAGTTCCTCGATATTAGCCAATCGTTTATGAATGGTTATTGGAACTATAATAGTTTTTAATATTCTACCAGATAGTACGAGTAGTATTTTCCCTTCGTAGTTGCCGCATTGAGAAGTGTCAATTTTGTCGTATTCTGTAATGTCTGTAATGGTAGAGCCTTGCGGTATATCGTTAGGATTAAGAAGATGCTTTATTGTTGTGCCTTTTGGCAATGGATCATTTTCCATAATGTCAATATTCGTAATTTTAGGTTCGAAAGCTTGTTCGTCAGTTTTAATAACTGGTTCGTTAACTAATCCGTCGAGTGCATCAATTTTGCGACCGGTTCCCTCAATTTTATTGCGTTCGCCAACTGTGAATCCTTGGAAAGCATTCATTCTAGGCTCAAAGTAGCTTCTGGATCCATGACCGGCTCCAGAACTTCCTACGCTTATTGCACCTTCGAAATTTCCTATTCCGCCTATTACTGTATCGTTATCAACTTTATAATGAACGGCATAACCTTCTTTAGTTAGTTTATCGCCAAAATCAGATGTTTCCCAAAGCCATCTGTTGAATATATTACCTTTGATTCTCGGAGCGTTAAAAGTATAAGCTTTAATATTAAAAGTTGCGCCACTACTTTTAGCTCGAATTAAGGCTCTTTGTGCTAAGTACCCACCTAAAGAGTGACCTGTAACATATAAATTGCTTACAGTGTTCTTTTGTTTATATTCATCAATTAATTTATCTATATCAGCAGCTTGGCCTGGGTTTGAGCCAGTTCCAAGCAAGACATCATTCCATACATCTGTTGCGCCTTTAGTGCCGCGAATTGCTAATACTTGCACGCCGTTTTGCTTAATAAATGGGTACGCAGGATTCACATTTTCAAAAAGGATAGCGTCAAACCCACTCCCGAAGTGGTAGGTTTCCTTAACTTTCCAGAATGGTGCAAGCTCGTTGTGCATAAGGCGGTACTCATTGCGATTTTCATAAATAATCCTGAGCGGTTTTGAGTAGTCAAGTACTTCTTTGACGTAGCTGTCTTCCCTATACACAAGCTCCATAAAAAGCGCCATATCGCGAGGGCTAATATCCCACCTGCGAGGATTGCTATCGTTTTTGTCATCTAATCCGTCGCCGTCGGTGTCCTTAATAAGTGGATGCGAATTATATCCGTAATATGTGCGTCCGTTTTTTACGTAAGTGTAAAGCTCTTCGCTGTTCTTCAGACCGTCGCCGTCGCTATCTTGATCTGGATCTAGCGCGGCTTTATGGTAAAGCAAAGAATCAATCTGATTATTTTCCAAACGAATTCGACCAGTAGAAATGTCGTGAGCGGTTTGTGCGGTAAGAGGTACGTGCACTGGTGATGTTTCTTCTGCCGCTGCGGTTGTTGCTAGCGAAGGTATGTAAACCAGCGATGAAATGATCAAACCAAAAGTTAATACAATTCCACTAATTGTGTGAACGGTACTTACTTTTCTCATACTGCTATTCCTTACTTTTTGTACAGACTTCTACTTTATTTTGAAAATATTTTTGCGAGCAGCACAACAGATTTAGCTCAACGTGTTGGTTTTATCAGATTTAACAACTTTATAAAATTGTATCTAGTTGAATCAGATAATTTTAATAAGTACCAAAAGTTAATACTTAAGCTGATGCGGTGTAATAGGAAAGAATTTCATTAGATTAATTGATATAGGAAAAGCACTGAGCTACTTGTGATATTAATGAATCATCGGTAAATCAGCACTTAGCTTATTGTTAATAAATTACACGAGATAGCTATCTATTGCTGGTGCTAATTAATAATCATTAATTAGCAGTAATTAGAACGTGCGAACATCGTAGAAGTTGTTAAGTTCTTCCATCCAACGTCCAGTGCCAGAAATATCTCCTCTAGTACCTACGGTGAAACCTGGGAAATTGTTCATACGGGCCTCAAGATAGCTTCGAGAGCTATGTCCTTGCGCAGAATTGCTGACGCTTATAGCTCCAGCAAAATTGCCAACAGAACGAATAACCTTGTCGTTGTCTACTTTGTAATGAACAGCGTAACCTTCTCGAGTGAGCTTATCGCCAGTATTGGCGACGGCACGCAACCAACGGTTGAAAATATTTCCCCAAATTTGTGGTGAATTGAATGTGTAAATTTTCTTAATCCAGTTGTAGCCTTTGCCTTTAGCACGAATTAAAGCACGCTGTGCAAGATATCCTCCGAGGGAATGTCCGGTAATATACAAATTGCTAACAGTATTTTCGCGACCATAACGCTCAATCAACTGCTCAACATCTTTAGCTTGATCTGGGTTATGACCTACAGCTATTGCAAAATCATCATCGTAATCATTAAATTGGGAAGTTCCACGAATTGCTAGTACTTGAACAGTGCCTTGTTCTAAGAATGGGTATGGACTTACATTTTCAAACAAAACAGCATCAAATCCTCTCCTTTTGTGGTAGGTTTCCTTAACTTTCCAGAATGGTGCAAGCTCGTTGTGCATAAGGCGGTACTCACTGCGATTTTTGTAAATGTCGTGAAGCGGTTTAGTGTAATCGAGTACCTTATTTATGTAATTATCATCTCGATAAGAAAGTTCAGAGAATAAAGCCATATCGCGAGGACTAATATCCCACCTGCGAGGATTGCTGTCTTGATTATCTGGAATACCATCGCCATCGGTATCGTTCATCATAGGGTGAGAATTGTACCCATAATAAGTCTTACCGTCTTTAGTGTAAGTGTAAATTTCCTGACTATTAGTTAAGCCGTCACCATCTAAATCAGCTTGTGGATCAAGAGGCTTCTTGTGATATAAAGACATATCCAAAGCCCCAGGTAAATCTAAGCCTATAGTTCCATTTGCGATTTGTTTAGCTGTTTCAGCAGTAAGTGGAGTTTTTGCATAATTATCTGCGGTTGTTGCCATTGCTGGCATTGCGAAAGCAGATAGGCTCAAGAGCATGCATAGGCTAGTTAAAAACCCTGTTACTGCATTGCGTTTCATAGTATCCTCCCATATTTTGTTTAGTTTTGTAGTCAACAAATGTATAGGACGACTGTTTACGATTTGTAGCACCTCTTTGTTAACTACGTGCGTTATATAAATTAATCGAAATTTATTTTGCCGCCACAATTGCTATTCTACACAGTTCATCAATTGTATAGTCTACATAAACAAAAGTCCATACTTCTAAATAAATGTTGTTGCTCCTTTTTTGTTTACTAAAATCATTGACGATGTGTATAAGAGTCATAGAAAACATCTATATAACTAGAATTATCAATAGCCATAATCTATTCTTAATAATGAAAATAAAAGCGCAACGAAGGCGCAAATGACCTATTTAGGAGAATGATATGAGTTTAATGAACACACATATTCTTCCATTCAAAGTAAATGGTTATAAGAATGGCGAATTTGTTGAAGTAAGTGATACTGATGTTCTTGGCAAATGGGCAATTTTCTTCTTCTATCCAGCTGATTTTTCATTCGTATGCCCAACTGAATTGGAAGATCTTGCAAACCACTATGAGGAATTGCAAAAGTTAGGCGTTGAAGTTTACTCAGTCTCTACGGATACGCATTTTGTACACAAAGCATGGCATGACGATTCTGAAGCAATTGCAAAAGTAAAGTACACTATGTTGGGTGATCCTTCCGGAGCTCTTTCGCGTAACTTTGATGCTTGGAATCAAGAATCCGGTTTAGCTCATCGCGCTACGTTCCTCGTGGATCCGCAAGGTATGATTCAGTTCTTTGAGATGACCGCAGACGGAATTGGTCGTAACGCCGACGAGCTCCTTCGTAAAGTTAAAGCAGCACAGTATATTGCAGCGCATCCAGGCGAAGTTTGCCCAGCAAAATGGGAGCAGGGCGAAGAAACCTTGGAACCTTCTATCGATTTAGTCGGCAAAATCTGATTTTTGCAATTAAATATTAAAGAATCTTTTTTAAAGAATATTCTCAATGCGTAGGGAGCTACGTTCATAGTTTCCTACGCATTCGCTTATTTTTACTTGTGACTAAAATTACCGAAGGAAGTAAATTATGTCTTTGTTGAATGCGTCATTAACTGCTCAGCTTTCAGAATTACTAAAAAAGATGGTATCTAAAATAGAGATCGTTTCTTACGTTGATAATTCTGAAACATCTCAAAAAGTTAAATCCTTACTGGAAGAAGTATCTCAGCAAAGTGACAAAATTAGTATTTCTGAAGTAAATAATAATGAAATTAGCAATGTAAAGCGTAAGCCAAGCTTTGAATTGCGTAGAAAACTAGATAATCCAGTAAATGGAAAATCTACTGTATCGGTTAGTTTTGCGGGATTGCCTTTAGGGCACGAATTCAGTTCTTTAGTATTAGCGCTTCTACAAGTAAGTGGCTATGCGCCAAAAATTAGTGATGAGCAACGCGATGCAATACTAAAGCTTGGTTCACACAATGTGACAACATACATGTCGGTAACTTGCCTGAATTGCCCAGAAGTTGTGCAATCGCTTAATACCATTTCTGTTATTAACCCTAAAATTCAGCATACTGTAGTTGAAGGTAGCGCTTTCCGTGAAGAAGTAGATAAACTCGGTGTAATGAGCGTGCCAGCAGTTTTTGAAAATGGCAAACTTATTTCCTCCGGACGGGCAGGAATTGACGAACTTGTATCTGTGCTTGCATCACAAGAAAAATCTGTTAAGCAGGATGAGGATGGCAATAATGGTAATAGCGTTTCTTCGGCAAATGTTGCGCTCGCAGAAAAATGAATTCGCAAAATCCATACGATATTGTTATTGCTGGCGGCGGTCCTGCTGCTTCTGCTGCCGCAATTTACACTGCTCGTAAGGGTTTGCGTACGGCTATGATTATGGATCATCGTGGCGGACAGGTTGTAGAAACTGAAAGTATTGAAAATCATATTTCCCAAACGCATACGACTGGTTCTCAACTAGCAGCAGATTTAACTAAGCATATTTCTCAATACGATATTGACGTATTTACTCCTGATTGGGCAGACTCGCTCGATTTATCTAAGGAACCATATGGGTTACATACTATTCATGCGCGTTCTGGCGGATCTTTGAAAGCGCGTGCAGTGATTATTGCAACTGGCGCGACTTGGCGTACGTTGGGCGTTCCTGGAGAAGATGAGTATAGGAATAGAGGCGTATCATTCTGCCCTCATTGCGACGGCCCACTTTTCAAAGATAAGAATGTTGTCGTTGTTGGCGGCGGAAATTCTGGTGTTGAAGCTGCTATTGATTTAGCAGGAGTTGCAAAACATGTGACGGTGGTTGAGTTCATGGATGTGCTTAAAGCTGATCAAGTATTGCTTAATACTTTGCATAAATTACCTAACGCTGAAGTTATTACGAGTGCTGCCGTAAGTAGTATTGAAGGTAATGGTAGTAAAGTTACTGCAATACGTTACATAGATCGCAATAAAGCAGACGATGATGAAAACAGAGAACATATTGTTGAAACCGATGGGGTTTTTGTGCAAATTGGTTTAGCTCCGAATACTCGTTGGCTTGTAAATAATATTTCTCTCAATAATCGAGGAGAAATTATTACGAATCGCGCTGGATGCACTGATACTCCGGGTGTTTTTGCTGCTGGAGATTGTTCAGACGAACCGTATAAGCAGATCGTTACAGCGTATGGTTCTGGAGCCAATGCTGCGTTATCTGCATTTGACTATCTTATCCGCAGCCCGCAAAATAAATAATTTATAAAATTTATTATGCAATAAACAATGGGAGGCGTCTTATGAATATTAGAGCGTTAGAATATCTAATAGCTTTTGCACAAGAAGGAAGCTTTACCAAGGCGGCTGTTCGTATGCGCGTCTCTCAGCCTACTCTTTCAACGCAAATTAAAAAACTTGAAGAGACTTTAGACGTAGAACTTATTGAGCGCACTCCCGGGAAACAAATCTTAACTCCTGCTGGGAGGGAAGTGGTTTATTACGCTAAACGTATTCAGGCAGATATGTCACGTATTCGACAAGCTGCAAGACGCTCAGAAGATCCATGGTCATCTACAGTAGTTTTGGGTGTGTTCCCAACGTTAGGACCATACTTACTTCCAAGAATTATGCCTGCACTCAGGCGTTTAAAACCAAAACTTACTATTCGTTTTATAGAAGAAAAATCAGCGAAACTTATTGATTTGCTAGATAGTGGTCAAGTCGACGCAGCTATATTAAGCGAAAGTTTGAATGCGCCTTCAATAAAAGTGTGTCATGTTTTTGACGAAGATTTTCTTCTTGCGACTTCTACAAATTCTTTGCTAGGACACGAGAGTAAACCAATTGAACTTTCAGATTTGTCTACTCAGAAAGTGCTTTTACTAGAAGATGGGCATTGTATGCGTAGAAGCATGCTCGATGTATGCCAAAAAGTGGGGGCGAAGCAATCAGAATTTAGGGCAACGTCGTTAGAAACTTTGCGATATATGGTTGTAGGTAGCAAAGATGTGACATTATTGCCGCGTCTTGCAACTGTACCTCCAATTGTGCAACCAGTTGGTTTGATGTTGCGTGAGTTTAAGAATCCTAAACCTTATCGATCGTTATATTTGAATTGGCGCGCAGCTTCTCCAGTAGACAAAATTATGGAAGGATTGTGCACAATAATTAGTTCAGCATGCTCTGATTTGCATAAAAAATAAGTGGGATATTCTGCTTAAAAATAAAAATAAAAATAGGCACTTCTGTATGCTATGTTAGCTACAGAAGTGCCATGTTCTTCTTCTCTTACTTTTTATTCTCACTTTATTTTGAGAATTATCTGCCTCGTTTTATTTGCTGTGTTTTATTTGTTGCTAAATTAATGATTTATAATTCAATTCCAAGATAGCGTGCTACTTGATTCACATCCTTATCTCCACGGCCGGAAACTGTTACTAAAACAATGTCATCCTTACTCATCTTTGGAACCATCTTCATAGCTTGTGCTATTGCATGTGAGCTTTCCAAAGCTGGGATGATTCCTTCAACTCTAGAAAGTGCGCGAAAAGCTTGAACTGCTTCATCATCAGTGATTGCGTAGTATTCTGCGCGACCAGAATCCTTTAAATATGAGTGTTCTGGGCCGACTCCAGGGTAATCCAATCCCGCAGAAATAGAGTAGGCTGGAAGCTCGTTACCGTCATCATCCATAAGAACATAAGTTTTCATGCCATCCGTAATGCCAACTTTTCCATTCGTCATAGTAGCAGCATTTTGAGGAGTATCAGCGCCTTTACCTGCGCCTTCAGCACCAATCAATCGTACAGACAGATCATCAATATATGCTGCAAAAGAACCAATTGCATTAGAACCGCCACCAATGCAAGCAATTACAGCATTCGGCAATCTGCCTTCCTTTTCTAGGATTTGCCTTCTCGACTCTTTGCTAATAACGCTTTGAAAATCGCGAACCATTTGTGGATAAGGGTAAGGTCCCACTGCGGAGCCAACGATGTAGAAGGTATCATCCAAGTGCTGTGCATAATCCATAAATGCTGCAGTTACAGCATCTTTTAAAGTTTTTGTGCCTTCTTGAACAGCATGAACTTTTGCACCGAGCAAAGTCATTCTAAAAACGTTAAGTTTTTGGCGTTCGCAATCAAGTGCGCCCATAAAAATTTCGCATTCCATGCCGAATCGTGCTGCTGCAGCAGCAGTGGCAACGCCATGCTGACCGGCTCCGGTTTCAGCGATAATGCGCTTTTTACCCATGCGTTGAGCGAGTAAAATTTGTCCGAGAACATTATTCATTTTGTGAGCGCCGAGATGGTTTAAATCTTCGCGCTTTAAATATACTTTTGCGCCGCCTAAATATTTTGTGAAAGATTCAGCATAGTATAAAGGTGTTTCGCGACCGTCGTAATCTTTTAATAATCCAGCTAATTCATTGCGGAACTCTGGATCGTCTTTGTATTGTAAGTAAGCTGCTGCTACTGCGTCGAGTGCTGGACGAATCATATCTGGTACGTACTGTCCGCCAAATTCACCGTAATACATGTTTTGTTCAACTGCGTTTACCATAATTTTGCCCTTCTTGTGCGTGCCGAGGAAATCGGCATTAAGTTTGTTCTTTATTATTTTTTATGTCGATTATTTTGTAAATTTGAAGGGCGTGTGCTCAGATAACAAAAAAGCTGGATGGCAGCTTATATGCCATTCAGCTCAAATAATGTTGATGATGAATCCGGCATAGCCCCGTTGATTGTTTAAAATCAGCAAGCCCACACCGATATGTGAACTCGCTTTTAACTACGCCAGCTGCGCCAGAAACGAGTATTCATGTTCATCAACCTCCAATCTTGTTGCACAAGTTTAGCCTTAGCTGTGACAATGTCAACCTTTTAGTGTTAATTCGGCGTTTCGTGCAGAAAAAATTTAACCCCGGCGTCTATGCGCCGGGGAAATAAAGGAGAGAAGAAAAGAATAAGTTTTAGGTGCTCTGCACCTGTCTTTTTGTCGACAATATTATATAATCACACTATTCTGAGCAGAACAGTAACGCTAACTGATAATTACCTGAGAATTATCTACTTTTCTTCTAAATCTTGCTATTTTAGGAATTACTTTTCTAAAAACGGAATCATTTTTCTAAAAATATTATTCGCTTAAATCAGCGCGATAGAAATGCTCATACGAACGTGACGGAGTTGGACCGCGCTGACCTTGATAGTGCGATCCGTTAACGGCTGAACCGTATGGGTTTTCACATGGTGAGCTTAACTGGAAGAAACACATTTGACCAATCTTCATGCCAGGCCAAAGTTTAACTGGCAAAGTGCTAACGTTTGAAAGCTCCAAAGTAATATGACCTTCAAAACCTGGATCAATGAAGCCAGCTGTGGAATGTGTCAAAATACCAAGACGACCAAGCGAGCTTTTGCCTTCCAAACGTGCAGCAATAGTAGCGTCAAGTTTTACATACTCCCACGTAGCGCCGAGTGCGAACTCTCCAGGATGAAGAATCCATGGCTCGTCAGGAGCTACCTCGAACTGTTCTGTAAGTTCACCCTGATTTTCTGCAGGATCAACATACGTGTAAGCATGGTTGTTAAATAAGCGGAAAAAACGGTCGAGGCGCACGTCAATCGACGCAGGCTGTACCATTTCCGGGGTCCATGGGGTCAAATCAATATGACCCTCATCATGAGCTTTGAGAATGTCGTGATCAGACAACAGCATGACGTCAAATCTCCTTGCAATAAAGCTTATACATCAGTAACTTCATTGTTCGCACGAAATATTTATTGCTATTTTGCGCGAAAAATACAATACGCACAATTGTAGCGCGTGCCGCGGTCTGTGAGTATTCTGCAAGCTATTTCCTGAAAACAAATAAATATTCATGAGCAATCAGCAAAAAATTTTATAGAAAATAAAAACACAAAACGCGGCACAGAAACGTAGGTTATGTAAAAAACTACGTACTGTACCGCGTATTTGCAAAACAGCTTAATAATGTATTTTATTAAGCGGCAATAGTTAAGGCGTTCGCTGCTTTACGTTTTGCAATGAAACGAAGCACGCATTTACGCAATTCGGAAGCAATTAACACGACCATTGAAAGACCAAGGCACTCGAACCATTCCGTTACACTCAAAGGAACAGTGCCAAATGGCTCATTCAAGAACGGTATGTAAATTACAGCCAACTGAAGCACAATAGAAACTGCTATAGCACCCCAAAGCCAACGATTTGCAAATAAGCCTACAAATACGCTTTGTGAGTCTGAACGAGATGCTAACGCATTCAGCATTTGCGCAAACACAAGAATTGTAAAGCCCATTGTGCGAGCGTGAGTAAGCTGAGCAGCGTGATCCATAATTCCAACAGAACGGTCTGTAAAGAATCCGCCTGCCAAATGCATATCCATACCGATTAACGTAATAGCAGCCATGATTATGCCGATAAATACAATATCTCCCCACATTCGTCGGTCAATAACGCTATCGGTAAGCTTTCGGGGCTTTCGATCCATTACGTCGTCAGTTTGCGGATCAACGCCCATCGCGAGTGCAGGAGCTGCATCCGTAAGCAAGTTAATCCACAAAAGCTGAGTTGCAAGCAAAGGCAAAGTTACACCAACAGAGTTTGGCTGTGTAATTCCCAGTGCGCCAGCGAAAACAACGCCGCCGAAAACAGTACAAACTTCGCCAACGTTAGAACTGAGCAAGTATCGCAAGAATTTACGAATATTGTCGAAAATTCCGCGACCTTCGCGCACTGCTGCAACAATTGTAGAGAAGTTATCGTCAGCCAAAATCATCTTGGCAGACTCTTTAGTTACTTCTGTACCAGTAATGCCCATAGCAACGCCAATATCGGCAGACTTTACGGCTGGAGCATCGTTTACGCCGTCACCAGTCATAGCAACAATGTTTCCTTGACGTTGAAGCGAAGAAACGATAGCTAACTTGTGCTCAGGGGCTACTCGCGCGTACACGCTAGTTTTACTGATAGCTTCATCAAAAGCAATATTATCGTCGTTGCGTGAAAGCAATTCGTCAAGTTCGTCGCCTGTAAGTGCATGCTCATCTTTTCCAATAATTCCAAGATCTCGAGCAATACGCGTAGCCGTAAGAGGATGGTCGCCTGTAATCATAACAGTACGGATTCCAGCGCGATGAGCTTGAGCTACACTATCTCGAACTTCAATTCGCGGAGGATCAATAATTCCAACCATACCATTCCAAATCAAATCAGATTCTAGTACGTCACTTTGTTCCGCAACGTCCGCGATTTGACCTGCAGCGTTAGAAACCATGCCATCAACTTTTGAAAGACTATCGACTCCAAGCGGCCTATAAGCCATTCCAAGCGTGCGGTAGGCTTCTCCAGAAAGACGTTCAACAGTTGCTAAAATATCTTCGCGATCGCCGTCAGTAAGCGGACGCACGGCACCAGCTACTGCAATACGCGTGCAATAAGAAAGCAACACGTCCGGAGCGCCCTTAGCGCAAACAATCAGATTTCCAGAATCCGAACCATCTTTAACAACAACAGACATACGTTTGCGTTCAGAAGTAAAAGGTACTTCCGCAACTCGAGTCAAATGAGCGTAACGTTTGTCCGCTTTTGTTTTACGAGCTGCTACTACTAGCGAAACTTCTGTAGGGTCTCCAACTGGCTGCCAACTTTTAGTAGTTTCGTCATAATGTAAATCGCCGTCGTTAGCCAAACATCCGGAGCCTAACGCGCCTAATACTTCTGTAGCAAGATTTTGCGGTACTGCTAAATCTGCGTCCGCAGAACCAATTAATATCATGCGTCCTTCAGGCTTGTAACCGCTTCCTGTAAGCTGAACTTCGCCGCTAGGTGTTACTACGCGTTCAACAGTCATCTCGTTTCGAGTTAAGGTGCCTGTTTTATCGGAGCAAATAACAGAAGCAGAACCAAGTGTTTCCACGGATGAAAGCTTTTTTACAACAGCATGATGCTTCACCATTCGTTGCACGCCAAGCGCAAGAACTACTGTCAAAATCGCAGCTAAACCTTCTGGAACAGCAGCAACAGCTAGGGAAACAGAAAGCAGCAGAGAATCAATAATATCTTGAATACTGTGGAAGCCTTCAATCAGCCACATGGAAGCAAGAACAACAGCTGCAATAATGCACACCGCAATTCCAAGAACTTTAGAAACGTGTACCATTTCTTTCTCGAGAGGTGTTGCTTCGTCATCTGATTTTGAAAGCATATCCGCGATTTTGCCAACTTGTGTGCGCATACCTGTAGAGGTGACTACAGCGCGACCGGTTCCTTGCGTAACAGCAGTTCCGTTGAAAACCATATTTGTGCGATCGCCTAAAGCTTTTGCAGACGAAAGCGTATTCGGACGTTTGCTTACTGCAACAGATTCGCCTGTAAGACTTGCCTCAGCTACGCGTAATGAAGCCGCTGCTATAAGTCGACCGTCTGCAGACACGGCATCTCCTTCGCCAAGCACTAAGATATCGCCTGGCACAACTTCTGCAGTATTAATGCGCACCACGCTACCATCGCGCAAAACTGAAGTTTGCGGAGCACTCATTCTAGCTAAAGCTTCGACTGCTTCTTCTGCTCGCGACTCTTGAATGTAGCCAAGCACTGCGTTTGCAATCAAAATAATGATAATTACGATTGAATCAAACGGCAGAATCTCTCCACCGCTGTTTCCTTTATGTTGTGCGCGCTCAACAAACCACGCAATTGCAGAAATAATAGTTGCTGCAATAAGCAAGTAAACGAGCGGATCTTTAAATTGATCAAGGAACCGTTTCCATGCTGGAATTTTAGGAGCAGCAGCAAGTGCATTTGGGCCGAATTGATTAAGTCTTTTTGCAGCTTCCTCAGAGCTTAAACCGCATGTAATATCTACGTTAAGTGATTTAGCTACTTGCTGAACATCGCACAATGATGGATCTTTGCTATTAGCTGAAGAGTCAGCTGTTTTATTGGATTGATCAAGAGCGTGATCAACCATATCTTCCCCCTTGGGAGTGCCGCGGAGTAGTCAATAATCGCAATGCTAACGCTATTTTTAGCGCTTCGTATTGTAACTATTGCGCGGTTGTGGAATATTGCAATAGTTTGCAACAATTAAGTACCGTTCTATTATGCCATACAACGCGCCGAGCTTAGAATCAGCAGACTTTGCCAGCTTCAGAAAGCTATTAAACAATGCCTTGGGGGCATGTGAGAATAGGAGTATGACTACGAAAAAAGGGCCGACCAAGGGGTCGGGTGGAAAACATCGCAATGCTTTGCGCGGAAAAGGTCCTACTCCGAAGGCTGAAGATCGCGTGTATCACAAAGCTTATTTTGCTAAGAAAGCTGCTATTAAGCGCACATTTGCAGATCCGCGTTTGGCTGCGCGCCGCAGAGTGGATAAGCTTGGTAGCGATTCAGATGAGTTGGTAATTGGTCGCAATGCTGCTTTAGAGGCGTTAAGAGTTGGAGTTCCAAGCACTCAATTGTATGTGGCTAATCGCATTGAGCATGACGATCGCACGCGCGAAATCGTGAAGTTAGCAGGCATGCAGGGTTTGCGTTTGCTTGAAGCGGATCGCCTTGAAATGGATCGTATTGCGCATAGTACGAATCATCAGGGCATTATTTTGAAAGTTCAGCCTTACCAGTATCACTCTTTGCAAGAATTGGTTGAACGAGCGGAAAAGAAGGCGCGCGCAATGGAAGCTGCTGATTCAGATTCTGCTCGCATTAATGCTCGACCATTGTTTATTGCTTTGGATGGCGTTACGGATCCTCAAAATTTGGGTGCTGTTATTCGTTCTGCAGCAGCTTTCGGTGCTAATGGTGTGATTTTGCCTGAGCGCAGAAGTGCTTCCGTAACTGCTGCTGCTTGGAAGGTTTCTGCTGGTGCTGCAGCTCATTTGCCAGTTGCTAGAGTTGTTAATTTAAATAAGGCAATTCAAGGTTTGCGAGAGCGCGGATGGTATGCAATTGGTCTTGATGGCGGCGGCGATAAGCTTGTTGGAGAAACTGGCTTTGAAACTGATCCGTTAGTTGTTGTGCTCGGCTCTGAAGGTAAGGGCATGAGTCGCCTTACGAGAGAAGCGTGCGATGCTATTGCTGGAATCCCAATTTCTAGCGCGGTTGAATCTCTTAACGCTTCTGTTGCAGCAGGCATCAGTTTGTACGCTGTTGCTAACGCTCGTCGTTTGGCTGCATTGAATCAAAACTGAAATTTTCAAACTTTAAAATCACGCTTGCACTGTATTGTTACGGTGTTAGCGTGATTTTATTTGGTTGGGGCTTTGGATTTGCTGAAGTTTAGTACTTACGCAATTTTGAAAGAAATAATTAAATAGAAATATGCATATTAGCGAAAATACTATAGAAGAAAATAAAACACTTATGAACGAAAATACTGTTACAAATACAGGTACAAATACGAACACAAGTACGTCAAAAACAAAAAAAACTTTAAATGTGACAAAAACTTTAAAAACAACAAATAAATTATGGTTCGTAAAGAATGCTCGTTCGCTTATTTTTATTGCATACCTATCTGTCGTCGTAGCAGTTATGTGCTTCCACGAGCCTTGGTTTGATGAAGCTCAAAGTTGGCTTATTGCACGCGATTCTTCGTTTGCTGATTTGTTAACTCTTCGACCACATTATGAAGGCCATCCGCCGCTTTGGACTTTGCTTCTTTCCATACCTGCAAAAACAGGAGTTCCATACGAAATTGGTCTTAAAGGCGTGCAACTTCTATGCACTGCGCTTTTGGGTGGCTGGCTTATTTTCCGCGCGCCTTTTAGTAAATTGGCTGTGTTTTTGCTTCCGTTTACGTATTTTTTGTGCTTCCAATATGGCGTTACTTCACGCCCGTATGCTCTTCTTTGCGCGGCTTTGTTTATGGTTGCACATTATTGGAAACGATCTGATTCTAAGCCTTCTGATACTTGGAAACTCGCTTTGAGTCTTGTACTTTTATGTGCAATCAGTGCTTATGGCATTGCTTTAGCAGCAGGTTTTGCTTTTGCGTGGATTTGGAGAGTTGTAAAATCTGCAGGAATTAAAAAAGCTTTCGCTGAAATAGTCTCTAACACTAACAGATTAGTAAGCTGGATAATCCTTGCTTTAGTTGGAATTGCAAGCATTATTTGCATTTGGCCTGCTGCTAACGCTTTCGCATCGCGTGAAACATTCGACGGAAATTCTCCTCTTATACAATTCTTGTCATTTATTTTCGTTATGCCATCAGAAAGTATGTTCACTCAATTTGCTGGCGATGTTTCTTTACGTAGACTTATGCTAAGCGTACCTTCCGCGATTATTTGCGTTATTATTTCGATTTTAATATGGTCTTTCGCTGTAAGAATCGCTTATCGAAGAGGCATGCTTGTTTCTTTGATACTTCCTTACTTGACTTTTGCGGCAATTGCCACGCAATATTTCACTTTGCATCACGCAGGAATCGTTTTTGCATTCTTCGTATCTCAACTTTGGATGTGTATTGCGCGTAAGCCACTGGAATCTAAAGATATTCCGGCGATTATTTTTAGGTTGTTCAAAGCTGCAAATAAAGCTGAAAATAGCAATAGTAAATCTGCAAGTAAATCTGCCGGAAGCAAAGTTATTGCTGGCATTATTATTGTTGTTTTATTATCCCCAAGCTTGATTTGGAACGGGTATTCTTGCGTTAACGATATTCGATTCGACTATTCAGGTTCGCGCGCACTTGCGCAATTTATTAAGCAAAATCATGCTGAAAACATGCGATTCGTAACGTCTTGGCTACATCAAGATGAAAAAACGGATAAACAAGGTAATGTTATTGTTCCTGAATTTGAAGATATTCATCAATATTCGTGGCAGCTTATTACAGCAAATCCTTATTTCTCGAAGAATCTTATTGATTGCAGTTATAAGAATAGCTCGTTTATTACAAATGAGCAGCCATCTCAAGAACAGGCATCAAATGAAATGGGTGCTTGCAAAGCAAAGAAAGAACCTAAATTCTTTGTCACAGAATCAGATAAGCCTTGGTATTATTTTGTGTATTTAAACTACAATATCGACCATTATACTGAGCATACTATTGCTAAAACAAAATCATCTTGGAAAGCAGGAGTCTCAGAAGGAAGAATTATTGTATATGAGCGCAAAAAATAATTAGCGCATTTATATAATTATATTTAAATATATTTAATTACATTATGAAAATGCCCCTGCGTAAGTTAACTAACTTATTTAGGGGCATTTTTATTACAGTGTCTTACTTTTTAATAGTAGAACATGCGGTTTTATTTACCAGAAACCGAATGGATCAAATATTCCACCATCGTCACCATCGTCATCTCCACGTTGTTGTAAATCGTCATCGTCACCATCGTACGAGTTACTTCCGCGTTTTTTACCAGGCTTCTTTTGGTTTTTCTTTAATTTCTTTTCTTGCTTATTTGTGCCATTAACAGCAGTTTCTTCTTGGTTGAATGTAACTTGCAACTTAAGTGTGTTGCCGTTACGAACTATTGTGAGCGTAGCTTTTTGATTGAACGCTGTTGCTCTCACATACCCGAGGAGTGCGTAATTATTGGATACAGGCTTATCGTCAAAGGCAACAATAGTGTCATTGGCTTTGAGTCCGGCTTTTTCAGCAGGGCTTCCTTGATTGACAGAAACAATTTGAGCTCCTCCGCGAGTAATTCCTTCGGACTCAACTGCTGTGCTTTTAATCATGATCCCTAGTGCTACGTGCTTTACAGAACCATTCTTAATAATTTCTGTAACTACTCGTTTCACCAGATTTGCTGGAATTGCAAAGCCGATGCCGATAGATCCTGTAGTCTCCCCTTGAGCTGATGTCGCTGCAATAGAAGAATTAATACCTATGACCTTTCCGGCAGCGTTAAAAGTTGGGCCGCCTGAATTTCCTGGATTAATAGCTGCATCAATTTGTACTGCATTAGTTACAATTTCAGAGCGGCTTTGGTCGTCCATAACTGATACTGGACGATTTAAAGCCGAAACAATGCCTGTGGTAGCTGTATCGTCATATCCAAGCGGATTTCCGATTGCCATAACCGGTTCGCCAACGGAAAGCAGATTAGAATCTGCAAATTGGACTGTCTTTAAATTATTTGGTGAATTGTCTAATTTAAGTACTGCCAAATCAGTAGTTTTATCTGCTCCGACTAATGTAGCTGAATAAATTTGACCATTAGAAAGGGTTACTTGAATTTCTTTTGCATTAGCAATTACGTGATTGTTTGTTACAACATAACCTTTTGAATCAATAATTGCTCCAGAACCCTTCCCCATGCCTTTCTCTAAACGAGTTTGTATAGAAACAACGGCTCCGGAAACATTTTTTGCAACTCCTTGCCAATCCGGAGATTGTCCGCCTTTAACTACTGCGGTCCCAGGGCCAGAAGAATGAGAGCCGATGTTTGCGAAAGAGCCGCTTTGTGGAATTGAAATAAGACCTTGCGAGATTACAAATAGAACTACAACTACGCAAACTATTGCAGAAATTGCGGAGGATAAAATGGCAACAAAAGCAGTTGACGAAGAGCTTTTTGTTTTTCTTTTGTTACCTTTTTTGTTTGTGTCGTTTGTATTTGCTGCATTTGTGCTAATAATGCTTGTTTTTGCTATATTTTCATTTTCTTCGTTACTTGCATTATTGTTAAAATTCTGTTGCGCTGGTGTTTGATTGCCAACTTCATTATTTGGGTAAGAATTATTGTCTGTGCCGTAATTATACGGATTTCCGAAGCCGTTAAAATTATTATTTCCGTAGTAATTTTGTGATCCAATGTATTGCGTAGGAGCATTGTTGATATTTGTATTATCCGCATCGTTATTTTGGTTTACGGCGTAATTGTTAGCTGGATACTGTGTAGTGTTTGTACCAACTTCATTTTCGTTATTTGTTGGGCCGTAAGCTCCGAATTCAGGAGCTGGGCTATATGTTTGTGCTGGTTGCGTTGTTTGCGTTGGTTGTGCTGGTTGCGTCGGTTGTTCCTGCTGCTCGTAATATCCATTATTTGCAGTTTCATTGGATTCCTGCTGATTTGCACCATACATATCGTCAGCCATTCATCCTCCTTACAAAAGACTCTTAACACACCATAATAAACCATGCCATTATCTATGTAAGAGATAGTATGTTTTTTTATAATTTTTTAAATAATTTGCCTTGTAAATTTCATAAATTTTGCAAATTAATTTGGATATTGTCACAGAAAAATATAAATTGTGTGTGTTTTTTATTTATACTCGTCATGCCTTCTAATAAAGTAAATGCTATGACAAGTCTTCTTGAACATCCACGCGGAGCTGAGCCTGGGAAGCCTGGTGACCGCAAAGAATTTTCGTTTACAACTAAAACGCGACTTTCCAATACTGCTGAAGGTAAAGGTCGTGACGGTGCTCGCTATGGGCGCACCGGCGTAATTCACACGCCTCACGGAGATATTCAGACCCCAGCATTTGTACCTGTTGCAACGCAAGCTGCAATGAAGGCAGTGTTGCCAGAAAGCATTAAGGATTTGGGCGCTCAGTGCATGCTTTCAAACGCTTTTCATTTGTACGAACGTCCTGGCGCGGATGTTCTTGACGAAGCTGGCGGATTGGGAAAGTTTATGAACTGGGATAAGCCAACCTTTACGGATTCTGGCGGTTTTCAGGTTCTTTCTTTGGGTGCTGGTTTTAAGAAGACCCTTGCAATGGACGTTACTGGCATGAAGTCGGATGATGTTATTGCAGCCGGTAAGGAGCGTATGGCTTTTGTTGACGAGGATGGCGTAACTTTTAAGTCTCCTCTTAACGGAGCTAAGCACCGTTTTAGTGCTGAAATTTCTATGGGAATCCAGCATAAGCTGGGCGCGGATATTATGTTTTCTTTCGACGAGCTTACTACTTTGATGAATACTCGCCGATATCAAGAGGAATCTGTAGAGCGCACTTTCCGCTGGGCAAAGCGTTGTGTTGCAGAGCATCAGCGTTTAACCGAGGAGCGTGTAGGCAAGCCGTATCAAGCATTGTATGGCGTTGTGCAGGGTGCTAATTATGAGGATTTGCGTAGGCATGCGGCCGAGCAGATTGCTTCTTTAGATTTTGATGGCGTAGGCATTGGTGGCGCTATTGAGAAGCGAATTATTGGTGATACTTGCGCTTGGATTTGCGATGCTATGCCGGAAAATCGCCCACGCCACGTGCTTGGTATTGCAGCCGTGGATGATATTTTTGCTTGCGTTGAAAACGGCGGAGATACTTTCGACTGCGTGGCTCCAGCTCGCTGCGGAAGAAACGGAGCAATTTTTACTCGTCATGGTCGCTACAACGTAAAACGTGCAGAGTTTAAGCATGATCAGCGTCCGCTTGAAGAAGGCTGCGATTGCTACACTTGCACGCATTATTCCAGAATGTATGTGGATCATTTGTTGCGCGCTAGTGAAATGAATGGATTTACGCTTGCAACCATTCATAATGAGCGTTTCTTTGTGAAGCTGCTCGACGATATTCGAGCTTCTATTGACGGCGGATATTTTGAAGAGTTCCGCGATGAGACTCTTGCACACTATTACGAAAACGGTTCTAAAGGCTGAGAGTAGTTTTGAGCGCAAAATGCTAGGTTAAATATTGCGAATTTATGTTAAATATGATAGCCTTGCACTTTGTATGCGAACGTGGCGGAATGGTAGACGCGCTGTCTTCAGGTGGCAGTGAGCGTATGCTCGTGCGGGTTCAAGTCCCGCCGTTCGCACTAGTTAAAAAGGCTGGAATTGCAAGGGCTTTGCCTCTTACTATTCTGGCCTTTTGTGCAAATATAAGGCAACTATATTGCAACTGCAATGCAAAAAAGTGCGAGTATTGTACAAACTTTTATTTATTACAAGCGACGGTGATGTAATGAACACTAACGATGAACTAAATATCAATAATGTAGGTGACAATTCTTACGATCCACATATTGGTCGCGAATCTCACGTTGTGCCGGGTCGTTTTGGTGAGCCTTTAAAAGTTATGAATGCACAGTATTCGCAAGGGAATGCTTCAGCTCATCCAACGCATCCGCTGCTTTTGCTCCTTCACGGTTGGGGTTCTAACGAGGAAGATTTATTGGATTTGTTGCGAGTAGTTGCACCATATAATGATGCAATCGCTTTACGTGCTCCACTTAAGCTGGCAGAAGGCGCTTACAGTTGGTTCCACGATGCTGTGCCGCAGCGAGAAGATTTAGATTACGATATGTATGCTGCTGCTGTAGCAATTGACGAATGGGTGCATGAAAATATTCCAGCGAATCGCGACATTGTGCCATTTGGTTTTTCGCAAGGCGCTGCGCTCGCGGTGCACGTTTTGCGTTTGAATCCTTCGCGCTACCGTGCGGCCGTTTCGCTTTCCGGGTTCATAGCGCCTAGTGTTCCTGCTTCCTCGGAAGAAATCGCATTACAAGATAACGATTTAGCTGAGCGTAATACTCCTGTATTTTTCGGCTACGGATTAGAGGATGGCGTGATTCCTCCTTACGAATTCTCGGCTGCTGCAGCGTGGCTTGAGGAGCACACTTGGCTTGAAGAACGTCGTTATCGCGGGTTGGATCACGCTGTTGATATGAACGAAATTGGCGATATTCGCAAGTGGTTCGTAACTCACGGTATTTCTTCTGGGCTTATGTAAATTTACTTAGATTTATGTAAATTTATTCGATTTTGTTTTTTCTTAATCTGTAAATTAATTTGTAAAGTGATTTCATGAATATGCGCGATGAGATAGTATTTGCAATGAATCAAGCCTTGAATTTGGCTCGAGAGTCTGCTTCTGCAGGCGAAGTCCCAGTTGGAGCAGTTGTGCTTGATGGTAGCGGTAATATTATTGGCAAAGGCGCAAATATGCGAGAGCAGAGCGCTGATCCTTTGGCTCATGCTGAAGTGCTTGCTATGAAAGATGCTGCTACCTCGCGTAAATCTTGGAATCTATCTGACTGTACTCTGGTAGTAACTCTTGAACCTTGCCCTATGTGTGCTGGAGCTGTGCTGCAAACGCGCCTTAAACGCGTGATTTTCGGGGCGTGGGATGCCAAACTTGGTGCGTGTGGTTCTGTATGGGATATTTTGCGAGATCCTCATGTTGGCTCACGTCCGGAAGTCATTGGTTCAGTATGCGAATCTGAGTGTGCTCAACCCTTGCGAAACTTTTTTGCGCATCAACGTTAGATAAGTGTTGCATTATTTTTTAATGTTGCGTTTAATTCAAGATAACGCAGTGCATGAAAAGTAATTTTTAGCGTGTTCCCCTTGTGTTCATTCTAGCAAAATGTTATAGTTGCGGTAACGTTACCGCATGAGGTAAGTTGAAGAAACCGACAATTGTGGGAACGTTATCTCAATTGCGGATTCTATTCAGCGCTGATGAAGCTGCTCATTGAGAATAAGATTGCACAGAGGCTCTTATGCATGGTTGCATAGTGCTGTTTTTCTCCAACGAGAGGAGTATATGGAAAAACGTAGTATAAAACATGGAGTACAAGCTAAAATCAAAACATATCGATAACAGTGCAAAATTGTTAACACTGGTTGAGCATAAGAGATGAGCTGGAGGTGTCATGTCGTACATTACGATTCGCGATGTTGCGCAACGTGCTGGTATATCAGTATCAACTGTTTCTCGCGCATTGAATAATACGGGTCGTATATCGGCAAACACTAAGGCGAAAGTTGAGCGTGCAGTTGCGGAACTAGGTTATATACCAGATTCTCGCGCTCAGGCGATGCGGTCATCTCGTACTAAGACAGTGGGGCTACTTGTGCCAGATATACGCAATGCGTATTTTGCTGAGCTTGCGTATACTGTGCAAGACTCGTTGTTTGATGCCGGCTATTGTGCGTTTATTGGAACATCTTCTGAGAGTGCAGCTCGTCAAGATTCATTCATTACAAGTATTCTTTCTCAACGCATTGATGGTGCGATTATTGTGCCTCAAGGTGAGGAAACTGATGCTATGAGAATGTTGATGGAGCAGCATCTTCCACTTATGTTTATGGATCGACATGTGGAGTCTCGGACTGGCGATTTGACGCATGTGCCAGTTGTGGATTCGGATCCAGAGCAAGGTATTCGTGAAGCATTATTGGATGTTAAACAACATGGTTTTTGCTCAGTTGGCTACGTGTCGGGTCCAATTATCGCTTCACCGTCACTGCAAGAACGTGAACAAGTATTTCGTACAGTGGCTTCGGAGATATTTGGCGAAGAACATGTATTTGTAGAATCTACGGGATTTGAACAATCCTCATGCGCTAGCGTGTTGCATCGCATGATTAGCGTTGGTGTAAAAGCACTTATTGTCGGTTATTCGCCAGATGCGCTGCGAGTGATGGATGTAATGGCTCGTGAAGGATTAGTGATAGGCAGTGACATTTCACTTATCTCGTTTGATGATGTTGAAATATTCCGCTTAGCAACGCCGCGTATTTCTACTATTTCGCAACAAGTTCAGCGCATTGGTCGTACTAGTGCTGCACTTTTTTTGGATATGTTAGAACATAATGTTGATGTTCAATCGCAGCGAGTAGAAACTATGTATATTCCGCGTGAATCGTTAGGAAATGCGTAGCTGTAAGGCTGTTATTCTATAGCTTGACACTATTGTTATTGATTTTTGTACCGTGACTTTGTAAGCGTGTGCAGCAATCACCTGAGCGTACCGTTGTTGTTACGTTTTTGCATGCACATTGCGGCATAATTCTCATCCAAAGTACAAGCGTAATGTAGCGTAATTTATTGCATTTTCGTGGCAGCAGTGGTGCTGTAGCGAAGAAAGAGGTAAGACATGACGGAACTATCGCTAGTAGGAGTATCGAAAATATTCGGTAATTCTACGGTAGTTGACAATGTGTCTGTAACAGTAAAACCAGGTGAAGTGCATGTTCTCCTTGGTGAAAATGGTGCGGGCAAGTCAACAGTTATTAAGATGATGAGCGGCATTTATCAGCCAGATAAAGGTCATATTGAGATCAATGGTGAAACAGCGCGAATTCCTAATGTGGATACTGCTCGCAAATTGGGCATTGCTGTGATTCACCAAGAGTTAAATTTGGTGCCAGAACTTTCTATTATGGAAAATTTGTTCCTTGGTATGCTTCCTACGAAAGCTGGTTTTGTTAGTCGCGCGACGATGCGTGCTCGTGCGGAATCTGCATTGCAAGTTATCGGTTTAGATGAAGATGTCAATAAGCCAATGGGACAACTTGGTGTAGCTCGTCAACAGATGGTAGAAATAGCCAAAGCACTTATGCAGCATGCATCTATCCTTATTCTTGATGAACCAACAGCTGCTCTAACAAAACCAGAATGTGAACAGTTATTTAACATTATGGAAGATTTAAAATCCAAAAATGTTGGAATGGTGTTTATTTCTCATCATTTAGATGAAATTGCGCGTATTGGTGATGTTGTAACCGTACTTCGCGATGGCAAATACGTCGATACTGTTGATGCGCAAGTTCCTGAGAAGGAACTTGTAAAACTCATGGTAGGTCGTGATATTACAAATCAATTCCCTCATGGCAAACGTAGTCAAGGCAAAGAGCTGCTAAAAGTAGAAGGCTTAACGCGAAAAGGTACGTTAGAAAATGTATCCTTCAGCGTTCATGCTGGCGAAGTTGTGGGTCTTGCAGGTTTGGTAGGTGCTGGTCGTACCGAAGTTCTTCGTGCAATATTTGGTGCAGATAGTTATGATTCAGGTTCAATAACTGTTGATGGTAAATCTATTGCAAAAGCGAATATTGCAGGAAGCATCGCAGCTGGTCTTGGTTTAGTCCCAGAAGATCGTCGAGTACAAGGGTTGATTCTTGAAGCATCTGTTGCAGAAAATTTGGGAATTTCTACATTAGTTCCTACAGCACATGCAGGATTTGCGGATTTGAAAGGGCAGCGTACTCGCGAGGAAGAAACTGCAAAAAAATTGCGTATTCGTATGGCAAACATTGATCAACTCGCTGGTTCGCTATCTGGCGGTAATCAACAAAAAATCGTGTTCGGCAAATGGTCTATGGCGAACGTGAAAGTGCTATTGCTGGATGAGCCTACTCGTGGTGTTGATGTTGGTGCTCGTGTAGAAATTTACGAGTTGATTAACAGTATCGTAGAAAATGGAGGTGCTGTGCTGATGGCATCCTCAGATTTGCCTGAAGTGCTTGGCATGTCAGATCGCGTATTGGTGATGTCGAACGGCAGAATCAGCGGTGAATTAGCTGCAAGCGAGGCTACGCAGGAAAGTGTGATGGAACTTGCAGTGACTCACCTTAATACATCTGGTATTTGAGCATACAGGAATGAGTAAAACCTTACTGCTTTCAATATGAAACTGATACATGAGCCATATTGAAATCTTAAAAATTAAAGTTACCAATCAAACGTAAAACTTGCATACAACAATTTATTGCACACAGCAGTGCAGTGAGTTATAGCAAAATTTGTTAAAGGAGTATAAATTATGGCTGCTACGAGTAGTGCAAAATCTGAGCATTTGGGATACGGTGCAGTTGATAAAGGATTTTTGCCTGCAGCGAAAAAGTTTGCATCACGCAATGGCGCTCTTATCGGCTTGATTATCTTGTGTGCTGCGCTTTCGTGCGCCACGCCAGCATTTTTGACAAGTGTGAATATTCTCAATGTGGGTATTCAAGCTGCGACAGTTGCTATTTTGGCATTCGGTCAAACCTTTGTTATCGTGTCCGCTGGTATTGATTTGTCAGTAGGTGCGGTGGCTGCAATTTCTAGTATGTTGGTTGCGTATACAGGCGTTTCTATGGGTTTGCCACCAGTGTTAACTGTTGTTGTAGGCATAGTAACCGGTGCGCTTTTTGGTCTTATTTCAGGTGTTGCAAACGCTTTTCTTAAGTTACCGTCGTTTATTGCTACATTGGCAATGATGTCTGTTGCGCGTGGACTTACCCTTGTTGTTTCAGACGGTCGTCCTATTTCCACTTCTGGCATGGTGAATTTCTTTGGTGCCAAGATATTAGGTATTCCAATGCCAATTGTGATGATGATTATCATGGGTGTTATTGCTGCAGTAATACTGAACTTCACCACTACTGGTCGTTCTATGTATGCTGTTGGTGGAAATATGGAGGCTTCTCGCCTTTCTGGTATCAATATTCATAAAACGCAAATTATGGTGTTTGTTTTTTCCGGTATTTTCGCTGCCATCGCTGGTTTAGTTATTGCCGGTCGTTTACATTCCGCTCAGCCTCAGGCTGCCGCTGGCTATGAAATGGATGCTATTGCTTCTGTTGTTATCGGTGGTGCTTCGCTTTCGGGCGGTAAAGGTAAGATTTCTGGCACTTTCGTAGGAGCAATTTTGCTGGCTGTAATTCGTAATGGCTTGAATATTTTGAATGTTTCCTCCTTCTGGCAGCAAGTAGTTATTGGTTTGGTTATTGCCTTTGCTGTGAGCCTTGACACTTTGCGCCGCAAGGAAGATACGCACTGACAGCAAATTAATACTTTTTATAAACTTGATCTTCTCGTAGGAAGGAGGTGAATCTTGCAAATGTTGATTCGTAAGTGGCGAGTAATCAATATTTTCAGCAAGAATTGAGACGATTTGGAATATTATAACTGAACTTTATAACTCAAAACTACGTAACAATAAGGTAAAGAGATGGTGAAACATCAGCCTTATGTCACTGCAACATTGTGGATTTATCGAACTAAAACTTGCGGTAGCACAGGGCAATAATCAAAGGAGATATGATGAATTATCCAATTATGCGTCGAGGCGTAAAGATTGCTTGCGCGGTTGCAGCAGCATCTGCACTTATTGTCAGCATGAGTGCATGTGGTAGTACTAATGGTGGCGATAAAGTCGCATTGCTAGTTTCTACTTTGAACAATCCGTTCTTTGTGGATTTGCGTGATGGTGCCCAAGCTGAAGCAAAGAAACTTGGTGTTGATTTGCAAGTTTCCGACGCTCAGAATGATTCTGCAAAGCAGCAGGATCAAGCGCAGAATGCTCAATCACAAGGTGCAAAAGTTGTTATTATTAACCCTGTAGATTCTGATGCTGCTGGTCCTGCAGTTGCCCCGTTGCTAAGCGCGAACTTGCCTGTGATTTCTGTTGACCGTTCTGTAACTGGTGAAAAAGTTACTTCGCATATTGCTTCCGATAACGTTGCTGGTGGTGCTCAGGCTGCTGACACGCTAGCTAATAGTATGGGCGAAAAGGGTGAAGTTTTGATTTTGCAAGGTATTCCTGGAGCGGCTTCTACTCGCGACCGTGGCAAAGGATTCAAAGATCGTATTAAGAAATATTCAAATATTAAAGTTGTAGCAGAACAAACTGCTAACTTTGACCGTGCTGAAGCATTAAATGTGGCTACTAATTTGTTGCAATCGCACCCGAATGCAACCGGCATTTACGCCGAAAATGACGAGATGGCATTAGGTGCCATTCAAGCATTAGGAGCTAAAGCTGGTAAAGAAATTAAAGTAGTCGGTTTCGATGGCACTGCTGACGGTATGAAAGCTATTAAGGCCGGCGCAATGGCTGGAACAATTGCTCAGCAGCCAAAGGAACTTGGTCGTTCTGCCGTTGCTGCTGCTGTAAAAGCTATTAAAGGGCAAAGTGTTCCAAAGACTGAACCAATTACTGTGAAAACAGTGACAGTAAAGAATGTGGGTGATTTTGAGTAATACATATTTTGCATAAAACTATGTAATTCTGTATATAAACATTAAAGTTTATGTTGAGTAGTTTTATGGATTAATATAGCTAATGCAAAATTTATATGGTGTTGAGAGCATTCATGATGCTTTCGTGAAAATAATCGCAACAGTAAAATTTATTAATACCGTATGCTTTAGTGTTCTCAACGCCATTGTTTTCTTAATAAGATTTTTTATCATATATGTTCGTGGTGGCGCACTTGTTATGAAGGTGATGATCATTGTTGATGTCACTTTCATGAGCCACGATATGGGGTGAATTATGTTAACTCATGGTATTTTGAACGCACAATTAGCAGCTGCTATTGCAAAATTGAGGCATAAGGATCAATTTGTTGTTTCTGACTGTGGCTTGCCTGTCCCAGCGGGCGTAGAAGTTATTGATTTAGCTTTGGTTTTTGGAATACCGCGATTTCCTGATGTGCTTGCGTCAATAAAGGATGATCTTGTTCTTGAGTCTGGTATTATGGCGGAAGAAGCTTGTGATGATGTTCCAGAAACATGGATCAAGGATTTGCTTGGTGTGCCATTGACTTATGTGCCGCATGATGGCGAACGAGGGTTTAAGGCTCTTGTTTCGCAAGCTAAATTCGTGATTCGAACGGGTGAGACTACTCCGTATTCTAACGTGTTGCTGCGTTGTGGCGTTCCATTCTAAGCTTTGTTTTGCGCAATATTTAGGGAGAATTATGTGTAGTTATCATATGCTTGACTCGTTAGAGAGTTTAGAAAAGATTAAAGTCATTCAGCCTGTTAACGTGGCTTTGCAACATGAGACATTGCCTGCGTTACGAAATATGAAGATGCCTACTGTAGCGATAGTTGGTTCTATGAATGCGGATTATACTATTGTTGCTAATCGTCTTCCTATGCCTGGTGAGACCATTAAAGGTAACGAAATACGAATACTGCCTGGAGGTAAGTCAGGTAATCAGGCAGTATCTGCTGCAAAGCTTGGTGCGCACGTATGTATGTTCGGTGCTGTAGGTGATGATGCTAATGCTGATTTTCTTACTGGTGCTTTGCGAGAATCTGGTGTTGATACGACGTATGTACGTCATGTACCCAATTGCAACAGTGGCGCAACAGTGATTACAGTGGATGCGCAAAGTGGCGAAAATACTATTGTTTATGCGCCTGGGTCTAACTCGCAAGTTGATATTGATTATATTCAGTCGCCATCTGTGCAAGCTGCTATTACTAATGCAAAAGTATTAGGGCTTTGCTTGGAAAGTCCATTAGAATCGGTTACGATGTGCGCTCGCTTAGCGCATGAGCATGGCGTAAAAGTTTTGCTTAATAATTCGCCTTTTTTGGATACATTACCGCAAGATCTTATACGATCTGCAGATATCTTACTGGTCAATGAGCATGAAATGGCACAGCTATTGCATATTTCAGAACCAGATAGCGGTGATTGGGATTCATTTGATTGGAAGCATACGCTTCATGCAATGCATGAGTTTGGCTTTAATGAGGCAATAGTAACACTTGGCTCACGTGGGTCTATGGTTTTGGATTATGCTGATAATTCGGTGCATCGAATTATGGCTCAGCATGTCAATGCCGTTGATACTACGGGTTGTGGCGATGCTTTTATGGGTACTGTGCTTGCGTGTTTGTCTGTGGATATGCGGTTGGTTGATGCAGCGTCACTCGCTTCTTATGTAGCTGCATATGCTGCTACTGGTTTTGGTGCACAAGCTTCTTACGGTACAGTTGCTCAAATTCGTCAATTTTTTCACTTGTAAGTAGGTGATGCATGCATAAATTGTAAGTATATTCAGTTGACGTTCGCGCCTTGCCGATGCGCAGAATTTTGACATTCTTCTAAAACTGTGTAATATGCTATAAAAACCAAAAAGCAGTTGGCTGATTTTAGTCACTACAATCAGCCTTACTGCTTTTTACTATATTTACAGTCGCTTCGACGAATTTTCATGTATGCACGAATTTCGCCTAAGCACATTTTTACCTAAAAGGAGGTGTCACTATGAGTGGCATGAAATATGCAATGATCGGTTCGGGAGCTATGGGATATCGCTATGGCGTTTTGTTGCAGGAAACGGCTGGCATTCATGTTGATTTCATTGATGCCTGGGATGAGAATGTGAATAAAGTTCGCGAGCAAGGCGGCGTAATGGTGAGCCGTGACCATGAAAACCGTCATTTGGTGCCGATTAATATGTATACGCCTGAAGATTATGACGGCGATCCAGACGTGTGGATTGTGTTTATGAAGCAAATGCAGCTTGCGGAAATGTTGGAGCGTTGTAAGCATCTGTTTAAAGAGCATCAGGTTGTGTTTGCTGCTATGAATGGCTGGGGTCATTTTGAAAAGTTGCAGCAGTACTTCCCGGATGATCATATTTACGGCGGAACTGCCATGATTGCAACCGTTTTGAACGGTCCAGGCGACGTTGATTTTATTGGTAAAGTTGGCGTTGGAACTATGAATATGTGCGCGTTGAACGAGCAGGTGAGTGACGTTGAGCTTGCTATGCGAGACGACTTTAAAGCTGCCGGATTGAATCCTACTATTACGGAAGATTTCAAGGGTACGTGCATGGCGAAGGTAGTTTTCAATTCCGTAGTTAACACTTTGTGCACAATGTATCAGATTCAAATGGGTCAGTTTATTTCGTACCCTGGGGCTATGGATATGGCTCAACAGCTTATTAACGAAGCGTACGACGTGTGCGATCGTGCCGGAATTCGTATGGTTAATACGCGTCAGCAGGAGCTAGAGGCTATCGATTACGTAAGTCGCGTTGCAAATCCTCTGCACTATCCTTCTATGTACCAAGATATGAGTCGCGGACGAAAGACTGAAGTCGATTACATTAATGGTTACATAGCAAAGCTCGGTCGCGAAAATGATTACGTTTGCCGCACTCACGAATTCTTAACTCACGGCGTACACTTAGCGGAACTTGCTTTTAAATTGCACCATCAGCAATGATTTGGAGAGCATTCTACAATTCGTAACATGAATGAGAAGGAGGCGCGGCTCGCGGTTTTTACTGCGGGTCGCTTTTTATTATCCGCGCGTAACATCTAATATGCTGATAAAATTTAGAGTCTAAAATAATAAATACTACTAAATAAATAAAATTATTTGTAATGAATAAAACTGTAATAAAAATACTTATTAACGTAAATTGATGGGGATTAAATGACTACTTTTGACAGAGCAAACTTGCCAGAATCCGTGCGCACAAACGGCGCTACTCCAAACCCTTGGTGGGCGAATGCAGTTGTGTATCAGATTTATCCACGAAGCTTCCAGGATACGAACGGTGACGGCATTGGTGATTTGAAGGGAATTACTTCGCGCCTTGATTATTTGGCTGATTTAGGCGTTGACGTGCTCTGGCTCAGCCCTGTTTACAAGTCCCCACAAGACGATAACGGCTACGATATTTCCGATTATCAAGATATTGATCCGCTTTTCGGAACTTTGGAAGATATGGACGAGCTGCTGGCTGGAGCTCACGAGCGCGGTCTTAAAGTCGTGATGGATTTAGTAGTAAATCACACTTCTGACGAGCACGCTTGGTTCCAGGCTTCAAGAGATGCTTTTAGTGATTACGCTGATTGGTATTGGTGGAGGCCTGCGCGTGAAGGTTGTGTGCCTGGTGAGCCGGGTGCGGAGCCGAATAAGTGGGGTTCGTATTTCGGCGGTTCCGCGTGGACTTACGATCCGAAGCGCGGAGAATACTTCCTTCACCAGTATTCGCCAAAGCAGCCAGATTTGAATTGGGAAAATCCCGCGGTTCGCGCTGCCGTGTACAAGATGATGAATTGGTGGATGGATTGCGGAATTGATGGCTTCCGCATGGATGTGATTACGCAAATTTCCAAGCATGTTGATTCTGAAGGTCGTTTGCCGGGTGAAGATGGCTGCCAAATTGAAGATTTGCCAGCTGGTGCTGACGGCTATTCTTCGCCATTCCCGTTCTGCTCGGACGGTCCTCGTTTAGACGAATTCTTGCGTGAGATGCGTGCAGAAGTTTTCGACGGTCGCGAAGGTTATCTTACTGTCGGCGAGGCTCCGGGAATTTCTCCGCACCGTAATACTTATATTACTGACCCTGCCCACAGCGAACTTGACATGTTATTCCTGTTCAATCATGTGGATATCGATTGCGAAAACGGTACTAAGTGGAATCCTGTGCCGCTAAAGCTTACGGCATTAAAGAGCGTGATGGCAGAGCAGCAACAAGCGGTAGCGGATGCTGGTTGGGCGAGCCTGTTCTTTAATAATCACGATCAGCCGCGTGCGCTTTCTCGCTGGGGTAGTGAGGCTAGCGAGGAGATGCGCGTGCGCTCTGCTAAGGCGATTGCCATGCTTCTTCACATGCACCGCGGCACGCCTTACGTGTACCAAGGCGAGGAAATTGGTATGACTAACGCGCACTTTACGCGTCTCGAGCAGTATCGCGATTTGGAAGCGTTGAATATGTTTAAGCAGCGCGTAGAAGAAGCGCATATTCAGTCTGCTGAGTCGATGATGGATGCGCTCGCAAAGCGCGGCCGCGACAATTCTCGAACTCCAATGCAGTGGAATGCTTCTAAATACGCGGGATTCATGCCTTTTAATGTTCAGTCGGTAAATAACGCAGAGCCGTGGATTAGTGTGAATCCTAATTATGTGGATATTAACGCAGCAGAGCAGATGGAAGATTCAGATTCCGTTTACGCTTTCTATAAGTATTTGATTGCGCTTCGTCATTCGGAACCGATTGTTTCTGCTGGTTCTTGGGATTTGGTTGATGCAGATGACGAGTGCGTGTATGCTTTCGTGCGCGAGCTTAAATCTGGTTGCGAAAAGCAGGAAGATTCTGCAGAGACTGCTGCGGAATCTGCTGCAAATTCCGCGGAATCTACAGAACGCATGCTCGTAATGGTTAATATGACTGACTCAACTGTGCCTATCCCTACGCAGAGCGCGCAATTATTGCAAAATTGCGCCTCTAACGCTTTTGTAGGGCGTGACGTAATGGTTACGACCTACGACGTGAATCACGCGCTTACATCGCTTAAAAACGGTACGCTTGCGCCTTGGGAAGGTATAGCTGTTACTTTGCAATAGTTTTAATAGCGTTAATTTGCAATAATCACTTTGCAATAGTTTCGTCTACTAACTTTGGCAGAGCTTTCGCAATATCTTCGCGAATAATACGCTCTGCCAAATAGTCGTATTGCGTAGAGCCCAGGTTCATTATCGTAATCGGCACTCCAGCGCGCGCAGCTAACGGCACGAGGCTGGCAGCTGGGAATACTTCCAGCGTGGAACCAATAACCCACAGCTCGTCCGCTTTAACTATTGCTTGCGCACTGCGTTCCATAGCACCTTCTGGAAGCGCTTCTCCAAAATAAACAACGTCTGTTTTTATGAGACCATTACAAGGCATATTGCTGCGGTACGGCAGAGTGCGCCTGCAATGCGGATCCGGGTGCTCATCTAAATCTGCCATAATATCGGCAGTTTTATAGCTCGCGTGGCAACTCATGCAGTGTGAGGTTCCAATGCTTCCGTGCAAGTTCACTATAATGTCTGGGTTATTGCCAGCTTTTTCGTGAAGTGCGTCAAAGTTTTGTGTGGCTATAAGGTCGAGCATTCCTGCCTTCTCGAGTTTTACAAGTGCTTTGTGTGCTGTTCCTGGCTGTGCGTTCCAAACGGGAGACTCTTTTTGCCAGCGCCAAGAGTAGACGCGTTCCTCTTTACTGCTTAAAAATGCGTCTATGTCATAAACGCTCATTTGCTCTGGGTGTTTAGTCCAAACTCCATCTGGACCGCGAAAGTCAGGAATGCCTGCGCTTGTGGAGATTCCTGCGCCTGTGAGCACAACAATGTGGTGTGCTTTATTGCTCGATTGCTTGTTGCTCATTCTTCTGCTCCTTCTTTTATTAATGTCTGTTAATACCCTATTCTTATTTTCTTATTTTTCTTTTTTCTTTATGCGCTTTACGCTTTTTGTGTTTTTATGTGCTTTGTATGCTTTATAAAAGTTTATTTAATAAGTATCTATTTATATAGGTATTTTTTATTCCGTATGTATTCCATATATCGCGCTCATATATTTTTGTGTATATCTAATCGTATATCTCATCTTTTTCTGCTTTTATTGTGTATTTTTCGCGTTGATTCTGTATTAATTGCGTTTTTTGCTGTTTTGTTTGGAGTATGGCGGTGCGACACTCCCGGTTTTGATGTTTTTGGGGCTATTCTTGATTATTTTTTGTTGGTTTTGATTATTGTTCCTGGTCTTGTGTTGGTTTTTTGGTGTTTTTTCGCGATTTTCGACACGCCGGTGTTTTGGCTTGTTTTCAATGGTTTTGGGGTGTTTGTTTTTGGTGGGTTTGCGTTTTAGCGTGGGTTGGTGTAAGTTTATCTCTTGCTGCTCAGCGCGGCTGGTTCTCCTCGGTTGAGGTTGATGAGCCGGCTGGTGTGGTGGTGGTTTGAGAACTCAAGAGCGTGTCTGTACTACTTATTAGTTAATTATTGCCAGTTCATTGCCTGCCTTGCAGATTGCAGGGTGCCTGAGAGATGGTTAAATGGTGGTGAGGTTTTTGTTGGGATGTTCTTTCCTTAAAGAATGTCTCGTCTTTTTCTTTTTAATATTGGAGCCTTTTGTTGGCTCTTCATTGAAGTTTTTTCGTGGAGGGTTCGATTCTGGCTCAGGATGAACGCTGGCGGCGTGCTTAACACATGCAAGTCGAACGGGATCTGACCAGCTTGCTGGTTGGTGAGAGTGGCGAACGGGTGAGTAATGCGTGACCAACCTGCCCCATGCTCCAGAATAGCTCTTGGAAACGGGTGGTAATGCTGGATGCTCCAACTTGACGCATGTCTTGTTGGGAAAGTGTTTAGTGGCATGGGATGGGGTCGCGTCCTATCAGCTTGTAGGCGGGGTAATGGCCCACCTAGGCTTCGACGGGTAGCCGGCCTGAGAGGGCGGACGGCCACATTGGGACTGAGATACGGCCCAGACTCCTACGGGAGGCAGCAGTGGGGAATATTGCGCAATGGGGGAAACCCTGACGCAGCGACGCCGCGTGCGGGATGAAGGCCTTCGGGTTGTAAACCGCTTTTGATTGGGAGCAAGCCTTCGGGTGAGTGTACCTTTCGAATAAGCGCCGGCTAACTACGTGCCAGCAGCCGCGGTAATACGTAGGGCGCAAGCGTTATCCGGAATTATTGGGCGTAAAGAGCTTGTAGGCGGTTCGTCGCGTCTGGTGTGAAAGCCCATCGCTTAACGGTGGGTCTGCGCCGGGTACGGGCGGGCTAGAGTGCAGTAGGGGAGACTGGAATTCCCGGTGTAACGGTGGAATGTGTAGATATCGGGAAGAACACCAATGGCGAAGGCAGGTCTCTGGGCTGTTACTGACGCTGAGAAGCGAAAGCGTGGGGAGCGAACAGGATTAGATACCCTGGTAGTCCACGCCGTAAACGGTGGACGCTGGATGTGGGGCCCATTCCACGGGTTCCGTGTCGGAGCTAACGCGTTAAGCGTCCCGCCTGGGGAGTACGGCCGCAAGGCTAAAACTCAAAGAAATTGACGGGGGCCCGCACAAGCGGCGGAGCATGCGGATTAATTCGATGCAACGCGAAGAACCTTACCTGGGCTTGACATGTGCCTGTCGACTGCAGAGATGTGGTTTCCCTTCGGGGCAGGTTCACAGGTGGTGCATGGTCGTCGTCAGCTCGTGTCGTGAGATGTTGGGTTAAGTCCCGCAACGAGCGCAACCCTCGCCCTGTGTTGCCAGCGGGTTATGCCGGGAACTCACGGGGGACCGCCGGGGTTAACTCGGAGGAAGGTGGGGATGACGTCAGATCATCATGCCCCTTACGTCCAGGGCTTCACGCATGCTACAATGGCCGGTACAACGGGATGCGACATGGTGACATGGAGCGGATCCCTTAAAACCGGTCTCAGTTCGGATCGTAGTCTGCAACTCGACTACGTGAAGGCGGAGTCGCTAGTAATCGCGAATCAGCAACGTCGCGGTGAATGCGTTCCCGGGCCTTGTACACACCGCCCGTCAAGTCATGAAAGTGGGCAGCACCCGAAGCCGGTGGCCTAACCCTTTTGGGATGGAGCCGTCTAAGGTGAGGCTCGTGATTGGGACTAAGTCGTAACAAGGTAGCCGTACCGGAAGGTGCGGCTGGATCACCTCCTTTCTACGGAGTTTTTGTGCACGCTCGGTTTGAGTGTGGTTACTGGTGTGGAAAACAATAGTTGACGTTTTTAGATGAGTTTGTTGGGCATGCTTTTGGGTTCCCGGATTGCCACCCCCCTTTGTTTGGGGTTGCGGTCCTTGACTCACAGGATTTCAGGTTGATGCTTTTGAGTGTTTGGCTTGGGTTTTGTGGTGTTGTGGTGGTTTGAGAACTGGATAGTGGACGCGAGTAAAATGCGAAACTTTTTTGTTTCGATTTTTTTGCTTTTATCAATTTCAACCGGCTCCTTTTGTTGGAGTCGCTTGATCGTTTTGTGATCGTTTAGTGTGATGATTTTTTGTCTAGAGAATTTTGCTGATGGGTTCTTACTTTAGTGTTTGTCACTGGTAAGGGCGTATGGTGGATGCCTTGGTAGACAGGACCGATGAAGGACGTGACGGGCTGCGATATGCCTCGGGGAGCTGCCGAGTGGGCTTTGATCCGAGGATTTCCGAATGGGGAGACCCGGCCACTGTTATGAGTGGTCACCACAGTTTTTGTGGGGGGTACGCAGGGAAGTGAAACATCTCAGTACCTGCAGGAAAGGATACTCCGTGAGTAGTGGCGAGCGAAAGCGGATCAGGCTAAACCGGGTGCGTGTGATAGCCGTCAGGTGTTGCGCATTCGGGGTCGTGGGATGGACTGTTCAGCCTCTGACGGGGTTGAGGAGAGTGATAAAATGTCGTGCTAGGTGAATGGGATTGAATTCCCAGCCGTAGAGGGTGATGGCCCCGTAGCTTGTCGTGCGATGTCTCTTTATGTTTATTCCCAAGTAGCGCGGGACTCGTGGAATCCCGCGTGAATCTGCCCAGACCGTTGGGTAAGCCTAAGTATTCCTGTCTGACCGATAGTGTACTAGTACCGTGAGGGAAAGGTGAAAAGCACCCCGGGAGGGGAGTGAAATAGTTCCTGAAACCGTGCGCTTACAATCCGTCGGAGCCTTCTTTGTGGGGTGACGGCGTGCCTATCGAAAAATGAGTCTGCGAGTCAGTGGTATGTGGCGAGGCTAACCCGGGTGGGGGAGCCGTAGCGAAAGCGAGTTTTAAAAGGCGTTTGAGTCGCATGTCCTGGACCCGAAGCGGGATGATCTAGCCCTGAGCAGGTTGAAGCGCGGGTAAGACCGTGTGGAGGACCGAACCCACCTAGGTTGAAAACTGGGGGATGACTTGGGGTTAGGGGTGAAAGGCCAATCAAATTCCGTGATAGCTGGTTCTCTCCGAAATGCATTTAGGTGCAGCGTCGTGTTATTGCTTACAGGGGGTAGAGCTACTGGATGCTTGCGGGCCCATACCGGGTACCAATAGCAGCCAAACTCCGAATACCTGTTAGGTTTATCACGGCAGTGAGTCGGCGGGGGATAAGCTCCGTCGTCAAAAGGGAAACAGCCCTGATCGTCGTCTAAGGTCCCGAAGCGCGTGCTAAGTGGGAAAGGATGTGGAGTCGCATAGACAGCCAGGAGGTTGGCTCAGAAGCAGCCATCCTTGAAAGAGTGCGTAACAGCTCACTGGTCTAGTGGTTCCGCGCCGACAATGTAGCGGGGCTTAAGCACGCCACCGAAGACGCGGCTGCATGATTTGTTTCATGCGGGGTAGGAGAGCGTCCTGTATGGGGTGAAGCGGCAGTGTGAACTTGTCGTGGACTTTACAGGAGTGAGAATGCAGACATGAGTAGCGAGAGACGGGTGTGAATCCCGTCCGCTGAATGACTAAGGGTTCCGGGGCCACGTTCGTCGTCCCCGGGTGAGTCGAGTCCTAAGGCGAGGCCGACAGGCGTAGTCGAATGGATGAACGGGTTGATATTCCCGTACCGGTGTTACACCGTTCGAACTGAATCTGAGAGTACTAACCTTCATTTGCTGGTTGATTGCCTTTCGGGGTTGTTGGCTGGTTTGTGTTGGGACTGTATCGGTAGTAGGTTAGCGTGGGAGTGACGCGGGTAGGTAGCCGGCTGCGGAGGTGGTTTTCCGTGGCTAAGCGTGTGGGCTGTCTCCTAGGTAAATCCGGGGGATGTTAAAGCTGAGGCGTGATGGGTAGGCTGTAAGGCTGATTCCGGTGATCCTGCTTGCCAAGAAAAGCTTCAACGTGAGGTGTGATTCCGCTCGTACCCTAAACCGACACTGGTGGTCTGGTAGAGTATACCGAAGCGATCGGGCGAATCCTGGCCAAGGAACTCGGCAAATTACTCCCGTGCCTTCGGCATAAGGGAGACCCCTGATGGTGATGTTTTTTACAAGCGGAGCTGTTGGGGGTGGCACAAGCTAGGGGGTAGCGACTGTTTACCAAAAACACAGGAGCGTGCGAAGGCGTAAGCCGCTGTATACGCTCTGACGCCTGCCCGGTGCCGGAAGGTTAAGAGGATCCGTTAGCTTCGGTGAAGCGGTGAATTTAAGCCCCGGTAAACGGCGGTGGTAACTATAACCATCCTAAGGTAGCGAAATTCCTTGTCGGGTAAGTTCCGACCTGCACGAATGGCGTAACGACTTCCCCACTGTCTCGGCCAGGAGCCCGGCGAAATTGCAGTACGAGTAAAGATGCTCGTTAAGCGCAGAAGGACGAAAAGACCCCGGGACCTTTACTATACCTTGGTATTGTCGTTAGGTGTGGATCGTGTAGCATAGGCGGGAGGCTGTGAAGCGTGGGCGCTAGCTTGCGTGGAGTCGACAGGTGAAATACCGCTCTTTCCATATCTGGCGTCTAACCTCGACACGTTATCCGTGTCAGGGACAGTGCCTGGCGGGTAGTTTAACTGGGGCGGTTGCCTCCTAAAGAGTAACGGAGGCGCTCAATGGTCCGCTCAGCCCGGTTGGCAATCGGGTGTTGAGTGTAATCGCACAAGCGGGCTTGACTGTGAGACTGACGGGTCGAGCAGGGACGAAAGTCGGAGATAGTGATCCGGTGCCGGCGTACGGACGTGGCATCGCTCAACGGATAAAAGGTACCCCGGGGATAACAGGCTGATCATTCCCAAGAGTCCATATCGACGGGATGGTTTGGCACCTCGATGTCGGCTCGTCGCATCCTGGGGCTGGAGCAGGTCCCAAGGGTTCGGCTGTTCGCCGATTAAAGCGGCACGCGAGCTGGGTTCAGAACGTCGTGAGACAGTTTGGTCTCTATCCTCTGCGCTCGTTGGAATGTTGAGGAGACCTGCCCATAGTACGAGAGGACCTGGGTGGACGAACCTCTGGTATGCCGGTCGTCACGCCAGTGGCGCTGCCGGTTAGCTACGTTCGGAAGGGATAACCGCTGAAAGCATCTAAGCGGGAAGCCTGCTCCAAGATAAGCATTCCTTGCACTTTAGTGTGTGAGCCCCCATGTAGAACACGTGGTTGATAGGCTAGATGTGGAAGCCCTGTAAGGGGTGGAGCTGACTAGTACTAACGGGCGATGGTGACATTCTTCCTCACTTTTGTGAGTGGGGAGGGTGAGTTTCTCATGAGTATTATTCTTCTAGCGTTAATGAGTACTGAATGTTTTGCTTAACGATCAGTTGGTAAGAGAGTTTTTATTCGCGTTCATGTCCGGTTCCCAAACCGCCACGTGTTGCCACTCAATGGTTTTGAGTGTATAATCTAGTTTTGCGGTGGTCATGGCTCAGGTGAGACGCCCGGTCCCATTCCGAACCCGGAAGCTAAGGCCTGACACGGCGAGGGTACTGCACTCGATAGGGTGTGGGAGACTAGCACGCTGCCGCATTATTTTTCTAGCGGGGAGTTTTCACTCCCCGCTTTTTTTATTTTCGTATACTACTGTTTTTGTAATCCTCCAAACTCTGGACAACGCTCGCGCTATAAGCGCTCACTGCTGAGCTTGCAAGGAAAGTCCACTGGACTTTCCGTCTGAGCAAGCTCACGCTCCGAATTGCTTTCGCGCGCGCAATGCTGCGCTCAAGCAGGTCGTCGCGCAAACGCGAGGAAAGTACTGCGTGCGTATTTGGTGCGATATACTAAAAGCATGACTACACAAACTTTTGAAGCACTCGCAAAGTCGCGATTTTCTGCACGTGATTTTCTAAATAAGCCAGTCGATTCTAAAATACTTGAAACTATTTTACAAACAGCTGCACAATCACCGAGCTGGTCCAACACTCGTGGCTACATGCTCGCTATTGCTCAAGGAGAACTAAAGCAGCAGCTAATCGACGCATATGTGCAAAAATGCAAAGCAATGTTTCGTACTAAAGACGCTACCCTTAGCGAAGACGAGCGCATGATAGCTCAGAAAATGAGCCAGCCGGATGGAGATTTTCCTGTAATGGCTCCGTATCCGCAATCGCTTAAAGAGCGCAGTGCGCGTTTAGGGTTGGCGTTGTATAAACATTTAAATATTGATCGCAAAGATTTTCCTGCTCGAGATGCTCACACTTTGCGCAACTTCCAGGCGTTTGGTGCGCCAGTTATGGGATTTGTGCTTGTGCGTCGTGATTTTCTGCCATTTGCTGCGCTGGATGCTGGAATTATGCTGCAAACGTTACTGTTGGCTGCTAAAGATCAAGGCGTAGATTCATGCCCGCTTGGCGTTCTTGCCACGTGGCGTTCACCGCTTGACGAAGTATTTGACATTCCGCCGGAGTATGCGCTTATTACTGGTTTTGCGCTAGGGTATGCGTCTGAAGCGCACGTAAATGCTTTCCGTGCGGAGCATCCGCCAATCGAACTTGCGCAAGAAAAGTAGTTCCACAAAAACCAATCTATCTTGCAAAACCCAAAGTACTTTGGAAAATATCAGATAGAATTGCTAAATATGTCCTATTTTCGCTAATTCTATCTTGCAAAACCCAAAGTACTTTGCTAAATTGAAGATAGAAGTGGATGGAAAGGGAATGCGAATGATTTTCAATCGTCAAAGGTACATAAAGAAACTTAACCAGCTTAGTTGGAATGGTCTGGTTAAAATCATTACTGGTGTGCGCCGCGCGGGAAAATCGTTCATTCTTAACGAGCTGTTCTATAATTCTCTTATTTCTCAAGGTGTTTTGCAGAAGAATATTATTCGGTTTGCCTTTGATGCAGACGAAGATATTGATCGTCTTGAGCCATTCGCAAATGGCGAGCCAGTAAAAATCGCAGATAAAAAACTTGGCTACGTTATAAATGCTAAAGTGTTCCGTCGCTACATTGCGTCGCAAATAAATGATAGTGACAAGTTTTACATTTTCCTCGACGAAGTGCAATTGCTTGACAATTTTGTTGGTACACTTAACAGTTACTTAAGGCATGCAAATTTAGACATATATGTTACTGGATCTAACTCCCGTTTTCTTTCATCAGACATTGTTACTGAATTTAAGGGGAGAAGCACAGAAGTTCACGTTCAACCTCTTACTTTTGCCGAATACATGGAAAGTTCTAGCAAAACGGTTTCGGAATCTTGGGCAGATTACATTGTTACTGGCGGAATACCGCTTGTAGCTAGAATGCAAAATGTTGAGGAACAAATAAACTACCTTGAAAATCTTGTTAAAGAAACTTATTTGAAAGATGTAGTTCAGCGAAACGGCGTGCGAAAAGAACAGGCTCTTTCTGAAACTTTGCAAGTAATAGCTTCATCAATAGGTGCTCCTGTTAATCCAAGGAAACTTTCTAACACGTTTATTAGCCACGGATATGGGGAAATTACTTCAGCAACTGTTAGTCGTTTCATAGACTATTACAGTGATGCTTTTCTTGTAAGTAAAGCTCAAAAGTATAATATTAAGGGCAAAAAATACATTGATTCCTTGTTCAAAATTTACTTTGAAGACATTGGAGTGCGCAACGCTTTGCTTAATTTTAGGCAAATCGAAGAGTCGCATATTATGGAAAATGTTATATACAACGAATTAAGATATCGCGGATATAACGTGGATATTGGCGAAATGAATATTGCCGAAAATACTGGTCGAAAAGATAAAAATAACCATGATATTTATGCGCAAAAATCTTTGGAAATAGATTTTATTGCTACTTTGGGAAGTGAAAAATATTATATACAATCTGCGCCCGCTATGCCAACGGAAGAAAAATCATTGCGAGAGAAACGCTCGCTTTACTATATTGATAATTCCTTCAAAAAGATAGTAGTTACGAAAAATGGATTGCATGCTACAAGAGATAATCGTGGGGTAGTCACCATGGACCTATTTGATTTTTTGCTTAATGAGGATAGCCTTAAGCTGTGATTTAATGCAATGCGGTTGGGGCTATGCACAAGCAAGTTGCTCAGTAGTGTATAAACTCTATGCAGAACAAATCAATAGCGGATAAATAAGTAAAGGTCAAGCTGTAGGATGTGTGGCTACAACTTGACCTTTGAAAATTGCGATATGTTTTTAAGTTAAAATCGTAGTCTAATGCTTTTATTTATTCTTGGCAATTCCAAGAGCTTTTGAACTTTCATCCTTGTCAAGGCCTATAAATAAAAGCACGATTATGCCAATAATCAGCGGAACATAACCGTATCCAGATCCGTGGATTATGCCGAATATTTCCATAAGCCCATTTGCTATTACGACTAGTGAAGATACTATAAAATATAGCTGCGCGCACCACGGTTTTTTAATGAGAAACATGGTTGCAAGTCCAAATAATCCAGCGATAATTTGAGGCACTCCCCATAGATAATCATTACGCATTACAATCAGCGCAATTCCGCTAGCAAGAAATACGCCATTGGCTATTGTCCAAAATACGGATGGAATTTGTGCTTTTGTATATTCTGAATTACTCATATTTTTCCTACTATAGCAGCATCATAATTGCTTTTGTTACAACCCAAGCCATCCAATCTGGCATCCCTGCTGATTTGCAGGCATTATAAATTCCGTCTTCAATCTTTCCAGTCCAATGCTCCAAAAATTTTATAAGCTCATTTAATCCTAAATGACTTTTAATGAATTGTTTAACTTGCTTAGGTAGTTTATGATAAATAGTTTTAATTGTTTTAACTACAAGACTAATTTTTCCACGTTCTTGTAATATGTTACGAAGCTCTGCTTGCGTTGGTTCTGCGTTAGATGCTGGAATTTTAATGAGATATCCATTAACTACATACACGCGGTAACCATCTTTTGTTGTGATGTGTTCGCATGCTATGTTTTTTTCAACGGTGCTATCTGTTGGCTCAAGAGCGAGTGCAGTAGAAGAAGGAACAACAATACTGCTAAAAATTAATGAAGCAGATAATACGCATGCTATAGCTAACTTCTTCATAATATGCCTTTCTGTACGAGAAGTAACTGTTTATGCCAAAAATCTTGACAATTTATAAATTAATGGCGTGCTAAAAGGTAAACAATATCTTGTATATGAAAACCTTTACAAATAATTACTATCTAAAACTGTTTAAGATTCATTAATCTTTTAAACTGAATCAGTAAGGCATACTATCTATATAGTTATGTTTATTTTTTAAAGGTATAACTGCATTACATTCCCAATACTTACCAAAGGCTCGAAAATAGAGTGAACCGCCTAAATGCTTTATGGTATCGCGATGAAGCAGAAGTCCTTTTTGAGATACTGAGCGAATTGCATCTTTACTTTTTCCGCCCAAAAATCGAACATTGAACTGTTTTATAACAATTTGTTTTTTACGTATCGAAATTCTGATGTAATAAACTAAAGAAGCATATTTTCGCATGTTCAAATATAGTTCTTCGATTAATTCAATAACTTCACAGATGATTTCATCGCTAATGTCTTCAGGAATATCGTTACTAGATATATTGCATATGGATCTTCCTTTTAATCCACAAGATGTATTGATTGAGTCGTTCATTTGTAGTGTATCTTCGATGTGCTGAATGAACTCGCTTCGAGCATCTTGCTTAGCAGTATTTCCACGTAGAATGTCGATAATATTATGTCCTTCTTCAAAAGCCTGATCTGCCAAATCATTTATTGCCTCAATAGCACTTCGCTGTTTTTTAGAAATAGACTTGTCAAGTAATGCTATTTTACTTTGTAGTGCAATATCTGCAATCTTATTAGTTAATCTATCGTGCATTCGCACAGCCAGATGAAGATTATTAATTGTTTGCTTATCTTTTTCATAAAGAACCATTTTTTGGTGAGAAATACGCAAAATAATACCAGTGCAAACGCAAAATATATTTATTAAAAGGTAAGCAATAAGATACTTGAAAGATAAAGTTGATAGGTATCGGTATGCAACGTAGTGTAATGCGTCTATTACTAAGAATAAAGGTAGTGTAAATTGAATCGGATATAAATACGAAATAAAAACAAATGATATGATGAGCCCGAAAGTTACTGGTGGAAGATTCAGACTAGGAATAGCAAGAATGCTGAGATGCACAAAAATATAGCACATGCTCATAAAATGCGGAAGCAAGCAAAGGAACAGATTTATAGCAGCAAGAATCATGTAAACTATAACAAGTTGTATTGTGCTATTGTCGCTATTCGAGTAAATATACGCATCCATTGCGCTCGACAAACATCCCAATAGTAAAAATGTTTTATTGTCAATAAGCTTTTCTCGTAAACGACGCATTAAGAAAATAATCATTGTGTATCATTTCCTAAATATTCATCATGCAGCCATGTAGTAATAAGTTGTGAACGATTCGTCACATTCAGTTTTTTGAACACGCGACGAAGGATAGTTTCCACAGTACAAGTTTCAACAAATAAACGTTTAGCGATTTGCGCATTAGTCATTCCTCTACTGCACAACTTTACAATTTCAGTCTCATGATCCGTTAAAGCAAGGCGTCCATTTTTTGGCTTATTTTGCAAACGTTGAAATGCTGTCGTCGTGTCGTCAAAATGAAGATTGCCTATTATTTGTGGCTTGAATGTGCCATGGGCAATACTGCTAAGCATGGCGCAAATAGTTTCTGGGTGGTTCTTTCCAACAATGCCTTGTGCGCCTGCTGTTGATGCTTTTAAAGCATAATCGTTTATAGGGAATGAAGTTATAGCAATTATTATTGGGAGTGAGTATCTTCTTCGCAATTCGTATAATATTTTAATTCCCGAAACCCCAGACATATACATGTCAATTAGCAGCACGTCTGGGCATTGATTTTGACAAAATTGAATTGCTTGATTGGCGTACGCGGATAACCAGCAAATACTGCAGGACGGAACAACCTGCTCAATATATGTTTTTAGGCCGTGTAGACAAAAACAATCATCATCAACAATGCCAACAGTAATATGCTTTGCTATCATATTGCTCCTTTAGAAAAGCATTATTTAAGTAATAATAGTACTTGAATTTGTATGATGAATATCTTGTCTAGGAAAACCTTTACAAAGCAGATTGTATAAAGGTAGTTACTGGAGCTTACGGGGGGTTACTCCGCAGCGAATAAGTTCGATTAAAGCTTAGTGATTTAATCACAATGTGGTTGCGTCTATGCGCAAGCAAGTTGCTCAGTAGTGTATAAACTCTATGCAAAATAAATCATTCTCTGGTATTACGCAAGCTCCAATAATCATAAATAAAATCATCATTTAGTATGATGCAAACTCTTTACGGCGATTATAAGCTATTAACCAAGAGCTGAAATTCTAAATGAAGTGGTAATCATAAAAGCGTTAATTGCAGCATTGCCGAGCCTTTTATTTATTTTGGATCAGTTTGAGAGGCTTGTTTCGACGCATCCTATGTGTCTACGAGTTTGGAGAGTAAGGAACTTTGTGTTATGCGTAAGTTTACGAAAGTATTCTTGTTAGCTGCTCTGCCAGCGTGTTTGCTTACTGCATGCGCTGGTAGAGCAGTTGATGATAGTCAACAGCAGGCATCGCATGATTCAGTTCCACTTATTTCAGTCAAAAAACAGCCTTTAACACAAGTTGTGTCGGGTAAAGCAACAATAGAACAATCGTCTACCTTTGTTATCACTGCTGTAAGTAGAGGGAATTTTTCTCCATCGGTAAAAGCAGGAAGTGCTGTAAAAGCTGGAAGTATTTTAGGCTACAATGCTGGTAACAAAGTTATTGCTCCAGTAGACGCTAAAGTTGTGTCAGTGGCTGAATCATCTGCGGACGTGCCTAAATCTTTCCCGCTATTTACTCTTAAATATGAAGGTTTTTCAATAAGCCTTAACGCAAAAGCTTTACTTCGTTCTGCGGATATTGCAGATGTTAAAGGTCGCTTCCAAGTTGAAGATGGTGTTGGGCCAACCAATTGTTTGCAAATAGTACAAAGCGGTGGAACTTCTACAGATGTTGCAGCTTCGGGTAGTAGCAAGAATGATAATGCTGATTCAACTCAAACAGATGAGTCGAGTGCGCAAAGTACGCCTAGTGTATCGTCAAAAGTTTTAACGTGTTTAATAGATAAAAGCACAGAAGTAGAATCAGGCCAAAATGCGACGCTTGTTTTTAATGGCAAGCATAAACAATCGGTTCTAACTCTGCCTGTTAGTGCAGTTGCTGGAAGAGTCCAAAAAGGATTAGTCTCATACAAGAAAGGCGATAATTGGGAGCGTAAAGAAGTTGGTCTTGGAATCAGTGACGGCGCTAATATTGAAATTACGTCTGGTTTGCATGAGGGTGATGTTGTAGCAGGTGTTTCTCCTGATCTCATTCCAGGAGTGCAATGATTATGGAGAACAATCCTGTTCCACTGGTTGAACTACAAGACGTGTCAGCGCGTGTAAAACTAGGCAATGGCGAATGGCTTACCACTGTCAACTCTGCTTCTATGTTACTTAATCAAGGTGAAACATACGCGGTAGTTGGCAGGTCTGGCTCCGGCAAAACAAGTCTTATTTCTATTATTGGATTTTTGAATAAAAATTTTACTGGAAAATACTATTATTCTGGCAAATCAATCCAAAAGTGTAGTGATGCTACAGTATCGCATATGCGCGCTAGAAATATTGGTTTTGTTTTTCAAAACTATTCGCTTATTAAGCATTTAAGCATTAGAGAAAATGTTGAGTTGCCGCTTTTGTACGCAGGGCTACAACAAAGCAAGCAGACAAGAAGGAAAACGATAGAAGAAGCATTATGTGCTGTTGGATTGCAAGATAAACTAAATGAATACCCTGGAAGGCTATCAGGCGGTGAACAGCAGAGAGTCGCGATAGCGCGTGCTCTCGTCACTAATCCCGAATTACTTATTTGCGATGAGCCAACTGGTGCGCTCGATAGTAGCACGGGAGAAAAAGTGCTTCAAGTGTTGCATGATCGTGTTCAAGAATCTGGAACAACATTACTATTAGTCACTCATGATATGAAAGTGGCTCGTTCTTGCTCTCACATTTTTACTATGGAAGGCGGTGTTCTTTATGATCATGCTGCTTAAAGATTTGCGCCTGTCTCCTATGAGATCCTTCCTTACAGGTTTTTCAATGTTTATCGGCATCATTGCCGTTATTGCGTCAGTGCTTATTGGCACGGTTGGTAAGGACTATCTTATTGCAACTAACGAACAGCTAAACGGTCGTAGACCAACATACGAGATTACTTTTTCAGCACAAAATTTTGACGAATATTCAGTATTTAACAAATTCTTAAATCGCATTGAATCCGCAAATCGTAACGCTAACGTTATGCTACAACCAAACACTGGGCTACTGTTTAGCGCTTCTATGCCAGCTTTGAAGAGCGTAAAAATAAGCGAAGAATATAAAACTAGCAATCTTCAATATGTTGATGCTGTTTACACTACGTCAGGATACAATAAAGTTTATAACTTACCTATTGTAAGTGGAAGATGGTTTAGTAATAGCGCTAAAAGCAACGCATTAGAAATGGTAGTAAACCAATCTGCTAGCAAAAGATACAAGATTGGTGAAGTAGCATTTATTACTTCTCGCAAAACAACACAAATGAGTCCTATAAGGATTGTTGGAGTTGTGAACGATGGCGTAGACTCAGCAAAAGCATACGTGAATATTCTAGGCTTGTTACGTTACGCTCCAACTCTTTGGGAATATTCTGAAAAAGAAACTCACGGCTCAATCTACTGGTTAAATAAAGAAAATCGTTCTCAAAAATCAATTAAATCTTATGTTTCAGATGCTCTTTATGACTGTTGTGGTGGGCAAGTAAACGAAATTAGAAGACATGATAATAGTGATGATTACGAGAATGTGATAACAGTATTGCAATTAAGTTTTGCTATCGTAGCAGCATTATTGCTTTTTGTTTCCGCGCTAGGTTTAATCAATATTGGTTTAGCATCGTTGGAGCAGCGCACACATGAACTTCTTATACGCAGAGCTTTGGGTGCTACTAGATGGTCGATTGCTTCACTCGTGTTAGGCAGTGCGATTATTTTAGCACTAATAGTCTCGATTGCTGCCGTCGCTGTTTCTTTTGGTCTTGTGTCTATAGCATCAAGTTTTTGGGATGCATCAAGCCCAGTTAGTCCGCCAGTTTACCCATATGAAGCCGCTATTGGAGCTGTTATTGCGGCTTTTATCACAGCACTTGCTGGAAGTGTGGTGCCGGCAATAAAAGCATCGCGTTTACAACCAGCATTAGCATTGCGTTAATTTTCAAAAAATAAGAAAGAAGGAATAATGAATAATCATACTATTGGTAAAGCAACTCTTATTGTTGGTGTGCTTAGTGCGCTTCTTATGTTCAATGCTTGTGGAGGAGTAGACAACAATAATGCGAGTGGTATGGGTGGCGCGCGCTCGCAAAATAGTTCGCCTAGAGAGATTGTTGATTTTGCTCATATAGAGAAGGAATATCAGGAATCTGTGGCAAAGCTTAGTTGGCCTGAAAAATATAAAGCTCCTGCAAACTTGGTTGGAGAAGAAAAAGACAGTCAGTTCCAGAGTGGATATGGCGATACGCAAGCATCTAATTATTATCAGTGTGCTTGGGAGCGGCAATGGCTAGACACGTATGCTAGTGATGAACAAGCGGCAAGTAAAGCTTTGCATGAGCTTGAAAAAGTGCCTAGCATGCCGTTTATGGGTCCAGATCGTTGTGATGATGCAACGCGAAACTTTTTCAAAGAGCACATGCGTAAAGCAAAACTTGGAGATCCATCAGGATTCCAACAGGATGTGCAAACTAATTGTCCTGTGATGTAATTGCATTTGTATAGCTTTGTTGCGCTGTCGCGCTAAATGGCTTGTTATATGCTTCTTTTTACCCATGTTGATGGTGTCCAATAATCTTTGGTAAGCATTGATGGGTATGTTTGTTTACGAGCTTGAATAATCCATAAGGCTATACCTGTTGAAATAAGTATTACGCCAGAAGCAATCATTATGAATAATGATGAATTTAGATTTCCCCATGCTAGTACGCTTGCATACCCTACGATAATGCCGCATTGCTCCATAATAGAAGTAAAAGTAGTAGTTGCGCCGAGAATGCGTGTTGGTATGCCGTCGAGAAGAGCTGTTTGCCCATAGACAATAGTGGCGTCAAAAATAATACCTGCAATGAAAGCAGAGCAAAGAAAAAGAGCAATCCAATTATTAAGTGCGAAAATAAGTAAAGGAATAGAAAGGAATCCAGGTAATAAAATGGAGTATAAAATCTCATAATGTAGCACAATATATTTGCATAATACTGAACCTACAATCATGCCAATGTTAAATATGCTGACTATTGATCCCCATGTGGATGCCGAATGAAAAAGCGTGAGACAATGGTGTGCTCCCATTAGTCTAAATGCAGCAAGCCATGATCCAGATTGTAATGCTGATACTGCTCCTAAGACTATTAACCATGGTGTAGATTTCATATAGTGTAGAGAGGCTGCAAAACCAGCAGTTTTATTGCTTCCTGTTTTCGTATTGTTTGCGCTATTTTGTGCTTGCTGGTTTAGATTAACTAACAGTAGAGGTAGCGCCGCTAATATCATCACAATAGCAATGCTCGTAAAGAAAATGAGCGGATTACATATATCAACAAATATGCCAGTAATCGCAGGTGCAGCAAGCCTGCTGAGATTAATCCACATACGCATGCTTGCCAAAAACTTGGTTTTTTCGCCAGTTGGTGCACTATACGCCATCAATACTTTTTGATTAGGCGAAGAAAATGCGGTAAAGAACCCGAATATTATGCCGAGTAGTGTAACCGTAATAGCAATAAGATTATGCTGTGCTACTAAAGCGAAACCGTATCCAGTACACAACAAGGCAAAACAAAACGTTAGTGCTATAAACAATCTAGTTGGTGGATATTTATCTGCAATAATTCCGCCAAGCGGTGCCGCTACGCAGGTCATAAGTGCTACGGACACTGCGTTAAGCGCTGCGTGAGATAAGTCGACATGCATTAAAAGATATAGACTCACGCCAAATCTACAGCTTGTTAAAAGAAAAGCATTAAGCGATAAAACGGCAATAATAAGAGTTGTGCGAATTCGTGCCGCAGCGTTCATTTCCTTCTCTTTTTTCTTTCATGTTATGAATGTCTTTCATATTCTGAATGATATATGCCTATTGATATACACCTTTTTCTGGACTGCGAGTGAAATTAGTGTTTTATTGCTGTTTATAGGCAGGGGCTGCGGCTACTGGCGATAGTAGGAGAGGAAGTTAGAGAGTTTGCCCATTGCGTCACGAAGTGTTTGCAAGCGTAGTAAGTAGATAACATGTAATTATTTTAAGGGATTGACGTTTGTTTAACAATGTAGTAAATTGATTTACAAGAGTTTAACATTACGGTTCAAAGGAGACTGAAATGAACTCTCGAGCGATGAAGTTTAGCGCATTTATGCGTAGGTTTTTATTTTTTATAGTTTCATTTTTTATTAGTTTAATGTTACTTTTTAATTCACCTACTTCTGCTTTTGCGAACACTGCTCATAGTGTGCGACCATTGGAAGAAGGTGATGTTATTTATCAAGTCTTAGTTGATAGATTTGCGGATGGTGATTCATCCAACAATGATTTTGGTCATGGTGAATATAACCCTAATGATTTAGGTTTTTATCATGGTGGCGACTGGAAAGGTCTAACTAATCATTTGGACTATATAGCAGGGTTGGGTGTTACTGCAATTTGGATTTCTCCTGTGTCTGAACAAGAACCGTTGTCAAAAGACGGTAAAGAAGCAAGCTATCATGGTTATTTCACTAAAGATTTTGCAACACCAAATAAACATTTTGGTAGTAGAGCTGATTTGCAAAGGCTTATTAATGAAGCTCATAATCGTGGATTAAAGATGATTCTCGATGTTGTGCCAAATCACACGTCAGACTATCTTGATGCTTATGCTCGTAAATATAATGGGGCATATCATCCAGAAGGGTTTTTGAATAATCCAGCATTTTATCATCATTTTGGTGATTGTAAATTCGATAATACTGAATCGCAGTCTGATATAGAGCAATGTGATCTTGGTGGTTTAGATGATCTTGATCAGTCTAATCCGCAAGTCTCTAAATATCTTATTAAGACATATAAAGATTGGATTGATATGGGCTTTGATGGAATGAGAGTAGATGCTGCTCGTTCTATCCCGAAACCTTGGTTAAAGAAATTTGAGAAAGAAGTTGGGGTTCCATCATTTGGAGAAATATTTGTTGGTGATGTTGATTATGTTGCTGATTACCAAAACTACGAATGGGGTGCATTAGATTTTCCTTATTTCTTCACTGTGCGTAGAACTTTTTCAGCAGACACGGATATGCGTGACTTAGGGAAGCTATTTTCGCAGGATACGAAATATAGGAATCCAAACCAATTAGAGACATTTATTGATAATCATGACAGAGCAAGGTTTTTGACTTGGGCAAATGATGATTATCAACGTTTACGTTCTGCCTTGTCGTTTATGATGACTACCCGTGGTTTGCCGATTATTTATTATGGCACTGAACAGGCTGATGACGGTAATGGCAATGGTTCAGAAGTCCCTATTGCAAATAAGGATAATCGTAAAGATATGAAATCGTTTAACACTAAATCTCCGTTATACCAGCATATTAAACGATTAACAGAGATTCGTCGTAAGCACACTTCATTGAGGACAGGTCGTCAACTTGAGATGTGGTCTGCCAAAGATGTGTATGCTTTCTCTCGTATGGCCAAGGATAATAGCGATGAGGTTATTACAGTTGCTCATAATACTTGGGGTGAAAAGATGGTTACTATACCTCTTAGAGCAGAAAGTCATATCTCTGTAGGAACTGTTTTGACAGATATGATGAATACGAATCGTAAAGCAACTGTTGTGCCAGGAGGGGTAACCGGTAAACAGATTAAGGTGCTGTTATCTTCGCATGATGTCGCTATTTTTGCCGCAGAGACGTCTACTTCTGAGTATCACCCAGTTCGTCGGAATCTTACGAAGATTATGGTTCATGCGAATGTTCCTTTAGGTCATTCGCTAACTGTAAGAGGAGATACTTATCCACTTTCTTGGAATTATGGTCGTGCATGTCATTATTTGGGTAACGACATATGGGAATTTGAAATGGAAAGAATACCTAAAGGTAAAAAGTTCCAATTTAAGGCATTGCTTGATGACAAACAGTGGGTGTCTAAAGATAATGCCTTCGGAGTTGGAGGGGAGGAGGTAGAAACAAGCATGCATTTTTGATTTTGGTGTCTGTATGAACATGACATGTAGATTTATATGAGCCAGTGTTTGTGGCAATTAAAAAACTGTTTGCTTGTTATGTAGTCATACAACAAAGAATAAAAAAATTATTAGTTTGTTTTCTGATGCTTTAGAGAATCGTTCGTCATCCATTTTCTAAATGCAAAATGAGTGCAAGTTAACGTATGAATATAAAAAGAAGGTTACAATGAAGAAACTTACAAAAATATGTGCACTGATTGGTGCTGCTGCAATGATTGTTAGCGTAAGTGCGTGCGGTAGTACGAAATCGTCCGACGCTAATGGTGCAACATCGCTTACCATTTGGCATTATTGGGATGGCGCTAACGCCGATACCTTTGATGCAATGGTGAAGGATTTTAATGCTTCGCATAAAAATATTAAGATTAAGACTGCGAGCGTCCCGAATTCTGATTTTATGACGAAGCTTCGTGCATCGGCTTCGTCGAAGAGCTTGCCAGATATTTCTATAAGTGATTTGGTATGGGTGCCACAGATTGCAAAAATGGGCAATTTGACTGATCTTTCTAAGGTTATCAGCTCGAAAACGCTCGATGATGTGACTCCTGCATTGATTGACTATGGTCATATTGACGGCAAACAAGTTTCTGTGCCAGTGACTGCCAATAATCTTGCGTACATGTACAACAAGGATGTTTATAAAGAAGCTGGGTTAGATCCTAACAAGCCACCGCAAACATGGGATGAGTTGAAGAAAGTTGCCAAGACAATCAAGGAAAAGACGGGCAAGCCAGGGTATGATTTGCTTACTCAAGCAGGAGATAACGGCGAAGGTTTAACTTGGAACTTCCAGGTCAACTTGTGGCAAGCTGGCGGCGAATTCTTGACGAAGGATAATTCTAAGGCTGCATTCAATACGCCAGAAGGCAAGAAGGCTATGAACTTCTGGATGGATCTCATCAAGAGCGGCGTGAGCCCATATGCTAAGTGGGGCGAATTTGAAAAGGGCAAGGGTGGTTCTGCTCAGGAAGGTAGCTGGATGGTTGGCATCTGGGCGCCAGATCCACCATTTGATTTCGGTGTAGCAAAAGCCCCTCATCCAAAGGATGGTAAGGAGGCAACCAATCTCGGTGGTGAACAAGCAATCGTCTTCCACAATTCTGACGCTCGTGCCAAGGCTGCTGGCGAGTTCTTGAATTGGTTCTTGCAGCCAGAACAGGTGATCAAGTGGTCGCAAAAGACTGGCATGCTTCCTGTAACGAAGAGTGTTGCAAAGTCTGATAAGTATTTGGATTGGGTTAAGAAGGAACAGCCTCGTTTAATTCCGTTTGTGGAACAAATGGAGATTGCTCATACACGTCCAAATACGCCATTGTATCCAAAGATTTCCTTCGAATTTGCAAAGGCTGTGGAGAAGGCTTTCGCTGGAGAGCAGAGTGTTGACGAAGCGCTTGCGAATGCTGAAAAGGCAGTAAACGACGTGATTGCCAAAGGCTGATTGCATAAATACTGTGCCGATAGCTGGGTCGAATGAAATAAAGTTGGCTCAGCTATCGGAGTTCTTTGCATCAAGGAGTATGTAATGAAAAAACGTCATTTTCTCAAGTCTGCGCACAGGCACTACCAGAAAGATCAGGTAATTTGTGCTGCGGTATTCTTGTTGCCAGCAGTGCTTATTATTGGTGGTTTCGTGCTGTACCCTGTGTTGTCTGCTGTATATATTTCACTAACATCGTGGGATGGATTCTCTCCAGAAAAGAAATTTATTGGCTTGGAAAACTATGCTCGTCTTTTCCAAGATCCTGAGTTTTTCAACAGCTTAATGGTAACAATTATTTATGCTGCTGGTGTATGTGTATTAAGTGTGCTGACTGGATTGTTGCTCGCGCTTTTGCTTGATGCACCTATACGAGGTAGGAGTATTTATCGTAGTATTTACTTCCTTCCAGTGGTTACATCTTCTGTGGCTGCAGCCATTGTGTGGAAATATATGCTCGATCCTTCTGGATTCGTGAACAGTGTGTTGATGAAATTCAATATACACGGACCAGATTGGTTACAAAATCGCTGGCTTGCGCTTATTGCATTAATTCTTTTGACCGTGTGGAAAAATATTGGTTTTAACGCTATTTTGTATTTAACTGCGTTACAAGCATTGCCAAAAAGTGTGTATGAAGCGGCTGCATTAGATGGAGCTACTGGGTGGCAAAAATTATGGAAGATTACTTTCCCATTGCTGTCTCCAATGACGTTTTTTGTAGTAGTTCAGGCATTGGTGACGAGCTTCCAATCCTTCGACCTTGCATACATGCTCACGGGTGGTGGGCCTCGCGGAGGCACGGAAGTGCTTGGCATGATGATGTATCGGGATGCGTTCAAGCTTGGTGATTTTGGCTATGGAACAGCAATAGCGTTTATTACACTTGCGCTAGTGCTAGGCGTGACGATGGTTCAATGGAAAGTTTCTGGAGCACAAGGAGAAGAATAATGAAATCATCATTATGGTCGCGTTTGGCGCGTCATGCGATTCTGATTTTAGGTTCAGCAACAGTAATCATTCCATTTTTGTGGATGTTCACTACTTCTTTGCAAATGCGTGCTGAAACATACACGAATACTTCAATTTTTCCCACATCATGGCATTGGGAAAACTATATTCACGCTTGGCAAGCTGCGCCGTTTGCACAATATTACTGGAATACGCTATTGATGACAGTAGGAATTGTTGTAGGACATTTAATATTTGATGCCTTTGCTGCCTACGCTTTTGCGCGCTTAGAATTTCCTTTGAAGAAAACAATATTCATTCTGCTGCTTTCTGCATTGATGATTCCTAATTTTGTGATTGTTATTCCGTCCTATGAGATAGTCGCTAATTTGGGGTGGGTTGATACGCTGTATGCTTTGGTTGTTCCTAGACTTGCAGATGTGTTTGGCATTATTTTACTTCGCCAATATTTTGCAACAATTCCTCGAGAGCTTGATGAGGCAGCGCGCATTGACGGTTGTGGCAGGTTTGGAATATTCTTCAAACTGATTGTTCCATTGTCATATCCAGCGTTTGCGACGCTTGGTATTTTCAGTTTTCTCTTTGCGTGGAATGATTTCCTTTGGCCGTTATTGGTTACGAATACGGATGAAACTCGTACAATCCAGATTGGTTTAGCATCCTTCGTAGGGCGTTATGGAACCTCTTGGAATTATTTGATGGCAGGAACTTTGACTGCAACAATACCAAGTATCATTGTGTTCCTTTTCTTCCAACGTGCGCTCGTTAGAGGAATTGCAAATACGGGTATGAAAGATTAGAAATTGTAGAAATATTAAGGATGGGGTTTATTATGTCTATACCACAGTGGTTGCCTGATGCAAGATTTTATCAGATTTTTCCTGATCGTTTCCATCGTTGTGAAGGCTACGGTATGCTAACTGAAGGTCATGTGCCGCTTGATCCATGGGATGCTGAGCCTACGCGTGAGAATTTCTTAGGCGGTAATATTGCTGGAATTACAGAAAAACTTGATTATATTCATGATTTAGGTTGCAACGCGCTCTATTTGAATCCAATTTTTTCTGCTGCAACAAATCATCGTTATGATGCAAACGATTATTTCAAAATCGATCCACTTTTAGGAACGCTTGAAGATTTTCATACATTGGTAGATGAAGCGCATAAGCGGAATATACGTATAGTACTAGATGCAGTTTTAAATCATTGTGGTAAAACTCATTGGATGTTTCAAGATGTTGTTAAAAATGAAGAGAATTCAGAATATGTGAATTATTTTTCAGTGAAAAACTTCCCAGTTAAGTCATTGCCTGTGCCTAATTATAAAACCTGTTCTGGTTGTGAATATCTACCGAAGTGGAATGTGTTTAATCCAAAGGTGCGTGAGCATCATTTTAATGTTGCAAGATATTGGATCGATCAAGGTATCGATGGTTATCGTCTTGACGTTCCATATTTTATTTATCCAGAATTTTGGCAGGACTTTAGGCAAGTTGTTAAAGCAAAAAATTCGGAATTATGTTTGATAGCTGAAGAGTGGAGAGACCCTGCTCAATGGTTGCAAGGAGACACTACTGATAGCACAATGAATTATACTCTGCGTGATTTAGTTTTAGGTTTTACCGCGACAAAGCGATTCAATGCATACGATTTTGTTAACGGTATTAACCGTTTGCAGGAGCGCATACCGTATGGATATCACCATGGAATGATGAATTTGTTGGGTAGCCACGATACTGAGCGTGTTTTAACTGCGCATCAAAATAATACTGAGGATTGCATAACCGCGTACTATTGCATGTTTGCCTGCGAAGGTGCTCCAATGATTTATTACGGTGATGAGCTTGGTATGGTTGGCGATAATGATCCAGGGTGTCGTTCTGGTATGCAGTGGGATAGTCTTGATGCAAATGCTGAAATATTCCGTACAATTGTTCAATTAAATGCATTGCGGCGTGATCATATTGCGTTGCGAAGAGGCACGCAAAGTTGTTACGCTGTTGACGAAGATACTGTCATTATTTCTCGAGAGCATAAGGAAGAATCTCTTTTGATGATTATTTCACGTAATAATTTGGTAGAATATAATTCATCGAAGCTACCTCAACAATTGCAAAATCATAATTGGCGAATTATAAATGGTGTAACTGTTGGAAATAGTTGGCGCCCCAATAAAGATAATTCTATGATTGTATTGCAAGCTCAACAGTAAAAATAATGTAGAAGTAAGAAGTGTGAGACATGGGAAAGAAAATTACAATGCAGGATATTGCTGATGCAGCGCGTGTCTCTAAATCTGCTGTCTCCTTTGCGTATAATACTCCTGATCGCTTATCATCAGAAACTGTAGAACACATATTTTCAGTTGCAAAGGAACTAGGATATGTGCGTAATCCTGTTGCTTATATGCTGCGAACTCAAAAGACAAATAGTTTGGGATTGTTACTACCACAGCAATTAGGGCGAGTGCTAGAAAATCCATACTATTCGGAATTTATTCAAGGTATTGGGCAAATCTGTGAGCGAGAGGGACTGACGCTTCTTTTAGTGCCTCCACTTCGTAATTCTATGTTAAAAGCAATTCCTTATGCTGCAGTTGACGGTTTTATAGTAACTGGTTTAGAAGAAGATCGTGGTGAAGTTGAAGCTCTTATGCAGCAAGGAAAGCCATTTGTTATTGTTGACAGTGAGGTGCATAGTCAGGCTCCAAGTATCAATATTGATGAGACGCGCGCTATGAAGGAATTAACTGAGCATCTTATTTCATTGGGCCATCGCAATTTTGTGGTGATTTCTCCAGAATCAGGCAATGATGATGGGTATCTTTCTTGGCATGGAACAATTCGTCGCCGTATTGATGGTGTGATTTCTGCTTTAGAAGAGAATGGAATAGCCCCACTGGTCGATAAGAAAAATGTTATTGAAGTGCCATGCACTCGTGCTGGAGGAAAAGAAGCTTTTGCACAAATAACTAAACAAAATAATTCTGCATTCCCAACTGCGTTCATCTGCTTTAGTGATGTTATTGCGTTTGGAGTAATGGATGCTGCTAGACAGTTTGGTTTGCAAATCCCACGTGATATTTCTGTTACAGGTTTTGATGATCTAGATGAGTCTGCATGTAGTAATCCACCGTTGACAACAGTTAAACAGCCTGTTACAACTAAAGGACGTTTAGCTGCTGAATATATAGTAGAGACTTTGAATGCTGGGTATGAACGAGCATCATCCCGTCACGTATGTCTACCTATTACTGTGCTGCTGCGTGAGTCAATTGGCCCAGCAGCATCTATAAGAGAATAGGCTGCGTAGTAAATACTTTGATTCCTTCCTCCTATGAAAAATATAGTGCCACGTTAAGTTTTTTAGCGTGGCACTATATGCATAATTTTTTTGTTTATATAAAATTATTTTTTCTACTGGCGATAGTAGGAGAGGAAGTTAGAGAGTTTGCTCATTGCGTCGCGAAGCGTTTGCAAGCGCGGCAAGTAGACTACGCGGAAGTAGCCTGGAGTCTGCCAATTAAAGCCTTTGCCGTGCACAATCAGCAACTTCTGATCGCGTAGCAAATCAAGAGCAAACTGTTCATCGTCGTGAATGTTGTATCGACTTGGATCAAGCTTTACAAACATGTAGAAAGCAGCGTCTGGCCGCTCAACGCTTACGCCATCCATCTCTTGAAGCGCGTTATAGCAATACTCGCGCTGCTCATACACGCGTCCGCCTGGCTCCAAATACTTTTCAACGCTCTGGTATCCGCCCAAAGCAGTCTGAATAATCGACTGCGCAGGAACGTTCGAGCACAAGCGCATATTAGACAGCATATTAAGACCCATAATGTAGTCGCGAGCCTTGGATTTATCTCCCGAAAGACTCATCCAACCAATACGGAAGCCAGCAATCATATGCGACTTAGAAAGTCCGCTGAAAGTTACGCAGAATATGTCTGGAGCAAGAGAAGCAATCGAAATATGCTTCTTGCCATCCATAACAAGACGGTCGTAAATCTCGTCTGCAAAAATAATCAAATTAAACTCGCGCGCAATCTTAACAATCTCTTCCAAAACTTCGCGACTATACAGCACACCCGTAGGATTATTTGGGTTAATAATCACGATTGCTTTAGTGCGAGGCGTGATTTTAGAGCGAATATCGGCAATATCTGGGTGCCAATGCGACTTTTCGTCACACATGTAGTGCACAGGAGTGCCGCCGGCCAGGCTCGCGCACGCAGTCCACAGAGGATAGTCCGGGCTTGGGATAAGAATCTCGTCGCCGCAATCAAGCAGCGCTTGCATAGAAAGATTAATCAGCTCGGAAACTCCGTTTCCAGTGTAAATATCTTCCATTTGCACGCCTGGAATGCCCTTAAGCTGATCGTATTGCATAATCGCCTTGCGAGCGGAGAAAAGTCCACGACTATCCGAGTAGCCTTCGCAGTCAATAAGCTGCTGTTGCATGTCGTAAATCACTTCGTCTGGAGCGCGGAATCCGAAAGGCGCAGGATTTCCAATGTTGAGCTTTAGAATATGCGTTCCGTTCGCTTCCATGCGGTTTGCTTCTTCAACAACTGGGCCGCGAACGTCATAAAGCACGTGCTCGAGTTTGGTTGATTTGTTGAAGGTTCTATGTTTAAGTGTTTGGGAAAGTTCAGCTTCTGTAAGCTGTGGCTGATTTAATTGTGGTTCTTCTGCAGACTGGCAGTTTTGCTCGATTTTTGCACAAGAATGACCGCCTTTGATTCCGTCGCCGCTGATTCCAAGAATTTCAGCTAGCATGTTACGTACGTCTTTGCGAGGCTCGGTTTTGCCGCTTAAATACTGGCTTAACTGGCTTTTGCCAAGTTTATGACCGTTTTTTGCTGCAAGCTCGATTACGTCAATCTGCTTGTACCCCTTACGCTTCATAGCTTTTTTAAGCTCATCATCAAAATTCTGTGCCATAATCTGTCTTTCTTGTAAAATCGGCATTTATAAATTGAACAAGTTTATAGCAAAGTTCAAAATATAAGTATTAAATTGAACTATTTATATTTTTAGTGATGATTTTACGCGCAAATTTGTATTTTGCAAAGTAAAAATTGAATTTATTTTGAATTTTTGCAAATGGTATAAATTATTTTGAATTTATATTGAACTTTTGAACAAGTTCCTCTTTATTTTTAAATTATTTTGCATTTCAATAGATTTTATATTAGTTGCCATGTTTCGATAAGCTGAAAAATAAGGTAAATAAACAGAGGAAGTTATAATAGTATGCCAGTTTTTGAGCTAATTCTGTACATCATGGCGGTTGTAGTGCTGTCATCATTCTTGGAACGTTTTATACCGAGAGTTTCAGTGCCGCTTGTGCAGATAACCATGGGTGTTATAGCTTCAGAACTGCCTTTCTTCCCAAACGTTACTCTCGATCCAGAGCTTTTTATGATCGTAATTGTTGCGCCTTTAATTTATTTTGAATCGCGTGAGATAAATAAGTTAGCGTTATTGTCTTCATTTAAATACTCAGCAACTCTTGCTGTTGGTTTAGTACTGGCAACTATGGTCGCAGTTGCTGTGCTTTTACCTGCAATATGGTCATTTATACCGATTGCCGCTGCAGCTGTGTTAGGGGCAGCTTTGGGACCGACTGACGCTGTGGCAGTAAGTGCGTTAAGTCATGAAGTATCGCTTACTGACAAACAATTTAGCGTACTACAGGGTGAATCACTGTTTAATGATGCGTCCGGAATCGTAGGCTTCCAGTTTGCAGTTCTTGTTGCTGCGTCTGGTGTTTTCGATATCACGCCAGCACTAAGCAGTTTTGCATCAAAATTCTTTGGTGGAATTGCAATTGGCGTATTTGTAGGATTAGCTGCAAACTGGCTTTTTGAAAAGATTAGATCTTTAGGCTGGGAAACTACAAAAACAAGAATATTAATGGAACTATTTTTGCCGTTCCTGCTCTACATGGGTGCTGAAGGTGTTGGCGCTTCTGGAATGCTAGCGTTAGTTACCGCAGGATTACTAGCAAGATTTGATCGTTCTGGAGTAGGTCCGAATGTTTCGCGCACTAATATTGTTGCCAATAGCGTGTGGAGTGTTCTTTCGTTTGGGCTGAATGGTGCAGTTTTTGTTCTTCTTGGCATTGCTTTGCCAAAAGTTGTAAGTTCAAGTTGGAATGATTATGGTGTTAATAACCTGTTGCTTGTGGCTATTATTGCTGTAACGTTGCTTGCGGTTGTTGGCATGAGGTTCTTATGGATGGTCACCATGGTTCGCATCGCAAGATCTTCTCAATTCCAATTAACAGGCGGATTAAAATCTGCTGTAATTATGACTTTAGGTGGAGCAAAAGGAACCTTAACTTTAGCGTTAATGTTCACATTACCGGTGAAGTTTCCACTTAGGAATGAACTTATTTTTATATCGGGAGTAGTGATCGTGGTTACGCTACTTATGGCGAACTTCTTGTTACCCATGATTTCTCCCAAAAAGAACGATACTGAACTTGAGGAAGTTACTCCTATTGCCATTGAAGTGCTTAGACGTACGGTTGAAGAATTAACCTCTAGTATTACTAACGAAAATCGTCGTGCAGTATTGTCTGTTGTTGACTCTTATACCGAACGAATTGAACGTTTAAAGCAAAATATTGGGCATAGAGACTCCAAAGAATATTTGGATTTGCGCATTGAAACTCTTAACTGGGAAAAAGATTATATTAAGCAGCGTTTGCGTAAGCTGAAGCAAGCTTGTTCTTTATCGAAACAGGAATTGCTGGAGGTTGAAGCTTGTGAGCGTCTGTTGGATCAAATTATGAATTCTTTACGTCACATTCACACTGATAGGCAGTTGGGAACCCTCATGTGGCATGTTCGCGGAAGGTTAAGAGCATTACAGCGTCGTATTGGAACAGTCATAATGCGAGTAAGTAATATGATTCGCAGAACAGCTCCACTCTTACAAGAAGACGTTATTTTTGTGCATATTCGTCAGTTGCATATTGAAGTTATTCAGCACGTTATTGAACGACTATATAATGTCATGAGCAATCAGGAATACGCAGCTGAGTACTGTTCTGCACTTTTGCGCGAGTACAGGAGTGTTGAACGATTGTTGCGTTCTAGACCTAATGTGAGCTTGAGCGTGCGTTTAATCGAAAATATTGAAGAAGTAAAGCGTGAAAGTTACGCAATAGAGTTACGTATAATTCATGACATGTACGAAGATGGGGATATTACGCGAATGCAAGAGCGGCAATTGCGCAATAACGTGTACGTTATGAACGTTGATGCTAACGTGGATATGTAATTATTGGACGTATCATAAACTGTTAAGCGGTTTGCTACCATAAAAGCTATGTATTTCTTTACTCCGAGGCGCTGCGAATCTACCCAAAAAATCATGTACAAGAATAAAGGGCAGGCTCTTATGGCAGCGGAGCAAAGTTTGCGAGAGCGTGGAACACAGTTATGGGTTTATGCTTGTGAATATTGTGGTTGCTGGCATTTGACGCATAAAAACCCGGTAAATCGCATGTATTCCGATATGCGCTCGCCATCCGCAAGCACGAAGCCTAAATCTAGAAAGCGCGGGTACAAGCCAAGACGGCGTTAAGTTAAAACGGCACTAAATTAAAACGGTGTTAAATCTTATGCAACATTAAAACCTTGCCTTGCAACCTGCTCAACATCTTCTGCTTCGTGTTTTTTGGCAATATCGTCTGCTGCTATAGCAAGACTTTGCGCGCTGAAAGCGTCAACCGGTCTGCTAGTATTTCGCAAATCGTAATATTGATGCACGCGATTGTCGAAATCGGCAAGATTCTCTAGTAATTCAGCATCGTCAGCAGGGTAAGTGTTTTCAAAAATCTGCATGCTAGTACTCATGCGCGGCTTTAATTCCGGATTTTGTGCAGGCTTACCAATTGCCAAGCCGAGCACGGGATACGTGTATTCAGGCAAATTCAAAATATCAATAAGCTGAGTTCTACTGTTCAAAATTGAACCGAGGATTACGCAACCAAGACCCAAAGATTCCGCGGCAGTTTCCATGGTGTGAAGTGCCAAAATGACGTCGTTTTGAGCTTGAGTAAAGCGGTAACGAGTTTTAAGCATAAATTCGTCGCTGCCTGTATCGATGCCATTTTTTTGTGCAATTGCAGCGTTTCTGTGCTGGTCAATAATAAAAACGTACAACAGCGGAGCTGTAGCAATATATGTTTGATTGCCAATTTCGGAAAGCTTCTGCTTAATTGAGCTATTCGTAATTTTAATCGCTGACCAGTCGTTCAAAAACTGGCTGCAAGCAGCGCGTTGAGCCACGGTTTCAAGAGTCGCGACTGTATCTTCGTCAATTGCTTCGTTGCAAAAAGCGCGAATAGATCGGCGGTTCAGTAGAGTATCAATAGTTTCGTTGTGACGTAAGTTTTGCACGTTATTCTTATTCCTTACTTTCCTTATTCTTCGATTATTTCTGCATTTAGTTTCATTTGTTCAAAATTAGAATTTATTTTTTCGAAACTGTCGCTTTCTTTGCCTCCGCGCAACATAAGACAAGGTTCCGTGACTTACTAAGCGACCAACAATCGTAGTAAGAATCGCAGAAAATACTGCAAATCCAAGAGACATTAGCAATGGTTCTTCTTGCTTAACACGTTGCTTTTGTGTGATTTTTTCTTTAGAAAGATTGTTAGGACGATTATTAGAGTTTAAATTGATTTTTCTAGTATCAACATGTTTTTCCCATATTAAGTGCGCAATCTGTCCAGCTATAAACGTTGCAAAAGACGGAAGTGCGGCTTTAAGCAACGAATCTCCTAAAGTATTTGGATTTTTTAATCGGCGCTCGCGAAGCGCATCAATCTTACGATTCGCTGCATTCAGTCGTTGTACGGTAGCTTGAGTCGCACGATGGTTTCGTTGAGTTTTAGTATTAGCCGATGATAATTGCGTCATATTTTCTATGTTAGTGGTAACGAAATACCAATTTTGGCGGTACCATGGAACAGTAATCTTGATTTGCGGCAAAGTGGCTGCAAGTTAAGAAATGCTTACGTAAAGCAATCGTGCTGCTAGGCGTCCAGTGCGATGTGTGTACATGGCGCTGGTGAGGAATGTGAAGACTATGCAAAATAACGGCACTAAAGAATCCTCTCAGAAAGAATGCTCGAAGCAGGGTTGCTTGGTGTTACTTCGTCACGGTCAAACCGCTTGGAGTGTGTCTGGTCAGCATACTGGGCGCACGGATTTGCCTCTTACTGAAGTTGGTGTTGAGCAAGCAAAAGAGGCTGGTGCTAGATTGCAGTGTGTGTTCACAAAAGGTTTTGATGAGGATTGTGTGCTTGTAAGCCCGCTTCGTCGCGCGCAGCAAACAGCTCAGTTTGCTGGATTTGCTTCGTATACAATTTGTGATAGCGCGCTGGAGTGGGATTATGGTGCTGCTGAGGGTCGCACGCGCGCTGATATTTCTAAACTAAGTGGAGTTGAGGCGTGGGATGTGTGGAAACATGGTCCTAAAGTTCTTCCTTCTCACATGGTTAGTGATGCTAAAGAAGTGCTTCCTAGTGGAGAGACAGTGGATGTGCACAGGACTTCTGGAGAAAGCTTGCAAGAGGTTTCGGATCGTACTCAAAAGATTATTGATATGGCAATGCCTAAATTGAAATTAGGTAAGGACGTGCTTGTTGTTGCACATGCTCATGTGTTGCGTATTCTTACTGCGCGCTGGCTTGGAGTAAACCCAGATTTTGCGCGACTTCTTCGTATGGATACCGCGCATTATTCTGTGTTGGGCACGTATAAAGGCGACAATGTAATTGTGCATTGGAATTGTTGAAATACGGTTTAAAATTTCAGATATTTCCATATATTTTAGTGCGATTTGCGCAAATTTTTTGCAAAGATATTTATATATTTGAGTCTTGCGTTTGCTGTAATATTAGCTCACTACTGTGATTTAAATAGTATTCAATAGCAGTAATTAGTTAGTTCGTAAGAGATTAGCAGTATATGGAAAGGTTCGATGATGAGTCGTTCGGTTAAGTCGATTATTGCGCTAGTGGTTTGCGCTGTTTTGGCGGCTTGTGCGTTTACTGCTTTTGGTTTTTCTCAGTCTTTTGGCGCAAATGCCGATAGGTCTGCTAATGGGAAGGTTATTTTCTTCAACTTGAAGCCTGAAGCTACTGCTATGTGGGAAGAAGTTGCTAAAGAATACACAAAACAGACTGGTGTTACAGTAAGCATAGTTACGCCAACTGGCGGTCAGTATGAAAAGAGACTTAAAACCGAAGTTGAGAAATATAAAGATAATCCAGATAGCATGCCTACGTTATTCCAGATTAACGGTCCTGTTGGCTACGCTAACTGGAAGGATTACACTGCTGATTTAACTAATTCCCCTCTTTATACGCAACTTAGCAATAAAAATCTTGCTTTTATGGATAACGGTAAGCCGGTTGCTGTGCCATATGTTACTGAAAATTACGGCTTGATTTACAACAAGGCTTTGCTTGCTAGGTATGTGGATCTTAAAGATGCAAAGTTGCAGCCAGAAGAAAACGGCAAATCTTTTGAAGATCAAATAACTAATTTCGCTGCGTTGAAGGCTGTTGCAGACGATTTGCAAAAGCGCAAGGATGAGCTTGGTATTGACGGTGCTTTTGCGTCCGCAGGTTTTGATTTAAGCTCCGACTGGCGTTTTAAGACGCATCTTGCAAATATGCCTTTGTATTATCAATTCGTTAAGAATAACGTTAATGGTCAGCCTCAGTCAATTAATTACGACTATGTTGATAATTTCAGGAAGATTTTTGACCTTTATATTTCTGATTCCACAACTCCTGTAAGCCAGTTAAGTACTAAAACTGGCGAGGATGCTGTTTATGAGTTTGCTCTTGGTAAAGCTGTGTTCTACCAGAATGGTACTTGGGCTTGGGGTGATCTTTCAAAAGCTGGCATAAAGCCTGACGATGTTGGCATGCTACCAATTTATATTGGTGCTAAGGGCGAAGAGAAACAAGGCATGGCTACCGGTTCGGAAAATTATTGGTGCATTAATAAAAAGGCTTCAAGGCGGAATCAGGAAGCAACTAATGTCTTCCTTAATTGGTTACTTACTACAAATTATGGTAAGGATGCTTTAGCTAATAAAATGGGCTTTGCTGCTCCTTTCAAAGGTTTCCCTAAAGCAGAAAATCCTCTAGTTCAGGCTGCTGTTGATTACACTGCTAAGCCTGGCAAATTGCCTGTTAAGTGGGTGTTTGTTACTATGCCATCTAACGGTTGGAAAGACGATGTTGGCTCTGATTTGCTTACATACGCTCAAGCAACAAAAGACGGTATGACTTCTATTGGCGCTAATAAGGCATGGGCTACTCTTAAATCCGCGTTTGTTGACGGCTGGGCTAAGGAATATAAGATTGCTCATGGGCAGAGTTAGTTTAATTAAATAATTTGTTTTGAACTATAATCCTCAAGGGGTTGCACAATCGTTTGCTAAATTGTTGTGCAATCCCTTTAATTATTGCCAAAAATACGTGCTAATTTTATCGAATATATTAGTGGGTGGTGTTTTTATAATGACACGCGTCAATTTACTTATGCTATCGTTTGCAATATTGCAGCAGTTGAGGCATAATAAATATTGTCGATAAGGACACCTAGAGGTGTGGCAGTCCAATGACGGGATTGTCGGCATAGGAGAAAGGTTCGATGATGAATCGTACAATTAAATCAACAATTGCACTGGTAGCTTGCTCGGCAATGGCTTTTGGCGCGCTTGCAGCTTGCGGATCCTCCTCAAGTGACAGCTCTGCTAAAGGTAAGGTTTACTTCTTGAACTTTAAGCCAGAAGCTGCAGATCAGTGGAAGGAAGTAGCTAAGGCATACACCAAGAAAACAGGTGTTGAGGTTAAGGTTCAAACTGCTGCTTCCGGAACTTATGAGCAGTCTTTGAAGAGTGAAATCAGCAAGGGTAATGAAGCTCCTACACTCTTCCAGATCAACGGTCCAGTTGGTTACGCAAGCTGGAAGGATTACACTGCTGATTTGAAGGATACTGAGCTTTATAGCCAACTTCAGAACAAGGATATTGCTTTGAAGGATGGAGATAAGGTTGTTGGTATTCCATATGCAATGGAAACCTACGGCTTGATTTACAACAAGGCTTTGCTTAAGAAGTACACCGAGCTTAAGGATGCTAAGGTAAAGTCTGCTGAAGAAATCAACTCCTTCGATAAGTTGAAGGCTGTTGCAGATGATATTCAAAAGCACAAGTCAGATCTTGGCGTTGAAGGCGCCTTTACTTCTGCTGGTTTTGATTCCAGCTCTGATTGGCGTTTTAAGACCCACCTTGCAAATCTTCCTTTGTACTATGAGTTCAAGGAAGATCATGTTACCAAGCAGCCTGCAAAGGTAAAGGGTAGCTTCCTTGACGGTTATAAGAAGATTTTCGATCTTTACATTACTGATTCCACTACACCAGCAACAAAGATTGGTTCCAAGACTGGTGAAGATGCTAATGCTGAGTTCTCCCAGGGTAAAGCTGTGTTCTACCAGAATGGTACTTGGGCTTGGGGTGACCTCTCCAAGGCTGGTATGAAGGCTGAAGACCTTGGTATGCTTCCAATTTATATTGGTGCTAAGGGCGAAGAAAAGCAAGGCTTGGCAACTGGTTCTGAGAACTATTGGTGCATAAATGAGAAGACATCTGATGCTAACAAGAAGGCAACTAAGGACTTCTTGAAGTGGTTGCTTACTTCCGATGCTGGTAAGGATGCTTTGTCTAAGAAGATGGGCTTCACTACTCCATTCAAGAGCTTCGCAGATATCAAGTCTGACAACCCATTGACTCAAGCAGCCGTTGAAGATGCTAAGTCTGGTAAGACTCCAGTAAGCTGGAACTTCACCGTAATGCCATCTGATAACTGGAAGAACGACCTTGGCTCCGCTTTGCTTGAGTACGCTCAGGGCACCGGCAAGTGGGATAAGGTCAAGACAGCATTCGTGGATGGTTGGGCTAAGGAATATTCTCAGGCTCATGAAGATGACAACTGATCCATTAATAAACAAACAGACGTTATACCTGCTGACGTAAGCAAGCAAAGGTGACGTAAGCAAATCCGCTAGGATACTGGCACATTATAGTGCTAAGTCCTAGCGGATTTTGTTATTTCGATATTTTCTAGAAAACTATAAAAGGTCTACTCTTTTAATAATGCAGCTGTGCTTGAACGCACAATAAGTTGCGCTGGAACAATGCGATATGGATCTTCAACTTCCTCTGCGTTTATAAGCGCAAGCGTGATATTTGCCGCAGTAGAAGCAATATCAACTGGATCCTGTCTAATAGTAGTTAAGCCAGTTTCATGCGCGTAAAAACTATCGTCAAAACCAATAATTGACACATCTTTTGGAGTAGAATACCCGCTGCGTGCAAGCTGAAACATAAGCGGTATTGCAATACCATCTTCTTGGCATGCAATTGCTGTTGGCATAATTGAACTTCCAAGAAGCATAGAAACTATGGCGCTTATGCGATCAGAATTAGCAGGTGCCACAATTTCTGTAGGTGTGATCCCGCTATTTTGGCATTCATCAATAAAAGAATGGTAACGCTGCAATACGCTGAAATGTAGTGAAACGTCACGAGTTGTGCGCACATATGCAATATTGCGATGCCCTAAACCGATTAAGTGGCGTGCCATAAGTCTTGCACCTTGGTCATCGTCAATATTGATAGTCGCGTCAAAATCGCATTTTTGTGGATATAAGCAGTTTATGCCAACAATTGGTACACCTGTTGATTTAAGTTGTGCGATTTCGTCGGTATTTACGTCAAAGGAGCACACAACAACGGCGTCAGCATTACGTCTAGTTGGGAGCATTGTGAAAAATTCGCTACGCTCTTTGCTGCTGGAAATCTGAAAAATTGACAAATCGTATCCAGCTGTGTGGAATACTTGATTCAATCCTTGAATAATAGATGCAGAAAACCATAGACGAATTTGATCGCTAATCAATAAAGCGATGCGCAAGGTTTTACCAGATTTTAGTGCTGCTGCAGATTTCGAAATAGAAAAATTCAATTGTTCAGCAATGGCCAATACTTTATTGCGAGTGGATGCAGATACTAAGTTTGGTCGTGTAAATGAACGCGACACAGTAGAAACTGACACATGAGCTTTATTCGCTACATCTTGAATATTTGCCGACATGTGAACTCCTTTATTCGCGTATAACAAACGTGTAGCACAGCCTTGTGTTTAATTGTTTAGTGCGAACTTTTATAGTTCGAAACAAACAAACGTTTGCAGACATTTCTATTTTAGCAAATTTTGCTGGAATGCCAACGATAATAAGCAATTTTTTTAAAACTAAATTCTGATATTTGTTTGAAGTGACATATCGAAAATGACAACGTTTGACATAGCTAATTCATGTAGTAGAATGAAGTTATTGGTTCGGGACAGCGATGTCTACGTGGATGTCGCGCTCAAGGAGGAGAAAGTGACGAGTCATGATTAGTATGAGCGGAAAAGCAATACGTAAATGGTGGTGGTTATTTGCGCTGCCAACGTTTGCTGCGTTTGTTGTTGGCTTCTTAGTGCCATTTATTATGGGTGTGTACTTGAGCTTTAGAAAATTCACTACTGTGACTGATGGTAAGTTTGTGGGTTTTCGTAACTACTATAGAGCTTTAAAAGATCCGCATCTTGTTTATTCGTTTTTGTTCACAACGCTTTTTGCAGTTATTACAACAATAATTATTAATGTTATTGCTTTTGCAATTGCGTACATGCTTACTAAGAAGTTCAAGGGCACGACGATATTCAGAGCCGTGTTCTTTATGCCAAATCTTATTGGCGGTATCGTTTTAAGCTATATTTGGCAGCTCTTGTTAAATGGTATACTCGGCTACTTCAATCGTACGATTACGTTCTCTGAAGTATTCGGTTTCTGGGGCCTTGTGATTGTTGTTTGCTGGCAGCAAATTGGCTATATGATGATTATTTATATCGCAGGAATGCAGGCTCTTCCAGGAGATGTTATGGAAGCAGCTGCTGTCGATGGTGCAAGCCCAAGGCAGACTTTATTCAAGATTACTATTCCATTGATGATGCCTTCTATTACTGTTTGCACATTCTTAACAATTACCAACGGCTTCAAGCTTTTCGATCAGAACTTCGCATTAACTAACGGTGGTCCGTCAAGGAAAACAGAGATGTTAGCTCTCAATATTTATAGAACTTTCACTACTCCAAGATGTGAAGGCGTTGGTCAGGCTCAGGCAGTCATGTTCTTCATTGTCGTGGCTGTTATTGCTATGGTTCAGAATATGCTCACTAGGTCGAAGGAGGTAGCGGCATGAACGAGAAAACAAAGCATCCTGCGTTATGGACTGTGCTGTTCACTCTTATAAGCTTGTTATGGATTTTCCCTATAGCTTTAGTGGTACTGAATTCTTTCAAGTCTAAGGTTGATATTGCAAGCAATCCTTTTACTTTTAGTTCAAAATCGTTTGTTGGAATGTCTAACTACGTATTAGGTTCAAATCGTACTGATTTTCCAATGAGTTTCCTCTGGACTATTGTTGTAACTGTTGGTTCTGTAATCCTCATTCTTCTGTGCACGTCAATGTGTGCATGGTGGATTGTTCGTGTGAACAATTGGGCAGCAAAACTTCTATACGTTTTGTTCCTGTTTAACATGATTGTGCCGTTCCAGATGGTTATGTACACCCTTGCTTACATTACGAACACTTTAAAGTTGAATACTCCATGGGGATTGTGGATTATTTACTTAGGCTTTGGTGCAGGACTTGCAGTGTTTATTTTCACTGGTGTGATTAAGGGTATTCCGCAAGAACTCGAAGAGTCTGCAATGATTGATGGTGCTTCTGTACCACGTATATTCTTCCAGATTATTGTGCCGATTATGCGACCTGCTATTATTTCGGTTTCAATCTTGCAGGCAATGTGGATTTGGAATGACTTCCTGCTTCCATTCTTGACGCTCGATCTCAACAAGTATAAGACTATTTCTATAGCTGTTCAGTATTTGAAGGGCGGCTATGGATCTGTCGAGATGGGCGCAATGATGGGCTGCTTGGTTATGGCAATTGTTCCAATCATAATCTTCTACCTCATCTGCCAGAAGTACATTATTAAAGGTGTTATGTCTGGTGCAGTAAAGGGATAAATTAATTCTCCTCCAAAATTCAAGTGGCAGTGAAAGCGGCGGTGTGTGCATACTATTACGTTTGTGCACACCGTCATTATTTTTAATAGTTACGTTAGTTTGTAATTAGGTGGTAGAGTTCGTTATTAGAGTATCTATAGATAGTAAAGCATAGGAATTGCGTCATAAAACCAGGAGATAGTATAGAATGATTTTCTCGTTTGGAAGCCCAGATTCAAAGTTTGCGCAAAGCATGGAAACATTTGCTGATGCCGTGTGGCTTACAATATTGATGATTTTAACAAGCTTTCCTTTAATTACTATCGGCGCTTCTCTTTGTGCTGGTCATGATGCTGCAAGACGTACAGAGCAAGGTGAAGGACATATTACTGCAGCTTATTTTCGCGCGTTTGCTAGCAATTTTTTGGAATCTACTATTATTTGGGCTGTAATGGGACCAGTTTTGCTTGCTATTATTTGGCTATGGCTTTGCGTGTGGTTTACTCCACTTTTAATTATTAAATTTATTCTGAGCATATTGTGGGTTATTGTTGCCGAATGGGTGTTTGCATTACAAGCGCGTTTTAAAAATTCAATTGATAAAACAGTGGCTAATTCTCTTATTTTTGGTATTTCGTATTGGAAAGAAACTCTTATAATGACACTGCTAGATATAGTGTTTATTGTGTTAATATTTGCATCAATCGTATATTTGCCGCAGGGTTTGCCTTTGTTGGTATTCATTGGTTGGGGATCGCTTATTATGCTGCATACTCCGATTTTAGAGCGTGTATTTGCAAAGTATATTAAGAAGTAATTTCTGCGTTATGGCGTGACGACCTGCTTGAGCGCTGCGATTTAGCGCGCGAGTGTTGCTGCTTATTTGTGTTATTGACGCAGATTACGTACTGCGCGAGTAACGGTGTTGAGGCAGGGGGGTTTGCTTCTTACTCCATAACCCCCATAACCCCATAATTAATGAGGCGAGCACTATTATAGATGCTCGCCTCACATAGGACATCATGTAAGAAATATTTTGATTTGCTACTATGCAAATCATATTCCTTACGAGGGGGGGAATAGAGTCAGTTCATCGGTAAACCAACTATTAAATTATACATGCTTCCGTGTATTTTCGCCGCGCATAACTGCCGTCATAGATAGCACTCGTGGTGACTTAAATACTTCATCGGTGTGAACTACACGACCATCAGCATCAGCAAGTGGAATACGCCAGTTTGGATACTCTGTACTAGTTCCAGGCTGATTCTGTGAACGCTTCTCGCCGACAGCATCAACCAAAGCTACTTGCAAAAGCAAAGATGGGGAAGTGAGCATAATTGCATGCATAGCTTCCACAATCTCTTGTACATGACCTTCAACATCCTCAGCAGCATCTTTGCTAATCCAACCGTTCTCAAGAAGCATCTTCATCATTGCATCGCGTTCAGCTTGAGCAGCCTCCTGGAACGTTTCTACGGAGTCTGTAAGCAGATGAAGTTGCTCGCGAAGCTTGACATGCTCAAAGGCAAGATAACCAGCTGTAGGTGGCATATCGTGCGTAGTAACGGAAGCAAGAGCATACTCTCGATATGTAGACGGATTAGCAAAAATAATTTGCTTCTTTCCAGCCTTCTTAGTAGCGGCTTCAGCTTCGTCGTCGTGGGTGAACCACTCAACAACAGTGCCAAGCACGCCATGAGATGCAAGAACCTTAGAAACATACTTCGGCACAGTGCCCAAATCTTCGCCAATAACAACACCGCCTGCGCGAGTTGCTTCAATAGTGAGAACTGCGAGCATTGCATCTACGTTGTAGTACACATACGCGCCGTTTCTAGCACCCTGTCCTTGTGGAATCCACCATAAGCGGAACAATCCAAGAACGTGATCAATACGAGCAGCTCCTGCATGCAAGAACACGTTATGAACCATGTCTCGGTAAGCAATATAGCCAGTTTCATCCAAATAATTTGGATCGAATGGAGGTTGACCCCAATCCTGACCTTGCTGGTTGTAGAAATCAGGAGGAGCACCGACGCTTACACCATTAGCAAATCGTTCCGGACTCCACCAAACGTCAGCACCGTAGCCGTGTACGCCAACTGCCATGTCTTGCATAAGACCAATTGCCATACCAGCAGCTTTAGCTTCAGCGTGAGCTGCAGCAACTTGCTCATCAGCAATCCACTGAAGCCAACGATGGAACTCAAACAAGTCAGCATGTTCGCGCTTAAGTCGCTCAATTTGCGGAGTGCCTTTGCCTGTAGTGTCAAACCACAAATTCTCGCCCCAAGGAGCACCCCAAACCTCAAACGCAACACACCAAGTTGCAAAGGCGTCAAGATCTTCACCAGAACGATGCTTAAACTCACTAAACTCGCGCTCGCGCTCGGTAGAACGAGGTTGCTTGAAAATAATACGCAACGCAGGAAGCTTGGCATCCCATGCAGCGTTGATATCTATAGGATTTGGATTATTGTTTTGAGGAGCAATAGACTCATGCAATTGCTCTACTTTAGCAAGATCTTCGCCACTTAATTCAGCATATTCCGGAATATCTTGCGGACGAATATAAGTGACATTCAAGAACCTACGAGACTCAGGCAAGTACGGTGAAGGCTCAAGAGGTGTTACTGGAGCGCACGCATGAATTGGATTAATCAGCATAAAATCAGCCTTGCCGATTTCTCCAGCATCCTTAAGTAGGCGACGCAAATCGCCATAATCGCCAATTCCCCAAGAATCTTTTGAACGCACAGAATACATTTGCGTCATGAATCCCCAACGGTGCTTTTGCTTAACGCTTTCAGGCAATGGAATACGCGCAGGTGCGGCAATCAATGTGACATCAGCATGTTGAGCCGTCTCGCCATTCGCGCTGATTACTTTGGCATGCAAAGTGTGGTAGCCCATTGGCAAATCATCCGGAAGTTCAATGAACAAGTCTCCATCGTCTTCGGATTGAATATCGCCTAACGAGTCTTCATAATCTGTTCCATCTTCGAGTGTAAGAGAAATGTGAATTTGCTCTTTTTTGGCATCTCCTGCGTGAATTGGTACGCAAGTTTTTGCGCCATTAAACGAAACGACAGTTGGTGGCAATAACTCGCTAGAGCGTTTGCGCTGAACCTTCTCGTATGAAATTGCAATATTGTCTTGAGTGTCGGCAGGCATGCCTAATGCATCAAGTACTCCAACTAATGCTTCATCTGTAATTTCGGTGTAGCTTCCTTGCTGATCAATATAAAAAGTGGCAACGCCGCACGCCTTAGCAAGCTTAATAAGTGGACGTGCAAGACGTTCTGCGCTTTCTTCCATAGGCTTATCAGCATCAGCTTTGCCAGTAGCTGTTGTTGTCATGGTGCTCCTTCTACTTTATGATTTGGCACATTCCTAACATCGTCGTAAGCGTGCCAAATGTGCAACTATGGCGATAGCGTGTAAATCAATACATCTCTGGATTGAAATACACCCTGCCTGTCAATTATATAAATACCTGACATCGTTTGCAAATTAGCGTTGCGACATATTTGCTAGTTTTTATAAGTAATTGCAACTAAACACAAGTGTTGTGATTACTCATGTTTAGTTGCAATCGTCTGACAGTTTATTATTTTTTTTACTTACTAAAACGCAATTACTTGTTGCTAAGCACAACAAAAGTTCTGATAGGCAAGTGTAGGGTAGCAGCGCTTTTTTCAGTTGTAATATTTACCGCGGTGTCAGGTTGTTTTCCAGTCCACTTAGCAAAATAATCACTTGAATTAAGTACGCAATGCCACTCTTGAGCCTTTGCGCTATGAATAGCAGGTAGCTGAATAGTTGCATCTTCATGATACATAGGATTTGCGCAAACAATTAAATTATTGCCAATGCGCGTAGCCAAAACAGTATGGTTAGACGTTTCAAGTTGTTTGCGTTTGCCATCATACAATGAGCTATATTCAGCGCGAAGCTTTATAAGTGCACGATACCATTGAACAAGCGGATTGAAACGTTCAGCGCGCGCCCAGTCAAGCTGGTTCATTAGTACACCGCGATTATAAGAATTATCGCAACCGTGCTTAGTACGTCCAAACTCTTCTCCGCTTAGCATAAACGGCGTGCCTGCAGAGCACAAAACAATTCCAGCTGCAAACATATTAGCGTTCAAAATATCCGCAACTTGTTGTGCATCTTGAGCGTCAAACTCAAAATCGCTAGCATTCTCGCGCATAGAGATACAAAGCTTATCCCAGAAAGTCAAATCGTCGTGAGCAGAAGTATATTGAACAATCTGTCCAACTTCTTTACCTGCAGAAGGAGTATCACGCCATGCATTAAGAGTTTGGCGAGCCGCATCTGAGCACCAGAGCTCATTGCCATTTACATACCCGCGGTCGAGATGGTTCATGACGTTGCCTTTGAGGGAATCGCGAGACTCGTCACTAAACCAGCCTATGCGCTCGTTAAGAGTGCTCCTGCCGTCTTTATCTCCCATCGGAACTTTTTCATCAACAGCAGGATCCGAAGCACTCCACGGTTCTCCATACATAACAATATCTTTACCGCCAGGAAGCTCATCTAATGCAGCTCGTGCCTGATTTAAGGTTTCAGTATCAGTCAATCCCATAAGATCAAAACGGAAGCCATCAATGTGATAGCAGCGTGCCCAATGCAGCAAAGATTCAATAATAAACCTGCGGAACATAGGATGTTCAGAAGCCATTTCATTTCCACAGCCAGAGCCGTTAGCAAAAGATCCGTCAGAGTCTCGCCTGCAGAAATACCCAGGAGCCATGCATTCGAAAGCGTTTTCTGCAGACTTGTACATGTGATTATAAACAACATCCATAATTACGCGTTGGCCATTAGCATGTAATGCCGCAATCATTGCTTTGCATTCGCGAATTCGCGCAGTGCCGTCGTAAGGATTGCTAGAATAAGCACCTTCAGGAACGTTGTAAGCGTGAGGATCATAACCCCAGTTGTATAGAGAATCTAATTCTTCTGCTGAAGCACCGTTTTTGCGCGCATTGTCGATTGCGGATTCGTCAACTGTTGCAAAATCGTAAATAGGTTCGAGTTGCACATGAGTAATGCCAAGCTGCTTTAAATAATCCAAGCCAGTAGGGAAGTTGCATTCAGAAGAATCTGGATTTTGCAAAGATGTATGTTCATCAGTAAAAGCGAGATATTGGCCTCTATGCTCTGGCTTAAAGCCGCCATTAGGATTGCTGCTGAAATCTGCAACATGCGTTTCCCACACAACCATTGCATGACGCACAAACTTAGGAGACTTATCTTTATGCCAATTGGCAGGAGACACTCGCTCATCGTCTATGACAAGGCTGCGCTCACCATTTACACCGCTTGCTACACCCCAAGGGTCACTAGTTCGATTTACTGTGCCATCTTGGAAAGTAACAAGATAATCGTAGTATATGCCGTCTAAACGCTTACGGAAATTAATCCGCCAAGCTCCGTCATGCAACGGTTTCAATTCGTGTGTTTGAATTGGCTCACTGTTGTTTCCAGTTTCAAAAAGTCTTAACGTCACATTCTGTGCAGTTGGTGCCCATACAGTAAATGTTGTAGATTTAGCGTTTAAAGTAAATCCAAGAGGTCCTTCGTATACAGGCCATGTTGCCGAAGATGGAGTCGTCATATAGGGTATCCTTCTTCCTTCGCTATTTTGCGAATTGTCTAAATTTTCTAAATTATTTAATCGTATTAGTAATTATACAGTTTTTAAATTTTATTATTTACTTATTGTTCTGTTATCAAGTTTTTTTATGTTTTGCGGCACTATTTGGCTAAACACGGTAGGGTTTATGCGATAGCCATTATCGTATTAAGTCAAACGGCGAGTGTGTTAAGTTATTTTTTATTTTTACGTGTTCGTGTTGTCTAGCGAAAGAGAAGGCTGAAACGCTCGAAAGCGTCTCAGCCTTCAGTAGATTTATATCCTGTAAATTATCAGCCTTTAACGGAGCCAGACATGGACTCTTCGTAGAAGCGCTGCATAATAATGAACAGGATTACGATTGGTATGGAAATGCACACAGCGCCTGCCGCGAATGCAGCGTACCAATCAGGTAGATATTTTTTGGTAAGCATCTCCATTAATCCGTAAGCAACTGTGTAGTTTTCCTTATTGTCTCTCACTACTGTCTTCACCATAACGAAGTCTAGCCATGGTCCCAAGAATCCAGTAATTGCTTGGAACACAATCATAGGCTTGCAGATTGGAACAATAATCTTCCAGAATACTTGCCACTTTGTGCATCCATCCAAGTATGCAGCTTCATCCAAAGACTTTGGAATAGTATCCATGTAGCCCTTCATAATGTAGAAGCCGGCACCGCTACCTGCAGAATAAACGATAATAAGTGCGATTAATACAATCGAACCTTTTGTTAAACCAAGAGCCTTCAAAATGAAGTAGATAGCAATAACAGCCATGATACCTGGGAACATACCAAGAATCAGAGCAAGATTCATGAATGTCTTACGTCCTTTGAAACGGAGACGAGACATGCAGAAGGACACCGCTAACACAAACACCAAAGAAATAATGCACACGAAAATTGACACAATCAAAGTGTTGAGGAACATTCGTGGGAAATTAATGTCATCGGTATCGGTAAATAACTTTATATAGTTATTTAGTGAGTATTCAGTTGGGAAGAAGGTTTTCTGATAGGAACCAGTGTTCTTGTTGAAGCTTTCTAACAAAACCCACAAGATTGGAATCAGCCAAATAACTGACAACACCAGCAAGAACAAATGTGAGAAAGTATCTCCAATTACTCTTCTGACATGTTGATCTTTAAGGAAAGAAACACTACGAGTGCTCTTTACAACAGCTTCTTCGTTCTTAGTTGTAGTTTTATCACTCACCGGAATCCCTCCTCATTCTTGTAAGATCCAGAGTTGCGATACGTAATCAGTGCTACGACAGCAAGCACAATGAACGTCAAAATACCAATTACTGCACCTGCGTTGTAGTTTTGCTGGTCAACAGTCAACTTGTAGAGCCATGTGATAAGCAAGTCGGTGCCGCCTGCACTGTTGACTTTGCTACTTGCTGGACCACCTTTTGTTAAGAGGTAAATAACGTTGAAGTTATTGATGTTGCCAGTAAAGGTAGTAATCAAATATGGAGTCATAACAAAGATGATGTACGGCATTGTGACGTTCATGAAACGTTGCCACCAACCTGCGCCATCGAGCTCTGCAGCTTCGTAAAGTTCTGCAGGAACGTTTTGCAAGATACCTGTAATCTGCATGATGGTGAATGGAATACCAACCCAAAGATTGATAAGAATTACCGTCACTCGAGCCCAAGTTACATCCGTAAGGAAAGGAAGCTCCTGATGTATCCAACCGTTTTGCTTAAAGACAATGTTAATAACACCGTTCTGGCTAAGCATATTGTTCATAATAAGCAATGAAACAAACTGTGGAACTGCAATTGTAAGGGAGAAGCAAGTTCGCCACAATCCCTTAAGACGAGTGGACTTTCTATTGATTATCATTGCAATGAACATGCCGAGGAAGAAGTTCAGGAAGGTTGCAAGGAATGCCCAAACAAGAGTCCAGATTAATACGTCAAAGAATACGTCAGCTTTAATTAAATCACTTTTTCCGGTTAAGAATTGAGAAAAAACGTCTAACCCAATCCAACTGAATTTTTGTTGATGATTCTCGTCATAGCTTGTGAAAGCCATAGAAATCATGAAGAACAATGGCAAAATTGTGAATAACACAATGCCAGCAGTTGGAAGAGTCATAAAACCGACGTGTGCTTTTTCGTCAAGAAGAGTCTTCGCATCATCAATGAAATTAAGTGGCTTCTTGCCGTCTGCCATTACAGATTGCGCTTTGTACGCGCTGCGAAGAGCGAGAGTTGCCAGATATACAAGCAATACAATCGCTAATATCGACATAACTCCATACAGTAAAATTTCTACAGAATTATCGCCTGCACTGTATCGCCAGAATCCGTTGACTTTAACTCTGCCCTGTTCTACTGTGCCAAGAGTGTTGATTTTTGGAAGATAATCCAATCCAATTGTAAATAAGAATACGAATAAAGTTGCTTCGCACGCTAAGAATATAACGCCTTTGATGTATTGCTTGCGGACAAAATTGCCAAAGCCAAATATGACAACAGAAATCCATGAAAGAATGTCCGCATGTTTTGCAGCCTCTTTCAGTGAATAAGGTGAAGGAGCAAAGCGTTCTGCAGTTGACGTCTTCTTCTGGCGTCTTTCTCGCTTTGTGGATGTCGTGCCAGTCATGACATGCCTTTCATGTAAACAAAATTATTTTGTAGAAGATAAACAATGCGCCCCACCCCTTGCCGGAGCGGGGGCTGGGGCGCATTGTTTTACTCAAAGTGCATAAAACACTGCTTATGCATCTATTTAGATTTGTTGGCTAGAGTAAGTTTTGTTTACTTACTTCTCTAAGCCCTTAGCAAATTCTGCGGTCTGCGCGGCAGCATTATCGCCAGTAATCTTACCGGTGGAGATAGAAGTGCCGAATGCTTGAACTGGATCCCAGAACTTACCCATTTCAGGAATTGCTGGCTGCAAGACAGAAGTCTTAGCAATGGTTTCCATCTGAGCAACAGCAGCTGGCTCTGCCTTTACGCTATCAGCAAGGGACTTGTCAGAAGGAATTGCACCTTCCTTTTCGAAAGCAATCTGCTGGGACTTCTTGGAGCCCAAGAATGCAGCGAACTTAGCAGCCATCTCTGGAGACTTGGTGTTGGTGTTGTAAGCAACAGCCTTAGAACCAGCGAAGGACTTCATCTGGTGCTCGCCAGACTCAGTCTTGAAGGTTGGAAGAGCAGCTGCAGCATAGTTATCCTTCAAGGCGTCCTTAACCTTGGCTGCATCCCAAGAACCGGAGAACATTGCATCAACGGAGCCGTCCTTCAAGCCAGCCAAGCCGCGACCATTTCCATCAAGTACGAAGTGCTTTTCGTTTCCAACGAGCTTTGTTGCAATGTACTTGGTAACTTCAGCAGCCTTATCACTGAGCTTCATGCCAGCCTTAGCATCGTTTCCATTTTCGCCGAAGAGCGTCATATTGCCATCGAGGTAGAAGCCTGGGAGATACCAAGCATTAGCAAGATCGAATGAAACCTTGCCCTTTTCAAGCATCTTGTCGAGGGACTTAACGTCATCAGCGGAGAACTTGGACTTGTTGTAGTACATGAACCAAGTGTTGCCGGTGTAAGGAACGCCGTAAAGTTTACCGTCCTGAGCGGTAACAGACTTGATCAAAGTATCTTCGTTCTGTTCCTTAACTTGCTTTGTGGCGTCATCGCTTAATTCGCCGATTGCTCCAGCCTTTACCAAGTCGCCGAGCTGATCGTTAGGGAAGAGGAACACATCAGCAGCAGCCTTAGCATCCTGCTTAACAGCCTTAGCAGCGTCTGGTGGCTCAACAACAGCGTTCTTGAAAGTAACGTTTGGATTTTCCTTCTTGAATTCTGCTTCAACAGTCTAATCCAGCCGCCATCTTTCTGATCGTCAGCAGAACCCCAAACGGTGAGCTGAACAGGTGCTGAATCAGCAGCCTTCTTAGCGCTATTGTTAGTGCTTGAACCGCAAGCTGCAAATCCAAACAAAGTAGCAACTGCAAGACCTGCACCCAGCATCTTCTTAATATTCGTCATCCTTGACCTCCTATATCATGCCAAAAACTGGCATATCATTTGGTGGCGTAGTAACGGACTCCGTTGTGGCGCAACATCGCGATTGCTGCGTAGAGCAGCGTCACAAGTCTCACAAATCCGTTCGTAAGCACTGTGTAGTATACACGGATATCGTGTCGTTTGCAAATGAGTGGCGGGTTAATCTGTATATTTCGCCCTATAAATTTTTTCAAGTGGTTGCGTGTAAACTAAATAGCACAACGCTAGAAGGGTGAAATAATGGCATTATACGATCATGCTCAGTGGCTTAAAGACGCGGTTTTTTACGAAATCTATCCGCAAAGTTTTTGTGATTCCAATGGCGATGGCATAGGTGACATTCAAGGAATTATCAAAAAGTTAGACTATGTAAAATCGCTTGGCTGCAACGCAATTTGGCTTAATCCTTGCTATGACTCGCCTTTTAAAGATGCGGGCTATGACGTGCGCGACTACAAAAAAGTAGCTGCTCGCTATGGCACTAACGAAGACTTGCAGCAGCTTTTTAGTGAAGCTCACAATCAAGGAATCCGCATATTGCTTGATTTAGTGCCAGGTCACACTAGTGAAGAACATGAATGGTTCCGCGAAAGTTCAAAAGCTCAAGAAAACGAGTTCAGTAAGCGCTACATTTGGACCGACAGTGCGTTTAGCGGCTATTCTATGCCGTTTGTTGGTGGTGAAACTGAGCGTGACGCCACTTATATTCTAAACTTCTTCAAATGTCAGCCTGCATTAAACTACGGTTTTGCACATAGGGATAGAGCTTGGCAATCCGCTCCAGATTCCAAAGAAGCGGCAGAAACTCGCGCTGCAATGGTTGATATTATGCGATTTTGGCTTTCGCTTGGTGCGGATGGATTCCGAGTTGATATGGCTGATTCGCTTGTAAAAAACGATGACAATAATGGCGAAGGAAGTCTTGGAAAAGACAATACAATTCGCGCATGGCAGGAAATGCTTGGCACTGTAAAAGAAGAGTATCCGCAGGCTGCTTTTGTGTCCGAATGGGGCAGACCGCGTCAGGCTCTTGCTGCCGGATTCGACATGGACTTCTATTTGAATTGGCGCTGGGATGGCAATCCTAATGGTTATGCGCGTTTACTTCGTGACGTTGATAACGCTTTAGATAACAATTCTGAGCGCGATCACAGCTACTTTAATGCGCACGGTGGCGGCAGTATTTGCCCATTTTTAGACGATTATTACCCACAATATGAGTCAACCTGCAACCAAGGTTACTTTAGTTTCATCACATGCAATCACGATACGCCGCGTCTTGCTCCGCGTCTTGACGATCGTGAGCGTCGCGTGGCTTTTGGCATGATACTCACTATGCCAGGCGTGCCATTCGTGTATTACGGCGACGAAATTGGCATGAAATATCGCGATATTCCAACAAAAGAAGGCGGCTACGCTCGTACGGGCACTCGTACGCCAATGCAATGGGATGATGCAAAGAATTTTGGCTTCTCAATGGCTGCAAAATCTAAATTATACTTGCCTGTTGAAGCGCGAGCAGACGGAAGAACTTGCGCAAATTCTCGAAAACAAGCAGTGGAAAGTGGTGAAATTCCAACTGTTTCTGCGCAAATTAATTGCGAAGATTCCTTCCTTTCGTGGGTGCGCTCGCTTATTGCGCTTCGCCATAGTCGCAAATCTTTGCAAGCTGACGCGTCTTGGAGAGTTTTGTATGCTCCGGTTGACGGCCGCGGCTTTGCTTACGAGCGTTGCGCAAAAGGTGGCGCAGGAGAATCAGCTGTGGAACGAAGCATTGTGGTTATGAACCCAGGTGTAAATAGTGAAACAGTTTCATTAGAAGCATTAGCGAATCTTACGCAAGAATCTGCTTACAATCCATTACTGAAAATTGGAGAAATATCAGTTGATGGTGATTGCTTAACACTCGGCGCTCAAAGTTTTGCAGTGTTTGGAATGTAAATTACAGGTTAGGTAGATACGCGACTACGGATAAAATTTATATAAACTAGGTATGCGCAAATAAACAAGGACGTGCAATGAGTATTAATAGTGGTAAAGCAATAATGCGTGATAGCGGTAACGCGAATAAGGAAATGCTTGATGCAAACGGCAAACCAATTCGTGCTGACCGTAACATAAAAACTGGAATCACGCTCAATAAACTCAAAATGCTCGGCGCTTTTATGCTTATGCTAGGTGCATTTAGTAACACAGTAATTGCACGAATGTTCGGCGGAACAGTAACCAATAATATGTTTGCATTGACAGTCATATTAGTTTGTGAATTTATAAGCTGGACTGCAGTGCCATGGTATGCGTGGATACTAGTACGCGGATACCATAACACGCATAATTTGAATCTTTACATGTTGAGATTGCTGATTTTAGCAGTGGTTTGCGAAGTTCCATACGATTTGGTGAATTCAAAATGTTTGTTCGACATGCGTTCGCAAAATCCTGTATTTGCAATGGTTATTTCCCTATTCGTACTTTCGAGTATAGATACAATTAGGGAACGTTTAAGCGGATTTAGTAAAGGTTTTGCTATTACCGTGCTTATCATTGCGGGTCTTCTTTGGAATTTGATAGGAAAAGTTTTTGTGCAGCATGGAATTTTCTTCGGCGGCGTAACTTTGCTTATTTTCGTACTTCTTTTTGAATTATTAAAAAAGCGCGAAATTACTATGGAGATGACTGCAGGAATGTTCGGCGCTATGTCGATGCTTACACCTGGTATTGGTGTAGCTGTGTTGCATTATCGTAGCCCTTATGGTGATGGTCCTAAAAACTCGACGACGTTCCGTTGTGTTATGTATGCGTGGTATCCGCTGATGTTGATCATTGCGTCAGTGTTTGCAGTATACATTCATTAAAGTTATAAGTTGTAAGCAAACAAAATAATACATAAAATAATACATAAAATTGTTAATAAGCAAAGTTGCAAGGTAACAGCAGAGATGTGCAGTAGTATGGACTCTTCCAAGTTGGGAATTTTTTATAAGTACGCAACTGATTCAAATGCAAAGGCGCAGGATAGTCAGGTAATTAAGGGCGAAAAGTGGCGAATTACGGTTATTACAGATTCGCTTATTCGTCTTGAATGGAGCGATGATGGAAAGTTTGTTGACAATCCTACGCAAACTGTAATCTGCCGCAATTTTGCTCACAAAAGCGCGGACGCTCAGCCGCAATTTAGTGCGCGCACAAACGAAAATGAATGGCTGGAAGTCGAAACTGAAAAGCTGCATCTTACTTATAATTGCGAAGCTTTTAGCAAAGAAGGTTTAAGTATTGTTGTGCGCGGAGTGCCGTGCACGCAGTTTAATACGTGGCATTACGGCGACGCGTGCCCGGGAAATCTTCTTGGAACTTTTAGAACTTTGGATCAGGCGAATGGCCCGGTAAAACTTGGTAAAGGAATACTTTCGCGCGACGGATGGTCTATTTTAGACGATTCTGCAACTTGCGAAATTGCTCCGGCTGAGGAAATAAATGGCAAACCAAACCCGTATGGGGCTTGGGTTAAGTCGCGTGCGCAAAAAGTTAGCGAGCAATCAGGTAGATACAAGGACTTGTATTTCTTCGGTTACGGACACCGCTATATTCAAGCAATTCAAGACTTTTATAAGCTTACGGGCGCTCAGCCGCTGCTGCCACGTTTTGCGCTAAGCAATTGGTGGAGCCGCTACTATCGCTACCGTCAAGACGAATATTTGCAATTGCATAATCGTTTTAAGCGCGAAGGCATACCTTTTAGCACGGCTGTTATTGACATGGATTGGCATGTTACTGATGTTGATCCGAAGTATGGATCCGGTTGGACGGGCTATACGTGGAACGAGGAACTTTTCCCGGATCATCGTGCTTTTTTGCGTAAACTTAACGCTGCTGGATTGTCTCCAACTTTGAACTTGCATCCGCGCGACGGCGTGCGTGCGTTTGAAAAAGATTATCCGCAAGTTGCGCAAGATGCTGGCATTGATCCGGCAAGCGGCAAAGCTGTGGAATTTGATTTAACGAATCCGCAGTTTGTGAAGGCTTACTTCAACATGCATCATCGTATGGAAGATGAAGGCGTGCGATTTTGGTGGATTGACTGGCAGCAGGGGGGAGTTACGCGCGAGCCTGGCTTGGATCCTCTTTGGATGCTGAACCACATGCATTATGAGGACGCTGCGCGCGAAGGTCGATGGCCTATTACGTTCTCTCGTTATGCTGGCCCTGGTTCGCATCGCTACCCAGTTGGATTCTCGGGAGATACCGTTACTACTTGGGATTCGCTTGCTTTCCAAACTTACTTCACTTCTACAGCTTCCAATATTGGCTACGGATGGTGGAGTCACGATATTGGCGGACACATGCTTGGCGTTAGAAATAACGAGTTGGAAGCGCGATGGTACGCTTTCGGCGCGTTTAGTCCTATTAATCGTTTGCACTCTACTTGCTCGCCATTCGCTGGAAAAGAGCCGTGGAATTTCCCTCGGGAGACTCGCGAAGCAATGGTGAAAATGCTTCGTTTGCGCGCGGAACTTTTGCCATACGTTTATACGATGAATTATCGCGCGGCTTTTGATGGCAGGCCGATTATTGAGCCAATGTACTGGCAGTCGCCGGAAGTTGGAATGGCTTACGAAATTCCTAACGAGTACCGTTTTGGAAGCGAGCTTATAGTATCGCCGATTGTTTCGCCTAACGACGCGGCTGCTTTGCGCGGATGTGCTGGAGTTTGGTTGCCGGAAGGCGATTGGTACGATTTGTTTGACGGACGCAGGTATGTGTCTCGCGGCTGGAATGGCCGCAGATTTGAAGCGTGGCGCTTACTTGACCGCGTGCCGGCTTTTGCGCGCGCTGGAGCGATTGTGCCTCTGCAAGTTTTGCCGGAAGTTGCAGATTGCGAGCGTAGTGCTGAGACCGCTGAATCTGTTAATAGCATTGAAAATCCGCGGGCTTTGCGAGTTCTTGCATTCCCTGGAGCTGACGGCGAATTTGTGATGCGAGAAGATAACGGCGATTTTGCTGCCGCGTCTGCTGGAAATACTGCTAATACACGTATGAATTTTGTGTGGCGAGACGGCAATGGTTCTTCGCAATTTATTATTTCCGGTGTTGCAGGATGTGATGCTGCCGTAGAATCTGTGCCGCAAAAACGCAACTGGAACGTTGTATTTAGAGGAGTTGCTTGCATAGATTTTGCTCACGTGCGCGTGTTTGTTGGGAGCCGAGAGCTTAACGCAAGCGAGTTTGCGGTTTCTTACGAAGGCGAAGAGGCGACTTTGAGCTTGTCGGTTTCTGTGAAAGACGTGCCAGCTCGTTCGGAAGTTTGCGTAATTGTTGACGGTGGATTGCAAATCGCTGCCGACCCTAAAGTTGGCGACGCTTACCGATTCCTGCTTCAAGCGCAAGTGCCGTACAGAGGCAAGGAAATGGCTTTTGATGCAGTGCGAGATTCTGGCGGAAGTGCAAGTGCTATTGCTGAAATCTCAACTCTTGAATACGAGAACGAATCGGAAGCAGAAAAGTATCGCAACAGCGTTGATATGCTTAACGCTTACGCAACCGACCAGCCTTCCGTAGTTAAGTGGGCGCAATGGCGTTGCACACTGCCTGTTTCGGTAAAGCACGCGCTTGAGGAGATTTTGCTGCGCTCGGTTGAGTAATTCCGTCAGCGCGAGCGCGACGACCTGCCTGAGCGCATAGAGCGTAGCGCGCGAAGGCAACTCGGAGCGGAAACTCGCTTAAGTTGGAAGTACAGTGGACTTCCAACGCGAGTTTCGCGCGCGAGCGTAATCCGCGCGAGCGTAATCCGCGCGAGCGCTGTCTGCGCCAGTAACGAAAAAACGGAGTTATACGTTACTCGCGCAGAAACCGTACTGCGTCAGTAGCGAAATTGCTTAGTTTTGCGATTTGACATGCCATCTCAATTAACCAATTTTTCACAGAAGTGCTAGAATACTACACGGTAGTGTGACGAAAATCACATATTTTCGTTGCGTCTATCTGTAGCGTTTGTAATATCGCTAAAGTTGGCAATATTACAGCTTTACAATCGCAGTTTTGAAAGTCAAAGCTACGAAACGCGGGAGCTTGTTCTATACAGGCTGAGAGGGCGAAAGCCGACCGTAAACCTGATGCGGGTAATGCCGCCGTAGGGAAGGAGTATTATGCGAAATATTCGTATTATTGGTGCAGGTATTATTGGTTTAGCAACAGCGTGGAGACTTACGGAAGCTGGCGTAAAAGTTAGCATAATTGATCCAGATCCAGTCTCGGGCGCTTCTCACCATGCTGCTGGCATGTTAGCTCCTACCGCAGAAATGCAATATCAGCAAGAAGCGTTGTATCCTCTTATGTTTGAGTCTGCAACTATGTATAAGGAATTGGTTGATTCGGTTGCAAAGTACACCGATAAGCCAACTGGCTACTTAGAGTGCGGCTCTTACGTAATTGGCGGTGACGCTGCAGATAACGAGCATGTAAACGAGTTGCTAAACTTGCAGCATCGTTACGGCCGTAGAGCTGAGCATATTTCTGTGAGTAAGCTTCGTGAGATTGAGCCTGCTCTTTCGCCAACTATTGCTGGCGCTGTAAGCGTGCCGGACGACCATCAAATCAACCCTCGTCTTTTCACTGCAGCAATGATTGATGCACTCGAAAAGCGCGGTGTTGTTATTGAGCGTCGCGCAAGCACTCCAGACGATTTGGGTCCAGACACAGTTTTGGCATCCGGCTTGGGTGCTAAGGATATGCTTCCTCAGCTTAAGCTTCGCGCTGTGTGGGGCGATATGATTCGTATGACTATTCCAGAGCCTTTGCGCCCAATTTTGAGCTCTGTGGTTCGTGGATTTGTGCATGATCGTCCAGTTTATTTGGTTCCTCGCGCTAAGGAAACAGGCGAGCTTGTGCTTGGCGCTACTTCTCGCGAAGATGACCGCGATATTCCAAAGGTTGGTGGCGTACTCGACTTACTTCGCGATGCTGCAAGCGTGCTTCCTGGCATTCAGGAATGCTCGATTACTGAGGTTACCGCTGGCGGCCGCCCTGGAACTCCGGACGATTTGCCATTCATTGGTATTGATCCTAAGACGCATACCACGATTTCCACTGGTTACTTCCGCCACGGCATTTTGCTCACCGCTTTGGGTTCTTCTTTGACTACAAAGCTTGTGCTTGAGCAAGAGTTGACTGAGAAGGAAAAGGGTTTCTTGGAGAGCTGCAATCCTGCTCGCTTTTAATCGCTAATTCCAGTGAATTCGTTATATTCCGCTGCGAATTGTGTGAAGCGTTCAAATATAGACGTAAGTGTGATGCAGAAAGTACTTTTAGTAATTCAGCTTTTAGTTAGTAAAGGTTAGATTATGCAAATCGTAGTCAATGGTGAAATTGTTGAAGCGCAAGACGGATTAACTGTTGCTCAGCTTATTGCGCAACGTTATGGTTCGGATGCAGGACTTGGTATAGCGGTCGCAATTGGCGACGATGTGCTTTCTCGCGCACAATGGGAATCAGCCGTCATATGTGATGGTAATCAAATCGAGATTCTTAGCGCAGTTCAAGGCGGCTGAAACACCACAAAATTAAGCGTGAAATTAGTGCGCTTAATTATTTAATTTTAATTAAGTTTAAATATTAAATAAAAGGCTTAAAATGACAGAAAATAATACAGAAGAAAGTGCCGATACTTGGCAGCTTTGCGGTAAGACTTTACATTCAAGGCTTTTGCTTGGCACTGGTGGCATGACGAGCATTGACATTATGGAAAAGTCACTTGTAGCTTCAGGTGCGGAAGTGGCTACGGTTGCAATGCGCCGTCACGCAAAAACAGGCGTGGATATTTACGGCATGTTGCAGCGTCACAATATTAACGTTTTGCCAAATACTGCAGGCTGCAAAACTGCGCATGACGCTGTGCTTACAGCAAAAATGGCTCGTGAGTCGCTTGGAACTGACTGGATTAAGCTCGAAGTAATTGCAGACGACGATACTTTACTTCCAGATACTCGTGAAGTATTACTTGCTGCAGAAAAGCTTATTGAAGAAGGCTTTAGTGTTCTTTGCTACACGAATGACGACCCGATTGTGGCTCGCCGCTTGGTTTCGCTTGGTGTGAAGGCTGTTATGCCTGGTGGTGCTCCAATTGGAACTGGTCTTGGTATTTTGAATCCTCGAAATATTGAGCTGATTGTCCAAGAATGCAAGGAAGCTGGCGTTCCTGTGATTTTGGATGCCGGCGTTGGCACTGCTTCCGATGTTGTTAAAGCTTTCGAAATTGGCTGCTCTGGCGTGCTTCTTGCAAGCGCTGTAACTCGCTGTCCAGACCCAGTGAAGATGGGTCGTGCAATGGCTGCTGCTGTAACTGCTGGAAAGCTTGCTCACGATGCTGGCCGTATTCCTAAGCGTGAACATGCGCTCGCTTCTTCGCCTGTTGAAGGTCGCGCTTGGGCTGATTCTGTACTGTAAATTTTGTACTGTAATTTTTCGGCATATTATTCAACATGACGATTAATAAAATTTACGACAACCTGCAGGAGCTTGAGGTGGAACGCACTAGCCGCCACTTGCTCCTGCCGGGCTTTACGCATGAACATCAGCAGTTACTTCGCGATGCGAAAATCTGCATGGTCGGAGCAGGTGGACTTGGTTCGCCATGCTTGCTTTCGCTTGCTGCAGCAGGAGTTGGCGAAATTACGATTTGTGATGACGATGTTGTTGAGCTTTCTAATTTGCAAAGGCAGACTTTATATACTGTCGATCAGTGTGGCAAATCTAAAGCGCAACTTGCGGCTAAGCGTCTGCAAGCGTTATCTCCGGGTTTAAAAATCAACCTTGTAGATAGATTTAATGAAGACAACGCAAAGCAACTTGTAGAAAGTCACGACTTAATAATTGATGGTTGCGATAATTTTGCTACTCGCTTTTTGATTGCGGATGCTGCTTGGAGTGCTGGTACGCCAGAAGTTTACGGATCGGTGCTTTATTATGAAGGTCAAGTAAGCGTTTTTATGCCTGGGGAGGGACCGGGATTGCGCGACTTGTACCCTTGTCCTCCGCCTAAAGAAAAAGTGCCAAAATCGGCAGTATTGGGCGCGACTGCAGCTATTGTTGGCGCAATGATGGCAACTGAAGCAATCAAACTCATAACCGGTATTGGCACGCCGCTTATTGGTGTTTTGGCGCGCTACAATGCTCTGGATAATTCTTTGCGTCGTTTTAAGTTCAGCGCGTGAATGCTACTGAATTTTGCAGAATTTCCCCTTAATTTTGCTTAAATTGCAAAACTTGAGTCTAGTTGTATAAAGTTTTTTGTAATTTTTGGGAATAAAAGTTGACTTTTACAAGTTGAGTGTAGTAGGCTCAAGTTTTGGAAAGTAAAAAAGCTGGTGATTTACCTAGTTTCCAATAAGGAATCTAAATAAAGCTCAGCTCACGTAACTGCAAAACTTGAAGGAAAGCGTAATTGCACAAAAGGTGCAATACCTAGTTAAGGAGAAATTATGGGACGCGCAGTAGGTATTGATTTGGGAACAACCAACTCTTGCATTGCTACTCTTGAAGGTGGCAGCCCAACCGTTATTGTGAACGCTGAAGGCGCACGTACCACGCCATCTGTTGTGGCATTCAGCAAATCCGGCGAAATCTTGGTTGGTGAAGTTGCTAAGCGTCAGGCTGTAACAAACGTTGATCGCACGATTAGCTCAGTAAAGCGTCATATGGGCACTGATTGGACTGTTGATATCGACGGCAAGAAGTGGACTCCACAAGAGATTTCTGCACAGGTTTTAATGAAGTTGAAGCGCGATGCTGAAGCTTACTTGGGCGAGCCGGTAACCGATGCCGTTATTACATGCCCAGCTTACTTCAACGATGCTCAGCGTCAGGCAACTAAGGATGCAGGTAAGATTGCAGGCTTGAACGTGCTTCGTATTATTAACGAACCAACTGCTGCAGCTTTGGCTTACGGCCTCGAAAAGGGCAAGGAAGACGAGCGCATTTTGGTATTCGACTTGGGTGGCGGTACTTTCGATGTGTCCTTGCTTGAAATTGGTAAGGATGATGACGGATTCTCCACAATTCAGGTGCAAGCAACTAATGGCGATAACCACTTGGGTGGCGACGACTGGGATCAGAAGATTATCGACTGGCTTGTTGGCGAAGTTAAGAACAAGTATGGCGTTGATTTGAGCAAGGATAAGATTGCTTTGCAGCGCTTGAAGGAAGCTGCTGAGCAGGCAAAGAAGGAGCTTAGCTCTTCTACTTCCACCTCAATTTCTATGCAGTACTTGGCAATGACTCCTGACGGCACTCCAGTGCATTTGGATGAGACTTTGACTCGTGCTCACTTTGAGGAAATGACTTCCGACTTGCTCGGCCGCTGCCGTACGCCATTTAACAACGTTCTTTCTGACGCTGGAATTTCAGTAAGCCAGATTGATCACGTGGTTCTTGTTGGTGGCTCTACTCGTATGCCAGCTGTGAAGGATTTGGTGAAGGAACTTACTGGCGGTAAGGAAGCTAACCAGTCCGTGAACCCAGATGAAGTCGTGGCCGTTGGCGCAGCCGTGCAGTCGGGCGTTATTAAGGGAGACCGCAAAGACGTTCTGCTTATTGATGTAACTCCACTTTCCTTGGGTATTGAAACCAAGGGTGGAATTATGACAAAGCTTATTGACCGCAACACTGCAATTCCGACGAAGCGCTCGGAAGTATTCTCCACTGCTGAAGACAATCAGCCATCCGTGTTGATTCAGGTTTACCAGGGTGAGCGTGAGTTTGCTCGCGATAACAAGCCTCTTGGCACTTTTGAGTTGACTGGTATTGCTCCAGCTCCTCGTGGCGTTCCTCAGATTGAAGTCACTTTCGATATTGACGCTAACGGCATTGTGCATGTTTCCGCTAAGGATAAGGGCACTGGTAAGGAACAGTCTATGACTATTACTGGTGGTTCCGGTTTGCCAAAGGACGAAATTGACCGCATGGTGAAGGAAGCTGAAGCTCACGAAGCTGAAGATAAGAAGCGTAAGGAAGAAGCTGAAGTTCGCAACCAAGCAGAAGCCTTTGCTTACCAGACTGAAAAGCTTGTGAACGACAATAAAGACAAGCTTTCCGATGAAATCTCTAAGGAAGTTACCGACAAGGTTAATGCTTTGAAGGAAGCTTTGAAGGGTGACGACGTTGAGAAGATTAAGTCTGCTCAAAGCGAGTTGATGACTTCTGCTCAGAAGATCGGTCAGCAGCTTTACGCTCAGCAGGGTGCTGCTGGTGCCGAAGCTGGCGCTCAGTCTGCTGCTGGCGCTCAGGCTGGCTCTGCAGCTAAGGATGATGATGTAGTTGACGCCGAAGTGGTGGACGACGACAAGGACGATAAGGACAATAAGTAATGTCCGACTTTAACGCCAACGAATATTTGCAAGATATGGAAGATGCTGACTCGCTGGGTGTAAAAGCTACAGGTGATTCTGCGAAATCGTCTGCGCAATCTTCATCGAAAGCTGCTGAAGATGCAAATCCTGCAGAAACGAAAGCTGATGCACAAGCTGATGCTAACGTTTCTGCGGATTCCGCAAATTCTGAGGATACAGCGAATTCCACTGAATCCTCAGAATCGAAAGACAGCCAAGACGCGGATAGCGGCAGTTTAACTCCCTTAGGTAAAGCTAAGAAAGAAGCTGCAGAGTACTTGGAAGCGTTACAGCGAGAGCGTGCTGAGTTTATAAACTTCAGAAATCGTTCTGCCAAAGAGCAGGATCGTTTCAGACAGCATGGAATTATTGACGTGCTGACAGCATTGCTTCCGGCATTGGATGACATTGACCGCATTCGCGAGCATAGCGAAATGGATGATTCATTCAAGGCTGTTGCAACTAAGATAGATAAAGCTTTTGAAAAGTTTGGTGTGGAAAAGTTTGGTGAGAAGGGCGAAGATTTTGACCCGACCAAGCATGATGCAATTTTGCACAGGCCAGATCCAGACGCTACAAAAGAAACTGTTGATGCTGTAGTTGAAGCAGGATATCGAATAGGAGATCGCGTTATTCGCGCCGCTCGTGTGGTCGTTTCTTCGCCAAGTAATGACTAACGAAACTCTTAGTCGTGACTTTATTGCATAACTTGCTCGTGCTGACTCATAAGAGTTAGCACGAGCAGACTATATTTGGTCAAAAGCGAAATAGCCAATGTGCTTGTGAAGAAAGGAGGCACAAATGGCTGAAAATGAATGGTTAGCTAAGGATTTTTATAAGGTTCTCGGTGTCTCCAAAGACGCAGATGAGGCAACGATTACCAAAGCGTATCGCAAACTTGCTCGTAAATATCACCCTGATTTAAACAAAACAAAAGAAGCTGAAGAAAAATTTAAGGATGTTTCTGAAGCTTACGACGTACTAAAAGATAGTCAAACTCGCCAACGTTACGATGCTATCCGCCAATTTGGTGCTGGTGGTGCTCGTTTCGCTGGAGGAGCAGGTGGTGCTGGCGGTTTCGATGCGTCGAGCTTCTCGGACATTTTCTCTATGTTCAACGGCGGCTCTGGCATGGGCAGCATGGGTGGCATGGGCGGAAACGGTTCGCGCATTCGCTTTACATCCAACGGTGCTGGACCAAATATGAGCGACATTTTCTCTATGTTTGGTGGAGGTCAGCGCTCTCAAGATTCAGCAGGATTCCAGGGTACGAGTGGCTTTGGTGGTGAGAGGTATTCTCAACCGCAGGAAGCTAATGTGCCTGAAGTTGGCGAAGATATAACAACCGATATAAAGCTCACATTTAAGCAAGCTTTTAAAGGCGCTACAGTATCGTTGCGTGCGGCTGGTGAAACTTTTAAAACGCATATTCCAGCTGGTGTAAAAACCGGACAGAAAATTCGTTTGAAAGGAAAAGGCAAGCCAGGCAAGTTCGGTGGTGCTGCAGGTGACTTGTACTTGCATGTTCAAGTAGAAGCATCAGATAAATTTACTTTGCGAGGCGACGATTTGATTTCTACATTGCCGCTAACGTTAAGTGAAGCAGTGCATGGTGCAAAGGTTAGTGTAAACGACATAGACGGCAATCCTGTTACTTTCAAAGTTCCAGCTTGTGTTTCAAGCGGCGATGAAGTTCGTATAGAAGGTGCTGGAGTGCCTGGAAAGAATGGCGATTTTGTTGGTGTTGTGCAGATTCGTTTGCCAAAGCGTTCGAGCATGTCTCTTAGACGCGTTGCAAAAGAATTTGATAAAACTGCTGGCGAAACTTATGCTGAAGAAATTAAAAAATTAAGACAAAACTAAGTTAACAATAATTTAGTAGGTTAAACACTGTTGAATTGCTTGTAACAGTGCTTTAAACATACTAAAAAGGGCAAAGGAAGGCGTGCTATGACACCAATAACGCGTGAAACTAAAGCACTGTATGAAATGTGTGCAGTTGCTTTAGTGCGTGGTACTGCAACGCTTGACGGGGCAGATGAAGTAGGATTTGTTCTTGATTTGCCAATATTTACCGTAAGCCATGTGGCACGCCTAACTAATACGCACCCGCAAACTTTACGACAGTATGATCGGCTTCATTTAATAATGCCGAATAGGACTGAAGGCGGCGCTCGCCGTTATTCTTTGCGAGATATAGACAGGATTGTGCAAACTCAGCATTTAAGCCAAAATGAAGGCATTAATCTTGCTGGCATCATGCAAATACTTGATTTGCAAGAAGAAAATCGACAGCTGAAAAGACAAGTAAGGCATTTGTTAGATTCTGCAGAGTCTTCAGAGCGCAACATTTTTGCTGCAAATGCAGATGGTGACATTGTGGAAATGCAGCGTTCTCGCAATGCGCGTCGCTGGAGGCGGGATATTCTTACAGAGAGACGAGCGTTACCTTCGTCGTATTCTTCGGAAAGCTATAACAGTAATTATAAAAATCGAAAGTCTTTGGATGAAAAATCTGTGGTGTTGTGGAGAGCGTGGAGCATATAGTAACGTAGGCATGGCTACTTATTGTGCTTAAGTGAGAAATTAGCGAGAAGAATTAATAGTGCGAAAAGTAATACAAAATTAGTGCGAAATAATGCGCTACAAAAGCTAAAGCAAATATATGCAATATAAAGGATTGTGAATGGCTGAACAGACGACGAATGTGTGTGTAAGTACTCTTAACTCTAGTGAAGAAAAACATGTGTTGCGTGCAGTTTTTTGGGACATGGATGGCACTCTTATAGATTCCGAGCCGTATTGGCATGAGTCGGAATTTTATTTAGTAAAAAAATACGGTGGTTACTGGGATGAAGATTTAGCTTGGGAATGTTCCGGCGGATCCCTTGAAACTGTTGCCAATAAAATGATTCCAAGCGGTACAAAACTTACTGTAGAAGAAATCGGCAAAGGTATGGTTGATTACGTTGCTGCTCGTGAAGCTGAATCCGTGCCATGGGTTCCAGGAGTTTTAGACGTACTTAAAAGCCTTACGGATGCTGGCATTCCTTCAATTTTGGTGAGTAATTCGCCGCGTTGTTTGGTTGAAAATATTGTGAATCACGCTCCAGAAGGCACTTTCGCTGGGTATGTGTGTGGAGATGATGGATTTAAACCAAAGCCTAGTGCTGAGCCATATCTTGCTGCAGGAAAAATGGTTGGCATTGAGGGTACGGACGAGGAAGTTGCGAAGCAGATGGCTAATTGCATTGCCATAGAAGATTCTCTATCTGGTCTTACTGCCGCAATTAATTCCGGAGCAACTGTAATTGCACAAACAGGTTTTTCGCGCGCAAACATATCTGAAAGCAAGCATCACGCAGAACTTAACGGTTATGAAAATGTGACTGCTAAAATGCTTGAGAACATTGTTTTGAGTCGAAACTAATTAACAAACTAGCAAAACTAATTAATAAACTATTTAGCTATTTATTTAGATAGCTATTCGCATATCTGTTTGTAAATTAGCTACAGTTGATTTACTAGTTTCCTCCAGTTGTGTCATAGTTATTGTCATAACCATGACCGCCAGAATTATTATCGTAGCTGCCAACGCCGCCCGATGATGAATCGTCACGACCATACAGCTGGCTATCAAGGTCTAAATCGTTGTCGTTGTCCTTGTCTTTATCTTTGTCCTTGTTTTTATCCTTATCTTCATTCTCAGTTTTTGCGTGCGTGAATGTGTGTTGTTCGCCTAATCCCCATTTTCCATCAGGTCCGCCAATTTTGCCTGTGTCTTTTGCTTCAGGGAATTTAGTATTCGGGGTTCCTATTACCGCTTGACGCATGTATCTTGTAAACAAGTGCACAGGGTAGTCGCTTCCGCCAAGATATCCGTGGAACGGTTTAATTACTTGTGGGCTACCTTTTGCGTCTGGATTCCATATAGCAAATGCGGTAACAATATTTGGCGTAAATCCTACAAAGCTACCAGCAGTTTCATCGTTTGCTGTTCCAGACTTTCCTGCAATTTCTCTACCTACAGCGCGAGCTTCAGTTGCTGTACCATGTTGCACTACGCCAATCATTGCTTTTGTAGCTAAAGCGGCATCGGCTGGTGAGAATACTTGCTTTCCAGCTGTTGGTGCACGGTAGAACTCTTTACCGTCGGGATTTTTTACGCTGGCAACAATATGCAAATCTGGGCGTCTTCCTTGGTTTGCAAATGTTGCATATGCGCGCGCAATTTCGCTTACATGTACAGAATCGTTTCCGAGCACAGTAAACGGATTCTCACCATTGACTCGTTCAGGATTTAAGCCTGCCATAACTGCGGTATGAGCAACTTTTTTAGCGCCAAGTTTACTTTGCAAATCCATATACACTGTGTTCACAGAATTTGCAGTTGCATTGTATAAGTTAATGGTGCCATAGCTCATGTTTGCAAAGTTTCCAACAGGTTTATCGATCCCATCAAACTTGCGTGGAGAATTGCCATTGAACATCGTATCCAAGCTAGTGCCAGCCTGAATTGCTCCCATAAGCGCAAAAGGCTTCATAGTAGAGCCTGGCTCATAAAGCGCTTGTGTGGCGTTATTAAGCTGTTTCTTTAGATAATCGTCTCCTGCGTAAACGGAAATGATTGAACCATCTTTTGCATTTATTGAAATTCCGCCAACTTGCAGTCCTTCTGGCACAATTCCTCGTCCATCTTGAGAAGGACTTGCAACTTTGAACATTAAATCTTGCTTAGCTTTATCGATAGTAGTAATAATGCGATATCCACCACTGTCGAGATCTTCCTGTGTAAAAGCACCATTCCTAGTTAACTCATCGCGAACCATATGCAATAAGTAACCTTGTTGACCTGCGTAAATGTTTTGAGTCGTCTGAGTAATAGTTTTAGGCATTTTTGCTTGCGCTGCCTGAGAGGCTGTAATGTAGCCATCTTCTTTCATAATGCGTAACACGCGCTTAAAACGAATGCCTGCTTCTTTTGGACCAATTGCAGGATCCCAGCTACTTGGTGCTGGAATAATACCTGCTAAAAGTGCAGCTTGCGAAAGTGACAAATCTTTTGCTTCTATGCCGAAATATGCTTTGGCTGCAGCTTGAATTCCGTATGCTCCTCTACCCAAGTAAATAGTATTCATATAATTGCAAAGTACTGTATCTTTATCTTGAGTTTGCGCAATTTTCAAAGCTAAAATAGCTTCTTTTAGTTTTCCAAAATAAGTTTTTGTTTCACCGAGATAATATCTTTCCGCATATTGTTGCGTAATAGTTGAGCCGCCCCAACGCCCGTGCTTTGTGATGTTATGAAGTAGTGCGCGTCCAATTCCTTTAAAATCTATTCCGCCATCGTGGTAGAAGGAACGATTTTCTGAAGCAACTATTGCTTTACCAACATATTTAGGTAGTACTGAACAATTGATAATTTCGCGATTTTGCTCAGCGAACGAACCTAATTCAGTTTTGCCATCTGAATAATACACTTTCGTCTTATCTGCCATAGCAACTTTGTCTGGTGCCGGTATGTCTGTAGTTGCATACAGATAAGCAAAAACAATTGTGCCTAGCAAAATTGGCACAAAAATAACGATAAGCGCCCAAAAAATAATAGGATGTCTGCCTCGCCAAGTTCTACGACGCCTTCTGCGTGTTGCTGCGCGAGAACGTTCGAATCTTGAATTACGGCTGCTTTTGTTTGATTCAAAAGAATACGAATTTGGACGATATGATTCTTGTCCGCGTGGTGGGACAGATGAAGGCATATTCGTATTTTTTTGTGATTGTGACGATATGCTTCGAGTAGCTTTCTCATGCGAAGTAGACGCTCGTCTTCCATCTTTACGTGCAACCATACATTCCACCGTAGCGTCCGGTGTTGAATTTTTCTACAAAACAGCATGTTTTTGTTTAGAAAAGATTAAAAATATTGAATATTAGTACATATTTGTTAAAGCAATAGTATTATGAAATGTGTATGGTGCGGCATAATGTAATGTCGCTTATTTTGCAGGGCAAGGAGTCTATATGAGCATCCGCGTTGCCATTGCCGGTGTCGGCAATTGTGCTTCGTCGCTGGTTCAGGGCGTTGAATATTACAAAAACGCTGATGACGGTGAGAAAATTCCAGGGTTGATGCACGCTGTATTTGGTCAGTATCGTGTGCGCGATATTGAGTTTGTTACGGCGTTTGATGTTGATTCTCTAAAGGTTGGGCATGATTTAAGTGAAGCAATTGGCGCTTCACAAAATAACACAATTCGTTTTGCTGATGTACCAAATTTGGGTGTAGAAGTATTGCGTGGTCCAACTTATGACGGCTTAGGTGATTATTATCGCGAGATGATTGACGAGTCCGAGGCTGAGCCTGTTGACGTAGCTCAAGTTTTGCGAGATAAGCATGTTGATGTGCTTGTTTCTTATTTGCCAGTCGGATCTGAGCAAGCCGATAAAGCTTATGCAACTGCTGCAATGGAAGCTGGATGCGCATTTGTAAACTGCCTGCCAGTCTTCATTGCTTCTGATCCTGAGTGGGCGCAAAAATTCCGTGATGCTGGAGTTCCTATTATTGGCGATGACATTAAAAGTCAGGTAGGTGCAACTATTACTCACCGCGTTATGGCTCGACTTTTTGAGGATCGCGGTGTGCGTTTGGATCGCACGTATCAGCTGAATGTTGGTGGAAACATGGACTTTATGAACATGCTTCAGCGTTCAAGACTTGAGTCTAAAAAGATTTCTAAGACTCGTGCAGTAACTTCAATCGTGCCTCATGAAATGGATGAGCATAATGTTCATATTGGGCCTTCTGACTACGTAGCTTGGTTGGATGATCGCAAGTTTGCTTTCGTGCGTTTGGAAGGTACTACTTTTGGTGATGTTCCTTTGAATTTGGAGTACAAGCTTGAGGTTTGGGATTCTCCAAATTCTGCCGGAATTGTTATCGATGCTGTTCGAGCCGCAAAAATTGCTTTGGATCGCAAGCTTTCTGGTCCGGTTTTGGCTCCAAGTTCATATTTTATGAAGTCTCCTGCAGTTCAGCATGAAGATAGTGAAGCTCGTCAATTAGTTGAACGCTATATTGCTGGTGATGTTGAAGCTAACGAGTCTCAGCTTGATGAAGATACTGAATTTGCAAAAGAGCACGGCAAGAGCGTGTGGCGCGCATAATTTATTACTACTCGACATGTAGCGAAAATCGTGTAATATAGATAGAGCCTCCGTGTGGCACTAAGTCACCCAATCCCCCCAGGGCAGAAATGCAGCAAGGGTAAGTGGCCTCTGGTGGGTGCGCGGAGGTTTTATTATGCGTAAAACTAGCGCGGTCGTAAATACTGTCGTAAAGTCTAAAGTATGAGTGAAGAATTTGCAGGAATTCAATCCAATAGCATTGACAATCAGCATGATGATTCTGCTGAGAAAAATGATGCGCTGCCGGTAGGTGGAACTTCGCAAGATGTTAATCGCAACAGTGAAGGTGGTGACTATTCGCATCCTTTGGATTCGATTAATACTATTACGCCATTTTCTCCAATCTCATCTGAAGATAATGACGAAAAAATATCGCCTTTATTTCCAGAAAATAATGAAGAAAAATCTTCTAAACAGTCTGTAAAACAGTTTGTGAAACAAACTAAGCGTCAATCTGATTTGTCTGATTTGTCTGATTTGTCTGATTTGTCTGGCTCGTCCGATTTGTCGTATTCGACTAATCAGTTATCTTCTAAAGATTCTCTATCAGATGCAGATGATATTGATCAGCTTGGTCAGCTTATAAAGCGTCCTAGAATATCTACCATATTGTGGTGTGTTGCTATTGCAATTGTTTTCTTGGCTTCTGCTGCGTTCATATGGTTTATTAGTGTGCAAACAGTACTTGGTCAAAGCTATGAAGAAATGGTAATTGATGGATTTGGTTCTCATGGTACGCCATCTTGGCTTGCATTTTGCTTGCGACCTATAAGCGTTTCTATGGTTGTTATAGTTACTAGCATAATAATTGCTCTTGTTTCACTCATAGTAGTTTGTATTCGTAAACGTTGGTGGCTTCTTGGTCAATGTGCTGGAATTATTATTCTTTCGGCTGCTGCTGAACCATTGAAAAAAATTCTTCCGCGCCCAATGCTTATAAGTATTGAATATTTGTCTGCAAATTCAGCACCTTCAGGTCATACCTTACTTATTACTGCATCATGTGCGTTGCTTATTTGCGCAGTTTCGCGTGTTTGGCGCGCATGGGCAGCGGTAGCTGCAGCTTTTATAAGCGTTCTTGTGGAACTTTCGTTGGTTGCAGCGCATTGGCATAGAGTTTCTGACGTTCTTATGTCATTACTTATCGTTGGTGCTGTAACGCTTATTATGCTCGCATGCACTCGCAGTAGTGGAATGGATATGCCAGCTTATCGACGTTCCTCAATTAGCGTTCAAATTGTAGGAAGCTCTATGATTACGATTGGTGTGTTGGCGTGTTTGTATGCACTTTATTTAATATGGCAAATTCTTCCTGGTGTTGATATTTTTGCTCAATGGGCTGCAAGCGTATCTTATGTAGCAACTTATTGGCTGATTATAGGCGTGTCTTTGCTTGTTTTTGGCGTAATTATGGTAATGCGTCACTCTACAGCTTCGCCGTTGAGTAGGCTTGGATTAGTAGGCGCTCCGCCGACGCCGCCATCTGCTTCTAAGTAATATTGTCTACTCTATCTGCTTTTATCCACCGAGGTGGAATGTAATAGACGTATAACTTAAGTTGCGATACAGTTAGCGTGAAACATATAGTTCGGAATTATATGTTCGATTGTGTTAGGAAAGGAGCGAATATGGCAGCACAGAATAAGCTAGTCATTGTGGAGTCTCCCACGAAAGCGCGAAAAATTGGCGGGTATTTAGGAAATGGCTACACCGTCATGGCTTCAGTTGGGCATATTCGCGATCTCGCTCAGCCAAGCCAAGTTCCAGCCTCACGCAAAGCAGCGTTTGGCAAGTTTGGTGTAGATGTCGATCATGGTTTTGCGCCATATTACGTAGTTGGCTCAGATAAAAAGAAAACTGTTTCCGATTTAAAGTCTGCGCTCGCAAAAGCTGACGAATTATATCTGGCAACTGATGAGGATCGCGAAGGTGAAGCTATTGCGTGGCACTTGGTAGAAGCGTTGAAGCCAACTGTGCCAGTAAAGCGTATGGTGTTTCATGAGATTACTAAGGATGCAATTCAAGTCTCGCTTAGTAATACTCGAAATGTTGACGACAATATGGTTGATGCGCAAGAAACTCGTCGTGTGTTAGACCGTTTGTATGGATATGAGCTTTCTCCTGTTTTGTGGAGGAAAGTTGGTCCTGGTCTTTCTGCTGGACGCGTGCAGTCTGTTGCTACTAGGTTGATTGTCGAGCGCGAACGCGAGCGTATGGCGTTTACTAAGGCGTCTTACTGGGATATTAGCGCGGTTTTAAGTTCTAAAGGCTCAGATGGCGAAAATGTTGATTTTGAAGCGCGCATGAGCGAGCTTTCTGGTCGTCGTTTGGCTGGTTCTAAAGATTTCAATTCAAAAGGTGAGTTGGTCTCTACAAAAGATGAATCACAAAAAGCTTTGCATGTTGATGCTGATTTTGCATCTAAGCTTTCTAAAGCTCTTGAGAATTCAGATTTTGTAGTTGACTCTATGGAAACGAAGCCGTATCGTCGTCGTCCTTTGCCACCTTTTACTACATCAACTTTGCAGCAAACTGCTGGAAACCGACTTTCAATGAGCTCTCGCCAAACTATGCGAGCTGCACAATCTCTATACGAAAACGGCTATATCACTTACATGCGTACGGATTCCGTAACGCTTTCCAAAGAAGCTATCGAAGCTGCGCGTAGTGCTGCTCGTGCAGCATTTGGCGACGAATATGTTTCGCAATCTCCTAAGCAGTACGCAACTACGTCTGCAGGAGCGCAGGAAGCTCATGAATGTATTCGCCCTGCTGGAGCGCGTTTCTTAAGCCCGGACGAGCTTGCAGATAAATTACCTGCGGATCAGCTAAAATTGTATACGCTTATTTGGCAACGAACCCTTGCGTCACAAATGGCTGATGCTACAGGTTTTACAGCAACTGTTAAGTTAAATGCTTCTGCTGGAGAATATGGAGAAGCTTTGTTCCAAGCTTCTGGAACAGTAATTACTTTTGCTGGTTTTATGAAGGTTTTTGGCAATGCTCATGCAACTGAAGGTGAAAGCGATAAGGCACTTCCTCAAATGCAAGCTGGGGATGTTCTTGAAGCTAAAAGTGTTAGTGCGGATTCTCACGAAACTCAGTCTCCTGCAAGATATACTGAAGCTTCTTTAGTTAAAACTTTGGAAGCTAAGGAAATAGGACGCCCTTCTACTTACGCAACGATTATTTCTACAATTATTGATCGCGGATACGTGTATGAGCGTGGACGTGCGTTAATTCCTTCTTGGCTTGCTTTTGCTGTAATTAAACTTTTGGAAGCGAATTTCCCAAAGTATGTTGATTACGCGTTTACTGCTGATATGGAAAATGGTTTGGACAGAATTGCGCACGGTGAAGAAACCGGTCGCGATTGGCTAACTAGATTCTATTTCGGTTCCGGTGAGGGTGCTGCTAATTCTGCTGATGAAGCTCATATTGGTTTGCAACAGCAGGTTGCAGAGCTTGGTGAAATTGATGCGCGTGAAATAAATACCATAGACATTGGCGATGGTTTGCATGTGCGTATTGGACGCTATGGTCCGTACTTGGAAGACATTAAGAATCTTGATGCTGAAGGCAACCCTCGTCATGCTTCTTTGCCAGAAACTTTAGCTCCAGATGAGTTAACTGTTGATGCTGCTCGAGAATTGCTTGAGAATAATGCTGAAGGTCCACGTGTGCTTGGAGTAGATCCAGAAACGGGTGGGAACGTAGAAGTGCGCAATGGTCGTTTTGGTCCGTACGTGGCACTGGTAGAAGAGCAGGATAACGCGGAAGATTCTAAGTCTTCTAAGGCTTCTAAAGCTCGTCCAAAAATGGCTTCTTTGTTTAAAACCATGGATCCAGCGACTTTGACTTTGCAAGAAGCGTTGCAACTCTTGAATTTGCCACGTTTGGTTGGTGAGTATGAAGAAGTTGATGCCGAAGGCGTTGTAAAACTAGCTCGTATCGAAGCAAATAATGGTCGTTACGGTCCATATTTAACTAAAACATATTCTGCTGTAGATACTTCTGCTGGAGAAACTGTGGAATCTAAGCCGGATACGCGATCCCTTTCTAGTGAAGATGCTATTTTTACTGTTACTTTGCAAGAAGCGAAAGATTTATTTGCGCAACCAAAGTACGTTAAGCGTACTCGTGGTGCCGCCAAGCCGCCTCTTCGTGAGCTTGGCGCAGATCCTGAAACTGGAAAGCCAGTAGTGATTAAGGATGGTTTCTACGGAGCTTATATTACTGATGGTGAAACGAATCGCACTTTGCCAAAGCAGTATACGCCTGAATCGATTGATCCGCAGGATGCGTTTGCACTTTTGGCGCAAAAGCGTGCCGCAGGTCCCGTAAAACGCAAAAAGCGCGCGACTAAGAGCACTGCAAAATCTTCTGAAAAGAAGTCTACTGCGAAAAAATCTACCGCAAAGAAAACTTCTACAAAGAAGACTACTTCAAAGAAATCTACCGCTAAAAAAGCATAGGAATGAAATCTAAAGATTAAATAAACCTTGCATATGGAGTCAAAAATATGGCATCTAAAAATGACGATTTTTCTGGTGGCTGCGCTTGCGGAGGAAACTGCGGCTGCAGAAGTGAGCAATCTTATGCAAATAAAGGCTTATTTATTTCTTTCGAGGGCATTGATGGCGTTGGTAAAACTACGCAAGTTGAGGCTCTTAAGGATTATTTGCAATCTTTGGGGCGAGAAGTTGTAGTGACGCGTGAGCCTGGCGGTACGCAGTTGGGTAAAACTTTGCGCGAAATACTGTTGCATGGCACGAGTGTATCTGCCAGAACAGAAGCTTTGCTTTTTGCTGCGGATCGTGCACAGCATGTTGCGCAAGTGATTCGCCCGGCACTTAGCCGTGGTGCAGTAGTAATAACGGATCGTTATATTGATTCTTCGCTTGCTTACCAAGCAGGCGGTCGCGAATTGACTATGGATGATGTGCGAACTTTAAGTGAGTGGGCAACGGATTCGCTATGGCCTAATCGCACTTATTTGCTAGATATGCAACCGGAAGATGCTTTTAAGCGTTTGCATCGCGAGCAAGATCGCATGGAATCAGCTGGAATAGATTTCGCTCGTCGCACTAGAGAAGCATTTTTAGATTTAGCGCAGGAGTCTGCAGATCGTTATCGCGTATTAGACGCAACGTTCTCGGCGAAATCATTATTTGAACTTATTGTGCAAGACGTACATAACTTAATTGAAGAAATTGAAACTAAATAAAATGGCGAACTTTATAAAGTGAAGAAGTAGAGAAGCTATGCAGGGGGTGAAGCGATGAGTGTGTGGGATAGCGTTATTGGGCAAGAACAGGTAGTTTCGCGATTGCGAAACATTGCTTGTGCGGACGCTAGCAAAATAGCGCAATCTTGGCTGATTTGCGGATCTGCTGGCTTCGGTAGTGCGCAAGTTGCGCGCGCTTTCGCTGCAGCTCTCGAAAGTCCGGATCATGGAGAAGGCAGTGATGGAATTAGTGGCGAAGGTGAGCTTAGTAAAACTGCCAAAGAAGTTTTAGCAGGATCGCATCCTGATGTGCATACGCTTGCAACAAAAGGCGTAACTCTTAGCATTGACGATGTGCGTGAGGCAATTGGGATTTCTGAGCAGATGCCTAGCACTGCTCCTTGGCGAATCATAATTATTGAAGATGTTGACCGAATGTTGGAACGTAGCACGAACGTTCTTCTTAAAGAGATTGAAGAGCCAAGTGAGCATACGATTTGGCTTTTATGCGCTTCAAGTGTTATGGATGTGCTTCCAACAATTCGTTCGCGTACACAACTTGTGCAATTAGCTACTCCAAACGAGCAGTCTATAGCAGAATATCTTACTAAAAAAACGGATGCGGATAATAAGCTAGCGAGTCGTGCAGCCAGGCTTTCTCAAGGAAATATAGCAACTGCTTTTATTTACGCAAGCGATGAGCGTGCTTTAAGTAGGCGAGATGAGCTTGTTGCAGGATTGCTTCGTATGCATGATGCTGCCGACGCAATTATGCTTGCTGCAATGCTTATTGACGATGCAAAAGCACAAGCAGAAGATGAGGTTCAGCGAAATGTTGAGGATCAACAAAAAGAATTTCGCAGAATTAACGGATTAGGCGATGAGGATCGCATTCCGCCCAAATTGCGCGCAAACTACAATGCAATTGGAAAAAAGGATGATGTAAAACGTAAAGTAACTCGTGTAAGCCGTGACGTGTTATGCCGTTCTCTTGACGCAATCGATAGCGTGTATAGAGACGTTTTAGTTGTTATTAACGACGCGCAAAAGTCTTCGCCAATTATAAATCAGGAATACAAGTCTAGAATTGTCCAGTTGGCACAAAGCATGACAGCAAGTAGAGCCTTGGATTGCGTTGACAGTATTGCTACTGCTCGTCGTCGGCTTTCGAGAAATGGTAACGCAACTCTTGTTTTTGAAGCGCTATTTTGCTCACTTTTGCAAAGTCAATAAAATGCAAAAGTATCATATCCTCCACGGAAGTGACATATCGCTTGTGCCTATTCTTGGTGAATTTGTTGATTCGCGTCGCATGATTTCTGGTCTAAACTCCATATGTGCAGGTAACCAATGTTGCTCTGATTTGTTGACAGCGGTTAGGCGGATTGCTTCGCGTGCAATTTGCTGGTACGGAGGACGGATTGAAGAAAGCTTTGGTTCAGATATTTCTGCCTGTCTGCTATCTCCGTAACCTATTACGAGAACATCCTGCGGAACTTGCAAAGAAAGCTCATCTAAAGCTAGAAGTGCTCCAAGTGCGACAGCGTCATTTGCGCAAATAACAGCGTCTGGTTTGCGAGATTGCTTAGCAGTAGAATCAGAAAAAAGCCGCATTGTATCCTTGAATCCACGTTGATAAGTAAGTTCTCCAAAAGTTGTCCAATCTGGCTCAGAAAGTAAACTTAATCGGCTTGCAGCAGTCTGAAAATTGGCAAATAGGTTTGCGCTTTGTGTGGAGTCAACATTTCCACTTAAATAAGCAATATTATGGGCATCGTGATGCGAAAGATGTATTAAAGCAGCTTCCATCATTGATTCTTGATCCATGCCAACCCAATTGACGTGGAATGAAGTAGCAGTGCCACCAATTTGCACAATGGGAAGATTGTCAACGTAGTTTTCAAGTGTTTTTGTTAAATCACTATTGTTAGATGGCATGACAATAAGACTGTCAACATTATGACCGATAAGCTCTTCTATGCGTTCTTCTTGAGCTTCTGCGTCTTTTCCAGTTCCAACAAGAAGTATTTTATCTATTTCATGAGCTGCTTCATCCAATGCAGAAAGCATATTTACACTGAATGAATCATCTACGTTGCTTGTGCCTATTACTACGCCGATTGTATTAGTTGTGTCACTTCTTAATGCGCTTGCTGCATAATTTACTGAATAATTAAGCTGCTCTGCAGCTTTTCTTACGCGTTTTGCAATATCGTCATCTTTGGCTCGTCTACCAGAAAGTACACGAGATACTGTTGCAATTGAAACTTTTGCAAGAGCTGCTACATGAGTTATGGAGGCGTTTTGATTAGTTTGATTTGTCATATTTGCCCCCGAATAAGTGCGGTGCTGTAATTATTGGTAAACAGCACCGCAAATTGAATATTATTTATTTGTCAGTTTATGTACACTTATTTATTTATATTATTCGCCTTTCGTGACTACATCGACAAGATTGTTAGCTACATTTTCAGCGTCTTCACCATCAACGGTAATTGTGATTGAATCTCCTTTAGTAATACCCAATCCCATAATTGAAAGAATGCTATTCGCACTTACAGGGGTACCTTCGCCTTTCGCAATCGTTACAATGCAATTTGAGGACATCGCGGCTTGAGAAAATTCTGACGCTGGGCGAGCATGTATTCCAACTGGGTCTTCAATAGTAACAGTACGAGTTGCAATTGCCATTTTTTCTCCTTTGAATAATAATTAACAAATTTTGCTTTTATTTTTATTTTTCATATAAAAGCAAACCATATTTTTTTCTTAAGGTTTTTTTGTTTGCTATTTTCAACATTAAGTGTAGCATAATTAATTGAAAAATACAGAAAACGTTTTCACTTGTTGTAACAACGTTTTTAATGGTGTATAGTTTCATTAGTAAGAAACGTTTACCTACAAGAAATGCTTATGCGGCGTTGCGGCCGTAATAAAGTTTCTAAACCTAAAGGAGGGTTTTAAGTATGGTAATCACTGGTGTTGGCATTGGGCGCTCGATGGCATATGGTGAAGTATTGTGTATGGCACCTGCTTTGCATGAGCCAGAGGATTCTCCTCGTGCTGTTAGTGTGTTGGCTGAGGATGCAAAAAAGGCTGTTAAAAATGCTTTAAATGAAGTAAATAAAGACCTAAACCATCGTGCAAGTGAGGCTCTTGAAGCAAAGGATGAGGGGACTCGAAAAGCAGCACCAATTATGCAAGCTCTTGCACAGATGGCATCGGATCCAGCGTTAATAAGTGCAATTGAATCTGGTATTGATAAGGGGAAAACAGCGGAACGTGCCACTTGGGAAGGGTTCGCACAATTTGAAGACATGTTGCGTAATCTTGGTGGTTACATGGCTGAGCGTGCAGGAGATTTGCATGATGTTGGCCAGCGTGTTATTGCATCTTTGATTGGTGTTGAAGCTCCTGGGGTGCCGGAAAGTGATTCGCCTTTTGTGCTGGTTGCTAGGGATCTTTCACCTGCTGATACAGCTTCACTTGATTTAAGCAAGGTTCAGGCAATTGTCACTCTTGATGGTGGTCCTACAAGTCACACTGCTATTCTTGCTCGTGCTCGTGGAATTGTTGCTGTTGTTGGAGCACACGATGCCTCTCAGCTGAAGAATCATCAAATTGTTGTAGTAGATGCCGTTAATGGTCATGTTATAAGCAGTCCTAGCGAAGAAGAGATCGCGCATGTTAAAGAGTCTCGTGAGCGTTTAAGCCGCGCTCGTGAATTGCGTGGATTGCCTGGAAGTACAAAAGATGGTCATTTGATTCCTCTTTTGGCAAATGTAGGAAAGCCCTCAGATGCCGTAACTGCTCATGAGTATGGAGCAGAAGGAGTAGGTCTATTCCGAACGGAATTTCTGTTTATTGGTAACGAGCAACCGCCTAGTATAGAAGAACAAACAGAATCTTATACAGAGTTACTATCTCAGTTTGAAGGCAAGAAAGTTGTTATTCGATTGCTTGATGCTGGAGCAGATAAACCGTTACCATTCTTGACTCCTGAAGATGAACCAAATCCTGCCCTCGGACTTCGAGGTTTGCGTACTCTAAGACAGCATATGGATGTTCTAGATGGTCAGCTGGAGGCATTATCTCGTGCTGATGCTGTGACGAATGCTGACTTATGGGTGATGGCTCCAATGGTTTCAGACGAACATGAAGCAGCATATTTTGTAAAACTTGGTAAATCTAAAGGTCTTAAAAAGGTTGGCATTATGGCAGAGGTGCCTTCTATCGCTCTTGTTGCCGAGGAGGTTGCTCAAGTTGCTGATTTTGTATCTATCGGAACGAATGATTTGACGCAATACACTCTTGCAGCAGATAGAACCCTTGGGTCTGTTTCTAATTATCAAACTGCTTGGCACCCTGCAGTGTTGCGCGCGATCAAAATGATTGCAGACGCTGGTAACGCACATGGTATGCCAGTCGGAGTGTGTGGAGAAGCTGCAGCAGATCCAGACTTAGCGATTGTTCTTACAGGTCTCGGTATTAACTCGCTTTCTATGACGCCAGTTGCTTTGGACGATGTTCGAGCAGAACTTGCTCAAACTACATTTGATGAAGCTAAAGCTAAAGCTCATGAGGCTTTAGCTGGAAAGTTCTACCACTCAATCATGCAAGAATAAGCCAAGGGAGTAATTCAAAATATGATCGTTACGAAGAACATTAAAAATTCGATTACCAATCAGAAATAATCAAGAATAATTAACATGCTTAGAAAAGAGAAAATATGAGTGCTGATATTGATGAGCTTCTCCCGGATTCTGCAGTAAACCTTGATATTGCAGCGAAAGATTGGCGTGATGCTATTTGTCTTGCGGGCAATGCTTTGAAGGAGTCTGGCTTTACTACTGATGAATATACGGATCAGATGATTGAAACAGTTGAAAAAATGGGTCCGTATATTGTTATTGCCCCAGGCTTGGCTTTGGCGCATTCGCGCCCGTCGGAAGCAGTGTTAAAAAGTGGTTTGAGCTGGATTCGTTTAAGTACGCCCGTTAAATTTGGTAACACTGCCAACGATCCGGTCTCTTTAGTAATTGGTCTTGCAGGTCACGATGAAAATGAGCATATTGGCGTTATGTCCGCGGTTGCTGCAGCTTTGTCTAATCCTGTGAAGACTAGAGAACTTGCGCAAGCAAAAAACGCTAAAGAAATTCGCGCAATTCTTAAAAGTTAAATACTAAAGAATTAGCTAATTTTGCAAAATTAAAAAAATACAACTCAACGAAAGAGGTTATCTATGAATATTCTATGTGTATGCGGAAACGGCATTGGCACGTCTGTACTTTTAAAAATCAATGTTGAGGCTGCGGCAGCAGACTTAGGTCTTGATGTTACAGTTACTACTTCCGATGCTGGAAGTGCAAAAGGTACTGCCAATATGAATGATCTTGTGCTCACTTCTCCTCAGCTTGCTCCAGAGCTTGAGGGCACTACCACTCCTGTAGAAACAATTGAAAATTTCATGGATGTTGAAGAGGTGAAGGGTGTGCTTGAGCGTTACGCATAAATTATGTGTAACAAATAAACGTTTGATTATGCTGATTACGTGCTTACTGCTTTGGCATAGTCATACTGTTATTTCATGCGCTATTCGCTTTTTCTAAATAAAAAGAAGGAAATAAGATGAACATTGTAGTTCAGGTTTTAAATTTCATAAGTCAGCAGATTTTGAATGTGCCGGCTTATTTGATTGGTATTATTGCAGCAATCGGTCTTATCGCACTCAAGCGTAGTGCAGGACAGGTGATTGCAGGCGGCTTAAAGGCTGCTATGGGTTACCTCATTTTGGGTGCAGGTGCTGGCGTTGTTGTTGGCGCTCTTGCTCCATTTGGTGACTTGGTTTTGAAGTCTACTGGTGCTCATGGTGTTGTACCTACAAATGAGGTTATTACTGCTCAGGCTGCAGGTCAGTACGGTGCTACTTCTGCGTACATTATTGTGCTCAGCTTCGTTCTTATGCTTCTTGCTGCACGCTTTACTCCTCTGAAGTACATATTCTTGACTGGTCACCACATGGTGTTCATGTCTATGCTTTTGGCTCTAGTTCTTTCCGTTGGTTTTGGCGCAAGCAACCAGTTGCTTATTGTTATTGTCGGCTCTGTCATTATGGCAACGGTTATGGTTGTTCTACCAGCTTTTGCGCAGCCTTTTATGAACCGTATTACTGGTAGCGATAAGCTCTCGATTGGTCACTTTAACTCCTTAAGTTACATTGTTTCTGGTGCTGTTGGTGCTGCTGTTGGTAAGAAGTCTAAGTCTACTGAAGATATCAACTTCCCTAAGGGATTGAGCTTCTTGCGTGATTCAATGGTCTCCACGACTTTGTTGATGGTTGTGCTGTATTTGGTATTCGCAGTGTGGGCTTCGGTTGTGTTGCCAGTAAAGGAACTCTTCAAGATTTTCGCGTCTCATCCTACGGACTATAGTGCCTTCTACATGGCGGCTTTTGCTCAGGCTTTGCAATTTGGAATTGGTGTTAGTGTCATCCTCTACGGCGTTCGTATTATTTTAGGTGAATTGGTTCCTGCATTCCAGGGTATTGCTAACAAGGTCGTTCCAGGCGCTCGTCCAGCATTGGATATTCCAATCGTATTCCCATACGGTGCTAATGCTTCTCTTATTGGCTTCTTGTCTTCCTTCGTTGGAGGTCTTGTAGCTCTCGGACTTATTGCAATTTGGATGGGTCCAGCTTGGGGATTGGCATTGATTCTCCCAGGAATGGTGCCTCACTTCTTCGATGGTGGTGGTGCAGGCGTGTTTGGTAATGCAACCGGTGGTCGTCGTGGTGCTATTCTCGGTGGTTTTATTAACGGTTTAATTATTACATTCCTTCCAGCAGTATTGCTTACTGTTATGGGTTCCTTCGGCTTGGCAAACTCCACCTTCGGCGATGCTGACTTTGGTTGGATTGGTACTGTTGTGGGTAACTTCGCTCACCTCGGTGCTGGCGTTGGTGCTATAAGCTTGATTATTGTTGCTGTTATTCTGTTTGCCTTGGCTTGGGTATGGCAGGTTAAGGTTGTTAACACTGGCTGGCTTCCTGCAGTAAAGCATGCTGAGTTCATTGAAGAAATTAAGAAGCAAGAGCGTGCTGCTAAGAAAGCAGCTATGGCAGCTAAGGCTGCTGAAACTCATGAGGAGGCTGTTACAAAATAAATAGAGTACGGTAAAAAATTACATTTTAGTTAATGCGCCCAGTTTAGATTTTTCTGGGCGCACGTTTTATATTGACCGTCAAATTATGCAGTTAGCGTTGTTTCTGTAGTGTTTTTTGCTTGAGCGTCACAATCTGCTTGAACAATTAAATTACGTGAACGTTTGCGTTTATTTGTTACTCGCGCAGTTGATTAGTGTTGTGTAATGGTAGATACTTAAATTATGAATATTTCTACAGATTTCACTACTGTCCCAGACGATTATTCTAAAGCTGCGCCGGAGCAGAATAAAATCAATGGAATTCCAGTAGTTTCGTTTCCATTTTATATAGATAAATTGCCATCTTTCGTGCATTATTTGCATTGGCGTTTTGTTGACGACGACGCAATACCGGTATGCGGTTTTGAATGGATTCACTGGACTGCCGCGAACGTGCCTATTGAAGCGTTAATGTTTGATTTTAACGATTCTCACGCTTTACAAATACCGGAAGATTTTTCTCGCACAATGACTTCTATGATTCCGGAAGCTCTTCAAGGTCGTAATTCGCAGGCAAGCAGATTTATTGGTTGCAATGATTCAGCAATTACTATGCGATACAACGGCCCTCAGCCTCCTGATAAAGATCATGAATACATGTTTGAAGTTTTTGGTACAGAAAAGCCTTTGCCAAACCTTAAACCGGGATTCTATATGAATGAATTGTTGCGTGAAGTAAGAAACGTAACTTCAGGTGTAGATGCTGGTGGCATGTTCCTTACTGGTAAAGCCTAAACGCAAGCACGAGGGCAACCAATTAGGTCAGCAGTTAACGCCTAAGCGCTAGAATCAAACAGTAATAGATCTAAAATAAAATATAAAATCTAAAAACAGAGGATGCAAATATGGCATGCACAACAATTCTTGTTGGTCGAAAAGCAAGTTACGACGGATCCACGCTTATTGCGCGCAATGAAGACTCAGCCAATGGCGAATTTAATCCAAAGCGTTTAGTGGTAGTAAAGCCGGAAGATCAACCTCGCGTTTATAAGTCTGTTCTTAGCCACGTAACAGTTGAGTTGCCGGATAATCCAATGCAATACACAAGCGTGCCAAACGCAGACTTGCGCGAAGGAATTTGGGGAGAAGCTGGCGTTAACGAAGCAAACGTGGCGATGAGCGCAACCGAAACGCTTACATCTAACGAGCGTGTGTTAGGCGCAGATCCAATGGTTGAACTTCAAAAAGAACAAGGCAAAGTTGGAGATGCTGACTATAAGCCGGAAGTGCCGGGTGGAATTGGCGAAGAAGATTTCTTAACGCTTGTTTTGCCTTATATTCGTAGTGCTCGCGAAGGCGTTGAGCGTTTGGGTGCATTGCTTGAAAAGTACGGCACTTATGAGATGAATGGCGTTGCATTTTCGGATGTGAACGAGATTTGGTGGTTTGAAACTGTCGGTGGTCATCATTGGATTGCTAAGCGTGTGCCGGATGAAGCTTATGTTGTTATGCCAAACCAGCTTGGAATTGACGAGTTTGATTTAGATGATGCTTTTGACACTCAAGAGGAGCATATGTGCTCGGCTGATTTGCTTGAGTTTATTGAAGAAAATCACTTGGATTTGTCGGTTGAAAACGCTTCCCCGTTTAACCCTCGTGACGCTTTCGGCTCTCATTCGGATGCCGACCACGTTTACAACACTCCTCGTGCATGGTTCATGGAGCGCTTCTTGAATCCGTATGACGAAGTGTGGGATGGTAAAGACGCTGATCATCGTCCGGACAGCAACGATATTCCTTGGGCTCGCCAGCCTGAGCGCAAGGTAACAATTGAAGACGTTAAGTACGTTTTGAGCTCGCACTATCAGGGCACTGAGTATGATCCTTACGGCAAGCTTGGAGATGAGCATACTCGTCACATGTTGCGTCCAATCGGCATTAACCGTCAAAGCGAGCTTGCTGTAATGCAAATCCGCCCTTACATGCCGGAAGCAATGCGTGCAATTCAGTGGATTACTTACGGTTCTAATCCTTTCAATTCTTTGATTCCGTTCTATCCAAACGTAAATCGCACTCCAAAGTATTTGGAAGATACGACTACTCGCGTAACAAGCGAAAACTTCTATTGGGAGAATCGCATTATTGCTGCTCTTGCGGATGCCGCATTTAACGATACTGCAAACTCGATTGAGCGCTACCAGGAAGTTGTCGGTTCCCTTGGTCACGCAATGGTCAAGTCTACGGATGCTGCCGTGGCAGATCTTCTTGGCGTTGATTTGGCTGATTACGAGCCAGAGCGTGAAGATAATGAAGGCGAAGATTACGATGATTTAGTTCGCGATCCTGAAGCTATTATTGCAGAGCTTCGCAACGACAAAGTGCGCGAGGTTTTGGCTGAAGCAAATGACGACATGGCAGCAAAGTTGAAGAAAGAAACCGATTCTTTGCTTGACACAGTTCTGTACATCACTAGCATGCGTATGAAGAATGGTTTTAATCGTTCCGATCACTGAAATGCAATTAAATAAGTTTTCTCGTAATTAATATGGAAAAACTTACGAAAATAATTTAATAACTCAGATGCCTTCCTAAGAAATGAACTTTTTATTTCATGTGGAAGGCATTTTTGTTATCTTTTGTTATTTTGCTATAGACGTTGCTAATAGCGCGTATAGATATTGCGTGTGGTGCCTATGCTGCGAACAAACAATCGTATAGTATGAATCATGTAATTAACATTATCCGCATGCATAGTTGTGCCAATATGCCTATGAAAGAGGGGTACATGAGCATTCTTGATTCATACACTACAACATTCGGTTTGGTTAAAAAAATTGATGCCTTTGGGTACTTGAATTATTTAAAGCAACATCCAGAGGAGCCTAGGAAGCGCGGTAAAGTTCTGCTTGTTACTGCTGATACTCCTTTGAAAGCTTCTCGCGGAGAAGGTAAAACGACTACAACTATTGCGTTGGTTGATGCTTTGCGTGAGCGAGGTGTGGACGCAGCTGCAGTTCTTCGTCAGCCAAGCATGGGCATTACAGCTGCTGGTTCTAAAGGTGGTGCAAGTGGTGGCGGTAAGTCTTCGCTTTCTCACCCTGAGTTGATTGACTGGGGTTTGTGTGGTGAAATGGCTGCTATTGCTTGCGCGCAGAATTTGCTTGTGTCGTTTGCGGAAAAAGCAGTCGACGAGGGTGCCCTTGATACTATTTTAGTTCCTCGAGTTAGCGAAGTTCCTTCGCGATCTTTGCGAAGCATTGCTGTTGATTTTGGCAAGGGGACTGTTCCTGAGCGCGTCGTTTTGACGCCAACTTGCGAGCTCATGCAAATCGTAGTGTTGTCGCGCAGTATGGACGAGATTTCTCATCGTGTTTCTTCAATGATTGCTGGCACAAAAGACGGTAAGCCTGTTCAGTTTGGCGAGTTTGTGGATTTGTGGCGAATCACCAATATTCTTGCCGACGCTGTAAAGCCTGCAAAAACTGAGACGATTAATGGTTCTCCAATTTACGTTCATTGTGGCCCGTTTGCGAACGTTTCGCTTGGTATTCCAAGCCTTGTAAGCGTTGAAATGGCTTGCGCTGAGCATGATGTTGTGGTTGTAGAAGCAGGTTATGGTACGGATGCTGGTGCTCAAAAGTGGTTAGATATTGCTGCTCGCGAGTTTGGTGCAAAGTGGCCTGCTGCTGCAGTTGTAGTTACTCGCGCAACTACTTGGCGAGATGACGAAACTTTGGCTTGGCGTTACCCATTCCATGTTTCTCGTTTGGAATTTCTTAACATCCCTACGTTCCCGTTGATTAATTTGTGGGAAGGTGAAGATAATCAAGTTCCTGAATTGTTGGAACAAGCTAAGTCTTTAGGATTCAGAAAGCCGATTGTTGGCAATTTATTCCGCGATGGTGGCGATGGTTTGGCAAATCAGCTGGACGATTTTGTGTCTGCAATAACTGATGATGTTGAAACGAAAGTTCCAGAAAGTAGGCGTGGAAAGACGCTTAGGGAGCGAATTAACTTGCTGTGCGCAGAAGCTTACGGTGTTCCAACTGAACGTGTGATTGAAAAAGCTGGTTTTGAAGATTCGTTATCTGCAGCTGAGGATTTGTGCGCGAATGCTGGCGCTGATTTTAACAGTCTTGCGCTAGTTGCTGTTAAATCTCCTGCAACTATGACTGACGACGATCATAAGTCTGCTGAAGAGCGCACTGTGACATTGAAGAAAGTGGAAGTTCACGCTGGAGCTGGAGTTGTGCAAGTAAATCTCACATCTTCACTAACTACTCCAATGCCAAAAATAGTGTGAAATATTAATAGTGTGATTTTCTCTTAAATATTGAGATTAATTAAAATTACTTATTAATAGCAAGTAACAAAACGTCGTCGACATATCAATCATGGTGTGTGGGCGACGTTTTGTTTTTGCTTTGTTTACCAAATGGGTTAAAAAGGGAACAAACGCGGGAGAGTTGAAGTTAAATTACGCAAAAGTGCGATGCAACCAATCGCAAGCAAGCTTAACCCACTGCTGAACTTCTGGCTGAACAAATTCAGTAAGCACATTTCCGTTTTCGTCGCGTTTTGCTGTTTCTTTAACTGCCAAAGCTAAGCCGTGAGGTCCTTTAGGGAACAGGTGCGCTTCAACACTTACTCCAGCTTCAACGCAAGCGTTCACAAACATTATTGAATTTTCTACTGGAACTGTTTGATCAGTAATGGTTTGCCATACAAATACAGGTGGAGTTTTACGATCCACGTGATTTTCCAGCGAAAGTTTATTGACAAGTTCAGTTCGCTCTTCGTTGCTAACTTCTCCAAATAGACGATCGAACGTTGGCTTATGCGCATATTTCCCAGCAGAAATAACAGGATATGCGAGCATAAGAGCATTTGGTCGCACGTCATCAGCAGCATACCCGTTTGCTTCCTCAACTTCGTCGCTAACGCTAGTTGCAAGGTTTGCAGCCACATGCCCTCCAGCGGAGAATCCAATAATTGCAACTTTTTGCGCATCTACGTGCCATTCTTTTGCGTTTTTGCGAATTAAGCTCATCGCTTCTGCTGCTTCTAAAAGCTGAGTTGGGTATGTGCTTGGAGTAAGCGAGTATCGCAACACAAAAGTGTGGAATCCTTCTGCAGCAAACTTCATGGCAACAGGCTCTGCCTCACGATTCGATACGCGCAAGAAGCCACCGCCTGGCAAAATTAGAATTGCAGGACGGTTTTGCAAGCCTTTGCTATCTAAATTATCGTCTAAAATATACCCAATAAGCTGCGCATCGCTTCCATCTATACTTTTTATTTTCTGATTTATAATCTTCATAGTGTCTCTTTTCGTTTCGCTTATATTGCAATTACACTAAGCATAATTCTAATCAAATACCTCGCTTTGTAAGTGCGTTCTTTTATAAATTCGTGTAGAGTTTTAAGAAGTTTTATAAGGAGATTCAAGATGTGTAACGAAGAAGATAGTTTAGGTAAAGTTGTTTTAGCTGCTACGCCTATTGGGAATATGGCAGACGCTTCTGCACGATTAATTAATCTTCTTGAAACTGCTGATATTGTTGCTGCTGAAGACACGCGTAGGCTTTATGATTTAGCGAATCGCCTTGGTGTGCATGTTTCTGGTAGCGTAATCGCATACCACGATCATAATGAGCGAAATAAGGCAGATGGCTTGCTAGACAAAGTTGAGCAGGGTAGCACTGTTCTTGTTGTTTCAGACGCAGGTATGCCTACCATTAACGACCCGGGTCTTGCTGTTGTTCGACGTGCAATAGAGCGAGATTTGCCTGTTACTTGCGCGCCTGGTCCTAGTGCAGTTTTAGATGCGCTTGCTCTTTCTGGATTGCCAACCGATCGCTTCTGTTATGAAGGCTTTTTGCCTCGTAAATCTGGTGAGCGTCAACAGCATTTGCGCTCACTTAAAGCCGAGCGACGAACAATAGTATTTTATGAGGCTCCACATCGTATTGCAGAAGCAATGGAAGACATATTGGCAGTACTTGGTTCTAATCGTCCAATGGCGTTATGCCGTGAACTTACAAAAGATTTTGAGGAAATTCGTCGTGGAACTGTGCAAAGTATTCACGATGGTGTTTTAGCGGATCCTCCTCGAGGTGAAATAGTTTTAGTTATCGGTGGTGCAAGTGATGAAGAAGTGCAGTCTGAAAGCACAGATTTAAGCATTGATGCTCTTGCAAAGCTTTCGCTTGAATGTGCAGAATCCGAAGGTTTGCGCATAAAAGAAGCAATTACAAAAGTAGTAAAAGAGCATCCGTTTGCTGACGGATCTTTTGCTAATCGTAAGCAAGTTTATGCGTCTTGTCTTGAGCATAAACCTGATCAAAAATAAGATTTCTGCTTTTGCTACTATTTTTTGCTTTCTATTCATTGCTGTCATACGCAGAAAATAGCACTTCAAAACTGTAACGAACGTCAGGTCCACCTTGTTGAGAAATATATTCTAAAATTTGCGCGTCTGCTGAAGGGTTTGCAATAATCCATTTTCGAAGTTCCGGTATTTTTTGCGCGATGTACCATAGCACTTCCATTTTTGTTGCAGGGTCGATAGCAACAGATGGCGTGAGTATTATAGGTGGTTTTGGAGGGCTGTTTGTTTTAGTTGCATAAGAGTTCTTCATTTCCATGGTTTGTTTGCTTCTTTCGCAATGTTTCGTATCCAATTTCTTGCATGTATTGAGCCTGGGAAATATGGGTTTCCGTCAATAGTACGTTTGCATTTTCGCAAGTCAATGCTGTATTTAGATATCAATAGGTGAGCAATATCTTTTCTATAAGGTTCGTGCTCTTCGTTTTCGCTTGGAGTGTACGCTAAATCGCAAATTGTTCGTTCTGGCGTTGTTATTCTAATTTTTCCAAGTATTACGTATTCTTCATTGTTTAAGTGTCTTCGAAATGCGCGAATCGCATGACCGTGCGGCTTTTTTCTTCTGTGCCCATAATCAATAACATCTATATTTTCAGGAAAATGACCTCCTATCCAAACCCATGCTGCAGTAAATAAACAGGCTATGCTTTCTGTAGGCATAAGATTGCTCACAATATTGCTTCTTCCTTGAGTGGAAATAGCTGCCTTATTTGAATATCCTGCATTTAAATCAAGCCTATTGAATACACCAATTTGAGAAAGTTTTTTCATGCACATTGGACCTGGTAAATGGTTGTCGTCAAGTAATTCTGGGAATTGCGTTTGTGTTTCTTCGCAAATATCCAATAAATTGCGCATATTTTGTTGGTTTTTCAATTTTCTTTAATCCTTTCTTTTTGCATATTTATTTTTCAGCGCGATTATTTACGATTCGTATTGTGCATATTGTTGTTTTTTAGTGCATGTTTTCTAGTGCATTAGTTTCGTAGTGCATAAGTTGAGATTATGTTTATATTTGCTTCAATTCCAGGCTGGTTTTATAACTTGTGGATATGTGGATGAACTCGTGTGAGGCTTGTTATCCAGCGTGTTTTTCTCGTATATTTGGGATTCTTTTTGCAATGTTCTTATGTACTGTCCGCGTTGAACAAGATAATAATTGTCTATGAGTCATATTTTGGTGAATGTTGCTTGGCCGTATGCTAACGGCCCTCGTCATATTGGTCACGTCGCAGGCTTCGGGGTCCCATCAGACGTATATGCGCGTTACGAGCGCATGAAAGGTAATGACGTATTAATGGTGTCTGGCACGGATGAGCACGGTACACCTATTTTGGTTGAAGCAGATAAGGAAGGTGTTTCTGCACAAGAGCTTGCTAATCGTTATAATCGTGTGATTACTAAGGATTTGTGCGATTTAGGTTTGAGCTACGATTTGTTCACGCGTACTACCACTGCAAATCACGAGCATGTTGTGCAAGAAATGTTCCGTCAGTGCTTAAAGAACGGCTATATTTACAAGGGCACTCAGAAGGTTGCTATTTCTCCTTCCACTGGTCGTACTTTGCCAGATCGTTATATTGAAGGCACATGCCCATTGTGTGGCGCAGATGGTGCTCGTGGCGATCAATGTGATGCTTGTGGAAACGAGCTTGATCCGGATGAGCTTATTAATCCAGTTTCTAAAATTAATGGTGAAACTCCGCGCTTTGAAGAAACTGAACATTATTTCCTAGATTTGCCTGCTTTGGCTGAAGCGAATGTTAACTGGCTTCATTCTCGCGAAGGTTGGCGCACGAATGTTATTAATTTCTCGCTTGGATTATTTAATGAAGTAAAGCCGCGAGCTATTACGCGCGATATTGATTGGGGCATTCCTGTTCCTGTTGAAGGATGGATTGATAATCCAAATAAGCGTTTATATGTTTGGTTTGATGCTGTTATTGGCTACTTGTCTGCATCTATTGAATGGGCTCGTCGACAAGGCAAGCCAGAGGCTTGGCGTGATTGGTGGTGTGATCCTAAGTCTCCTGGATACTACTTCATGGGCAAAGATAACATTACTTTCCATTCTCAGATTTGGCCTTCGGAAATGCTTGCCTACAACGGTGCTGGTTCTAAAGGTGGTGAGGCTGGCATTTATGGCCCATTGAACATGCCTGAACAGGTTGTTGCTTCTGAGTTCATGACTATGGAAGGCAAGAAGTTCAGCTCTTCGCGCGGAATCGTGATTTATGTGAAGGATATTTTGGCACGTTACCCTGTAGATGCTGTGCGTTACTACATTTCTATTGCGGGTCCAGAAAATTCTGATGCTGATTTTACTTGGGCTGAGTTTGCTCGTCACAATAACGAAGAACTTGCTGCAAGCTGGGGTAATCTTGTCAATCGTGTGGCAAATCTTATTAATAAGAACTTTGGTGTAATTCCTCCTCTTGATGAAGATTCTATGACTGCAATGGATCGCGCTCTTCTCGATCAAACTTCTGATGCTTTTGCTTTGGTTGGTAGTTTGATTGAGCGTCATCGTCAGAAGAATGCTCTTACTGAAGCAATGCGAGTAGTTGCGGATATTAATAAATATATTTCTGCAACTGAGCCTTGGAAAATTAAAGATGATGAGGCTCGCCTTGGTACTGTGTTGCATGTTGCGGCTCAGGCTGTTTCGGATGCTAATCATCTGCTTGCGCCATTCTTGCCTCATGCAGCTCAAAAAGTTTGGGAAGCACTTGGTGGCACTGGCGTATTCTCGCCTTTGCCTCATATTGAAGAAGTTGAAGATTTGGATAATCCAGACTTCAAGTATCCGATTATTACGGGCGATTATCGCTTGGGGGAAACTGTTCATCCTTGGGAGAGTGAGGAGTTGGTAGCAGGTACGCCTGTGCCTAAGCCAAGTCCTATTTTTGCCAAGATTTCAAAAGAAGCAGTTGAGGAGGAGCTTGAGCGTTTTGCATCTGCTTTGTCCGAGCGTCAGCGTGTCGAAGCGGAAAGACTTGCTGCAGCAAAAAAATCTTTGGAAAATAGTGAGAAATAGGTTGAAATTCTCAATAAATAAATTGTAAAATTAAAGAACATAGCAAATGGTTCTCTAAAAGAAAATATTTTAAGGAAATTTTAAGGAAAAACTCTTTTCTTTGGACGAATGTTTAGCTATACTAACATATGTTAATGGTTCGCCATTAGCGAGGTTCGTTTTCGAACCCCATAATTGAAACCTTCTTCTCTCTTTCTCTCTGCCCCGGCGGGTTTCTCTTCCCGCCGGGCTTCTTTTTAATTTGTGAAAAAAAGTAAAACAAAAAATAAAAGCGCAAACTGCAAAAGCAATCTGCGCTCACATAGTTACCAAACTTAATTTTAATGGTAACGATTTAACGGCAACGCTTCGAAAGTGGCGCCCACGGTTCAAGCATTACTGGTTCTTGATCCAATACAGCTAAAGTTTCTTTGTCAAGGTACTTTTTGTTGATGATTATTTCGTTCACATAACGATCGAACCACTCTGCTGAGCCAACATAATAGCCGTCTTCGCCAGCATCCTTGCCCCAGCTGTTCTCAATCTTCCAGCGATCTGGCTCGCCATCTTTGTTAAGATTCACGCCAGTGAATGTCATTGCGTGATTTCCTGGGCAATCCATATATTCCAAGCCGTGAGCTTTATCGAATGTAAACTTCACATCAAACAATTCATCTACGCGCACAACTGCAGGATCGAAGAAGCCACTGTCACGCAAGGAGAACTGCGTGCAATCGCATGCAAACCAGATTGGATGACCATCTTTTAATTGGTCTACAGCTGCTTTTTTGAATACATCGAGAGGCACATTAACAAATTCCATTTCCTTTGTTTCAGCTACGTTGGTGCTGTACTTAAATTGGTAGAGCTTGTTGAATGGTGTGCGTTCCATAGGCGCGTTGCATATTGTTACGAAGTCGTTTACGTCAACTGGAACGTACTTCTTTGCGAACTCAAGTGGAGTAATTCCGTATTCACAAATCATTGGACGCTCATCTTTGCCGGTTTTTGGCTTGTCAGCTTTGCCGGTTTTCTCGCCATCTTTCTTGGTTTCGTCTTTTTCGCCGTCCTTCTTATCGTCATCGTCATCTTTAGTTCGTGCGAAGAAGTCAAACTGTGCAGGTGGTTCACCCAGGGCAATAGTTGTCATGCGATAAACGGTTTCCAAATCGCGAACTTTCATTTCGCGCAATTCTTCCAAAGAAGTTCCGTTCTTATGAGCTTCACGCAATTCGTATGCAAACTCGCGCAACTTGGTATTGATGTATTGTACGAATGCATCAGAGTCGACTGAGTTCTGTGAATCTGGATATGCACTCTTTGGCACAAGTCCGTACTTGTTTACCAAGTTGACGAACATTTGCCACCAGCCGCCGTCATCGATTGGACCATAGTTAATGCTCTCAAAAAGTCGGCTATTAACATCTTCATCAAGTGTTGAAAGCACATTTTCCAAATAAGCGTTTGCTTTTTCAATCTTGTCCCAGAAGAATAGGTAGCTTTCTGAAAACTCAAAGTCGTCTAAATTCCACTTATGCATTACTTCGTATCGCAAAGTATTAAGTGAGGCGAACATCCAGCAGCGTCCGGAGCGCTTCTGATTGGTAATGCTGCCTTGTTTTAATTCTATTGAGAATTCGCGAGGAAGAGCACGCTTGCCTTGGTAGCTTGTTGCGGCTTTAAGCACACCATTTGTTACTGCTGCATTTGCTGCGAGAAGATTTGCGCGCTGTTTGTTGAAATGTTTGGAATAATTTTTTACATGTTCCAGAGTTACGGCTTTGATGTTTTCAGCCATGAGCTTATTCATTCTCCTTTTAGAGTTGAAAGTACGAATAAAAAATATTGTATACTGCTCAATGTCTCGCGTGTGTTTCTTGTCTATGCCTATTTTCGGCATTTGCTTGAATACTATTAATTATTTTAGTAAAACTACAATTTTTTCGGTAAATATTCAGTTTTTGTAATTAAATTTTGAATTTATTATATTTGCTTATAAAACGTATTTTGTATGTATAAAAATACTTTTTTGATTTTAAAATACATATCTTTGTGTAAAAATATAGCTAGAAATCATTGATATTTTGCGCTTTTTTGCATGTTTAGATATGTATAATGTAACTTATATATACGAAATTTTTCCCTTGGGTATTGAGAAAAGTGTTGTGTAAAAATATTTTCTGTTTGTCTCTTTGTACATAGCTTGGCTAAAAATATACTAATTATGTGTCCCGGATTGACAAGGGTCGATTCAAACACGCCCTTTTCAAGGTCGAGTGTTAGATCGGCAATACTGTAAATCACAAGATTTATGGATGCCGAATGGAGGTAAAAAATGGCTAGTCGTAGAAAAGAGTCACAATGATACGATACATCGTTAAACGATGCCTGAATTATGTGGTGATGTTGTTCGTTGCCGTATCCATGACATATTTCTTGACAAGTGCTTTTATGAGACCGCGTTCGAACTACATGTCTAGGCATCCGCATCCACCTATTGCATCAATCAACCGTTCTTTGGATTTGGCAAATATTAACGACCAGACTCCAGTGTTTACTCGTTATTGCCGTTGGATTTACAACATTTTTACTAAGTGGGATTGGGGATTGAGCCCAGATCAGGCTCCAGTTGGCCCGGCAATTATGTCTCGTATTGGCGCATCTGTTCAGCTGGTTACTGGCGCTACAATTCTTGGCATTGTTCTCGGTGTTAGCGTTGGTGTTTACACTGCTATCCGTCAGTACAAGTGGCAAGATAGAGTTCTTAATTCCACCGCAACCTTCCTGTTGGTTGTTCCTGCAGCAGTTTTGGGTTTGATGGTTGTGCTTGCTGCTATTAGCATTAACCACGCAACAGGCGTGCGACTTTTCTACGTTACTGGTTTGCACTCTTACCAAGGTTCTGACCCGTTCATGTTCCTTCTTGACTTCCTTCAGCATTTGATTTTGCCGACGATTGTTATGACAATTCCTGGCATGGTTGGGTATCATTTAACGCAGCGCACGTATCTTCTCGATACTATGAATGCTGATTACGTTCGTACGGCTCGCGCTAAGGGCTTACCTTTGAATTTGGCTATTCGCCGCCACGCTTTGCGTACTTCTTTGATTCCAACAGCTGTTGACGTCGCCTTCTCTATTGCAGGCGTGTTTACGGGTGCTGTGATTACTGAAACCGTGTTTGCTATTAACGGCCTTGGTAGCTACTTCGTTCAGACCATTATGCAGAACGATATTAACGGTTCTGTTGCTATTGCAGCGTTTGGTGCTGTATGTACCTTAGTTGGTGCTCTGCTTGCAGATATCTTCTCTGCTTGGCTCGACCCACGTATTCGTTTGAACTAGCAGAACAGTGTAGGTGAATTTGATATGAATAAAAAAGATGTATCTTCAAAACCTCAAGAATCTGCTGCAGATAGAAAAGCTACTGCTGGTGCCTGGGGCAACTTTAAGCGCACTGGTAAGATGACGCTTTATACGCGTCGATTCTTCCGTCGCCCGTCTGCAGTTGTGGGCTTGGTTATGTTCGTAATTTTGATTCTTTTTGCTTTGTTTGGCTCAAAGATTTCAAAGTGGAGCTACGACGAACCAGACTTTTCTTCTCTAGCAACTCCTCCTTCTGCAGAGCATTGGCTGGGAACTACGCCAGGCGGTTCAGACATGTACGCAATGGTTGTGCGCGGACTTGGTCGTTCACTTTCCATTGGTATTGTCAGCTCTATTACCATTACAGTTATTGCTGCTTTGGTTGGTACTGCTATTTCTTACTTCGAAGGATGGTTTGAGCAGGTTGGTATGTGGCTTTTGGACATGCTGCTGATTGTTCCTTCCTTCCTGCTGATTGCTTTAATCATTAGTGCTTCTAGTGGTGGTAGCGATTGGCTGTGGTTGGCATTTGGCTTAACAGCTTTTGGTTGGATTGGTTACGCTCGTACTCTTCGTACGTTGACTTTGAGCTTGCGCGAACGTGAGTATGTTCGTGCAGCTAAGTTCGAGGGCGTTTCTTCGTTCCGCATTATTGTGCGCCACTTGGTTCCAAACTTGGGTTCTGTATTGATTATTAACACGGTTCTTGGTGTTATTGGTGCGATTAACGGCGAAACTGCTTTGAGCTTCTTGGGCCTTGGTATTAAGGCTCCGGATACTTCTCTTGGTACTTTGCTTAATGCTGGCCAAAGCGTTGTGCAGACTTCTCCGTGGGTGCTTTTGGTGCCGTCTGCAGTGCTTGTTTTGCTAACCTTCTCCGTGCAGCTTATTGGTGACGGTTTGCGTGATGCCATTGATCCATATTCTAGGTCTGTTGGTAAGGCCGACTAACGAGCGTTTGGAGTGATAAACATGACTGATATTGCAAATAACGCTATTAAGGAAGAAACCACGATGGAAGATCAAAACAACGAACCGTTGCTTTCAGTACGCGACTTGCAAATTAGCTTCGCTTCTGAAGCTGGTACTGTGCATGCTGTGCGCGGAATGAATTTTGATTTGTACCGCGGAAAGACTATTGGTATCGTTGGCGAATCTGGTTCTGGTAAGTCGGTTACGTCCTTGGCTGTTATGGGCTTGCTGGATAAAAACGCTAGCGTTAAAGGCTCTGTAAAGTATAAGGGCGAGGAGCTTTTAACTAAGTCTGATGCAGAAATGAGTAAGATTCGTGGCAAGAATATTGCTATGGTGTTCCAGGATCCTCTTTCTGCTTTAACCCCTGTTTTCTCTATTGGTGATCAGCTTAAGGAAGCTTTGGTTATTCATAATCCTGACATGACTGAAGAGCAGATTCGCGAGCGTTCTATTGAATTGCTTGATTTGGTTGGTATTACTAAGCCGGCTGAGCGTTTGAAGGCTTTCCCTCACGAGTTTTCTGGTGGTATGCGCCAGCGCGTGATGATTGCTATGGCTATTGCCAATAATCCTGACATTATTATTGCCGACGAGCCTACTACCGCTTTGGATGTGACTATTCAGGCTCAGGTTTTGGAAGTTTTGAAGAAAGCTCAGCGCGAAACCGGCGCTGCAATGATTTTTATTACTCACGATTTGGGCGTAATTGCTGGCGTTGCAGACGAAGTTATTGTTATGTATGCGGGTCATTTGGTTGAGCATAATAGCGTTGAAGAGATTTTTGCTCACCCAACTCAGCCGTACACTATTGGCTTGTTGGGTGCTGTTCCTCGCGTTGATCAAAAGCGCACTCGTCGTTTGACTCCAATTTCTAAGCCGACTATGGATATGCTTATGGCTGAAGAAGAAAGCGGCGACGACAGCACAATGATGGGTCTTGAAGCTGAAAGCGAAACTGTTCGCTCGTTGCTTCATGCGGAAACCGAAAAGCCAATTAAGCCAATGTTTGAAGGCATTCCTCGTGAACAACGAAAAGTTGTTTTGGATGTTAAGAACTTGGTTAAAACATTCCCAATTACTAGCGGTGGCTTCTTGCGACGCAAGGTTGGCGAAGTTCGCGCGGTTGATGGTGTGAGTATTGAGGTTCGTGAAGGCGAAACTGTGGCTTTGGTTGGCGAGTCTGGTTCTGGTAAGTCCACGACTTTGATGGAGATTATGGGCTTGAAGAAGCCTGAGTCTGGTTCTATTACAGTTTTTGGTACTGAGTTGAACGATAAGTTGACTCGTGAGCAGCGTCGCGAACTTCGTTCTAAGATTCAGTACGTGTTCCAGGACCCAATGAGCTCGCTTGATCCTCGTATGCTTGTTTACGATATTTTGGCCGAGCCTTTGCTCGTGCAAAAGAAGTCGAAGGAAGAAATTCGCCAGCGTATTGCTGAGCTTATGCAATTGGTTGAGTTGAATCCTGATCAAGTTGATCGCTTCCCAACGCAGTTCTCCGGCGGTCAGCGTCAGCGTATCGCTATTGCTCGCGCTTTGGCTGTGAATCCTAAGCTTTTGCTTCTTGATGAGCCAGTTTCGGCTTTGGATGTTTCTATTCAGGCTGGAATTATTAACTTGCTTGAAGATTTGCAAGACAAGTTGGGTGTTGCTTACTTGTTCGTGGCTCACAACATGGCTGTGGTTCGTCACATTTCTAGCCGTATTGCTGTTATGTATCACGGTCGAATTGTTGAATCTGGTGAAACGGATGAGGTGTTTGATAATCCAAAGCACCCTTACACTCAGGCTTTGATTAGCGCTGTGCCAATTCCGGATCCTACAATTGAGAAGAACCGTAGGCGTATTATTCTTTCTGAAGAAGATAATTTTGACGATGTTAGGTAATTCATGACTTGTTGATTTTAGTTAATCTTCATCAATCTGAATAAATTACTTAGTCGCGCATGTTTATTACAACATGCGCGATTTTTTATTGTGTAACATAAATTTAAAAAACGTAATATATTTTGTTTTTTAGCCAAAATAAACTAAAAAATTTTCTGTTTTGCTCATTATAGATAATAAATTATTCTTTTTTGCCTAATTTTCATAAAGTTGAAAAGAAAAAAATCAATATTTTGTGAAAACGATTTGTCGAATGTCATAGAGTTGTATATACTCATACAACATACCGGAAGACGGACATCATCCGGGGAATGAGAGGAATCATGAAAAATACAAATGCAGGTAAACTGACTGTATTTGCCGCAGCTGCACTTTCTGTTGCAATGCTGCTCGGCGCTTGCGGCGGTGCTACTAACAATGCTGGTAAAGCAGGTATGACTGAAGAGCCAGCTGCTGGTGTTGACACTTCTTACACTGGCGAACTTCCAATGCCAGATGTCAACAAGCGTTACGATAATCCACAGTCACGTGACAACGTTAAGGACGGCGGCACTTACACCGTTGCTCTTCCTGTTCTCGGTCCAAACTGGAATTACGCTTCTAACGACGGTAACTCTGGTTACATGAATACTTTGTGGGGCTTCTACCAGCCAGATCTTATGGCTTATGACACCGTTAAGGGTGAAAAGCTTAAGTACAACCCTGACTACATCACTTCCGTCAAGAAGGTTAGCGATAAGCCACTCGTTGTTCAGTACAACTTGAACCCAAAGGCCAAGTGGAATGACGGCACTGATATTGATTACACCGCATTTAAGGCTACTTGGCAGGCTTTGAACGGAAAGAACAAGGATTACTCCGTCCCAAGTACTGAAGGCTATGACTGCATCAAGAGTGTTGAACAAGGTTCCACTCCAAAGCAGGTTATAGTGACTTATGAGAAGCCATGCGCAACATGGGAAATGCTTTTCGCTCCACTGGTTCATCCAAAGGCCGGTGACGTTAAGACCTTCAACCAGGGTTGGGTAAACAATCCTCACAACGAGTGGGGTGCAGGTCCATTCCAGATTGAATCCGCAACCGAAAATCAGGTTGTTTTCACCCGCAATCCAAAGTGGTGGGGTAAGAAGGCAAAGCTCGATAAGGTCGTTGTAAAGCGTATGGAAGATACTGCAGCTTTGAACGCTTTCCAGAACGGTGAAATCGATGCTGTAACCGATACCATTTCTTCTAAGGACGCAATCAAGTCTGCTCGTAGCGTTAAGGGTGCTCAGCTGCGTTACGGCTACAGCACCAAGGTTCGCGTGCTTAACTTCAACGCTAAGTCCAAGCCACTTAACGAGCTTGCAGTTCGTAAGGCTGTTGTTCAGGCATTCGACGTTGCTACCTACAACAAGATTCAGTTCCAGGGCATGAACTGGAAGAGCGAGCAGCCAGGTTCTGAGCTTCTCTCCATGTTCCAGGCTGGCTACAAGAACAATCTTCCTGCTGACGGCAAGTACAACACCGAAAACGCTAAGAAGACCCTTGAAGCTGCTGGTTACAAGATGGGCAAGGATGGCTACTACGCCAAGAATGGCAAGACTCTTGAGATTTCCTTCACCTTCTTCGGCGATGATTCTACTCAGGCAGCTCTTGCTAACGCATTCCAGGCCATGATGAAGAAGGCTGGAATTAAGTGCAAGACTGTGAACCATGCTGTTGCTAAGTTCTCCGAGGTTGTTGCTTCGCACGAGTACCAGGTGCTTCCATTGGCATGGCAGTCCACATCTCCATTGAGCTTCTTGTCTGCAGCAAGCCAGGTTTACAAGTCTGATAGCGATTCCAACCTCGGTCTCGTTGGCAATAAGAAGATTGATGCTATGCTCAACAAGATTGGCAAGACCTACGATTACAAGGAACAGACTGATTATGCAAACAAGGCAGAGTCTGCAGCTCTCGCACTCTACGGAACTCTTCCAGTTTCTGCTCCTCCTATTTACCAGGTGTTCAAGAAGGGCTTTGCTAACAACGGCCCTGCTGGTTACGCAAGCACCTACCCAGAGGATATGGGCTGGCAGAAGTAAGTAAATTTGTAGCGATAATTCGCGCAAGTTTACTAAGCTGATTGCTTAACTTATAGCATGTGGCGTGTAGTCTTTTGGCTACACGCCACATCTTTTTGTGTATGCTAATGTGAGAAAATAGTATAAATTTAAAATTAAGTCTCAAAAAGCAAAATCGGAAACAAAGGAGAAGCTGGCGCATGTACGTCAATCCGAATAAACGCAAAGATGCGAGTAACGTGCGCTGGGTATTGCAATACTGTAAGCCGGACATGTGGAAAGTTTGGCTTGCTATTTTTCTATTTATTATCAATGACACGATGGCAATGACAATGCCGTTGCTTTCGGGCTTTATTGTAGACAAAATCATTATTGGCAAACAGCATAATTTGCTTATAAGCGTATGCGTTTTGATGGTAGCAATGATGATTGTTCGCGTTGGCTCAAGGTATATTTACCAGCTTTTAATGGAAAAGTTTGGTCAAAATGCCGTGTATCGCCTGGTGAGCGACGAGTACGAAAAGCTTCATTCTCTCGATTTTACGTACTTTAATCACACGCGCACAGGCGACATTATGAGTCGTATGACATCGGATACTGACGCGATTCGTCATATTTTAAGTTGGGTTTCGTATATGGCGTTAGATTGTGTAGTAATGTTCGTGCTAGCGCTGGTTATAATGTTTTCAATTCAGTGGAAGCTCGCTTTAGCACTTATGTCAATTACGCCATTTTTGTTTCTGCTCGCAAAAATTATGGGCAAAAAAGCTAGACCGAAATTCCTTGCAATTCGTGAATCCTTTGCGCGCATGAATTCAATGGTGGAAGAAAATATCGAGGAGAATCGCGTAGTAAAAGCTTTCGTGCGTGAGGATTACGAAACTAAGAAATTCGATAAGTGCAACGAAGACTACTTTAATTGCAATATTACGCTTGCAAAAAATACTCAAAAATACATGCCTTGGCTCGATGGCATGGGTTTTGTGCTTGAGCTTATAACAGTTGGTTTCGGCGGATGGCTTGTTTTGAATGGCAACATGACTTTAGGTGCATTCGTCACTTTTAATAGCTTCCTTTGGATGCTACACATGCCTGTACGAATGGTGGGCTGGCTTATTAATGATTGGCAGCGTTTTAACGCAGGATGCGTGAATATTCGCAAACTTCTTACGCAAGAATCGCATATTAGACATCCAAAAGAAGCGGACGAAACCGTTAAAATTAGAGGTAAAATTACTTTTGAGCATGTTGATTTTTCATTCCCAGACGATCAAGACTCTCCAATCTTAAAAGATATTGATTTAGACGTTCCTGCTGGAAGCAAACTGGGTATTCTTGGTGAAACTGGTTCCGGCAAATCAACTCTCGTAAGTCTTATAGCAAGATTCTATGATCCTACGCGTGGTCGTGTTTTAATTGACGGAAAAGACGTGCGCGAATGGCCGTTAGAAACTGTTCGTAACCAAGTTAGCATAGTTGCGCAGGAAACATTCCTATTTTCGGACACTATTGCAGGAAATATTAGTTTTGGATTACCTCAAACTAAAGAAAATTGTAAGGAATTAGATAATACCATTCGCACGATGGCAACAATTGCTGCAGCAGACGATTTTATTATGGATATGCCAGAAGGCTATGAAACAGTAGTAGGCGAGCGTGGGGTAGGTCTTTCTGGTGGGCAAAAGCAGCGTTTGAGCTTAGCTAGAGCGTTGGCAAATAATCCTGCAATCTTGATTATGGACGATACAACTTCTGCTGTAGATATGGAAACGGAAGAGCATATTCAGCAGGAGCTGAAAAAGCTTGATGGCACGCGCACAATAATCACTATTGCGCACAGAATCTCATCCGTTAAAGATGCAGACATGATTGTTGTGCTAGATCACGGGAAAATTATTGAACGCGGCACGCATGCTCAGCTTGTTGCAGCGCACGGGAGGTATTGGGAGATCTATAGAAAGCAACTTGGCTTTAAAACTGGCAGGTCTGCAGGATTCGAAACGAAGGGGGAGTAGAAATGGCACAACGTAATACTTATCGTGAAGACGAAGGTCAAGAAGAACACATAAACGTGCACGAACTTATGCGCGTTAGAAAATATATGAAGCCGTATGCTACTAAACTTCTATTCGTAATTATGGTAGTTATTAGCGGCAGCATAATTATGACAGCGATGCCAATGATTACGAAAACGCTAATCGACGTTGTATTGCCTCAGAAAAATGTCAATTATTTATATACAATTATTGCCGTATTCGCACTGCTCATTATATTGTATGAGCTTGGTTTAGCGTACAGAACTTTAGCAATTACACGCATCGGCCAGATGATAATCAAAGACATGCGCCGCGATATCTTTACGCACGTGCAATCATTATCTTTTGACTATTTTGATTCGCGTCCGCATGGGAAAATTCTGATTCGCATCGTAAACTACATCAATACGCTTTCTGACACGCTTTCATCCGGTTTAATTAACGTATTTTCTGACGTTTTTGTGCTTATTATTACATTAATAACAATGTTTATTATAGATTGGCGAATGGCTTTGTGGAGCTTGGTGCTATTCCCAATATTTATAATTTGGACGCGAACTTTACAAATTTTGCAAAGAAAAGCGTCTAAAAAGTTATCAAATAAACAAAGTAATTTAAATGCGTATTTGCACGAATCAATCGCAGGAGTAAAAACAACGCAAACTTTTGCGCGAGAAGCTACAGCATACGCTACTTTCCAAGAGCAACAAGCAGAAGTAAGAAGTGCTTGGATGCGAAACGTTAGAGTGCAAATGTTACTTTGGCCTGGTGCTTCAATTATTGAGACTGCAGCAATAGCGCTTTTGTATTACGCTGGCATAGCAAACTTAGGTGCAATGAACGTGAGCACGGGAACACTTATAGCATTTGTTTGGTATTCGACTACTTTCTGGGATCCAGTAGTAAATATTGGAAACTTCTATACGCAACTTGTAACGTGCTCAGTTTATTTGGAACGAATTTTTGAAACTCTACGAATTAAGCCAAATATTGTAGATAAGCCAGATGCTATTCAATTGCCTCAAATCGAAGGAAAAGTAGACGTAAACGACGTTGTTTTCCGTTACGAAGAAGATGGAAGGCCAATATTAAACTTGGTTGATTTGCATGTTAATCCTGGCACTACTGTAGCTCTTGTGGGACCTACTGGTGCAGGAAAAACAACTCTTGTAAGTCTTCTTTCTAGATTCTACGACGTTTCAGAAGGCTCGATTACTATAGACGGGTACGATGTACGTTCAGTAACGCTCACATCTCTTAGAAAACAAATGGGCGTAATGTTGCAAGATAGCTTTATTTTCAGTGGAACCGTACGCGAGAACATCCGTTATGGGAAGCTCAATGCCACTGATGAAGAAATTGAGAATGCAGCGCGCGCAGTTCATGCTCACGAATTTATTGAAGGATTACCGAACGGATACGATACTGAAATTGAAGAGCGCGGAGCCACTCTTTCTGCAGGTCAGCGTCAGCTTATATCGTTTGCGCGAGTATTGCTTGCGAATCCGCGAATTCTTATTCTAGATGAGGCAACAAGTAATATTGATACTCGTACAGAAGAAGCATTACAAGCAGGATTAGCTCAATTACTTAAAAATCGCACATCTTTTGTAATAGCGCATAGGCTTTCGACGATTGAGAATGCGGATTTGATTTGTGTAATCGATCATGGAGAAATTGTTGAAAAAGGCACTCATAACGAGCTTATGGAGGCAAGAGGAGCGTATTATCGTCTTGTAAAATCGCAATATGATGCAATTCGCAAAGCAGTTTTATAAATACTTATCATTCAATAAAAATTGACAGTTGAGTTTGCGAGTAGACTTAAAAATATGAGTAAACATCATCGCGAACATAATTGGGCGCCGGCTTTAGCAACGCAATCTGCAGTATGGGAAAATCTGCTACAAGAAGGCATAACAATTGCAGACGATCACACGCACATGATTAGCGTTGTGGATTTTGCACATAATTTGAATCAAGAATTAGCAGAAAAAGGCCGCGATGTAATAGCGGAACCTACTGCAGACGATTTAGTTGTTCAAGCAAAATCATCAGGCGTTTCGCACATGCTAGAAGTCGGATGTGAATATCCAGATTGGGAGCCGACGATTAAGTTTGCTCAAACGCATGAAAATTCAGTTCGCGCAGCAATAGCAATACACCCAAACGAAGCAGTATTACATGGTCACAAAGGAGCTAAAGGCCCTGACGGACTGCCGATAGTTTACAAGCCGTATCACGATATTCCATTTGACGAAGCTATGCAACATTTGCGCTCGCTAGTAATTGCTCATCCAAAAGAAGTAGTGGCAATAGGCGAAACTGGCTTAGACTACTTTCGTACGGGAGAGCCTGCGCGACTTACGCAAATAGAAGCTTTCCGCGACCATATTGCGCTCGCAAAAGAGCTGAATTTACCTTTACAAATTCACGATCGTGATGCGCATGAAGACGTAGTAAAAGTCTTACTAAAAGATGGCGCTCCTGAGCGAACAGTATTTCACAGTTATGCTGGTGGTGTGGATTTAGCCGAAATATTGAAAGAGCACGGTTGGTACGCAAGTTTTTCTGGAACGATAAGTTACAAAGGCAATGATGAATTACGCGAATCTGCGCGAATTATTGGCGAAGACCATATAACTGTTGAAACGGATGCGCCTTATTTAACGCCAATGCCGTATCGTGGACGGCCAAACGCGCCTTATATGGTTCCTTATACGCTAGAAACACTTTCTGAAGTTCTAAATATATCGTTATTGCAAGCAGCGAAAGTTACACGCGAAAATACGCGAAAAATTTACGAATTTTAGGAATATAAAATCCTTAATTTTCAAGGATTTTTTAATATTTTTTGCGCGATGCACTATTGTTGTATACAATATCCAAGTACGGAAATAAAACTGTGAGGTGTGAGGTTTATGCGACTTCTTGTTGGCATCAAGAAGAAACCTCATATATGGAGGAACAATTAAGCATGACTAAGTCACGCACTGCTGTACCATCAAACGATAGTACAAAGGATCCTCGCAACGGCGCGAAAGATTCCGAGAAAAGCACTAAATCCTTAAAAGGTACTAAGGATGCTATATTGCGAGCTGCCTCGTTTACTAAGGCTCCTCAGGTGTCAAAAAAAACGACAACACGCGAAGAGCGCAAAGTAATAGCTCAGCAGCAAGCGCAAGAGGTAAAAGAAGCAGAAAAGCTTGTTGCTAGTGCAGTACGAGGTCCGTTAGGTAGATGGTGGGCAAAATTGCAAACCAGTTCCGATCGTTTTACATTGGGAATGGCAATTGTTGCTCTTGGCGTTGTTTATGGCGATATTGGTACTTCTCCGCTTTATACTGCGCAAACATTTTTAGCAGGTCAAGGCGGCTTGCAAAACATAAATCGCGCGACTATCTACGGAATGCTTTCGCTACTGTTCTGGTCAATCACATTAATTACAACCGTAAAATACGTATTTGTTGCAATGAGAACAGACAACAAAGGCGAAGGTGGCATTTTTGCTTTATATTCGCTTCTACGTAAAAAAGGCGCGTGGCTTGCAATACCGGCAATGATTGGTGGAGCCGCGTTTTTGGCAGATTCTGTGCTGACTCCTGCAGTTTCCATCTCTTCAGCAGTTGAAGGTTTGCGCACTATTGCAGTGTTTAAGCCAATATTCTTAGAAAATGAGAATTTGTCGATGATGATTACGGTTATTATAATCGTCATACTTTTCTCTGTACAGCAACGCGGAACCGAGCGAATTGGCAAAGTATTTGGCATTGTTGTGATGCTTTGGTTTGCTTTCCTTGCGCTGGTTGGTGTCATGAACATTGGCCAAGATTGGACTATTTTTGAAGCACTTAACCCGATTTATGGCATAAAATTCCTGTTTAGCACGCATAATGTGCAGGGATTAGCGGTTATGGGTGTGATCTTCCTTTCTACTACCGGTGCTGAAGCGTTATATTCTGATATGGGTCATGTTGGTAGAGGCAATGTGTACGCAACCTGGCCGTTTATTAAAATTGCTTTGCTGCTGAATTACTTTGGGCAAGGCGCTTGGATGTTGAAAAATCAAAACGATAAAGCATTATGGTCAATAGAAGGTTTGAACCCGTTCTTCCAAATGCTTGAACCGAATGTGCGATATGTTGCCGTTATTCTTTCGGTTACTGCTGGCATTATTGCTTCTCAAGCACTGATTACAGGCGCATACACAATGGTTTCTGAGGCAACAAGCCTAAATTGGATGCCACATTTGCAAGTGCGATATCCTGCTAGAACTCGTGGACAGCTGTATATTCCAGTTGTGAATGTTGTGCTGTGTGTTGCCACTATTACGGTTCTTGCAGTATTCCGCGATTCTGAACATATCTCTGGCGCATACGGTTTAGCTTTAACTCTAACTATGCTTGCTACGACTATTTTGCTTACAGTGCACATGTGGTATCAGAAGAAGCGATTTGGTGCCTTCATATTTGCAATCGTATTCCTCATGATTGAGATGATGTTCTTTGTGGCTTCCATGGCGAAATTCATGCACGGTGGCTGGTTTACTATGCTGCTCGGTGTTTCAATTTTGATCATTATGGTCACTTGGAAAGATGGAACTAAAATTGAGCGTTCGCAACGTTTGCACATGAAACCGAAAGATTTCCTACCTGTGCTAGATAAGTTGCACGGAGATTTCCGTATTCCGTATTTCGCTGACAATATTGTGTATTTGACTTCCGATTGTGAAATGAAGCGTCTCGATACTGGAATCTTCTTCTCTATTTTTGCCGACCATCCAAAGCGTGCTAGAGCTTGGTGGGCTGTTTCTGTAGAAACAGATGACGCTCCGTTTACTCGTGAGTATTGTGTAGAGAATTTCGGTACGGACTACTTATTCCGCGTAAAAATTAAACTCGGATTTAAAGTGTCGCCTTCTATACCAGCGTATCTTCACCAAATTATGCATGACTTGTCGCACACGGGCGAACTTCCTCAGCAAAAATCCGTGTATCCGAAGGTTGATGCAGATCCAGATATTGGACCAATTCGATATGTTCTGTTGCACAAAGCGTTGATGCCGGAATCTAATATTTCTGTGCGTGGAGCGTTATCTTTAAAGATGAAATATGCAATTAGACATGTTGCTGGTACGCCTGTTAAATGGTTTGGTTTGGCTCCTTACAATCCAGTTGTTGAAGTGCAGCCGTTGTTTATTTCTACTCGCAGACCTCCGCGTTTGAAGCGTGAAGACTGTTCTCAGCGAGCAGTTCAATCTTTGCAAGGTGCCTCAGCGCTTGAAACTAATATTCACGTTGTGAAAGATATCAGACCTACTGATGCGGAGCAGACTGCTGTTATGAACGCACGAGATATTGCTGCTGCTAATGTGATGTTTGCTAACGAAAAACTTGCCAATACTGGGAAAATTAGCCCAGTTCCAATTAAAGAGACAAAAAAAGTTAGCGTGAAGAAGCCTAATAAAGATGGAGCAAATATCGATGCAGCGAATGTAACGCATGCTGTTGTGCAGGCTGTGGAGGATGCTGCTCGTGCCAATGATGCGAATAGTGTGAAATCTGAAAAGAGTGCAGCAACTGAAAAGAGTGCAAAAAATAATCTTAAGTAAGAATCTTAAGGAAGAGCCTTAAAATGGAAAATGGTGCAGAAAGTATACTTAATTGCAACTCGATAAAACTCGCTGATTTACCTGATTTTGGTGAAGTAGAGAAATTGCATAGTGCAACTGCACCATCTTCTGCTGCTTATGAGCTTATTCACGGTCATTGTGTTGTAATCTCAACAATTGCTTGGCAAATTGCTCATCATTGCAATATGCTTTTGTCCGCTGAAAATCGTGCTGCTCAAATGAGTGAAACTTTGCGTAAGCGTGCTGAAATAGCAAAAAATTGCCTTCAGGAGCTTGTCGGAGATAGTTATGCAATATTACCTGCGCTTAGTGGTGGCTTAGCTCCAAAACAGTATATTGATGAATACGCAGCTTTAATAGGTGGATTGTTGCACGATATTGGCACGTATTTTGTGCTTGAAAGTGATGGCAGTAGCAACGCTGGTGGTATATTGCGCTTTGATGGTCCGAATTATATTTTGCATGGCTTGCGCGGATATAAATATTTAATTGATAATGGTTTTAGTGAGGATGCTGCGCAATTTGCGCGCAATCATACTGGAGTTGGCTTAACTCGAGAGCAAGTTATTGCGCAAAATTTGTCTCTTCCTGCTGAAGACTATATTCCGCAAACAGTTGAGCAAGAAATTGTTATGGTTGCGGATAAATATAACAGCAAATCGATACCTCCTCGTTTTTTGACAGTCGATTCTTATCGTCGCAAGGCTGCGCGATTTGGCGAAGACAATGCTAATCGTTGGATGCAATTGGTTGCGAAATATGGTGAGCCAGATATTGCAGGTCTGGCAGAAATCTTTAATATGCGTGTTGATGCGTGAGCGTTATTGATTTTTTGCGTATTTTTATCCTATTTTTGTGTATTTTTTTTAAGAAATCTATTATTTTTTAAAAAGTTTTTATAGATTCAATATCAGATAGCATGCTTTTTTGGTGTTTTTTCGCGATTTTCGACACGCCGGTGTTTTGGCTTGTTTTCAATGGTTTTGGGGTGTTTGTTTTTGGTGGGTTTGCGTTTTAGCGTGGGTTGGTGTAAGTTTATCTCTTGCTGCTCAGCGCGGCTGGTTCTCCTCGGTTGAGGTTGATGAGCCGGCTGGTGTGGTGGTGGTTTGAGAACTCAAGAGCGTGTCTGTACTACTTATTAGTTAATTATTGCCAGTTCATTGCCTGCCTTGCAGATTGCAGGGTGCCTGAGAGATGGTTAAATGGTGGTGAGGTTTTTGTTGGGATGTTCTTTCCTTAAAGAATGTCTCGTCTTTTTCTTTTTAATATTGGAGCCTTTTGTTGGCTCTTCATTGAAGTTTTTTCGTGGAGGGTTCGATTCTGGCTCAGGATGAACGCTGGCGGCGTGCTTAACACATGCAAGTCGAACGGGATCTGACCAGCTTGCTGGTTGGTGAGAGTGGCGAACGGGTGAGTAATGCGTGACCAACCTGCCCCATGCTCCAGAATAGCTCTTGGAAACGGGTGGTAATGCTGGATGCTCCAACTTGACGCATGTCTTGTTGGGAAAGTGTTTAGTGGCATGGGATGGGGTCGCGTCCTATCAGCTTGTAGGCGGGGTAATGGCCCACCTAGGCTTCGACGGGTAGCCGGCCTGAGAGGGCGGACGGCCACATTGGGACTGAGATACGGCCCAGACTCCTACGGGAGGCAGCAGTGGGGAATATTGCGCAATGGGGGAAACCCTGACGCAGCGACGCCGCGTGCGGGATGAAGGCCTTCGGGTTGTAAACCGCTTTTGATTGGGAGCAAGCCTTCGGGTGAGTGTACCTTTCGAATAAGCGCCGGCTAACTACGTGCCAGCAGCCGCGGTAATACGTAGGGCGCAAGCGTTATCCGGAATTATTGGGCGTAAAGAGCTTGTAGGCGGTTCGTCGCGTCTGGTGTGAAAGCCCATCGCTTAACGGTGGGTCTGCGCCGGGTACGGGCGGGCTAGAGTGCAGTAGGGGAGACTGGAATTCCCGGTGTAACGGTGGAATGTGTAGATATCGGGAAGAACACCAATGGCGAAGGCAGGTCTCTGGGCTGTTACTGACGCTGAGAAGCGAAAGCGTGGGGAGCGAACAGGATTAGATACCCTGGTAGTCCACGCCGTAAACGGTGGACGCTGGATGTGGGGCCCATTCCACGGGTTCCGTGTCGGAGCTAACGCGTTAAGCGTCCCGCCTGGGGAGTACGGCCGCAAGGCTAAAACTCAAAGAAATTGACGGGGGCCCGCACAAGCGGCGGAGCATGCGGATTAATTCGATGCAACGCGAAGAACCTTACCTGGGCTTGACATGTGCCTGTCGACTGCAGAGATGTGGTTTCCCTTCGGGGCAGGTTCACAGGTGGTGCATGGTCGTCGTCAGCTCGTGTCGTGAGATGTTGGGTTAAGTCCCGCAACGAGCGCAACCCTCGCCCTGTGTTGCCAGCGGGTTATGCCGGGAACTCACGGGGGACCGCCGGGGTTAACTCGGAGGAAGGTGGGGATGACGTCAGATCATCATGCCCCTTACGTCCAGGGCTTCACGCATGCTACAATGGCCGGTACAACGGGATGCGACATGGTGACATGGAGCGGATCCCTTAAAACCGGTCTCAGTTCGGATCGTAGTCTGCAACTCGACTACGTGAAGGCGGAGTCGCTAGTAATCGCGAATCAGCAACGTCGCGGTGAATGCGTTCCCGGGCCTTGTACACACCGCCCGTCAAGTCATGAAAGTGGGCAGCACCCGAAGCCGGTGGCCTAACCCTTTTGGGATGGAGCCGTCTAAGGTGAGGCTCGTGATTGGGACTAAGTCGTAACAAGGTAGCCGTACCGGAAGGTGCGGCTGGATCACCTCCTTTCTACGGAGTTTTTGTGCACGCTCGGTTTGAGTGTGGTTACTGGTGTGGAAAACAATAGTTGACGTTTTTAGATGAGTTTGTTGGGCATGCTTTTGGGTTCCCGGATTGCCACCCCCCTTTGTTTGGGGTTGCGGTCCTTGACTCACAGGATTTCAGGTTGATGCTTTTGAGTGTTTGGCTTGGGTTTTGTGGTGTTGTGGTGGTTTGAGAACTGGATAGTGGACGCGAGTAAAATGCGAAACTTTTTTGTTTCGATTTTTTTGCTTTTATCAATTTCAACCGGCTCCTTTTGTTGGAGTCGCTTGATCGTTTTGTGATCGTTTAGTGTGATGATTTTTTGTCTAGAGAATTTTGCTGATGGGTTCTTACTTTAGTGTTTGTCACTGGTAAGGGCGTATGGTGGATGCCTTGGTAGACAGGACCGATGAAGGACGTGACGGGCTGCGATATGCCTCGGGGAGCTGCCGAGTGGGCTTTGATCCGAGGATTTCCGAATGGGGAGACCCGGCCACTGTTATGAGTGGTCACCACAGTTTTTGTGGGGGGTACGCAGGGAAGTGAAACATCTCAGTACCTGCAGGAAAGGATACTCCGTGAGTAGTGGCGAGCGAAAGCGGATCAGGCTAAACCGGGTGCGTGTGATAGCCGTCAGGTGTTGCGCATTCGGGGTCGTGGGATGGACTGTTCAGCCTCTGACGGGGTTGAGGAGAGTGATAAAATGTCGTGCTAGGTGAATGGGATTGAATTCCCAGCCGTAGAGGGTGATGGCCCCGTAGCTTGTCGTGCGATGTCTCTTTATGTTTATTCCCAAGTAGCGCGGGACTCGTGGAATCCCGCGTGAATCTGCCCAGACCGTTGGGTAAGCCTAAGTATTCCTGTCTGACCGATAGTGTACTAGTACCGTGAGGGAAAGGTGAAAAGCACCCCGGGAGGGGAGTGAAATAGTTCCTGAAACCGTGCGCTTACAATCCGTCGGAGCCTTCTTTGTGGGGTGACGGCGTGCCTATCGAAAAATGAGTCTGCGAGTCAGTGGTATGTGGCGAGGCTAACCCGGGTGGGGGAGCCGTAGCGAAAGCGAGTTTTAAAAGGCGTTTGAGTCGCATGTCCTGGACCCGAAGCGGGATGATCTAGCCCTGAGCAGGTTGAAGCGCGGGTAAGACCGTGTGGAGGACCGAACCCACCTAGGTTGAAAACTGGGGGATGACTTGGGGTTAGGGGTGAAAGGCCAATCAAATTCCGTGATAGCTGGTTCTCTCCGAAATGCATTTAGGTGCAGCGTCGTGTTATTGCTTACAGGGGGTAGAGCTACTGGATGCTTGCGGGCCCATACCGGGTACCAATAGCAGCCAAACTCCGAATACCTGTTAGGTTTATCACGGCAGTGAGTCGGCGGGGGATAAGCTCCGTCGTCAAAAGGGAAACAGCCCTGATCGTCGTCTAAGGTCCCGAAGCGCGTGCTAAGTGGGAAAGGATGTGGAGTCGCATAGACAGCCAGGAGGTTGGCTCAGAAGCAGCCATCCTTGAAAGAGTGCGTAACAGCTCACTGGTCTAGTGGTTCCGCGCCGACAATGTAGCGGGGCTTAAGCACGCCACCGAAGACGCGGCTGCATGATTTGTTTCATGCGGGGTAGGAGAGCGTCCTGTATGGGGTGAAGCGGCAGTGTGAACTTGTCGTGGACTTTACAGGAGTGAGAATGCAGACATGAGTAGCGAGAGACGGGTGTGAATCCCGTCCGCTGAATGACTAAGGGTTCCGGGGCCACGTTCGTCGTCCCCGGGTGAGTCGAGTCCTAAGGCGAGGCCGACAGGCGTAGTCGAATGGATGAACGGGTTGATATTCCCGTACCGGTGTTACACCGTTCGAACTGAATCTGAGAGTACTAACCTTCATTTGCTGGTTGATTGCCTTTCGGGGTTGTTGGCTGGTTTGTGTTGGGACTGTATCGGTAGTAGGTTAGCGTGGGAGTGACGCGGGTAGGTAGCCGGCTGCGGAGGTGGTTTTCCGTGGCTAAGCGTGTGGGCTGTCTCCTAGGTAAATCCGGGGGATGTTAAAGCTGAGGCGTGATGGGTAGGCTGTAAGGCTGATTCCGGTGATCCTGCTTGCCAAGAAAAGCTTCAACGTGAGGTGTGATTCCGCTCGTACCCTAAACCGACACTGGTGGTCTGGTAGAGTATACCGAAGCGATCGGGCGAATCCTGGCCAAGGAACTCGGCAAATTACTCCCGTGCCTTCGGCATAAGGGAGACCCCTGATGGTGATGTTTTTTACAAGCGGAGCTGTTGGGGGTGGCACAAGCTAGGGGGTAGCGACTGTTTACCAAAAACACAGGAGCGTGCGAAGGCGTAAGCCGCTGTATACGCTCTGACGCCTGCCCGGTGCCGGAAGGTTAAGAGGATCCGTTAGCTTCGGTGAAGCGGTGAATTTAAGCCCCGGTAAACGGCGGTGGTAACTATAACCATCCTAAGGTAGCGAAATTCCTTGTCGGGTAAGTTCCGACCTGCACGAATGGCGTAACGACTTCCCCACTGTCTCGGCCAGGAGCCCGGCGAAATTGCAGTACGAGTAAAGATGCTCGTTAAGCGCAGAAGGACGAAAAGACCCCGGGACCTTTACTATACCTTGGTATTGTCGTTAGGTGTGGATCGTGTAGCATAGGCGGGAGGCTGTGAAGCGTGGGCGCTAGCTTGCGTGGAGTCGACAGGTGAAATACCGCTCTTTCCATATCTGGCGTCTAACCTCGACACGTTATCCGTGTCAGGGACAGTGCCTGGCGGGTAGTTTAACTGGGGCGGTTGCCTCCTAAAGAGTAACGGAGGCGCTCAATGGTCCGCTCAGCCCGGTTGGCAATCGGGTGTTGAGTGTAATCGCACAAGCGGGCTTGACTGTGAGACTGACGGGTCGAGCAGGGACGAAAGTCGGAGATAGTGATCCGGTGCCGGCGTACGGACGTGGCATCGCTCAACGGATAAAAGGTACCCCGGGGATAACAGGCTGATCATTCCCAAGAGTCCATATCGACGGGATGGTTTGGCACCTCGATGTCGGCTCGTCGCATCCTGGGGCTGGAGCAGGTCCCAAGGGTTCGGCTGTTCGCCGATTAAAGCGGCACGCGAGCTGGGTTCAGAACGTCGTGAGACAGTTTGGTCTCTATCCTCTGCGCTCGTTGGAATGTTGAGGAGACCTGCCCATAGTACGAGAGGACCTGGGTGGACGAACCTCTGGTATGCCGGTCGTCACGCCAGTGGCGCTGCCGGTTAGCTACGTTCGGAAGGGATAACCGCTGAAAGCATCTAAGCGGGAAGCCTGCTCCAAGATAAGCATTCCTTGCACTTTAGTGTGTGAGCCCCCATGTAGAACACGTGGTTGATAGGCTAGATGTGGAAGCCCTGTAAGGGGTGGAGCTGACTAGTACTAACGGGCGATGGTGACATTCTTCCTCACTTTTGTGAGTGGGGAGGGTGAGTTTCTCATGAGTATTATTCTTCTAGCGTTAATGAGTACTGAATGTTTTGCTTAACGATCAGTTGGTAAGAGAGTTTTTATTCGCGTTCATGTCCGGTTCCCAAACCGCCACGTGTTGCCACTCAATGGTTTTGAGTGTATAATCTAGTTTTGCGGTGGTCATGGCTCAGGTGAGACGCCCGGTCCCATTCCGAACCCGGAAGCTAAGGCCTGACACGGCGAGGGTACTGCACTCGATAGGGTGTGGGAGACTAGCACGCTGCCGCATTATTTTTCTAGCGGGGAGTTTTCACTCCCCGCTTTTTTTATTTTCGTATACTACTGTTTTTGTAATCCTCCAAACTCTGGACAACGCTCGCGCTATAAGCGCTCACTGCTGAGCTTGCAAGGAAAGTCCACTGGACTTTCCGTCTGAGCAAGCTCACGCTCCGAATTGCTTTCGCGCGCGCAATGCTGCGCTCAAGCAGGTCGTCGCGCAAACGCGAGGAAAACTTACGGCAAATGTAGTTAAAAACAGACAACAGAGACATGCGCGCAGAAACCGTACTGCACCAGTAACGAAAAATCCCCGGCAAACGTTTTGTAGCATCATTTGCCGCAAGGTAGTGATTAAATGATGATAGTCGGTGCAGAAGCAAGTGAGCTTTGAGTATTCTTTGAATATTAAGGTATTGCGCCGATTGCAATTGGGCCAGCAATTGAGTTGATAATTGGGCTATCAATTGAAATAAAATCAAGCAATTAAGAATGCGGAATATTGTAACTAAAGCGATTATACTATTGCAGTAGAGCTATTTGCAATAATGCTGTTAGCAGTAATGCTATTTGCGATTATTCTGTAAATTTCATACAAGGAGTAGGTATGAATAAAGCCCTTATTAACATTGATTATACGAATGATTTTGTGGCAAGCGATGGCTCTCTGACTGTAGGTGAGCCTGCGCAAAAGCTTGAGAAGCGTATTACTGAGATTTCGCAGGAATTTCTTGACGCTGGAGAGTTCGTGGTTTTTGCGATTGATACGCATCATTTGAACGATCCGTATCATCCTGAAACTAAACTTTTCCCACCTCACAATATCGCCGGAACTCACGGTCAGAAGCTGTACGGCGCGCTTGGTGATTTTTACGAGGAAAATAAAGATAAAAGCAATGTGTATCACATTCATAAAACTCGCTACTCGTCGTTTAATGGCACGGATTTGCTGATTAAGCTGCGCGAACGTCATATTGAGGAGTTGCACTTGGTGGGTGTTTGCACGGATATTTGCGTGCTTCACACTGCTGTTGATGCGTATAATCTTGGCTTCAAAATCGTAGTTCACAAAGATGCAGTCGCAAGCTTTGATCCGCAAGGTCACGAATGGGCTTTGCGCCACTTTAAGACTTGCCTTAATGCGGATATTGTAGAAGGCTGAGAATTTTAGCTAAAAATATTTAAATAAGTATTCAATAGTTATTGAGAATAATAGACGCTGGTTGCTTTAAGCTACCAGCGTTGTTGTTTATTCGGAGTGTCGACTTGCTATTAATGAGAATCATTATTATTATTAGTAGACGTTGTTAAAATCTTCCATAATTATTTGCGAAAAGAAGAGCGCATATAAAGGTAAGAAGACGAAGTGTAGAGAGCGAAATAATAATTATGACTCAGGTCATTAGGAATATTGGAAAACGTGCTTTTGCAATGGCAAGTGTTGCAATACTTGCGTTTGCTGTGCTTGCATCAGGATTTAGTGCAGCTTTACCAGCAGTTGCATTAGAAAATAGTAATCCTGGTGAAAAATACGATCCTACAAAAAAAGAAGTGCTAAGTCACGGACATACAGACGTATTTTACCCAATTCAATACAATGGTAAATTCATTATGGCCGTCGAAAAAGACTCTGAAACTTTCTTAAAGCCTGAAAACACTACTTTGCGCGTAGCAAAAAGCACATACACTACAAAATCGCAACTTCCTGCTCTAGCTACTGAATACTACTATCTCGATAGTTCCGGTAAGCAAAAAGGAAATCCTCTCTTCCCGGGTTGGGACACAGGTTATGCTGCAACTTTAGTTGGCGCATCTCACGCAGATGACGCAACAGCAGATATTGCAATCCAGCAAGTTACTGGACCAATGAACGGTCGCATTTTGCTTTGGACTACCGGTGGCATTGGTAAAAATACGAAGAAAGTATCATTTGAAGAGAACGATTTAGACGACGAACCTGATACTGATGGCAGTCGATTTATGCTACCTGGCGTAATTCACCAGCATACTGCTGGCCACGTGCATGCAAACTGGGGATTTACGCAGCCTGGCGTTTACAAACTAAAAGTAGCAGCAACTATTACAAATAAGAACACTAAGAAGCAGATCACAACCGAACCTGCAGAATACACTTTTGAAGTAGAAGATACATATTCAGGCGAAGTACCTGCTTCTGGCATTACGGAAACGCTTGATTTGCACCGTCGCGGTGATTTTATTAATCCTGACGATGATGAAGAAGCGCACGAAGCTTCCAAAGATCATAAAGACACGGATAAAGACGATGGCGGCGATATGCGCATCGGCAATATTCGTGATTCCGGACCTCATCCGCATTATCATTCATACGAAGGTTATGGTGGTTTAGACTTAAAAGTAGTTAACAAACCAAAGGGCGCTCGTATTGAGTGGAGATATGTGCGTGCTGACGAAGGTTCTGACGCGTATGGAACCACTCTTTTTGCTGAGAGATTGCAGCTTCCAGCTGAGCCTGCAATGAACAAGATGAAAGTGTATGCTCACGCAACTGAAGGTGAAACGCAAGTTGGCAAAGATACTGCGTCTGCAACCATCGCCGTTGAAGATCACGGTGCTGACGGACATCCTGTAGTAAAAGCAATTGCTCCTTATAAGCGTTTCAAACCAGGGGATACTTTACACGCGAAAACAGTATTGCTTAACCCTCATGTTGCAACCGACGGTGTTACCGGTGTGCCAATTGACGATCCGACAAGTCCAGTAACTTCCATAGTCAAAGATTATGTTTGGTTGATAAAAAAGGAAGGAGAAAGCGAATTTAAGCGCATTCCTGGTGCCGTGAACAGCAAGTTGGAGCTAAAACTTGATGCGTCAATGCAAGGTGCAACGATTCGTCCTTCCTTAGTTTTAAAGAACGGTGAACTTTACCGTAATAAAATGTTTGATGAGTTTTGCGATTATGTTATTGAGATGAAAGGTGTTCCTCACTCTCATAACCATGATGGCGATGATGATCAAAGTGGTTCTGATTCTGAAGATGATGAGAACTCTCACGGGAAAAAGCACCATGAGAAGCGTCGTAATAAGCGCAAAAATAAGACTAAGCATTTTGTTGGTGGAAAGAACTTTTTGAAAGGTGTATTCGGCGGCACTGCAAATTCGGGACTATTTGGATCTAGTTCTAATGGTGGATTCCAATTCGAATCTAATTTCTTTAAGAAATCCAACAGAAAATTCAAGCGCACAAAGAAGAATCGCAATAAGACTAACCGCACTAATCGTAAGAATAATTCTAAAAATAATACGCAAAGTGGTGCTAGTTCTGGTTCTAGTTCTTTTACAAGAACAGAAAATTCAAGCGGAACATCGTTACATAATTCATCGCGACGAACTTCTGGCGGAACTCATACTAAGAACAAGAGCTCTAAGAAAAGTGGACAGACTATTCGTAATTTCGTAAGAACAGATAATAATTCTGGCAATAAGTCTAAAAATAGTTCTGTCAATAACTCTGATTTTGTTAAGAATACTGAACGTCATGCTTTGCAAGGTGCAAGGCAATACAACGAAGAATCTGATGAAGCGTATGAAGATGATTCAGATGATACAAAAGGTGATGGTTCCTCGACTAAGTGGGTTGCGGTTGCAGCTTCAGGTGCGAGCGTCGGCTTATGCACAATAACTGGCGCATGCGGAGCATTGATACGTTCTAAATTGAAATTGTTGTAAATAATATTCGTATTATTACTAGAAAGTTTAAATAATGAATTACAAACAAAATGAAACATTGCAAGTAAAACGAAAGCATGTATATTCTACTGCGTTGCTTGCGCTCATATTTTCTTTAGTAACTTTGGTTGCATCTTTATGCGCACCAAATCCAATGCAGGAAACTGCTTATGCTAATGAAGGCAATCAGCCAGTTATGATTCAAGCAGGTCATGCTGATTTTGGACCAACGCTAATCGACGGCAAATGGAAATTGAAGATTCGCGATGATACTGGTGACGAACCAGTGTGGCGAGACCCAGAAAATGTGGTATTTAAATTAGGTGGCAATTCAATAATTCCTATGCCTGATGATGCTGCCTACAGTTTTATTGGCGAAAAGCCTGGAACCAAGCTTTACGTAATTCCACAAACTCAAAATCCTGATGTGCCGTGGCTTGGTTGGAATACGCAGGAAGGTGGCGTGCTTAACGAGCTCGATCGCGGTGCAAACCTTTCTCTTGAAGGAGTAAGCGGCCCGGGTAAACTGCATGTTTACTTAGAAAATGGCAACAACAATCCACAGCAACTTTGGGATAGTACTAAAGGATATCCGCAAAACAGCTGGATTGAAGCCAACGCTCATACTCACGTGAATTGGGTGTTTTCTAAGCCTGGAATTTATCATGTAAAGCTTACTTTTTCAGGAAAGCTTAAAAATGGACGCGCAGTAAGCGATACGCGTGTTCTTAATTTTGCGGTTGGAGATAATACCGATCCTAATGCTGCTTTAGGTGCGGGTGCTGCTGGAGCAAGTGGCAACGAGGGCGACGAAGAGGGTCAAGATGAAGAAGATAACGATGAATCCGAAAAAGATGAAGCTAATCATCATCACGAACTCCTTCACAACAAGCATAAGCATTCTCACAAAGTATCTGAAAAAAGTGACGATACAGCTTTAGTTCTTCAAATTGTAGGTATTTTTGTGGCTATTATTGCCGTAATTATTGTGATTTTTGTACTAATAGCTGTAGTTAAAAGCAAGAAAGCACGAAATCTTGCGCTTGCTAAGCAAGTTTCTGCACAAGCTAATCAACAGTATGCAAACAATGCAAATTCTGTGAATAATGCAAATGGTGACAATACCTTGCCAAATCTAGTGCGTGATCAAGAAACGACAGTAATGTCACCAATTAATAATTCTCAATATTCTCAATCAGACAATGTGCAATCTGATGGCACTCAGTGGAAATAATGGTGTGACGAAAATGGTTCGTAATAGTATAAAGAAATTATCTCGCGCTTTGTTGGTGGGCGTGTGCTTGTGTGGCATGATGATGGGAACTCCCACGGCTTTTGCTGACAATGGCAGTGACGCAACTGTTGTAAGCGGAAAGAAATCTTCTAAAGATTTTGACGCAATAAAGCAAGCCAATTTTAAAGCGTGTGCAGCTGCTCGCTTAGATAAAACTGCTTCACAACCTGCGGCTGATAGTAAAGTTGCAATGTGCCATGCGTATAAAGGTCATACTGACGTTTTTGCAACTTTCTTTGATACTACAAATAACCGCATGGTATTAGGTACCTTGGGTGATGCGTTTGAAAATGAAGATCATAATGGCACTCGTTACGATACGAATCGGCTTATTTTTGAAGTCGGCTCTAAAAATATCATGCAGTTTTCCAAAGATGAGAACGATCCGATAATAAAAGAAATCTACGCAACAACTCGCGAAGGTGTAGTCTGGTTCTTTGATCAATCTGGAGCTGGAAATACTGGTGCATTATGGCCTGGTTTAGATACTAGACCGTTATATGAGGGAGCTGGTTCTACAAAAGTTAATCCAACAGTCAAACTGTCATTAACTGGTATCGAAGCCCCCCACAACGGCGAAGTTTTTATGTACAGTCGCAGCGGTGACGATTATGAGAAAATGCTCGGCTCTGCTGAAAACTGGCCGAAAGATGTTGACATTACTGAGACTGGTGGCAAGCATTCGCACATGTATTGGTCTTTTAACCGTCCTGGTGTGTATAAGTTAAAAATGAAGGCTACTGCTACCGTTGGTGACGAGGAGCAAAGTTCTGAGCAGACTTATACATTCCATGTAACTAATCATGATGTAACAGCTGGCGATTTTGCTGATTATGATGGCGCATCTTTTGATGGTGATGAAGATGGTGAAGACGACGAAGAAGATTCAGATGATGATGACGATTCTCAAAGTGAGGATCACAGCATTAATGTGCAACAAAGTAACGGATCTTTCTTCATTAACGGTAACAACAACACTGTGTATGTGACTCCATGGCCTGGAGCAAAAATGCAACAACAAGGACTTTTTGGAAGTAATAATGGTGGTCTTATTCATGGGGAACATAACGCTAAAAGCGGAAAGCAAGTTTCTCAAAGTCAGCAATCTGCTGTGACAAAGTTCAAAGACATCAAGGGCGACAAGCTTGTTATAGACCACGGTCACGTTGATATTGCTGTATATACTGGCGATTCAAATAAAGTTGATATGGCTGTGCAAGAAGATGTGACAGGAAGCCACGTCTTTAGAGACCCGGATACAGTTGTATTCGCAGTTGGTGATGCTGGTAAAACTAACGGCGTGTATCGTATACCGCAAACACAAATTGATGGTGTGCCATGGATGGGTTGGAATAATCAGTCTATGAATCCGCATAAGCCAACTCAATTGAGCCTAACAGGAGTTGAAGGTCCTGGAAACGTACGCGTTTGGATGTTTGGCGGTTTGGGCGGTGGAGATCAAGAGATTTTCTCCACTCAAGGAGCAACAGATTATACGATACCTGCAAATACGCATGCTCATGCGAATTGGGATTTCGACGAACCGGGATATTACACATTGCAATTCCAAGCTTCCGACGGAAATTCTACAGTAACTCGCAATATTCATGTTGCTGTTGGTGTAGATCCACAAGAAACACCAATGGGGTATGCTGACGGCGGCGAAAGTACTGGAAAAAAGGATGGTTCTTCTACACCTCAGAATCCAGCAAAACCTACTGATTTGCCTCGTTTAGGCGGAAATAATGGCGGTCATGGAAACGGTGCCGTTGGTGGCGGAAATCCTTTTGTTGGTCGTGGTTTAGGATTGAACAATTCACACTCTGGAAAACAATTGCCAAGAAAAGCTAAAAAGCATAAAGGTCTTGTTTCAAAAATTAGTAACAAGAGGCTCGCTAAAAGTTTGTACCGACAGAAATTGAACGATAATGACGATGTTGCGAAGTCTGAAGCAAAAGGTGTAACAGGATTATTTAAGCGAAATCCTTTACTTGCTTATTCGCTTCTTGCTGGTGGAATTATTGCTGTGCTTGGCGTTTTGGGTGCAGGGATTTGGTATCTCTACAATCGCGGACTTATTAACTTCAACTGGCTGTTGCGCTATTAGTAGTAGGAGTGTGTGAGGGTGATTCATAGGCCCAGAAGAGTAAAGCAAACTTTGTTTTCTTCGATTGGTGCAATTGCAGTCGTCGCGCTTATTTTGCCGCTTTCTGCTTGTGGTAGTGTTAACGGGAATCGTGCAGGACATCGCGATGGTCGCATTAATGTAGTTACAACTACAGGCGTTTTGCGTGATATGGTGGCGAATGTAGCAGGGGATGCTGCAAATGTGAGTTCAATCGTACCTGATAATGCAGATCCGCACTCTTACGAGCCACGATTGCGTTCAATTCGAGACGTTGTGTATGCGGATGTGGCTTTTAGTAATTACATGATGCTTGAGGAGCATGGTGTTATTACTGCTTTAGACGCAAATTTGCGAAAAGGCGTGCCAAATGTGCAACTTGCTGAAGAAAGCGTGAAACATGCGGCGGATATTATTCCAATGGTCGAAGATGTGTCGTTGGACACTATTTGGCTTGGTCTTGCTACAGAACGCCAAACTTCGCAGACGGTTGAGGAAGCTAAAGATGCTAAAGAGCAACAAAAATCTCAAGAGAAACCTGATAAGTCGCAGTCTTCTCAGGTTTCTCAATCTTCGCAATCAAACGCGCCTTCCACTGTAACGAAAGAAGGACGCGCTACTGTAATAAAGCCAAAAGCATACAACATGAAGCGTTCGGACAGGATCCGCTTAACTGCAACTAAAGTAACTGGTCCTGGTTCGCTTTTCGCTTACCTTACTGGCACTTTTGGAAGTGTAGAAACTTACGTTAATTCAGCAAACGGAATTAACGATGAAGATCATGTAGATTTGCCTGCGGACGCGCACACGCATTTAAGTTGGGCTTTTAGTAAGCCAGGAGAATACACTCTCGACTTTCATGCAGATATGCTCAATGCTCAAAACGAAAGAGTTGCAAGTTTAGGAAACGCAACTATGCGTTTTGCTGTCGGCATTAACGCGCAGAAATTAGCGAAAAAGCGTGGAGCTAGCGTAGTTTTGAATCAAGGCCATGCAGATTTGGCTTACGATTTAGCTAAACGCGGATTTTTGTACAGAGTTGACACTTTGCAAGAAAAGCGGTCGGTTGCGCCAAAGCGCGTGTATTATGAGCCGCGAGATGTAGTAGTAGAAGTGCCGACTAATGCTTTAAAAGAAATTCCAGCTGAACAAGGCTATAGATTCCTTGGATTTGCGCGGCAGAAAATCTATCAACTTCCACAAGCTGTTCTTGGAAAACATGTTCACGGAGATATTGATCCGCATTTATGGCAGTCAGTGAAAAACGGAATTGCTTATGTGCGCACAATAGCTGACCGCTTGTGCGAAGTCGACCCTAAAAATGCTCGCAAATATCGCGCAAATGCGGACCGATACATTAACAAGCTGTTAGATGTAGACGCGTATATGAGGCAGAAAGTGGCGTCAATTCCAAAAGAGCGTCGCAACTTGGTTACAACGCATGACGCTTTTGCATACTTAGGTAAAGCTTATGGCGTAAATATCGCAGGATTTGTAACAATCAACCCTTCAAGTGAGCCGAGCGTGCAAGATAGGCGCAGACTTTCGCAAATTTTGCGCGACTTGGAAATCCCTGCAGTGTTTTTAGAGCCGAATTTAATTTCTCGCTCGTCTGTGCTTAAAGAGCTTGCGTCTGAAGCGCATGTGAAAGTTTGCCCAATTTATGGTGACGCTTTCGACGTGAATGTGCGAACTTACGCGGATATGATGCGAGCTAACGCGAATTCTTTAGCGAAATGTTTGAAGTGAAAGTGTTAAAGGTAGTAAATATGGAAGAAAATGCAGTAATTTGCGCACACAATTTGAATATTTCGTACGGGAATCGCGCTGTAGTAAAAGACGTTTCTTTTACCATTAATAGTGGCGAATTCGTGGGATTACTTGGCGCAAACGGTGCTGGTAAAACGACGCTATTTCGTGCAATTATGGGTTTGATTCCACATACTGGAAAACTCGAAGTGCGTGCTCCTCATATGGAAGGTGCAAAACTTAATTCTCGCGTATCTTACGTTGGGTATGTGCCTCAACGTCACGATATTGCGTGGGATTTCCCACTTTCTGTTTTAGATGTAGTGATGATGGGTAGGATTCGTCATATTGGTTACGTTCGTCGCGCTAAAAAAGAAGATTACGAGATCGCATTAAACTCGCTTGAACGCACAGGAATGGCTGATTTCCAAGATCGCACGATTGGTGAACTTTCTGGAGGTCAGCGGCAACGCGTTCTTGTTGCGCGAGCATTGGCTGGAGAGCCGCGTTTACTTTTGCTAGACGAACCGTTTACTGGACTTGATATGCCTACTCAGGAGCTGCTTACCGATTTGTTCTTAAAATTGTCTGCTTCTGGTGAAGCAATTCTCATGAGCTCGCACGATATTATTGGTTCAATTAACTCATGCTCGAGAATAATGCTATTTGATGGCACTATTGTGGGTGACGATGAGCCGCAACATTTGCAAACAAAACAGTGGGTACGAACCTTCCACGTAGCTCCGCAAAATCCGCTTATTAAAGCAGTTGAGCGCGTAATTGGTAAGGAAAGTGTGGTGAAAGAGTAATGTTATCTCCAATAGAATTTATACAAGATTTAACAAATCCAGACCTTTGGTTTTTGCTAAAAGCGCTTATTGTAGCGTGCCTTTCTAGCGTAATTTGCGGTGTAGTTGGATGCTACGTAGTACTTAGAGGAATGGCGTTTATTGGAGATGCTGTAGCTCACTCAGTATTCCCAGGACTTGCTATAGCCTTCGTATTGCAAGGAAATCTGCTATTTGGAGGAGCGCTCGCAGGAGTTGCAACCGCGCTAATCGTATCTATTTTTAGCCAAAATCGCAGGCTTCGCGAAGACTCATTTATTGGCGTATTTTTCGTATCTGCTTTTGCTCTTGGAATTGTGATTATTTCTAAAGCATCTGGCTACGCCGGCTCTTTGGAATCCTTCTTGTTTGGCTCGATTACAGGTATTCCTGATTCAGATATTGCTGTTGTTGCTTTTACTGGTTTGATTATTTTGGCTATATTATGCATGTTCCACAAAGAGCTTGTGTGCGTATCGATGGATCGAGAAACTTCGCGCGCAATGGGATTGCCAGTTGCATGGTTAGATGGAATGTTGTACGTGTTAGTGGCTATCGCTGTAGTTGTTTCCGTGCAAATTATTGGAAACGTGCTTGTGCTTGCTCTGCTTGTGACTCCTGCTGCAACTGCGCGACTGCTTACGGATAGGCTGCCAAGAATGATGATTTTAGCTCCTGTTATTGGGTGCGTTTCTTCGATTGTTGGAATGTATATTTCGTGGAGCTTTGATACAGCAACAGGCGGAACAATTGTGCTCGTAGCAACCGCTTTATTCGTGCTCGCTTGGGCGTGCTCTCCTAAACATGGGTTGATTGCAAAAGTGGGTCGTAGCGTAGGTTTATAGCGTGCGGCACAATAGACGTATGGTATCAAAAGGAAAACCTTCGCCAAGAAGTGCAGTAAAACCACTCAGTGATGAGCAAGTAAAGCTTTTAGCAAGTAAACACAATTTAGTTGATCCAACGTATTACTATCCAACAGGAAAACGTAAGCCAAACCAGGCAGAAATTGACGCGCAAAATCCTAAAGCCGCAGAAAGGTTGCTCGAAGGAACGTCGCGCGTATTGCGTTCGCGTTGCAAAGTAAAGGCGTGGGGATTAGAAAACGTGCCAGAAGAAGGCGTGTTTATTACCGCTTGCACACACGTGACGATGTTTGATGTTTTCATACCTATGACTGCACTATTCCACCAAGGTCGTCGTCCGCGCTACATGGCAAAAGCGGAACTCGCTCACTGGCCAATCTTAGGCAAATGGTTCCAGCTTGTAGGCATGCAGCCGGTTCCTCGCAGAAGCGGAAAAGCGCGAGAAATAGAAGAAGAATCTATTAAAATCCTCACCAATGGCAGACCTTTAAGTGTATGGCCTGAAGGAACAGTTACGCGCGATCCTAAAAAATGGCCTATGAGCATGAAGCCCGGAATTGGTATAATTGCTCTCGAAGCATCGCGCAGACTCGGACATCAGATTCCGCTATTTTGCGCGGTTACATGGGGCGCGGCAAGCATTAACCACTGGTGGCCATGGCCAAAGAAAAATGTTGTAATGTGCTACGATACTCAACTTGATTATGCTGACTTGCTAAAGGGGAGTGAAAATTGGGGAGAGCTACCTCCTCTTGAATCTGCTGAAGAGTTGGCTCGTCGCGTGCGTGTGCGTATGACGCAGATTATGGAAGAAATTCGTGGAGAAAAATCTCCTGCAGGATACTTTGATTACAGGCAGATGAAACGCGTTACGGAAGAATAAAAAATATACAGAAGAATAAAATAAAGTATCTTTTAAAAATCCCGTAAAGCGGCATGTGTAGAATTATGTAATAGTGTGATTACAAATAAATAGCTATACAGTAGCTTATAAAACTCACAACCGAAAGGCAGGACGTAAAACATGAACATTACGGTGTTGGGTGCTGGTGCTTGGGGAACTGCGTTTGGACAAGTACTTGCGGATGCAGGAAATCAAGTGACAATGTGGGCAATAGAGCCAGAAATTGTTGAAGGAATTCGCGATCATCATCATAATGGCGTGCGTCTGCCTAGCGTAGAAAAACTTCCAGAAAACATGACTGCAACTGGGGACCGAGCAGAGGCTGTTGCAAATGCGGATATTGTAGTCGTGGCGATTGCGGCACAGTTTGCTCGCGTTGCGTTGGAAGGTTTTGTGGGTTTGATTCCACAAAATGCGATCGTTGTTTCGCTGATGAAAGGCATTGAGCGCACAACCGGCAAACGTATGGATGAAGTTGTGTGCGAAGCTTTGAACTTACCGCGTAACCGTTTTGCTGCACTTTCCGGACCAAACTTGAGCAAGGAAGTTGCATCTCGCCACCCGGCTGCAGCAGTAGTTGCTTGCGCAGAAAAATCTCAGGCAGAAGTAGTTGCAAAAGCATGCTCAAACAGCTACTTTAAAGCATTTGTGTCAACAGACGTAATCGGCGTAGAAATGTGTGGCTCGCTTAAAAACGTGGTTGCGCTCGCAGTTGGTATGGCTCGAGGTGCAGGATATGGCGAAAACACGGCGGCTATGATTGAAACGCGCGGTTTGGCAGAATTGACGGCATTGGGCGTAGCAGAAGGCGCGGATTCGCGCACTTTTGCAGGTCTTGCTGGCTTTGGTGATTTAGTTGCAACTTGTGGATCTCCTCTAAGCCGCAACTATACTTTCGGTGCAAATCTTGGAAAAGGCATGAGCGTTGAAGAAGCAACTGCCGTGAGCAATGGTGTTGCAGAAGGCGTGCCAACCACAAGCGCAGTAGTTGCAATGGGCAAGCGTTTGGGTGTTGCAACTCCGCTTGCAAGTGCAATGGCTCGCGTGCTTGAAGAAGGAATTTCCTGCCAAGAAATGCTCGCAATGCTTTTCGACGACGACGTTTGCGAAGAGTAAGTAGCGTTTGCGAAAATAATCAAAACTAGTCCAAAATAATTAGAATAATTCAAAATATATAAAGGAAAAAAATGACGAAAAAGCGTGTAGTGTTCTTGTATGGCGGTAAGGCAGACGAACATTCGATTTCTTGCATATCTGCTGCTGGAGTGCTCAGTGCTGTAGACGAAAATCGTTTTGACATTGTGCGGATCGCAATCACAAAACAAGGCGAATGGATTGTTGGCGGCGAAGATCCGCGAAACTTCCGTATGGAAGAAGGAGAGCTTCCGGTAATAACAAAAACTGCTGGAACGCGCGATGTTGTGCTAGACCCTGCCAAAGGCGCAGACGGATTTTTAGCCCGCGAAAATGACGGTACACTTACAAGTTTGGGTCATATTGACGCTGTTTTCCCAGTTCTTCACGGTCCGAACGGTGAAGATGGCACTTTGCAAGGCTTGCTAGAAATGATGCAAGTTCCATACGTTGGTTGTGGAGTATTGGCTTCGGCTGCGTGCATGGATAAATACTATGCAAAGCAACTGTTTAAAGCTGCCGGAATTAATGTTGCTCCTGGAATTGCACTTGATGCGCGCAAGTTTGCAAGCGACGCGGAAAATCGCTTTGATGCATACGCAGAAGAAATTCTTACTCAAGTTGAAGCAGCAAAACTCGAGTATCCGCTTTTTGTAAAGCCAAGCCGCGCAGGTTCCAGTTTTGGAGTTACAAAAGTTGAATCGCGCGATGCTAAAGCCTTAGCAGAAGCTATTTTTGAGGCTTCAGAGCACGATTGGCGAGTGTTGGTAGAGCAGGGAATTGATGCACGAGAAATTGAGTGCGCGGTTCTTGCAGCTCGCGACGGCGAAGAACCGAAAGCAAGCTGGCCTGGAGAAGTTGTGCTAGACAAGCGCGAGGCTGGTGAAGACCAGTTCTACGATTTTGACAGCAAATACATGGATTCCGCAGCTTCGCACGTTGAAGTTCCAGCAAACTTGCCAGCGGAAACTTTAGAGCGCGTTCGCAAAACGGCGCTTGCAGCGTTCAAAGCGGCAGATGGGCGGGGACTAAGTCGCGTGGATTCTTTCGTAACTAAAGATGGCCGCGTAATTCTTAACGAGATCAACACAATGCCTGGATTTACGCCAATTTCCATGTATCCAAAAGCCTGGGAAGCAACCGGAATAAGCTATAGCGATTTAATCACAAAGCTTATTGAAGGCGTTCTGAAATAATTTAATCAACTGTAAAACAGCAACAAAAGCAGAAACAAAAACAGCAACAAAAGCAGAAACAAAAAGGAATAAGTATGCAAGATTTGCAAAAATTCATGGCGCGACGACACTTATTTGCTAGCGCGCAAAACGTCAAGGAACTATCGGCATGTCTTTATGTGTATTCCTCGTAGTTTGGATTGCTGTTTCGTATATTCTTGGAGTTCTTTATTCACAGTTTGTGCCTAAGAGCATGCTAAGCGACTCTCTTAACACATTACTTGTGTCGGATATTTCGCAGTATTTAGTCGCTCTACCAATCGCAATGCTTATTATGCGCACTGTTCCTGCTGCAAAAACTCGACAATTCTCTATGAAATTTAGCCAATTTGGCGGCTTCTTTGCTGTGTGCATACCGATTATGTACATTGGTAATATAGTTGGCATTTTCCTAGCAACAGTTCTTAGCGGCGGAAAAGCAGAAAATCGCGTCTCAGACACTATTGCAGCGGGAAATATGTGGGAAACCTTCATATTTGTGGTAATTCTTGCGCCAATTGTGGAAGAATGGCTTTTTAGAAAACAGTTGCTTTCTCGTTTGCGCGTGTATGGAGAAAAGCGAGCTATTGTATTTTCCGCACTTGCTTTCGCGCTTTTCCACATGAACGTGTTCCAATTCTTCTACGCATTTGGACTTGGACTTGTTTTTGGCTACATTTATATTCGCACGTCCAAGTTGAGCTACAGCATATTCCTTCATATGATTGTGAATTTCCAAGGAAGCATAATTGCCCTGTGGCTGGAAAAGCAGCTGGTTGATGCAAGCGGAAATATGGTTGACGTAGAAAAGATGTCGCGTCAGGAATTAGCTAGCCTACCAACCGGTTTTATTCTAGCTGGAATTTATGGGATGTTTATGATTGCCATGCTTATAGTAGGCGTGGTTTTGCTGGTTCGTCGCCGCAAGTATCTCGTATTCTTCGATGCTCCGCAAGAACTTCCAAATAAAGTTGGAAACAAAGCATTGTACGGAACTGTTGGAGTAATAGCGTTTTTGATTATTTCAATACTTCTTAATTTGCTAATGTTATTTGCGTAAAAGCGAATAAAAAATAATCGCATAAAAATAAAATATAAAATAAATCAACGAAGGAGGCGAAAGTTATGCAAAGCAATCAATCGACTAAAACTATTCGCGTAGGTCTACTTGGGGCTGGAACTGTTGGGTCTCAAACAGCGCGACTAATAGTTGAACAGTTCAATGAGCTTAAGAAGCGAACTGGTGCTGAGATTGAGCTCGCAGCAGTTGCGTGCTTACGCCCAGCGGAAGTTAATGTGCCTTGGATTAAGCGCGATTTGCTAACTACAGACACCGCCTCTTTATGTACTCGCGAAGACATTGATGTTATAGTCGAGCTTATTGGCGGACTTGAGCCGGCACATACCTTTGTAAAAAGCGCGCTGAGCCACGGAAAATCCGTTGTAACAGCTAACAAAGCACTTCTTGCAAAGTTCGGTCCGGAATTATACGAGTGTGCAGAAAGTCACGGAGTTGACTTGTACTTTGAAGCGTCTGTTGCAGGAGCGATTCCTATTCTTCGTCCGCTTCGAGAGTCTCTTATTGGTGACGAAATTACGCAAATTTTTGGCATAGCAAACGGCACTACAAACTATATTCTTGACGAAATGACAGTGCGAGGACTTGATTTTGATTCGGCTTTGCGCGCAGCTCAAGAAAAAGGCTACGCGGAAGCGGATCCAACCGGAGATGTTGAAGGATTCGACGCTGCAAATAAGGCTGCTATTCTTGCAACTCTTGCATTCCAAATGCCGGTAAGTATTGACGATGTTTCCGTTGAGGGAATTAGCGCGATTACGGCTGAAGATATTGCGGCAGCGAGCGCGGAAAAGCGCGTGATTAAGCTTCTTGCGGCAGTTGAGAGGCACTGCGACGACGATGGCGACGGCGAGCCAAACTCGTATGGAGGAGTAAGCGTTAGTGTGTATCCTGCGCTTGTTGGTGCGGAACATCCTTTGGCATCGGTTCACGGCAGTTTTAACGCTGTATTTGTTAAGGCTCAAGCTGCAGACGACTTAATGTTCTACGGACGCGGTGCCGGCGGCGCTCCAACAGCAAGCGCTGTTGTTGGAGATGTTGTTAGTGCGGCTCGAAATCTTGTGCGCGGATGCTCCGGTTTTGGCGTGCCAATGTACAACAAGTATGTGCCAGCTTCTAGTGAGCAGACTAGGGCAGATTTTGTGATTCGTTGCAATATGGAAGATACTTCTTTGGCTTTGCGCGGCGAAGTTATGGATGTTTTTGCAGGTCATGGTGTTGCGGCTGAGCGTTTGGCTTCGGCGTGCCAAGCTAAGTATGCGCAAACTGAAGCTGATTCGGATTGCCCACAGTGCGGTCTTGGTGGACCTGGCAGTGTGCGCGTGCTTGTGCGCGAATGTTCGGAAGCTGCAGTTCAAGCTATTTGTGAGGATTTGCAGAAGTTGGATGTTGTGTGTGGAAAGCCGCTAGTTTTGCGCGTTATAAAGTAGAGAAGCTGCAGGTGATCGTATGAAGCCAGTGTGTAACAGTGTTTCCGTGCGCGTGCCAGCGACTAGCGCAAATCTTGGTTCTGGTTTTGATACAGCCGGTATTGCGCTTGATTATGCGGATTCTTTAGTTTTTACTCTGGATGATAATCATTCTAAAAATTCGCTTGATTCGCTCGATTATGCTGGAAACGTGCGCGTAATTATTCACGGCGAAGGCGAGGATACGCTTCCAAAAGATGAAACGCATCTAGTTGTAGCGACTTTTCGCAAAGCTTGTAAAATATTTGGTCTGCCAAACTTGCGATTTACGTTAGAAGCGCATAATCGGATTCCGCAAGCGCGCGGTATGGGCTCTTCTGCAGAAGCGATTGTTGCTGCAGTTGCTGCTGCTTGGGCTTTTGCGCACGAAGGTGATCTTAACCGCGAAGCAATTTTCGAAATCGCGGCCGCAATTGAAGGTCATCCAGACAATGTTGCTCCTGCAGTTTTTGGCGGTTTGACGATGAGCTGGAAGCTTGATGCTGGGGAAGGCAAAGGCTCTGTGCGCGTGGCTGGAGATTGCGAAGCTCCGCTTTCTACCGGTTTTCATACTGTACGATACAAAGTTTCGCAAGATATTTCCGTGTCTGTATTCGTTCCTGATTTCGAGCTTTCTACAGAGCTTGCTAGGCGCGCGCTTCCAGCAAAAGTGCCGTATGGTGACGCAATATTTAACGTGTCGCGAGTTGCAATGCTACCGGTTGCTTTTGGTGAGTTAAATAGCGATTCTGAAAATGAATTAGGCACAGTAAAATCTGATATTTCGAGAAATGCGTTACTTTTTGCAGCAACTCAAGATGCTCTTCATCAACCGTATCGTGCAAATCTTATGAAAGATTCATGGAAGCTAGTGGAAACGTTGCGCGAGCATGGTTTTGCTGCAGCGATTTCGGGAGCAGGATCGTGCGTTGCTGTATTTTATGCAGGAGACGCTGAGTGCAACAAGAGTGCAGCTCAAAAAATCGACTCAATTGCTGAGCCGTGGCTTTCGCGGGCTGGCTGGCGTGTTTTGCATGTGCAGGTTGATTCTATTGGCGTTGCAATAACTCGCGAATAACCTATGTGAAGTTGTAAAAGGGAAGGGTAAGGTATGACAGTTTCGTTGATTTTGGCCTCGCAGTCTCCTTCGCGTAGAGCGGTTTTGGCGGCAGCTGGCGTGATTCCGGTAATTCACGTAAGCGAAGTGGATGAGCCGGCGGCTTTGCGTGATGCCGCTAGTGAGCGAGGTACGAGCGTTGAGCAGTTGAACGTTGAGCAGCGAGTTTCTATTTTGGCTCGCGCAAAAGCTCAAGCTGTGTACCATGCGTGGAAGTGTGTGGCGGATGCGGCTGCTTCGGCTAGTGGCGATTTAGTTGTGGGGTATCCGCTGGAAGCTGAACCTGCGGGATCTGAATCTTCTGAATCTGCTGATAATGCTTTAGCAAGCGATTCGCAATCAGACGTAACGCATAACGTAGATACGGCGCAAACTCGCGATTTTTCAGGCGTTACTGTTCCTACAAAAACTTTCGATATTCACGATTTTGCATATACAAATAAATCTTCTCATGATTGTAGCGGTGTGCTGATTGTTGGCTGCGATTCCATGTTCTTACTCGATGGTGAGTGCTACGGAAAGCCGCATACTCCTGAAGTGGCATTTGAGAGAATCAAGCAGATGAGCGGAAAAACAGGACAATTGTGGACTGGTCACTGCTTAATCGACGCAAAAACCGGCAAAACTATTTGCAAAACAAGTCATGCAAGCGTAACTTTTGCGCAAATGAATGACGCGGAAATTCGCGCGTATGTAGCAACTGGTGAGCCTCTGGAAGTGGCAGGATCCTTTACGCTAGAAGGTTTTGGCGGAGCTTTTATTGAAAGCATTAATGGAGATCCTCACGGTGTTCTTGGAATCAGCTTGCCGCTGCTGAGACAAATGGTTTCGGAGCTTGGATACGCTTGGCCGGATTTGTGGAATAAGGAAAGCTTGGAAGAAACTGGCGAAAAGAATGATCCGACTTTCACGGAAGTGCCTAAAGAAAATGTGCATCAGCCGGGAGATGGCTGGGTGCATTGCGATTGTGGCCGCAGACATTGGGGTCATAACGGAGCTGCTGGAGTGCTGCTTGCTAGGCGAGATGCTGAAACTGGTCGCGTGACGCACGTTGTGATGCAACATCGTGCTCTTTGGAGCGCTGAAGGTGGCACTTGGGGCATCCCTGGTGGCGCAATTTCCGACGGAGAAAGCGCGATTGAGGGCGCGCTGCGTGAGTCTTTCGAGGAAGCAAATATCACTTCGGGAGATATTGAAGTTGTTGGAGCTTACCGCGAAGATCATGGAAATTGGTGTTATACAACGGTTTTTGCGTTTGAAAAGCTGGGGCATAGTGTGAATCCTTGCGCGCACGACGACGAGAGTATGGAAATTAAGTGGGTGCCGATTGACGACGTGCCTAAGCTGAAGCTGCTTACGGCAATGCGCACGGATTGGCCGTCATTCCGCGCTCGTCTCGATTCTCTTGCCTCGATTCGCTAGTTGAGCAAAGGTAGTTGCGCAAAGTTAGCTTCAATTTGGAAGTAGACTTCCAAGTATGAGTTAGTTTTGCGGAATTTGGAAGTAGACTTCCAACTTTTGCCATTTTGCACTAAACTTGGAAGTAGACTTCCAACTTGCGAAATTTTATTTAGAGTATTGTTTTGGGAATTAACTTTTTTATTTTATCTACGTGTTTGCGTTGCTTTTAATCTATGAAATCTTATAAAATACTACTTATGCGCTGATGCATGCTAGTTTTCTGCTAGTTGTTAGATGTTTTGTGGCTTGTGCTTGATTTTGTAATTTTGCTTGTGATTCATGGGTTTTGTGTCAAGCGCATAGAAATAAAGTAAACAAATCAAATAAAGCAACTAATTGCGTAAATTTGCGTAAATATTAGGGGGCAATTATGTCTAATGCATCAAATATTAAAAAAGATATTATTACGGCAAAAGGCTTTACAATTCAGGTTTATACGGAAGATTTTAGGAATGATTACGTTAGTTTAACCGATATTGCGAGATATAAAAACAAAGAAGAGCCTAAAGATGTTGTTAAAAACTGGCTGAGAGTAAAGAATACTATTGAATTCTTGGGATTGTGGGAGAGTATTAACAATCCGAATTTTAAAGGGGTCGAATTCGATTCCTTTAAGAATGAGGCTGGTTCTAATGCTTTTACTTTATCTCCTAAAAGATGGGTAGAATCAACAAATGCTATTGGCATAGTTTCCAAATCTGGTAAGAATGGCGGAACTTACGCTCATAAAGATATAGCATTTAAGTTTGCGGCTTGGATCTCAGCAGAATTTGAACTATATATTATCAAAGATTATCAAAGACTTAAATCTGATGAGGGTTCCAGGCTTTCGTTGAATTGGAATTTGAACCGTGAGATTTCGAAGATTAATTACAAGATTCATACGGATGCTATTAAAGAATATTTGTTGAAGGATTTGACTTCTGAGCAGTTGATGTATAAGTATGCAAATGAAGCAGATTTGTTAAATGTTGCATTGTTTAATAAGACTGCTAAGCAATGGAGAGACGCAAATCCTAAGTCAAAAGGAAACATTCGAGACGAGGCGAGTATTAATGAACTTCTGGTATTGGCGAATATGGAAAGCTATAACGCTGTTTTGATCTCTAAGGGTTTGCCACAGGCTGATCGAATGGCGGAACTTAGAAATTTGGCGCGAACGCAGATTTTATCTCTTGAGAATTTGAATAATCCTGGAATAAAGAGTTTGGATTCCGTGCTAAAAAATTGAGTCTAATCACTTTTTAATTCTGCACTTAATGCTGATATTTACCTCGTCTTCTGGTACGTGTGCAGTACAGTTTCCGCGCGTGTCTTGATTCTCTTGCCTCGACTCGTTAGCTGTGCAAAGGTAGTTGCGCAAAGTTAGCTTCAATTTGGAAGTAGACTTCCAAGTATGAGTTAGTTTTGCGGAATCTGAGAGCAGACTTCCAACTTTTGCCAATTTGCATTAGGCTTTTTGCATGCTTTTATTAGTTCGATTAGCCATATTTTGATAATCTCTGGCACAATGTGATAATATTTCGTATACGAAAGTATTGAGAGTTGGGAGATAATATTTATGAAGGTTTTAGTGCATCCTAGAGTTATTCGAAAACGACCTTGGTTCAGCGAAACTGAAGTAATAAATATGTGGAACTCATCTTGTAGAGAGCTTCCCAGGCAAGGTGAATATGAGCCTAGTCAGATGCTTTCACTTGCTTGGGATTCTCGCGGAGTTATTACGGAACTTATTGCATATAAGGGCGAAGATGGGGAATGGATTATTTTTCATGTAGTGCCTGCAACTAAAAAGTTTCTTGCTGAAATGGGATTTAGTCAAGAAGAAATTAGACAAATTTTTGGTAGAAGATAGGTAGGAGTGATTATGGCTAATTTTCGTGGTGAAGGTGGCGTTGATGTCACTGATGAAATGCTTGATAAATGGGAAAGTGATGCTGAAAAAGGCAAATATCACGGTAAAGCTGGTAATTTGCGTATTAAAAAGCCGCTCGGCAGACCGCCTCTTTACAAAGAAGCTATGTTGCCTATAACTTTTCGTATATCTGCTGAAGATGCTGATGCTCTAAAAGCTTCTGCGGATAAGCAGGGTGTGAAGATTGGGGATGTTGTGCGCGAAGCATGCAAACTGCTTCTTGCTCAAAAAGCAAGATGATTACAAAGTGTTGTGATTGCAAAGTTCTACGATTGCGCGCGGATTAATCACCCCAAAATAGCGGCGATTACTGCTATGCAAATTGGGCTAGTGACAGTAGAAAACAGTATGCCGTCGCGCGCAAAACTTAAGCCGACGTTGTAGCGCGCAGCATAATTGTAAACGTTTTGACCGGTTGGAAGTGCCGCCAGCACAACGCACGCATACAAAGTCGCCCCGCGAAAACCCATAACAAAATAAGCTAGCAAAAATGCAATTGCAGGCATAATAAGATTTTTTAGCACAGCAACAGTGGCAATAGCAGCGCGATTGGAATCTTTTCGTAAAGGTTTGCTTCCGTAAAGCGACATTCCAAAAGCCATTAAAATCATTGGAACTGCAGAATCGCCAATCATCTTAATTGGATCGTAAAGAAAATTAGGAACAGGGAAGTAGCCAACTTTTGCGGAAATTGCAGAAATAATAATTCCACCAAGCGAACCAATTAAAAGTGGCTGTTTTAAAGGCTGCTGAGCGATGCGTTTAAGCGAACATTTTCCAGTAGTTGTAATGTCGAGAACCGTCAAACCAACAGGAGTAAATACAGCCTGTTGCATAACTAAAATCGGAGCAACAAGCGCAGGATTTCCCAAAATATAAGTCGCAACCGGCAAGCCAATATTGTTGGAATTTAAATAAAGAGAATTGAGAGCACCTACAGTGCAGTCGGCTGCAGGAAGGTGGAAGCAAAAGCGATTAAGCAGCACGAACGCAACTCCAACAATCATTGCAGAAAAGAATGCAACAAAAATCGAAGAGTGAAAAATCTCAAAAATAGGCTCTTTAGAAAGTATTGCAAACATTAAGCAAGGGCTGGAAACGAAAAAACTTACGCGATTTAGGACCATTTGAGCCTGTGAACCGCCAACGTGCATGCGAGCAGTAACGTAGCCTGCAGCAATAACAATGCCAATTACGCAAAAGCCTTGCATTGCGCTGATTAAGCCCATTTCTTGCCTCCAAAATTCGTTAATTGCACGCAAATTGCATGCGTGCGAACCTATGTTGTAACTATAGGAGAGATACGCAACTTTTATGTGCGTTATGGATGAGTTTGAAATTATTGGAATTTTTAGTAACTGCTAATTGGCTTAAAACAGCGATGCAAATTTTAATATTCAACGAGTCATATATTTGACTCGGCAATATGGCATACTAGAGAGCGGTGGCACTGCAAGCCGCCAGGCAATCGATGGCGTCGATCCCCTCGTGAGCGTTTTCCGAGGCTGGCGTCCGCTGTCGCGCAGCTAGACTTTGTAAAGAGCTTTGGGGTGGCTCGCGCACGTGCGTGCTCAACTTAAAGCCAGGGATGCGAGACGATGCAGCGTCTCGTGAGGAGCATAGTGCCCAGAATAATAAGAGAACGCTTCAATGAATTTGAAGCTGAAAATAGTAGAACTGTGTCTAAAACCGCTACTTCTGCGGAAATGTCCGGAATAATGCAATCTACAGATTTTGCGAAAAGTAATATAGCTGCCGGCGATACTTTGCAGCAAAGCTCTGGCGTTACGCGTCGCCGTCGCGGTCGACGAGTTACTCGTGGTGCCGGTGCGGCTGGAGAAGCAATGGAACTAAAAGTTGAGGATTCTAGTACGAAGGATTCTGAGCCGCATGTTGTTAAATCGCGCCCGATAACTTCGCTCCTATTCCAGGAGCCAGTTCTTCCTAAGGTAGTGAACAATCGTAGTGAAGAAAGCAGCAGTTCTCGTAATGACTTGCGTGACAACTCGCGTGATGTCTTGAATGATGATTTGCGTGATGATTTACGTGATATTTCTCGCGGAAGGCGCAACAGCCGCAACGGCCGCGATAGCCGTGATAGTCGCGATAGTCGCGATAGTCATGATAGCCGTGATAGTAGCGAACGCAAGTCACGTTCTGAAAGACGTGAGAATTCAAGCGAAATAAAGCGTGATAGTGGCAGAGGGAATAGTCGTGAAACATCGCGTGAAACAAGTCATTCTATGTATTCTCAAGATTCTGAGTACGCTAAGAATTTTCAGGATTCGCAAGATGATCGCGATGAAAAAACTCGCAAAAGCCAGCGTTCTCGCCGTTCTCGCAGATTGAATGCTGTTGAGCGACGTGCTGCAGCTGAAGTTGAGCAAATTGAAGAGGATCTTGCATACGACAATATTGTTTATGCTCCCATTGATACGCGCATCGATGAAACTCTTGATGTTAGCGATATTTTATCTGCGGAAAATACTTCAAATAGGCGTTCTAATCGTCGCAATATGTCGAATAACATTTCTAATGATGATGACGTTCGAAATGAAAATGGTGCAGTAGACAGCAGAGGCGGTAGCAATAGCAGAGATAACAGAGATAGCCGCAATAGCAGTGACGAAGGCGATAACAGAGGTATAAACGACGATTATAATGCAAATAATGGCAACGATGACGATGAAATAATGATTACGCGTCGCCGTCGTCGCCGTCGTAGCTCTCGCACTGATCGAAATGAAAGTCGCAACGAAAGTCGCGATTTTGACATCGATATTTCTAACGATCTTGACGATGACGCAAATTCTCGCACAAAACGCACGAGAATAGATGAAGTTTCTCAAGAAGATCGCGATTTAATTCCAGATCCAGAAGAACTTCGTGAGCAAGATGAGGAAGAAACTCTTTATACGCGTCGCCGTCGTCGCCGCCGTTCTAAATCCTCCGATGACGCAAATTCCGCGTCTTCTCAGGAAGAGTCATCCGACTACACTAATGCGAACGAAGACGACTTGACTTCTCGCCGCTCGCGCAAGCAGCAGTATATAGACGAAATTACGGATATTGAAGGCTCTACGCGACTTGAAGCAAAGCGCCAACGCCGTAGAGATAATAGGCGTGAGCGTAGCCGTCAAAACCTTCTTATGGAGCAAGATTTCCTTGCTCGTCGCGAAAATGTTGAACGATTAATGGTTGTTCGTGAGCGCGATCGCCACACGCAAATTTCTGTTATTGAAGACAATATTCTTGTAGAACATTATGTTTCTGATATTCAAGAAGTTGCTACTGTTGGAAATATTTATCTTGGGCGCATTCAAAACGTGCTTCCAAGCATGGAAGCGGCATTCGTAGATATTGGTCAAGCCAGGAATGGCGTGCTTTATGCAGGCGAAGTTAATTGGGATATGGCTCGTCTTGAAGGTCAGCCTCGTAGGATTGAGCTTGCGTTTAAGTCTGGTGATCCTGTGCTTGTGCAGGTTACTAAGGATCCAATTGGGCATAAGGGTGCTCGATTGACTTCGCAAGTAACTCTTGCAGGGCGTTTCTTAGTGCTTGTGCCATCTGGCGGCATGACCGGTGTGAGTCGCAAGCTTTCGGATCGAGAGCGCTCGCGTTTGCGTGCTATTGTGTCGAAGATTGCACCAAAAGATATGGGCGTTATTATTCGTACTGCTGCTGACGGCGCAAGCGAGGAGTCGATTGAAAAAGATTTAGATTCGCTTGTTAAGCAGTGGGAGCGCATTGAAGCTAAGCGCGAAGAATACTTGCATGGAAAGCGCCCTAAACTGTTACAGGGTGAGCCTGATGTGGCAATTCGTGTTGTGCGCGATATTTTCAACGATGACTTCCAAAAGCTTATTGTTGAAGGCGAGGGAGTGCGTCAGCGAATTGATGAATATCTTGAGATGATGGCTCCAGATTTGCGCAGCAAGGTTGAATATTGGGATCCTGCTGAGCATGAAGGCAAGGACGTTTTCGATAAGTGGCAGATTGATAGTCAGCTTCGTAAGGGTATGGAGCGTCAGGTTTATTTGCCGGCTGGTGGCTCTATTGTGATTGACCGTACGGAAGCAATGACTACGATCGATGTGAATACTGGACGATTTATTGGGCGTGGTAAGTCTTTGGAAGAAACGGTTACTCGTTGTAATTTGGAGGCTTCTGAAGAGATTGCGCGCCAGCTTCGTTTGCGCGATATTGGTGGCATGGTCATGATCGATTATGTCGATATGGTTATGCCAGCGAACCGCGATTTAGTTTTGCGTAGGCTTTTGGAATGCTTGGCTAGGGATCGCACGAAGCATCAAGTTGCTGAAGTTACGTCTCTTGGTCTTGTGCAAATGACGCGTAAACGCGTTGGTCAAGGCTTAGTTGAAGCGTTCTCTGAAGAGTGTCCAACGTGCAAGGGACGTGGGTTTATTTTGCACGATGAGCCTACTGTTTCTTCGGAATATGCAGATCCTTACGCGCTTAAGGGCGGAGATCCTTTTGTTAAAACAAACAAGTATGGTCACGGAAGCGCAACGGAACAGCCTGCGCCTGTTAAGCAGCAGGGTTCTAGTGCGGAAGTGAGAGCTAAGTTAGCGCGTATAGCTGCCGCGTCTGTAATTACTGACGCAGCTCATAAATCTGAAGAAGAAACGCAGTATAGCAATTTTTTGAATTCTGATGAAGAGTCTGTATCTTCTAAGGCGGATGAAACTAGCGAAGTTGCGGATGCTGGCGAAACCGCGAAAACTAGTGAAGTGGATAAAACTTCTGAAGAATTAGTTGAAAATAATTTAGAGGATACTACGCAAGAGATTGCTGAGTATACTGCGGAGCAACCTACGCAAGAAACTATGCAGGAAATTATGCAAGAAACTACAGAAAGTGATGATTGAGCCTCTGAATAGTGACTAAGTATATGCCTTGAGTACAATATTGAATATTGTCTGCATTGACTCATGAATCTAGCGACTTGACGTTAGTACATGGGTAGGTGTATTTTTGATAGTCGGTGTCTTGCCGCGCGTGTTTTGCTGTGCGCAAGGCAAAAGTAAGCTTTCAATTGAGCTAAGGAACGAATTATGTACGCGATTGTGAAGGCCGGTGGCCATCAAGAGAAGGTCGAGGTTGGCGACGCCATTCTCGTGAACCGTCTCGATGCAAAGAAGGGCGATACCGTGGAATTCCCGGTCGCGCTCGTTGTTGACGGTGCTAAGGTAACCTTGAGTGCCAAGGATCTTGCTAAGATCACGGTGAAGGCAGAAGTCTTGAACGACGAAGCCAAAGGTCCAAAGATTAGCATTATGAAGTATAAGAACAAGACTGGTGTGGCTCGTCGCAAGGGTCATCGTCAGAAGTTGACTCTCGTCAAGATCACGGCCATCGCCTGATTGACGGTGTTATAAACCTGAAAGGACAGTGAGATGGCACATAAGAAGGGTGCGTCTAGCTCGCGCAACGGTCGCGACTCACAAGCGCAATATCTTGGTGTTAAGAAGTTTGGCGGTGAAGCTGTAGTGGCTGGCAACATTATCGTTCGTCAGCGCGGCACTAAGTTCCACGCAGGTCAGAACGTTGCTTTGGGCAAGGATCACACGCTGTACGCTTTGGTGGACGGCAATGTGAAGTTCGGTATTCGTCGCGACCGCAAGGTTGTTGACGTTGTTACCGCCTGAATCTTAGCTAAGCCTAAACAGATTCGACAATAAGTCGACAATAAAACGTTTAAGCCGCACCCCCGTTCGGTGCGGCTTTTTTGTTCTCGCATGTTCCCGAGAATTTAAGTGTTTATCTTCGAGTAAGGTAGCAGTATGAGTGATTTTGTAGACCGAGTAACAGTGCATGTAAAAGGCGGAGATGGTGGAAACGGATCTGCCGGAGTTCGTCGCGAAAAGTACAAGCCATTAGCAGGTCCAAATGGCGGTAATGGCGGTGACGGTGGTTCCGTTATTTTTGTAGCTGATCGTAACGCAAACAGCTTACTTGACTACCGCTTCATGCCTCACCGCACTGCAGAAAACGGTACGATGGGCTTAGGTGACACTAAAGACGGTTCAAAAGGTGCAGACTTAGTACTTCCTGTGCCTGTTGGAACTGTTGTTTTTACTGCACGCGGTGCTGTAGACTCTCAAAAGCGACCAGGCGAAGTTTTGGCGGATTTGCAACATGTTGGAGACAAATTCGTTGTGGCGCAGGGGGGTGCTGGCGGTCTTGGCAACGCAGCACTCGCAAACAAAACTCGTCGTGCCCCAGGATTCGCGCTTTTAGGCGAGCCTGGTGAAGAACGCGACGTAATTTTGGAACTCAAGTCTATTGCAGACGTAGCTTTAGTTGGATTCCCTTCTGCAGGAAAATCAAGCTTAGTTGCTTCAATTAGTGCAGCTAAGCCGAAAATTGCTGACTATCCGTTTACTACTTTGGTGCCAAACCTAGGTGTTGTAAGCTTCGGCAACTATCGCTACACAATTGCAGACGTTCCAGGCTTAATTCCAGGAGCTTCCGAAGGAAAAGGCTTAGGTCTTGAGTTTTTGCGTCATATTGAGCGCACAGAGATTATTGCGCACGTAATTGATTGCGCAACGCTGGAGCCAAATCGCGATCCAATTAGCGATTACCACGCTCTTGAGCATGAGCTTGCGCAATACGCTGATAAGCTTGAGCTTCCGTTGGGTGCGATTCCAATTCCTGAGCGTCCGCGCATTATTGTGCTAAATAAGGTCGATGTGCCTGAAGCTAAAGAATTGGCTGATTTTGTACGCGGTGAATTTGAGAAAATGGGATTGACTGTATTTGAGATTTCTACCGCGTCTCACGAAGGCTTGAAAGAGCTCGGTTTTGCGCTTGGACGATTGGTTGAAAAGATGCGCGAGAAGCTCGCTGCCGAGGAAGCAGCGCGTGAAGAAGAGCGTGTTGTCATTCAGCCTCTTGAGCAGCAGACTTCAGCTTTGCGTCGTCGCCGCGATGATGGACGTGGAAATAGTGCAGACTTTGAAATTAAGCGCGAGGAAGACAGGAATGGTGATTTTTGGTTCACTGTTACTGGCGCAAAACCTGAGCGCTGGGTTATACAAACGAATTTCGACAACGACGAAGCCGTTGGTTATTTGGCGGATCGCTTGGCAAAGCTTGGCGTTGAGGATGAATTGCGCAAGAAGGGCGCGCGTCCAGGAGACGAAATTCGTATTGGCACTGGGAATCATATGGTTTGCTTCGACTGGGATCCAAGTATCGCTGCCGGTGCAGAAGGATTGGACGGCGCTAACTTGGGTGCGCGTGGCAAGGATTTGCGAATCGAAGCGAACGATCCTCGCGGAGCAAGGCGCACGAATGCTGAGCGTAGACGAGATTATCACAGCATGATGGATGCAAAGAGCGCAGTTCGAGACGCGATGATGGCTGAGCGAAAGTCGGGTCACTGGGCGGATCCTTCTGTGGATGACGATCGCCATGATGAAAATAGCTTGTTTGGCCGTGGCGAAGAGCAAGAAAACTAGAAGAATCAAGGTCAAGGGGAATCTTATGAATAATCCAGAAATTGAGCTTACCGAAGATGGGGTTCGGTGTTCAATTCGTGAGGCGCGCACAATCGTTGTAAAAGTTGGCTCAAGCTCACTTACGAGCGCGTCTGGGCAGCTGGATGTGCAAAAGTTGCGCGCTCTTGTGACTGCAATAAGTCACGCGCAAATGCAAGGTGCTCGCATTGTGCTTGTGTCTTCTGGTGCAATTGCAGCTGGATTTGGTTTGCTCGGCTTTAATGAGCGTCCTAAAGATGTGCCAACTCAGCAGGCAACAGCTTCAGTTGGTCAAGGATTGCTTATGGCTCAATACGAAGCAGCATTTTCGCAATTTGGTTTCAGAGTCGGGCAAATGCTTCTTACTGCGGACGTTACTATTTCGCCGTCTCGCTACCGTAACGCTCAGCGCACAATGCTGCGGCTTCTTGAACTTGGCGTAATTCCAATCGTAAACGAAAATGATGCGCTTTCTAGCAACGAAATTCGATTCGGTGACAACGACAGACTTGCAGCATTAGTTGCGAATATTGTGCGTGCAGAAGCGCTTGTGCTGCTTACAGATGTGGATTCGCTTTATACTGCGCCGCCTAGCGAACCTGGCGCAAAACGAGTGAGCTTTGTGCCAGATGTGACGCGTGCTTTAGAAGAAGTGAAAGTTGGCGCAAGCGTTTCGGGTGTAGGTACTGGGGGTATGGTGACGAAGCTGGAAGCCGCGCATGTGGCGGCAGTTTCGGGTATTCCAACCGTGCTTACTTGCGCTGGAAATGCTGGTCCGGCACTGGCTGGAGATGCTGTTGGCACTGTGTTTGCGCCGGTGCATACGCGCGATTCTTCTAGGCGACTTTGGATTGGGTTTGCGTCTAATCCGCACGGAACTTTGGTGGTTGATTCTGGTGCTGCTAAAGCTGTGCGCGGCGGACGTGCGAGCCTTCTTGCGGCTGGTATTGTTGGTGTGCGCGGCGAGTTTTCGGCGACGGATCCTGTGTGGATTGACGATGAGCAGGGTAACCATTTGGCTAAGGGTTTAGTGGCTTTTGACGCGGAGGAAATTCCGGAGATTATGGGGCGTACGAGCGATGAGCTTGAAGAATCACTCGGCCGTCAGTATGCGCATCCGGTGGTTCATCGCGATAATCTCGTGCTTGTGTAATTGCTAGCGGCTTGTGTTTTGTCGATTTCATCGGTTGGTTTGGTGTTTTCGACAGTTTCGCTTGTTTCGCCCGTTTCGCGGCTTAAGGTTACACTGTAAATCATGGCAGAGAATATTGCAGAAACTTCATCCTCAGAAAATTGGCGCGTATTAAGCGAGCGTATTAACCGAGTCGCTCCGAGCGCAACTTTGGCAGTAGACGGCAAGGCAAAAGCTATGAAAGCTGACGGAATTGACGTCGTAAGCTTTGGTGCAGGAGAGCCAGATTTTCCTACTCCTTCTTACATTGTTGATGCTGCAACACAAGCGTGTAAAGATCCGCGCAACTATCGTTATACTGCTACTGCAGGTTTATCTGAGCTTAGAGAAGCAATTGCTCGTAAAGTGCAGCGAGATTCCGGATACGAAGTTTCCTCAAATCAAGTCGTAGTTACAAACGGCGGAAAGCAAGCTGTGTACGAAGCTTGCCAAATTCTTTTAAATGATGGCGACGAAGTTATTATTCCAGCTCCGTATTGGACGAGTTATCCGGAAGCAGTAAAGCTTGCAGGCGGCGTGCCTGTGCCGGTTTTGGCAGGTGCAGATCGCGGTTTTGAGCCAGATGTTGAGACAGTTGAGTCCGCTCGCACTTCACGCACGCGCGCAATTATCGTAACTTCGCCTTCGAATCCTACAGGTGCTATTTGGAGCGCGCAAACTATTCGCGCAATCGGCGAGTGGGCTGTAAAACACCATATTTGGGTTATTTCTGATGAGATTTACGAGCACTTGCATTACGACGGCATTTCGACTTCGTATATTGGCGTCGAGGTGCCGGAAATTCGCGAGCAGCTGCTGATTTTGAATGGTGTTGCTAAAACTTACGCAATGCCTGGCTGGCGTGTTGGCTGGATGGTGGCGCCGGAAGATGTTGCTAAAGCTGCAATTAAGCTTCAAAGCCATATGACTTCTAATGTTTCTAATATTTCACAGCGCGCAGCAATTGCTGCAGTCGGCGGTTCGCTGGATGTGGTCGCCACTATGCGTGAGGCTTTTGATGCTAGACGCAAAGCAATTGTGGAAGCGTTGAACAATATTGACGGCGTTACTTGTCCTCTTCCTCACGGCGCTTTTTACGCGTTTGCTAACATTGAGGCGTTGCTTGAGCGTCCGCTTGGCGGGAAGCGCGAACTGCCGCATACTTCTTCTCGATTTGCTGAAATGTTGCTTGACGAAGCGCATGTTGCTGCGGTTCCGGGAGAAGCTTTTGGTGCTCCTGGCTATTTGCGATTCTCTTGCGCTCTTGCTGACGACCAGCTTGCTGAGGGCATGCGTCGCATGAAGAAGTGGGTTGAAGCTTAAGCAAGTATGTATTGCAAAATAAGAACTTGCTTGCCGTTGCACAATGCGACACTCGCTTTTTGTGCGATGATATAACGAAATCATGCCCATGAGATAGTATGTCTATCTGGCGGTTTGCTATTTCGTTCCTTTTGGGGTATGATGAGCGAGTTCACCTTAGGGATGTGGCGCAATTGGTAGCGCAACGGTCTCCAAAACCGTAGGTTGTGGGTTCGAGTCCCGCCGTCCCTGCCAGTTTTTTGTTCAAGTTTTTACACGAAGGATTCAAGCATGGCGCAGGCACGCAGTACTAAGAAAGCAGTAAAGCATAACTTGTTCGTGCGTATTGGCATGTTCGTTAAGCAAACCATTGACGAGACGCGCAAGGTTATTGCACCTCATGGCAAAGAGTTGTTTGCTTGGTCGTCTGCAGTTTTCATATTTGTTGTATTTTTGATGGCTTTCGTCACCTGCATGGACTTCGGTTTGGGTAAGTCCGTAATGTGGCTGTTCGGCTGAGTTGAAATTGGCTGAGTTGAAATTTTGAAGGTGTATGCAAGATGACTGATGAATTCAATTTCGAAGAAGCGAGTGAAGCTGATGAGGCTTTTGCTTCTCATGATGCTGACGAAGCAAACGAGTCAGCTGTGAATGATGAAGCTGCTGCTTCTAGCGAGTCTGTTGAAGCTGATGTGGATGAGGAATCTGCTGATGTTGCAGCTGATGTAGCTGATGGCGCTGCTGCTGACAGTGTTGCTGATGTTTCTAACGAAACTGACGAAACTAGCGATGCTGATGAAACTACTGATGCTGACGATGCGAACGAAGCTGACCCAACTGATGCCGGCGCAATCGCTGTAGCAGAATTTTCTAAGAAACTTCGCACTTTGGAAGGCAAGTGGTACGTTCTTCACACGTATTCTGGTTACGAAAAGCGCGTGAAAACTAACGTCGAATCCCGCGTGCAGAACTTTGGTTTGGAAGATAAGATTTTCCAGATTGAAGTTCCTATGGAAGAAGTCGAGAAGCATACGGAAAAGGGTAAGAAGGTTATTACTCGCGTGCGTGTGCCAGGCTATGTGTTGATTCGCATGTGGCCGGATGAGAACGCTCGCCGTATTGTGCGCGAGACTGAGGGCGTGACTGGTTTCGTTGGTCCTTCTAGAGAGCCTGCACCATTGAGCCGCAAAGAAGTTGTGTCAATGATGGCTCCGATGATTGCTTCTGAAGCTTTGAAGAATGCTGGCGATAAGCCGGCTGCAGCACGTAAGCGTAAGGTTGAGGTTGCTTACAAGGTTGGCGATCAGGTAACAGTTACCGACGGTCCATTCTCAACGATGGCAGCTGTGGTTTCGGATGTGGAGCCTACAACTCAGAAGCTTACGGTGTTGGTTTCCATCTTTGGACGTGAAACTCCTGTGGAGCTTGGATTCAACCAAGTGGAGCCGATTGTTTGAGCTGAAAGCCTAGGCTTTTGTAGCTAGCTTTTGTAGATTTTATAGACCGGGGTGCGTATTGCACTCCGGTTTTTTTTGTTTTGTTTATTTTTTGTTTTTTGCTTTGCTTGCTTTTGCTTAGTTTTGTTTATTTACCGCGACACGCCGTAAAATAGGGAAATAATCCTAAATTTTCTTGCAATTACAGTGCTTTTATCAATGTAAATAATAAATATTTCCAAATATTTAGTTTGGCTTGCAAATAGGCGTGGGGGGGGGGTATAGTGCTGAGTGTTTGAGAAGAGCGTTTTTAGCAGAGAATTTTAGCGAGAATTCGAGTTTTTCAGTGCCGTTGTAATAACGACATTATGATATAAGAGGGCGAATTAGAAGGTAGGTGTATATGTTTAATTCGCATATATTTAGCCGTTTCCTTCGACTAGTGCGCTCAATTCGCCGTTCGTTATTTGCTTTTTTCGTGGCAATTACAATGTTGCTTGCTACTTTTGTGATTGCTCCAACTTATGCGTTGAGTGCTGGCGAAAGTGCTACTTCTACTGAGAAGGCTGAGGGTGCGAAGGCTGGTTCTACTAAAAACGATGGTGAATCGAATAAGCAGACTAAGCAGAGTGAATCTAATAATACTACTGAGCCTAATAAGAAAAATACTGATACTTCAAGTACTTTAAATAAAGATAATAAGGAATCGAAGCTTTTTGAGAAGCAGCATAATGCTAACAACAATGGTGTCGATAAGCCTAAGTTAGCTGAGACTGCTGTAAAGAAAAACGTTAAAGATGCTAAAAATAAAGCTGCTGATTCTGCGGAAGCTGTTAAAGGCACTGACAGAAGTGTGAATGAAAAGCCTGAACTTCCGGAAGCGTGTAAGAATAATAAAAGGTATAAGACTCCTGAAAAATGCTACAGCATTACTTATAATAGTGAGTTAATTATTAAAGGTACTGATAGTGAGCCTTATAATAGGGTTCCTCAGATTCTTACTCCAAAAATAAAAGTTGCAGGTAAAGTGCAGCAAACATTACCTGATGGCGTTTGGCTTGGGTTGGAAGAGTATGTTAAAAGTGATGATTCTGTGAAGTATGCTTTTTTCAAGGATAACAGTGGCAGTTATACTGTTAAATCTACGTATGGTGTGTCTAATAGCGATGGTTCTATACGTTTTTTTGTAAGCAAATGGATGGCAGCTAAGACGTATAAGTTTAAGTTTGTAATACATTATCCAGATGGTTCTAAATCCAGATCTAAGAGCATTAGGGAGAAACTTGATGAAAAGGATTTACCTAAGGCTCATCCCGGTGATTTGTCGCCTAGCTTATACGATTTTGGGAATGCGCAGGATGGTGTTGCGGTAAGTGGTAATAAAATTATTATAAAACCAAAGTCTAAAGGTTCAGCTCCTAGCGGAGGTACTGACGGCAGTACTACTGACAGTACTGATAAGAAAGATACTTACGATTCTATTAATAATAAGCTTTTTATTGATTCGCAGTCGGAAGCTAAGCCTGGTTCTATCTATCACCATATGATTTGCCATAAAGAGGGTAGTGGTGATAATGCTGATAGTTATACGTCAGACAGTGTTAATGGTTTGAGCTTTAGTACGCAGCAGTTCAAGCATATGGAAAATCAGAATCGACCTGATGAAAATGCAGAGAATTCTGCTGTGTATGAGAATGATGATTATACTGAGCGCTCTCAAAGCTGGATTAGTGGCACGCCTACGAAGGCTGGCACTTTTGAGTGCAAAGTGTTTGCTATTAAGGATGTTGACTTAAAACAAGACTTATCAACTCATAAAGAGCCACAATCGTCTAAATTGGCAAAAGAGTTTGGCAAAAGAGTCAAAACTAATAAAGATATGAAGTTATTGTTCGATAATCCAGAACGAAACATTGTTGAAGATAAGTGGGACAATAAAACATCTATTGCGAAAGGCGTTGACTGGGATTATAAGACTGTAATAATCCAGTTTGGAGATAAGCCAAAGCCAAAAATTAGTGATAATGATCTTACGCTGAAAGTGTATCCGTTTAAAACCAGCGATGGTTCGTTGCCGGCGGCATTGTCTAGCAGCAATAACAATATTTCTGCGATACTCGGCATGAGTTTTAAGCCGTTTGTTGATGCTACTTCTGCGGCGGATAGCACGAATAAGATTACGTTGCGCGTGCTGTGCTCGAAGGGCGAGAAGAAGAATAAGTCTCTTGAATACAATACTTGGAGCAGAAATCTTGACGAGCTTGGGTTGAGTGTGCCTGGGGATAAGGATCAAACTAGATGCAATAAAGCAGGAAAAGGCGATAACGAATGTACTGCGGATAAGATTGCGTCTCAAGCTTCTATGGAAGTGAGCATAAAGCCGACTAAGGTTGGCGATTACCAGTGCGTTGTGTTTGCGCTGAAGCCTGATGCTCTTACTAAGTTTGATGGTCTAAAAGGCAGCTTAACGCCTGATTCAATAAGCTCTGCGCTAACTGCTACTCCAGCGTCTTTTAAAGAAAAGAAGGATTTTGCTGCTTTTACGTTCAATATTCACTTGGCGAGTAATTTTACTTTGCCGAATACGGGCGGTCAGAGTTGGAATTTGCAGTTTGGTATTCTTGCCGCTCTGTTGGTAAATCTGCTGGCGGCTGGCTTCGTGGTAAGTCAAAGTGAGTGCGCTCGCAAATTAATTTTTGGAAGGCGGCGAGGCTTATGCAATCACGTATGAAGCAGTTGTATATGCATTTACTCGCTGTGCTTCGCATAAGGCGACTACGTACGCATTTGCGTATCAAGCCTTCCTGTTTCGCGCATTGTTTTATTGCGTATTGTTTTATTGCGCAGTCTTTCGGGATTCGGGAGCGTGATAACACAAGGTAAATGCCAAAAATTTTAAAACTTTACTCGTCAAGAGCATTATCAATGCAAACTAATTCTCTACTTGCCGTAAAACGGCATTACGAAAGGAGTGAACATGAAAAAGTTCACTAATAAATTCGTGGCGGCAGTTGCGTCGCTTGCGATGGCTGGCACGCTGTGCGTCGCCGGCGCTGTAACTGTGGCTGGAGTTGCGTGGGCTGGTGGTAAGCCGGTTCTTCCACAACCTTCTGTTAAAAAGGGTTCTAAGGCTCCGTGGGAGACTGGTGCTCCGGAAAGCGGTAGTTTAACTATTGTTAAGTGCAAGAAAAAGGATGTCTCTACAACTACTACTACCGTTGCTTCGTCTAGTACTGCTAATGCGTCCGCATCTAATGAGACAGGCAAAACGCAAGATACATCTTGCCCTGCTGGTTTTGAACCTCTTAAAGATGTTAGTTTCACTGTAACTAAAGTTGCATCCATTAAGGAAGGAACTAATGATGTTACTTTGAATCTTGCTCAGTATGATTCTTGGCAGAAGATTGCTGGTATTGTTTCTAAGCTAAACGCTCATCCGGAAGAAGCTGGAGTTGTAACTCTTGGAACTGGAACTGATGTGCACAATATGACTGCTACAGACAAGGATGGTAAGTCTACACTTAATAATCTTTCTGTTGGTTTGTATAAGATTGTTGAGAAGGTTCCTGATGGTTATGGTGCTTACGATTTCAGTAGTTTCTACATGACTTTGCCTTTGATTGAACAGAAGACTGATAATGGCAAGACCACAACTGTGTATGAGTATAATCCTGTAGTTAAGCCAAAGAATATTGATCTTTCTTCTGCAATTAAGAAGAATGTTGATAAATCTCACATTTTTGCTGGTGTAAAAGATAAAATTTACTACACAATTACCGCAAAGGTGAACAAGACTAAGATTGACAAGGATTTGACTGAGAAGAATCTCAAGGATTACGCTGTGTTCGACGATGCTCCAACCTCAGCGTTTACAGAACCTAATAAGGGACTTGATGCTGCTGTGCAGTCTGTAAAGTTCGGTACAGGTAGTGATTCTACCCTTACTAAGGGTGAGAACAACGACTACACCGTTACTGCAAAGGCTAATTCTGATAATGCTGAGATTGCTACAGCTGGAGATACTAAAGGTCTTGCTGCTGGTCACACTCGCATTCTTGTGAAGTTCACTGAAGCAGGTTTGAAGAAAATTGCTTCTAAGTTGAATAACGTTGCTGCTGGATCTGAGGCTCCTCAAGTTGAGGTTGAGCTTGCGTTTGACATAAGTAAAGCCTTCAAGGATTCTACTACAGATAAGACTATTACTAATAAGTCTGGCTTCTTCCCAGCTCATGATGAGGGTACTACTGCACCGAATCCTATAATTCCTAATGTTGATGGCAGTAAGCCTACAGTCAAGTTTGGTTATTTGCAGGTTGATAAGTACAATTCTGAAGATGAGAGTAAAAAGCTTTCTGGTGCTGAATTCAAGATATTTACCGACAAAGGTAAAGCAGATTTGTGCACCAAGTCTCTTAAGGAAAATACAGCAGTAGATGCGAAAGATAGTCCTTGCAAGGCCGCTTCTGCATTTGATGAAACTACTGTTGAAGGCGGTAAATTCTCTAATCCTTACAAGGCTGAAGCTGGTTCAACGCTGTACGTTGTTGAGGTTAAGGCTCCTGAAGGATTTGCTTTGTCTCCTGTGGTTAAGGAAATAACTGTTAAGGATACAACTACCAACGATAATCCTGATACTTTGAAATTCCCTAACATTCCATTGCATGGTGAAAAAGGCGGTAACAAGTTCTGGTTCAATCTTCCTGCAACTGGTGCTGCTGGCGTGATTCTGTTTGCGCTTGCTGGCATGGGCTTGATTGCAGCAAGCGTGTTCCTCTACATGCGCAATCGCAAAGAAGAGGAACAGCAGCAGAACGCTTGATCCGCTTTCTAAAGCTGGTCTTGTAGTCTAATAGCAAAGTGTGAGTCTAGGGTTTACTGAACTAAATCCTAGACTCACTTGCTCTAAAAACGTGTGTTTTCACGCGTAATTTGAAACAAAATTTACGTGTATAAACGTTACAAGGAAGAAGCATGAAATTAAACGACGCTGTTGTTAAAGTATATGCTTTCTTCAAGCAACTCAAAGCAAAACCCGTCGCTTCTGCAACCGAAACAACACCAGCCTCCACAGCAACGCAAACCGCAGCCTCCGCAACTGCAACAAAACCCGCTAAAAAACCCAAATCCAAACTCCGCCGTATTTTAGAGCCAATCGTTCTCGCGCTTGCAGCGATTCTGTGCTTCACGTACCCGATTGCGTCAACGTTGTGGAATAACAAGGTGTCGAAGGAGATTTCTGTAGCTTATGATCGGCTGAGTCGTAAGCAGACTGCGAGCGCTAGAGAGAAGATTTTGAACGCGGCTCGTCGTTATAATGCGCGCCACAAGTCGATTATTACGGCTGATCCGTACGATGGCACGACGGATTATATGAAGACGCCGGAGTATAAGGAGTATGCGAAGCAGCTGGATGAGCCGATGGGGATTATGGGTATTGTGAAAATCCCGAAGATTGGCGTTAAGCTGCCGATTTACCACGGTAGTTCGCAGGAGGTTTTGGCGTATGGCGCTGGACACTTGTATGGCACAGATTTGCCGGTTGGGGGTAAAACGCGTCACGCTGTTGTGACGGCGCATACGGGTTTGCCAAATGCGACCATGTTTGATGATTTAGTGGAGTTGAAGAAGGGTGATTTCTTCTACTTTGACGTGCAGGGGGAGACGCTGCGTTACAGGGTATTCCGCATTAGCGTGGTCGATCCGCATGATATTAGGTTGCTTCAACGCGAGAATGGGCGTGATCTGGCGACGCTGCTTACGTGTACGCCGTATGGTGTTAATACGCAGAGATTGCTGGTGACAGGCTATCGCGTGCTGCCGGATCCTGTTTCCGCGCCGGGCGATAAGTTGCAGTGGCCGCTTTGGATGACGATGTTTGTGCTCGCGCTTATTGGTTGCGCTGTGATTCTTACGACGATGATTATTGCCGCGGTTCGCAAGCGCCACCGCCGTGCTGCTTCACTTGCTCATGCCAAACATATAACTGCTTAGAATTGCTGTAATGCAGCGTGTCGCGAAGATTTAGAGAAATAACACCTTGATTTTCGTGAAAATTCGGCATATATTTACCCCTGATTTCGTGAAAATTTAGCATAAATTGACATTGATTTTCGTGAAATATATACTATAAAACAATAGTATTTTCAACGGTTTTGTGGTAATTAAGAGTGGTGTTATATGTTAAGGCGAAAATTTTATCAAAAAATGCTCGATTGGAAGAATGCTGATCGCGGTTCAACAGCGCTTTTAGTAACAGGTGCTCGAAGAGTTGGGAAAAGTACTATAGTTGAAGAGTTTGCAAGAAACGAATACAAGTCTTATATTCTTATTGATTTTTCGCAAGCATCAAAAGATGCGCTTCGGCTATTTGAAGATTATCGTTCAGATTTAAGCACTTTCTTTACATACATATCTGCACTATATGGTGTGAAACTTTATAACCGTGAATCGGTAATGGTTTTTGACGAAGTGCAATTTTTCCCACAGGCTAGAGAATTTGTAAAACAACTAGTTGCAGATGGCAGATACGACTATATAGAGACTGGCTCGTTATTGTCTATTAAACACAATGTTGAAACAATATTGATTCCATCTGAAGAACAAGAAGAACGCATGTATCCTCTTGATTTTGAAGAATTTTTGTGGGCTTTTGGAGAAGAAAATCTATCGAAAGTTATTAAAGATTCATTTGATGAGTTAAATCCTTTGCCAGATGTTTTACATAAAAAAGCGATGCGACTTTTTAGAGAATATATGCTAGTTGGTGGCATGCCGCAGTCTGTAAATGAATATGTTGATTCGAGAGATTTTGCTCGAGTAGATAGGGTTAAGCGTCGTATTCTTTCGCTCTATAGGCAGGATGCTGCAAAGTTTGCAAAAGGTTATGAAATGAAAGTTATGTCTGTGTTTGATGGAATACCAGCACAGCTTTCCAGACATGAAAAAAGATATAGGATTACTTCCTTAGGTAAGAATGCTCGTATGCGTGACTATAAGGATGCGTTTTTTTGGCTTTCGGATGCGAGTATTACAAATAATTGCTACAAATCTACAGATCCAAATGTGGGATTGAATCTTAATGCAGATGATGCGTTAGTAAAATGTTATATGGCTGATACCGGTTTGTTGACTTCTATGATACTTTCAGATAGTAGTATTGCGTCTAATGATCTGTATAAAGAAATTTTATTTGGAAAAATCTCAATTAATGAAGGAATGCTAGTTGAAAACGTTGTTGCGCAACAGCTAATAGCATCTGGACATCGCCTATTCTTCTATTCAAATAGAGACAAAGAAAATTCGGAAAATACTATGGAAATAGATTTTTTGATTTCTAAAGCTTTTCAGGATTCTGCTGGCAAAATGCGTATATCTCCTATTGAAGTTAAATCTGGGAATGTGTTTAAAACAGTTTCTCTTGATAAATTTAAGAACAAGTTTTCAAAAAGAATTGGAACTAGTTATGTATTTGCTCCTAAACAGCTTAGCGTTAGAAAAGATTTGAATCTCGTAATATTACCACTTTATATGTGTGGATTGGTGTAGCGTTCCGACCTGCCTTCGCGCTGCTATGTAGTGCACTTATTCCTCACGGCTTAGCCGTTTGGCTGATTTGGCATGACATGCCGTAAATCAGGTACAAGCGCACTACATAAATGTGCTGTGCGTTTGTATTAAAACCGATTTTTTTGTTGCTTTTTATTTGTGGAATCTTATAGAATTATATTTATGCGCTGATGCATGCTAGTTTTGCTAGTTGTTAGATGTTTTATGGCTTGTGATTGATTTTTGGGAATAACCCTGATTGCTTGCGATTCATGGGTTTTGTGTTAGAAATGTAGTTTTTGTTGTACAGCGCTAGGTTTTACGCACATTTTTTAGGAGTGATCTTATGGTAGAGGGGAATAAAAATCTAATTATCGCTGACTCTAAAAACGCGTCTGTTGGAATGATAATAGACGCTGAAACAATAAAAGAGAAAATCTACAACATTCGTAATCAAAAAGTCATGCTTGATTTTGAGCTTGCTGAAATATATGGGTATACTACGGCAAGATTCAACGAGCAGGTAAAAAATAACATAGAAAAGTTTGATGATGACTTTATGTTTCAGCTAACTGCTGATGAGTTCAAAAACTTGATGTCGAAAAATTCTACATCAAGTTGGGGTGGTCGCAGAAAGCTTCCATATGCTTTTACGGAGCAAGGTATTTATATGCTCATGACTGTGTTAAGAGGCGAACTTGCCATAATTCAGTCGAAAGCGCTTATTAGAACCTTTAAGCAAATGAAGGATTATATTGTTGAAAATAAGGATTTTATTGGCGCGAAGGAATTAGCTAAGCTTGCGATTCAAACGAATCAGAATACTAATGATATAGCGGAAATAAAATCTCAAATGGCAACGAAGGAAGATTTTAATAAGGTAATGGATAATTTTATTAATCCAGATTCGTATAAACATTTTCTTCTTATGGACGGCAATAAAATAGAAGCGGATCTTGCGTATTGCAAAATATATAAATCAGCTAAGAAAAGCATTTACGTTGTTGATAATTATATTGGTCTTAAAACATTGGAACTATTACGGTTTGCTGGTGAAGGGGTTGAAATCGTAGTTTTTAGTGATAACGCTAGGAGCAAGAATATGCTTACGGAAAGCATGTTGGGTGATTTTGTAAGCGATTGTCCTGGTGTTGATTTGAAGTTTAAGACTGCTGGCAGAAAGTATCACGATAGGTATGTGGTTATAGATTATGGAACGGATGATGAGGCTGTTTACGTTTGTGGCGCTTCGTCGAAAGATGCTGGCGGCAAAATTTCGACTATTACGCGAATAGAGTCTTTGAATTTGCGCTTGTATCATGCGATGTTTGATGAGTTGTTAAAGAATCCTGAGTTAGAGTTTTAACATTTTATAATGTTCTAGTGTTTTGCGCTCAACTTGGAAGTAGACTTCCAACTTTTGCTGTTGCGCAAATGTAGTTGCGCAAAGGGAGGTGCGTATGACAACAATCTTTAACGTGGCATCGTACATCCTTGATATTGCTGGAACTATTACTACTATGAAGCGTCAGAAGTTAGCTTACTATTCGCAAGCGTATTCTTTGGCTACTACTGGATATCCATTATTTAACGAGGATTTTCAGGCATGGAGAAATGGTCCTGTTTGCCCAGAATTATTCGCATTGCATCGCGGTAAGTTTTTGATTCGTAAAGGGGAGTTTGTGCTTCCTAGCACTGATAAGTTGAATGATGATTCTTTAACAGATGGCCAAAAGCTTCTTGTGGAAAAAGTGTGCAAAAAGTTTGCTGAGTGTTCTGGTAGTGATTTGAGTGCTATGACACATCGTGAGGATCCATGGAAGAATGCTTATGATGCTACTAATAGTTCGGCAATATGCGTTCAAAAAATTACTAAAGATTCTTTGAAAGATTACTATTCAACTCATAATTTGCTTAAGTAAATGTGATATTCTCTTGTTCTCTTATTTGCTCTGAGTTAGTTATAGCGTTGCTCGAGATTTGTGGAGTTTGTATTAAGAGCATAGAAGTAAAGCATGATATGGTAGCTTGAAAACAACGCAATACTTATAATTCATGCGAATCGTCTTACAAAGGGATTTTTACAAGAGATAAGGGATGCGAGATGAGTAAGAATACGTATACTGCGGAAAATGGGTTCGTTATTACTGACGATATTGTTGATAAGTGGGCTGAGGAGGCAGAAGATAATTTTCCTGGTGCCACTATTACAGAGTTTGCTGGAAGAGCTTAGGAAGATGAAACTCAGCCGTTGAAACCGCGTACTGTTAGGTTAAGTGATACCGTTTGGCATTTAATCGAAGCCGATGCAAAGCGCAGAAAAATGACTGTGAGTGCGTGGACTAGAAACGCTATACTTAACGAATTGTCTACTGAGATAGCTGCGCAAAGATAGTTGCGCAAAAGTAGCTGCGTAAAAATAGTTGCAGATTTCGTAATGCAGCGTGTCGCGAAGATGTGGCATAATAGGAAGGCTTGTGACTGGAGGAGGAATCCGCTAGCACAGCACAGCAATACAAGATGCGGGAGGAAGCTGCAAAACAGCTTTATAGCAACGTTTCGTAAGTGCTTTACTTCTGTAAGAAGCGACTATATCAGCGTTTGCAACAACCGTTTGAACCGCTTGTACAAGAAAGAAGAACCATATTATGGCTCCGAAAAAGAAAGTCTCCGCGCTTATTAAGCTCGAGATTCAGGCTGGTAAGGCAAATCCAGCCCCACCACTGGGTCCAGCATTAGGCTCCCACGGCGTGAACATCATGGACTTCTGCAAGGCCTATAACGACCAGACGAAGGACAAGATGGGGCAGATTGTCCCAGTAGAGATCACCGTTTATGAAGATCGTTCCTTCACCTTCATTTTGAAGACCCCACCAGCCGCTGCTTTGTTGCTTAAGGCTGCTGGCATTCAGAAGGGCACCGAGAATCCATTGACTCACAAGGTTGGTTCTGTGACCAAGGCTCAGGTGCGCGAAATCGCCGAAATTAAGATGCCTGACCTCTCCGCACGTGACGTCGAGGCCGGTATGAAGATCATCGCGGGCACCGCTCGCTCGATGGGTATTACCGTTACCGACTGAAAGGGAGTGTAGAAATGGCTAAGCGTTCTAAGAAGTATCGTGAAGCGGCTGAGAAGATCGACCGCAATAACCTGTACACCCCAGCTGAAGCAATTGCTTTGTTGCAGAGCATGCCAAAGCACGCTTTCGACGAGTCCGTTGAGGCTGTTATGCGCCTTAATGTGGATCCTCGCAAGGCTGATCAGTTGGTTCGTGGCGTTGTGAACTTGCCAAACGGCACCGGTAAAACCGCTAAGGTTTTGGTGTTTGCTCGTGGCCCAAAGGCTACTGAGGCTCAGGAAGCTGGCGCCGACATCGTTGGTGATGACGAATTGATCGAAAAGGTTGCCGGTGGCTTCCTTGACTTCGATGCAGTTGTTGCAACCCCAGACATGATGGGTAAGGTTGGCCGCTTGGGTCGTGTTCTCGGTCCTCGTAGCTTGATGCCAAACCCAAAGACTGGCACCGTGACTATGGATGTAGCCAAGGCTGTTGCTGACATTAAGGGCGGTAAGATTGAGTTCCGCGTGGATCGCCAGGGCAACCTGTCCTTCCTCTTCGGCAAGCTCTCCTTCGATGCTAAGGCTCTTGAAGAGAACTTCAAGGCTGTCGCAGACGAAATCCGCCGCTTGAAGCCAAGCACCATCAAGGGTCGTTACATTACTAAGGTAACTGTGACTTCTACGATGGCTCCTGGTGTTCCAGTTGATATCGCCAGCATTGCTGCCTGATTTATTGCTTGCGTAGCTTATGCGAAAGCATGGCTGGTACGTAGTAAATTAAGTTTAAAACTTATAAACGCTGAAAATGTGCTCTTTTGAGTCATGTTTTCAGCGTTTTTTGTTACTGCGTTTCTGCGTTAGTAACGAGTAATTGCGATTAGCGTTGCTGGTGCAGTACGCAAACTGTGTTGGTAATGAATAGGTGACTGGAGAGGTTGAGGGCGCGTGGTCGTGCGCGGCGTGTCGCGCAAGAGTGGCTATATTGCAACGGTTTTGCGGCTGGTTGGGGGAGTATTCAGGAGTTTTCTGAGAGTTTTCTGAGAAAAATCTTTAAAAACCTTGAAATTGACATTTTTACGAAAAATAATGCGTAATACTGTATTTTTTACTTTTAAAAATAGTTTGACTGAAATATTTCCGTAAAAATATAAATGTTTTCTGTTAATGAGTTGTGCGTCTGCTCTTGACTTTTTCGAACGGGGGGGGGGTATGTTAATAACAGCTTCCGGCTGGATATTCTGCGCTGGTAGTTATTCACAAAACTTAAGTTGTGAATGTTAATTTTTTCTTCGCGCGTTTGGCGTGAAGGAGAAGAAGAAAGGAAAATATTATGTTGAATAAGAAGGCTATCGCCGCACTCGCTGCTGGCGCCACCCTCGTTTCCGGCTTGGCTTTCGCCGCCCCAGCAATGGCAGAAGAACCAGGTGCTGGTGCACAGAACCCTCCTGCAGAGAATAAGCCTGCAGAGAATAAGCCTGCAGAGAATAAGCCTGCTGCTCAGGATGAGAAGGATGATAATTGGCAATATGAGACTGAGGACCCTGGTGCTCTTGCTGATCGTTTGAATGCTGAGAAGGCTGCTAAGGTTGCGGCTGACGAGAAAGATAAGTATGAGCATACTCCATTTGGCAATATGGACACGGATTACAAGAAGTGTGTGAAGCTTTACGGTGAAGATTCTCTCGAGTGCAAAGCTGTCGCTGACTACCTCAAGCGTCATGGTCAGAAGGTTGATGACAAGGCTAACGACAAGAAGTCTGACAAGAAGTCTGACAAGAAGTCTGACAAGAAGTCTGATAAGAAGTCTGCTCCATTGGCTAAGACCGGTGCTGCTGTAGCTTTGGCTGCTGTTGCTGCTTCTGTTCTTGCTGGCATGGGTGCTGCTCTTCGCAAGATCCGTCACTAAGCTTTTAGCACATTAAGTGTGTTGATTGTTTAATGATTTGTGAGCGTGCCGTACGTGAGTATGGTGCGCTCACTTGTTAAATCTTTCACTCAACGTGCTGCGAATGCTGTTTAGTGTTTTGTGGCGGGTTTGCTTTCGGGCTTTTGCATGATTCTACTGTTTTGCCAAATCTCTTTCTTCACGGTAGTGTTGTGCGCTGGTTTTCGGGGGCGTGACTGTTGAGTGTTTGGCTGGCTTGTTTGTTAGGGAAACGAGTCGGTTTTGTTAAAGGGCTTGGGTTTGGTGCTACTAGGGGCATCAGTCTCCAAGTCCTTTCTTCGTATGTGTCTGCTTGCTGACTGTACTATTGCTAGATGTTGTTGTTGCGATGCGACCAAAACGACTCAGCTGTGAGTAGTTTATGTCGCCTGCGCTTTTAGTGACCAACTTGTCTAGCGGTTCACTTGCTTACTCATCTGCTCACTAATCTACACATCTATCTACTTATATAATTAACCATCCTCCAACAAGCATATTTACTCTTCCTGCTTCTCATGTTCTTTTTTATACTTGAATCATTAAATAAAAAATAAATAGTTTTGTTAAATTTGTGTTGGGCTATTTTGGTTGTGGATGGGGGTGTTTTATGTTAAAGACAGAGCAACTTATAGATAAACTAAAAAGTAAGGGTGTTGCTTTTCAAGAATGTACAGTTGAGGATGCTGTTTCATTTTTGAATGAGCATAATTATTATGTTAAAGTTACTGCCTATAAGGCAAATTTTCATAAGCATAATGGTAAATATGTGGGTCTTGATTTTATGGCTCTAAAAGATTTATCTACTATTGATATGTATTTACGACGTTGGATTATTAGTGCAAGTCTTAGCGTGGAACATTCTTTAAAAGTCAATATATTAAAAGATATACAAGAAAAAAATATTGATGAATTCAATATAGTAAGTGAATATATTGCAAAATATCCTCGTATTATAACAGAGCTTGATAATAGACGATCTACTGCGTATGTGAAAACCCTATTGGGTAAGTATAATCACCCTAATTATCCTATATATGTTTTTCTAGAAGTGATTCCATTTGGAGAATTCGTTAATTTTTATAAGTATTACTGTGCAAAGTATGAATATGATGGATTTAATTGTACATTGCTGGACAATATAAGAAATATACGGAATGCTGCAGCTCATAGCAATTGTGTTATTCATGATTTAACAAATAAAGCTGGGTTTTACAATAATTATTTAGTTTCTCGAGTTGTTAAGTTGTTGGCAGGTGTGAAAAAGAGAACTATTCAAGACAGGTTGAAAAATAAATGCGTGCAAGATTTTATTTCGCTGCTTATTGCGGTGGATGATGTTATAAAGAGTGAGGATTTAAAGAGTCATTGTTTACAGGAAATCAAGGAATTGTTTGACGGTAGGATGGTTAGGAATAAGGATTTGTACAAGTCGTCTACGTCATTGCAGCAGATGTATATTTTTTGTAAAGAGATTGTACATAATGTACAGCCATCATAGTAATTTATTAAATACGATTTGAAAACGAAAGTTTTGCGGGCGATGCATTTATGCGTCGCCCGATTTTTTTCTGATTACATCTGAATTAGTTAGTGGTATTTTTGCTGGAGGTGCGTATGACAACAATCTTTAATGTGGCATCGTACATCCTTGATATTGCTGGAACTATTACTACTATGAAGCGTCAGAAGTTAGCTTACTATTCGCAAGCGTATTCTTTGGCTACTACTGGATATCCATTATTTAACGAGGATTTTCAGGCATGGAGAAATGGTCCTGTTTGCCCAGAATTATTCGCATTGCATCGCGGTAAGTTTTTGATTCGTAAAGGGGAGCTTGTGCTTCCTAGCACTGATAAGTTGAATGATGATTCTTTAACAGATGGCCAAAAGCTTCTTGTGGAAAAAGTGTGCAAAAAGTTTGCTGAGTGTTCTGGTAGTGATTTGAGTGCTATGACACATCGTGAGGATCCATGGAAGAATGCTTATGATGCTACTAATAGTTCGGCAATATGCGTTCAAAAAATTACTAAAGATTCTTTGAAAGATTACTATTCAACTCATAATTTTTTGCGGTAAGCGCTGCGTAGTAGGAGATGTGCAGTAAGAGCTGCATTTTCGATATGTAATACACTTCTACTTATGCGTTGTCTAAGCGACCAAAACAGCACGTGCGTGAGTAGTTTAGGTCGCCTACGCAAGAAAATCCGGTCTAAACATCACGCGCGCGAGTAGTTTAGGCCGCGCGTCTTTATTGTCGTGCACTTCGTCTTAGTGCGAATCACGAATTCTGCCAATTGTTATAGCTGTTTGCAGCACATAAGCGGCGCGCGGATCCGTAGCATCCCATCCTGTAGTTTGCGCAACTTTACGTAAACGGTAACGAACAGTATTTGGATGCACATTAAGTTCGTGTGCTGTTTGGTCAAGAGCTCCACCAAAGCGTAAGAACATGTCAATAGTTTCCAGAGTCGGATCGTCATGATTGTAAGGAGCCAAACTTTGATACACCTTGTTGTAAAGAGTATCAAAAGCTGTGGCATCGCCAATAAGCGCTCGTTCTGGAAGCAAATCATCTGTGTGAATGATTTGCGGCAAATGCTTTACTGCTGGAGCAACAGCAATCGCGGCAAGAGTAGCAGTAAGAGCGGAAGAAATCTGCTCAACGCCTTCAACCATGCTGCTAACACAAATCGTCTTATGAGAATTCTCAAAAACTTTGCACAGCTTCTCTAAAGCCTGATCGCTAGGATTTTCGCGCACAGCAAGCAGAATAATATGAGAAGGCGCTGCAAAAGTAGAAGAATTTTTCGTAGATGCTGATATCAGTGCTTGCGTTTTTTGCCAAGCTCCCGTAATGCGCTGCAAAGCACTACTTTGTGTGCGCTCAACTATTGCATCATACGCATTGCAACTACCAAGCTGTGGCCAAATATTTCGACGCAAAGTGTCAGTGTTATCAGGTGGAATATCTGGTGCTGGCTTGCGATTTGGTCCGTCATCTGGCTTAATTGCAGTGCCGAAAGTTCCTGCAATAACAATAACTTTTGGCGAATCTGACCATTGAAGTAAATGCATGAAAGCGTCAATACGAGCGTCTGCAATACCATTCATTAAACACGTGGCAATAATCGAGTGTAATTGCAAGCGCATCGCCGCGTCAAAAACTTGGCCATCACGATTGTCGAAAATTCTAAGCGGTTCCGAGCTAGTTGATTTTTGCGCGCTGGGCAATGGAGTAAAACTCGGTGAATTATTACCTTTAGTATTTTCAGAAGATTGACTTGAATGACTCGAACGACTTTGATTTGATGAAAGACGATGCCACAAGTGGTGTTTGTGCTTTTCTTCGTTTTCTTGCTCTGCTTTAGATTGCTTTGCTGTAGAAGAGCTTTCTTGATCATTTGATACAGCGTTTACTTGCGTTTTGTTTAACTGTTGATTTTCAAGAGAATTGGCAATATTAGAATCCTCCGCGTGCTTTTCTGCTGCCTGTACGCTTGCTAGTATCGAAAGAAAATCGTTACTAAGTAAGCTGTTTCCTGCAAGTTTATCTTCATAATTTTCTTCGGACATAACAGAAGAAGCAGCGCTGCTATCTTGCGCAAACTGAGGTGTATTCTTCTCGTCCATCTTATGCCTTTAATCCTAACCTTCTCTACTATTATAGCGCGATTGAGTAAAAGTATCTCGCCAAAAAGTAAGTGCTACAAAGCAGAAAACAAAAGCTAACGGTAGCATGTGTCGCTCAAAATTATTAGCTGGAGCAAGAATCATAACTCCAACTAGCAAGGCAAGTGGAATGTGCCATAACAATGTGCGCCAACGGCGAAGAATAATTTCTGCAACTCCAATAAGTAGTGTAAAAATAACGAAAGTATTTCCGTGAATTGGCCAACTTAAAACAGGAATATCACTAAACGTGCTAATGTCTTCTGCAAATTTAGTTCGCCACTTAGGATTCCAATATTTAATCCAATCAGATTTGTGTATGCTGTCAGTGTCTATGTAATATTCTGGCCCAACATACGGGCGGTCAAAAATATCAAAGTATCCGTAAGTCTTCGCAAGAAAAGCGTCAGTTGCAACGAGTGGACTATGCGTAATCATTTGCCACCAAGCGAAATCTAATTTACGAATATTATCTTTAGTAACGTATCGCCAACGATAACTCACTTTTTTAGACTGCAATCCGGAAGATTTCACAGGATCTGCGTCATAAGGTTTGTATGCTTCTGCAGTTTGATCCAGATTAAAAATTGGTGCAATAATGCGCTTTGCGCTACGCGGTATGCTATGCGGATCGAGCTTAGCTATACGTGCAATTTGTTGTAACTGAATGCCGCGACTCTCAATAGGATCGCCGCTAATAATAGCACCGCTCGAAATAAGCATAATTAACGAGCCGTGAATCACAACGATTGGAAGCAAAATTCCGCAAACCCACAAACGCCAGCGTTTGCGCTCAAAAATAATCAAAAGCACGAATTGAACAACCAGAATATACCAAGCGTATTTTGCAGCAATAAGCATTACGCACACTGAAACAATTAATTCCAAAACAGTGTGAAGTCTAGGCTTTTGCGCATTTGGCTTTGTGCTAGGTGTATTTTTAGTGTCCTTCGCATGATAGCAATTAGTTAACTCGTAATTTATACCAAACCACCAAACAAAAGCGAATGCAAAAAGCGGAGATTTTGTAAGCGCAATAGTTGAGCACAACACAAGCGGATTAAGTAAAAACATAAGCAGAATAACGAATCTTGCAAAAGTTGTTGTGCTGCAATTTGTTGAGCTAGATTCTGCATCAAGCCAAGGTTTGTTTAAGAAGCGGTGTGCTGTTGCAGAAACGCACCATGCTGCAAATACAAATTGTGCAAAGGCAAGAACTACAATTCCAGCGTCGTTTGAGTCGGTAAAGTATCTGGAGACTGCTGTTGTTGCGCCATAAATAACAGTTAGAACAATGTTGTGCTGATTTGTTAAATAAGTTGGATAAGTTGGCCACAAGTAGTGCGCAGTTGGGTAAATATCCATTGGGACAAAGCTAAAGAAGCCGATATAAGGCTGATCTAAGCCTGTAATTTTATTCCAAGTCCAACTGTACTCGCGAATTTGCGAGCATATATCTGCACCGTATGCGGCAAGTAACGTAACTGGAACCCAAATCCAGCCCACGAAAAAAGTAAGAAGTAGGTTTCTTCTGTTGCGAGTGGAGTGGTTAATGAACCATTTAGCGCAATTAAAAAATAGTTTTGCAGATTTTAAAAGAAAATGCGAAATATTGCGGAAAATAGTGTGTTTAGTAGTAAAAATTTGTAATTTTGAATGTTTTTTATTTTCACTATTTTTTCTTAACGCAATTGACTTTATTAATTTCGTAAAACGTTGATATTTAGGCAAAAACTTTTTATTTTTACCATAGTAAATAAGCGCAGTCAGTATTAATGCGTATATTATGAAGGCAGCAACGAAAATAAAAGCATTAACCAACGAAAAATCAGCGATTGATCCTAAATGAACTTTAATATCTTGACTGCGGAAAATTGGTCCCAAGCTAGTGCAAAAAGCAAGTACAAAGCATAACAAAGCAGCAAGAGTGTAATCTAAAAAACGTGCTACAACAGCACGCAATTTGCGCGGCTTCTTGTACTGCGTTTTGCGACGTATGCGCTCCATGTGTTAACACCTGCTTAATTGATGCTCAGCTACTTTGTTTGCTATTGCGCGCAAAACATGCAATGACGCGCGCAAAAATATAATCTGATGTAAATTATACATATGACTATTTTTTCTTCGCAAAGTGTGGCATTGATGCCGCAGACATCAGAAGTAGCAGATTTGGTAAAATATTTCGCAATTACAGATTCTACGCAAAATATTGCGCGAGAAATGATACAAAAAGGCGAAATAATCGCGCGAGATGACGGAAAGCCAACAATAGTTGCGATTGTGGCATACGAGCAAACAGCAGGAAGAGGACGATTAGGGCGTGCGTGGGTAAGTCGGCCGGGAGAAAGCTTTTTAGTTTCATTCGTAACGTTGCTGCCGAAGTCAATTGTTATGGACGCAAGTCACAATGGCTGGCTGCCTATTATTGCAGGGCTTGCAGCTCGTGACGCACTTCTAGAAACGTTTAAAGAGTGCGGAAGTTCGCCGATACACGGTGATGCTTGCGCGATAAAACTTAAATGGCCTAACGACGTGTTTTTGCACGATTGTAAAGAAGGCGGAATCTTAACAGAAATTGTAGCCGATCCAAGCAAAGACAATGTTGTTGGAGTAATTTTTGGAATCGGATTGAATTTGTGCGTGCCGCAAGAAGTGCTGCCAATTAAGATGGCAACTTCGTTGCAAATGCATATGACTGATTTGCCGGAATCTAAAGAATTGCGTGATACGATTGCTGCAAAAATAGTTACTGGATTGAGGACGAGATTGTGCGATTTTATGCGTGATTATCCAAGTAACGCTGCCGATTTGCTTAAAGAGGTAAATGGTGTGTGTTGGACTCTTGGACGCGAAGTTAACGTGCATCCAATTGACGGAAGCGTGGTGACAGGAACTGCTGTGCGGCTTGGAGAAGATGCGTCGCTTACAATTCGTGAGGCATCTGGCGAGGAAATTGTGGTAAAAAGTGGCGATGTGCACGCAGTTGCGTATGAAGCGCGACGACATGCTTGAGCGCAGCACAGCGCGCGAAAGCAACTCGGAGCGCCGAGCTTGCTCAGACGGAAAGTCCAGTGGACTTTCCGTGCAAGCTCAACAGCGAGCGCTTAAAGCGCAAGCGTCAGCTGTTTGCTAGTTATCTCAGTCAAAGAGCAAGTGCGCGGCAATCTTATACAAAACGGCATTTCCTTTACAGTCGTGTAAAGGAAATGCCGTTTTTCTGCAATATAACGTTTCTGTTATGCACGCTTTTTGTTAAGTGCGTTGTACAAGCCGGAGCAAGCCGCGCTCGCAACAAAAGCCTTAATCAAATCGCCAATCATGAAGATAATCAAGGTTGCGGCGGCAGTTGAAAGTGGCATGCCAGTTAGGTAGCTTTGACCGAAAATACCGAATGCGTAAATCACGATCGTGCCGATTATAGAAGCTACAGAGTAAGTGCAGAAGCGTGCGAAAGTCTTCTTGAAGGAGTTTTCTTGCATCATTGCGTCAAGAGCTACGTCAAATACGCGCTTCAAAGCTGCAGTTGCAGCAACACCAAATATGAAACCGGCTAAGAATCCTGCAGTAGGGCCAACAAAAACAGCCCAGCCGCCCTTAAAGCCAGCAAACACAGGCAAACCTGCTGCGCCAACAGCAAGGTACATAACTACAGAAGCTACGCCTTCGCGCCAGCTCAACGTTAAACCAATAATGCACAAAACAAGAGTTTGCAACGTAATAGGCACAGGAGTAATAGGAAGATAAATTGCGCCTGCCATGGTAGAAAGAGCCAAAAGCACAGTGAGAAGCGCTGGCTTTGCAAGCCATGCTGCAGCTACTTTCAACTTATTTGCAACGTTTGAATTTGCTGATGCTGTTGCTGCATTATTTTGATCTATGTTGGTCATGAAAACCTTCTTTTGGTTATTTCCGGTTTGCCGTTTGCAGCTAATAGGTTGTCAATTAAACGGTTTTGCCGGTTGTTTTCCGTTTCGCTAATCACATTACGTGTTATAAAAATCATGTGCATTGGAGAAGTGTACAAAATTTTGCTCTAGCTTTTGTGTATGTCGACTCATCCGTAAACGCAACTTTTCTAATATCTTGTAACGTATGGTTACGAATATCAAAAAAATCCTCATCGCAAACCGCGGTGAAATTGCCTTGCGAGTTATTCGCACGGCTCACGAAATGGGCATTTCTACCGTTGCTATTTACGCACCGACTGATCGCAACGCGCAGTTTGTAGAAATGGCAGACGAAGCGTACGCACTTTCCGGAGACACATATCGCGATACTTATTTAAACGAAGATGCGATTCTTGACATTATTAAAAGAAGCGGCACGGATGCTGTGCATCCGGGTTACGGTTTCCTTTCGGAAGTTGCGTCTTTTGCGAAAAAAGTTAACGATGCTGGAGTTATTTGGATTGGTCCTCGTCCGGAAGCGCTTATTGATTTGGGAGATAAGATTACGGCTCGTCGCGTGGCAGTTCGCGCGAAAGTGCCGCCAGTTCCAGGAATTTCGGAGCCTGTGAAAGATATTCGAGAACTTTTAACTTTTGCGCAAACTCACGGCTATCCAGTGATGATGAAGCGCACGGATGGCGGCGGCGGACGCGGCATTACAGTCGTTCGTAACGATGACGAGTTGCGAGGCTTTTATATGAATCACGACGCTCTTCAAGGCGGCGACTTAGATGAATATTTTATTGAGCGTTTTATTGACAAAGCTCGCCACGTAGAAACGCAGTGCGGCCGCGACGCTCACGGAAATTTCACCGTATATTCCACGCGCGATTGCTCGGTGCAGCGCCGAAACCAAAAGTTGGTTGAGGAAGCTCCTGCACCGTTCTTGACTGACGATGAAAAGGATCAGCTTTACCGATATTCTCGTAACCTATTTGAAGCTGTTGATTACGTTGGTCTTGGCACGTGCGAATATATGGTGACTTCTCAGCATAAAGTCTACTTCTTGGAAGTTAATCCGCGATTGCAAGTTGAGCACACGGTTAGTGAGGAAGTTAGTGGACTTGATTTAGTGCGAGAACAGCTCAATATTGCTGACGGCGGCGAGTTGATTAAGGATCCAGAGCCTCGCGGACACAGCTTCGAGCTTCGCATTACTTCGGAAGATCCTGCTACGAATTTGACTCCAAGTTCCGGCACTTTGACGAAAATAAAGTGGCCTTCCGGTCCTGGTATTCGCGTCGATTTTGGTGTTGAAGTTGGCGATAATATTTCGCCAAAATTCGATTCGATGATGGGCAAACTTATTATTACTGCGCAAAGTCGTGAAACTGCTGTCGCTCGTGTGCGTCGCGCTTTGAAGGAACTTTGTATTGAGGGCGTGCCAACTCCTGCGAAACTTTTTGAGCAGATTTTTAACGACCCTGAGTTTACGGCAGAAAATCACAGTTTTGACGTGTCTACTAAGTGGATGGAACGCAAGTATTTGAACCGCGTTCCTGCAGCTTCTTTGGGTGGTCAGCCGGCTTCGCTTGTTTCTGGAAAGTCTGCGGATGAATCCGAAAATAAGCAGCCTGCAATGGAATCCTTCATTATTGAGGTTGATAATAAGCGCGTAAAGCTTACGATTCCGCAAGATATTGTTGACAATTTGACCGGCTCTGCGCGAGTTCGTAGCGTTTCTAGAGCTTCGCAGCCTTTGCGTGGACGTTCGCTTCGCGGAAGTACTCACAAATCTGAAGAACAAAAGCAGATTCCTGGCGTAATCGCAGCGCCTATGCAAGCTGTTATTACGCGCGTGAATGTGGCTGAAGGTCAGCAGGTTGCCAAGGGTGATTTGCTTGTGGTGCTTGAGTCTATGAAAATGGAAAATTACGTTTACGCTCCTGCAGCTGGTACTGTTACTGGAATTTTTGTGGGTCCTGGTGACGGCGTGGAATCGGGTGCAAAGCTTGTGACGATTGATCTTGCTGGAGATAAAAGCGCGGATAAGAGCGCAGATAAGTCTTCTGAATCTTCTGAATCTTCTGAAAAGTCTTCTGAAAAGCCGGAAGGAGAGCAGAAATGAGTACTTTAGCAAAAGAAAAGTCTGAAATCTCTGAAACTTCAGCGAAAACAGTTAATAACTCTTCTGTTAATAGCTCTGCTGACGATACAAACTTGCAGCCTCGTCGCGGGAAAGCTGCAGTTCAGCACGCAGCACAACTTGCTCGTGACGCAGAACAAAAAGCTTTAGAGCGTCAGCACGCAAAAGGTAAAAGCACTGCTCGCGAGCGTCTTGACTTGCTTTTTGACACCGGCTCATTCGTGGAAATCGGACGTTTTAACGGCGGTGACATAAATAACGACGTTGCCGGATGCGCTGTAATCACCGGCTTTGGCGAAGTTTATGGCAGAAAAGTTGCAGTTTACGCACAAGACTTTTCTGTGCGCGGTGGAACTTTAGGCAAAGCTGAGGGCGAGAAAATCTGCCATCTTTTAGATATGGCTGTTGAACTTCGCGTGCCAGTTGTTGCCGTAATTGATTCCGGCGGCGCTCGCATTCAAGAAGGCGTGAGCGCGCTTATGCAATACGGGCGTATCTTCAAAAAAACTTGCGAAGCGAGCGGCTTGATTCCGCAAATCTCAATTATTCTAGGTCCTTGCGCTGGTGGTGCAGTTTATTGCCCTGCATTGACAGATTTGATTATTATGACTCGCGAGCACTCAAATATGTTCGTAACTGGTCCGGATGTTGTTAAAGCTGCAACCGGCGAGGCTATTAGCATGGACGATTTGGGCGGCGGTCTTGTGCATAACGCAACTTCCGGTGTCGCTCACTATTTGGGAGAGGATGAAGCTGACGCAATCGACTACGCGCGCACAGTTTTGGCTTATTTGCCATCTAGCTGTGAGGTAGAGCCTCCAACTTTTGCCTACGCTGCAACGCGCGCGGATCGCGAAACTGCGCGCGAGTTGGTGAATATTGTGCCGGATAACGACCGTCAGCCTTACGATGTGCTTGACGTGATTCGCAGAATAGTTGACTACGGTGAGTTCGTGCAAGTGCAGGAATTGTATGCTGCTTCTGCAGTGGTTGGTTTTGCTTGCATTGAGGGTCATCCTGTTGGAATCGTGGCAAATCAGCCGAAGGTGAACGCTGGTATTTTGGATGTAAATTCTTCCGAAAAAGTCGCGCGATTTGTGCGATTGTGCGACGCGTTTAATTTGCCTGTGGTGACTCTAGTAGATACTCCTGGTTATAAGCCTGGTTCAGATCAAGAGCACGCAGGAATTATTCGCCGAGGTGCGAAAGTGATTTATGCGTACGCGAATGCGCAAGTTCCGCTGGTTACAGTTATTTTGCGCAAAGCTTTCGGTGGAGCTTATATCGTTATGGGTTCCAAGTCGATGGGTGCGGACGTAAATTACGCGTGGCCAACCAGCCAGATTGCAGTTTTGGGTGCGCAAGGTGCCGTAAATATTATTCACCGCAAGGATTTGCAAAAAGCTAAAGAGCGTGGGCAAGACGTTGCAGCTCTTAGAAAGCAGCTGGTTGACGAGTATGAGGCGACTACTGTGAACGCAAATCTTTCGTTGGAAACTGGTCAGATTGACGCAATGATTGACCCGGAGCAGACTCGCGATATGATTGCCGGCTCATTGAAGCTTTTGCGCAGTAAAAAGCGGGTTTCCAGAACTGGAAAGCATCACGGAAATCAGCCAATGTAAGTGATTTATAAAAATTATAGGGGTTATCAAACTTATAACTAAAAACTATAGAACTTACAAAACTTATAAACCTTACAAAACTTACAGAATTTATAAAACTTATCCAAATCAACGAGAAGGAAACATCATGACAACATACTTTTTCGACCAACTCGCTAATAATCCGCACGCACTCGTGTTTGCAGGTCAGTCGACTCCGTGGGTTGAAGCTTTGCGTGAGCTTGGTTCAGACGAAGAATTAAACGCAGAACTTCATGAGTACGAAGCAGGCGCAAAAGCTTTGCTATCGCCAATTTATTCTGAGCTTTTAGCAAATGCAGGCGGCGACATAAACGTGTTTGACGCGCTAGAAAATAAGCATATTAACGCTGCAAACGCGCTTCTTAGTGTGCCTGGAATTACGCTTGCACAATTCGGTGCAGTGCGCGACTTAACAAATCTTGGATACAACTTTGAAGTAAACAAGCCGTGCGCAGTTTTGGGTCATTCTCAAGGCGTAATCGCAGCAGAAATGGTAAAAGCTCGCATAAAAGCAAAGTCTTGGCAAAAAGCTCGCGCGCAAATCGAAGAATTACTTGCAATTGCCTACTTAATTGGAGCTGCAGGAGATCGTGAATCTCGAATGCTTGAAATTACTGGTGACGGCGAGCACACGCCAATGCTGTCACTTAAAGGAGTTACTAAAAAGCAGGCAGAAGCGTTAATTTCACGCGTAGAGCGCACGCGCGGTGAAGTGTCAATTGCTGTTAAAAACGCTTACAATCACGTGGTTATTGCAGGATACCCGGAAGATATGGAAGCTGTTGCAAACGAAGCGCAAAAAGAAACAAAGCGTTCGAAAAAATTGCGCGAAATGAAAGTTCGCGGTGGAGCTGTATTTGCGCCAGTTGCTGAATATTTGGATGTTACAGTGCCATTCCATTCGCCAATGCTTCAATCTGCAGTTGAGCAGGTAGTAGAGTGGGCTAGTGAGGCTGGTTTGAACACTACAGTTGCGCGCGAATTGGCTGATGCTGTGCTTGTAACTCCTGTTGATTGGGCTGCGCAAATTGGCGAAGTTTTGGAGCAGAACGACGCGCGCTCGCTTTGGATTTTAGACATGGGTCCTAGCGAGGTGCTCGGAAAGCTTACTGGAGTGCTTGTGCAAGGAACCGGCGCTGGAATCGTAGAGGCTGCTACATTGCGCTCTCGCGCTGAGCTTTCAACAGCTGACTCAGCTTCTGAACCAGAGCGTACAGGCTGCTGGGCTGATTTTGCGCCTCGAGTAATCAACACGCCTGCAGGACGCAAAGTGCTTACCAAATTTAGCAAGCTTACAGGCAAAGCTCCTGTGCTTCTTGCAGGAATGACACCAACGACAGTAGAGCCGGAAATCGTTGCTGCAGCAGCAAATGCAGGCTACTGGGCTGAGCTTGCTGGCGGCGGTCAAGTAACTGCAGAAGTTTTCGATCGTCATATGAAGTCGCTTGAAAATCAGCTTCGCGAAGGCGCAACTATCGAATTTAACGCCATGTTTATGGATCGCTATCTGTGGAATTTGCAATTTGGTTCGAAGCGAATCGTGCCAAAAAAGAGGCAGTCGGGAGCTCCTATTGATGGTGTAGTTATTTCTGCTGGCATTCCAGAACTTGACGAAGCCAAGGAATTAGTAGCATCTTTACAAGCTGATGGATTCCCTTACGTAACGTTTAAGCCTGGAACAGTTGACCAAATTCGTCAAGTTGTGCGAATTGCTAAGGCTGTTGCTCCAGCCACGATTATTGTACAGGTTGAGGGCGGTGCTGCAGGTGGTCACCATTCGTGGGAATCTCTTGACGATTTGCTTATGACAACTTACGCGCAAGTGCGCGAGTGCGAAAATTTGGTGCTTGTTGCAGGCGGTGGTATTGGCACTCCTGAGCGTGCTGCAGACTACATTTCTGGCGAATGGGCGAATGAATACGGTTTGCCAAATATGCCAGTTGATGCTGTAATGATTGGCACAGCTGCAATGACAGCTAAGGAAGCACATACAAGTCCTGAAGTAAAGCGTATGCTTGTGGAAACTCCGGGTATTGCGATGCCGAAATCTTCTAGCATTGAAGGTTTTGATGAGGATTCGTTCGCACCTTTGGGTGAGCGTTGGGTGCCTTCTGGCAAAGTGATTGGCGGTGTGACGAGTGGTTTAAGCCATTTGCACGCAGATATTTACGAGTTAGAAAACGCTTCTGCTCGCTGCGGTCGATTGCTCGTTCGTATGATGAAACATCCTGAAGAGCTTGAAGCGCGTCGCGATGAAGTAATCGAAGCACTTAACTCTACTGCAAAACCATATTTTGGTGACGTAGAAAGCATGACTTACGCACAATTTGCTCAACGTTTCCTAGATTTGGCATACCCTTGGGTGGATCCGACTTACGTAGATCGCTACATGCATTTGTTGCAGCGTATTGAAGCGCGTTTAATTAATCAAGATTCAGGCGAATTTACTTCTATTCTGCCTTCTATCGAAGAAGTTTCTAAGCACCCTCAAGCTGCTTTATATACGCTGATTGACGCGTTGCCTCAAGCTCGCGAGATGAACGTTGTGCCAATGGATGCCGCTTGGTTCCCAACTTTGGTGCGCGAATACCCTAAGCCAATGCCATTCGTGCCAGTTATTGACAACGATTTGTTGCGTTGGTGGGGTCAAGATCAGCTTTGGCAGTCGGAAGATTCGCGTTACTCGGCAGACGCTGTGCGTGTAATTCCAGGACCGATTTCCGTGGCTGGAATTACGACTATGGATGAGCCGATTGCCGATATTCTGGGACGTTTTGAAGCAGCTATGCTCAATCGTGCAGAATCTGGCTCGGAAACTGGAGTAGAAGCAGAAAATAAGGAAAATGCGGCGAGCAAGTCTTCAAAATCTGCTTTTAGTCAGATTGCTGATGCTAAAAACGTTGAAGCTTACGTGCGCGCATGCCCGAATATTTCTTGGGTTGGTCATGTAACTGCAAACCCTGCTTACGGAACATCTTTAGGAGACGAAAATTACGTAATTACAGTAACTTCTAGTAATAATGACGTAATTTCGCTTGATTTAGATATTAAGCTAGATACATTCTGGGATAATCAAGAAAATCAGGAAGCAAAACACTCTACAAAAAACGCTGCAAACTCGCTAAAACGCAAGCACGCGGTACGAGATATTGTAATTCCGCTAACTGTTGATGCAAGTCAAGCTGGAAGCATACCAGTAGTTGACCGCGAGCGCTTGCCAAAGCACGTGTACGAAATGCTTGCAGCAACCGCAGGTATTGGAAATACAGCGATTACTGGCGATGTGCTTGATGCTATGCCTAAGGTTGAAACAGTAAAAGAAGATGGCAGTTTGGCAAAATTGCCGGAAGATTTGCTTGCAGAAGGTTATAGAGATTTCCCGTTTGGATTGGTTCATTCTTCCTATACTTTCTCAAGAAATCTTGGAATTGACCACGAGTCTGCTACTGCTGGAAGACTTCCAGATGGATTGCTTGCTTCTCGCATTGTGCCAGACGCGTTAGTAGGTCCTGCTTGGCCAACTATTTACTCAGCTTTGGGTTCCGTAATGGTTGATGGCTACCCGATTATTGAGGGTCTGCTTAACGCTGTTCACCTAGATCATTTAGTAGAGCTTGACGTCGATGCTGAAGCCTTTAAAAAGTATGTCGACAAGCGAATTAATTTACTAGGCTGGGCTGAGCCGTATGCAGAATCCGCTTCTGGACGCGTGGTAACTATTCACGTAGTGCATACTGCAGCTGACGGCACGCGACTTGCTCACGAAACTGAGCGTTTTGCTATTCGTGGACGAAGCTTCAGCAATGCGCTTCCTGCTCCAGCTGCGCAATATGGCGAAGCTGCAGGATTGCACGGATACGAAATTGAAGACACGCCTCGCAGAGCTTTGCGCAGAGTAGTCGTTCGCGCTCCTCACGATATGACCGCTTTTGCGCGTACTTCTGGAGATTTCAACCCAATTCACACTTCTAAGCGAGGTGCTGCAATTTCCGGTCTTTCTGCTCCTTTGGTACACGGTATGTGGCTTTCTGCAACAGCTCAACATGTGGCTCAAGCAGTTGATGAAAAAGGTGCTCGCTACGAGCTCATTGGCTGGTCATACAACATGTACGGCATGGTTCAACTTGATGACGAAGTAGAAATCACAGTTGAGCGCGTTGGAAAAGTTCGTCGCGGCGGACTTGCTTTGGAAGTTACGTGCAGAGTTGATGGGCAAATCGTGTCTAAAGCAAGCGCGCTTACTCGCGCTCCACGTGCAGCATTCGTATACCCAGGTCAGGGTATCCAAAAACAAGGAATGTCGCTGGATGAGCGCGCAAAGTCGCCTGCTGTGCGCGATACTTGGGAGCGAGCAGACAAGCTTACTCGCGAAAAGCTTGGATTCTCAATCCTCGCAGTCGTGCGCGATAATCCAAAGGAGCTTACTGCTCACGGCGTAACTTATCATCATCCTGAAGGATTGCTTAATTTAACACAATTTACGCAAGTTGCGCTCGCAACAGTTGCCTTTGCGCAAACCGCGCGTTTGCGTGAAGCAGGATGCGATATTTGGCCTGCTTACTTTGCAGGACACTCGCTTGGAGAATACAATGCTTTGAGCTCCTTCGCGCAAATTATTCCACTCGAAACTGTGCTTGAATTGGTGTTCCACCGCGGATCTACAATGCATCACTTGATTGAACGCGATGCGCAAGGTCGCTCGAACTACCGCATGGGTGCGCTTCGACCAAACCAGTTTGGAGTGTCAGACGAAGGTGTGAACGCTTACGTTAATGGCATTTCCAAGGCTACTGGCGAATTCTTGCAAATTGTAAACTACAACTTGGCAGGTCAGCAGTACGCAATTGCTGGAACTATTAAAGGCTTGAAGGCATTGGCTGCAGACGCTTCTAAGCGCGCTAAGGAGTATGGTGGTAAGCCTCCATTCATGTTTGTTCCAGGAATTGACGTGCCGTTCCACTCTCGAATTCTTCGAAAGGGTGTGCCGGAATTCCGCGACAAGCTCGATTCGCTGCTGCCGAAGCATATTGATTACTCTGTGCTTGTAGACCGTTACATTCCAAACCTCGTGGCTTGCCCGTTTGAGCTTACGCGAGAATTTGCACAAAAGATTTTGGATGTTGTGCCATCTGAGCGCATTGAAGCAGCTTTGGAAGATGAAACTACGTGGAAATCTTATGCAGAGGATGAGCAGAAGCTCGGTAGATTGCTTCTTACGGAGCTTCTTTCATGGCAGTTCGCTTCTCCAGTTCGTTGGATTGAAACGCAGGCTCTTATGTTTGCCGATCGCGCTCGCGGCGGTCTTGGCGTTGAAGAGTACGTTGAAGTTGGTTTAGGAAACGCGCCAACTTTGGCAAATCTTGGCGCTAAAACTCTTGCTTTGCCGGAGTTTAGTGGCGAAAAAGTGACTGTTTACAACGTTGGTCGTGACGAAGGTCGCGTTTATATGACTGACACGGATTCGCTTGTGCCTGAAGTGTTTACTGAGGAAGATAGTCAAGAAGTAAGTAGCACTGCTGATGCAGCTGCTGCTCCTGCAGCTCCTGCCGCAAATGTTGTCTCTGCTGCTCCTGCGGCTGCTCCTTCTGCTCAAGTTGCTAACGCAGCAGCAAGCGGACCTGTAGCAGACTTGCCGTTCAAAGCATCCGACGCAATCTCAATGCTGATTGCGTATAGTGCAAAAATCCGTCTTGACCAAATCGGCGACACTGACACAACTGATACGCTTACAAACGGCGTATCTTCGCGCAGAAATCAGCTTCTTATGGATATTAGTTCCGAGCTTGGCGTGGCTAGCGTGGACGGTGCTGCAGAAGCTCCAATGAGTGCGCTTAAAAAGTTAGTTGATTCGGTTGCTCCACGCTACAAGGCTTTTGGTGCAGTGCTTTCCGATATTGTGCGCGAACGTTTGCGTGCACTTTTCGGTGCAGCCGGTGTGAAACCAGCGCAAATTGACAAGCGTATTTCGGAAGTCTGGCAGCTTGGCGAAGGCTGGCGTGCGCACGTGCTTGCGGCTTTGGTTTTGCAAACGCGTGAAGGTGCTAGCGTGCGCGGTGAAAATCTTGCGCAACTTTCAACTGATCCTGCAAAGAATACTGCTGCAGCTGACGCTTTAATCGACGCAGCAATTCAGCAAGTTGCACAAGCTCACGGCGTTAGCGTTTCTCAGCCTGGTGCTGCTGGCGCAGCCGGTGGTGCTGTTGTTGATTCTGCAGCTCTTGACGCTTTTGCGCAGCAAGTTGTTGGCGCAGACGGCGTACTTGCTGCAACTGCTAAGTTTGTGCTAGCAAAGCTTGGTGTTGAAGCTCCTAAAGCAGAAACTGAAAGTGACGAAAATGCTGCTGTTGTAGCTGCTGTTGAAGCAGAATTAGGTGCGGATTGGCCAAAGCAAGTGGCTCCTCGATTTGATGAGCGAAAAGCGATTCTTTTCGACGACCGCTGGGCTTCGGCTCGCGAAGACGTTGCTCGCTTGTACTACAAGTATGCCGGAAAGAATGTTGATATTCAGGTAAATGAAGTTTCTGAAATCTTAAATGATTTTGGTAGTTTCCTCGGTGCCGGGGAAGCAGTAGCTTCGGAAGCTGAGTGGTTTGCAAGTCTTTCTAAATCTCGCGAATTAAACAATCTTGCAACAATATTTAATGGTATTGCTCGCGATTCTCGCACTAAACTTGCACAAAACAACGCCGATACTGCTCAAGCAACTCGTTTTGCAGGAGAAGTTGCAGTAGTTACAGGCGTTGCTCCTAACTCGATTGCTGCTCGCGTAGTAACGGGTTTGCTTAAGGGTGGAGCTACGGTTATTGCAACTTCGCACAGTTTCAAGCCGAGCGTTAAGTCTTGGGCGAAGAAAGCGTATCGCGAAAACGCTCAAATGGGCGCAAAGTTGTGGCTTGTGCCAGCAAACTTGTCTAGTTATCGCGATGTCGATGCGCTTGTAAAGTGGGTTGGCACGGTTTCAAAGAAAGTAAGTGGCGCAACTACTACTATTTTGAAGCCTGCTTATGAGCCGAGCATGTTCTTCCCGTTTGCAGCTCCTCCAGTTCACGGTACTTTGTCTGATTCTGGTTCGCTTTTTGAATCGCAATCGCGCTTAATGCTGTGGGGAGTGGAGCGTGCAATCGCTGGATTTGCGCAGATTGGAGCAGATACAGATGTACAACATCGTATGCACGTTGTGTTACCTGGCTCTCCAAACCGCGGTATGTTCGGCGGCGACGGTGCTTACGGCGAAGTCAAGAGTGCTTTCGACGCGATTGTGAACCGTGCGCATGCGGAAAGCGTGTGGTCGGATCGCGTGACTTTCGCGCATCCTAAGATTGGATGGGTGCGTGGAACCGGCTTAATGGGCGGAAATGATCCGCTTGTGGCTGTAGTTGAGCGTCACGGATTAACTACCTACTCTACGCAAGAAATGGCAGATCGTTTGCTCGATTTGTGCACGAAGGAAGCGCGAGAGCAGGCAGCAATTGCGCCTTTGGATGTTGATTTTACGGGCGGATTAGGCAAGGAGCCTCTTGATTTGAACGCGCTTCGTGCAGAAGCGCTGGAAGATCAGAAGCGTGCTGAAGTTGCGGAAGAAGCGGTGGAAGCTGTAGAAGAAGCTGCAGAATCTTCTGCTAAATCAACCAACAAAGCACTTCCAACTCCTTACGTGCCAACTCAGCCGCGAGTCAACTTGGCTGATTGGAAGAACGTAACAGCGCGTCCAGAAGACGAAATTGTGATCGTCTCCGTTGGCGAGCTTGGACCATGGGGTTCCGGACGTACTCGTTTCGAAGCAGAACTTGGAATTCGCGAAGACGGTTCCGTGGAGCTTTCTGCAGGAGCAGTACTGGAATTGGCTTGGAATATGGGCTTGCTTACTTGGCAGGATTCGCCAAAGCCAGGCTGGTATGATGCGGACGGCACGCTTGTTCCAGAAGAAGATATTGCAGAGAAATATCGCGATGAAGTAGTAGCACGTTCCGGTATTCGACCATTCGAAACCGGTATGGGCGGCGATTACAAGGATGGAGCAAACGAAGAAGAAGCAGAAATCTTCCTCGATCACGACGTGAGTTTCAGCGTTCCAACAGAAACAATTGCGCGCGAATACGTGGCACTTGACGAATCGCATACTGAGATTGCTCGCGATGCAGAATCTGGCGAATGGACTGTTACGCGCAAGGCAGGTTCTATGATTCGCGTGCCGCGTAGGGCTGCAATGACCAGAACCGTCGGTGGACAATTCCCTAAGGGCTTCGATCCGCTGAAGTGGGGTATTCCAGCTTCAATGGTTGGAAGTGTTGACACGATTGCGCTGTGGAATATTGTCACAACTGTAGACGCTTATATTTCTGCTGGTTTCACGCCTTCGGAGATTTTGCAATCTGTGCATCCGTCAATGGTTGCTTCCACGCAAGGAACCGGTTTCGGCGGCATGAGTTCAATGCGAAAACTGTATTTGGATCGCTTCCTTAACCACGAAATTCCTACGGACGTATTGCAAGAGGCGCTTCCAAACGTTGTTGCAGCTCACGTAATGCAAACCTATATCGGCGGCTACGGAAATATGGTTCAGCCGGTGTCGGCATGCGCAACTGCGGCGGTTTCGCTCGAAGAAGGCGTCGACAAGATTGCTCTCGGCAAAGCTGATTTCGTAGTAACTGGCGCAATTGACGATATCGGCGTGGAATCCGTAGTTGGCTTCGGCAATATGAACGCAACTGCCAATAGCGAAGAAATGTATGCGAAGGGCATCAATCCACGATTCTTCTCTCGCGCAAACGATCGCAGACGTGGAGGCTTCCTTGAAGCACAAGGCGGCGGTACGATTTTGGTTACGCGCGGCGATATTGCTTTGAAGCTTGGCTTGCCTGTTGCTGGTGTGGTTGGTTTCATTCACTCCTACGCTGATGGCATTCACACTTCTATTCCTGCTCCGGGCTTGGGTGCTTTGGCTGCGGGCATGGGTGGAGCTAAGTCTAAGCTCGTGCGTGATTTGGCAGCTCTCGGCGTTACTCCGGACGATATTGCTGTGGTTTCTAAGCATGATACGTCTACGAATGCAAACGATCCGAACGAATCTGAGCTGCACAATACTCTTGCGCACGCAATCGGACGCACGGACGGAAATCCGCTGTTCGTAATCAGCCAAAAGACGCTGACTGGACATGCAAAGGGCGGCGCGTGCATCTTCCAAATCAACGGTTTGACTCAACTGTTTAGAAGTGGCGTAATCCCTGGAAACGCATCACTTGACTGCGTGGATCCTAAGCTTGCGCGCGACGACCACATGGTTTGGTTGCGTGAGTCGATGCGCATTGGCGATGGTGCAGGTTCTTGTGCAGTGAAGGCTGCTCTCGCAACTTCGCTCGGCTTCGGTCATGTTAGCGGATTTGTGGCATTGGTTCATCCTGGTGCTTTTGAGGCTGCTGTAGCTGCTAGCGCAGGTGTTAATGTGCTTAAGAATTGGCGTACCAAGGCGAATGCGCGTTTGGCTGCGGGTCAGAGGCGATTTGAGGAAGGCATGATGGGTCGATCTGTACTGTTCGAGCCTGTTGAGAATCGTCACTTGCTGAAGGATGGCACGCGCCTTCCGGATGGCACTCGCTACGATGGTCACGAAGCAGAAAAGGCGATGTTACTTAATCCTGAAGCTCGCCTTAATGCGAACGGATACTACTGCTGAGTCGCTGCTTTAGCTGCTAATGTATCGATGCTTAATTGCGGATGTATTGACGCATTGAAATAAGTGCGAAACCAGAGCGGAAACATTTGCTGTGAATATTCCCGGCATTTGTTTTCGCTCTGGCTTTATTTGACCACATTTGCAGGAAAAATGTAAGGCGATTGGAGTTGCGTTAACAATCACGTAAGTAGCTCTGTAGTTCAGTATGCCATATTTAGTACGTGTAGCATTGCGTATGTCGCCTGATATTACTTAATGTCAAGTACGCTGTCATTATCGCAGTGGTGTGCTATCTCGCTACCAGTACCCAGATCATTTAATGGCATCTATGTATCGCACCTATACCTCTATGGCCTATAGCTCTACAGATTTACTACAGATATAACAATGCTCCGTGGTTGAAGGGTTGTCGTAAATTTCGCGAACCCTTTTATCACGGAGCATATGTATATTATTTATTCAATTTTAATATTTGTTGCAACACCAACGTTTAGTCGCGCTTCTTCCTGCGAATAATGACTGCGAGTGCAGCACCTATTGCGGCTGCGAGTGCAGCAACAGCACCTGCTGCAGCAATTGCAGAGCCTGTGTTGGTTAACTTTGATTGCGCAACCTGGCCGGAGGAGTGACGTGCAGGAGACTTAGGAGCTTGTAACTGAGTGTTATTGCTCTTATTCCTGTTGTTTTCACTGTTGCCAGTGTGTTCATCAGAATCATGAGAACCAGATTCATGTTCTGGGGTTGGAGCAGGGGTCGGTGCAGGTGTTGGTTCTGGTTTCTTGGTTGGGTTGTTTCCGACTTTACCGTTTGCCGTGTTGGATGGTTGACCATTCTTCTTGGCTTGCGCGGTAATCGTACTACCATCCTTGATTTGGGTTGCAGGGATGGTGACTTTACCAGTCTTAGGATCAACAGTCACGCCGGTTGGAGTGTTACCGTCAATAGTCCAGTTACCATTCTTATCTTTCTTCACGGTAATTGTTACAGGAGTCGTTGTATCGCCTTCTGGAGTATACGTGATTTCGAGAGTATCAGCGTCTGCTGGTGGGGTAACAGTTGCGGAACCTTGCTCAACACCATCTTGTGGCGTGAGTATAGTCGGCTCACCCGCAGGCGTTGGCGTTGGTTCTGGTGCAGGCTTCTCCTTTTCGCCAACTTTAGCAGTTACCACTTCTGACTTGCTCTTGCCAGTCTTATCGCTACTGTCTTCTGATTGCGCAGTAATAGTGCTACCGTGCTTAATCTTGTTTGCTGGAATCGTAACAACGCCAGTTTGCGGATTAACGGTTACGCCTTCTGGAGCGTCTCCGTCAATCTTCCACTCATGCTTGTCGCCTTCAGCAACAACAGTAATCGTTGCGGTTGTTTCACTGCCTTCTGGAGTGTAAGTAACTACAACCTTGTTCACGCGCGTATCCGTGAGATCAGGCGTCACGCTAGCACCACCCTCGGCTGGAGTGTCAATCTTTGGCTTAGTTATATTTCCGTTGACAGTAATATTTACGCTATCGCCTGTCTTTGCACCATCACCCTTACCGTTGGTTGGTGTGAGGGTGACGATGGCACCAGGCTTTTGCTTGTCGATAGTAATAGTGAAGTTGCCATCTTTATCTGCGGTACCAGTTCCGATTTGATTGCCATTGTTATCGGTAACAGTTACTGTTGCGCCCGGAAGAGTCTTTCCAGTGATGATTTGTTTAGTAGAATCATCTGGATTGTCTTTTAGCGTTTGCTCACTAATCTGTGGAGTCTTAAAGCCAGTTACAGCAGTAGCGGGATCAGATGGTTTGTCCGTCTTGTTCTTAGATACTGCAGTAATAGTGCTGCCGTCTTCCAAATTCTTTGTTGGAATAGTAACAACGCCAGTATCTGGATTAACGATTACGCCTTCTGGAGCGTCTCCGTCAATCTTCCACTTACCATTGTTATCCTTCTTAGCAATAATTGTGCGAACTGGCTGTTCTGGACCATTGATTGAATTTGGCTTAGCATTGATTTCAATTTTCACAACCGTTGTGTCATCAGTTGGCGGAGTTACAGTTACGTTTCCGTCGTTCTTCTGGTTGTCGGTTGGTACCGTAATCGTTGGCTTTTGTGGCTTAGCTGTGACGGTTACAGTAGTTGCGTCACCATCAACTCCACCCTTGCTTGGAACAAGCTTGAGTGTTGTGCCAGGATCCTTCTTATCGATTTCGATAGTGAAGTTTCCGTCTTTGTTGGCATCTCCAGTACCAACAGTATTACCGTCATTGTCTTTGACAGTTACTGTGTTTCCTGGCTGAGTTTTACCAGTAATAGTTGTCTTATCAGACTTATCTGGTGTGTTTTCTGCTTTGCTACCATTAATAAATGGCTTGTTCTGTGCCACAACGTTTACTGTTACTGGTACGTTCACAGGATTTGCGATACCCGGAATAGTTACCACGACAGTGCCGCTCTTATTGTTTCCAGCTGTCTTGGTATCTGGCGTACCGTTAGTTGCCCAAGCAAACTTGGTTCCGTTAGGTAACTCATCCTTATTGGCAATGCTGTTTTCTGCGCTTGGAGAATCACCAACATGTACGCTCACCGTTTTACCGGCTGGATTTGGCACAACGAGCACGTTGACTGGAATGTCAATATCTGGCTCGCCTGGCACCTTAACGGTCACAACGCCTGGTTGGTTGCCAGTCTTTGAGGTATCAGGCTTCTTCTTCCAAGAAATACTAGCATCCTTAGGTAGATCCTTATGATTCTTAATAACATCCTCTGGCTTAGGGGTAGTGTCAGTTGTGTCACCATTCTTCTTTTGCAACACAGTTACGTCGTTTGCAACAGGTGCTGGTGTCACAGTAATTGTTACTGGCACTTCTTGAGGTGCTTGCCCTGGAATCTTGACAATCACTGTTCCACTAGCAGTGCCTGGCTTGTCGGTCTTTGGAGCAGCATCTTTCTTCCACTCGAATGTGGTTCCCTTAGGGAGTTTGTTGTTGTTATCAATGCTGTTCTTAGGATCAGGATTGCTGTTCTGTGGGACGGTGGTTTCCTTCGCGATAGGCACAGGGTTTACGTTCACTGTTACAGGAACATCAATCGTATAACCAGACTTGCCATTTACGCCTGGAATGGTGACTTTTACTTTACCGCCTGTCTTTTCTCCAACGGTATCTGTAGTTGGTTTGTCACTGTCTTCCCACTCGAACGTAGTGCCATTAGGGAACTTATTCTTATCGGTAGAATCCTTAATAACATCCTTAGCTTCTGGCAGTGTGCCATTTAGTGGAACGTTCACAACATTCGCTTCTGGCTTTGGCAAAACGTTCACTGTTACAGGCACTTCTACAGGGGATTGACCTGGGAGGGTAACAATAATCTTGCCATTCTTTGCGCCAGGATTGTTAGTATCTGGTTTATCTTCAGGTTTCCACTCGAACTTAGTGCCCTCAGGGAACTTACTCTTATCGCTAGAATCCTTAATAACATCCTTAGCTTCTGGCAAATCCTTGCCCTGCGGCACGTTGACTTCAGATGCACTTGGGTCAACAACGTTAACCTCTACTGACACTTCTTGAGGAGTATCAGATCCAGGAATAGTAATCTTTACTTTGCCTTTTACGCTGTTACCTTCCTTAGATGTGTCTGGTTTTCCGTTGTTATCCCACTCGAACTTAGTGCCATTAGGGAACTTATCCTTATTGGCAATGCTGTCCTCTGGCTTAGGCTCCACACCCTTTGGCACAGTTACAACTTTAGTCGTAGCAGTTGGAGCCTTAATAGTTACAGGTACGTTAATAACAGTTGTTGATCCATCCGGATACGTAACTGTTACAGGCACTTCAAACTTGCCAGCCTTATCTCCATTAGGGATCTTAGACTTATCTCCCTCAGCAATAGAGTAAGTTGGCTTATTTGCTTCGTTCGTTGGCCAGGTAGGAACACTTACTTTGCCGATAATTTCGTCGTCCGAAGGCTTTTGACCATTATCTTTTTCAAGATTATCTGCCTTAGGTGGGTAAAGTTCAGACTGCTTATCGCTAATAGTTACTGGCACATCAACAATGTCAGTCGTGCCATCTGGGTAGGTGACTTTAACCTTAACAGTAGAGTTTCCAGGAGTCTTACCATCTGGAAGCTTTGTGTTAGGCTCGTTCAACTCAATCTTTGGTTGTTCCTTTGAATCTTTTGACCAATTAGGAACAGTTACATTGCCTGTTACATCATTAGATGTAACCTGCTTGCCAAACGGCTTAACAACAGGCTTTGCTTTTGGCTCGAAAGTATCCGACTGCTTGTTCTTAATAGTCACATCAACAGTAACTTCATCAGTTGTGTTATCTGGGTATGTGACTTTAACCTTAACATGATAGGTGCCAGGGGTATTGCCGTCTGGAATATCCTTATCGTCGCTTGTAATGGCGACTGTTGGCTTATCGCCGTCCTTCTTTGGCTTAAAATCAGGAACAGTTACAGCCTTCTTAACAGCTTCCTTGGTCTTTTCTTTATCAGTGCCATACGGCTCTTCCACAGGGTCAACTGCAGGAGTGTTCGCAGTGGCATCAGTGTCTGTAACTACTACAGGCACTTGCACAACAGTGCTGGAACCATCTGGATATGTGACCTTAACAGGTACGTTAGTTGTGCCAGTCTTATCTGTAGTTGGTAGAGGAGTTTTTGGATCTACAAGCTCTACTGTTGTTTCCTTTGGAGCAGGCTTATCCTTAACTGTAGAAGTCTTTACAGCCTTCTTGATTTCATCAGCATCAGGAGCTTTCTCATTACGCTTCTTGTTGATAGCTTCTGCGCCTGGCTTGTAGGTCTCGTTATCTGGATTGCCAACTGTTACAGGAACTTCCACGTGATCCTCAGAACCGTCAGGATACTTAACAGTAACCTTAACGTTTACGGTTCCAGGAGTCTTAGTGTCGATAGGTGTTTGACCTTTATCAACCGTAATTGTTGTACCGTCTGGTTGGTTTGGAACAGTGACTTTAGTAATGATGTCACTGTCAGAAGGACCACTTTCTCCATACTTCTTAGTGATTCCGCCGTCAACCTTTGGCGTATGAGTTTCACTCTGAGGCTTTCCTACAGTAACCTTTACTGTTGCGTGATCTTTAGAACCATCCTTATATGTAATGGTTACAGGAATATCGAAAGTACCAGGCTGAGTGCCATCTGGAACAGTCTTAGCTTTGTCGTCAATAGCAATACTTGCGCCTTCTGGAAGAGAAGTAAGTTCTTTATCTCCCTGCTTTAGCTTAATGCCATTGCCGTTTCCAATTCCAGTAATCTTGCTTTCAATGGTAGTATTCGGCGTCTTATTGTAGTCAATGTTAATTGTTTGACCTTCTGGCGTATAAGTTTCGCTTTGTGGCTTCAGCACTTTAACAGTTACTGTTGCAACGTCACTAGAGCCATCCTTATACGTAACCTTAACCTGCACTTGTCTCTCGCCAGGCTTATCGGTACTTGGAACGTCTTTCGTGTTGACGATTTCTACTGTTGGATCTTGCTTTGGAGAGTTGCCGTTCCACTTCAAGCCATTGCCACTGCCAAACGACTTAATTTTCTTAGTCAATTCTTCTGGCTTAGTGTTCCATGGAACTTCAACTGTTTGACCCTTTGGATCATAATCCTTAGCATCCTTATGAATCAACACAGGAACATTAACTATTGTAGTTGAATGATCCGGGTATGTAATTGTTACAGGAACAGTGTGAACACCATCATCTTGAGGAATATTTCCAACTGTGAAAGTCAAATCTTTCTTATCAATTGGGGTCTTCTTCGGGTCATCCTTCTTGGTAATAGTAATTGCGTTGGTAATTGCGTTTTGGTCAGGATTCTTTGGTGTAGCATTAGGAGCAGCATTATGCTCTTCAGCATCCGTGTATACGGAAATCTGAACCTTAAGCTTAGACTCGTTGCCAGCTTCGTCTGTAACAACAAGCTCACGAGACCACTTATTGTCTGACGAATTGGTTATATTCGCATCTCGCTGAGCAGTGCCTTTAATATGAATAGTCGCAGGCTTTTCTGCAGAATTCCCGTTTTGATTGTCAATAGTGATTTTTCCGTCATGACCTGGGAATGTTGCTATTGTTGCACTCTTAATCTTTCCGCTGTTGTCATAAGCGTTGATATCAATGCTGAACGGTTTGCCATTATGTACCTTGAACTGGTAGTACTCAGGTGTTTTATCGGTATCTGCTCTCTTTGCCTTATTGGTACTAGGTGTGTTAATAACAGGCGCGATATTGTCTTTAACAGTAACAGTTGTAGTAACGTCTTTAGTTGAACCGTCCTTAAATGTTATGCGAACTTTAGCATCTTTCTGCTCGCCAGGCTTATTCCAATCTGGCTCCTTAGCCCAAGAGTAGGTAACGTCGCTAGGTAGTTTCTTTAGATCATCTGCATTAATACCGCTCTTAGGATCTGGATGCTTTGTGCCGCTGCCCATGTTGTACGTAACAGGCGTGCCTTTAACATCACCATATTTGTCGGATTGCGGTTTAACAATAAACTTAACAGTTACTTCATTAGTATTGCCCGAAGGATCCACCGCTTTTAAGGTACGCGTATACTCGCCAGGCTTAGTGTTGAGCGGAGTAGTGCCATCAAGCGTCAAAGTCTTAGGATCTGTAGTTGTGCCAGTTCCGGTAGGAGCTTTTTCTGTTTCTCCTGGAGTTTTAGGCGTTAAAGTAAGAGTTGTAACGTTGCCACTGTTGTCTGTTGCAGTAATCTTAATATCGTTCTTATCACCGCGGTATGTAGTAATAGTTGCTGTTTTAGTAACGACTTTTTGTGAACTATCAACAGTAATCGGAACATTGTTATAGTTGCCATCATTGCCTTTTTGCTTAATCGTAACTTCAGGCTCTTTATGATCCTTAACAGTTACCTTAACGTCAACAGTTTCAACGCGCGGATTCTTTGGATCGTTAGTAGGAATAGTTACAATAACTTTTCCAGTCTTTTCCTTGCCAACAGTGGAAGTGTCTGGCTTACCATCCTTTGCCCAAGTAAACGTAGTCCCTTTTGGAAGCTTGCGACTATTGGCAATAGCTTTCTTTGCATCTTTGTCGTCTAGCTGGTGATGTAAGTCAACAGTAATATTCTTTGACTTAATGTCTTCTTTCTTCTTAACTGTTACCTTTACAGTTTTTTCTACTTTGTTACCAGCAGCATCAGTTGCGGAGAACGTAAGATTGTATGTGCCAACTTCTTCAGGCTTAAAGCCGGAGAATGTATAAGTAAGCTCTTTTTCTGTAGCAGTATCCTTCGTGTAAGCAGTTTTTGCACGCGACATGTTGGCAATAATTTTGCTGAAATCAGTTCCAGAAAATGCTGTAGTTGCTGTTGCTGTGTCAATAGACTCAATCTTTACATCATCTTTTGCAGTAAGCTGAATCTTCAAATCTTTGCCAACTTCGACTTCAACATTATCTTTATCAGTAGTTAATGTTGGTGCTTTGTCGTCTTTAGTAGCATTCTTAGGGTCGCTTACTGGCGACTGAACCGACTGCTCCTTAGTTGGGTCTGCAGGATTTGTAGACGTTACGGCAGTTACATTTCCTTCAGGAATGACGCCATCAACCTTAATTGTAACTTTGCCATCAGCTCCAACGGTTCCCGTGCCGATCGTATTCTTACCGTTATCCTTAAGCGTTACAGTGCTTCCAGCTGTGCCAGGGCCTGCATTAACTTTAACTTCTTTGCCCTTTACGCCTGCAACACCAGTCAAATCAGTTTCAATTGTAGGTTTCTTAGGACGAACTGTGAAAGTAACCTTTTCTTCCGCTGTGCTGCCGTCATTAAACGTGACTTTAGCAGTGTACTCTCTTTTTCCTGCAACAGCTGTGGAAGGCTCGCCATTAACCCACTCTGCACTCTTGATGTTATCTTTAACCTTCTTATCGGTTATACCAAGATATTCCTTAGCGTCAACCTTGTTTCCTGCTTTAGTAAGAGGGTCTCCAACAGTAGTATTAACGGTATTTCCATTAAGCTTATGTTGCAAAGAAAGTGGCTTATTGACCGTCACAGGTATTGTTACTAAATGATAAGAGCCGTCACTGTAAGTAATTTTTGCAGTTACGTTTACTTTATTGGCGTTAGGATACTTGTAATAATCTTCAGTCAGATTTGTACTTGGCAAAGGTGATTCAATAAAGGTTATTGTACCGTTGCCGTTCTTACCTTTTCCATCATTGCCCTGAATCTGCTTCTTGAGTTCTTCTTCAGTAAGCTTATGCCCCCAATCAACAGTGAGTGCATTGGCGGTTGGGGAAGGATACTTCTTGTTCAGGTTCTTAAGATGTACAGTGACTTTCTTTTCTGCTTTGTTGCCGGAAGCGTCGGTTGCAGAAACAGTAATCGTGTAGTCGGAGTTTACTGGCGTATTGCCGTTCTTGTGCTCAAACTTAACGTTTTCAACAACCTTGGTATGAGGATTGCTTTCGCTAGCGTTAATGCCATTATCGTTTTTCTCGTCAACATTGCCATTTTTAGCAAAGTCTGGGAAACCGCTTACAGAGAACTTCGTCACCTTTTCGCTATTGTCAGACGTGCCGAAAGTAATCTTTGGTGACTCACCCTGATACACGTCAATGCTGTTGTTGGAATCGCTAATCTCTTTGCCATTAAAATACAGCTTTGGAGCAGTGTTATCGCTTTTTGTGCGCTTAAGATTTTGTTCAGTCCAGCGCTCGCGACCAGAAATAAAGGTGTATGCTGAGTTAGTCGTTCTACCATAAGTACTTGTATTTGCCCATGTATAAGCATCTTGGATGTCGTCAAGAGTGACTCCTTGACGTAACTTTACTTTGCAATGCATGTGCACTGCATAGTCGACGTTTGTAGTTCTTAAGCCGATGCCGTAGCTCTTGCCGCTATATACGCCTCTCAGTTGTGTAGCATTGCTAATAACCCCGTCGCCTGCATTATTGTGGAAAGTATCACTCAAATCTTGCTTGTTGCTGTTTCCTCCTCTTATGCCTAAGGTTATTTTGTATAAAGAGTTTCCAAGGTGCTGGTCATCTTGCAAGGGGTTATTAAGATTTTTTGACTGGCTATTTTCTTTAGTGAATAATGAAAAATCGCGTGAAAGAACAGCGTTTTTTGTTTGTGGACTAGTGCTATTTCGTTTATAAAAATTAAAACTTAAATCACTTAATGTGTTGCCTGGCTTGTAATAACCATTATTTAAGTCAGCAACTGTAAAAGGAATTTGCCAAACATACTGTTGTTGCTTGGAAGCGCCAGTCATATCTTTACCATCGTTGTTAAAGAACACATCGAAGATTAGGTACTGGTCGTTTCCGTTCTTTTCAAGGTGTGCATACATATCCGACTTTTTAGTAACATTACTGTAATCACCCAAACCGTCGGATCCTATTTGACCGATTGTTCCATTGCTGTTAGCAAAGCGATACCTTTGGAACTCAAGAATGTTTGGTGTATGCAGCCAAGGAGTAGGGTCGTTCTTACGCACTTCTTCCGCAAATGCCGCAGTAGTTGGAGGAAGAAGAATATTAGAGGATGCGAGGATTGGCTGACCACCCAAGCAGGTTGCTGCAGTGAGAACTGTGGCAAGTGTGCTCAATGACACCTTGCGCATGGTTGCATACGCAGAAGATGAATCAACGTTTTTAAACGAGCTCTCAACTTGCTCGCGTGCATGCTTTTTGCGGTTGTTATTTGCCATAATAATCCGTAATCCTTTATTCTTGTGCTTCTTAATTTAGCGTTCCCTAATGTGCGTCGTATATAAACGTGTGTCTAGTTCTTCTTCAAACACTAATTCTGTGTTTGCATAAAGCAACGATAGACAATAAGTACGCTTATACACATGCTGCATAATATTATATCGTATTTTTGCTATTTTGTCGTAATTTTTTTATTGTTAAGTATTCCATAACTGTAAAATTTCCTGCCGGGGGGGGGTGCTCTATGTATAAAATATTGTCATAACGACGAATTATTTAAAATTATCTAAAAGTTTATCGTTTTATAGTAATTTATTCGTATATGAATTAATCACGCTTGTAACGTTTCTTGTGCACATGCTTAAGCAATTTGTCGCGTGCGTAATTTTCTGGTGTTTGTTGCTGTTTTGTAGTTTTGGAAAACATTTGCCGGTGACTTTTTCGGCGTTTGCTACTGCAGTAAAAGCGCGTAAGTGATTGTTGATTTAAATATATTTTATACAAGATTTTATATAGTATTTTTGCGTAGAACATAAAAAAGTAGGTATGTGTGTTAAAAGTAGGTGCGTATGATTGCAGGAATAGGGCACGACTTGGTAAACGTTGCGCAGTTTGCTGAGCAGATGCAGGATGGCAATGGTTGGCGTGCGCTGTTTTCTGTGCGAGAGCTTCGACAATGTGATCTTCGTGCGCAAGTGAAGAATGATGAGAGAGCTTTACATATTGCAGCACGCTGGGCTGGCAAAGAAGCTGTGATTAAAGCGTGGTCCGAGGCGTTATGCACAATAAATAACCCTTATCCATATACTCTGGATAACATGCCGTGGGCGAGTATTGAGATTCTTAACGATTCCCATGGTTGCCCACGCATTATTCTCAGCTCAGATGTGCATTCGCAACTTGTAAAATCGTTTTTCAGTGCGTCCAGCGAGTGTGTAGATAGTAGTGAGCACATAGATAATATTCGTTGGCATATTTCGCTTAGTCATGACGGATTATTAGACGATAATTCAGCTTTTGCATCAGCTGTTGTAATGCTTGAAGTCTTATAAGAAAAGCTACATTATAAGAAAAATATGTTTTGTGCACTTGTGTCGATGTCACAAGCATCTGTATACTTGAACGAGTCGATATTTGTGCGTGAATATTTCGTGCAAATATGGTGCGTAATTGCGGACGTAGCTCAATGGTAGAGTCTCAGTCTTCCAAACTGATTACGCGGGTCCGATTCCCGTCGTCCGCTCCATTTTTTATTTTTGCTTTACGTTTTGCAATTTTCTTTTTAATGGTTTATTTATTTCAGTTTTTTGTGAAAATCACATGTTTTGCATATTATTTTCACATTTTCATTGAATTTATGCTTGCTATTAGGGTGCTATTGCTATGGTAATAGCGGAGAGACACGTAAAAAACATGTCTGGAGGACTCGTGGGACAGATTATCGTACGTGTATTAGCTGGATTAGTGTCGGCTGCTACTGCTTTCACTATGAATGTCGTTGCGCCGCAAAAATCTTCATCGATTGAACATGTGCATGCAAATGTGCGTGCTAATGTGCATACCAATGTGCATACCAAAAGTGTTGTTAAGCCTATTATTCAATCACATTCTGGCACTGTGTATCAAAGCTCGTTTATTGATAATGAGTATGGTGCGCATTGGAGTGATGCTGATGGCACTACGGCTTTTATTGATGGAAATGATGATGTGTTCGTTAATAACGCTAAGGCGGTTATTGATGTTTCTGAGCATCAAAAAGAAATTGATTGGGATGCTGTAAAAGCTTCTGGAGTAGATGGTGCGATTATTCGTATTAGCTATGGCTGGGATAATGGATATGACAAGCAAGCTTTGCGCAATATTAGCGAATGCAAGCGTCTTGGTATTCCATTCGGCATTTACATGTATTCCTATGCTGAAAAAGCTGAAGATGGTGCTGCTGAAGGTGCCGACATTGTAAATCTTTTGCAGGGTGCTGGAGTAAGTCCTCAAGATTTAACGTATCCTGTTTATTACGATTTGGAAAAGTGGAGCTGGAGTGGTCATAAACCACCAACATCACCATACGTTTACCAGGATATTGTTGCTTCCTGGTGGAATCAGTTAGTTTCTGCAGGCTACCATAAGCTCGGCGTTTACTCTTATGCAAATTATTTGAGAGGACCATTAAATTCTCAGTATATTCACGAGCGTACAAGCTGGGTTGCTAGCTACGGTTCTCGCGTAGGCTTCCCTATTTCTACAGCATTGCGCGGATGGCAGTACACTTCCGACGGCAGCGTTGACGGAATTGATGGTCGCGTCGATTTGAACGCATTCGGCATGGCTGGTGGCGGCGAAATCAATGGTGTTTCTGAGTTTGGTAGCACTATTACTAAGCCTAATTCTTCTAAGCCTTCTGGAGAAACGCGCAACTATGGTAGCTGGACTGTAAAGAGTTCTGGTCGTCGTGAAGTATGGACTAATGGAGACAAGAAGTTTGTGCTCCAGTACGAGCTTCGCGATTCATATTATGCTCATGGCGGCCCTGGTCGTCTTGGTGCTCCTGTTGCTGATGAGGAGAATATGGGTGCTGGCTGGTGGCGTCAGCGTTGCCAGCACGGCGATGTGTTTACGCAGGGTCGAGATAAGAAGTACGTAATCCAGTACGAATTGCGTGACTCCTACTACAAGCATGGTGGTTATGGTCGTCTTGGTGCTCCTGTTGCTGATGAGGAGAATTTGGGTGCTGGCTGGTGGCGTCAGCACTGCCAGCACGGCGATGTGTTTACGCAAGGCCGAGATAAGAAGTACGTAATCCAGTACGAATTGCGCGACTCCTACTACAAGCACGGAAGCTATTCGCGACTTGGCTCGCCTATTTCCGACGAGGAAAACATGGGTGGCGGCTGGTGGCGTCAGCACTGCAAGCACGGCGACGTCTGGACGCATGGCAGAGACATTAAGTACGTGATTCAGTTTGAGTTACGCGACTCTTACCAAGGACATCGCGGTGCTGCTTGGCTTGGCGCTCCTGTTGCCGAAGAGGAAAACATGGGCGGCGGCTGGTGGCGTCAGTGTTGCCAGAATGGTGATGTTTGGACGCATGGTAAGGATAAGAAGTTTGTTATCATGTTTGCTCTTCGTGATTCTTACTATAGGCATCGTGGTGCTGGTTGGCTTGGTGCTCCTGTTGCTGATGAGGAGAATATGGGTGCTGGCTGGTGGCGTCAGCGTTGCCAGAATGGTGATGTTTGGACGCATGGTAAGGATAAGAAGTTCGTTATCATGTTCAATCTTCGCAAGGATTATTATGCGCGCGGTGACTTTAAGAAGCTCGGCGCGCCTATTGAAGATGAACACAATGATGGCAATGGCTTATGGCATCAAAAGTGCCAGAATGTTGTGTTAGAAGCCCACTGATAGCATTTGGCTCCATGCAATAAAAGCATCTGGATTTGTGTATTGTATTTCATTCGCAGCTTCTGTGTGATTTGCAAATACAAGCAAGAATCCTAATACTATCGTTAATGTAGTGCATGCAACGATTAGAGTTTGAGTAGACATTTGGTTCCTATTCAATTCGATATTGTTGCATGCATTTTCTTTATCTAATTGCAACTGCGCATCTTGATTAGCTGAGCAATTTCTTCTAGCAAAACCAATAGATGCAATAATCATAAGAATTATTATTGAATCGCAATAATAACGGTAAAGGCTGCCGCCTAAGCAGTAGTTTACGTAGATTAACATAATCGAGAATGTTATTCCGCTTAAGCACATTATGTATTCGATTTTTTGCATGTACTTGCGTCTTATTAAGAAAATGCCCCAAATAAGTGGTATTGATAGCAGACCAAATGTCATGTGATTAAAGAAACTATTTCCATAATCCGAAATGTTTGAGCTGGTTATTGTAATATACGGGAATTCCGTATCTATGCTTGGTGGCTTTATAAAGAAGTTTATTAACAAGTCTTTGATTTTTAGAGGGTCAAATGCTATACGATTAAATCGCAAGTCAAAATTTGTTAATTGTTCTTCGTTACCAAAGTTAAAGAATGAACCAAAACGCAAGTAGTTATATACTAAGATTCCGGCAAACCCAGCTATTGCAGGAGTTAGGAAGCTTAAAGCTGCAGATACTTTATTTACTACGCTTCTGGAGTTGTTAAGCAGTAAAGCAATAAACAGTGGAGCTATAAACGCAACTGTGGAAATGCAAGAATTTGGTCTACAACCGCATTGCAAAGCTAAGCTTAATCCAGCTAAAGCAAATAATGCATACTGAGTAAATTTAGTCTTAAGCCTTACGGCTTTCAGTGATGCGTAAACAAATAATGTTCCGAAAAATATAGCGCTTACCATAGGAATGTAGTAAATCGATGCAGATGCTTGCAGATAAAAAACAAGGCATCCAAATGGTAAGGCTGCTCCTATAAGCAGCATTGAGCAGTAGTTTATTCGTATTTCAAAGAATGTTATTATTTCTTTCCACAATGCAAATAATGCTGGTATTGTAATTGCTGCAAATAATGTTGTGACCATTATTGCGCTCGGCATCCAAGCTGGGAACAAAGCGTTAAACGGCAAATAAGTTAAAATAAACGGTACTATTCCAAAGTAGCAATAATATTTGCCATTATGCAGCACAACATCCCATATTGCAGGAGTTCCCTCGCGCACTAATTGCATTCTTTTGCCAATGCTAAATGGGTTTGTTGAATGCAATAAGCCATTTGGTGGGTCTTGTAGCAAAGATAGCGATCCTTGTTTCCAGGCTTTTAACTGCTCTGTATATGGGTTTCCGTCTATAAAATCGTATTTATCGTAGGAGAGTGGAACGCGTATTCGATTATAAGTGTTTAATCGGAGCCAAATATACAGTGAGAATCCGGTTACTATTGCGCACAAAGCCCAAAAAATTATGGTTTGAGCTCGATCTCCTTGAATATAGGCTATTTTGTGCCATTTTTTCTTACGTATAGTTATAATCGCGGATCCAAAAACGAATAATATAGCCCATTTTCCATAGTTTATGTGCAACTTGTATTTTGGATTAATTGTTATATTTTTAACAACGATTCCGTTTGGCGTTTCATTAAAGTGTAATTTTATTTTGTTTAGTTTTCCGTGACTTTCTAAACGTACTTTAGTCGTATTAAATTTTCCTGTTGTTATTTTAAATTGGCTAGCTAAAGCGTATCCAGGAGCTACACCAAAGTCTTCTAATTCTACGCTTCCAGTTACGTAATAAACTGGTTTTGTTTGTTGTAGCGAAATCTCTAATGTTTTGCTGTACGTGTTTAAGTTTGTGAATTCTACATCTGCGCCATTTTTAGATATATGTACGCCGTCATTTTTGTATTTTGCATATATTTCATCACGGCTTGCGTTTGTAGAGTCTTCTGCTTGTTCAGCTTTTACTTCTTTTACTGTGCTTAAATTTATGCTTTGTGTTTTAAATCCTAATTCGGATGCTTGAAATAAGTTACTAAAAAACATTAGTGTTATTAGTCCGCTTATAACAAAGCACACTATATATGGCAAATAAGTTTTTAGTTTAAGATTGTTTTTTATGACGGCTCGCACAGGTTGCTACTTTCTATTTCTTTTTATGTAATCAAAAAGGTTTACTTGTTCTATAAAACGTTTGCGCTCATTTTTGGCTAAAATCTCAAGAATAATTCCGGAAATAAAGAATAGTAATCCTGTAATAATTAGCATTACAGCACCAATTAGAGTAGGGAAGCGTGTTACTAGGTGTGTGCGCCAAAATTCTATGAATGGAAGCATGCATGCTCCTACTCCGCACAGTGTTATTATTACGCCAAGTGTTCCAAAGAAAGGCATTGGTTTGTATTCGCGAATCATGTGAAAAATGGTTGAAAGCACTCGAATACCGTCTCCAACTGTGTCTAGCTTGCTAACTGATCCTTCTGGACGGTCACGATACTGAATTGGCATTTCGTACAGTTTTATATTGTTGTTGAGTGAATGAATAGTCATTTCTGTTTCAACTTCAAATCCGCGCGAAAGTACAGGATAAGTCTTTACGAATGAAAAAGAAAAAGCGCGATAGCCTGTCATAATATCAGTTACTTTTGCGTGGAAAAGCGTGTTGATTGCGCCTCTAACTAAACGATTTCCAAAATTGTGGAATGGTCGCTTATTCTCTTGGAAATACGTAGAACTTAGACGGTCGCCAATAACCATGTCGTAGCCTTCAATAACTTTGGCGACCATGTTTGGTGCCGCTTCAGCGGGGTATGTGTCGTCGCCGTCTGCCATTACGTAAACATCTGCGTCTATGTCTTGGAACATTGCACGAATCACATTGCCTTTGCCTTGTCTAGGTTCTTTGCGAACTACAGCACCTGCTTCTTTGGCTATTTTTGCAGTATTGTCCGTTGAGTTGTTGTCGTACACGTATATTGTTGCTTCTGGAAGTGCCGCCTTAAAGTCTTTAACAACTTTTTCAATGGTGATTGCCTCGTTATAGCACGGCAGCAGCACTGCGACAGAAGTCATAATATGTCCCTTCATAATGGCGAATGGTGCGCATGGAATGAGCAGTAATGTTCTTATACTATGTGCATATCACTGTTATCTTACCTATTGTTGTGGATTGTAGTGCAACAATCTATTTGCGTTTATGTGGCAGTGTGCAGTACTGTGCGTAGTACTTGCGCATATAGTCTGCTATACTGCGTGGCAAGTGTTATGTAATTTTTTCAAGTTATGTAATGAATGTGAGTATTAAGAATAGTTATGGTGCCATGCAATACGTATAAAAGTGTATGCTGCAAACAGTGTCAAATGTTCAAAATAAACTAATAATAATTATTTTTGAACACCTTTGTGCATACTATACTAATGCAACAAAATGTATAGAGTCATCATTATGCACCTCGGCTAGTGCATGGAGACACTGTTATGGAAGCATATTCAGCATTAACTCATAACGAATTTGCTGTAATATCAGCATTGCAACGTTTGCCAGGAAGTAATCAACGTACTATAGCTGAGCATACGAAGCTTTCATTAGGCACAGTAAATAGTGCGTTACGCGATGCTATTCAGCATGGGTTTGTTGTTAATGGTGAAGTTACATCAAAAGGTCTTACCGCACTCGAACCGCATCGCGTCCACAATGCGGTGATTATGGCAGCTGGCCTTTCCTCCCGCTTTTCCCCGATTTCTTACGAATTGCCAAAAGGTTTACTCACTGTGCGCGGCGAAGTGCTTATTGAACGACAAATTCGTCAATTACAAGCGGCAGGAATTAACGATATTAGCGTAGTAGTTGGATACAAGCAGGAACGTTTCTTCTATTTGGAAGACAAGTTTACTAAAGGCGATTTTTGCGTAAAAATCGTGCCAAATAAGGAATATCGTGAGCGCAACAACAACAGTTCAATCATGGCTGTTGCTCACCTTTTAAGTAACACGTATATTTGTTCTTCTGACAATTATTTCGACGAAAATCCTTTTGAACCATACGTGTGGAAGGCTTACTATTCTGCGCAATATCAGCAGGGCCGCACTAAAGAGTGGTGTATGAGTGTAGGTGCGCACAATCGCATTACTTCGGTAACTATTGGTGGCAGTGATGCGTGGTACATGATTGGTCACGTATATTTTGACAGCGAATTTTCGGCTAAGTTTGTGCGAATTTTGCATGCTGAATATGATTGGCCGCAGACTGCTGGCAAGCTGTGGGAAGATATTTTGATTGAGCATTTAGATGAGCTTGATATGCGCATGCGCCGCTACGATCCGCCGATTATTCACGAGTTTGATTCGTTAGATGAGCTTCGCGAGTTTGATCCGCTGTTTTTGGAAAATGTTGACAGTGAAGTTTTTGACCGCATCGTTAAGGTGCTTGGTTGCAAAAAGTCGGATATTTGCGACGTTTACCCGTTGAAAAATGGTTTGACGAATCTTTCTTGCCATTTTATGGTTGGTTCTAACGAGTATGTGTACCGTCATCCGGGGGTTGGCACGGATGTGTTGGTGAATCGCCAGGCTGAGGATGAGGCTTTGCGTGCGGCGCAGCACCTTGGCTTGGACGGTACGTTGGTTGCGGATGATCCGAAGTATGGCTGGAAAATTTCGCATTTTTTGAAAGGTTGTCGTACCGCTGATTTTCACGATTCTTGCGATTTGCGCGAAGGTATGCGTCTGATTCGTAAGCTTCACAACAGTGGTGCTACGGTGAGTAGGTGCTTCGATTTTTATGAGGAATCTCAGCGTTATTTGCGCGATTTGCGCGCCCGCCGTGTTGCGTTGCCTGAGGGCGCTGACGCTTTGCTTCATAAGGTTGATTGTTTGCATGAGTGCGTGAGTAAAGATGCTTGTCAAAAAATTTGCTTGGCGCACAACGATATATTGGGTGCGAATGTGCTTGTGGATGTCGCTGGACGCTACCATCTGATTGATTGGGAGTATGCGGGGATGTTGGATTATGCGCAGGATTTGGGTACGTTGTGCGTGTCTGACGCGCTTAATGAGCAGGAATTTGATGCGGTTCTAGCGGAGTATTTTGAGCGCAATCCTACTTGTGCTGAGCGTCGTCATTGCATGGCGTACGTTGGTTTTGCGGGGTGGTGTTGGTATTTGTGGTCGTTGGTAAAAGAGGCTGAGGGGGAGCCTGTAGGTGACTGTCGTTATTTGTATTACCGTTATGCGAAACGTTATGTCGACCGCGCTTCGAGCGAATATGGTGCCGTATCCGCTGAATCCTCTGAATCTGCTGGTTGTGACGGGTCTGCAGGCTCTGTAGCAAAAGTGTGATTTTATGAAATATTCCTTAATAAGCGGCCTTTTTTGGGGAGTCGACACTGCTTTGCTTGCGGTATTGGTTGCGTTATCTGTTCATGGTTTAACACCTTCTGCAGTATGGTATGTGGGCGTTGTGGGTGCTTGCGTTCACGACGTTGTGTGCGCTGTAATATTGTGGATTTATATGGCTTGTCGTTCAAAGTTGCGCGAAACTGTTGCTCTTTGCAAACGTACGAAATTGATTGTGCCTATTGTGTTGAGTTCGCTTCTTGGAGGCCCAATTGGTATGACCGGTTACGCTATTGCGGCAAGCAATATTGGTGCCGGTTACGCTGCTGCGATTTCCGCACTGTACCCGGCCTTTGGCATAGTACTTTCTTCTATTGTGTTGCGCGAACGCTTAAGTGCGTTGAAATATTGTGCTTTTGCTGTAACGCTTATTGCGGTAGGAGTGCTTGGCTACTGTTCTTGCGTGGAATCTTCAACCGCAACTGTCTTCTCTCCGGGTAGCATAGTCTTAGGTTTGATTGCGGCTATTTTCAGTGTTATTGGTTGGGGAAGTGAAGCCGTTGCTTGCGCGTGGGCTACCAGAAAGCAAAGCGTGGACGACGAAGTAATGCTGCACGTGCGCGAAACTGTTTCCGCACTGTCGTACGCCTTACTCATTGTGCCGTTGTGTACGATACTGCCGGTTTTTAGTGTAAAGATTATGCAATCAGCCGGCTTTATTGCGTTAGCTATATTTATAGCGTTACTTGGTACTGCTTCCTACTTGTGCTACTACCGCGGTATTGCTCAGGTTGGTGCGACGCGCGCTATGGCTGGAAATATTACGTACGCGGTGTGGAGCATGATTGCAGCAGCGTTACTTTCTCAAACGATTCCGCCGCTTATTGCGTGGGTTTGTTGCGTGGTGATAATTGCGGGGACGGTAGTGGTGGCTTCCGAAAAATAATCGCAACGGAGTATGATAAACCTGTATTGCATTGTGGCAACAGTTTATAGCAGTACGCTATAGCAAGTATGTTTTTAAATAATGAGGGAGTAATGAACTTATGGTTTCGCAGTTACGTCGCATAGTGAGTTGGATAATAGGCAGACTCCCTTCGTCAAAACGCTCTATTGTGGAAGTGCGCGAGCAGCTGAGCACTATTCAAACGCAAATTTCTCGATTGCAAGAATGTGTCGACGCTCGCTGCGCTCATCTTGAGGTTGGGCAGTATAACGTTGAGAAGTCGTTGCGTGCGGAGATTTTGACGAATCGCGAGCAGTCTTCGATTATGGCTTGGTCAAACTATAGGAAAGATGGCGAAAGTAGCGTGGATGCACATAAGCGTTTCTTCCTTAGTTTGCCGAAAGCTACAGGTTCTATGCGCGTTATACAACGTGGTTGCGCGTCGCTGCTGAGCGAGTTTACGCAGATTGCGCAGCAGCATAATCTTCAGTATTGGGCTGATTTTGGTACGCTGCTCGGTTGCGTGCGTCATCGTGGGTTTATTCCTTGGGATGACGATGTTGACTTGGGTATGATGCGAGAGGATATCGATAAGCTGTTAACGATGTTGCGTGAGGATGCCGCGTTGTGCGCGCGCTACCGTGCGGTGCTCGTGTACGATCCGTACGTGTGCTGCCGTCAGTTGCGGTTCCGCTACGCGAATAATAGTAATCCTTGTTTTTTGGATATTTTCTTCTACGATTACGCGCCTGATTTGACGTCTGAACAGCAGCAGAGTTTTGTGTCTTTGCGTAAGGATTTGCAGCAAGAGTTGCGTTCGCAGACTTTTTTCAACACATGGCTTGACCGCGGTTATGTTGAGCAGGGCGGCGAATACACTGCTGATATTGAACAGATTTTTCAGAGTTTCCAAAAGAAGGCTGTAAACCAGGGGCTTGTGGTGAGTAAGTCTTGCGCGCGCAACGTGGTGTACGGTTTGGATAATGTTGATGCTGAGAATTTGTATATTGCACGATGTGCCGAAATGTTTCCAGTAAAAATGGCAACTTTTGAAGATTTTTCTGTTGCTATACCGCAGTTATCGGAAGATATTTTGGAACGCGTGTATGGTGATATTTATCAGCTGCCGTCGGATATTATTACGCACTTCCGTCATGTTGACTGCGAATCCTTGCATAGCAGTCATACTGACGATGTAATCGAGCAGGATATTCGTTCAAATCCGTATGCGATCGATTGTGGCAGACTTGAGTGAGTTATGTAACGCTACAAAACGGTAACTCTACAAAACAGTAACGTTAAGAATGGCAATAGTACGAAGGAATTAACAGGTGTGCATATGGGCGATACGAGCAATAGTAACGGTAATGCGACTGCTGTAAATGATGTGGCGGCAGAAAGAAACGTAACGATGGCGGGTAGTGCAGTAAGTAGCACAATAAGTGGTGCAATAAGCAGTGCGATACAGTGCAGTCGCGATTGTGCTCGCGCTATGCGTTCTGTTTTACGACGCATATCGCTAATTATGCCGCTTATTATTGTGCTTCTGCTGGAACTTGTATGGTTCAACTTTCCGGCAATCGAATCGTCAGGATTCAAGCTAACTCCTGTTCAGAGAGTTTCAACCGGTGCAGGTTTGACGCGTCACGGCGACGTGTACACAGTTACCGGCAAAAACGATCAATACATACAATTGCATTACGCTCAGCCTTCTCAAATAAATAACATTTACGTCGATACGCGCTCGCCTCACACTCGCACACTCGATATTGCTGTGTATGTGTTGGATGGCGGCAATAGTACTTCCTATATTCAAGTTGCGTCTCAGCCAGTTACGTCGAATGTGAACGATACGAAGTATGTGCGCGTGCATGCGGTTGATAAAGTTGCGGGCTTGCGTTTGAGTACGAAGCTTCAGAAAGGCGATTCTTTTACAATTGCTAATCTTGCGTTGAACCAGCGTAGACCGTTACATATTTCACTTATTCGTGTCGTGATGTTGTTGCTGATTGCTTACGCGATATACGCGTTGGCTCCGCGTTCGCGCATTTATAAAGAAGCACTTGATTTGCGTGTGCGCAAGCAGCAGTTGTGGCTTGTTGCGTTAATGCTAGTGCAGTGCGCAATACTTATTGGAGTAACGAAAGTTACTGGTACTCAACACATGTTTACAGCTGGTGTGTGTAATAACGGCGGCTTTATATGTGACGCCAACCAGTACAATCACCTCGCCAACAGTCTGCTCAAAGGTCACCTGTACTTGGATCTGCCGGTTCCTGACTGGCTGCCGAATATGAGCAACCCTTACGATGCAGGCGCGCGCTACGCCATGTCGATAAAAACTGGTCAACCAACTTACTGGGATTATGCGTTCCACGGAAGCCACTACTTTACTTACTTCGGCGCACTTCCTGCACTGTTACTTTTTGTGCCGTTCAAAGTACTTACCGGCCACGATTTGCGTACAGATTACGCCGTCGCCTTCTTTGCTGTCGCTTTCGCAATTGCTTCTATCTATCTTATGGTGCAATTACTTCGACGCTTCTTCCCAAAGCGATCCTTCGGCTTCCTTGTGCTGTCGCATCTCGTTATGCTCATGTCCAGCGGAGTGCTAATTCAGGTGTATCTGCCGCAAATCTACTCGCTTCCTATGCTGTCATCATTGTGTTTCACCTGCTTAGGACTGGGATTGTGGCTACAAGCGCGAACTACTCAAGATGCTCTTTCTGAAACCCCGTACTTACGGAAGTCGCTACTCATTCTGGGAGCAGTATGTATTGCACTAAACCTATGGTGTAGACCGCAATTTATTCTGGCGTCACTGTTTGCTTTCGTAATTTTTAAGGAAGAAATCGTAAAGTACCGTCTATTTTTTGCCTTCAAACGAAGCAGCATAATCAATACTATATGCGTAATCGCACCAATGATTCTTATAGGCTTAGCTGCCTGCTGGTACAACTACGCGCGTTTCGGTTCTCCACTCGATTTTGGTGCAACCTACAATCTCACCGGTTTTGACATGGTTCACCGCTCCTACTCTTGGGCGCGAATCCCATGGGGAGTATGGATGTACTTGTTCCAGCCTATTACTATTACGCCAGTTTTTCCGTTTATGGAACAATCCGTGCTGCCGTCAATGTTCCACGGGCAAATCATTATGGAGCCATTCTTTGGCGGCCTACTCGCTTACTCTCCTGTATGCGCAGCCGTAGTACTGTACCCGGTAGTAAAGCAACAATTACGCAAAAAGCAGCTTGCTGGATTCTTTACGCTCGGCTTAACATTGTCGATACTGCTTATGGTATTAGACGCGGAAGTAGTAGGAATTTCCAGCAGGTACTTTAGTGATTTCGGCTGGCTGCTAGCGTTGTGTGCAATTATGGTGATTGCAAGTCTTGTAGACAAAGTCTCGTCTTGCGTGCACACGGTTGACGTTCCTTCTGGTTGCGTCAACGAAACAGGCGAGGAGCCGCCTTCTAAAGCCAACTTTAAGTTAATGCACAAAGTTTTGATTATTCTGGTGATTTCCAGCGTGGGCTTGTGTTCCTTAAACCTCCTTGCCAACGGACGATACTCAGACCTTCAAGGCACTAGGCCGAGTATATACAGAAGTATCGAATCCTGGTTCTCGCCACTTACGTAACAGACGAATCAGTTGCAATTTGGTTACTATTAGTAAATTACAATTCAGATAATTTGAATAAAAAAATTTTGAAGAAGAAAATATGGTAGTAGAACAGAAACAATCAGCGCAAAAAGTAGCGTCTTCTGCACAAGCTCAAGCGGTATTACAATCGACCAAAGACCTGCAAAATGGCACACAAAAAGACCTGCAAGTTGAAGTCTTGCGAATTATTGCAATGCTTATGATTGTGGCCTGCCACATGATCATACATTTGAACATTCGCGAGCACAGTTTCAATATGGAACTTTTGCCGGCTCCAGGCTTGCGTTCAGCACTTAAATTCTTAGTCGTACAATACGGTCAAGTTGGTGTCTCAACCTTCTTTATTATTTCCGGCTACTTTTTATGTCGCAAAACCTTCCGCTACCGACGCGTTTTTGCAGCGTGGGCGCAAATGTTCTTCTACTGCATTATCGTGCTGGCAGTAACCTTCGTAGCAGACTGCTTTGGCTTACTTCCGGAAAATTTGAGCAACTTACTTCACGGAAAAGAACTTGTCTACACGCTGTTGTGGAATGTGACGCCATTTACTTACCGAAGCTATTGGTTCATGAGCGCGTACTTAATCATGCTCATGTTCATGCCTTTTATCAACATTCTTATAAGTCACATGACTCAGCGCAATCATGCTATGCTACTGGTACTTCTTGCGTCAATCTCACTTATTCCGCTATATTTTGGCAAAAATTATACTTGGAACGATATTATTTACGCAATTTTTGGATATTTAGCCGGAGCTTTTATTGCGCAGTACGGTAGCGGAATAAAAAAACTTACTACGAAGCGACTTTGTGCGTGCGTAGCAATATCTACTGTTCTTATGCTCGCTTTCGACTATGTTGCTTCGTCCGGGAATAAGTTTGTGCGAGTTCTTACGTGGGATCAGCAGGTCCACAGCGGCATTGGAATACTGCCAATGATTATTGCAATGTGTATTTTCATTCTCGTACACCGAATAAATATGCTGCGAATTAAAGGACTAGCAAGAACCGTAATTTTGCGCGTTTCCAAAGCAACTTTCGGAGTGTACCTTCTTCACGAGCACATGTTTATTTTCATAGCGTTGTGGACGTTCGTGGCGTGGATGCTTCCTACAACTTCCTCAAGCGCACTCATAGTGCTACTTTACGCAATTACTTTAATTTGTACGTACGCAGCACTTTCAGTTGTTGCAGTTGTAATAGATCTCGTTATCAAACCAATTTCCAACCGAATTGCGCTAACTTTGGAGCATGTTGCCAATTGCGTATGTTCTGTGCACAAAACGGATTCGCAATCCAAAATGGAGTAAGTAACTGGTAAACTATATATCTTGTGAAAAACATTGTAGATAAGTTGCGCGCAAGATACCACTATTCGTGGGTGGTTCTTAAAGAGCTGGTGAAAACTGATTTCAAATTGCGCTACCAAGGGTCTTTCTTGGGAGTTGCGTGGTCGGTTTTACGACCGCTTATGCTGTTTTGCGTAATGTATGCAGTGTTTGCAAAGTTTTTGCGAATGTCGGATGGCACGCCCACCTATCCAGTTGTGCTTTTGCTTGGCATTAGCGCATGGCAGTTCTTTGGCGAGGCTACTTCGATTGGTTTACGTGCGGTGGTAGACCGTGGAGATTTGCTGCGTAAAATCCATTTTCCTAACTATATTGTGGTGGTTTCGGCAACTGTTGGCGCGTTAATCAGTTTTGCAATAAATCTTGTGGTAGTAATCATTTTCGCCATCTGCTCAGGCGTGCAATTTACGTGGTGGGTGCTATTAGTTCCTTTGAATTGTATACAGTTGTACGCATTAGCATTAGGCGTAACGCTGCTGCTAGCAACTATGTACGTGTATTTTCGCGACATTGCGCACTTGTGGGACGTGGCGCAACAAGTACTGTTTTACGCAATGCCAATCATTTACCCTCTAAGCATGGTGATTGGTAATAATTCTTTAGGAAGATGGGGAACGGTTATTGCAAAAGTGCAGTTACTTAACCCTATTGCACAATGTATTCAAGATTTGCGCCACAATCTTGTAGCACCTCTTACTCAGCCTACTGTGTGGAATTTAGTAGGGTCTCCTTTGCTGATGATGGTTCCGGTAGTATTAACCGTAATCTTGTGTGTGCTCGGCGTCGCAGTGTTCCGCAAGTGCAATCGTAAGTTTGCTGAGGTGATGTAATGAGCGAGATTGAGTTGACAAATACTGAAAAAGAAGAGTTGCAACCAGTCGTACTTTCAGTAGAACACGTAGGCAAATACTTTAAGCTACCAACTGAGCAAGCAAGCGGTTTGAAACAGGCGTTTATTAATTGGACGCGTGGTATCAAAGGCTACAAAGAACAGCACGTTCTGCGTGATATCAACTTTGAAGTACGCAAAGGCGACTTCTTCGGCATCGTAGGACGCAACGGAAGCGGCAAATCAACCCTACTCAAACTCATCTCTGGAATCTACGTACCAGACTCCGGACGCATACACGTCAACGGAAAACTCGTGCCATTCATTGAGCTTGGCGTAGGCTTCAACCCAGAACTAACCGGTCGCGAAAACGTGTTTTTAAATGGAGCACTATTAGGTTTTACGCGCTCGCAAATTGAAAACATGTATGACGATATAGTGCATTTTGCAGAACTTGAAGAGTTTATGGATCAAAAACTTAAAAACTACTCTTCTGGTATGCAAGTGCGTCTTGCATTTTCAGTTGCAATTCAAGCTCAGGGAGATATTCTAGTACTTGATGAAGTTCTTGCAGTTGGAGATGAAGCTTTTCAAAGAAAATGCGATGAATATTTTGCAAAAGTCAAAAAAGATGCTAACAAAACAGTTATTCTCGTTACGCACGATATGAACGCAGTAAAGCGTTATTGCAATAAAGCTGTTCTTATTAAGAATGGCGAAGTGATTGTTAACGGAGATAAAGACGATGTTGCAAATCGTTATACTCTAGAAAATCTTTCTAGCCAAAATGGCGGAGAAAGTGAAGATAGTTATGCTGTTGGCTTGAATGAGCGAGTGCCATTTATGCGCATTGTTCCTTTGAGTAAGCAGTTGCTTAATTGTAAAGAAAAATTCCGTTTTGCTATTGAATATGAATTCAATGAGCCTGGAAAATATTTTATAGCTGTAGCAATGCACGACATAAAACGTGGAGGAATCACGTATGATTCTGGAGCAGATAAAATTGAGCTCGAAGGAACAGGAAGACAAAAAGTTGAATTTGAAGTGCCTCTTAAAATCTTAAATAATGGCGAATTTAAGCTTGTTGCCTCTCTTCGTACTAGAAGCAAAACTGATCCTGAATTAACAGATATGGTTGCGTTTACTAACGACAGTAATTCATGCATGTTTGCTGTAAGAGATAGTCGAAACCGTGAGTATGCGCTCTTAAATGACAATGCAATGACTTTTACTTGCTTAAAGCATTATAAATGCTAGCTTTATTTATTGCTGGTTTTATATGTGTTAAAGGCTAAAAATAAGGGTATTTTAGTAATGAATTTCTTTAATCTAGATGTTAATGCAAAAGCTTATATAGACTCTTTAAGCGAGCGTCAACGCAGGCTTATTGTGGGTGCTATAAATTATCATTCCCTAACAGCTCCATCTAGAACTTTGCAATATCAAGTTTACATGGGTCAAAAATGGCAGTATCCGCGATTGGCTGATTTTTCAGTTTTTGACGGTGCTTGTACAAAAAACGAAGGATTGAAACCAATCGCAACTTTTAGTGCACAATCAACTGTTAAAACTAATAGCGAATACACAAAAGAATTTTGGAATGAAGGCAAGTTATTTAATGATAATGGCGTTAGGTATTTGTTGCTGACACCAGATGATGCAACCGACGATGATGTGATGTCTCACTGGGCTTCTGATACGTTAAAGCAGCACATTTACAAAGAGTGTGAATTACACGCACCTTCTATGTTTGATGTTGTTAGGGAAGTAATGCGCAAAAAACGCGAGTGTGATTCGAAGAAACTTGTTGAAGCGTATTGTCCTTGGAATAAAAAGAAGTTTGATTATGTTGCAAATGCTCACCAAAGAGAAATTGCAAAACAAGAAAATTGGGATTTATCAAATATAAAAGATGCTAGATTGGACTGTGTTTCTCCTGCTAAAAGAGTTGAAGGAGCTAAAAAAGCTATTATTATAGGTTTGCATTGGCTGCAAGCTGGTGGTGCAGAAAGATGGGCTGTAGAAACAATAAAACTTGCCAAAAAAGCTGGTTTTGTGCCAATTGTTATCACAGATAGAGACGGTCACCAGCCGTGGATCACGAAAGATTTCTGTGATGATGCTCTTGTGTTACCACTTACTCCACCAATTAGAGAATATTGGGCGGATGTTCCACTTTTAAGATCTTTGTTTGAGCAATTTGACATTAAAGCAATAGCAATACACCATTGCCAATGGCTTTACGACCATATTTGGTGGGTTAAACAATTCTTCCCAGAAACACATATTATTGATTCGCTGCATATTGTTGAATACATAAATTGTGGAGGATATCCGCATGAAGCTGTAACACACGATAAGTGGATTGATTTGCACCATGTTATTTCTCCACAACTTGAAAATTGGTTACATAATGTGCATGGTATTGAATCTTCCAAGATTGTTGATGCTCCACTTATTGGTCTTACTGCTGGAATTGGAAACGATTGCGTATCGCCGAGAAAAAATAAAAATGTTCTGAATGTTGCTTTTGTTGGAAGGATTGCAAGACAAAAACGTCCAGAAGCGTTTGTTCTTGTTGCAAAAGCTTTAAACAAAAAATATCCAGGGAAATTCCACTTTATTTTGCATGGAGATGGCGAATTAGACACATTTGTTTCAGAACTTATATCTAGGTATGGTCTTGAAAACGTTATTGAGCGCAGATCTATGAAAATTCCAGCTCAAAAAACGTATGATGATGCGGACGTGCTACTTATTAGCTCTGTAAACGAGGGTATTACGCTTACAACTATTGAAGCGCTTTCTAATGGAGTTCCAGTAATTTCATCGGATGTTGGATCGCAAAAAACTGTTATAGCAAAAAGTGCGTTATTGCCAAGAATGACTTCTAGTTTTGTTAAAGCGTCTGTAAAGGAATTGTTTAAGATTATGGAGAATGATTCATATCGTTCATTATTGTTAAAAGAAGAAGTTGAAAAATTGCGCAATTTTGCAAAACTCGAATCTGCAGAAACGTTATTTACTAAGTTATTTGAAGAATGGAGCAAGTAATGTCAAATGCTCAAGTAGTGAATGCTAATAAATCAAAAGATAGCGTTAATGTTGCGGCTGTTGTAGTAACTTTTAACAGGTTAGAGAAACTAAAAACCGTATTGGCTTCGTTAGAATCTCAAACGCGACTTCCAAATCAACTAATCATTGTTAACAATGCTTCAACTGATGGCACAGATAAATATTTGGAAGAGTACACTCGCGATTTTGCGAATGGTCATTTGGGGAATCGAGTAAATCTTACTGTTGTAAATTTGCCAGAAAACGTTGGCGGTGCAGGTGGCTTTAGTGCTGGTATGCGTAAAGGGTACGAGCTTGGCGCAGATTTCGTGTGGATTTTTGACGACGATGGCTACCCTCAGCCACAAGCTTTGGAAAAGCTTCTAGATGGATTTAATGCTGCCGTAGGTGAGCTTGGTGCGGATGTTCCGTATGCTTGCTCAATGGTTAAGTTTGTTGATGGATCAATATGCGAAATGAACAATCCAGTACCAACGTGGGATTGGGGAAGGCTTATTGCTAAAGGATTTAACAATCTCGTTATGGTTACAAGCTGTTCGTTTGTGTCGGTGCTTATTCCTCGTTGGGTTATAGAAAAGTACGGATTGCCATTTAAAGAATACTTTATTTGGTTCGATGATGCCGAATATACACTTCGTATTACGCGTGTATGCCCGGGCGTGCAGGTTCTCGATAGTGTAATTATGCATGACATGGGAGCAAACAAGGGTGTGAACTTTACAATGATTGACAAAAAGAATGCTTGGAAATTCGCATACGGCGTGCGTAATCAAGCATCTTACCGTTTGCATCACGAAGGTAAAGCAAAATACTTGCTTTTCTGCGCAAATGTAGTTCGTCAAATGCGAAGAGGGCATGTTGAGAGAAAGTTGCGCCGCAAAATGATTGGTCAAATGCTAAAAGCGATTAGATTTAATCCAAAAGTTGATTTTCCTAAAAATAAGTAGCGCAACAAGCGAAATGCTAGGTTAATAACTGGAATAGCTTAATAACGGGAATATATAAAGCATAATTTCAAAATAGACGTATCTTATAAAGGAATAAAATGTACGAAAAAGCAAAATCAGCAACTTACCCAGATTTAGTAGTTGTTGGAGCAGGATTGTTCGGCTTAACTGTAGCTCAGCAAGCAGTGGAGCATACGGGCGCTCGCGTTGAAATTATTGACGTTCGAAATCACATCGGTGGAAACGCTTACTCGTATTTTGACGAGCGCACAGGAATCGAAATTCACAAGTACGGAGCGCATCTTTTCCACACAAGCAACAAGCGCGTGTGGGATTATGTGAATCGTTTTACGTCGTTTACTAACTACGTACATCGCGTGTACGCAACGCACGACGGCGAAGTGTATCCGCTGCCAATCAACTTGGGTACAATTAACCAGTTCTTCCACGCGCACTACACGCCAGAGGAAGCAAAGGCTTTGATTGCAAGCCAAGCGGGGGAGTTGGCTGGCAAAGATCCGCAAAATTTGAACGATAAGGGCATTAGCTTAATTGGTCGTCCGCTTTATGAAGCGTTTATTAAAAACTACACGGCAAAGCAGTGGCAGACGGATCCTTCCGAGCTTCCTGCTGGAATTATTAAGCGCTTGCCTGTGAGATTTAACTATAATAATCGCTACTTTAAGGACACTTGGGAAGGCTTGCCTACGGACGGCTACACGGCTTGGATGCAGCGCATGATTGACGATCCGCGTATTCACGTTTCGCTTGGTGTAGACTTCTTCGACGAATCTCAGCCGTTTAATAAGCGCGCGCTGGCGGAAGCTGGAGTGCCGGTTGTTTATACCGGTCCGGTTGATAGGTATTTTGACTACGCGCTCGGCGAGTTGAAGTGGCGCACTGTAGACTTTAAGGAAGTGCGTTACGAGGAGAGCGACCATTTTGGCTGCCCAGTTATGAACTATTCGGATGCTGATGTGCCATTTACGCGCGCGATTGAGTTTAAGAACTTTAATCCAGAGCGTGAAGAAGTTGGCGGAGAGGCTAGTGGCGAGGCTGATTTTGTGCCTGGAAAAAGCGTGAAAGCTGGGGAAACTGTAGTGTGGCAGGAGTATTCTCGCGCTGCAACTCGCGACGATGAGCCTTACTATCCTGTGAATACTGATGCAGATAAAGCCTTGTACGCGCGCTATGCGGAGCTTGCTGCGGCTGAGTCTCGCACAGTTTTCGGCGGTCGCTTGGGAACTTACAGCTATTACGATATGCACAACGTAATCGACATGGCTTTGCGCGCTTACGAATCTCAAGTGGTGCCGTTGCTGGCTTAGGTGGTTTGGTGGGCGTTCTTGCGATTAGCCGCCGCGCGCGTAACCTGAAAGCATGTAACCTGAGCGCGCGCTAAAACGGCAATCAGGGACACGGATGCAGTTTGCTGACTGCGCGAGTGTCCCAAAACAAGCAAAATTCGACCCTAATGCAGAACGCAATCTGCGCGAGTGTCCCCAAAAAGGTTGTCGGCGCGCGCGAGTTTGCAATATCCGCGATTCGTGGTATTCTATTTAAGTTGTTTGCTTGGCAAGCAGTTTGATTGCTAAGTTAGCAGTTTGGAGAATTCGCCTAGTGGTCTATGGCGCACGCTTGGAAAGCGTGTTGGTGTAACAGCCTCACGAGTTCGAATCTCGTATTCTCCGCTCCTAGGGTTTCTAGCCAATCGCTAGAAGCCCTTTTTTCATGCCGAAAACCCGATTGCCGCTTACCCGACGTCGCGCATGTTACACTCTAATCACTCAGGCAGGTCGTCGAGCGCAATTTCGTCACCCAAATTCAGTGCCCTAATTCAGCGTAATGCTGCTCGACTTGCGCTTTAATAGGCTTCCATAAATCGGCGTGAGAGTCGTACCATGATATTGTTTCTTGCAATTCTTGCTTCAAATTATCGTGTTTAGGCTCCCATTTTAATTGTGTTCGAATTTTCGTAGTATCTAGTGCGTAACGCCTATCCTCGCCTATTCTGGGATTTACATACGTTATATTTGATTCTGGCACGCCCATGAGTTGCATCAAAATCCGCAAAATATTTATGTTGTTAATTTCACAGTTAGCGCCAATATTATATGTTTCACCGATTGTTCCACGCGTTAGAACATGCCATATTGCGTCGCAATTATCTTCAACGTGGATCCAATCGCGTATCGAATCTCCTACGCCGTACAATTTTGCTGGCATATTGCACATAATGTTTGTAATTTGGCGAGGAATAAACTTTTCAATATGCTGTCGTGGCCCGTAATTATTGCTGCTATTCGAAATAGTTGCGCGCAAACCGTAAGTTCTACACCATGCTTTTACCAAGAGATCGCCTGCAGCTTTGCTTGCAGAATATGGACTAGATGGACAATATGGACTTGACTCGTCGAATTTAAGCACGCTGTCAATAGGAAAATCTCCGTAAATTTCATCGGTGCTTACTTGATGGAAGCGAATATTATATTTGTGTGCGAATTTAATGAGTGTATGCGTTCCTAAAATATTTGTGCTTATAAACGGGTCAGAAAACTCGATTGCATTATCGTTGTGTGATTCTGCAGCAAAATTTACGATTGCGTCTATAGCAGGAAGTGTTGTTCCTTCTGCAGTTTTAATTGGATTATGCGGATCTAATAGCTGATCAACTATATTTTCGTCTCGAATATCTCCGCGAATAAAAGCGTATCGGTTGTTTGCAAAATCTTGAGGTAAGTCGTAAAGATTTGCCATATTCCCAGCGTAAGTAAGCAAATCAAGTACCGTAACAGCAACCGTTACATGATATTTAGCTATGTAATGCACAAAATTAGATCCAATAAAACCTGCGCCGCCAGTAACTAAAATGTGGTGTGGTTGAAAAATATTACTGTTTGATGCGTAGTTGTGCATGTTTCCGCCTTCATATGACTAGTGCGTTGGTTTATGGCTTAAGTCACGTTGTTATTTTGGTTTATTTCGTTGATTTTATTGTTTAATGCGCGCGTTTTGAATTGTAATTTTTTAATACTATACATTTCTTTCGTGTGTGCAAGTAGAGTATGTTTTTCTAAAGTGTTGTTTACCAGCAAATTAGTTGAGTAGATGTGCAATAATTACTGCATGTTTGCTTGTTTTGGGGATGCGAGGTGAATCTAATAATGGTTAAGTTTTCTTGGCGTAGCAGTGCGCATGATTTGGATTCATCAAATATTGATTCCTCTTCAACAAAAAAGCAACAATCTTCAAAATTGCAATCAACAGGTTCAAAGACTTTTGACACATCAAAATCTGCAACAAAAGCAATCGAAGGTACTCCAAATAAACCTAATCCAGCGTTAAATCATTCTACAAACGCTATTCTTGTAGGAATATTTTTAACTCTTTTAGGTGGCGCATTTTGGGGTGCAAACGCAACAGTTTCGAAAATCCTCATGTCGACGTATCGCGTATCTCCTTTGCAAATCGCTTGCGTTCGTCAAATTGCTGCTGGCATGTTATTTGTCATTACTGCTGCAGCTTGCACTCCTAAGCAGTTAAGTGGTGCTGTGAAAACTGGTCGCACGTGGATTTCGATGGCGGTTACAGGCGTAGTTTGCGTGCTTCTTACGCAAGTTTCGTACTTGTGCACAATCGACTGGACTAATTCCGGCACTGCAACTGTGCTTCAGAGCCTTAATCTTCTGTTCGTGCTGGTTTACGCATGCTTGCACACGCGCCGCGTGCCAACTATGCGCGAAACTATTGGAGTTGTGCTAGCTTTTGCAGGAACTGCTTTAATGGCTACAGGTGGTAATCTTTCTTCACTGTCTTTGCCTGTTATGGGTTTGCTTTGGGGTCTTGCAGATGCTGCGTCTACAGCGGCGCTTGCTATTATGCCTGTGAAATTGATTGCAAAATGGGGAAATCTGACTGTTAATGGCATTACGTTTATTATTTCTGGTTGTATTATGCTCCCGTTTGTGCGACCGTGGGAAACGATGCCTGCATTAGATTTGCGCGCTATGCTGCTTTTTACTTTTACTGTTATTGCTGGAACTTTTGGAGCATATTGGCTGTTCTTAGAGGGCATTATGCGAGTAGGCTCTGTTCGTGGCACTTTGCTTGGAGCTAGCGAGCCTGTTACTGCTGCAATTACTGCTGTTATGTTTACTGGAGCTGTTTTTTCATGGGCAGATTTTGTGGGATTCGGGCTTATTTTCGTAATGATGATTTTGCTTTGCAAGCGTAGTTCTTAATGATTTTAAAGTAACGCGCTAAAATAAAACGCTTGTTGTGTCGTACGAGGCGCACAAGCTGCTAAAATAGAAAGCGACTATGTCGCGCAACACCAGTTTGCAAACGGGAAGGCAATTATGTCAACAATTCTTGAAGGCAATCCAAAAAAGCAGATGATGTTAGTTACGGGTCGCGCATACCCAGAACTTGCTAATGAGACTGCACAGTATCTTGGTATTGATGTGCTTGAGACTACTGCCTACGATTTTGCGAATGGCGAAATGTATGTGCGCTTTACTCAGCCTGTTCGTGGTTCGGATGTGTTTGTGCTTCAGGCACACACGAATCCTATTAACAATTGGATTATGGAACAGCTGCTTATGGTCGATTCTTTGCGACGCGCATCTGCTCGCAGTATTAACGTGGTTGCACCGTTCTTTGGATATTCTCGCCAAGATAAGAAGCATCAGGGACGTGAGCCTATTACTGCTCGACTCATGTTTGACTTATTCCGCGCTGCTGGTGCCACGCGCATTTTGACTGTTGACATGCACGCAACTCAGGAGCAGGGTTTCTTTGACGGGCCTGTTGACCATTTGACTGCGATGCCTGTGCTTATTGATTATGTGCGAAACTCTATGAAGCTCGATAATGCAACTATTGTGTCTCCTGATGCTGGTCGCATCAAAGTCTCTGAGCAATGGGCTGCAAAACTCGGAGATTTACCTCTTGCTTTTATTCATAAAACGCGCGATATTACGCGCCCTAACCATGCTGAAGCTCACGGCATCATTGGTGAGATTAAAGGACGCGATTGCATTGTTGTAGACGATATGATCGATACTGCTGGCACTATTTGCGAAGCTGTACGTACTTTGCGTGAGGCTGGAGCAAAATCTGTTACTTTGGTTGCAACGCATGCTTTGCTTTCTGGACCTGCTGTTGAGCGTTTGAAAGCTGCTGGAGTTCGCGAGATTATTGTGACGGATACAGTTCCTGTGCCTGAAGAGAAGCGTCTTGATAATATGACGGTTCTTTCGATTGCGCCGCTTCTTGCTGCTGGCATTCGTTCCGTGTTCCGCTCTGGATCGCTTGTGTCGCTTCGCAATGCACTTCCGGAAGATATGAAGCAGCATAATATTTACGCATAAAAAATGTATAAAAGCGCATAAAGCGCATAAAAACGTATGATGTGTAAAATTGAAACAAATAACCGCATAATTTGCGTTAATGCATAAACTTTATGCATTAACATGCGGGTTCAAAACGGCAGGAGGCAAATATGGTCGCCAATAACACAACAGCAGTTGCAGAGAATAATGAATCGCAAGAAGCGTTGCAATCTGATGCTTTCAGGGCGATTATTACCGTTGTCGGCTGCGATACCGTTGGTATTATTGCAAAAGTTACTTCACATGCTGCCGAGCATAATGTAAATATTTTGAATATTTCTCAAACAATTGTCGACGGATTCTTCAACATGATGATGATTGTTGACGTGTCTACTGTTGATTGCGAATTTGGCAATTTTGCTGCAGGATTAGAAACGCTAGGAGACGAAATTGGCGTGCGTATTCGCTGCCAGCGTAGCAATATTTTCACTGCAATGCACAGAATCTAAAATCCGCAGCAATCTAAGTAAACGTAAGGAAGTACATAATGCTCAACCTGATGGAAGTAAGCGAAACTAATTCGATGATTGAGCAAGAACAGCTCGACGTTCGCACAATCACCATGGGAATCAACCTACTAGATTGCGCTTGCGAAAACGTGCAGGACGTTTGTTGTAAAGTTGAAGCAAAAATCACACGTCTTGCGAAAGATTTAGTAAAAACCGGTAACGATATTTCGCGCGACTACGGAATTCCAATTGTAAACAAGCGAATTACTGTAACTCCGATTTCGCTTGTTGGAGCGTCATCTTGTAAAAAGTCTGAAGATTTTGTGCAAATTGCGCACGCATTAGACAGAGCAGCACACACTGTTGGAGTTGATTTAATTGGTGGGTATTCTGCGCTTCCTGCAAAGTCGATGACTGCAGCAGACCGCATGCTTATTGAGTCGCTTCCGCAAGCCTTAAGCGAGACGGAAATTGTGTGCTCGTCTGTGAATGTTGGCTCAACACGAACCGGTATAGACATGGATTGCGTAGAGCTGCTCGGACGTACGATTAAAAAGATTGCTGAAGCTACAGCTGGAAACGATTCTTACGGTTGCGTTAAATTCGTGGCTTTTTGCAATGCTCCGGACGACAATCCGTTCATGGCAGGCGGCTTCCATGGTGTAACTGAAGGCGATGCTGTGATCAATGTTGGCGTGTCTGGTCCTGGCGTTGTTTCGAGTGCACTCGATGCTGCTAGAGGAAAAGACTTTGCTTTTCTGTGCGAAACTATTAAACGCACTGCGTTTAAAATTACTCGCGTAGGTCAGTTGGTTGCGCAAGAGGCTTCTCGCAGGCTTGGTGTGCCGTTTGGAATTATAGACTTGTCGCTTGCTCCAACTCCTGCAGTTGGCGATTCTGTTGGCGAAGTGCTTGAGAAAATCGGTTTGGATCAGGTTGGTGCTCCCGGCACAACTGCAGCGCTCGCTATGCTGAACGATCAAGTTAAGAAGGGCGGCATTATGGCAAGTAGCTATGTTGGCGGTCTTTCTGGAGCGTTTATACCCGTTTCGGAAGATGCAAATATGATTGCTGCTGCGAAGTCTGGCTGCTTGACTATTGAAAAGCTTGAAGCAATGACTTGCGTTTGCTCAGTCGGTCTTGACATGATTGCAATTCCTGGAAACACTTCCGCTGCAACGATTTCTGGCATGATTGCGGATGAATCTGCAATCGGCATGATTAATCAAAAAACTACCGCTGTGCGAATTATTCCAGTAATTGGAAAAGGTGTAGGCGAAATGGCGAACTTCGGCGGATTAATGGGATATGCGCCGATTATGCCAGTAAACCAAACAAGCTGCGAAGCTTTCGTAACTCGCGGTGGACGTATTCCTGCTCCAGTACACAGCTTCAAGAATTAGCGTGCGCTTTGACCGAGCTTGAAATCACAGGATTTCAAGCTCCTTCAAAGCGGAAACTCGCTTAAGTTGGAAGTCCGGGGGACTTCCAACGCGAGTTTCGTAGCGAGCGCGTTACCCGCGCGAGCGTCACCGTTTTTTCGTTACTGGTGCAGTCGTCAGCGCAAATGCCGGAGAACATGCGCGCAATTGGGGACTTACACCCCACATAAGTCCACAAAAACGAGCGCAGCGCTTCGGCAGGTCGTCGCACGCATAAATCCTACTGCACATTAATGATCACTGGCTCGCTGTGAAGCCCTGGCACGCGCTTATGCTCAAGCCGCGCAACGTATGTGCCGCGATCCACCTTCGGTAAATCGTCATCTGCAACACAGCCTTTTCCGACGGTAGTATTGGTATTCCAAGTGATTTTCTTTTCGAAATGATCACCCTTCGCCATAAGCAGCGGCTTTAATGCAGTGTCACAACTATCAGAACGCCATACTGCATGTGATAAGTAGTCAACGCTCTTACTTGCGTCTTTAAAGTCTTTGTTGTCTTTATTATCTTTCTTTTTATTATCTTTAGTTTCTTGCTTACCTTGCGTAACTTCTTCACTACTATTAATAGTTAGAACAGCATTCATATCCGATGCGTCAATAAGGCAAGAAGAGTTTCCTTCGTGCACAAATCGTTCTGTCAACTCAACACTACCGCCCATAGGAACAGTTTGTGACTTAGTAGAAAGCTCAAGACGAATATCTTTATCAGTGCAATGAGGTGTTAATCCAACAGGACGGGGGTCTGGCACTGAATGACGAACAATGGTAACTTCATGACCAGCAATCGCTTTACTAATAGCGGCAATACCCTTGCTCAAGCTAATAACACAAAATATTGCCAACATAATCAAAAGCAACAAAGCAATACCGACAACAATTCTGCGACGACGATACATTCTTCGTTTTGCTGCGCTCATGTTACGTACGGTCTTACGCACGGGTTTGCGCATCGGGTTGCGAACCGATGTTGCACTCGCATTGCGATGCGGCTCACGTGGTGACGTAGTTGGCATTGACATATTTACCATTGTAATACATAAGTCGATGAGATGAACTGTACTCACTACACAAGGTAGACTCTCATACAAAGTAATTAAGCTGTTAATTAAAGAGTTACAAAAGCAGCGTAATGAGTTAGTTACTTAAGGTAATGTTAAAGTGCCATCTGGCAATATAGTGATAAGACTGTCATGATCGAGCGAAGCAATGCATTCGCCAAGTTGTGTTTGATTCGACCATAAATTGTTGATCTCGCAACGTTGCAATACCTGCTGTTTTTTATGTGCTTCACGCAATGCCTGCAAAATAATGCCGCGCACTTGCCGATTAGTGCCGGCAAAATGCTGCTGGGGGCGGGTATGGCGGCCAAGACCTGGAAATCCAGCAGCTTTGAAACGGCACCATGTTTGCAAAGGACATGCAGTGCATTGCGGAGATCGTGCTGTGCAAATGGTAGCACCAATTTCCATAATTGCCTGATTCCAAACGGATGAAGTGCAGGTAGTGTTGGTGGTGTTAGTAGCGTTAGCAGTGGCAGTAGTAACATGATTATCTTCTGGCAATACTGCGGCAGCAAGCTCGCGGTCAGATTGCGTTGTGCTGCCACCATGCGATTCAGTTCCAGTAAAAGCGCGCATAAGTACGCGGCGAATATTTGTATCAATCACCGCAATGTGCTTGCCATAAGCAAAGCTGAGTATTGCACTTGCTGTGTAATCGCCTACACCTGGCAAGGCAATAAGTTCTTCATAGGTGCATGGCAGCTTATTGCGATATCTTGTTGCTACAACTTGAGCACAAGATTGTAAACGTAACGCGCGTCGAGGGTAGCCGAGGCGACCCCAAGCTGTAATAATTTCAGCACTCGTAGCGTGAGCTAGTGATTGTGCATCTGGCCAAGTTTGCATCCAAGTGAGCCAATAGGGTACAACACGGCTCATTTGCGTTTGCTGGCTCATTACTTCACACACAAGCACACCCCAAGGGGTAGTGTGCCCAAACCTCCAAGGCAAATCGCGTGCGCAACTATGCCAAAAAAGTGCAACATTATCGCGCGTAAGTGTTGCCAATTCGCGCAATGGCTGAGAAGTTTCTTCGGTGAGATGTTCTTCGGGGAGAGATTGTGAATCTTGTTGCATGCTTAATTATGTAAACGTCGTATACTTTTGTGATTACTTTCCGCCTGTAAAACCGAGTTGCCTCCACGCTTCATACACTGCAATAGAAGCGCAATTTGTAAGATTCAAACTACGAAGTGACGGGCGCATAGGAAGACGCACCTGCTCTGCCACGTGCGGGCCTGCCATAACATCCATTGGATCAGGAATATCTCCTGGTTCTGGTCCAAAAAGCAGAATATCGTTCGGCTTATATTCAATTTCAGTGTAAAGTTTCGTAGCATTCGCAGTAAACGCAATAATTCGCGAATTTGGCATTGACTCAACTAAATTCTCAAAATTCGGGTGCAAAACAACGTGAGCCATATCGTGATAATCCAAGCCTGCGCGACGTAATTTAGTATCGTGCAAATTAAAACCAAGCGGCTCAACCAAATGCAAAATAGTGCCAGTTACAGCGCAAAGTCGAATTGCGGAACCTGTATTTCCTGGAATACGAGGGGAGTAGAAGCAAAGGTGAGGAGTGTGCGTTTCTGCGCGCGCGGCATCGTCGGCACTGAGCATTGCGTCCATAACGCTAATTGGATTTCCGTGAGCATCGGTTACAAGCTCGTCTGGGCCATAATTTGATTTGCGGTAGCCGTACTCGTACATTTGCTCTACGCGGCTTGCTGCTGCTTTGTGTGCTTCGGTTTGTGCTTCGGTTTGCTTTTTGGTTTTGGCTGCTGCTTCTTGCGTATTCTCGCTGTTATTCATGCTATTCCTTAGCTTTTTAAGTATCTTTACGTAACTTCGTAATCGTAACGTATTTAGTTTACTCGCAACTTGTATCGTTTGCCGTGGCGCGAGTTTTGGGGGATTTCTCTCCTCGCATGTGCTACGACCTGCTTGAGCGCAGCATTGTGCGCGCGAAAGCAACTCGGAGCGTGAGCTTGCTCAAGTTGAAAGCACGGTGTGCTTTCAACGCAAGCTCAGTAGCGAGCGCGCTGTGCGCGTGAGCGTTCTTTCGTGCGCTTTATTCTTAAACGTTTTTTAACGATACGCTCGCGTTTTATTACGCTCGCTTGCGAAACTCGCGTTGGAAGTCCACTGGACTTCCAACTTTAGCGAGTTTCCGCATTGAAGTGCCTCTGCGCACTACGGCTTTAAGCGCTCCGGCAAGTCAATGCGCAGTCCTCTTTTAGTGCTCGTAAAGAAATCCCCCAAACTCTGCGTGTTTAATCGTTAATAACCGTGCCTTATCGCAGAGATTTTTCGATTTTTCTTCTTCGCTTGGCGAATCAGCAGCCTGCGGCTCTGACGTTCGCCTCGCTCAGTGCGAAAAATCTCAAATCTCACCACACGAATATTCGTTCCACTGAAGTAGAGAATATTAAGCATCCCAGAAATTGCAAGCGCTAGAGCGGACTTTTTTTATTAATAAGGAAGTCTTTAGTTTTTGGTAAAGTAGAGGTTCTGTGTAAGGTGTGTCATATAGCGGGCATGCTCATGGAACCGAAGAAGGCGCCCGCGCATCGCAACTTGCTTATTTGGCAGTTTCGTTTGCCGCGATTTTCTTTAGTTTTTCAAAGATTAAATAGTTAACTAGCGAGTGATAAAGGAACGTCCATTGGCTGCTGAACAAGCTATGACGAGCACCACGAAAGTCATCGCACGTGCTGACGAACATGATATTAAGTTGCATAAAGCGTCAGATCGTGTGAATTTTGGCTCCATTTGTGAGCCTATTGATGTGCCATACCTCCTCGGCGTGCAAACCGACAGCTTTGATTGGTTGATCGGCTCTGAACGCTGGAAGAAGCGCGTTGCAGAAGATGAAGCAAACGGAACTCACACCGTGCCTCATGTTTCTGGTCTCGATGAAGTCTTCCAGGAGATTTCCCCAATTGAGAACTTTGCTGAGACAATGAGTCTCACATTCTCTGATCCATACTTTGAAGAGCCACGCCACACTGTGCTCGAGTGCAAGGAAAAGGATTACACCTATTCTGCTCCACTTTATGTGAATGCTGAGTTTGAAAACGGCGAAACTGGTGAAATTAAGAGCCAAACTGTTTTCATGGGTGATTTCCCACTTCAAACTCCACACGGTACTTTTATTATTGGCGGCACCGAGCGAGTAATTGTTTCGCAGCTTGTGCGCTCTCCAGGCGTGTATTTTGATCGCACGCAGGATCGCACTTCCGACAAGGATGTTTTCGGTGCGAAGATTATTCCAAGCCGCGGTGCATGGCTGGAATTTGAGATCGACAAGCGTGACGTTTTAGGCGTTCGCGTTGACCGCAAGCGTAAGCAGTCTGCAATCGTATTCCTTATGGCTATTGGCATGACGAAAGACGAAATTGCCGATGCTTTCCAAGGATACCCACTTGTTTTGGATGCGCTCGCAAAAGAGCCTATCGAAACGCAAGACGATGCACTTACCGATTTGTACCGTAAGATTCGCCCTGCAGATACTGCAACTCCAGAAGCTGGTCGCAACCTTCTCGATTCCTTCTACTTCAACACAAAGCGTTACGATTTGGCTCGCGTTGGTCGCTATAAGATCAACCGCAAGCTCGGTATTGAAGCAGATTACAGCGATCGTAGCTTGAACCGCGAAGATATTATCGCAACTATTAAGTACTTGGTAACGTTGCATTCCGGCGAAAAAACCTTCCCAGGTAAGCGCGACGGTCAAGACGTGCAGTTGCGCGTTGACGTTGACGATATCGATCATTTCGGCAACCGTCGTATTCGTCAGGTTGGCGAGCTTGTGCAGAATCAGCTTCGTACCGGCTTAAGCCGCATGGAGCGCGTTGTGCGCGAACGTATGACAACTCAGGATGCAGAGGCAATTACTCCTCAGTCCTTGATTAACATTCGTCCAGTAAACGCAACTATTAAGGAATTCTTCGGAACTTCCCAGCTCAGCCAGTTTATGGATCAAAACAATCCTTTGGCAGGAGTTACGAACAAGCGTCGTCTTTCCGCACTTGGTCCTGGTGGTCTTTCTCGCGATCGCGCTTCTATGGAAGTTCGAGACGTGCACCCATCCCACTTCGGACGTATGTGCCCAATCGAATCCCCAGAAGGTCCAAACATCGGTCTTATCGGTTCTTTGGCAACCTTCGGACGCATCAACCCATTCGGCTTCATCGAAACCCCATACCGCAAGGTTGTGAATGGTCACGTAACTAACGAAGTTGAATACATGACTGCAGACCGCGAAGCCGAGCACGTTATTGCTCAAGCAAACCAGGAACTCGACGAAAACGGCAACTTCGTTGGCACTCAAGCACTTGCTCGCGTGGACGAAGAAGAAGCAGTCGATGTGCCTGTAAGCACTGTAGATTACATGGATGTTTCCCCACGTCAGATGGTTTCCCTTGGTGCTTCCTTGATTCCATTCTTGGAGCACGATGAAGGTCACCGTGCATTGATGGGTACGAACATGCAGCGTCAGGCTGTGCCGCTTATTAAGTCGGAGCGACCACTTGTTGGTACCGGTTCTGAATGGCGTGCAGCAGTTGATTCTGGCGACGTAATCTTGGCTGAAAAGCCGGGCGTAGTAACTTACGTTTCTGCAGATATTATTCGCGTTATGAACGACGATGGAACTCAGTCCAGCTACAAGCTTTCAAAGTTCCAGCGTTCTAACCAGACTACTTGCTACAACCAAGTGCCGCTTATTAAAGATGGCGAGCGTGTTGAAGCTGGTACTGTTTTGGCAGACGGTCCTGCAACCGAAAAGGGCGAACTTGCATTGGGTAAGAACTTGCTCGTTGCATTCATGCCTTGGAACGGTTACAACTACGAGGATGCTGTGATTATTTCCCAGCGTCTTGTGCAAGACGATACGCTTTCTTCTATTCACATTGAAGAATACGAAATCGACGCTCGTGAAACCAAGCTTGGTTCCGAAGAGATTACTCGTGACTTGCCAAACGTTGGTGAAGATGCGATTGCAAATCTTGACGAGCGCGGCATTATTCGCATCGGCGCTGAAGTCGAAGCCGGCGATATTTTGGTTGGTAAGGTAACTCCTAAGGGCGAAACCGAGCTTACTCCAGAAGAGCGTTTGCTTCGTGCAATCTTCGGTGAAAAGAGCCGCGAAGTGCGCGATACTTCTTTGCGCGTGCCACACGGTGAGACTGGTACTGTGATTGCAGTTAAGGAAATCACTCGTGAAGACGCTGAAGACGACGGTGACGAGCTTCCAAACGGCGTGAACCAAATGATTCGCGTTTACATTGCTCAGCATCGTAAGATTACGCAAGGCGATAAGCTTTCCGGTCGTCACGGCAACAAGGGTGTTATTTCCCGCATTTTGCCAGAAGAAGATATGCCATTCTTGGCTGATGGTACTCCAGTTGACATCATGCTTAACCCGTTGGGCGTGCCTTCTCGAATGAACTTGGGTCAGGTGCTCGAGCTTCACTTGGGCTGGATTGCTCACGCTGGCTGGGATATTAACTTGGATCCAGATTTGGAAGCAGCTTGGAAGAAGTACGTGCCGCAAGGTGCTGAGCATGGCGATCCATGCACTCCAGTTGCAACACCAGTATTCGACGGCGTGCGCCCAGAAACTTTGAAGGGCTTGCTTTCTACAACACTCGCAAATCGCGATGGTGACAAGCTTGTTGGCTCCGACGGTAAGGCAACCTTATTCGACGGTCGTACTGGTGAGCCATTCCCGAAGCCAATTTCTGTGGGCTACATGTACATTTTGAAGCTGCATCACTTGGTTGATGATAAGATTCATGCACGTTCCACTGGTCCTTACTCCATGATTACCCAGCAGCCGTTGGGTGGTAAGGCTCAGTTCGGCGGTCAGCGCTTCGGCGAAATGGAAGTGTGGGCGCTCGAGGCTTATGGTGCTGCTTACACATTGCACGAAATGATGACTACGAAGTCTGATGACGTCGACGGTCGCGTGCGCGTGTATGGTGCTATCGTCAAGGGCGATAACCTGCCACCAGCTGGCATTCCTGAATCCTTCAAGGTGTTGCTTAAGGAAATGCAGTCGCTTTCCCTTAATGTTGAAGTGTTGAACGCTGAAGGCGTTGCAATCGACATGAAGGATGAAGAGGACGACCCAGTTTCATCTTCCGACGATCTTGGCTTCAATATTGGCGCTCGACCAGATTCGTCCGCCAAGGAAGATCAGATTGCTGTTGAACCTGAATACCAGTGATTCGGTAACGAACACACTTTAAGAAATTAAGAAACATTAGAAAACAATTTCATGAGACAGGACGATAAGAGTGCTGGACGTCAACGCATTTGACAAACTGAGGATTGGACTGGCCACCGCCGAAGATATCCGTAGCTGGAGCCACGGCGAAGTAAAGAAGCCAGAAACCATTAATTACCGTACCCTAAAGCCAGAGAAGGACGGTCTGTTCGGTGAGCAGATCTTCGGTCCAACTCGCGATTGGGAGTGCGCGTGTGGTAAGTATAAGCGCGTGCGCTTTAAGGGAATCGTGTGCGAGCGATGCGGCGTGGAAGTTACCCGCAGCCGCGTTCGCCGCGAACGCATGGGTCATATTGAGCTTGCAGCTCCGGTAACGCACATTTGGTTCTTCAAGGGTGTGCCAAGCCGTTTGGGCTACTTGCTCGACATTGCACCTAAGGATCTTGAAAAAGTAATCTACTTCGCAGCCTACATGGTTACGAAAGTCGACGAAGAACAGCGTCATCAAGATCTTCCAGATTTGCAAGACGAATTCGATACCGAAATCGGCAACCTTCGCAAGCGCCGCGATAACGAAATTGAAGCGCGCGCAAAGAAAGTTGAAGAAGACTTGCACGAGCTGGAAGAATCTGGCGAAAGCAAAGGTGCTGCAAAATCTAAGCTGCGCGCTAGTGCAGAACGCGAAATGTCTGCTATTCGCACCCGTTACGACGAGCAGATTCAGCGTTTGAATGCCGTGTTCGACCGCTTCAAGGGCTTGCGTGCCGGAGACATGGAAGGCGACGTTGACTTGTGGCGCGAGATGGAAGATCGCTACGGTGACTACTTCGAAGGCTGCATGGGTGCTGAAGCTATTAAGAAGCGTTTGCAGGACTTCGATTTGAAGTCTGCCGCAGAGGAGCTTCGCGCAGAAATCGACAACGGAACCGGTCAGCGCAAGGCTCGCGCTTTGAAGCGACTGAAGGTTGTAAACGCATTCTTGACTACTGGAAACAAGCCAGAAGCTATGGTTTTGGACGTAATTCCAGTAATCCCACCAGATTTGCGACCAATGGTTCAGCTCGATGGTGGTCGTTTTGCAACTTCCGATTTGAACGATTTGTACCGTCGCGTAATCAACCGTAACAACCGTTTGAAGCGACTTATTGAGCTCGGCGCTCCTGAAATCATGCTTAATAACGAAAAGCGCATGCTTCAGGAAGCAGTCGATTCGCTCTTCGACAACGGTCGCCGCGGACGCCCAGTAACCGGCGCATCCAACCGACCATTAAAGTCGCTTTCCGACATGCTTAAGGGTAAGCAAGGTCGATTCCGTCAGAACTTGCTCGGTAAGCGTGTTGATTACTCCGGCCGTTCCGTAATCGTCGTTGGTCCAAGTCTTCGCATGCATCAGTGCGGTTTGCCAAAGCCAATGGCATTGGAGCTGTTTAAGCCGTTCGTTATTAAGCGTTTGGTAGATCAGGGCTTTGCTCAGAATATGAAGAGCGCAAAGCGTTTGGTTGACCGCGGCGACTCCGAAGTTTGGGGCGTCTTGGAGGAAGTTATTTCCGAGCATCCTGTGCTTCTTAACCGCGCACCTACACTTCACCGCTTGGGTATTCAAGCATTTGAGCCAATTTTGGTTGAAGGTAAAGCAATCCACCTGCCACCACTTGCCTGCGCAGCATTCAACGCAGACTTCGATGGTGACCAGATGGCAGTGCATCTTCCGCTTTCTGCAGAAGCTCAAGCCGAAGCACGCACTTTGATGATGGCTTCCGACAATATCTTGAAGCCAGCAGACGGTCACACCGTTACAATGCCTTCTCAGGATATGATTCTGGGTCTTTACTACTTGTCTACCGTAATTGACGGAGCAAAGGGTCAGGGTCGTATTTTCTCCTCGCTTGCTGAAGCTGAAATGGCTCTCGACAAGCATGAGATTGACATGCAAGCTAAGGTGCTGATTCGAGTTCCTGCAGACTTCGTATTGCCAAAGAATTGGGAGCCTGCTGAGCTTAAGGTTGTCGACCCTGAGCCAGGCAGCCCGGACGTTGTGCGCGAAGAGCGTTTTAAGGACGGAACTGTACTGTTTGCAACTTCTTGCGGACGCATTTTGTTCAACGGAACTTTGCCAGTCGACTATCCGTTCGTAAACGAGCAGGTGCCAAAGGGCGTACTTTCTAAGATCGTCGACGAAATTGCAACCCGCTATTCTACAGCTCAAGTTGCAGCAACACTCGACGCTTTGAAGGATCTCGGCTTTACTCGCGCTCCTTGGTCTGGCGTAACGATGGCATTCTCCGACATTGTGCTTCCTCCAAATCGCGAACAAATCGCGCAAGATTACGAGGATCAGGCTGCAAAAATCAACTCCCAGTACGATATGGGTCTTCTTACCGACGAAGAACGTCGTCAAGAGTTGATTAACTTGTGGACTGAATGCACCGACAAGGTTGCAGACGCAATGCGCGAAAACTTCCACGACGACAACAACGTGAACATCATGGTTCAGTCAGGCGCACGTGGTAACTGGATGCAGATTCGCCAGATTGCTGGTATGCGAGGCCTCGTGGCAAACCCTAAGGGCGAGATTATTCCTCGACCTGTTAAGTCAAACTACCGCGACGGCTTGTCTGTGTTGGAGTACTTCATCTCCCAGCACGGCGCTCGTAAGGGCCTGGCAGATACCGCACTTCGTACGGCAGAATCTGGCTACTTGACTCGTCGTCTTGTGGACGTTTCGCAGGAAGTAATCGTTCGCGAAGAAGATTGTGGCACTAAGCGCGGTCTTATGATGAAGATTGCTGATCGCGACGAAAACGGCAATTTGACGCTTGTTAAGGCTGCTGATGGCGGTCCATACTCGCGCTTGCTTGCTGCAGACGTGCTCGATCCTGCTGACGGCACTACAGTTTTGGCAAAGTGCGGAGATGCGCTTTCTATGGACGTTTTGCGCGATTTGGTTGCGCACGGCGTTGAGGAAGTTAAGGCGCGTTCTGTGCTTACTTGCGAATCTAAGCGCGGCGTTTGCGCAAAGTGCTACGGATGGTCCTTGGCTACGAGCCGACTCGTGGATGTTGGCGAGGCTGTTGGTATTGTTGCAGCACAGTCCATTGGTGAGCCTGGTACGCAGCTTACGCTTCGTTCCTTCCACTCTGGTGGCGTCGCTTCGGCTTCTGATATTACTCAGGGTCTTCCTCGTGTTACGGAGCTTTTCGAGGCTCGTACTCCTAAGGGTGAGGCTCCAATCGCTGAGTTCCCAGGCGTTGTGAAGGTTGAGGATACTGACCATGGTCGTCAGGTGACTTTGACTCCAGACGACACTACGGTTGAGCCAATCGTTTACCCTGTGACGCGTCGTGCGCCAATGCTGGTAAAGGATGGCGAGCATGTTGACGTTGGTACGCAGCTGATTGAGGGTTCTGTGGATCCTAAGAAGATTTTGCGAATCCTTGGTCCGCGCGCAGCTCAGGTGAATATTGTGGAAGAAGTTCACAACGTTTACCGTTCTCAGGGCGTTGATATTCACGACAAGCACATTGAAGTTATTGTGCACCAGATGCTTCGCCGTATTACGGTGATCGATTCTGGCGATACGGATCTTCTTCCAGGTGAGCTTGTGGATCAGGCAAAGTTCCGTGAGGCAAACTTGGCTGCCGTTAAGAACGGTGGCAAGCCTGCTGCTGGTCGACCAGAGCTTATGGGTATTACCAAGGCTTCTTTGGCTACGGATTCTTGGCTTTCTGCAGCATCGTTCCAGGAGACTACGCGCGTGCTTACTGAGGCCGCCTTAAGCCAGAAGGAAGATGACCTCAAGGGCTTGAAGGAGAACGTGATTATCGGTAAGCTCATCCCAGCTGGTACCGGTTTGGCGCGTTACCGCAACGCTAACGTGGAGCCGGATCCTCAGGTGCGTGACTCTATTTATCCGAACTTTGGTTTGGGTGGTGCAGATAGCACGCCTTCGAACTTCGGTGAGAGCGATATGGGCGATGTTGACTTCTCCAACATTGATTTTGGCGACATGAAGCTCGGCGACGACTTTAATCCAGATGATTACCTTGATGATCAGGGTGGTCAGGGTGATTATGGCGACGAAGCTGAGTGACGCTAGTCTGATATAAAAATGGGGCTTCAAGCTTTCGGGCTTGAAGCTCCTTTTTGTTACTGGCACAGTATGCTTTCTGCGTTAATAACGTATAATGCCGTTTTTTCGTTACTGGGCAGCGTGACGACCTGCTTTCGCGCATAGAGCGTAGCGCGCGAAAGCAATTCGGAGCGGAAACTCGCTTAAGTTGAAAGCACAGTGTGCTTTCAACGCGAGTTTCGCAAGCGAGCGCGCAATCTGCGCGAGCATTAACTGCGTGCGTGTCTGATTTTGCTTGTTTTGGGACACTAGTGCAGTACTGTTTCTGCGTGCGTGTCTGATTTTGCCTACTTTCGGACACTGGCGCAGTCGGCTTACTGCATGAGTAACACATGAATCGTACTACAACACCTTTTAACCACAATGTTATAAATTTATTGTCTATTCATCGTATTCTCAAATAACTTCAGTAGTATGCCTAAAACTAACAACGAAATGATACGTATGATAAGAGACGCTGAAATAGAGCATAGATGCATCCTACCTATTAATTCAGCTCAAAAACTAATAAATCTACGCACGATGTTGTTTATTTGTTGCTGGCGCAGTTGATTTAAAAAAGTTACGCAGTAAAAGTTACGCAGTACGTGGCGTATTGGGAAAGATATTTAGATAATGTTGGGGGCATTATGGCAGAAGAGAAGAAAGAGATTGTGATAATAGATGAAACTACGATTAAAAGTAAGATTCACTATATAAGAAATCAAAAAGTTATGCTTGATTCGGATTTAGCTGAAATTTATGGATACTCTACAAAAAGATTTAACGAACAGGTTAAAAGGAATATTGAAAAATTTGATGACGATTTTATGTTTCAATTAACCGGTGAAGAAGTATATGAACTTTCAAGGTACCGTTTTGGCACCTTGAACGATGGGCAAGTATATGAACTTTCAAGGTCGCATTTTGCGACCTTGAACAAAGCGCAAGGCAGAGGCAGTAACATTAAATACAAGCCATATGTTTTCACAGAACAGGGCATCTATATGCTTATGACTGTATTAAGGGGAGAACTGGCAGTTAAACAGAGCAAGGCTTTAATACGAATGTTCAAGCAGATGAAAGACTTCATTGTTGAAAATAGAGACTTTCTTAGTTCAAAAGAAATGACGCAACTGTTATTGCAAACAAGCCAAAATACAAATGATATAATGCAGCATTCAAAAGAAATAGCAAATATAAACGATAAAATTAGCACTTTGGCAACAAAAGAAGATTTGAAAAAGGTAATGGATAATTTTATAGATAGTAACACCTACAAGCATTTTCTTTTGCTGAATGGAGATAAGATAGAAGCAGATGTTGCCTATACAAAAATATATAAGTCAGCAAAGAAAAGCATTTATGTTATAGATAACTATATAGGGCTTAAAACTTTGGAACTTTTAAGGGCTGCAAGAGATAACATACAAATCATAGTTTTTAGCGATAATGTAAGAAATAAAGATATGCTTACAAAAAATATTTTAGATGATTTTAGAAAAGATTATCCTAATATAGACCTGAATCTGAAGGTATCCGATAAAAAATACCACGATAAATATATTGCACTAGATTTTGGGACAGAAAATGAAGTCTTTTATCTTTGTGGAGCATCATCAAAGGATGCGGGAAATAAAATATCAAGTATTACTCAAATAGAAGAATCATCTAAGGATATGTATCATACAATGTTTGCTGGAATGTTAAACAATAAGAATTTGAAAATTTAATACACAAAGAGCAAAGTAGGAAGTTGTATGAACTTTAAAAGGCGGTAGAAGCGAAAATCTATCGTCTTTTTAATTACTGCAAATTAGAGAGCGCGTGTTTTCTGCGTTAGTGTCTGATTTTGCTTGTTTTGGGACACTGGCGCAGTACTGTTTCTGCGTTAGGGTTGCTGGTTGCTTGTTTTGACAAGATGTATACAAGCGATTATGCTATATATAACATAAGCAGGGGGTTGTGGAATTGTTTGATGTGATTTTTTACAGTGATAAGGATGGTGATAAGCCAGTACGCGAGTTTATTAAAAGTTTAGATGTCAAGTTGCGCGCGAAGGTGGTTTCTGATTTGCATCGCTTGGAGATGTTGGGAAACGATGCGAGGGAGCCGCTTAGTAAGCATGTTGGCAACCATATTTTTGAGCTTCGCACTATTTTAGGTAGCAACATAGTGCGTATTTTATACTTTTTTGATGCGGATAAGATCATTGTTGCCACCAACGGATTCGTTAAAAAGCAGCAGAAAACTCCGCGTAGTGAAATATTGGTCGCTATGCAGAGAAGGGCTGAATATTTTAATAGAAAGATGGGCTTGTGATGGAAAAGCAAGAGTTGCAGGGAACGTGCGTAGTGCGAGGAACGCGAGTAATGCAGAGAAAGCAAGAGTTGCTGCGAACGTGCGCAGTGCAGGAAATGCACGTAGTGCGGGGAACACGAGTAATGCAGAGAAAGCAAGAGTTGCGGCGAATGCGCGCAGTGCAGGGAGCGCGTGCAGTGCAGGAAACGCGAATGAATGATTTGCATGAACTCACGGACGAGCTTATGAAGGATCCCGAGTTCAAGAAAGAGTATGATGCGCTTCAGCCGGAAAGAGACTTGACTATGTCGCTTGTGATGGCGAGAAAAAGGGCTGGTTTGACTCAGGCTGAGCTGTCGGAGAAGACGGGTATAAGTCAGTCGGATATTAGCAGGTTGGAAAATGGTTCGAGGAATCCGACTATTGCGCTTTTGAATCGTATTGCAAATGCTTTGAACGCGACTTGTAGGATTGAGTTTGTGCCGAATGCGCGTTGACGTGTTTTAGCGCTGCGATTTAGCGCTCAACTTGCCTTGTACTTTCCAAACGAACTTGTTGGAAATTCCGACAGGTTGACTTTTCGTTAGGAATATAAAGAAAGCACAATCGTGTACGCGCTTGCGTGGAAAGCACAACATAATTTCTAAAGCACAGCCACACGAACCTGTCCTGCCTTCGTCAATCGAGACGAAGGTAGACCTCGCTTGCGTTGAAAGCACACCGTGCTTTCAACTCTGAGCAAGCTCGGCGTTCCGAGTTGCTTTCGCGCGCTAAATCGCTGCGCTCAAGCAGGTCGTCGCGCGTGGAAAGCCCAGTGGGCTTTCCGCATTATGCAAGCGCTACCGCATTGAGCTTGCTTGAAGCACGCAATGCAGCTTCAAGCAAGGGCAATGCGACACGCCGATGGTTTGGGTTTTGAGAAAAAATAAAAAACGCAAAAAACAAAAAGAGCTGGTTATTTGTCACCCCCAAATCCGTTGTTTTTCAACGATTTTTGTACCGGGGGGGGGGGGTAGATGCTCAGAAACATAAACATTTGACTGTGTTATACTACATCTCATTTTTCGTCTAAATATCGATTAATATTATATGTACTCACGGTTGAGCGTTATCGCACAATTTGCGAAGAATAGCTAAATGATGAAAGTTTGCAGTTGTATTTCTGCGTTCGCATCTGTGTGTTTGCACTGATGCTGTCGTCAATGCAATTGTCAGTATGTCATAACGACACAATTGTTAATATGTCATAACCTTTTGTTTAGCTTGTAACCTGCTGTTGAGCCTAAATAAAGATGTAAGACGATTAGTTTACTTATTGAAGAGAGGAAATATGCGTCTACAGACTTCAAAGTTAAAACGCGCCGTGGCACTCGTAGCTGCCTCCTGCACGCTCGGTACCTGCTGCATCGCTGGATCCATAGCGTGGGCGAATGGTGAACAGGGTAAAGATGGTGCAAATGTTGGAAACATCGATGATACTAAAAAAGACAATGGTACTTCTATAACCATTCACAAGTACCAAAGTCCTGCAACTGATACTAGATCTGATGGATCTAATCAGAGTAATCTTGTTAAGGATAAGAAGCCAGTTAAGGGTGTTGAGTTCAAAGTTTGCAAGGTCACTCTTAAGGAAGGCAAAGATGCTGATGCCAAGAAGATTGATTTGTCTACAGCTGAAGGCTGGAAGAAAATCAAAGACATCCAGGAGCTTGACCCTTCTTCTGCTACGAAGAATGCAGCTTCATTCCTCAAAGGTGATAATGCTAAATTCGTAACGGTCGATACTGATTGCAAAAAACAAACAACTGGTGAAGATGGTTCCACAAAGTTTGATAAGCTTGCCGAATCGCTTTACTACGTTGAAGAATCTGACACAAAGGGTGCTCAAATTAAGGATGCTCAGGGAGCGTGGAAGCCTGTAACTGTTACCGGTAAGGTTGATCCATTCTTCATCACAACGCCTTTGCCTCACAAGACTGCAAATACATGGGAATGGTTGTACGACGTCAATGTGTATCCAAAGAACGACACCAGTGACGACGTTGCTCGTAAGACGCCAAAGACTCCAACCAAGCTTTATACTGATGATGGAGACGCTATTATCCCATGGGATATTTCTATGCCTTTGACTCCTCCTTCTGACAATAAAGCTTATAAGAAGATTGGATTCGTCGATTCTCTTCCTGAAGGTTTGACGTATGATAGCTTAGCTGAAGTTAAGCTTGTTAAGAAGGGGAAAGCGACTGGTTCTACAGCAAGTGATGTATCTCTTACCGAAAATACTGACTACAAGGTTGAGACTGGTACCGATAAGAAAAAAGTAACGTTTAGTCTTTCTGTCTCTAGGCTGAAGACGCTCTCTGAAGATTTCAGTAGAAGTACTTATGTTCTGAAAGTTACTTTAAAGACGAAGGTTGCTAAGGATACCAAGAACGTTACCAACTCGATTAACGGCTGGATTGATGACAGCAAGATTGGTGATAACGGTGATCCGGAGCATCCATGTGTTCCAACTAAGGAAGATCCGAAGAAGTGCGATAAGAACCCTCACGGTACTTCGCATTTTGCTACCTTGAAGATCACCAAGGTTAATGATGCTGCTGATAAAGCTAAGGGCAAGAAGCCATTAAAGGGTGCAGAGTTCACTGTTTACCCAGTTAAAGAAGGTACAAAGTTTACCGATGTTTCAAGTAAAAATGTAACTAAGGAAACTATCGATGGAAAGCTTGATAAAGGTACAAACGATGCCAACGCTATCAAGCTTAAAGCAACTGATGATAATGGTGTAACCACTGCAAACTTGTTCATTGGTACTAACGATGTTGCTTCCAAGATTTACTGCGTTGTTGAGACCAAGGCTCCTGCTGGCTTCAAACTGAATGAAACCCCAACTTGCTACGAGGTTAAAGTAGAAACCAAAGAACAGGCAGCAGCAGGTCTTAATAATGACAACGCTCACGAGATTGTCAACTCCCAGGCAACCGAACTCGACAAGATTCTTGCCAACTTGCCTATGACCGGTGCTCGCGGCTTGGTGATTTTGACAGTTTGCGGCATTGTTGGCATCGCTGGCACGCTCTTCTACGTTGTGATGAAGCGTCGCAAGGAGCAGGAGCAAGAGTAAAACTCGCTCGTTGGCTGAGTTGCTTGGATGGTTGTTCCAGCTGATTTGCTCTGCCGGTTGCGCAGTTTGGTTTCGAAACAAGCTGTGCAGCCGGTTTGAGCGGATTAGCTGCGCGGTCAGGTGTAACGCAAACGCAAGAAATTCTCCGGCAAATGTTCCCAAACAACGCAAAAACGACAACAAACGCCGGAAATTCCTCAGCAAATGTTTCCGAAGCTTTGCATCAGTGCTCTGCTGAAGTTGCTTCTGTAGCTTTGCATCATTGCTTTGCAAACGAAGATTCTGAAGCTTTGCGCCAATGCTTCTGCGAAAAGTGGTTTTGTAGCTTTGCAGTTTTGCTCTGCTGAAGTTGCTTCTGTAGCTTTGCGCCAATGCTTTGCAAACGTCGATTATTTATTGATTAGCGAACTTTAGCATTAATGCTCTGCGGACGTTGAGTATTTATTGCTTAAAGAACACTAGCGTCATTGCTACTGCGCACATCACATCAAACACACTCACCATCAACCCATCCGCAGCTTAATTGCGCGACTCTAGTTGCACTTAGTAAACCACGCAGTTGCGTAACTTTTGCACGAGTCTATGAGTTTTGTGTTGGCATTTAGTATGTTGAGAGGCTGGAAAAATTGTGTTCAGCAATAAAAGAGGACTGAGGAAGCTACGTTCTTTTAAGAACAAAGCAGACAGTAAAGCCTTTAACAGCCAAAGCGACGAAGGACGGGAGCTTGCGCAAACACAAATTTTCCAGCCTCATCAAGCCCAAAGAACAAGAACATCAGCCAAAACTCATAGACGATACCCAAGAATATCGAAAATAAACTCGTGCAACAACGACAAAAACTGGCACTTCTCTAAATCCTGCATAGTCCCTGCTTTGCTGTTGCTTGCATCGTTTGCGTCGCTTATTTATCCGCACGCCGCCATGTGGCTAAGCCAATACCACATGTCGGAAGTTGCTGCTGAGTACGCGAAGCTTATAACTCATGCTGTTCCTGCTCCGCATGAGCAGCTCCGCCGCGCTCGTGAGTATAACAGTCAGCTTTCGTCGGGTGCTATTTACGAAGCAAATACTAACATACCGACTTCTCACGGAGTTACTTCCGATGCGAGTCAGGATTATTGGGATCAGTTGAAAGTGAACGACGACGGGTTGATGGCTCGTTTGCGAATCAAAAAAATTGATCTTGATTTGCCTGTGTATCACGGCACAGAAGATGCCACTCTTCTGAAAGGTCTTGGTCATTTGCGTGGAACTTCGCTTCCGGTTGGCGGCAAGGGCACGCGCTCTGTGATTACGGGGCATCGCGGTTTGGCAAGTGCGGAAATGTTCACAAGGCTGGACGAAGTTGGAAAAGGTGACACTTTTACAATTGAGGTTTTCGACGAGATTCTCACCTACAAGGTAGTTGACAAAATCGTTGTGAACCCTGATGAGACGAAGAAGATTGCAGCTGTTCCTGGCAAGGATTTGGTGACACTTATTACTTGCACGCCGCTCGGCATTAACACGCAGCGCATTTTGGTGACTGGTGAGCGAGTTGTGCCAACGCCTGCGGCGGATAAGGCGCTTCGTGGCAAGAAGCCGGATGTTCCGCGATTCCCGTGGTGGGTTTTGGGCTGCTTTGGTAGCTTGTGCGTTGTGGGTGGCTACGTTTGGTGGGCTGGTCTGCCGGTTAAGAAGAAAAAGAAGGAAGACGAAGAAGATAGTGCGAAAGATAGTGCGAAAGATAGTGCGAAAGATAGCGAGTCAAGTAGTGCTGCAAGTAGTGCTGCAAGTAGCGAAGAAGATAGAGAGTTAAGTAGCGCGAAAGATAGCGCTGTACGCAGAGAAGATCTTGCGCGTGAGGAAGCTAGGGCGATTGCGAATCGGTCAAAAAAGAGGCCGAAGGTCAAAAAGTCTAGCTCGCGTAAGAAACGTAAGAGGGGCAGTCACAGCGAAAAGACTTTCGACTGGCTTATAAGCATCCTTGGTTTATGAGCGATTGCTTATAGGCAATAACAAAACTTAATAGAAAAACTTAATAACAAACTTGTGGTGCCGTGGGGGCGACGCAAAGCAGTTTAAAACAATGCAAAACAGGTGGAAACAATGAAGAGTATTTGGACGATTATGCTAAACGTTCTTGTTCGTATAGGTCAATTGACTCAATGGGCAACTCGTGTAGCTAAACGTACGACTCAGAATATGTGCCGTGTGGCTAAGAGCGCGGCTGAGCGTTTAGCTAGTCGTGTGTCTAATCGTTTGGATAATCGTATAGCTAATTGCGTGAATAAACGCTCATCTAAACGCGAGTCTGTTTTTGCATATCGTGCGTTCAGTAGCTCTTTTGCCTCTGCTCTTAAAACTGTTCTTGTTTGTTCTCTTTCGGTAGCAATGTTGCTACCTATTTGCATTACTGCTGAAACCGCAGTTGCTTTGGATAGTGCTAATAATTCCGCAAATAATTCCACAAAGTCTGATCCAAAGTCTGATTCTAACTCTAATTCTAATAATCCAGACTCTAATTCAGGCTTATCTGCATCATCTCAATCTTCTGCGTTACAGAGTTTCGACAATTCACAAGAATCTGTAGATTCAGGGAATCTACTCTCTCAATCTTTTAATCCTTCTGCAGGCTCTGGCGCAGGCGTGCCGTTTGCTTCTCCGTTTGCTTCTCCGTTTGCTTCTCCGTTTGACTCTCAATTTGATTCTCCATTTGGTTCTCCGTTCGGATCTCAACCAAAGTCACTTTTTGAGCGCGCTGCAGAAGAAGAAAGAGCAAAAGCGCAAAACCGCGACGCTAAGAATTACTCAGCTCGTGAATCTTACGAAGTGTATCGCCCTGGATGTAACAAGGATTACGCTTTAGGCGCATGCATTACTACTGACGGCGATGGTGCTGGTTTGCGCGCTACGAACGGTCACGATTTGGATGTTAATAGCCTTGGATACAACTTGGAATCTAGCGACCAATTTGCTAGTGCAGCAACGAGACCTCGCGGCCACTACGAAAACGGTTCTGTACCTGAAGATCCTTCTGGCACGGATCATTACGGCGCAACTTACTTCACTCCGTATCCTAAGGGCACTTTTATTATGGGCCGTTTACGCAACATGGCCTTTAACCATAAGGGTTCCGGCGTCGACAGAATTAACTTGCCTATAGATGACACTGCAGATTTCGTGTTTGTAAAGCGCACCCCTAAGCTTTCCGGTGGCGGCTTCGTGTGGGATATTATTTTTAACGCTGGCGGCCGCACTCAAGGCGCTGGTGCTGCTCTTGATTACTTTACGATTCCAAAAGGTCAGATTCTAGACAAGGGTAGCGAAGGCGGAAGGCAGTATATTCAGCGTGTTCTTTACAGTGGCAGGGAAGCTACTGCTTTGTATAAGAAGAATCAAGGCAATAATAATCCTCCTCGCGAAACCTGCTCATTCTCGTGGGATAATCCTAACGGTTTATGCAGCATTAAAACTGACGGTAACGATTTTGATTCTGGAGATGACTTAGTCGCAGCTTGGAATAAGATGCGCGGCACTGACGACAGTAAGAATGGCAATTATTCTAGGATCCTTCCGGATGCTGTAACAACTGAGGATTTGGGTAGTTCTGACGCTATTGGTTGGTGCCGTGATGGTCAAGGTTTGGACTGCATTAGATCCAGTAGCTATGGTGCTTTGGATGAAGGCGATCTTAAAGTTGTTCCTAAAGTTGAAGGAAGCTATAACAGAGGCTATAGTCCTGCTTATGTTGCTCTCGTGCAAAATCTTTATAGATCTATAAAAGATGACACGCAGCGCGTATTTAGTTTTGTGAACAATATTAAGTCTGGCGAGATTGCTTATACGTATAAGATTCACTTCACTACTACAACTTCTACGACTAAAAACAACTCATATTGCTCTTCTAATAACGTGGGTGATGGCACGGGTTGCGAAAACTTTTCATTCTTCTACGCTGCAGGATCTTACTATGGTAAGAGACAGAGCAAAGGTTTTTATGGTGCTACTGACCCGTTTGGTGTTACTAAAGCCAGTAAATATTCCATGACTAATTTTGGTCGTGACGCTAACTTCTACATGTACACTGTAATGCATCAGCAGTGGTATGGTGCGCCGCGAATTATGGATATTCAGGCTCCTAGATACCACTTCCTTAAGGGTACTGGTTTAGGACCGTACAACAGTGACAGTGGTAATTATCTTGAGCACAGGCATATTTCATTCTCTAGTGTGTTGCTTGGAATAGTAAATCAGCCTTTGGGAACTTCATATCTTATGAACGAGAACCAAGATATACGCTTATTGCCTGATTATTATTCCCCGAATAACGGCTATGCTCGAGGCAATCAGTGGTTCCGTAATCCAGGTATGAACGACCATAATACGAAGGATTCAGAGCCTGGTAGGCATAAGCTTGAGCTTAGATATAACGATAGAACGTATCATATGAGTGAAACTCAGGATTTGTGGTATAGGGTTATTACGCAAGCAGACGTGTTTAAGCCTTTGCAAACTGAGGAATATGACGAAAATAACAAGACTCCTAAGTATTATTCTTACGATCAGCCGCTTCCTAATCCTCTTATTATTGATAATCGTGATAATAATGCTGGGTTTGTGAATTTTGTTGGCAAGCGTTCTGATTTGTATAGGCAGGTAATGGCTTTCGATCCTAACTTGTTCCCGCCTGTTAATAAAGATGAGTATGGTTCAAGGCATAGGTATGGTTCCATAAAGCAGAAGAAGGGCTCTAAGACAAACGATTATCCGCTTGATGCTAACTATTTGACTAATAATCCGGATGGAGATTCTAATACTCCGCTTAAGAATCTTGCTGTTTATAAAGCTGAGTGGACGAATAAGTGGGGTGATGAGCCTCGCTCGAACACTCTTCAGGATGCTGATTTAAGCGTTGCTGCTAAAGTGCCTATTGTTAGCGTTGTAAATCCTTGCGGTCATTCTAAGATTCTTGACGAATACAAGGATAAAATTAACGGTCAGTCTAGGTCTTCTATTTCATTTAGATCCATAGATAGTGACGATAATTCCGCTGCAAACAACGATCGTGCAGCTATGGGTGAGGATCGTGAAGACAGCATGCCTGAATGCTGGCCTAAAGCGCAAAATGCTACTAAGCGTAATGTTTGGTTTGTAAAAGATGCTCCTAAGACGGGCGATGACGGTAAGGAGTTGAAGCCTGGAGATCCTGTAAAGAAAGACTTGCAAGACAAAGTCTTGGCTAAAATCAAGCGTATTTACAGAACTTGGATGCGCAACAAGTATAGTGCTCAGCTGCAAGATGGCAAGAATCCTAAAGTTTTGCCAAATTACGTGTTTGTAAAGTACGTAAAGATTACGTTCTGGGATAACTCGACTACTGTTATACCTGTTGTATTCCCGTATGTTGATTACGAGAAGCCAACGTTGGATGTAAAAGTGAGCGTGAATAATGGAAATCCTGTTGATGCTCCAGCTGATGGTTTGAAGATTCCTGTTAATAGCAAAATTAAGTTCTGGGTTAAAGGTCATGACGATAAGAGGATTTTGCTTGGCGTAAAGCCGCAGGAAGCTACCGACTACTTTACTAACGATAAAAATAAGAGATTCTTTGATAGTAAAAAAGTTGTTGTGCGCAATGATTTCGATATGATTACCACTCCGCGTGACAAAAAGAATGATTGCGATACTCGCGGTTGCGGCGATTTTACTACAATAAGCTACGATCAATTCATTCATAAAAATGGTGAATCTGATAGTAAGACGGATCAAGTTGGCTGGGTTACTAACAGCAAAAATTCTAAAGATGATGGTTCTCCTACAGTATTAGTGGGCGATCAGAATAGAAATCACGGTGTGCATGATTTGATATTCCATGGTTGGGATGCTGCAGGTAATTCCGTAATAAAGAAAATTAAGCTGATTTATGTATCTCCTGGTTATGGTTTGCCAAACGTTTGGTGGGATAAGAAGCCGAATGGACATTATGTTGGGCGAGTGAATCCTTGGGATGAAGATAAGCGCGTGCGCTCGATTATGGTTAGGATTTGGGCGCGCGGTAAGGAAAAGCCTAGGAAGGATCATAACTACGATAAGCTGTGTCCAAATGATGGCAGTTGCTACGGCATTGTTATTCAGCGAGACGGTAATAAGAAGACTGATCTTTGGCATCAGGTTAATACTTTTAATCACAATAATGATGCTGCAAGCCCGGATGGGTCTAGAGCTGCTGAGGATAGAGCTGCTTTAGAGGACAGAGATGCAGTTGATGACAAGGCAGCTGACGGCAAGTCGGCTGACGGCAAGTCGGCTGACGGTAAGGCGAAAGTTGACAATAAAGCTAAAGCTGATAGCGAAAAAACTGATAATGCCAAACCAAGGGAGAACTCTACCCAAAATCAGCAGGATGAGCAGGATGAGCAAGCTAATAAGCCTCAAACTAGCAACAAGCCTGCTTCTTTGAAGATTTCAAAAGCAACCAAGAAGGATACTAAGAAGAATTCTAAGAATAAGACAGCTAAGAATAGTTCTAAGAAGAATTCTAAAAAGCGCAATGCTCCTGGAAAGCGCAGTAAAGTAAGATTTGCTGTGCTAAACGAAGGTGATTCTTCTAAGAATGCGAATACTCAGAAATCTGAAGTAAGTAATGGTAACAAGCAGAGTGATGCTGATAATACTGCAGAAAACGGTAGCGCAAGCAAAGATAATAAAGTCAGTAACGATAGCAAGGACTCTAAGAACGTCAAGGATTCTGAAGATGCTAAGTCAGAAGAATCTAAGGGTCAGGATCGAGATGCTGAAGGAGAAGATCGTTCTGCTAAAAAAACTGCGAAAAGTAACGATGATTGGCGTAAAGAATTTAGTAAGCGCATTCTTACAGCAAAGCTTGGAGATCATATCAAGGGTTGCACTGCTAACGGCGGCGACAGGTGCGAAATTACTTTTGATCCTGTAACTGGAAATATTACGATTCCGGAATACTTTGCAGAAATTGGTTCGAGAATTTACGTAGACACTTACTCTGTGCCGGAAAATAATCCAGATTGGCGTCAAGATAAACTTTGGAAGCTTATGGAGCCAGGCAATCTTCAGGATTACGAAGAATCTGACCCGCTTCCGCTCGATATTGCGTGGCCAAACGGCTTAGTGCAAGTGAACCCGTTTGAGCTTAATAATAACGAAATCGTGGCAATGCTTTCTTGGATGAGACACGATAAGCGTAACGAGCGAATTTTCGGTTACCGCAAGGAAGAAATTGGCGTTAAAGGGCAAAAGAAGTACGATACTTACGACCAGTACGACAGTGGCTTTAAGCCGAAAACTACTCAAGCAAAGTATGCTTATGGTGACGATAAGCCTCAATATTCATGCGAGTCGAAGACGGATTGGCAGTGGAAGCTGTGCTTAGATGGCGTTACTGGTATTGGCAAGCTAGATGAGAAACATAAACTTAGCGAAATGCTGTACGCTATAAAGACTCTTTCTTTCCAAAAGTTGGAAGCTGATGACGAGACTACGCTTAACCCGATTGAGCATAAGGTGACGCGCTTCGTTGATATGCGTAAGGACTATACGTGGGGATTAGTAGATAACAGCAAGAAGAGTGTTGACGGGCGAAACGATCCTGGATTTGACGGGCTGCAAAACGGCTTGCATGGAAATCAGAAGTTTGGCACGCAATACTTTGTGTACAAGTGGAACATAAACTCATACCGTAAGGGCGGCAATGGTAAGGCGTTAAACCTTCAGGATGTGCTAAAGCTTGTAAAAGGTACGCCGAATATCAATAAGCAAGAAGAAGAAAGTAAGCCGCAGCCTTCGCTAACTCCTATGAGTGCGGCGGATAATAAGCAATTTGATGCATGGAATGGTTCGTACCCTATGGCTGTTGCTGGTGGATTAGGTTACGCTGTGCGTGACAATACATGCGCTGCGTCTATTGCTGCTCATAACGGTGTTGCGCAAGAAGGTAAGTGTCAGTGGCGAAATAAGCTTAATTTAGTGAAGTACACGCCTAAAGAATTTATTATGGATTCTTCTTCATTCTCTTACAATGCTTCTGTAAATATGAAAAACGGAAGTGAAGTACATATTACAGATAAGCTTATTGAAAATAAGGGTAGTCAGCATGCTGGCGAAGATAAGTATGTTAGTGAATATGCTATTCACAAGGACTTCCTGATGCCTGGCGGTGAAGATTTGAACGGTCAAGCAGACGGCGAAAATATTGGCGACATTATAACTAAGAATATTGATGTTGACACTATGAACGACTATGACGCGTACGGTGAGGGTACTTCGAAGCCTGAGGGATACGCAAATAACAGGCCGTTTATGCATGCGCAACTTTATGTGAATAATGGTCAGGTTACGAACGATCTTCTGCTTCGTGAGCCTGGTAAGACGCCAGATAACACAACGAACGTGATAAACGTGTGGTTTATGCCGGTTGATAATGAGAAGCCGACGATTAGTGCGAAGAGTTATCAGGAGTGGGACGGTAAGCCGTGGGATATTCACGGAAGATGCATGCTTAACGGCGATGTGAATAACTGCAATACAGTTGATGATGATGTTATTACTCTTGATAAGAAAATTTATGTAGGTAATAAAGCTTGGTATGAGGCTGATAATGCCACGATTAATTTACCTGCAGCATTAAAACTAGACGATGATTTCAATGCTTACGAATCTGGCAAATGCACAAGAGAGTGGAAACATGGCGGTATATTTAATAAGCAATACGTCACTTTGTGCCCGAATAGTATAAACAGTAAAGTGCTGGTTAATAATCTGAATGTGTATATTCAAGCGAATAATATTCAGGATTCTAGTGGTAAAACTTCTAGTCCGATGGTGAAGTTTGTTAGTAACGGCGTTACAAATAAACATTTGCTTAGAAGGTTTGTTGAAAAATACAGAAGCACAGATTTAGAAAATCCAAGTGTAAATAAGCAAACTGTATTTACAATGTATGCTGAAACTACGGATAGTGCTGGAAAGCAAAGTGCAAAAACTGTTGTTGGATGCTTTAAGGCTACGTGGACAGACATGGTGAAACCATCTGTTGTTGCGTACGATGGTAAAAGCAATGAATTTGCAAAGTATGATGACTGGCTCAGCAAAGATGGTTCTTCACAAAACCGCGATTATAAAGTTGTCGTTAAATCAGGCTATGGAGCTAAAAGAATGGTAGTTTACTATCACCCTGCTTCAGAGCTTGAGAAACCTGTTACTAGTAATGGTCTTTTTGGTTCTGCTGCAAACTCAAATGAGACTAACTTGGAAACCAGCATTGGTAAAACAATTTCCGTATGCTGGAATGGATCGTGGAGTGTATGCGCTGGTACTTTCAAGCCGAATGAAGTAACGCTTAATCACGATAATGATGGTAATGCTGTTATAACATTCCCTAGTGGTTTCTTAGCTCCAGGAAGCGTGGTTCGAGCACGCAGTCGTCTTGAAGTTGGTCCATGGACGTATATGCCTGGTGTTAGAAGCCCTGAAGATCTTTCCGATGATTCGCTTAATAGAGACGGAAATAAGACTGCAAGAAGCGGTGGAAGTAATCGAAGCGGCGGAAATAGCAGAAACGGCGGAAATACGCGTGCTGCAAAAGGTCGCACTGCAAAAGGTAAAAACTCTTACAAAGACGACGCTAGTTCAGAAGATACTCTTGACGTGCTGCCAATGGCTTACGCAAAAGAAAAGCCTAGCGAAGTATGCCGTCCGGATTACTGGAGCGCAGACAACTGGTCTGGTTTGAAGAAGCCGTCCGACTGTGTGTACTTCGGTGTTACTATGAAGCGTCAAATAGTGCAAATACACCCAATGCTGCTAAGCGGTCACGAGGAGCGCGCAATACGAATGGATTTGCACAGTGAAAACAACTTTGCGGGCGAACCAAAGAAGGGAATTTGGCTTCAAAACGATAGCGAAATCGTTACGAATGAGGATCCAAGGCTTGAGCCTGGTAAAACTATGGTGACTTTTAGGAAGTATGACTATAGTGCTATGGACGATGAGCATAAGCCTTTGAATCCGCCTACCTATAGTGGCCGCCAAGTAGGGAATATACAAGACGTAGCTGTTATGACTCGAGGCTGGAGAAGTCGCGTGCTTGTGCCAAATCCGCGAGAAAATAAGATTACGCGATTTGTGCGATTGCGCGCGCCTGAAAACGTAGATAGTGAGCATGGTGGCGATAGTAAGGGTGCTGCAGACTACTTAGCTGATGCGCCTACCAGCTTCGAAGAAACTAAAGATAATAGTAAGGCTCTGCGCGTAGCTGGGCGTTCGTATGATCCAGGATTCGTTCTTTCGAAAGATAAGAAGTCTCTTCTGTATCTGTATAATGCTTCAACTAAGCGCAACTTTACGCTTAATGATTTGCAATATGCGTTGAAGCTTAAGCGTAACAGTACTTTGCACCCAGCAAACGAGTGTGGAAACTATGTTGATGGAAGTCAATGGGCGTTTGCTGATTGTCAGCCATCCTTGCTGCCAGAAGTAAGAGGTAGCGATAAGGTTGATGGTGAGAAAGGTCGAAACGGCTTCAGCTTTGATTGGAATACGCACTTCTATACGTATAATCCGTCTGAAGACCATAGGTCTGGTGCTGCTTCTGCTGCTAACGGCGCTGATAACGACAATGGTGGTACTACTGAAGAAACTTGGTATGTAAACGTCATAGATATGATTTCAAAGGGTGGTACCGGCGGTGGATATTCTATTCCTAATAGCTCTGGCGTAACGTCTGAAAGTAGTAATACTGGTCTTTCGCTTACCGACTTCGCTAATATTGGCGCATGGGGTAGGTCTGGCAGTATTGGATCTGACTTAATTGGTCATAAGGTTCTTAAGAATCCAGATAATGGTTTGTCGGTTATTATGACATATGGCGATAGCTGGGTTGGAGATACTCATAAAACGCGAGGCAAAGAAGGCGGCTGGAATAACGATGCCAACTACGAATTCGTAATGCCTGTGTACCTGGTGCCTGTTGATAACGTTAAGCCAACTTTTGCTGCAACTGCAGGATCGCTTCTCAGTGGTCACGCGGATGCTAATAATCCTTACGTTGTAACGATGGAGGAGAAGGACTACGCTAAGCTCACGGTTAAGGGTAATCCTGTAGAATACAAGGACGGAAAAGTTTCGAAGTCTCAAAGCAAGGAGAGTGGAAAGACTCTGTTTGCGGATGTCCACGACGATTACGACAGTTTCGGTGATCTCAGCAACTTTAGCCTAGTTGCATGCAAAGTCAAGAAGGCTGGCGGCGCAACTGATTTTGACAGCTGCAAGTCAATAATGGGCAAAGATGGCTCCGTGGATACTGCGGCGTTCAAGAAGTTAAAGACTGACGGTGACGGAGTTGAGTACGCTTTGTATGGACACGCAAAAGATAAGTCCAGCAATGAAAGCGACGGCTTTGGTGATAACGGTAACAGAGGCCACTTAGTCGGATACTTCAGCTTTGGTTACCTGGTTCGTCCGGTTGCTCTGCCTTACAGCGGCGGTCAAGCTGCAATATGGTTCAGCTTCATATTTGGCGTGCTGTTGGCGTTGTTCTTGGCATCCGGCGCGTTCGGTAGGCGCGGATGGCTTGGGTTGGTTCTTAGTGGTCACGGATTCGGCGCACTCACTGACAGCAAGCATTGCGACGCTTCTGCAGAAGTGCTTCGAAGTGGCAAGCCGTTCTTCAAACTCAAGTCAAAGTTCAAGTTCAAGTGGCTTCGACGCTGACGCGTAAAATGCGTATGAGTTTGGACTTATAGCGTTTGCGTAAGTCCAAACTCACCCGCGAAACATATTTGCCTGCGACGCAATAGGTTATATACATCTTAATTGCGCGTTATTCAGTCGCGTGGATATTAGTGTGGTAGAGATTTGAGATTTTTCGCACTGAACGAGGTGAACGTCAGAGCCGCAGGCTGCTGATTCATCGAGTGAAGAAGAAAAATTGAAAAATCTCTGCGATAAGGCACGGTTATTAAACATTAAGCACGCAGAGTTTGGGGGATTTCTCTACGAGCACTAAAAGAGGACTGAGAAGCTACATTCTTTAAAGATAGGCGAACACACTAAACTCTTTTAGCAGCCAGAGCGCACGAAGGACGGGACGTGCGAGGAGAGAAATCCCCCGAAACTCGCGCCACGTTAAACAAAATGTAATATAAACTATACTTTCTCATGAAACTATATTCGCCTGCGACGCAATATAATAAAAGTTATGACGCTAGTATCAAGCAAACAGCATGACTTGCAGCATGCGCAATCGCCTATGCAGCAATCAGACCCAATCATTCCGCGCGTGCTAAGCATAGCTGGCACAGACCCAACAGGTGGAGCCGGAATACAGGCAGATCTCAAGTCAATTATGGCGGCAGGCGGTTATGGCATGTGCATACCAACTAATTTGGTTGCGCAAAACACGTGCGAAGTGCGCGAAGTATTCACGCCGCCAGTAAGCTTTTTCCGCACTCAACTTTCATGCGTGTACGACGACGTTACAGTTGATGCACTAAAAATCGGCATGCTTGGATGCACAGAATATATTGAAGCAATGCGAGACTGGATGTGCGATAACCCGGTTCCTGTAAGTGTTCTAGACCCGGTGATGATATCAACTTCCGGGAAGCGCTTGCTTGAGGCGAGTGCTGAAAATGCGATGCGAAACTTTATAAGCTGCGTTGATGTAGTGACGCCAAACGTGCCGGAATTGGCGGCTTTGTGCGAATCGCGCGTTGCGGAAAACTTTGAGGAAGCTTGCAACCAGGCGCGCAAGTTGGCTGCAAAAAACAGTGTTGTTGTAATCGTAAAAGGTGGGCACTTAACTAGCGAAGACGTTGGAAATACTGCGGTTTTCCCGGATGGTGACGCGCGGCACGTACCAAGCGAACGAGTTGAAACAAGCACAACTCACGGAACTGGTTGCTCGCTTTCTTCTGCGCTTGCTACGAAAATTGGGCTTGCTTTGCGCGAGGAAAAGAATTTGAGCGATCGCGATACTGTACTTTGCGCACTTGAATGGTCAACGGCGTGGCTTCGAGAGGCGATTGCGGCTGGAAGTGAATTACATGTTGGGCGCGGCGGCGAGCGCGGTCATGGACCTGTAAACCACTCCGTACGAATCTTGCGGCAAACTGCGTGAGCGCGCGCTTATAGTGCGAGCGTTGTCTCGCGTTGGCGCGACGACATGCTTGAGCGCAGCACAGTGCGCGCGAAAGCAACTCGGAGTGTCCGATTTACTCAGTAATCACGCTTTTAAGCTCGCGCGCAACTTTCCCAGCATCCTCAGCGCACATAAGCGCCGACACTGTGCAAACTCCGTCAAGCTCAAGACCTCGAATAGGGAACACTGTGTTCTCGTGAATTCCGCCAATTGCTAACGTTTTTACGCCCATAGAGTGCGCAACTTTCGCCACTTCGTTCACTCCGTCAACTCCCAGCGGCGGCACGTCGTGCGCTTTCGTATGCGTTTCAAAAGCTGCACCAATGCCAATCATATCCGGCAGCGGAACGTCATTTTCTTTGCACTCGCGGTAAGCTTTCTCCATCAAATCCGGTCGAGCGCAAGAAAGCCCAACCATCCACTCTGCCGGCATCGCTTTTCGAGCCTCAACAAACGGCGTATCCTTTTGCCCAACGTGCAAGTTGAAACCAAGATGAGCCGCGCAATCAACATGATCGTCTATGAATACAGGCACATCGCCGTGTCCGGAATCAATAAGCGCATGACGCAACTTCTTCGCCTTGGCCGAAATTTCAGCGTCGTCGGAATACTTATCGCGCAATTGCACAACTGTAACTCCGCCTTCAACTGACTCTACTGCAACTTCTTCTTCCGGGCGATTTCCCATGCGCGGATCCGTTACCAAATACAGTGTCCAATCAACAGGTTCCACCGTAAACTCAATATTTGTCAAACTAAACATGTCGTTTACGCTAAGAGTTGAAAGCGCATCCATCCACAGTGTGCGGAAAGTGCCGGGAGCTGTGGTTTGGCGAGCTGCCCAAGTTCCAGCCGCTGCTGCGTGCACGTGTGCTGCAACAGTTGCTGCGAGCGGACGTTCCGGGTTTGCGCCAACGTATGCTGCAACCAACGCTCCCAAAGCGCAACCGGTTCCAACTACCTTAGTCATAGTTTTATGTCCGCCGGTTACGCGAGCTAAGCAACCGTGAGCGTAAATCGCGTCTTTTTCGCCAGAAATTGCCACTACTGAGCCGTACTTTTTTGCTAATTCGCGCGCGGCTTGAAGAGCATCGTTCACGTTATCGTGAGAATCCACACCTTTGCCGTTGCTTTCTTTGCCTGCAAGCGCCATTATTTCGGAAGCATTTGCGCGAATTACGGTAGGGTGGTGCTTAATAATTTCGTGTATAAAGCGCGCGCGTGGAGCAAGTGCTGGAACGCCGATTCCAACCGGGTCAAGCACCCACGGAGTATCGGCTTTTTCGCATCCTTCAACAGCTGCGCGCATGTATTCGGAAGTTTCTGGCTGATGGAATGTGCCAACGTTTATGAGCACGCCTGTGGCAATTTGCGCAAGTGCATGCGCTTCTTCTGGGTCGGTTACCATGATCGGCGACGCTCCTGCAGCGAGTAGTGCGTTGGCTGTAATGTCTTGCACGATTACGTTCGTGATGCAATGGGTGAGTGGCTGCTGTGTGCGCACGCGTTCGATGCATTGACGCACGTCGTTAAGAAACATGTGGCGGCGTGCGCGTACAGAGAAGCATGTGTCGACTTGCGTTGTTGAGCTTGTGCAGTATTCGTTTGCTTCGTTGCAGTTAGTTGTTTTTTCAGTGTTGCATGTTGTCATAATGTTTCCCTTCGCTAGCACTATCTAGATCAGGTTTTACGGATGTAATCTCAGCGCCGCCCGCGATTTTGCGGCAAATGCGCACTCCGAACCATCCTTCGACTATATCTTTTGTTCGTGACTTACTTTCTTCTGCGTGAGTGTCTGATTTTGCTTGTTTTGGGACACTGGTGCAGTTTGTGTTCTGCGTTCGTGTCTCTGGTTGGTAGTTTCGTGGAGCATTTGCTGGAAAATTCTCGACGTTTCGCAGCACTTGCAGGAATCTACAAAAATCGCGCCGCATTTTTGCAACTTCTTCTACATATTTTCGCTTGCAACTGTGTAACCATAAGTATGGTAAACATAAATATAAGTAAACAATAAGTAGATTATAGAAGTTACGAAAGCGAGATAACATGGCAAACGATTCCATGCTAGAACAAAAGACTCCGCTCACAGCGCGCGAATACGCGACGCGCACAGCAATACGCACGATTGCAATCATCGCATCTGTTTATGGTATGGCTGCTTCGTGGGAAGGCTTGATGACCTTTACTTATTTTACGAATCTTTCTAACCTGATGATTTGCGTAGCTCTTGCTGGATCGCTTTTGCTTGATACAGCTGCGTTTATGCGTGCTCGTAATTCTGTAGATTCAGCAGCGCAGCAAGATTCCGCAGCATCTTGCGCATGGTTCGACTCAAAATCCAACGCTTGGTACATTTTCAAATTCATGATGACTATCTCAATTGCTGTCACATTCACTTTGTACCTGTGTTTCTTAGCACCTACCAATAAGCTTGGTTTCGTTGGCGCTTACATGAATAACGGATGCAGCAGCCTTTGCGTTCACGCAGTTGCGCCGCTTCTTGCAATCGCTGATTTTGTGCTTTTTGATTATCGTTTCCGCTCTACTCGCGCACATTTGTATGTTTCTACTGTTCCGCCTCTTGCTTATGTTGCTTATGCTGCTATGCTTAGCGAGTTTGCTGGTGTTCGTTGGGGTGTTCATGCAATGCGCGCGCCTTATAATTTCCTCAATTATGGTGCTCCTGCTGGCTGGTTCGGCTTCGCACCGCAAACTTTTAATGCCACTACTTTGGGCGTTGGAGTTGCGTATTTGTTAATTGTGTTTACTCTTATTTTTATTGGTGTCGGCAGTGTATTTCTTGCGCTTAAGGATGCTCGCGCTCGTGCAATATTAAAAGAATAGTATTGTTGCGCGCCACTATTGCCTAATTGCTAGAATTAAACGTATGAGTGAGGATACTGCATTACAAGCATTATTTGACGGTACGTTACGCAATTCTTCTGGCAATGTGACTAATGCGTTGCTTGTGTATGGTGCGCCGAATACTGGTAAAACGCAGTTTGCTGTGCGCGCAGCAATTTCCGGCTATAAGCGTTGGTCGCATAATGTTACTGCGATGGCTGTGCAAAATCGTGTTCTTGCTTCAAAAATTGACAATATTATTATTCGCCAAATTGGTGTAAGTAAGCAGTCTCGTCCAGTTGGCACTTTGGCTTCTTTGGCTTTTACTATCATTTCTGCTTGCTGTAAGTTAAAGAATAATCCTTCGCCTAAGCTGCTAAATGGTGCTGAGCAGGATTCTTTGCTTCGTAAAGTTTTGCGCGCACACATTGAGCATGTTATGCGTGGAGATAATGGTGATTGCAATATATGTGCGCTTTTTAAGGATTATTTTGAAACGTCTCAATGGGTTGTTCCATTAACTTGCGCAGTTTCCGCCGCTTCAGTGCCTTCTGCGCCTTCCGCAACTCCGGTTGCTCAAGCAGCTTCTTCGTCTCCAGAATTTTTGGCAGATAGATTCGATATTAACAACGCTTTTATGCATCAATTGCGCGATATGCTCGCTCGTTTAGATGAGCTTGGTATTAGCGATTTTGAAAGCGAAAATTCAGTTCTTCGCGCTCTTAGTGACGAGCAATCTTACGCCAATAATAGTGATATTTTACAAACGTCTGTGCTTATTAAACGTAGATTAACTCAATGGCGTTTGGCGTTTGCTTTGCGTGCTGAATATCGAAAAATAATTGCCGACACTTATAAGTCTTCTTTCCGACTTGACGCTTCGCAACTGTTGGTTGAGGGTGCAAAATCTGCGCGCGAATTAGGAGAGCATGGTTTAGTAAATTCTTCTGAAATTCCAGCTCTTCTTGTAGTCGATGATTATCAAGATATTACTTTGGCTGGTTTGAGTTTTATTGAGACTTTGTCGAAGATTGGCACGCGTTTAGTTTTGCTTGCGAATCCGGATGAATCTGTGCAATCGTTTAGAGGAGCGTACCCGGATTATGCAATTTCTGCAGCTTTGGATGAGTTGAATGCTGCTGAGCAAACTTTAGAATATACGGGTCTTGCTGATTCTTGCGAAAATTCTTCCGACGATTCTGCCGATTCTTCTAAAAATTATTCTGCAGATCTAACTTTTGCAAATCATACTCAAGCACCTTCGATGCGTGAATTGCTCGCTTCACGCGTTTCTCTTTCGCTTACTTCGCAATATAAAACAGATGTTGCGCTCCCAAATCGCCCTTGGAAAATGCCAAAATTTGTAGGCTCCTTACCGATTGAGCCTATAGAAACCCTCCAAAATTCTCATCTCAATTCAGACGACACTGTTTTTACAGCGTTATATCGTTCACAGCGCGAGGAATTAGATGCTGTTATTTGGCAAATGAAGCAATCTCACGTAAATAATAAGCGCAAGTGGAGCGATATGGCGTTAATTGCGCACGACAATTCTACTGTTCGTCTTTTTGGCGAGCAGCTTCGCGCTTCTGGGGTTCCTGTGCGATACTCGTCAGTGACTCGCCCATTAAAAGATGAGCCGTTTGTGCAAGGTTTATTTGCGCTTATTGAACTTGCTCAATTTGCGCAGCACGGTTTTTCTGGAATTGTTGAGCAAGTAAAACATGGTAGAAGTTTGCAAAATTTGGCTTCGTGGGTGCGTTTGCGAGTTCAGAATATTATGGATAGTCCGCTTTCCGCGATTACTAAAAGTGATTCTGGATTTTACGGTGATTTAGACGTTGAAATACCTGCGAAGTTATATTCTGTAGATTCGCTTATGCGTTCTCTTTCTTCTCTTTCGGCTGTTTTAATTGAGCAAAATGGTGAAAAGAACAAGAACTTTGAGTCTAATGCTCCTTTGCAAAATCTTGTTCATAACTGGGATTTGTTGCAAAATTCGCTTCATGATGCGCAAAGCAAAGCGTACGTTGAATCTCAAATTTTGGTTGATAATAGTCGTATTGATGGCAGTTCAAATGATCTTATGCCATTATCTCTCGATGCGTGCTATTTGCTTTGTGTAGCAGATGTTGCACGTTCTATAGATGATGATTCTACTGTATTGCAAATATTGCAGAATATGGCTCCTCGAAATCCGCACGTTGCAGCTTTTGTAAAACTGTGGAAAAACGTGCAAATTCTCGCTTCTCGTATGCACAATAATCCTGATTTGAGTAATGCTCAATACGCTCTTGGTGAGGCTTGGAATATTTGTCATGTTGCTGAGCGTTGGCAGCGTATGTCTTTACAGCATAATTCGGAAGGTTATCGAGCTAATGATCGCTTGGATGCTGCAATGCGTCTTTTTGATTATGTTTCTTCATATGTTTCTTCTGATATTTCTTCAATGAATACGTTTGACGATACTTTTAGACAAGAAAATGTTGTAAGTATTGCAGATTTTATAGCTCAAGTTCGTGGCATGGAAATTGAAGCTGATTCTCTTGCTAAAGTAGCACCTGTTCCAGATGCTGTAACGCTTACTACTCCTGCTGGTTCTGTTGGAAAACATTGGAATCTTGTGTGGATGCCTACTTTGCAACAACGTGTGTGGCCAAATCTTGCTTCTCGTAGCACTATGTTTGGCGCAGAAAGTTTAGCGAATATTATTTTGCATTCTAAGATTTCTGCTTCTAAATTGACTGTGAATGCGTCACTTCTTTCGAATAATGATAAATCTGCAGTTTTTGCTTCGGAACAGCGCAGTTTTTTGTTAGCTATTACGCGCGCAACAGAGCGTTTATATATAAGCGCGCAATATAGCGATAGTGCTGTGCCAAGCGACTTTCTTTATTATTATTTGCCTGAAAGATACTACAATAATGAAAATTCGCGCACGCCTTTTACGGAATTTACTACACCTTTTGCTGGTTTAGATATGGATGCTCGTGGACTAGTGTGTGCTGCTCGTTCGCAAATTTTGCGTGCTTCTTCTATGAAAGAAGAGTTTGGCAATAGTGCATGTAGTGCAGATAATGCAGGTAATGCAAGTAGTCCCGATATTGCAAATAGTTCCAATAGTGAGAATAGTAAGTCTAGAAATGCGATTATTGACGCTGCTCAAACGTTGCAATTACTTAAAGAAAATGGAGTATTTTGCGCTGATCCTTTTGAGTGGGATTTTATGAGCGATATCGATGACTATGTTGATAAAAAATCTTCTGTTGAAAAAGACAATGAAAAAAACAATGAAAAAGCTGGCTCTGCTAAAAAAGCTAGTTCTGTTGTAAGCTTGTCTCCTTCAGCTGTAGATAGTTTGTGGGCATGCCCTGTGTGCGGATTGCTAAATCGTCAGCTTTTAGGTCCTCAACCCGGCAGTGCAGCAACGTATTTTGGCACGCTCATTCACGAAACTGCAAGATGGGCAAGCGAAAATCAGCATTACGATATGCCTGAAACTGAAGTTGATGAAACTGAAACAGCGAATAATTCAGCCGAAGTTGCGAATAATTCAGCCGACTATTCTCCCTACTCTCCGCTTGTGCGCCGCAGTAACGCAATCGCAAATCTTATGGAAAAGTATTACCTAAGTATTGCGCCTGAACTTGCAGATATTCGAGATAGTAAGGAGCATTATTCGGCTCTTGCGCGTGAGAAGAATATTAAACGTGCGTTACATGCAATTGCGCAATATTTTGTCACTTCTTACGATCAATCAACATATGCGCTTAACTCAAAAAAGTCAGAAAACGGCATATTAGAATCTCTTACAAAAAGCGAAAAATCTTTAGAAAGTAGCATAGGTAGATTGCAACAAGCGTATTGCGAATTGCAAACAAGCGCGCATTTTGGATTTAATGATATTGCTCGCGTATTGAACAATACTTTTAAGAATGCAAATTTGCAAACCGTTACTACGCATGATTGCTACGAATTGATGGGTGCTTTAGTTGGAGGATGGCCGGATGGCGCAAGTGAAGATATGCAAGTACATATTCACGGTCGAATTGATCGCATGGAAAAGCGCATCAATTCAGATGGTTCCGAGCATATTCGCTTACTGGACTACAAAACAGGAAAGCCTTTAACAGCAAGCGGAGTTTTTAACGATTTGCAGCTAGTTTGTTACCAGCTTGCTTTACTTTTTTCTGATGAGAATCCGCTTATTGATGCGTCGAATGCGCCGATTATTTCGCGAAGTATTCTATTTCACGTTGCTAAGAACGATTATCCTGCTCAAGATCATAACGTTGCTGAAAACGTGTATCAGCCGCCGCTTTGCGTAAAAAATGCTTTCAATAATAATCCGCTTGAGTTACGAGTTGGATTCAAAAATATGGCAAGATTGTTAGATTGTCCGCATCTTGACGATATTGCGAAGAATTGTCCAGAAAATGTAAGCGAAAGCGCTTGGCAGTCGTTTACATCATTAAACCAAAGTGCAAAATGGTCTCTTACTATGATTTCGCGCGTTTGCTATGCTGCTGCGGCAGTTCGTTCGCATAAGATTATTGCGCACCCAACTTCTGAACACTTGAAGTATTGCAACGGAAAACAAGTATGCCCAGCATGCGCAGGTTGTATAGACACTGTATATGAGGTGTTGTAGTTATGATTGATAAAACAAATAAGCAATTTACTCGCAAGAACACCGATAGTGCGGAGCAAGCTGCAGCAATTCAAGCGCCAACAAATAAGAACATGATTATTGTTGCAGGAGCTGGAAGCGGCAAAACGTATACGATGACTCGTCGAGTTATCGACCTTATTGAGCGCGGAGTTGCTCCTGAAAGTATTTTGGGTTTGACTTTTACTAATAAAGCAGCTTCTGAGCTGCTTGCAAGAGTTGCTCAAGCTGTAAGTCAGCATAGTAGCGAAATAAATAAGCTTATCAATAATGCAAATTCCGCATCTTCAAGTGGCTTTTTGAAGCCAGAAGTAATGACATACGATGCTTTTTTCCAGTCAATTGTGCGCCAATATGGTTTGCTTGTTGGATTTGATCAAAATACGCAACCTTTAAGCGATGCAGGTGCGCGCGAATTAATAAAACCGCTAGTAAACGATTATGTTACTAATCATGCGGAAGTGCTGTCTTGGTATAGTTTTGATGCGCTTATTGACGACGTGCTTGCGCTCGCAGCAGATATTTCATGCTCGATGATTGGCATAAATAGCAGGGGAGAGTCTATAGATAGCACGTCTAAAGCTGTTTTAGAAATTCAAAAGTGGAATAACGCTTGGATTGAGCATTTGCAAAAAGCAATTAATTGTGCTGAAACTACTGAAATAATTGCAAAAAAGCCTAGCTCTATTAAATTGCGTCGCGGAAAAAACGATTCAGATGAAAAATATTTCGAAAAGTGCGAAAATTACGGAAAAGAATACGTAGAATACCTGAATATTACATTAAAAAATAAGTGTTATGAATCTTGTAATAACTTGCTTGAAGCTGCTGAGAAGCGCAATGTATTACTTGAATTAGTTTTGGCTTTTGACGCAGCAAAGCAGCGCGCAAATATGGCGCAATTTAGCGATTTTACTATTGCTGCATACCGTTTGGTGACGCATTTTCCTTCTATTGCAGAGCAGTATCGCCGCCAATACAGCCAAGTTTTGCTTGATGAATATCAAGATACTTCTACAACTCAAGCAATGCTGATTGCAACGCTGTTTCATAAAAAAACTAGCGGTGTGGAAGAAGCTAGTGTTGCTGCGAAAACTAGCGAAAATCAAGACTTTTTAACTACTCAACAAACGCATATTGCTGCAGTAGGTGATCCGTTCCAAGCTATTTACTCGTTTAGAGGTGCTAGTTCCGGAGCTTTCAGAAAGCTTGAGCAAGCACTAAATATCGACCAGTCAAGTGAGTTTTCTCTTACTAGAACGCGACGCAATTCGCAGTTTATTTTAAAAGCTGCAAATTCTATTACGAAACCTTTGCGAGTGCCTGCGCTTCGCCATAGTAGTTCACTTGCTACAGAAGTAGAAGTGAAAAACTTGCAATACTTAGATAATGCACCAAAAGGTACTTTTAGTGTGTTAAATATGCCTACGCAATATCAAGAAGTAGAAGCCGTTGTGCGTTTTGTAAAATATGTAAAACATAATGCGCTATCTGAAAACGACGATACTAATTCTGCATCTGCTCGAGTTGCAGTTCTTTTCCGTAGCAAAAATAATATTCCGTTATATGAAGAAGCATTACAAAAAGCAGGTTTACGCACTCTTACTGTTGGGTATTCTGCATTGCTTGAAAAACCAGAAATTCGAGATGTTTTAGCTCTTCTTTCTGTTGTTGCAGATCACACAAATACTCAAGCTTTGATGAGATTGCTTGCAACTCCTCGTTTTGCGCTTAATACTGACGATTTGGCTGCTATAGCTAATATTGCAACATCAAAGAATATCGAATATGTTTTTCGTGCTTTAGTGCAAGCAGGTTTAGTAAACGCTGAAACTCCTCGCTCTAAGTGGTCGCAAGTTGTTCGAGAACAGCAATCTCAAGCTTCGCAAACCAATAGTATTCATGGTGGAGTTTTTGTGGCGGATGTTTTGCTTGAAGCATACGAAACGCAACTAAGCGAAGAAGCAAAAAATAACGACAACAATAACAATAATTTGCTTTTTGAGCTAAAAAATAATTTAAGCTCTAAAGCTTATGTAGCAGTGTTAAGAATAGGGCAAATGATTCATGCAATACAACGTGCTCAATCTGGCTCTTTGCAAGATATTATGCGCGTTGCTGTAGAAACGCTTAACGTTGATATTGACGTTGCGCTATCTCGTGCGCTTATGAATGATACTTCCTCTAATGCAACGCTTCTTGACGATATGCATTCTACTGTCGATTCTATTTGTTTACTAGCAGACGCGTATTTGCAAGAAATGAGCGATTTTACAACTCCTACTTTGCATGGGTTTATGTCTTGGATTTTCAATATAGACAAAATTAACGATCAACCTTCTTCAGTGGATGAGGCTGCGGATGTCGTATTAATGACTATTCACCAATCGAAAGGTTTGGAATGGCCTGCCGTAGCGATAGTTGGGCTTAATGAAGGCGCGTTCCCAAGTAATCAAGGCGATAATTTGCGCGTAATAGCAACGCAACAAAGTGGCGTGTACAGGGAAAGGGCATACGCAACGCTCGAAGTTGCTGCAAAAGTGCCTGTTTCTATGAGAGTGGATGCAAACATATTGCCAAGATTCCCTCACGATGTTGATCTTGAAACTAGCATGGAACCTCAAAAATCTTTGAAAAATATGTTAACTGTAGACGATATCGACGCAGAAGTTTATGGATCAAGAGCTAGAGAAATGTTTGATTTGGCAGAAAAATTCCATGAGCATGAGCAGGCTCCAGTAGAAGCGATTCCTTCAGAAGCTAGCAAAGTGTATGACGCTGTGATGAAAACTGGCACATTGCCTCTTTCACAAGTCGAAGAGCGTGGGCGCGCTTTGCATATTGACGAGCGTCACCTTATGTATGTTGCTTTGACGCGTGCTAAATTCGCAGCATTGCTCACTTGCAGCCAGTCTAATGCTATGAGCGTTGTTGAGAATAAAGAAAATTTTGCCAATAGTGCAGCTTCTTCTGTAGATGAATCTTCAAATATTTCAACTTCTAGAGTTAAAAAACCTTCTGTTTTTTGGCAGGAAATGTATGATTCAATGCGCGGATCTGAAGAATCTCCGGTTCAGGTCACAGCTAAGGTTTCAGATTCTTCAAATCAAGTAGGTTATGTTGTAGGGGAGTCAGCTTCGCAACTTGCGCAATTATTTAGCGAGGAAAGCACTATTCCAACTGAAGATAATGAGAAACAATTATCTTGGCCGAGTGCATCTAGTGAAGCTATACGTAGTGTATTGCAAAAATCTGCGCAAGACGTTGTAAATTCAAAAATTAGTAATCAAATTTCTGGTATTTCAAAAGATAATTCTTTGCTTTACAAAGCTCAAGCTTTGCTACAAGATGCAGATTTAATGCCGAAAATTGATTGGTATCACAACATTCAAGAGTTAAAAAACAGAGCAGAGCAGCTTTCTAATGTTGAAAATGTCAATGTGACTGCTGTGCAAAGACGCGCTATGTTTCGTAATGATTATTCGCGCGCGAATGAAGATTTTAATGATGCGGATGCTAAGCGTTTGCGGAAGGAATGGATGGCAATTATTCGCCCTATTCCTAGCGTTTCTTCGCCTGCTTCTGATTTGGGAACGCGTTTTCATGCTTGGGCTGAACAGTTTGTAAAAGCTGGTTGCGTGAATAAAAATTCTATTCAGTATGACGTTGATGAGACTGCTGTTGAAAACGTTGCTGAAACTTGCGAGAATATTTCGCAAAATGCAAAATCTTCGGAGCGCAAATTGTTGATATGGAAGCAGCGTTTAATAACATCAAAATGGGCGCATCGCCGTCCTATAGCAGCAGAGCAGCCGATTGTAGCTCATGTTCCAGAATTAGGCGATCAAATTATTAATGGCAAAATCGACGCAATATTTGCAGGTGGTTTAAATCCAGAAGATCCAAGCAAATTGTACACGATAGTTGATTGGAAAACCGGAAGAAAACCAACCAAACCACAAGATATTGCGCTTAAACTTGGCCAGCTTGACTGGTATCGTCTGCTTTTGTCTCTTATGACTAAGGTTCCGCTTGATGCTATCGATGCCACCCTTTATTATGTGAACATATCGGATGAATGTGAACGGGAAATTCATGCCGAGCAAAAAACGAAAGATGAGATCCTTGCCGAGTTACACTCTGACACGTTAATCTCCCTCGATGATGATGACGCATAAATGTTGCTATTGCAATCATTTTGTCGCAATTTATTTGCTGCAATTTTTGTTTGCTGTAACGTATTTTGCGCCGCGATTGAAACGCATCGTGCATCACTTCGAAAACGTGCAGATTCCTCGTGCAGTGTGTGTGGGCGGGCATACGCACAACATCGATTTGAGTATGAAGTAAGGAAGAATCATGACTGTTGAATTTCGTTCTGTAAAACTCAGTGATATTGATGCAATGGTTAAAGAATATGAACGTACTTGGGGTATTGCGCAAAAAGTTGGGAAAGATGCTTCGTTAAGTCTTTCTCGAAGATGTGTGTTGCATTACTTAGAACCTTCAACGCATGGTACTATTGCTGAAATAGATGGTAAGTTTATGGGTCTGCTTTTGGCGCGAGTTTTTGACGCACCTGTTTTATTTCCAGAAGTAGGGAGAATGCTTCGCGAGCAAGAAGCCACAATGAAAGAAAATTGTGACAAAAACTATGCTCTCGCTTTAGAAGAAGCGTACGGCATGCGCGCGTTGGAAACTAAACTTGAAGCGAAATCTCATATCAATAATTTAACTCAAGCGGAATTGGAGCTTTTCCTTGTTTCTCCAGATGCTCGTGGGCATGGTGTTGGTGGAGGCTTGTGGAAGCGAACAATGCATATGCTAAGAAATAACGGAGTAAATCGTTACTATTTACATACTGATTCAGCGTGTGACGTAAGCTTTTATGATTATCACGGGCTTAGAAGAGATGCTTCTTTTATGCGCTCGGATCATCCTTATGAAGCTAAGAACGTGAAATCTTTGGTGGATGACTTGTATATTTACTCAGGTGAGCCGAGAGTTCGTTCAAAGCAAGCAAATGCTCGTTCTAAAACGCGTTAATAAAAATATGCAAATGTATAACGTTGCGTGACTTGCTTGACAAAAAGGAGCAAAGAAATATATGTCGTCCCAAACGGCAACTAAGAAAGCATCGGTATTTTCTCAATATTCTAGATTATTTTCATTTAATGGAGCTAAAGCGTTTTGTGTAGCAGGCGCGATTGCGCGTTTGCCAATGTCTATGATTGCGTTGGGGATTGTTCTTGCATTAAACCATTTGTATAACAACTGGACTATTGCTGGAGCAATGTCTGCGTCGTATGTGCTTGCACAAGCTGCGGTAACTCCTGTGTATGCTAAGCTTTTTGACCGTTTTGGTCAGCGTAAAGTTGGAGTTATTGCGCTAAGTGCACAAGTAATCGCTATGATTTCTTTTGCATTTGCAGCTTTATTTAAGGTTCCTCTTGTTTTGCTTTTTGTGTTAGCAATTGTGATGGGTGTAACTCAGTTTGCTTTTGGCGCGTTGGTGCGTACTCGTTGGGCTTATACATTGCGTGCAGAAGATGACGATTCTTTATTAAACGTTGCTTATGCGTTGGAATCTGGTATCGATGAAATTGTGTTTATATTAGGACCTATTTTAGCCGCGTGGTTAGCAACTTCTGTGCACCCTGTTTCGCAATTATTCGTGCCAGTATTTGCAAGTGGATTGGGCGGAGCTTGGTTCTTTTCTCTAAAAAATACTCAACCTGCTGTGCTCAAAGTAGTGGAAGTTCCAACTGCTGCAGCTGAAGATGTTGATGTATTAATCGCTTCTCAAAAAGAAGATGAAATTTCCAAAGATTATGTGGCATCTCAAAAGCAAGAAGCGAAACGCTCATTTGTAGACAAATTTAGTCTTAAGCAATTGCATAATCATCGCTCAAAAAAGCGCGGTAAAAACGTGCTGCTTTACCGCGGCATTATCCCGCTTGTGCTCATGTTTGTTGTATTTAATATGAGTTTTAGTGCATTTGACGTGTCTGTAACAGCTGCAATGAAAGCTCAGGGGCTTGATCATTTCATTGGTATGCAGTTGGCATTGTTTGCATGTGGTTCGCTTGTGGGAGCGATTATTTTTGGATCGCATAAATTCCGTGGTTCTGATTGGTCACATCTGATTGTATTTTTGACTGTTCTAACTGTCGGATTTATGCTTATGAGTCTTAATATTGACAGACTTATGTTTATGAGCGTTTTTGAAGTGCTTTCTGGCTTATGCGTTTCGCCAATTTTTGCTACTGGAAATCTTATTGTGAAAGCAACTGTTCCTGAAGAATCGCTTACGGAAGGTCTTTCATGGCTACCAACTGCGTCTGCTGTTGGCTGTTCTTTAGGCTCGATGGCTGCTGGAGCTGCAATCGACTCGTGGAATTCGCATGCCGGAATGATGGTTCCATGGATCTCAACAATGGCAGCTATACCTATCGCCACGCTTGGCTGGTTTATTGTAATGGTGCTTAAAAAGCGACATTAACTGCGCACGTGTGTAAAGTTTCTGCCGTTTTCTCGCTTTAATCCGACCGAAATTTTACAGCTGCGTAAAGTTTCTGCCGCTTCAGTGACAAAAGCTGAGTTGAGTCCTAACGGTACACTAGAAAGAAGTGCGCAATATCGCAAGATGTAGTGAGATGAATATGAAAATAGAATATGATGAACGTACTGAGGAAATTCTTGCTGAAGTAGTACGCGATGCGTTGCAATCTGACGCTGATAATATGCGTTCTCTTAATAACCAAGAATCTTCTGCGTCGTCTAAGCAAATTCGACAGTCGGTGAAAAAAGTGAATAAAAAAATGTCTGCTGATACTTCAACTAAATCAGTATCTACTAAAGATGTAAAAACTGCTAAAACTAAATCAACTAAAAAAGCTAAATTCAACAAAGAAACTAAAACAGAAAATGCAAAGTCATCAACTCGTAGAACAGGAAATGTTCTTCCTCCTGTAGTTAACGATCAAAGAGAAGGTGCTCTTATTGCGCCGCCAAAGTATCGTAAAGGATCAATGCGAATCGTACCGCTTGGCGGTTTGGGTGAAATCGGCCGCAATATGAACGTAATTGAATATAACGGTCATATTTTGCTTATCGATTGCGGTGTGCTATTCCCAGAAGAAGAGCAGCCAGGCGTTGATTTGATTCTCCCAGATTTTCACTACATTCAGGATCGTTTAGACAAAGTTGAGGCATTGGTTTTAACGCACGGTCACGAAGATCATATCGGTGGTGTGCCTTACCTTCTTAAAATGCGTCCTGACATTCCGTTAATTGGTTCTAAGCTTACTTTGGCTTTTGTTGAAGCAAAGTGCCAGGAGCATCATATTGAGCCGAAACTTACTCGCGTTGAAGGCCGCGATAAGATGAAAGTAGGTCCGTTTAATCTTGAGTTTATTACGGTGACGCACTCGATTCCGGACGCGCTTGCTGTTTGTGTTAAAACGCCTGCTGGAACTTTGATTGATACTGGCGATATTAAGCTCGATCAGCTTCCTCTTGACCATCGTATTACTGATTTAGTTGAGTTTGGTCGCTTAGGTGAGCAGGGCATAGATTTGCTTATGGCTGATTCCACTAATGCTGAAGTTCCAGGATTTGTAAAGCCTGAAACTTCGATTGGTCCGGCTTTGGATCGCGCTTTTGCTGAAGCTACGCGCAAGATTATTGTTGCTAGTTTCTCAAGCCACGTGCATCGCGTGCAGCAAGTGGTTGACGCAGCTCACAAGTTTGGCAGAAAAGTTGTGTTCGTTGGCCGTTCGATGGTTCGCAATATGTCAATTGCTGCGGATTTAGGCTACTTGCATATTCCTGAAAACACGGTTGTGGACTTAAAGCAGGCCAAGGATGTTCAAGACGACAAGCTCGTATACATGTGCACTGGTTCACAAGGCGAGCCTATGGCTGCACTCGGGCGTATTGCAGATGGCAATCACCGAGATATTACTGTTAATGAGTTCGACACTGTTATTCTTGCAAGTTCGCTTATTCCAGGAAATGAGCACGAAGTTTATAAGGTTATTAACAAGCTTGTGCAGTTGGGTGCGCGTGTAATCAACAAAGATAACGCTGCAATTCACGTGTCTGGTCATTGCAATGAAGGCGAGTTGCTGTACTTGTACAACATTGTGAAGCCAAAGTGCGCCATGCCAATTCATGGTGAGCATCGTCACTTGGTTGCAAACGGATTGATTGCAGTAAAAACTGGCGTTGAACCAAATAACGTTGTGCTTGCTGAAGACGGCGATGTTGTGGATTTGTATCATGGCAATGCTGCAGTTGTTGGTTCTGTACCATGCGGTTACGTGTATGTTGATGGTGATTCTGTTGGTGAGCTTACAGATGAAGAGCTTGAAAAGCGCAGAATTTTGGGCACGGAAGGTTTCGTATCGAGCTTTGTTGTAGTTGATACAGAGCACGCTGACGTTGTTTCTGGTCCAAAGATTTTCTTGAATGCTGTTGCTGAAGACGAGGCTGATTTTGAGAAGGTTCGTCATCAAATTGTTGAACAGTTGCAGGATGCGATGATGCGCGGTGAGCACGATACTCATAAGTTGCAGCAGATTATGCGACGAACTTTGGGTAGTTGGGTTGCTCGCGCTTTGCGCAGGAAGCCTATGCTCGTGCCGGTAGTTGCGGATATTGCAAAAAATAATCAAGAATAATCAAAAATAAAGAAAATATTCGCAATTATTTGTAAATAGCTAAAAATAATCGTAAATATAATCAAAAATAAGAAAAATATAAGGAAGGTACAAAATATGCCAGGAGCAAATCTGACTCGCGTAGAAGCTCAAGAGCGTTTCGACGCTATCCAAATGCCAATTCACTACGATGTTGCGCTCGATTTAGGAAAAGGCGGACGCGATTTTACTTCGCGCACGAAGATTGAGTTCGATGCTAAAGCTGGTAGCGCAAGCTTCCTCGATTTAATTGCAAACAGCGTAGAATCTGTGGTGTTAAACGGTACCGCTCTTGACGTTTCTAAAGTTTTTGCAGACAGTCGAATTGAGCTTGCAAATTTGCTTGAGCATAATACCGTAGAAGTTGTAGCAAACTGCCAGTATTCCAACACGGGCGAAGGTTTGCACAGAAGCGTGGATCCTTCCGACGGAAACGTTTATTTGTATACTCAGTTCGAAGTGCCGGATGCTCGCCGCGTTTATGCTGTGTTTGATCAGCCGGATTTAAAGGCTGTTTTTGACTTTACGGTGGACGCTCCAGAAAGTTGGATTGTGACTTCCAATATGCCAGTTAAAAGCGAAACCGCGTTGGAAGGCCGCGAAACTGAAGCAGGCACTTTGGAAAATGGCGCTGTAGAAGGCATGAAGCGTTGGGTATTCGAGTCAACTCCAAAGATGAGCTCCTACTTAACTGCTATTTGCGCAGGTTCTTACGCCGAATGGCACACAACTTACAACAATGAAGACGGTCGCGTAGTTCCAATGGCAATGTACTGCCGTCAGGCACTTAAAGACGCTTTTGCAAAAGACGTTGACTACTTGTTCGATATTACGAAGAAAGGTTTTGCTTTCTACGCTAAGACTTGGGGAGTGCCGTATCCGTACGCAAAGTACGATCAGATTTACGTTCCAGAATATAACGCTGGAGCTATGGAAAACATTGGTATGGTCACGATTCGCGACCAGTACGTGTTTGAATCCAAAGTCACGGACGCTTATGCTGAGCGCCGCGTTGTAACAGTTTTGCATGAGCTTGCACACATGTGGTTCGGCGACTACGTGACCATGAAGTGGTGGAATGATTTGTGGCTTAACGAATCCTTCGCAGAATTCACTTCTACTCTTGCAACTGCTGAAGCAACCGAATGGCATGACGCTTGGAGCACTTTCAATTCCGGCGAAAAAAGCTGGGCACTTAATCAAGATCAGCTTCCAACAACGCACCCAATCGTGGCTCCAATCAACGATTTGAATGACACTTCCGTCAACTTCGACGGCATCACTTATGCAAAGGGTGCTTCTGTATTGAAGCAACTCGTAGCGTATGTTGGTCGCGAAAAGTTCTTTGAAGGAATCCACAACTATTTGAGCAAGCATGCATACAGCAACGCAACTTTGGCTGATTTGTTGCACGAGTTAGAGCTTACAAGCGGACGCGATTTGAAGGCTTGGAGTGCTCAATGGCTTGAAAAGGCTGGAATTAATACGATTTCTACTGAAGTCGAAGAAGCAGGTGACGGCACTATTGCTTCCTTGCGTTTGCATCAGAGCGCGCCAGCTGAGCATCCTGTTCTTCGCGCGCACCGTTTGGCTGTTGGATTCTACAATGTAGACGAAGCAACTGGTGAAATTAAGCGCACAAAGCGAATCGAACTTGACGTTGACGGCGAAGTGACGGAAGTTGTTGAGGTGCGCGGCGAGAAAATGCCTGCGCTTATTCTTGTAAACGACGACGATTTAACTTATACGAAGCTACGTTTTGACGCAAAGTCGCTTGAATTTGCTGCCGAAAACTTGTATCGTTTCAAGGATTCTTTGACTCGCTCGCTTATTTGGCTCGCATTGTGGGATATGACTCGCGACGCAGAATTCCCAGCAGAACGCTTTGTGGAACTCAGCCTTAAAGCTTTGGCAACTGAGCGAGAATCAACTACTTTCCGCTATGCTCTTGGTCAAGTGAAAGTAACTGCAAGCCACTACGTTGTTCCAGAGCGTCAAGCAGAAGTTGCAAAACATGTTGCTCACGAATTGTGGCAGTTGGCTTTGGCAGCTTCGGCTGGTTCCGATGAACAATTCCAGCTCGTTAAGGCTTATCTTGGATACGGCGAAGTTGGAGATGCCGAGTTCTTGCGCGTAGCTAACGGATTACTTGACGGTTCCGTGAATCTGGAAGGCTTGGGAATCGACAACGACTTGCGCTGGAGCATTCTTATTGCACTCGCAGGCGTGAATGCTTTGGACGAAGCTGGAATTGACGCGGAACTTCAAAAGCGCGACACGACTGAGAATCGCGAATACGCTTACCAGGCTCGTGCAGCTCGCTCAACTGCAGAAGCTAAGGATTGGGCTTTTGAACAGGCTTTGCGTAATCTCGATTTGACGAATATGCAAATGGGCGCTGTGGTTGCTGGCTTTGCAAGCACTGCTAAAGGCGATTTGGTTAAGCCTTACGTTGATCGCTACTTTGCTGAAGTTGAGTGGATTTGGAAGAACCGCACCTTCCACATGGCTGAAGCTTTGATCGAAGGCTTGTATCCTGTGTATGCGCCGGTTGAGGAGCTGGTTAAGCACGGTGAAAAGTGGCTTGAGGCTCATGCTGATGCAGATCAGGCTTTGCGTCGCATGGTGCTCGGCAGCCTTGATTCTTCTCGCCGCACGCTTAAGGTACAGCATTACAACGCTTCCTTGTGCTAGTGCCTTAATTAATGTGGCGCGAGTTTTGCGCGACGACCTGCTTTCGCGCAGCATTGTGCGCGCGAAAGCAACTCGGAGCGTGAGCTTGCTCAGGTGGAAAGTCCAGTGGACTTTCCACGCAAGCTCAGCAGCGAGAGCGTTAACCGCGCGAGCGTTGGCCAATTTGTGGAACATTTTCCGGAGTTTTTCCGGCTTTTGTACCACAACCATGTGCGGAGAAATTTTTTATAGCGCGTTATGTAATGTTACGAGTAAGATGGCAAACAGTGTGTGACGCGCTAGTATGCGATGTTGTTTGCTTGCGCGCAGGATGAAGTGATTTTTGCGAAAGAGGCTTTATTATGCCAAGAATGTTTGGTACTGACGGTGTGCGTGGATTGGCGAACCGAGATTTAACAGCGCAACTTGCGTTAGATTTGGGTGATGCTGCAGTGCGCGTTTTAGGGGATAAGCACGCGCCGGTTGCATCTAGCTCTAATGAAAGCGAGACTTCCTCTCACGCTCGCCGTCGCGCGCTTATTGGCAGAGATACGCGTGTTTCTGGTGATTTTCTAGCTTCTGCTCTCGCTGCTGGCATGAGTGCTGGCGGTTTTGATGTTATTGATGCTGGAATTATCCCAACTCCTGGCGTTGCTTTCCTCACTTCCGTGCTTAACGTTGAAATGGGTGCTGTTATTTCTGCGTCGCATAATCCTATGCCAGATAACGGTATTAAATTCTTTGCGCGCGGAGGTTTTAAGCTTCCAGATAGCAAGGAAGATGAGATTGAGACTGTGCTTGGTCAAGATTGGGAGCGTCCAACTGGTGCTGGTGTAGGTCGAGTCAGCCATGATACTACTACAGCTACTAACTTGTATATTGATCATTTAGTTTCTGCTGTTGCGCCTTTAAGCAATGGTTCTACTACGCGTCCAAAGCCTCTTGCAGGCTTGCGTGTTGTAGCAGATTGCGCGAATGGTGCTACTTCTGTTGTTGCTCCTGAAGCTCTTCGTCGCGCTGGTGCGGAAGTAATCGTAATTAACGCTTCTCCTGACGGCTACAATATTAACGATCACGCAGGCTCGACTCATCCTGAGCAGCTGCAAGCCATGGTTAAAGCTTCTAAGGCTGATTTAGGCGTGGCTTTTGACGGTGACGCCGACCGCTGCTTAGCTGTTGACGAGAACGGCAATATGGTTAATGGCGATCAAATTATGGGTATTCTTGCTCGCGCAAAGCAGGCTGAAGGTAAGCTGAATCACGATACGCTCGTTGTAACTGTAATGAGCAATCTTGGCTTAAAGCTTGCGCTCAAAGATATGGGCATTTCAACAGTGCAAACAAACGTCGGCGATCGCTACGTTCTTGAAGAAATGCTTAAGCATGATTATTCACTCGGCGGCGAGCAGTCTGGTCACGTTATTAATCGCGAATTTGCAACAACCGGTGACGGTACGCTTACTGCTTTGACTTTGTGCCGTGAAGTTGTTCGTTCAGGCAAGAAACTTTCGCAAATGGCTGCAGACTTCCCGCAGCTTCCGCAAGCTCTTGTAAATGTGCCAAATGTAGATAAAATGGCTTCGAAAACTAACGCAGCTGTGCTTGCAGCTGTTGAGAAAGAATCGAAGCTTCTTAGAGATACAGGTCGCGTGCTTTTGCGTCCTAGTGGCACAGAGCCGCTTGTGCGCGTTATGTGCGAGGCTGCAACTCAAACTCAGGCAGATGAGGTTTGTGCTCGTCTTGCTCAAGTTGTGGTCGATAATCTGAAGCTATAAGCTTACTTATTTTTTGCGCCTGCTATTTGCTTACATTTCAGTCGGCTCTAGCAGTGCGCAAATAATTTTGATACACTTATATCTTTAGTGCGGCTTTCAAATTCTGCTCGCAGCATGTAGATTTTGTATGTTTTCGCGTTACTGTGCGCGTTACTTAAAACGGTGAAAAGGAGTCCTATGTTTACGCATCACGCAAGTGTTGATACTAAGCTCAGTCGCGCTGTTGAGCGCTTGCTTGATTCCGCTACAGAAGACGGCATTTTGCCGATTGTGCAAGCAGGTGAGCCTGTTCTTCGCCAGCGCACTGTGGCATATGACGGCCAGCTTACACGTGCTACTCTCACAAAACTTATTTCTCTTATGCACAGCACAATGCTGGAGGCTCCAGGCGTAGGTTTGGCTGCTCCACAGATTGGTTTAGGTCTTGCGATTGCTGTTATTGAAGATCATGTTCGTGACGATGAGGATGATCCTCGTGACATTGCAGAGCTTCCGTTTAGAGCTATTATTAATCCTCATTATGAGCCTATTGGTACGCAAACTCGTAGTTTTTATGAAGGTTGCTTAAGTGTTTCCGGCTATCAGGCTGTACGTCAGCGTTGGCTTGATATTCAGGCTACTTGGCAGGATGAGGACGGCAAACAACATTCCGAGCGTTTGCATGGTTGGCCTGCGCGTATTTTCCAGCACGAAACTGATCATCTTCGCGGCGAACTTTATATTGATCGTGCGGAAATGCGTTCACTTTCTACCGACGAAAATCTTGAAGATTATTGGGCAGATGAAGCAGTTCCTGTAGCTGCTGCTCGCACTCTCGGTTTTGCAATATGATTTTAAAGTTTTAAAAATTATTGCAGTGTCGTTTTGTGCATTTCAATAGTAGTAATAGAATACTCATGTGTGTTTTTGTAATTTACTACTTGAACGCGAGTATTTACTACATTGAATAAAGGAGAGACAAATGAAGGTTTGTTCTCAATGCGGTACAGCAAACAACGATTCCGCAAAGTTCTGTAAGGGTTGCGGTAATAATGTTGAATCCGCTCAACCAGTAGCTCAACCAGTAGCTCAGCCTGTACAACCTGTGTCTCAGGCTCAGCCAATGGCTCAACCAATGCAGCAGCAGCCTGTTCATATGGCTCAGCCTATGTTTGCAAATTCTCAGCCGGCTCAGCAGTTTGCGTCTCAACCGGCTCAACCGCAGCCAACTCAGCCAATGCAACCTGCGTACCAGCAGCCAGCTCAGCCAATGTTTGTTCAGTAGAATCCGCAAATGACTCACCCAACTCAACCGGCTCAACCGATGATGCAGCAGGCTCCAGCAATGCAAGGTGCTCCTCACTATACTCAGCCAATGAATCAGATTAATTCTGAACAGATGGTGGACTTCTTCCATTGGCTTCTTAGCGCAATTAAGAAGCCTTCTCAGAGTTACCATGTATCTAGCTTGTACGCTGTGCTTGTGTTTGTAATTAGTGCTCTTGTATCTGCAATCCAAACTTATTCCACGGTTCAATCTGGTGCCAACATTTTCAACTCTTTTACTAAGGTTGGCACTAACTTACTTTCGTCAATGTGGGAGCGTTCTATTTCTGCTCCACGAGTTTCCGTGCCTATTTCCGTATTCATTGCCGCTTTCTTCGCAGCAATGATTAGCGTTTACATGACATTCGTTGTGGCTTTGATTGGTGCAAAGATGTTTGGTGACCCAATGTCTGCCAGCCAGTTGCATGTTCAGTTCGCTCAGAAGATGGTTCCGATTGTAACAATTCAGATTTGCGCAGCATTGCTTGGCATTCTTACTCTTTCGACTCCGTCTGTGTTCTTGCAAATCTTTGCAGGATTCTTGACATTGCTTCTTCCATTCTCCTTCGTATCTCACGCTGAATGCACGCGTAAGATAGATCGCGAATGGTTGTGGGTTATTTACGTGTTAGTAGCTGCGATAATTCTTATTATCGTATTCTGCGTCACTATGGGAATCGTAACAAGTGCTATTTCTTCCGCAATATACGGAGCTTTATTGCACTAAAAGAATTTTGCTAATCTAATTAAATAATTCTATAAAAGCTTTTTAATAGAGTGTTTTTCGTAAAATTTGCGTCAGTTTAGCAAAATAACTTAAAAATAAAAATAACTTGGAAAAATTTTATTTCAAAAGTGCTTAGCGTATGAATAATATGCTAAGCACTTTTGTGAAATATTAGGAGTTAATATGAATTGCACTCAATGTGGAAGCCCTATAGATAGTGGCTCAACGTGGTGCTCAAATTGTGGCGCAAAAGTAGAGGATAATGCACAGCAGCCAATGGCGCAGTTTAATCAGTATGAATCTCAAGCGCAGCAGTTTGCTGTAAATACGTATCAGACGCAAACTAATAACACCGTTTTGCCAAATAACGTAAATAACGTAAATAACGCGAATTTTTCAAATAACTCTAATATAGCTTCAGTAAAGATGAGCAAAAAAGAATAAAATCATCCTTATCATAATTGGAGTTTTTAATGGTAGCTCTTGGTGCTGCATATTATGCAATTCAAAACTATGTTTATTCTCCAGAAGCTACAATTAAACAATACGTGAACGCTTTGGAAAGCGGAAACTTTACAGAAGCAAGCAAACTTGTTGACTGGTCTCCTAGCGATATTCAAGAAGGTTCTCGCATCCTTTTGACTAATGAAGTTAGCAGCAAAACTAAAAATCGTATTGAAAATCCAGTAATTACCAACATTAGCTTTGATTCCAGTGTAGTCTCCTACAGAATTATGGGAAAGAGAATAAAATGTCGCTTCAAGTCTCTTATCCTAAAACTGAGTGGCTTATATTTAAGTCATATAAGCTGTATCCTCGTGTAAACATTATGTATTTAGATATTCCAAACAGGATTAAAAAATCAAAGTTAACGTGCTAGCAAGAAGCTAGAGAAGAAAATTACCAGTGCTGTTAAAAGCAAATTAAGCAGTGCATTAGTGCATCAAATGGATCAGCAGTCCCTGCAAAGATTTGTGTTTTTGGCACCTCCTTGCGTAAGAAGAACTTAGGATTCTTTACATCCTACGACTATTCATATTCAGATGTTAAGAGAAGTGTTAACGGATATCCTAAACTTACATCCATTGATCCAGAAAGTGGAAGTTTCTCTACAGAAGGATTTGAAGAAACTGTAGAGTTCCGTCGTCAGGCTAGTAACGAAGACGAATGGCATGATGGTAATTCTGTAAGCAGATTCTACATCAACAGATCATTTAAAATCAAAGGCAACGACGTAAATATTAAGTTTGAGAACAATACATATCAAGAACAATATTACTAAGGATAAGTATTAAATAAAACTCGTTGCCGCTTTGGACACTCGTGCAGCACTCCGACCTGCCTGAATGCTGTGTTAGTAACAAAAAGCCGACCCCGCAAAATCGTAGGGTCGGCTTTTCGTATGTCGATTATAAGTGCGTATATGCTATACTGGCATATCGTATGTTCGCATACTATATAAAGTTATTTTTCAATGAAGAAAGGTAGTCGATGACGTTTATCTCTCGTGCAATACGCTACATTCTGAGGAAACGAATAAAAACAGCGATAGTTTTCATTATTGTATTTCTTATTTCGACATTGTTATTTTCTACTTCTGCAGTTTCAAGTGCTGCAGGTAGAGAAGGAGAAAAAGTTGAAGCGCAAGCAGAGTCTAGTTTTGTGCTCGCAAATAACCCTCAAATAAACCCTGGAACTCCTAGAGGAGCTGGAACTGTAAAACCTAAAGATGTACAGGCAATTGCAAAATTAAATGGAATTGCTTCCTACGTTGTTCGACAAAATGTAACAGCGGATTTAGTTAATGCTAAAGCGGCAAGAATTCCAGGCGTTCAGGATTATGATCAAAAGCGCGAGCAGCAGTTTGGAAATGCCGTTAATATTGAAGGGACGAATGACTCTACTGGTTTAAATACTTTTAAAACAAAAGCAATAACTATGTCTAAAGGCAAGCATCTTATTGCTAATAACGTTCATGCATCACTGATTCATGAAGATCTCGCTAAAGCTAACGGATTACATGTAGGAGATACTCTTACGCTTCGCGCTAATCCTTACGATGCTGACAATATTCAACAATCAACAGCAACAGTAAAAACTCGTATTGTTGGAATTTATGCCGGAGCAAATAAGCGTCAAGTCGCAACTAGGGCGGAATTGACAGCTAATACCGTGTATACGGATTTGCAAACTACTCGCGAATTATACAAATATGAGCCTGGAAAAGAAATATATCAGGATGCAAGTTTTAGAATAAAGCGCGGTGAGGATGCGGATAATATTATGGCGCAAGCTGCCAAATTGCCTATTGATTTGCAAAACTATCAACTAACTCGTGACGATCAGTTCGTTTCTGGTTTGTTGAAAGCAGCAAAGGGAGTGCGCTCAATAATGACTGTTACAACAATTGCTGTTGTATCATTTGCTATTATTGCTTTGGCATTAGTGCTTTTGCTGTGGATGAATGAGCGACGTAATGAAATTGGTGTGTTTGTTGCAATTGGCACTGGCAAATTATCTATAGTTGGTCAATATCTTGCTGAGATTGTGCTTATTGCAATACCTTCGTTAATTGTGGGTTACCTTTTTGCAAAAGTTATAGCTCCGTTGATGGCTAATGTTGCTCTTGGCTCTGTGCAATCATCAGCCGCTCGTGAATTGAGTAATATGGGTCAAGCTGGTGGAAATCTTGAATCAACTTTGGCAACAAAAACTTTGGAAACACTTAGCGTACAAGTAGACGCTCAGTGTTTTGTCGGAGTTTCTACAATTGTTGGTGCAGTAATCGTTATTGCAGTTGTGTTGTCTTATTTGCCAATTATATGCAAATCTCCTCGTGAGCTCCTCGGATTGCAAAAGTAAAACTATGCTGTTTGGCGGCATAGTTTTCATAATTCGTCGTATGAAAGTTATTTGAAAAGTTAGTGAGTAACATTATGAATGGTGAAGTAATTTCTTTATGTGCTCGAGCGAAACTTGCAATATTGCGCAAACCTCGACGTAACGCAATAATTGTGCTGATTATGACTCTTGTTTTAAGTGCGCTAGTTTCACAAGCTGGTATCAGTGCTTCTGTTGAGGGTGTTAGGGATCGTATTCAATCCAGTATTGGTTTAGGTTTTACTGTACGAGCAAAAACTCGAGGTGAAACTCTTCCAGAGCAAAGTAATACAAATTCTAATTCTGTTGCTACGTCTAATTCTCCAATTCCACAAGATTTGGCCGCGAATGAAGGAATTGACTCTAGTCAAATTCGTAAATTTGCTGCGATTTCGGGCGTAAAAACTGTAGTGGAAGAGCGCGATGTTTTAGCTACGCCTGTTGGAAAGCAACTTGTGCTTCCTGCGCAGGGTCCAAGACTAGACGATGATGTTTTGGCTCATGCTGCTGGAATTACTGGCACAACAGATTCTCGATTGTCTCAGGGTTTTCAAGAGGGATTATACCGTTTAGAGCAGGGTGAGCATATTACTAATCGTTCTTCTGGTAGAGCAATAGTGCATCGTGATTTTGCTAAGAAGAATAATCTTAATATTGGTTCTACTATAATTCTTAAGCAGGGGTTTAATGTAAAAGTTCGTGTTGTTGGCATCTTTGCCGGCAAATTGCAAACTAAAGGAGCACTTCCTTCGGATGCGTCAGAAAATCGCATATTTACTGACTTAAGTTCGGCGTTGTCTTTGGCTGGTTCTTCTAAGCGAGGTGTTTTGCGTTGTGTTGTTGAGCGTTCTGATTTATTAGCTAATGCAATACGGCAGGCTAAAACTATTGCTGGCAAGTGGGCGGATGTAGAGCAGAATGCTTCGCAATTGTCTGATGTAATAAGCTCGGTTAACTCTGTGCAACAACTTGTGCGAATGATTTTTGTGGCACTAAGTTTTGTCGGTATTTTAGTGCTTGGACTTGTATTAGTGTTCTGGGTTAGAGGACGTATGCACGAGATTGGCGTACTTATGTCTATTGGATTATCTAGAGCAATAATAGTTAGTCAATTGCTTGTTGAAATAACGATACTCAACATTGTGTCATTCGTCATTTCGCTAGGCTTCGGTGCTGCTTTTTCTGGCGTTATTGGTTCTGCGATTTTGCATAGTGCTGATTCGTCATTTATTGCGGATGGTATGCCAGTATTGCCATTGTTGCAAACTCTTGCTGCTTTTGTTATTGGTTTGCTTATTTCAATAGTTGCGTTGATTGTTGCAGTGCTGCCAATATTAATAAAGAAGCCTCGGCAAATACTAAGTGCTATGAGTTAGCAGAAATGTAGTTGCGTATGTGAATTTTCTACTAAAAACACAATCACAAACAGCGCAATCGTATAAATGAAACAAATCTTATAAATCATATTTAAATTATGTAAAAATAAGGAGCTTATTATGTCGGCTTTATTGCAATTAAAAAATGTGAAGTACACTTACGGACCTGCAAATATTGCGGTACTAAATGACGTGAATGCTGAGTTTGAAGCTGGCACTATGTACAGTATCATGGGAGCTTCTGGAGCCGGAAAGTCTACTATGCTCTCACTTTTAGCTGGATTAGATACTCCGTATAGTGGCGAAGTGCTTTTTAATGGTGAAAATATTGCAAAAACAGGATATGTTGAGCATCGCAAAAAACATATTTCACTTGTTTTCCAGAATTTTAATCTTATTGACTATTTGACGCCATTAGAAAATTTGCGATTAGTAAATTCACATGCTGATGTTCAAGTGCTAATAGATCTTGGATTAACTGAAGAAGAAGCAAATCGTAACGTCACTAAACTTTCTGGTGGTCAACAGCAGCGTGTTGCAATTGGACGAGCTTTAGTATCTTCTGCTCCGGTAATTTTAGCTGATGAGCCTACTGGAAGTCTTGACCCTGCTACTACTAAAGAAGTTATTGCAATATTAAAAAATGCTGCTAGAGAGCATGGCAAATGTGTGATTGTTGTTACTCATGATTCGAAGGTCGCCTCTCAAGCTGATGTAAAATACGTGCTGAAAAATAAACAGCTAACGCGACAATCTGCTTGAGCGCCAAAACAGGCGATTTTGGGACACTAGTGCAGTACGCTTACTGCGCGAGTGTCTCTGTTTGGTGATTTTGGGACACTAGTGCAGTTGAGTTACTGCGCGCGTGTCCGATTTCGCTTGTTTTGGGACACTCGTGCAGCGCGCTTACTGCGTTAGTGTCTGAAAACTGTCGTTATGGGACACTCGTGCAGATTGCGCTCGCGCTATAAGCGCTCGCTTACGAAACTCGCGTTGGAAGTCCACTGGACTTCCAACGCGAGCGAGTTTCCGCTCCGAGTTGCTTTCGCGCGCGCTTTGAAGGAGCTTGAACTCAACAGGATTTCAAGCTCCTTCAAAGCGTGATTTGGCTCAATTGTGAAGCACGGTGTGCTTCACATGCCAAATCAGCCGAACGGCTATGCCGTGAGGAATAAGCGCTCAAGCAGGTCGTCGCGCAAAACAAAAAGCCGACTCTGCGAAATCGTAGAGCCGGCTTATTGCTAGAATAACTTAACTACAAATCAGATGTGGAAGTAAAGCTCATACTCGAGTGGAGTTGGAGCCAAGCGAGCCATATCCATTTCCTCATGCTTCAAATTCAGCCAAGTTTCAATCAAGTCGCTAGTAAATACGTCGCCTTGCATAAGGAAGTCGTGATCCTCTTCCAAAGATTGCAAAGCTTCACCAAGCGAAGAAGGAACTTGCTTAATGCCGTCATGCTCCTCTGGAGGAAGCTCGTACAAATCTTTATCAACAGGGGCAGGAGGCTCAATATGGTTAATAACACCATCCAAACCTGCCATAAGCTGAGCGGAGAATGCTAAGAATGGGTTGCATGAAGGATCCGGTGCACGGAACTCAATACGCTTAGCAGCAGGTTCTGTACCAGCAAGAGGGATACGAATAGCTGCAGAACGGTTACGAGCAGAGTAAACCAAGTTGACTGGAGCTTCGTATCCTGGAACCAAGCGATGGTAAGAGTTAAGCGAAGGATTCGTAAATGCAAGCACAGAAGAAGCGTGCTTAATCAAGCCGCCAATGTACCAACGTGCAATATCAGAAAGTTGAGCGTAGCCAGTTTCCGCATAGAACAATGGCTTGCCATCTTTCCAAAGCGACTGATGGCAGTGCATGCCAGTGCCGTTATCTCCAGCAATTGGCTTTGGCATAAATGTTGCAGCCTTACCAGCTAAAGCAGCAGTTTCATGAACCACATACTTGTATTTCATCAAATCATCGCCAGCATGAACAAGCGTATTGTAACGGTAGTTGATTTCCTGCTGACCTGCGCCGCCGACTTCGTGGTGAGAACGCTCAAGAATCAAACCAACTTTTTGCAAGTTGTAAACCATGTCATCGCGCAAATCCTGATTGTGATCTACTGGTGGCACAGGGAAGTAGCCGTGCTTTACGCGATTCTTAAAACCAATATTGTTGCTACCGTCATCTTCAGTGTCGATGCCAGAATTCCAAGGAGCTTCGTTAGAATCAACCTCATAGAAGGAGCGCTGCATGTCGTTAGCAAAACGCACCTTGTCAAAGATGAAGAACTCAGCTTCAGGGGCAAAGCTTGCAGTGTCAGCAATGCCAGTTGATTTCAAATAGGATTCTGCTTTAATAGCGACCTGACGAGGATCCCTAGAATATGGCTCATCTGTTACAGGGTCAACAATAGAGAAAGCAACATTCAGAGTCTTATGCTTACGGAATGGGTCAATATAAGCAGTGTCAACATCTGGAATAAGCTTCATATCTGATTCGTTAATAGCCTGGAAGCCTTGCATTGAAGAACCATCGAACGCCATTCCATCAGTGAAAGCGCTGTGTAAGAACTCGTCAGCAGGAACAGTAAAGTGCTGCTGAACGCCAATTAAATCAGTAAATCGTACGGATACGTACTCAATGCCTTCCTTTTCAATAAGGGCTGCGGCATCTTCTTTAGTTTGCAAAGTGGTCATGGTCACCATTCCTTTCTTAAAAAACCCAGTAATGAGTTTATGACTATGAATGCCATTTTGGATTTCAGCGACTCGAATATCTCGTTACGTTTGTGTTACATAATGTTACGTGTAGTTGCGTAGATGCGCATAATTGCAATCGTTTAGTAGGAAATAGTAGAAAATTGTAATAAATAGTAATAAATAGCGTAACTATTAAGTATTACAAAAATAGTTACCATTACATGCCGCTAATTCGCATTCATCAGTTCGCGCAGTTACAATAGTACCTATGAATTACCAAGAGCAAGAAATGCATGAATATAAGATGCATGAGCATATTAAGGAAAGTGAAAATAAGCTAGATTTAGCTTCACTTTTCCCAGCTAAAGGCGATGACAGAAGGCCGCCAGATTGGCTAGGTCGTGCACTTATTTACGTTGCAATTATTACTTTTGTGTCTATCTTCCTATGGTTCGCTTGGAATAGCATTTCATTCATTGTTTTCGATGTTGTGATTTCTATTTTTATTGCGCTCGCAATGGAACCGCTTGTTGTTCGGTTAATTAAGCATGGTTGGAGGCGAGGAGTTGCTTCTGGCTTTACGCTAACGGGCTTGCTTGTTGTAATTAGCTTGCTACTTGCTTTGTTTGGTAATTTATTTGCTCAGCAGGTTGTTTCAATGGTTATGGGCTTGCCTGATTTATACAATCAATTTGCAAATTTTGTGCTTCACTATACCGGTTTTAAAATGCCTAATATTGAGCAGCTTGGCATGGAAATTTTGAAGCATGTGCAAACATCTTGGGTTGTTGATTTTGCTGGCCAAGCACTTAACACAACATGGGGATTGATGACTGTTCTGCTTGATTTACTTACCATTATTATGGTTACGTATTACATTTCTGCAGCAGGTCCGGCTATGCGTCGTAGCATGTGCCGTTGGATGAATCCGCAATCTCAGCGTCGTTTCCTATTTATTTGGTCAGTTGTTCAAGAGCAGATTTCGAGCTTCTTATTTTCGCGAATTATTTTGGCAGCGATTAACGCAGTGGGTACCGCAATTTTTCTTATTGTAATGAATATACCGTATTGGCTTCCGCTATCCTTATTCTGCGGAATTGTTTCGCAGTTTGTGCCTACAATTGGTGGCTATTTGGGTGGAGCTTTGCCTATCTTGGTTGCATGGGGTTCCAATGGTTTTGGTGCGGCTGTTGCAACATTAATTTTTATTACGATTTATCAGCAAATTGAGAACATGGTTATTTCGCCGAAGATTTCCGAGAAGACTATGGATCTGAATCCTGCAGTAGCTTTTATTTCAGTTCTTGTAATGGGCGCTGTATTTGGTGCTCTTGGAGCATTTTTGGCTTTGCCTGTGACTGCAAGTTTGCAAGCAATTTTTAGAGTATGCACGAAGCAATATAGTTTAGTTTCTTCTCCGCTTATGAACGATCCTCACCCTGATCATACTTCTATTATTGTTCGTTGCGTTGAAGCGATTGGCCGTAAGTTCATGAATCCAATGAGTGAAAGTGTTCATCGTGTAATGAAAGGCACAAGCTCTCGCATTTCTCTGAACGAGGATATTCTATATTGGTATAAGCAAGCTTATGTGTCAGACTCTGACGATGCGAATGGTAGCAAAGTTTCTTCTAACGATTCTGATCAAACTGACGTATTGGCAACAATGCCAATTTCGCGCGAAATATTAGATGCCGTAAATAAAGATATTGCAAAGCGTAAAGTAGATTCTGAAAATAAGGATTCTTCTAAAGCAAAATTGCAAGTAGGCGAGTCTAAAATAGTAAAAAATACAAAAAATAATAAAAGTAACGTAAAAAATAATCCACGGAGCGGATGGAAGCGATGATTCTTCTATCAATATTTGATGTACTAGTAATACTTATTGGCATAAGCGGTGTTGTGTATCAAGGTGTTTGTGCTGTTGCATCTTTATTCGCTAAGCCTATTGTTTTTCCTGAAGCACCAATGGATAAGCATTATGCTGTGCTTATTTCTGCGCGCAATGAGGAAGCTGTTATAGGTAATCTTATTCATTGCATTCAAACTCAAACATATAGACAAGATTTTATTGATATTTGGCTTGTTGCAGATAATTGCACTGATTCTACTGCGCAAGTTGGCCGCAATTGCGGATGCAACGTAATTGAACGTTTTGATAAAGAGCATATTGGTAAAGGTTATGCGCTCAGCTATCTTCTCGATCATATTATGAAAATTGGTGCGGATAAAGTTTATGACGCGTACTTTGTTTTCGATGCAGACAATAAACTTGATCCGCATTATTTTGAGGAAATGAATAAAGGTTTCCACGCAGGATATCAAATTTTAACCAGCTATCGTAATTCCGTGAATCTTTCAGATAATTGGGTTTCGTCTGGCTCTGCACTTTGGTTTATTCGAGAATCGCGATTTACTAACAACTCTCGAATGCTATTCGGTTCGAGTTGCCATGCTGGTGGAACTGGATTCATGTTCTCGCGTGAGATTATGCACAGAAATAGCGGATGGAAATTCCATCTTCTTACTGAGGATCTTGAATTTACTATGGATGCTATTCTTCACGGAGACAAAGTTGGATATTGCGGTTCTGCAGTGTTGTATGATGAACAACCTGTGTCGTTTAGGCAGAGCTGGAGGCAGCGTCTTCGTTGGAGCAAGGGATTCTTGCAGGTATTTCGTTACTATGGAGCAGCTCTTATTCGACATGGTATTCGCGAAAGAGATTTTTCGTCGGTTGATTTTACGCTTATGCTTTTCCCATTTATGGTTTTGGCTGTTGCAAGAATAATACTTGGGTTTATTTTTGCTGCATTTGGATTTGTAACATGGATGAGTCAAATCTATTCAATGATTAACTTCATTACAACTACTGTTACAAGTGTTTTAGGCATGATGATATTTGTGTCGCTCACTATTTTAGTTGAACACGATAAGCTTGGTGCAACGAATAAGGAACTATTTGCGTACGCTCTTAGCTTCCCGATTTTTATGCTTTCGTACGTGCCTATTGCGTTCCAAGCTATTTTCTCAAAGAGCGAGTGGAAGCCGATTCAGCATACCGGTCGTTAAGCTCTCGTTTAATATGGTGCATTGCTCCAAGTATGGGTAACTTGTTTCGCGTTTGGAGTGTTGTCTGTGTCATTTTGCTCCAAATGTGGGGTAGGTTTCTCGTGTTTGGAGGGTTTTGGTGGGTTTTTGCTCCGAATGTGGGATGGTTGTCTCGCGTTTGGGGCGGTGTGTGCGGCTGCTGCTGGCGTTGCGATTGCGCAAAAATTGCGGGTATGAGATAATAGAAGCCTTGATATAAGCGTGTGATTGCGCAATTAATGTAGTGCAATGTGTGCGTTTATCTGTATACTGCGAGGTTTCTATGGTAGATTCTATTCCGTCTGAATATCCGTCCGAGTATCCGTCCGGAAATACTTTTGCTAGCAGCGTTCCAGTTTTTGGCGCAAACACTTACGACGCTACTAACGAAGATGTTCCAGCGGTTTCTATTAGCGGATTTGTTAAGACTTTTGGCAAGAAAGTTGCTGTAGATAATCTTTCGTTGAGCATTCCAGCAGGCTCTTTCTATGGATTAGTCGGCCCGAATGGTGCTGGCAAAACTACTACGATTAAAATGCTTACGGGCTTGCTTATGCCAGATGCTGGCTCGGCTTCGATTTTTGGCAACGATGTTTGGAGTGACGTAAATCGCGCTAAGCGCGCAATCGGTTTAATGCCTCAGGCCGACGAGATTTTTAAGACGATTACTGGCCTTCAGCTTTTAACTTACGCTGGCATGCTTCGCGAGATGAGCCGCGCTGAGGCTGTTCGTCGCGCGAACGATTTGCTTTCTGCATTCGACTTAACAGAAGCTGCAAACACTATGGTTTCGGACTATTCAACTGGTATGACTAAGAAGATTTGCCTTGCAACAGCTATGATTCACAGCCCTCGCGTACTTGTGTTGGACGAGCCTTTTGAGGCAGTGGATCCTGTTTCTAGCGCAAATTTGAAGGATATTCTTGCCGAGTATGTTTCTACTGGCGGCACGGTGATTATTTCTTCGCACGTTATGGAATTGGTTGAAAAAATGTGCTCGCACGTGGCGATTATTAACGAAGGTCATGTTGCGGCTGCTGGCACTCTTGAAGAGGTGGCTCAGGGCAAAGATCTTGAAGATCGCTTTATGGAGCTTGTTGGCGGACGTCACGCAGCTGCGCGCATCGACTGGCTTAACGGCGGCAAATCTGATAACGCTCCTGCATCTTCCACCAATCTCAACGCTTAAAAGGGAAAACCGTAATGTCTATGATTTTTACCATGGTTCGCCTTCGCTGGGCGCTTACTTTTTCTGTTATGCGAAAGTCAATTTGGCAAAAAATTGGCTTTGCTATAGCAATTGTTTTTGGACTTGCGCTTATATGCGCTCTTGGTTTTGCTGGCTGGGAAACTGGCAAGTACATTAATCCAGGAATGCTTGCAGATACTAAAAATTGGCAGGAATTCCAATTGGCTCCAATAATGGTTGCGTCGATTGTGTCAATTTTTACGCTGTTTATAAACGTGTTTATGTTTGGCAGCGACACAACACTAAAATCGCGTAGTTTTGCGCTTTACGGCATTCCTTACGTAAAGCAGCAAGCTGGCATGCTTCTTGGCTCTCTTTTTGGAGCGCTTTCAGTAAGCTGCACAATCGCGCTTGCTTTGTGGTCTTTAGCGTACAGAAGCTTTGGAATTGTGCCGGTTTTAGTCAGCGTAATTGCAGCTCCGCTTTACGTTGCAACAATCGTGTCTTTAAGCAAAATGCTTATTGAGCTTTTAGATACTATTTTAATAAACAAGCGTTCAAGAAACATTTTTTACTTTGCCATTTTTATAGCGTACATGATTTTTGTTTCATCAATGAATACGCATAGCCCTTCGCCAAATGGAATTGCGCTAGGCACAAGTTTCTGTGCTGCGTCCGCTTTTACACCATTAAGTGCAGCTATGGCTTTGCCGCTCGATGCTATTAATGGCAATTGGCTTGCTCTTGCTATTCGCTTCCTTATTTGCGTTGTAACGATTGCTGCTTGCTTTGCAATCTCTGTATTTTGCGCAAAATTAGAGCCGAAGTTGCTTCGTGGTGAGCAAAAAACAGTTGTTAAAACTAAGGGAATCGGCTTGTTTGCAGCAGTTCCAGACAACACAGTTGGTGCGATTATTGCGCGAATTATTAGCGTTATGAGAAGAGATATGCGTCAGCTATTTTTGCTTATTGCGCCGCTTTTTATGCTGGTAGTTGCAGGAGGAAGTAGTTTTAAGGCTAAAGGATTTGATTCTCTAACAGATAACTTAGGTGTTTCTGGATGGATGATGTATGCTGCTTTGCTTATGGGCATGGTTGTTGGAAACAATATTGCTTACGATGGCACAGCTTTTACTATGCATGTGATTATTGGAGTAAAAGGTTTGCACGATCGCTTAGCGAACGCAATAGTTTGGTCAGTGATTTGCGCTGTTTATTTTGCGATTATTGGAGTAGGGGTTTACGTTTTCCTTTTCTTTGTAGCAAATGTTAAGCAAAATGTGAATGCAGTTATGTTCCAGATTCTTTCGCCAATTGGAATAGCTTTTGCTTCCATAGGCATTGGCTTAATTTCTTCGTGCATTGCAATGTACCCTGTGGCATCAATCGAAAAGCCATTTTCTAGGCCGCAAGGAAGTGCTGGCGGGCGAAGTTTTGCAGCTATAGGCTTTATGCTTCTTTCTGTAGTTTGCATGATTCCTTCGTTTGCGGCTGCGATTGCGTTTATGATTCTTAACCCGAATCTTTTGTGGATTGCAAGCATTCTGTTCATAGTAAACGGCTTGATTGTGCTGGTTGTTGGCGTGATTCTTGGTGGCAAAGTAATGGATAAGCGCATGATTCGCATTGTAGAAAACTTGCGCAGATTCGCGTCTATTACTGCGTAACTTACGCACGCTTTGTTGCAAGCGCAATGTATAGTTAAGCGCGGTATTTGCAATCGATTTAAAGGTGTGCTCGCATGGAAAGTAATAAAGGCTTAAACGATGCCTTAAATATTCCTAATGCGAGCACGCCAGCGCAAAGCGGCGAACCCAACAAAAGTATCGAGCCTAAACCAAGCAGTGAACAAAAACTAAGTAGTGAATCTAAATCAAGCAGTGAGATTAAACCAAGTAGCGCACAGAAGAAAAGTAAATACGCTGCTATGGTTTTAAGAAGCCAATATCCTTCTCGTTGGCGATTGCTTATTGCATTTATAGCAGTTATAGTTAGTGCAGCAATTATTTTTACTTATTTTTTGCTTGACGTATACGATATTCTTCCTGGTCCTTTGACGTTGCGAAAACAACATTATGCTGTAACTGTTTCTTCTCCTAAATCACTTTTGCGAGTTAAATCACTAGCTAAAGGCGTGACTTATGGTAAAGAAATAAATCATTCGCAAGCTCAAAAACTTATTAACGAGTTGGTTTCCGATGCTTCTATGAGTAGCAGCACTTCAGCAGTAATTATGGATGCTAATGGGCGAGTAGTTGCTTCGCATGAGCCAAATGCTTTAAGAGAGCCAGCGTCAACGCTTAAAACTTTAACTGCTAGCGTAGCTTCTCGCACTCTTGACATGGGTTCAACTCTTGATACTCAAGTATTTTTGTTGCCTAAAACAGGCGGTATACCAGAACGAGCTTCTAGTACGAATGCTAGAAAGCTTGTGCTTCGCGGCAATGGTGACATGCTTCTTGGTGTTGGAGAAAACGATTGGCACCATGTTAATGGCAGAGCAGGTTTAACGACATTAGCGAGAAGAACAGCCAACGCGTTGAAGCTTGAAAATATTCACACAGTTTCTTTAGCTGTTGATGACTCATTGTTTGGCGCAAAACGTGCTCCTGATTTGATTTATGAAACAGATGTTGAACGTCGCTTTTATGCTCAAACGTCATCTTTGGCTATAGATGATGCTCGTCAGCGTGACCTTTCAGTGCAAGGTGTTGACGCTGACGCTATGACAGATTTTCCGCTTTCTGATCCTCATCCTGCTTTAAGTGTCGGTCATGTTTTTGCTAAATTATTAAGCAAACAAGGAATAGTTATAAGTAATTATTCTAATAAAACCGCTTCTGATGAAAAAAAATCCGGTTCAGGCTCGTCTGCAGATGATCCTTCTGAAAACAATAAAGATTCTGAAAATGAAAATAAATCTGCACAGTCTGAAAATCTTGTCATACCAGTAAGCGAAACTCAATCGTTAATATCATCTAATTCGCGTTTAATTGCACAAGTTTCTTCTGCACCATTAAACGAAATAATGGCATATACGCTTCGTATTTCAGACAACACATTGGCGGAAGAGTTTGGTCGTTTGACTGCGCTTGCAACTCACAAATCCAACTCTCCGGAGGGTGCAGTTCAGGCAGTAAAAGAGGGATTGCGCAAGCTCAATATCGATATACGTGGTTTGCACATGTCTGATTGCTCAGGCTTGTCTCCAAAATCAAGGTTGCGCGCAACAATGCTAGCTCAAGTACAAGTGCTTAATATTAAAGCCGATTCTGGAGGTGCTGCAGCTGCTGAAGGATTGTCTCTTCCTGGTTTAGTTGGAACAGCAAGAAAGCGTTTAGCGGATGAATCTTCTGCCGGCATGCTTCGCGTAAAGACTGGTTCTTTAAGTGAAGTTACTTCTATGGTTGGTAATGTATCTAGGAAAAATGGTGGAGTGCTAACTTTCGCTGTTGTTGCGAACCAGCCAGCTGATATTTGGGGAGCGTTCGTAGCGATTAATAAGTTTATGGCAGAATTGCCAAAACTATGATTTATGAGTTGCAATTTAGCGTTATTGGCGCGCTACACTAGAAGTTATGGTGTATTCTTCTCGCATACGCGCAGGAATTGGCGCAATCAAGCATTGTTTTGACGAACTTTCATTATGCGCACAAGACGCGCGTTTTTCCGAACATGGCAATCACGCGACAGATGTTGATGCTCCTTTGGTTCTTATTGCGTGCTCTGGAGGTAGAGATTCTCTTGCACTTACAGCATTGAGCGTGATTGTGTGCGCAAGTAGGGGTATTCGTTGCGGTGTCGTAATAGTAGATCACCATTTGCAGCCGCACTCAACTGAAATTGCTAATATTGCGGCTAAGCATTGTTTGCAATCTGGAATAGATGAAAAGTACGTGTATATTCAATCTGTGAACGTTGAAGATTCGGGAGAAGGCGAAGAGTCTGCTGCTAGAAATGCTAGGTATCAAGCAATTATTGAGGTTGCTAAAAAGCAGCAAGCTGCAGCCGTGCTTCTAGCTCATACTGCAAATGATCAAGCAGAAACTGTAATGATGGGGCTAAAAGATTCTGCAGGTTTAGAAGCAGTTGCTGGCATGAAAGCAGTGACATTGCGTCAAAACGTGCTTTTTGCAAGGCCTCTTATTAAGCTTAGTAGAGAAGATACTACTGGTATTTGCGAGGATTTAGGCATTTCATGGTGGGATGATCCTACAAATGGTGACGATATTTCGAAAAATGAGGAACTTTCAGAAAATTATCCATTGAGATCTCGAGTTAGACACACGTTAATGCCTTATATTTCGCGATTTTTTAATGCAAATATGGTTACTTTGCTTTCTCGTGGAGCTGAAATAGCTAGAGACGATCTTGACTATATTAATTCTCAAGTTGACGAAGCTAGTTCACAAGTGATGGAATTTGATAAAAATGCGAAAACTGTTAGGTTAAAAGCTGAGAAGTTAGCGCAATATCATCCATCAATTCGTAAACGAATTATAGTGCGTGCGTTAAGCGAGCTTGGTCTGCGTTTCTCGTCAAGTCACATATCGGCAGTGGACGAACTATGTACAAAATGGCATGGTCAGAAGCCTTTTTCGCTGCCAAATTATTACGAAGCGACTCGGCTCTCGCGCAATATCGTCATTCGCTTATGCAAAGATAGTGAACATGCAAATTGCAGATATACGAGATGACATCGACTATGAATTAATTAGCCACGAAGACCTTATGAAGCGTATTCGTGAAGTCGCTAAACAAGTAAGTGAAGATTACAAAAACAGTAATGTTTTGCTTGTTGCAGTTCTCAAAGGTGCTGTAAATACTCTTGCTGTATTTTCGCAAGAATTAAGCATTAACGCATCAATGGACTTTATGAGCTTGTCTAGTTACGGCAGTGGCACTCAAACTAGCGGACAAATCACTGTTCGCGAAGATTTAAGTACTGATGTGCGTGGTCGAGATGTGCTTATTGTAGAAGACATTGTTGATTCCGGTCGCACGCTAGCTTGGCTTGTAGATGAGCTAAAAGGTCGTGGTGCTGCAAGTGTAAAAGTTTTTGCATTGCTCAGTAAGCCTGCACGTCGCGAAGTAGACGTACAAATCGACTACTCGGGCTTTGAAATTCCTGATGCATTTGTCGTTGGTTTCGGAATGGACTACGACGAACGCTACCGCAATCTCAATAGTATTGCGGTATTAAAGCCATCAGTGTATGGTGCTTGATTTTATAGATTCTATTCAGAATTTTTATATAAATTGAGGAGTTTGAAAGGAGCCTTATTACATGGGCGCTTCTCCTATGACACCGCAAGGCCCAATGGGCGGTCCTGGGCGTGGAAATAACGGGAATAATCCGTTTTTAAATCCACGCAACCCTAGGAATCAGCGAAACAACGGTCAACAGGGCAAGAATAATAAAAATAACGAGAACAACCATAACAATCGTCGTTCCTTCTGGCAGTCGCCATGGACGTGGATTGTGCTTCTTGTGTTGCTTTCAGTTGTCGGATTCCAAATGTTTGTTCATAACGGATCGCAAACTATCGATACTCAGGATGGTATTGAGTTAGTGCGATCTCATAAAGCAAGTTATGTGGAAATTATTGACAATAAACAGTTAGTTAAGCTTACGCTTGATAGTCCGTTTAAGAAGTTCGATAAACGAAGTAAGCAAAAGCGTGACTTTGGCAAGGATGTGCAATTCTACTACGCGTATGCACAAGGTAGGTCAATTGTACAAGAAGTCGAAAAGGCGAAGCCTTCTAACGGCTGGACTGCTAGCTTACAGTCATCTAGCATTATTTCGTATTTGATTACTTCGCTTGCTCCGATATTGTTCTTCCTTGGCATGATTTGGTTCATGTTTAGCAGAATAGGCGGTGCCGGTGGAAGTATGCTTGGCATGGGTGGCGGACGTGGCCGTGGCAAGCTGCTTGAAGGTCAGACTCCTAAAACTAAGTTTGCTGACGTTGCTGGCGAACAAGCTGCTGTTGAAGAAGTTGAAGAGATTAAAGACTTCTTGAAGGATCCTTCGCGCTACAAGGCTTTGGGTGCTCGCATTCCGCGCGGTGTGCTGCTTTATGGTCCTCCAGGAACTGGTAAGACTTTGTTGGCTCGTGCTATTGCAGGCGAAGCTGGTGTGCCGTTCTATGCAATGGCTGGCTCTGACTTCGTGGAAATGTTCGTAGGCTTGGGCGCGTCTCGTGTTCGTGAACTTTTTGACGAAGCTAAGAAGAATGCTCCTGCCATCATCTTTATCGATGAGATTGATGCTGTTGGTCGTCGCCGCGGAAGTGGCATGACTGGCGGTCATGATGAGCGCGAGCAGACACTTAATCAGCTGCTTGTTGAGATGGACGGCTTCGACAACGACACTAATTTGATTATTATTGCCGCAACAAACCGTCCAGATGTGCTTGATTCCGCACTTCTTCGTCCTGGTCGTTTTGACCGTCAGGTGGCTGTTGAGGCTCCTGATTTGGAAGGTCGCGAGGCAATTTTGAAGGTTCACGCTAAGGGTAAGCCTTTTGTGCCGGATGTTGATCTTCATATGGTTGCTGTGCGCACTCCTGGTTTTACTGGTGCAGACTTAGCTAACGTGCTTAACGAAGCTGCGTTGCTTTGCGCTCGCTCTGGTGCTCAATATATCGATAATCGCGCTATTGATGAGGCAATTGATCGTGTTCAAGCAGGACCTCGACGTAAGTCTAAGGGTATGGCTTTGGATGAATTGCGTAACACTGCTTACCATGAGGGTGGTCATGCGCTTGTTGCTGCTGCGTTGCACCACACGGATCCTGTTACTAAAGTAACGATTTTGCCGCGAGGTCACGCACTTGGCTACACTGCTGTGATGCCAACAAGCGACCGTTACTCGCAGTCTCGCAACGAATTGCTGGATCAAATGGCATATGCTATGGGCGGACGCACAGCAGAGGAAGTTGTGTTCCATGATCCAACAACTGGTGCTTCTAACGACATTGAGAAAGCTACTGCTATTGCTCGTAAGATGGTTGTTGAATATGGTTTCTCAGCGAAGCTTGGAGCTGTTAAGTGGATGGATACTGACGAAGATTCTTCCGGTTCACTCGATTCTTTGCAACCTCGTAAGTTCTCGAATCGTACTGCTGAAGTAATCGATGAAGAAGTTCATAAGCTTATCGAAACTGCTCATACTGAAGCGTGGGAGATTATTAACAATAATCGTGACGTATTAGATGAGCTGGTTCGTCAGTTGCTCGCTAAGGAAACTCTTAACGAGAAGGAACTTAAGGAAATCTTCAGTAAGATTCGTAAGGCTCCTGAGCGTACTCTTTGGCTTTCGGACGATAGAAGACCAGATTCTGATCTTCCTCCTGTTGAAATTCCAGAAAGTTTAAAGCGCAACGTTGAAGGTAAGAATGAGCAGAGTGAAGCTTCTGAACTTTCTGAATCTTCCAATAACGCAACTTCACAAAACCAGCAGTCTGATCAGATGTCTGTTGATACGTCTATTCAGACTACTGCACCTGCTCCTCGAACTGTTATTGGAACTGTTAAGCCACCAGTTAATCCGTCTACTAATCAAAATGACGGCACTCAATTTGGTGCTTAATAGTGTAAATACAGTGCTAAAAAGCAGATAAAATACAATCATTAATAAACGCTGATAACAATATAATTTATTGCTGTCAGCGTTTATTTTTATTTTTCTAAGAATTTAATAATAAAAATTAGTGTTATATGCAAAAAATTACGCATGTTGATTTATATCGAGTACAATGTATCGAAATATTAGTTTTGCGTATTATAGGTAAGAGTAAAAGATAAATAAACGAATAATTGGAATTTTAAATTGTTTTTATTAGAGAGTAGAAGATGAAATTATGAATACAACCATAAGTTTGAAGGGTATTCGCCCAAGCGGTGACTCAATAGTCATTGGATTATATTCTTCTATTTACATAGATGCTGTTTTAAAAGTTAATTTGAGTAATGCATTAGACGGAGATGAGACTAACGCAATAGATATTCCTCAAATTGCTGAGCGTCTTGCTTTTATGCTTAAACGTTGCGAAAAAGATAGCGAAATTGAGGAGCATCCTGCTATAGCTTTAGAACTTATTGCTAAATCTGTTTTAAATTCTGCTATGCACACTTGGCAAATTAGTGAGGCTGATATTACTGTTCATGCTGCTTTAAGAAGCGAATATTACGGCATGAAAAGCACTGTTGACGATATTTGTGTTACTTTGAATAGTGTTTCTAGAGAAGAGTTAAATTATTCGGAACGGCGTGTAATTCCTGATTCTCTTGCGCATGTTGCTGTTCGTAGTGGAAGCGTATCAGTTGACGATCTTGAGGAAGGCGAAATAGCAGATTACTATCGTTCTCTTATTGAGGAAGATAGAAAAGAAAAGCAGCGCAAAGAAGACGAGGACGCTGCTGCAGCTGCTAAAGCTGCCGTTGATATCGCAAATTCTTTCGCGGATGATTATGAAAATAATGGAGATTCAGAGTGCTCTTGTGTCGATGAATCTAAAAGTGTCAATTATGGCAGTGAGCTTGTTAAAAGAGAAACTAAGTCTCCTTTGTTCCGTATATGTCCGACTCCGTTACAGACAACTGCAGTAATTTCTATGAAGGGTGTCGCGAAACAAGACACGCGTTCTGCTATGCTGAGAATAGTTGCAATGCTTGAGCAGGATAGAGAATCTCGCGTAGATGGCGTATCGGCACTATATGTTGCCAATATGCTTGAAGGTGATTATTACGCGGCTGTATTTATTCTGTCTTCGGGCGGTGACGAGTATGAACTGCTTCGCTTGCTTCGCGCTGTTGCTACTTTGTATAAAGATAAGGTGACTGTGCGAGTGTTGGGTACGCGTTCATATGGTGCTTCTGCTGCTGATACAAGAACTGTTGATGCAGAAAAATTGCCGCAACAACTAGCGGAAATGGTGATGGTTGACCCTAAGTCGCCTGAACTTATGCCGTGGCTGCAGATAGAGTCGGATGCTGCTTTGGATGACAACTCAGTTTCGTACTCATTAGCGTTTGCTTTTGATGCTCAAACTGTTGGGGTATACTCAGAGCAATGGCTTATAGGGGATGGTTGTTAATGAAAGCGTATCGCACACCTTGGTGGTATCTGGTACTAGGGTTACTGTTTGGCTTTGTGCTGGGCGCATTTCTAGTGTCGTCAACAGAGTCTAGTGCTATGTCGTTAGCAGGAGCTCCGTGGGTTGTTGTTGCAATTATGGTGATTGCTGGCTTAATAACTTTTGTTATGGCGTTGCAAACTCATCAAAGTGTTGCTAACAAAGATAAAAATAAGAAGCGTGTAAGTTCTCAATTTGCTGTTGCAGCTCTTATGCTGTCTAAGGCATTGGGAATGGCAGGTGCTATTTTGTCTGGCTGGTACGTTGGGCAGTTGTTAATGAGTCTGCCACACAGTGAAATAATTCTGTATAACTCTGTTGTGCGTGAATGCTCTATTGCTGGCTTGGTGTGCTTTATTGATATGGTCGTTGGGATTTTGGGCGAGTGGCTCTGCCAGATTCCGCCTGAAGATGATTCTGAGTCTGTCAATAAGTCAAATCGTACGCCAGCAACGTGCTAGTATTTGCTAGCTATTAGTTTGCGTAGTTTTATGTAAGTTGCATCTTGCTTGAATTAAGTAGGTAAAAGTATTAAACGCTTTTTACGCAAGTTGCAACAAACGCTGGAATTTCAACGTTTGTAAGGATGGTATATTACTTTGACTGAATTTATCTATCAGATGATTAAGGCGCGTAAATCGTACGGAGATCGTGTAATTCTCGACGATGTTACTTTAAGCTTCCTTCCGGGCGCAAAAATTGGTGTTGTGGGTCCGAACGGCATGGGTAAGTCGACGCTGCTGAAAATTATGGCCGGTTTGGAAAATGTGACCAACGGTGAAGCTTCTTTGACTCCTGGCTATACGGTAGGTATTTTGCAGCAGGAACCACCTCTTGATGACACTAAGACGGTTGGCGAAAACATTAAGATGGCTTTTGGTGAGATTGCGCAAAAAGTGGCGCGTTTTAACCAAATCGGCGAAGAAATGGCTAATCCAGACGCTGATTTTGATGCGTTAATGGAAGAAATGGGTAAGCTTCAGACTGAAATTGACGCTGCAAACGGTTGGGATTTGGATTCGCAGCTTGAGCAGGCTATGGATGCTTTGCAATGCCCAGATCCGGATTCGCCTGTTTCTGTGTGCTCTGGTGGTGAAAGGCGTCGAGTTGCATTGTGTAAGCTTCTTCTTGAAGCTCCAGATTTGCTGCTTTTGGATGAGCCTACTAACCATTTGGATGCGGAATCTATTTTGTGGCTTGAACAGTTCTTGCACAAGTACGAGGGTGCTGTTATTGCTGTTACGCACGACCGCTACTTTATGGATAACGTAGCAGAGTGGATTTGCGAAGTTGACCGTGGTCAGCTTTATCCATATAAGGGAAATTACTCAACGTATTTGGAAACTAAAGCAAAGCGTATGGAAATCCAGGGTGCCAAGGATGCCAAGCTTGCTAAGCGTTTGAAGAATGAGCTTGATTGGGTGCGTAGCTCGCCGAAAGCTCGCCAAGCTAAGAACAAGGCTCGTTTGGAACGCTACGACCAAATGGAGCAAGAGGCACGTAATTCCAAGAAGCTTGACTTCTCTGAAATTCAAATTCCAGCAGGTCCACGTTTGGGCTCGCAAGTTTTGGAAGCAAAGCATATTCACAAGGCTTTTGGCGACCGTGTACTTATCGACGACTTGTCGTTTACGCTGCCTCGTAATGGTATTGTTGGTGTGATTGGTCCAAACGGTGTTGGTAAGTCTACGCTGTTCAAGACGATTGTGGGCTTGGAGTCTCTTTCTGGCGGAGAGCTTATTGTTGGCGATACTGTGAAGATTTCTTACGTGGATCAGAATCGTGCAGGATTGGATCCTAATAAGAACTTGTGGGAAGCTGTTTCCGGCGGACTTGATTTTATTGAGGTTGCAGGCGTTGAGATTCCTACTCGCGCATATGTTGCAAGCTTTGGATTTAAAGGTTCGGATCAGCAGAAGCTTACTGGTGTGCTTTCCGGCGGTGAGCGTAACCGTTTGAACTTGGCTTTGACTCTTAAGCAGGGTGGAAACTTGCTTCTTCTCGATGAGCCTACTAACGATTTGGATGTTGAGACTTTGGAAAGCTTGGAAAACGCTTTACTTGATTTCCCAGGCTGCGCTGTTGTGGTTTCGCACGATCGCTGGTTCCTCGACCGAGTTGCAACGCATATTCTTGCTTGGGAAGGCGACGACGAGAATCCTGCAAATTGGTACTGGTTCGAAGGTAACTTCCAAGCTTACGAAGAAAATAAGATTGCGCGCTTGGGTGAGGAAGCTGCTCGTCCGCATCGCTTGCACCGTAAGCTCACTCGCTAGTTGAGTTTTGTTTTCATTTCTTGGTGGAAACATTTGCTGGTGATTTTCCGGCGTTTGCGCGACGACCTGCTTTCGCGCTTGGAGCGTAGTGTACGAAAGTAACTCGGAGCGTGAGCTTGCATGGAAAGTTCAGTGGACTTTTTCCATGCAAGCTCAGAAGCGAGCGCTTATAGTGCGAGCGTCTCGGCGCTTTTTGACAACATTTGCCGTGATTGTGCCAGGCGTGTGCTAGGCTCGATTAGTTCACGTTTTGAAATTTAAGTTTTGAATACACATATTTTACGAAAGGCTATTGTGCCGCATACTCATCATGCTGCGTTCGCCCAAAAGCGAGGCGCGAAGAATACCAAGAACGTCAAAAATACTAGGAAATCAGCTGAAAAACGCAATCCTTTTGAATATCAGGGTAGTCATAAAAATTACGGTTCTAATCACGAGTTCAATTCGCGCAGGGAGCGAAATCGCAAAGCAGAAAAAGCTCGTCAAAAAGCGCGCGAAAAAGCCTTGCGCTATGAAGAAGTAGCTATTGCGGATGCTGAACAAGATTTTGCTAAAAATAATTTTGCTAAGCATAATATTGATAAAAATAATGTTGTTAAAAATGATATTGCAAAATCTCATAATACAAAACAAAATTCTGCAATATCTTTGCGTCCTACTTCAAAAAAGCAAAATCAAGATTCTCATAACGCAACAATTATTCCAGACTCTGCTATTGAATCTTGTGAAAATTACCGTGACGATGTCACTTTTGCGCAACTTGGAGTCCCAGAGCCCTTGGTAGAAGTGTTGCGTGCTGATGGGAAAACTACTGCATTCCCAATTCAGCAAGCAACGCTTCCTGATTCATTACAAGGTGCGAATATTCTAGGGCGAGGTCGCACAGGAAGTGGTAAAACATTAGCATTTTCTATTCCACTTGTTGCGCGTTTAGCTGAGAATTTTGTTGATTTAATTCATTCTGATAAAAATCGTAAGTCACGCGAGTCTAGTGAAATTCCTGCTCCTAGAGCAATAATTCTTGCTCCAACTCGCGAGCTTGTGCATCAAATTGATGACGTAATAGCGCCGCTTGCTGCAGCTTATGGCATGCGTACTGTGACAGTGTATGGAGGTGTGAGATACCAGCGTCAGGTATCGCAACTTAAGCAGGGTGCGCAGATTGTGCTTGCTTGCCCTGGACGTTTGGAAGATTTGCTGCGTCAAGGAGCACTTACGCTTGAAAAAGTAATGGTTAGCGTGCTTGATGAAGCAGATGAAATGGCGGATATGGGATTCCTTCCTGCTGTTACTAGACTTCTTGAGCAAGTTGCGCCAGATGGTCAACGCATGCTGTTTTCTGCAACGCTTGATAAGCAAGTTTCTACATTAGTTGAGCGTTTCCTTCCAAATGCTGTCGTCCATGCTGTGGATGATGCTGATTGCCAAGTTGACACTATGACGCATCATATTTTTGCTGTGTCTGCAGGGGATAAATACGAAGTTTTGCGAAAGCTTGCTTCCGGAAGGAAACGTTCTATATTCTTTACGCGCACAAAATATCAAGCGAAGAATATGGCGAAAAAATTTGTGCAGCAAGGTATTCCTGCAGTTGATTTGCAAGGTAATTTGTCGCAGAATCAGCGAGATCGTCATTTGGCTGTGTTTGCTGAAGGCTTGGTGCGCGTGCTGGTTGCTACGGACGTTGCTGCGCGAGGTATTGATATTAGCGACGTTGCATTAGTTGTGCAAACTGAGCCTCCTGAGGATCCTAAGTCTTTCTTGCATCGTTCGGGTCGCACTGCTCGAGCTGGTGAAGAAGGCGATGTCGTAACGCTTGTGCTTCCTAATCAGAAGCGCGCTGCTCATATGATGCTTCGTAAGGCTGGAATTCATGCGAAAGCTGAGGATGTGAGTCCTTCTTCATCAGTTCTAGATGAGATTGTTGGTGAAGCTGCCGAGCTTCAAGAAGGCTGGAGTATGCCGGAGCCGGAGCAGCAGAAGCGTAAAGGTCGCGGTCGTGGACGCGGTGGGCGCGGGCGCGTACGTGGGCAACGTCCCAAGAATCCTATCTTTTAAGCCGGTAACAAAGGGCGCGGGCGCGTACGTGGGCAACGTGGTGAGCGCAGTGAACGTGGTGAACGTGGTGAACGTGGTGAACGTGGTGAACGTGGTGAACGTCGTTGGCACGGTAAACGTGGCGAACGTGGTAGTCGTGTTCATCGCTTCGGTCGTGAGTTTTAGAAACAAATGCTGTGTGTTTTACAGCATTTGTTTTCGTTTTCACTACTTTTGATAACATTCGCCAGTGATTTTCCGGCTTTTGTTTTCGCTTTAGTTTTCTTGTCTGTTGTGGTGCGAGGCTGTGATATTTTTCTCCTCGCGCTTTTTATTTACGTTATTCTTGTATTTTTGTCTATTTCGCCGAATGATTATGTGTTTTCGACAGAATTGCCCTATGTTTTATACATAACATCAACTGGTTTGGTGTTTTCGACAAAACAGCAGCAATACTACAAAAGTAAGTAGCAAGTTGGCAAGCAATAAGCAACTTAGTAATCAGTTAATCAGCCTGTTAAGCAAGTCAACAGTCGGTTAAACTAGTTAAGCCAATTAGCAAATACTTATTTAGATTGACCTTTACCAAATGCGCGCAGTTGAACGCCGTTCCAGTCAGTGCTTACGGTTAACGGAGTGGCTGCGTTCATGCCAGCTGTTTTTGCTGCAGATTGAACGGTACTAGAACTTGGGGAACCTTCGCGACCTGGTTTTGGAGTAAGAACCCACATAGGAGCGTCATTGTCAAGCATATTTGTGGCATCCATAATAGTGTCTGCGAGCTCATCTTCGTCGTCGCCGTCGCGCCACCAAATAATCACACCATCAACAGCAGCGTCGTAATCCTCATCTACCAACTCTTCGCCGGTAAGTTTCTCGATGCTTTCGCAAATTGTTTCGTCAACATCGTCATCCCAGAGCCATTGTTGGACAACGTCTCCTGGTTGGAATCCGAATTCCTGTGCATGCTGAAAAGCTATCTGTTCCACGTGATTTAATATATCAAAGCGTCACGAAGTGCGCACATTTAACGGCGTGTATTCAGTAATTTATCGTTTATCAATTACGACACACCAGGACACGCCGCAAAAATCGCGATTGTGACATAAATCACTATATATAGGTGGTTATCTTTGCGTCTTGCCCTAGATATTGTGCATGAGTTGGGTTATAGTAGAGCGAGTTGTTAGAAATAGTTCCCATGTTTGCAACGAGAGATTTTGCTAGAAGGAACAGTGTTTGAGAAAGGTCTGTACCGATGCAGGTTTTGGAAGAAACTGCTGTCACAAGCGCAGAAAATTGTACGGATGATGTAGTTGAAGTTCCAGTTTCTCGCGTGCAGGTCGAAAAGCGCGATGGTCGCGTAGTTGATTTTGATCCGCTGAATATCATTATGGCAATCAAGGCTGCTTTTAAGGATTTGGGCAAGGAAATCGGTCCGCAAGAAGAGCAGTTGATTCGTAATATTTCTGATCATATTGAGGCTGAAATTCAAGATCGTTACAATGGTCCGGCGAAGATTGAAGATATTCAGACCTTGGTTGAGCATAGTCTTATTGAAAATCACCTTTATGAGGTTGCTCGTTGCTACACGAGCTACCGACTGAACCGAGATATAGACCGCGCTAGGGCTACTGATATCAACGAGGCTGTTAACCGTCTTGTAAATCGTGATGAGTCTCTTGTTCGTGAAAACGCAAATAAGGATTCTAATGTTTATGCAACTCAGCGTGATCTTCTTGCAGGTGCTGTTTCTAAAGCTTCTGCGTTCTCTATGCTTCCTCACGCAGTTTCTAACGCTCATATGAAGGGTGATATTCACTTCCATGACGCTGATTATTCGCCATTTACTTGCATGAGCAACTGCTCGCTTCCTGATTTTGGCGATATGCTTGCTAAGGGATTTGCTCTTGGTAATGCAATGATGGATAGTCCAAAGTCTATTGGTACTGCTGCAACTCAGGTTACGCAAATTATTAAGGATATTGCTGGCGCGCAATACGGTGGTCAGACTGTTAATCGCGCTGACGAAATGCTTGAGCCTTACGCTAAGTGCGATTACGACAAGAATCTTGCTATGGCACACGCAATGATTCCTGATTCCACACCAATTCAAGTCGCAAAAGATATGATTGACGGCTTGAAGGCTCAGGAGCCTAAGAATCTCCACTGCTTGGACAGGGATCCACTGCCTGCTGATACTCCTTTTGATGAAAATTTGAGCGAGCTTGATCAGCTTCGTGAAGTTTACGCAAAGATTATGACGCGTAAGGCTATTTACGACGCTATGCAAACTATGGAATATCAAATTAATTCCAACCGCGTTTCTAACGGTCAGACTCCGTTCGTAACTGTTGGATTTGGCTTGGGTACTTCTTGGTTTGCTCGTGAAATTCAGCGCGCTATTTTGCTTAACCGTATTCGCGGTCTCGGCAAAGATCGTCATACTGCAATCTTCCCTAAGCTTGTGTTTACTATTAAGCACGGTGTAAACGCAGACGCTGGCGACCCGAACTACGATTTGAAGCAGCTTGCGCTTGAATGCTCTACAAAGCGCATGTACCCAGACGTTGTGTTCTACGAGAATATTGTTAAGATTACTGGCTCCTTCAAGGCTCCTATGGGTTGCCGTTCGTTCCTTCAGGGTTGGATTGATCCAAAGACCGGCAAGGACGTTGAAGATGGCCGTATGAATCTTGGCGTTGTAACTGTTAACATGCCACGTATTGCTCTTGAATCTCACGGCGATGTGACTCGCTTCTGGAAGCTTTTCGACGAGCGTATGGAAGTAGCTCACCAAGCTTTGCGATTCCGTATTATGCGTTGCAAGCAGGCAACTCCTGTAAATGCTCCAACGCTGTTCCGTTACGGTGCTTTTGGTCGTTTGGAAGCTAACGAAAGCGTGGATCAGTTGTTCCGTAATGAGCGCGCAACTGTTTCTCTTGGCTACATTGGTTTGTACGAAACTACGGCCGTGTTCTTCGGCAAGGATTGGATGCAAGATCACAGCTGGAATGAGGAAGGCAAGGAATTTGCGCTTTCTTTGGTTCGCCGCATGAATAAGCTTTGCCAGCAGTGGTCAAAGGCGGAAGGCTACCATTATTCCGTTTACTCAACTCCTGCTGAGTCTTTGACTGACCGCTTTAACCGCATGGATCGCCAGAAGTTCGGTCGCATTGAAGGCGTAACTGATCACGACTTCTACACTAATTCCTTCCATTACCCGGTTTGGTTGCAGCCAACTCCTATGGAGAAGCTTCGCTACGAGGTTGACTTCCCGTATCTTGCTTCCGGCGGTTTTATTAACTACTGCGAGTTCCCATGCTTGCAGGCAAATCCTAAGGCTTTGGAAGCTGTTTGGGATTACGCTTACAAGATTGGCATCGGCTACTTGGGTACGAATACGCCAATCGATCACTGCTTCGTTTGTGGATTCCAGGGTGATTTTGAGCCGACTAAAGAAGGCTTCCGTTGCCCGGAGTGCGGCAACAGCGACCCAGATAAGTGCAATGTGACTAAGCGTACTTGCGGTTACTTGGGCAATCCTGTTCAGCGTCCAATGGTTCACGGTCGTCACGAAGAAATCGCTCACCGCGTAAAGCACATGTCTGGCGAAACTGGCCATGTGACTCTTAACAACGGTGAGTCTCGTGAATGGTATGAGGAAACAAAATAAACTTAGCTAATTTACTATGTTGAAACTTAGTAAAATAAGTATGACTAGATAATTTAGCTAAATCAATAGCTTTTCTTGTGTTTGTTGTTTGGTGATAATCTGGCCGTTAGAAATGTATTGCATTTTGTGATTGCACTTTCTAACGGCTGGATTTATTTTATTTTCGCAAATTTGGTTGTTTATTTTTTAGTTGTTTATTCGGTTTGGAAGGGGGTTGGATATGGCTCGCATGAGTTTGCACGATTTTGCGCCTGCAGATGTGAATCGTGGACCGTGGATTCCTACCTCTCTTTCCAATAATCCTCGCGCAGGACAGTGGTCTAGTGAGCGCATGAGCCAGGGGATGATCGCCGATTATAAGCGTTTTTTGATGACAGACGGCGAAGGAATTCGTTGCTCGCTTTACGTTTCCGGCTGCCCGTTCCATTGCGTTGAGTGCTATAACGAGTCGATTTGGGATTTTCGCGCTGGGCATCCTTATACTCAAAAGCTTGAAGATCAAATCATGGAAGATTTAGCGCAGCCTTATGTGCAAGGTTTAACGCTTCTTGGCGGCGAGCCGTTGCTTAATACGGGCATTTTGCTGCCTCTTTGCAAGCGTATTAGGAAAGAGTTTGGCAATACAAAAGACATTTGGAGTTGGACTGGATACACTTGGGAAGAGCTTATGCGCCCAGGGGAGACGCCTGATAAGCTTGAGCTTTTGCGTTACATTGATATTCTTGTTGACGGCCGTTATATGAAAGATTTGCACGATTCGCTTTTGCAATTTCGTGGCTCTAGTAATCAACGAATTATCGATGTGCCAAAGTCTCTGGAAAATCCGCAAAATCCTCCTGTAATCTGGGAAAAGCTTCACGATCAGGAGCGTTTTATTCCGTCGATTTACGGAAAAGACCGCGCGCAAGGCGAAGGCGACGCTTCGTAATCCTATTGAATGCGCCACTCATACGATATATTTAACAATGTTTGTGGACGATTATAAGAATGCATACATATACACATGTTAAGCTAAATATAATTAACCTAGTAACATCTGTATTGCAAACTGTCAAAAGAATTATGCTAACTATGCTCATAAATACTGTAACTAAACGATATACAGTTGGGTATGTTTTTTCTTTGCATAAATATAAAAGATAGATTAGTAATATTAATAGGACGAATGCTTGAATGGTGAGACTAACAGTATTAATACAAGTGTTATCGTCTTTTAAGTCCTTCAATTGTTTAAAGAAATAAATAGCTGACGAAATATAACAAAGCAGCGTTATTGGCAGTAGAACTATGTGTTTGCTGTTCATATTGTTCCTCACATAATTGTTGATATTAATGTGGAAATTCTCACTGCAAGTCGACACGAATGCCTTTCTGCTGTGCTACAGCGCCAACTATCTTTGTGTTACTCATAAGTTTCTTCTTGGGTGTTGGCTTGAACTTGCAATGATAGTAAAAAAGACATGGATAATGCTACTGAGCAAGTAAGTATTCTATTAATAGCTTTTTTATATTCATGACAGTACCTCTTTATACATGCGAATATACACTTTTTCATTATATAATTTTTTATAAGATGAAATCAATCGTTGTTTATAATTTGAATGTGTAGAAGCACTTTTTCGTATGTGATTTGTCTGTATACTACTATGTCAAAGATTCATCTATTTATGCATTTGGTAATGAAGTAACTCAATACGGAAATGCGCCATGCGCAATAATTCAAATATGTATTTGAAGAAGTGATATTATTAAACCTACACATGACGTTATGTAGGGGAAGGGATGCAATGGCAGAAAAGCCGAAGAACAATTCACGAAAAATTAGCAATAATTCTCCTCGCGCATTGCGTACGATTCTGTTATCTTTAAAAAAGTACCGTTTTCTTGGCGTTTTAACAGTTGTTACTATTCTCGTTGAAGCTGCTATGCAAATTGAGATCCCTACAGTAATGTCAAATCTTATTGATTTTGGCATTATGTCACGTTCTCAAGAAGCTGTGCAATATTATGGTTTGCAATTGCTCATTTTTGCTGCAATTGCAATGATTACAGGCATTATTTCTGGTATTTGTTGCGCGCATTCTAGTGCTGGTTTTGGTAAAAATTTGCGCCACAACATGTTTTCACGCTTGCAAGGTTTAAGTTTTTCTGATTTAGATAAGTTCTCTAGTGGCACTGTTGTTACGCGTATGACTAGCGATGTGTCAAATGTGCAATTTGCTTACCAAATGATTATTCGCTCTGGTGTTCGCAGCGTTATGATTATCATCACTGCTTGGTGGTTTACTTTTTCAATTAGCCCTGCTATCTCGTGGGTTTTTCTTTCATTCGTGCCTATTGTTGGTGCAATTGGCGCTTTTGGTGCGAGTATAGTTGCTCCAGCATTTTCTCGAATTTATCGAATGATTGACGAGATGAATAATAGAGTTGGCGAGAATTTGCATAATATTCGCGTCGTAAAGTCTTATGTGCGTTCTGATTATGAAATAAGTCGTTTTACGCGTATTTCACATAAAATCTATGATTATTTTATTAAAGCTGAGTATGTGTTAAATTGCAGTATTCCTTTGTTTAACTTGTGTTTTTATTCTGGAATGCTACTTATTGCGTGGTTGGCTTCGCACGAAATTGTGGCTTCGGGAAATAATCCTGCTTTTGGTTTAACAACGGGAAATCTTGCTGCATTAGTAGTGTATGCTTTGCAAATTTTGTTTGCTTTAGCGAATTTAGTTGCAGTTTTTGTAATGTCGTTAACAGCTCGAGCTTCGATGCATCGTATTTCACATGTTTTGCAATCTCGAAATACTGAAGTTGTTTCCAAGCATCCGCTGACAAAGCTTTCTGACGCTTCTGTGCGTTTTGAAAATGTTTCGTTACGCTATCCTCAATCAGATAATACAGATGAATCTGCTCCAGCAGAACAGGAAATTTTACATGATATAAATATATCTATTCCTTCTGGAGCAACTGTTGGTGTTGTTGGTGCAACGGGATCTGGAAAATCAAGTTTAGTGCAATTAATTGCAAGACTTTATGACGTAACTTCTGGCACTCTTTTTGTAGGTGGAAAAGATATTCGCGATTATGATTCTTCTAGTTTGCGTGGAGAAGTTGGCGTTGTCCTACAAAAAAATATTTTGTTTAGTGGCACAATTGCAGAAAATCTTCGCTGGGGTAGAGCGGAAGCAAGCGATGATGATTTGCGTCAAGCTTGCGAAATTGCTTGTGCTGATGAGTTTATTAAAGATTTACCAGATGGCTACAATACGCATATTGATCAGGGCGGTAAGAATGTTTCCGGTGGTCAACGACAGCGTTTGTGTATCGCGCGCGCACTTTTGAGGAAGCCGAAAATTTTAATCCTTGACGACTCGATGAGTGCAGTTGATATGAAAACTGATAGTAAAATTCGCGATGGCTTGAAAAAGTTTATGCCTGATTCTACGCAAATTATCGTTGCTCAGCGCATATCTTCAATCGAACATGCAGATATTATTGTTGTTCTTAAAGATGGTCGTGTTGTTGCTAACGGTTCGCATGATGAATTATTTAAGTCTTGTGAATTTTACAGAAATATGGCGATTTCTCAAGAAAAAAGTAGCATAACTGGCGCAACTAAAGAAGAAGGAGCTAAATAACAATGGCTAAGAATAAAACGGCTCACTCTTCTAAAAATGATTCAGCTATTAGTTGGGAAACTCTTAGCAGACTTGCCTCTTATGTGCTGGTGTATCGAGTTAAAATTTACGTAATTATTGCATCAATAATAGTTAGCGCAATTGTGCAAGCTGCAAGTGCAGTGTTTTTGCAATCTCTTGTGGACTCGTATATTCTTCCGCTTGTTGGTAAGCATAATCAGGATTGGACGCCTCTTGTTCGCATGATTATTCTGATGGCAAGTGTTTACGCTGTTGGTGTGTTTTGTTCTTGGCTTTGGAGCAGACTTGTTGCGAATATATCTGAAAGTGTTATGCGTGATTTGCGAGATTCTATGTTTAAGCATCAGCAGAAGCTTTCATTGCGTTACTTAGATTCTCAAGGTTACGGCGATATTATGAGTCGTTACACAAACGATACTGAGGTTCTTCGTGAGGCAATTTCGTGGGCATTTCCGGACTCTTTTTCTGCACTAATGTCAATTTTGGCAGCGTTTATATCTATTATGTGCCTATCGCTTCCGGTTGCAGTTTTTGTAGCTATATTTACTGCAATATTGCTTTATTTAGTGCGTTTTATGCTAAAGAAATCTGGCAGTCTATTTGAGCAATTCCAGCATGCATTAGGTGAGCTAAATGAGTTTGTTGAAGAATCTGCAACAGGCAGCAAAGTGATTAAAATTTTTAATCATGAGGCAGATTCTATTGAAAAATTAGATAATTGCATAGAAAAAGTGCAAAAAATTTCTGCAAGTGCAAATTCTTATGCAAATAATGTAATGCCTGTTATTAGTAATGCAAGCTATTTGCTTTATGTATTAATTGCTTTACTCGGTGCGTGGGCTGCTTCAGCAGGTCTGCCAACGCTGGGATTAGCTGGATCTAGTACTCTTACATTGGGTACACTTATATCTTTGCTGGCACTTTCGCGCGCATTTATTAACCCTATTGGCGAAATTACAATGCAAGCTAACGCACTTATGATGGCTCTTGCAGGAGCTTCTCGTATTTTTGAGTTACTTGATGAAAAGCCAGAACTTGATTCTGGCAGTGTGCAATTAGTTAAAGTGCGTGTACTTCAGTCTGATGAAGATCTTGGAGAAAAATCAGCATTTGATGTGCTTGAAGAAGTAGATGAACAATCTGAAGGAAGCAATATTTATTGGGCTTGGAAAAGATCAAAGCAAGATAATGGTACTAAAGCTAAAAAGCGCGCTCAAAACTTAAGTGAAATGGCTCAAGAGATTGTGTGCCATGCAAAGCGAGATGCTCGCACTTCTAAGGATGGCCGCTATACTTTGCTTCGAGGCGACGTGCGTTTTACGGATGTTGTGTTTGGTTACAAAGAAAATCATCCTGTTTTACACGATATTACGTGGTTTGCAAAACCTGGTCAAAAAGTTGCTCTTGTTGGAGCTACAGGTGCTGGAAAAACTACTATTGCTAACCTTCTTACGCGTTTTTACGACATCGATGATGGGCAAATTTTGTATGATGGCATTGACGTGCGCGATATTTGCAAAACGGATTTGCGCCACGCTATTGGCACTGTTTTGCAAGATGTGAATTTATTTACAGGCACAATAATGGACAATATTCGTTATGGAAATCTTGATGCTAGCGACGAAGATTGTATTCAAGCTGCAAAATTAGCTCATGCTGACGCGTTTATTTCTCATCTTCCTGACGGATACAATACGCAGCTTAACAATGGTGGTGAAGGGCTTTCTCAAGGTCAGAAGCAGCTTATTTCTATTGCTCGTGCTGCAGTAGAAAATCCGCCTGTGTTGATTCTCGATGAAGCAACTTCATCGATTGACACGCATACTGAAGAGTTAGTTCAGCATGGAATGGATTCTTTGATGGAAAGGCGTACTGTGTTTGTAATCGCTCACAGACTGTCTACAGTGCGCAATGCTGATGTGATTATGGTGCTGGATCACGGTCGCATTATTGAGCGCGGTTCACATGAGGAATTATTGGCAAAACGTGGGGAGTATTATCAGCTTTGCACTGGAGCTGTTGAGCTTGAATAATAGCTTGATTTTGTGCGGCAACACGCCGAACACGCGCGGCACTTGCATTTTGCTAAGGATTCTGTAAGATAGTGACTCGGCTGTTCGAGAGAACAAAGCCACGGCCCCGTAGCTCAGTTGGTTAGAGCGCCGCCCTGTCACGGCGGAGGTCACCGGTTCAAGTCCGGCCGGGGTCGCGATTAATAGAATACCCGGTTCGCCGGGTTTTTTATTCGTCATGGCTCTGTAGCTCAGTTGGTAGAGCGAACGACTGAAAATCGTTAGGTCAGCGGATCGATCCCGCTCGGAGCCACAACAAAAACGCGCGACACGATTTGTGCCGCGCGTTTTGTTTTATTCGCTAGTCAAGCTGCTTCCACGAATCAACATCAATATGATGCTCAGGATTTGCCTGCCAAGCTGCCCAAGCAGATTCTACGATATCCTTAACGTCGTAGCGAGCATGCCATCCCATTTCTTCGTTAATTCGCTTCGTGCTGCCAATAAGCTGTGGAGGATCTCCAGCTCTGCGATCAAGAACAGTTTCTTTAAATGGTAAACCGGTAACTCTGCGCACTTCGTCAACAATTTCGCGCACAGACGTGCCCTTACCAGTTCCTACGTTAAAAGCATCGTACTTGCGCTCGTCGCGATCCAAATACGTGAGTGCCGCAATATGCGCGTCTGCTAAATCAGAAACGTGAATATAGTCGCGAATGCAAGTGCCATCAGCAGTAGGATAGTCGTCGCCAAAAATAGCAGGTGCTTTTCCTCGCTGTAGTCTGTCAAGAAGCATAGGAATTAAGTTCAAAATCGCAGGATCTTCCAATTCCACCGGACCGCATCCAGCTACGTTGAAGTAACGCAGTGCGCAGAAGCGAATTCCGTATGTGTGCTCGCAAGCACGTGCCATCCACTCGCCAAAAAGCTTGGTTTGACCATAAGGGTTAATTGGCAACATTGGCACAACATCTTCTGGTACAACTTCAACAGGAGGCACTCCATAAGTTGCTGCAGAAGAAGAAAATACGAGCTTCTTAACTCCGCTATCTTTCATGCCTTCAAGCACATTAAGCATGCCGTTAATATTCTGTTGATAATACCAAAGTGGCTTTTCTACGGACTCTCCAACTTGCTTTCTAGCAGCAAAGTGAATTACAGCATCGACGTGCTCATCTTTCATAATTTGCGCAAGTCGCTTTCCTGCATCAGGAGAAGAGATATCCATACCATAAAGACGTGCGCCTTCAATTCTTGTAGGCTTTCCGTAGCTTAAATCGTCAACGACGACGACATTTTGCTTTGTTTCATGTAAAGCGTGAACTACATGTGCTCCAATGTATCCGCATCCACCTGTAACAAGAACAGTCATTGTCGACCTTCCTTTTGAATAATATCAATACAATCAGTGAGATTATATCTCGTAAAACTGAAGTTTAATGATATGCATCTGTTGCCATAACATCTGTTATTCTCGCATTTTGATTCTGCAGCGTATGCTTAACTTGAATGTGTTAGTTGTATTATTTTGTAAGGTGATGTTCGAATGATATTTGTTGCGTTATCTATATTACGTGTGATTATACGCGCTTATTTGATAATAATGATTATTCGAATGGTTGCAGATTGGTTATTTGTGCTTGTTCCTCGTATGCGTCCTAGAGGTGCTTTTAATTTTCTAATACGGATTATTTATTTCATAACAGAACCGCCATTACGCGTATTGCGCAAGTTTATTCCGCCAACTCGTTGTGGAAATATTAGTATTGACGTAAGTTATATGCTTTTATATTTTGCTCTATACGTTCTTCAAATTTGGTTATAGATGAGTTTATGGTTTTTTAACGCGTAATTTTTATAAAAGCGGCGTTTTGTTGCATAAATTTTTGTATTAACCGCACTAATTTTCTGCGGACGTGATAGCATCGAATAGATATATATCAAAGGGCTATGCCCAAAAAGCGAGGTGTAAAGCATATGACTCTGTTGACGCCTAAGGACATTCGAGAGCATACCTTCCAAATTGTACGTTTTAAGGGAGGTTATGACGTTGACGAGGTCGACGAGTTTCTCGATCAGGTTACAGAAACAATAGAAGCACTCGGTCAGCAGGCAGTGCAGGGCCTAGGGGCTTCCACGCAATCTCTTGGCCGTGATGTTGCGGGTTTGAATACGAAGATTGCTGAGTTAACTTCTAAGGTAGAATCCTTAACTAAAGAAAATGAGGCATTGCGTGATGCTTCTAAGAAGCAGGGTGAATCAAATGAAGCTGCTTCTCAACTTGAAGCTACTGCAACTAAGTTGCGTGAAGCTGAAGAAAGTAATCGTGCTTTGACTGCTCAAAACCAGCAGTTGAAGGAACAGTTAGATGGTTTGGGTGCGCAGGTAGATCAGTTAACTGCTCAAACTGCTCAAGCAGACAATGCTAAGCAGGTTCAAAAAGAGCTTGAAACTGTTACTCGCGAGCGTGACGACTTCCGTGCAAGCAGCGAAAACTTGGGTCGCGAGCTTGAAACTGTTCGCCAGCAGCTTGTTGTCACTCAGCAAGAAAACACTAAGATTGAGGAACTTTCCAAGCAGTTGGAAGAGTCTCGTCAGCGTGAAGAGCAGCTTCGAAAGCAGGTTGCTAAGATGGAACCAAATACTGAAACTGGTAGCTTGCAAAAGATTGCTGGTGCTGGTGCAGAAGCACAAGGTTCTGAGCCAGAGCGTGCAACTGCAATGTTGACTCTTGCTATGCAATTGCATGATCAATATGTAGATAAAGGCAAGGCTAAGGCTCAACAAATTGTTGAAGAAAGCCAAGCTCGTTATAACGAAACTGTTGCTAAGGCAGATGAATATTCTGCACGCACTCGTTCTGAAGCTGAAGAATACAGCAAGCAGACTCATGCTGATGCTGACGATTACTCTACTCGTACTCGCGGCGATGCTGATTCTTATGCTGCTCGTGCTCACAATGAGGCTGATGCTTACTCTGGTAAGGTTCGTCAAGCTGCTGATGATTACTCTAAGCAGACGCATGATCAAGCTGACCAGTATGAAGCTGAAGTACAGCATCGTGCTGCAGACTATGATTCTACAACTCGTACAGCTGCTGATGCATATGCTCGTCAGGTACGTGAGAATCTTGAGAAGCAAACTCAAGTTATTGAAGGAAATATTCAGAGCCTCAAGCAATTTGAGACTGAATATCGTACTCGCTTGACTGATTTCCTTGGTCAGTTGGTTGCTCAAGTTTCTGATGAAAATACCTATGCTGCATTAGGCAACAAGCAGGGTGAAGAATCTGGTAAGCAAGAGTAGTTTTTAGCAGTGCGTGACTGATATTTTAAAATGTTGCGCACTGCACCGATACTATTTGAATTACTAAAGATCGGATAAATATTGACGCATAGAGATGTGCGTGTGAAACGGCTACGTACTCGCGTAGCCGTTTTTGCACTAATTGTTTTTATTGGTGTTGTGCTAGATCGCATAACAAAACTTTGGGCTTTGGCGACGCTTAGTGACGGGAAAAACATTGAGCTTGTGCCGCACTTGCTTTCTTTAACTCTTGTACGAAATCCTGGAGCATCATTTGGCTTAGGTTCTTCTTTTACATGGGTTATTAGCGTATTAGCTTGTGCTGCTTGTGGTGCCATGATAGCGGCTATTAAGCACACAAAATCTTTGTATTGGACTATTGCGTTTGCTCTAGCGTTTGCTGGAGCTTTCGGAAACCTCATTGATAGAGCGCAATATGCTCAAGGTTTTTTGAATGGCAAAGTCGTAGATTTTATAAACTACGGTTGGTCTGTTGGGAACGTTGCAGATATTGAGCTTATGTTTGCAGGAATCGCAGTTGTATGCCTTATTTTGATTGGGATTCCTCTTTTCGGGCATGCCGATGAGTGATATTTGCTTTAAAGTTACAAGCCAATTTTCCGGCTGCAGATTTGATGTTTGCTTATCAAAACTAATGGGAGTTTCGCGTGCAAGTGCGATATCTCTTATTGAGCGTAACCAAGCGAAAATCTTAGGTAGAAAATCGCAAAAATCCTCCATTTTGCAAGATGGCGATACGATTGTTGTCGATCAAAAAGAAAGTGCAGAACAAAAAGAAGAGCAAAATAATGAATCTTCTGTATGTAATATTCCAATTATTTACAACGACGACGATGTTGTTGTAATAGATAAGCCTGTTGGAGTTGCCTCTCACGCAGCAAAGGGATGGAGTGGGCCGACAGTTCCAGAATGCCTAGAAGCTGTTGGAATAGATATAAAAACAACGCTGTGCGACGAATCGCGCAAAGGAATCGTAAGCAGATTAGACGTTGGAACAAGCGGATTAATGCTAGTTTGTAAAACAGATTTTGCTTATGAAGTAATGAAAAATCAGTTTGCAAAGCATATCGTTAAAAAAACGTATCATGCGCTTGTTCAAGGAGATTTAGCGCAAGATAAAGCTACTATTGATGCTCCTATAGGTCGCGCAAAAGTATCTGATTTTCGTTTTACTATTACTTCTGACGGCAAGCCTGCTGTTACGCACTGGGATGTGCTTGAGCGTTTTAGTCAAGCAACGTTAGTAAGCGTTAATTTGGAAACTGGTCGTACACATCAAATACGCGTCCATTTTTCGTCTATAGGTCACCCTTTGGTTGGGGATTCAATGTATGGAGCGAACCCAGTTTTGGCTCAAAAACTTGGGTTGCAACGTCAATGGTTGCATTCTATGGAACTTACTTTTACACATCCTCGCACGGGTAAATCAGTGACGGTTAAGTCGCATTATCCTCTTGATTTGCAACACGCGTTAGAAGCTATGCGAGCATTATTAAAGTAACGTTTTTGCATTTTTTCAGTCAACTTTCGCTTATAGAATATCTTTTATGACTCAGCCGGAAACCAACTTCGTACATTTGCACAATCACACGCATTATTCACTTCTAGATGGTGCGTCAAAAATACCTGATTTAGTAGCGCGCGCTAAAGAATTAGGTATGCCGGCTGTAGCTATTACGGATCATGGCAACATGCACGGCGCGTACGAAATGTGGAGTACGGCTGTAAAAGCTGGGATTAAGCCAATTATTGGCATAGAAGCGTATGTTACTCCTGAAACAGCAAGACAAGACAAAAGTCGCGTGCATTGGGGCACGGAAGATCAGCGTGCAGATGACGTTTCTGGCGGCGGTTTAATTACGCATATGACTTTGTGGGCGGAAAACGATACTGGCTTAACAAATCTTCTTAAAGCTTCGTCTGTGGCGAATCTTGAGGGTAGAGTTATGCGCTACCCACGTATGGATAAAGACGTGCTTTCAACCTACTCAAAAGGTGTAATTGCGTCTTCAGGATGCCCTTCTGGAATTATCCAGACGCGTCTTCGCTTAGGTCAGTTCAAAGAGGCTTTACGAGCAGCTGGTGAGTTTCAAGATATTTTCGGGCGTGACAATTTCTTTATCGAGCTTATGAATCACGGGCTTTCTATTGAAACGCGCGTAACTAAAGACTTGCTTGAAATTGCAAAAAAACTTAACGCACCTCTTCTTGCAACAAACGATTTGCATTACGTTCATGAAGAAGATCGTGAAGCGCAAGATGCTATGCTTTGCATTAATTCCGGCTCGCGCTTGGACGATCCTGACCGTTTTAAGTTTGACGGTTCAGGATACTATTTGAAGTCCGCTGAGCAAATGCGTGAGCTTTTTAAAGAATTTCCAGAAGCTTGCGATAACACGCTTGAGATTGCTCGTCGATGCAATGTTATGTTCGACGACGGCGAAGATGGCGCTTTTATGCCGCAATTTGACTGCCCGGAAGGTTGGGATGAGACTTCGCTATTCCTTAAAAAAGTCGAGGAAGGTTTGGAGCGTCGTTACAATAACAACATTCCAATGGAAGTTTTAAAGCAGGCTGATTACGAGTGCGGTGTGATTTGCCAAATGCAATTCTGCGGATACTTTTTAGTTGTTGCAGATTATATTAATTGGGCTAAAGCGCATGGTGTAATGGTAGGTCCTGGTCGTGGTTCTGCTGCAGGCGCTATGGTTGCGTACGCAATGGGCATCACAGAGCTTGATCCTATGAAGCATGGTCTGATTTTTGAACGCTTCTTAAACCCGGAGCGCGTATCCTTGCCTGATATTGATGTTGATTTTGACCCGGATGGCAGGGCCAAAGTTCTTGAATACGTGGGCGAAAAATACGGTAGAGATAAAGTTGCTCAGTGCGTTATTTACGGAACTATTAAAACGAAGCAAGCTCTTAAAGATTCTGCGCGTATTATGGGCTACGAGTTTTCAGTAGGCGAAAAAATTACGAAAGTTCTTCCTCCTGCTAAAAACGGCAAAGATATGAGCTTGCACGATATTTTCGACGAAAAATCAAAGCGTTACGCTGAAGCGCGCGAGTTTCGCGAAATGTACGACACGGATCCAGATACTCATCGCATTACGGAAGAAGCTAAGGGCATTGAAGGTTTGATTCGTCAAACAGGTGTGCATGCTTGTGCAACAATCATGGGCTCGGAGCCAATCACAAACACTTCGCCACTTTTAGAGCGCACTGACGGTACTATTACTACAACTTTTGAGTATCACACTTGTGAAACGCTCGGTCTTGTAAAAATGGACTTTTTGGGTCTTTCCAACTTGACAGTTATTCGCGATACTTTGCGAAATATCGAAAATAATGGGAAGGATCCGATTGATTATACTAAGATTCCGTTAGACGATAAAGCTACTTATCAACTGCTTTCTAGGGGTGATACTTTAGGCGTTTTCCAGCTTGATTCCGACGGTATGCGTGCGCTTCTACGTACTTTGAAACCGGATAATTTCAACGATATTTCGGCTTTGATTGCACTTTACAGGCCTGGTCCTATGGATATGGATTCGCATACGAATTATGCTAAGCGCAAGAATGGTTTGCAAGATATTATCCCTATTCATCCAGAAGTTGCTGAGCCGTTAAAGGAAGTTTTGGACGAAACTTACGGTTTAATTGTTTACCAGGAGCAGGTGCAGTCTGCAGCGCGTATTTTAGCAGGATACAGTCTTGGTAAAGCAGATGTGTTACGTCGAGCAATGGGCAAGAAAAAGCCGGAAGTGCTGGCAAAAGAACAGGTGCCATTCTTTGAAGGTATGAAAGCTCACGGATATTCTGAAGAAGCTGCACAAGCTGTGTGGGATGTTTTGGTTCCGTTCTCTGGTTACGCGTTTAATAAAGCTCACTCTGCAGCTTATGGCTTGATTTCTTACTGGACTGCATACCTAAAAACGCATTATCCTGTGGAATTTATGGCAGCTTTGCTTCAAAACGAACGTACGAATAAAGACAAAACTGCACTGTACTTGGGCGAGGCAAGGCGCATGGGTATTCAAGTTTTGCAACCTGATGTAAACGAGTCTGTTCTTGAGTATTCTGCAGTTGGAGATGTTGTGCGCTTTGGTTTGGGTGCTATTCGTAACGTTGGAGACAAAGCAGTAAACGATATTATTACTGAGCGTGAAGGTGAGCGCGGACGTTTCGTAAACTTTATGGATTTCGTACAACGTGTTCCTATTAGTGCACTTAATCGACGTTTAGTAGAGTCGCTTATTAAAGCTGGAGCTTTTGATTCTATTGATTCAAATCGTCGTGCGCTGTTTCAAATTTGTGATCCTGCAATTGATTCTGTGATTGCGCTTAAGCGCAAGCAGGCAGAGGGTCAGTTTGATTTATTTGCTGATCTTGATTCGTCTTCTGACTCGGATGACGACAACGGTATGGGAGATATGCAAATTACTGTACCTGATGTTGAAGAGTGGGATAAAAAGACAAAGCTTAATTTTGAGCGAGAAATGCTTGGATTGTACGTTTCTGATCATCCACTAAGCGGATTGTCTGCAGTTTTGGCAGATTTACGTGAGATGTCAATCGCTCAACTGATCGACAGAGCAAGAACTATGAGCGATGGTCAGCAAGTAACTATTGCAGGCCTAGTTACGAGCGTAGATAGGCGAGTGTCTCGAAAAGGTAATGCTTGGGCGATTGTCACAGTTGAAGACATGGAAAGTTCAATACAATGCATGTTCTTTGGCAAAGTGTACGAAGCTTCAGCGCAAGAACTTGCAATTGATCAAGTTGTGCGTATTCGTGGACAAGTTGAAGTGCGTGATGAAACTGTTTCCATGCGTGCTACAGAGTTTGAAATACCAACTCTTGAATCAGTGGATGAGAGACCTTTAACAGTTGTTATTCCTCGTAAAGTTCTAGATAAAGGTCGTGTTGCGCAATTAAGTAATATTTTGAGCCGACATCCAGGCTGCTGTGAAGTGCGCTTGGCTCTTGTCGACGATACAGGCAAGGCGCAAGTTCTTACTTTTGGAGATCGTTTCCGCGTAAAACGAGATACTTCTTTGTTTGCTGAAATGAAAATTGTTTTTGGATCTAGTTGTTTGCCTAGCGCGTAGAAAATATGCACTACTGGTTTGATAAAATATAAAACTAGGTATGCTTTAAGAATTACATTGAAAGAGGAGGAAATAACGAATATGTTAAACAACGGTGACGAGCGTAACAGTGACGATAAGCGTAAAAATGATGGTGAGCGTAACAATGACGATTCTGTGCGCACTTCTTTTACTGATGCGGAATTAGATAATGCGCTCGCTGGATTTGAACGTGAATTTAAAGAAGAGTCGCAAGAAAATTTAAATAGCGAAAATTTAGAAAATAACCAAAAAAGCGACGATAATCAAGAAAATGATTTTCTTGATCAAGCTATGCGCAATATTGAAGAAGCTAATTTTGAAGAAGATTTGCAAGGTTTGCTTGGAAATAAAGCAAAAGTTGCGTTAATGATTACGTATGTGCAGCCTGCTCAGTTACTAGCTGCTTTTTGCAAAATGGCTAGTGTTTCAGCACGATGCTTCGATGAAGAGCAAGGTGCTGTTGCAGTATTAAAAAATTTGGACGGCAATGAGCCGGAAGAAGCAGTGCAAAAATTTGTTGATTTCTTCCGTGGAATGGATGTTATGCTCATTACAAATAGAGCTGATAAATTAACTGCAAAAGTTTACGAATATAATTGCGAACCGCAAGAAATAGTTGCGCCTATGGCATTAGCTGTGTGGTCGCGTACAGTAGAAGATTTAGCTATTGGCATGGAAACAGTTGAAACTATTTCGAAACAAAATATAGAAATGTTCAATAGTGACGATTTGAGCGATGCGAACGCGTACGAGCTATTCCAAAAATATGGCAAAAGAAAGTAAAAATAATTAAGCAATTAATTGGCATATTAAATTGAAGAAGTTGCGTTAGAAAGTAGAAATTTCATTACAATTACGTAAATTCATTGCAGATAAGCTCAACATATGAAGCGCAATACGAAATAATACACTACAATTGCACGTGAATATGCATATGTGCGTGGCTATGCATACAACCGGATGATACCCAAGGGGTTTATTATGGATCGACAACAAGAGTTTGCTCTACGTACTGTTGAAGAGCGAGACGTGCGTTTTATTCGACTCTGGTTTACGGACGTCTTAGGCACGCTTAAATCCGTTGCTATTGCCCCTGCTGAATTAGAAGCAGCTTTTGAAGAGGGAATAGGGTTCGACGGCTCAGCAATAGAAGGCATGACTCGCGTCCTAGAAGACGATATGATTGTGAAGCCGGATCCGTCGACGTTCCAAATTCTTCCATGGCATGGAGGTCCGGAAGGCACAGCGCGCATGTTCTGCGATGTGCTAACTCCAGACGGAGAGCCTTCACTGGGAGACCCTCGTCGCGTTTTGAAGACTGCGCTCGCAAAAGCGAAAGAAAAAGGATTTACTTTCTACGTTCATCCGGAAATTGAGTTTTATTTGTTTGAAGCTCAAGATGATTGGTCCAAAGCTCCTGTGCCGATTGATGAGGGTGGCTATTTTGACCACGTTCCTAGAAGTTCGGCTATGGATTTCCGTCGTAGTGCAGTTAGTATGCTTGAGCAAATGGGTATTTCTGTAGAATACTCGCATCACGAGGGCGGTCCTGGTCAAAACGAAATTGACTTGCGTTATGCAGATGCTCTTACTACCGCGGACAATATTATGACTTTCCGCACTGTAGTTAAGGAAATTTCTCTTGAGCGCGGAATGTATGCAAGCTTTATGCCAAAGCCGCTAACTGATCAGCCTGGATCGGGTATGCATACGCATTTGAGTTTGTTCGAAGGTGACACGAACGCTTTTTATGAGGCGGGTCAAGAATTTAATATGTCTCTTATTGCGCGTCAATTTGCGGCTGGTATTTTGCATCATGCTTCAGAAATTTGTGCTGTAACTGATCAATATGTGAACTCTTACAAGCGTTTGTGGGGTGGTGCGGAAGCTCCTAGCTACGTTTGCTGGGGTCATAGCAACCGTTCTGCACTTCTGCGTGTGCCGCAATACAAGCCTGGTAAAGGCAATTCTTGCCGAATGGAATTCCGTGCGCTAGATCCTGTGGCGAATCCGTATCTTGCTTACTCTGTGCTTCTTGCTGCTGGTTTGGATGGTATTGAAAAGCAAATGACTTTGTGTGATCCAACTAGCGACGATGTTTGGGAGCTTACTGATGCTGAGCGTCAAGCAATGGGTATTCAGCCATTGCCGGAATCCTTGGATGAAGCACTAAAGATTATGGAGCGCTCGGACTTCGTTGCAAGCGTATTAGGTGAACACGCTTTTGAGTACTTCTTGCGCAATAAGCATCAAGAGTGGGAAGAGTACCGTCGTCAGGTTACGCCTTTTGAGCTTGAGAAGTATTTGCCGCGTTTGTAACGCGAGCGACTTTGTACTTTAGAGGCCTTAACGCAGAAACTGTACTGCGTTAGGGTCTTTTGTTTGATGTTTTGGGACACTGCTGCAGATTGCGCTCGCGCGGATTACGCGCTCGCTTACGAAACTCGCGTTGGAAGTCCACTGGACTTCCAACTTTAGCGAGTTTCCGCTCCGAGTTGCCTTCGCGCTAAATGTCAGCGCTCAGGCAGGTCGTCAGCGCACACTAACCACAACCTAGTTTTTAAAGCGCAACCACGCAACTCTGCCCTGCCTTCGTCAATCGAGACGAAGGCAGACCTCGCTTGCGGTGAAAGCACACTGTGCTTTCAACTCTGAGCAAGCTCGGCGCTCCGAGTTGCCTTCGCGCGCTAAATCGCAGCGCTCAAGCAGGTCGTCGCGCTGCGTGAGGGTCTTTTGTTTGTTGTTTTGGGACATTGCTGCAGATTGCATACTGCTTTAGGGTCTTTTGTTTTCTATTGGTGGTTTGCTTCAAAAAAATCAAAAATTTTGTAAAAAAGTGGGGATTTTTGGGGAGGAATGGGGTAAAATGGTGAACAACGTGTAAATGGCATAGTACATGTTGAGTTAAGGAGGTGGAGTATGGCACGTCGTGCTGCTGATAAGCAACCGCGCAATAACGCCAATTCTTCCTCTTCGCATTCCATAAATCAGGCTCAACAAGCTGCTGATTCAAATGTTTCTCAGCAATCGCAGATGCCACTGCAAATGCAAGATTCACAAGTGTCTCAGCAGCAATACGTTCAGCCTGTTCAACCTGTACAGTCTAAGCAGTCAATTCAGGGTTATTATGGTATGCCTTCAACTGTTATGCCAGCAATGCAGCAATATATGCCAGCACCGGTTTTCACCTCCACTCCGTCCGGCGCTGCTGATTCGTCTGCACAAGCTGCAGCTATGCCAGTTGCACCTTTTTATGCTTCTCAATATCAAGAAGCTGTGTCAACTCATCCAGCAACACCTATTTTGTTAGGCACTTATACTCCAAAAATTGACGATAAAGGTCGTGTTGCACTTCCTGCAAAATTCCGTTCTCAGCTCGGAACTGGTTTTGTTATGGCTCGCGGTCAGGAGCATTGTGTTTACGTGCTACCTATGGTTGAGTTCCAGCGTATGGCAACGCAAATTCAGCGCACATCTATGAGCAATAAGTCAGCTCGCGATTATCTTCGTGTGTTCCTTTCTGGTGCTGTTGATGAAGAGCCAGATAAGCAGGGACGCATTGTTGTGCCGCCAATGTTAAGAGATTACGCCAATTTGGGCGATCAAATTGTTGTTATTGGTGTTGGTACGCGTGCAGAGATTTGGAATAAGTCGGCTTGGGAAACTTATCTTGCTGATCGTGAGCAAGGTTATGCCGATATTGCTGACGATGTACTTCCGGCGGTGATGTGATGCAAGATATTACAGCCATACACGCTCCGGTTTTATTGCAAGATTGCGTCGATTTAGTAACTCCAGCTTTGCAGCATAAAGACGCGGTTGTAGTAGATTGCACACTAGGTCTTGCAGGTCACGCTACAGCATTTCTTAAAGCAGCTCCTTTTGCAACTCTTATTGGAATTGATCGAGATTCTGAGGCGCTGTCTTTAGCTACAGAACGCATGCGTAACGAAGGTTTGGAAAATCGTTTTATTCCTGCTCACGCAGCTTTTGATGAAATTGACTCAGTCTTAAACGCGCATAATATTGACTCAATTGACGCAGCTTTCATGGATTTGGGTCTTTCTAGTCTGCAAATTGACGAAGCAGATCGCGGCTTCTCCTACTCTTGCAACACTGCTCTTGATATGCGCATGGATACTACGCAATCGACTACTGCGGCAACGATTTTAGCAACATATGATGCTCGCGCATTAACTAAAATTTTCCGCGAGTACGGCGAAGAGCGTTTTGCGTCTCTTATTGCGCGTCGAATTGTTGAAATTCGCGAAGACCATCCTCTTTTAACTTCTTTACAGCTTGTTCGTTTAGTTGACGACGTGATTCCTAAGGCTCATCGCGCTACTGGAAATCCAGCTAAGCGCGTTTTCCAGGCTTTGCGTATTGAAGTAAATGGTGAGTTAGATAAGCTTCAGCGTACGCTTCCAAAGATTGCTTTGCATCTTCGTGAACATGGCCGTCTTGTAGTTGAGTCTTACCATTCTTTGGAAGACACAACTGTTAAGCGCTTTATGAATAAAGGCTTAACTGTTGACGTTCCAGCAAATATGCCTGTTATTCCTGAAGATGCTCAGCCTTTCTTTAAGTCTCTTACAAGAGGCGCAATGAAAGCATCTAAAGAGGAGATTGAGCATAATACTCGCTCTTCTTCAGTTCGTTTGCGCGCTGTTGAATTGTGCCGTCCTATTCCTAATCGTTGGCTTAATAGGCTTCAAGATGAAGCTTATGGCTTAGAGCATCGTAAAGGAGGTAGATAAAATGGTATTGAATACTAAAAATCGCGTATTGCGTTCGACCTCTTCTACTTCCGCTCCTGCAGGTCGTGTTAAGGATTCGTCAACTCGTAAAGATTATTCGCGAAATTCTTCCACAGCAGTATTTGGTGCTGCTAAGCGTCAAACTTCCGTGGTTTTTAATCGCTTGCAGAAAGTTATGAACTGGAGTAATGCGCGCAAAGTTCCAATCATAAATTTCATGATTATTGTGATTTTCATGGTTGTGACTTTGTCTACTTCGCTTATGCTTCGTACGCAAATGGCTGAGCTTTCTTTTGAGCAGACTGCTACGCAATCTCGTATTTCACGCTTGCATCAAGATGTTGAAGCTAAGCAAGCAAAGCTCGATACTTTGGATGCTGAGCTTCCTTCGAAAGCGCAACGCATGGGTATGATTCCGCAGCAAGGTTCTATTGCGATTGATTTAAGTGATTACGCGGCTAAACGAAAACATAATCACAAGAACAAAAAAGAAGTTCCAAACAATAATAATTCGCAAAATAAGCCTAAAAATAAGCCTAAAAATAAGCCTAAAAATAAACCTAAAAACAAAACTAAAGAACAGCAACAAAAACAACAGTCACAACAAACAAAACAGGAGAAACATTGATGCGCCACATTTTTAAACAACGTTTCGCCAAAGAACAAAACTTTGTTCGTAAATGCGCTGTTATTGCTATAGTTTTCGCTTTCATAGGCATTTGTGCCGTTGTAAAGCTTAGCTATATTCAGCTAATTAACGCACGTTCTACTGCACAGGCAGCTCAAGCAGAACGCAGTAGAGTGCGCCCAATTCTTGCTCGTCGTGGCAAAATTTTGGATTCCAATGGTGCTGTTCTTGCACAAAGCGTTGAGAGATTCAATATTATTGGAGACCCTCTTAACGCTCAGGCTTTTAAGCCTACGCCATGCACTAAGCAGACTGAAAATAATTGCCATATGCTAAATGGTAAACCGGTAGAGGGCACGGGCGCTGTGGCTGTTGCTCGTTTGCTAGCTCCGATTCTTCACATGAGTTCTGTAGAGCTTGGCGGAAAATTAGCTGGCGTTGGTCGTTACGTTTTGTTGAAGCGTAACGTAACTCCTGCAGTTAAGCGCGCTATTGACAATCTTAATCTTTCCGGATGCATTTATGCAGAAAATAGTAGTGAGCGCGTGTATTCTAGCGGTCCAATTCTTGGTTCTGTAATTGGCGCAGTTTCAAATGCAGATGAAGTTAATCGTAAAGACTTAAAGAATCGCAAGGGCGAAGTTGGTGTTTCTGGACTTGAGCTAACTCATGACTCCACCTTAAACGGTGTAGACGGCTACCAGCGTTATCAAGGTAATAATGTTGGAAATGAGAAGATTCCAGGAACTGTAACAGAATCTAAACCTGCTGTAAACGGCAGTGATATTAAGCTTACGATTGATAGCGATGTTGATTGGTATGTTAAGAAGGTTCTTCTTGACGGAAAGAAACAATATCGTGCAGCATGGGGTGTTGCAGTAGTTCAGGATGTTCGAACTGGCGAAATTCTTGCTTTGGAAGATACTGACGATATTAAAGCTGGTAGCACACAATCCAAAGTAAACGTGTCTCGTGCAGTAAGTCAAACCTTTGAACCAGGTTCTATTGGTAAGGCTTTTGCAATGGCTGGTATGTTGCAAACCGGCGCTCACAAGCTTAGCGATCAGTTTGCGGTTCCTAACAGCATTAATAAGAATGGTCAAACATATCATGATGCTGTTGATCATGGTGTTGAACATTGGACTTTGGCTGGTATTCTTGCTGAATCTTCAAACATTGGTATGGTTATGGCTGGCGAAAGGTATCCGTTAGATAAACGCTATGAGTATCTTTATAAATTTGGTCTTGGTCAGTACTCGGGATTGAATTTGCAGGGTGAATCTCGCGGTTTGCTTCCTAGCATGCAATCTTGGGATGGTCGTAAGAAAGATACTGTTCTCTTCGGCCAAGGTTATGCTGTGAACGCTTTGCAGCTTACTAATGCTATGGCAACTATTGCGAATAAAGGCGTGAAACTGCGTCAAACTTTGATTAAGTCTGTTATTGATTCTAATGGTCATGTAACTAAAGCTGGGCGTGCTCAAGGAACGCGAGTTATTGATGAGAATGTTGCAGCTCAAATGATGAACGCTCTTGAAAACTCAGGTGAGCATTATCACAGTTTCGCAGGTGTTGATGGTTACCGTGTTGCTGCAAAGAGTGGTACTGCAGAAGTTGCGGGACCTGATGGCCGTCTTAGCTCCACAATTAGCGACTGGTCTGGTGCTATTCCGGCGGATAATCCTCGATTCATCGTAACCGTTGTGCTAAAAGATCCGCAAGGCGTTTACGGTGGTATGACTTCAGGCCCATTGTTCAAGACAATCGGCGAATTCCTTATGCAAAAGTACGATGTTCCAGCTTCTTCTCCACGCACAAATCCTGTTCCTGTGAATTGGTAGTGTACGCATTACAATGTTGTTATCTATAAAGTAGGGTGTGCAATGAGTGCGGTTGATGAATACTCTAGAATTAGAGTGACGCTAGGTTTTGCTGCAAAAAATTATGGTTTTGAAGTTGTTCCTGCGTTTGCTTCAGAGGTAACTATTACTTCTATTGCTCATGATGTGCGTCATGTGCGTCCTGGTGGATTATTTGTGCCAATTGGTCATATCGATCGTCGTCAGCTTGAAGCTGCACGTGATGCTGGGGCATATGCTGCATTAGTTTCACCAGAATTTCGTGGTGAGGCTGCAGATTTAGGTCTGCCTTTGCTTGTTTCTTCTGCTAATCCAGTTGCTTTGGGCAAGCTTGCTTGTGATATTAATGCAGATCCTTCTTCATGCGTTGCAATATTTGCGATTGCTGGTGACGATGATGATGAGATCCATGCTAATGTTTTGCGATTAGCTGATTTTTTGCATATGTTAGGTAATCCTGTTGGTGTTATTAGTGATGCTGGATCTACTTCATTGCAGCGCGAATTGTCTTTGCAATATCCTTTAAATATTGCAGATGTACAGCATGCTTTATCTGTGTGTGCAGAAGATGGTGCTGCAGCTGTTGTTATTGCACTTAATTCTGCAACTTTAGCTAAGAACGCGTTACAATCCGTCAGTATTGATGTTCTTGGCGTTGAGCAAACTCAGAATGAAAGCAATTCTGGCGCAGGGTCTGATTCTCAATCTGATGCTAAGTCTAAAGATAGTTCTGATACTAATTCTGAATCTAAAGATGCAGCCTCAAATGTGAAAGTTAGTGCAAAGGCATCTTCTTCACCGCTTTACCCGGCATATGCAACCGGCATGAGTTTTTATGCGTTGCGTCAACGTTATGGTTTTTCTGGAAGAGAGCACGCTTATTGTGTTACTAGATCGGCTGAGTCTGACGAATTAGCTGAATTAGCGGATCAAATTGGTGGCAATGATGTGCAGCGGCATCTTTCATTATCTATTGCAATGGTGTTAGCTGCTGGTGTTCGTCGTGGGACTATTAAAAGTGCGCTGCGAGTTTCGCATGAACTGCACTGAATTATGCTGATTTCATTCGAGTTTTCAAATAAATTAATTGCGTGAGTTTTGTTTAAGAGCTTTTAATTATGTGGCTAATTTGGAGGATGTTATGAGTTGTGTTGAAACTTCGTGTGCCAGCAATGCTGAGAGTTTAGATCATGCCGATATGATGCCTATGAGCATAAGCGAAATTGCTAAAGCTGTTCATGGGGAAATACACGAGTTTAATAGTTGTGACACAGATTTAGTTGCAAATTCCGTTTTTAGTGATTCTCGTCAAATCCGTAACGGTTCTGTGTTCGTAGCTATAGTTGGTGAACATGTTGACGGTCATGATTATGTAAAGAATGCTGAAAAATCTGGAGCTGTTGTAGCTATTGTTGAACATGTTGTCGAAGGCACTAATCTCAATCAAATAGTTGTGAATAATTCTATAGAAGCGCTGGGCTTGCTAGCTAAACATAATTTGGAACTTCGCCGCAATCTTAACAAACCTTTCACTATTATTGGTATTACTGGTTCCGTTGGCAAAACAACAACGAAAGATATGTTGAAGGCTTTGTTGAGCACGCTAGGCGAAACAGTTGCTCCTGTTGGATCTTTTAATAATAATATTGGTTTGCCTCTTACTGCTTTGCAAGTTGGCAGTAATACTCGATTTTTAATAGCAGAAATGGGAGCTAATCATGTTGGCGAAATTGCCAATTTAACTCATATTGCTCCTCCGGATCTCGCAATAGTGCTTAAAGTTGGTGTGGCTCATTTAGGTGAATTTGGCTCAGTTGAGCGCATTGCGCAAGCAAAAAGTGAGATTGTGCGTGGGCTTTTGCCACATGGCATAGCAGTATTAAATTCCGACGATAAGCGAGTTTCTGCAATGTCTTGTCTTGTAGAAAATAAGCATGTGCGCTGGTTCGGTAGAAATGTTAAAAACGGATTGCTGGAATCAGCTAGTAAAGATGACTACCAACTTTCAGCTAGTAATATAAAGTTAGATTCTTTTGGTAAAGCAGTTTTTACTACCACTGAACGTAGTAATTCTTCTGATCTAATGAATCATATTGAAGTGCATCTTGCTATACAAGGCGAGCATAATGTTATGAATGCGCTTGCAGCAGCAAATGTTGCTAGATATTTGGGAATGACTTTAGATGATATTGCTTCTGTGCTGTCTAAAGTTTCGCATATTAGCCCGCATCGCATGCAATTGAGTACAGTTTCTAAGAATGACGAGAAATTTACACTTATTGATGATTCCTTTAATGCAAATCCTGATTCTATGAAAGCAGGAATCGATGGTTTGTGCGCCTATGAAAATGATTCTTGTAGTGCATCTTCGAAACCTTTCCGTATAGCGGTTCTTGGTTCTATGTTGGAGCTTGGCAGCAACGAAGATGAATTGCACACAAATATTGGAGAATATGTGGCAAATTCGAGTGTCGATGCAGTTGTTGCTGTTGGTTCAAAAACGGACTCTGACTTAGATAAATTAGCTCACTGTATTGCTCAAGGTGCACGTTCTTCTTGGAATAATAAACTACTTTCTTCTCACGATGCAGTCTACTTTGTGCACAGTGCGGATGAGGCTGATGATATTGTTTGGAAAATTGTGGCCGAGCATCCGAGTAGTGTTGTGTTATTGAAAGGCTCTCATGCTTCAGGCTTGAGTGTGCTTGCTGAACATTGGGCAAATATTTAACTGCTCGATGCTCAATATAAGTGTGAAATTAATAAATTAAGTATTATAGCAAACGGAACAGTAAACGGAGGTTAAGCGGTGATTGCGCTTATTGTAGGAATTGTGGTGTCGCTCGTAGTTACGATTGTTGGCACGCCTTTGCTTATTCGTTTAGTGCATCGTTTGCACTACGGTCAGTACATTCGCCAAGATGGACCACAATCTCATTTAGTAAAGCGCGGCACGCCAACTATGGGCGGTGTTGTTATTAACTTTGCTGTAGTAGCAGGTTGGGCTGCTTCTGCTCTTTATAGATATGTTTCTGTTGGTCGCTCGCCTTCATGGTCTGCTGTTTTGGTGCTGTTTGCAATGCTTTCAATGGGTTTGCTTGGCTTTATTGATGATTTTGCTAAGGTTCGTAAAAAGCAGAATCTTGGTCTTTCTGTACATGCGAAGTTTACTGGTCAAATTATTTTTGCAAGTATTTACGCGCTTTTGTCATTGCTATTGCCAACTCAATCTGGTATTGCTAGCGCTCAACCTGGAATGAGTTTTATTGAAAAACCATTTTTTGATTTTTCTATACTCGGCAACGGTGTAGGAATTGTAGTATTTATTGTTTGGGTTAATTTCCTTATTGCTGCTTGGTCTAACGCTGTAAACTTGACTGATGGACTTGATGGTTTAGCTTCTGGATCTTCTATGATTGCTTTTGCTGGTTACGCTTTGATTGCTTTCTGGGAAAGCTACCATGTGCGCGGAGGCGGTCATTTCGGATTCTCTTACGCTGTTTCTGATCCTCTCGATTTAACTATTATTGCTGTTTGTGCTGCTGTTGCTTGCTTTGGATTCTTGTGGTTTAATTCGAATCCTGCTCAAGTATTTATGGGAGATACTGGTTCGTTGGCTTTAGGCGGATTATTTGCAGCTCTTTCTATTGCAACTCACACAGAGTTTTTGGCTGTGATTTTGGGTGGATTATTTGTAATGGAAGCTGCAAGTGACGTTATTCAAGTTGGATTCTTTAAAGCTACGCATAAGCGTGTGTTCAAAATGGCTCCTATTCATCATCATTTTGAATTGCTCGGCTGGACGGAAACTAAGGTTGTTGTGCGATTCTGGATGATTGAGCTTATGTTTGTGCTTTCTGCACTTATGATGTTCTACGCCGATTGGGCAGGACATTCTGGCTTGCTTATTTAATTTCAAAAATTGGAAGGCTTCAATATGAATATTGTCGATGGCAATGACGTATCTGTTTCGTCTGAATCTACTTGTAAGTCGTGCACAAGCGATAAAGCATTTGCTTTTAAGCGTGTATTAGTTGCAGGTCTTGGAGTTTCTGGTCGTGGCGCAGCTGAGGTTTTGTGCGCTGTTGGATCTGAGCCTGTGACTGCAGACGAAAATAAGCCTGATGCCGATATACATGATTTTTCAGCAATAGACTGGTCTAAAATCGATGCTGTTGTTACATCTCCAGTATTTAACCCTCGCACGCCATTTTTGCAAGAAGCTGCATCGCGCAATATTCCAATAATGAGCGAAGTTGAATTAGCATGGCGCTTGCGCGTACCTTCTCAGCGCACGAATAAACCTGCTTATTGGATTGGCGTTACTGGCACAAATGGTAAGACTTCTACTACAGAAATGACTTCTGCAATGCTAACCGCTTGCGGATTAAATGCTCCAGCTGTGGGAAATATTGGAAAGTCTGTGTCACATGCTGCTTTGGAATGTGAGCATGATGCCTTATGTGTTGAATTAAGCTCTTTCCAATTGCATTTCACTGATTCTTTAGCTCTTGATTGTGCTGCTATTACTAATATTGCTGCTGATCATTTAGATTGGCATGGTGGCATGGAAGCGTACGCTCGTGACAAGTCAAAAGTATTTAATAATGTGCAAAAAGCTTTGGTTTACAATGCTCAAGATGAGCGTGTAAGCAAATTGGCAGATTGTGCACAAGTTGCTGATGGCTGTAAAAAGATTGGTTTTACGTTAGAAGAGCCTAAAGATGGTGAAATTGGCGTAAAAGATGGTTGGATTGTAGATAACAGCGGTGTTGCTGGAGGAACTAAAGGCACTCTAAAACCTATTGTCGAATTGCGTGAGCTAAAACATCTGTGCGAGCCTGATGGCAGTGTGTATCCGCATTTATTAGCTGATGCTCTTACTGCGTTAGCGTTAGCTTTAGGTTTAACTGGTGACGTAGATTCTTCAGTTCGTGCTTTACGCGAGTTTGCTCCTGGAGGTCATCGCATTCAAACAGTTGCGACTTTGATGTCTGAAGATGAAAATCCTTCGCATTGTATTAGATTTGTAGATGATTCTAAAGCAACTAATGCTCATGCTGCTTGTGCATCTTTAGCTAGTTTTGCTAATAATTCGGTTGTTTGGATTGCTGGCGGTTTAGCTAAAGGTGGTCATTTTGAAGATTTAATTGCAAACCAACTTCATGTGATTAAAGCAGTTGTTGTTATTGGAATAGATCAACGTCCAATTGTTGAAGCTCTTCACAGTTCAGCTCCTCACATTCCAGTAACTATTGTTTCACAAGATGGTTCTTGCGCTAAATCATATGATTGCGTTGATGACTTAGTTTGTGAGTATATTGAGAATACTTCGCTTGTAAATCCTGATTCTTCATTCGGTGAGGCTGTTATGCGTCAAACTGTAGAAGCTGCTGGGCGTTATGTTAAGCCTGGTGATGTTGTTCTGCTTGCTCCTGCTTGTGCCTCTATGGATCAATTTGTTTCGTACGCCGATCGCGGCAATCGTTTTGCTAAAGAATCTCAACGATGGGTGCATAATCATGGTATTCAACAGTAATAAGCCTAAAAAGTTTTTGCGTTCATTAGCGTGCAAAGTCTCAGAAGTTATTATGGAAGATCATATTGAAACAGATTCAGATTCTTCTCATTCTTCCCAAAAGCAAAAATTTGAATCTTTTAAAAAATCTATTAGAACTTCAGCAAGTAAAGTAGGCGAGTCCGTAAGCAAAGCAGGAGCGTATGCAAGCAAAGCGGGTAAGGAATTAGGCAAATCTGTAGGAAAGTCTGTAAGTAAGTCCGTAAGTAGTTCTGTTACTAAAGTTGGCAAATCTGTAGGTTCTTCTTTAAATGAATCTGTAAAATTTGTAAAAGATGTAAAGAAGTCGAAAGCTGCGAAACCAGCGAAACCAGCAAAGCTAGCGAAACCAGCAAATACAGCAAAGCCGGCAAAGTCAATCAAATACGCAAAATTAGCGCATACTGTATCTGGAATATTTTCCTCGAAAAAAGACTACTCAAAAAACTCGTTAGAGCGCAAAACTCAAGATTCAGAATTAAAGAAATACGTTGGCTTGCGCAGTTTAACTAACCCACTGTGGTGCTTATACGGCATGAGAGTATCAGTGGTTATACTGTCGATTTTCGGCTTATTTATGGTGTTTTCTAGTTCTTCAGTAACTATGATCACCTACGGAATTGCACCTTGGGGTCAAGGCGTAAACCAAACAATGTATTGCGTTTTAGGCTTAATTGGCTATATTTTCGCTTCTCGACTTCCAGTTACAGTTTATAGACGATACGTTGCTGTTATTTACATTATTTCTGTTATTGCACAGTTCTTAACATTTGTTCCAGGTTTACGACGTGAAGTTAATGGTAATGCTGGTTGGATTGCTTTCGGCCCTATGACTTTGCAGCCTGCAGAAATTACAAAACTTGCATTATGTATTTGGCTTCCAGTAGCTTTGATTGCTGCAAAACAAGCATATGAGCGTGTGCGAATGCGCGCGTATATTCCTGTAGCAGCAGGACTTGGCGTATCGTTGTTGCTTGTTATTGCAGGTAAGGATCTTGGTACTGCTTTAATTATTATTCTTATTGCACTTATAGCTTTCTACTTAGGTGGATTCCCAACAAAATGGCTTGTTGGAAGCATATTTATTGCTTGCATAATGGTTGCTCTTTTGGTTTTAACAAGCCAAAATCGTATGCGACGTATTCTTGCTACTTTGCACGGATGTGATGCAAAATCAGCTAAAGGCGTTTGTTTCCAAGCAATTCACGCTCAATATGCAATGGCTTCTGGTGGACTATTAGGCGTTGGCATCGGAAACTCTCGTGAAAAATGGAATTATTTGCCTTACGCTCACAATGACTTTATTTTCGCTATTATTGGCGAAGAGATGGGCTTTTTGGTTGCAGCAGCAGTGATTTTGCTATACGTAATTATTGGTTGGTGCATACTATCTTCAGCATTAAAAGCGAAATCGCAATTTATTTCAATCACATTAATGTGTATTGCAACGTGGATTGTAGGCCAAGGATTAGTTAATATTCTTGTTGTTGTGCAAATACTTCCGGTTATGGGAGTGCCTATGCCGTTTGTGTCCGCAGGTGGTTCTTCGCTTGTTATGTGTTTGGTCGCAATTGGCGTAGCTGATGGTCTTATGCGTTCCAATCCGCAACTTACTATATCGAAGTAGTAAGTATTTACAACTTTTTATAATATGAAAGTTATAACAAGGGTAGTGAAATGAAATTTGATAATGCTATTGAGCATGAAGTGCATATTGTTCTTGCAGGCGGGGGCACTGCAGGTCATGTCAATCCTTTGCTTTCTGTCGCAAACGCTATTAAAAAGCTCAATCCTGAAGCGTTAATTAGTGTAATTGGCACAGAAGTTGGTTTGGAAAAAAGTCTTGTTCCGAATGCAGGGTACGAACTTGACACTATAGAAAAAGTGCCGTTCCCGCGTAAGCCAAATCTAGATGCAATTAAGTTTCCAATTCGATGGATGCGCGAAAAACGCAAAGTGCGAAATATACTAGCCGCTAGAAAAGCAGATATAGTAGTGGGCTTCGGTGGCTATGCTTCTGCTCCAGTATATTCTCAAGCTCATGCGCAGCATATTCCTATTGTGATTCACGAGCAGAATGCTAAATCTGGAATGGCAAATCGCTTGGGCGCAAGTTGGGCTGATGCTGTTGGAACAGTTTATGGGAATACTGATTTGCGCACACGAAAAGGTGTCAAAGTTGAAAGAGTTGGTTTACCTCTTAGACCTGCTATTTCTCAATTGTGTGAAAGATTAGAAAAAGATTATGATTCCGCTCGCGTTGAAGGTGCGCAAAAACTTGGCGTTGACCCTAAACGTCCAATTATTCTTGTTACTGGCGGATCTTTGGGTGCAAAAAGCATAAATCAAGCTGTTGCTGCAGCAGCAGGAGATATTTTAAAACATGCGCAAGTAATTCACTTAACTGGTCGCGCAAAAGCGGAAGAAGTGCGAAATATAGTTGCAAAGCAAGTAGGCGAATCGCAAATAAACGATATTAAACCAGAGCATGCTGGCTGTGGCGATTATCATATTGCAGAATATCTAGAGCGTATTGATTGGGCTTTTGCTTGTGCAGATTTAGTTATATGTCGTGCAGGAGCTGGAACGGTTGCAGAAATTTCTGCACTTGGCTTACCTGCTGTATACGTGCCATTGCCTATTGGCAACGGCGAGCAGCGTTTCAATGCTGAGCCTGTAGTAAATGCAGGGGGAGCAGTAATGGTAAATGATGCTGATTTCAATGCAAAGTGGTTTATAGATGAAGGATTAGCTTTATTGCAAAACAAAAAGCAATTACAAGCTATGCGTACTAAATCTTGGAATTATGGTATTCGTGATGCTGCAGACGTTATGGCGAAGCATATTCTTGAAATCGCAAAAGAAGGCAGAAAGTAATGACTAATCTTAATAGCAATACAACTTCATTTCATAATAATATTGATTTAAACCCAGTAAAATCAGCATTTGATGATTCGCAAACAATTTCAAAATTAGGTCGAGTGCATTTTATTGGTATTGGTGGAGCTGGAATGAGTGTTCTGGCAGAAATGTTGCATGAAGAGGGGGTAAGCGTAAGTGGATGTGATCGCGAAGCAAATGATCACACTCAACGCTTGGAAGAATTAGGTATTGAAGTAGAAATTGGACAAAGTGCTTCACACGTTGAGCATGCAGATGTACTCGTGTATTCAAGCGCTATTAAACCGAGCAATCCGGAGATTATGGCAGCACATGAGCGCGGCATAAAGCTTGTTCATCGCAGCGATATTCTTGCGTTATTATTATCTGCAAAAACTGGCGTGACTGTTGCTGGAGCGCATGGTAAAACAACTACTAGCTCACTTCTTTCTCATATATTAACTGTGGCTGCAGCAGGCGATTTGGCTGATCCAAGCTACGCAATCGGCGGATCTATTCAAGCCGCAGACGGAACAGTTTTAGACGGTGGTCATGCTGGCAATGGAATTGTTATGGTTGCTGAAGCTGACGAATCTGACGGAAGTTTTGAAAAATACAGCCCAAGTATTGCAATCGTAACAAATGCTGAAGCAGATCACTTGGATCATTACGGCTCTAGTGAACGATACAGAGAAGCATTTGTTGAGCACGTAAGTCATGCTATTAATAACGTAATAATTTGTGCAGAAGACGAAGGTGCTAGAAAAGTACTTGAAGCTATGCCGGATAATATTTTAAACAAAACAATTGCTTACGGTAATTTGGATACTTGGAGCATGAAAGTCAGCTCGCGCGTACAAAAATTAGCTGTGTTCGCAAGTATTGAGCATGAAAATGAGCAAGCTGTAAGTGGTCGAGAAATGTTTACGCTTGTATTGCCAGAAAAAATTTTGGATGAACATGCTAAATGTTCGAATAAGGTGCAAGTTAGCTTGTTAATACCAGGTTTGCATAATGCGCTTAATGCTTCTGCAGCTATTGTTGCTGCAGTATTGCTCGGTATGAATCCAGAAGATGCGGCTCGTAGTGCAGAAAGCTTCCGAGGTGCGTCTCGTCGTTTTGATATTCGTGGATGTGTTGATGGTGTGACAGTTGTGGACGATTATGCTCACCATCCAACTGAAATAGCTGCATTATTGCGCGCTGCTCGAAGAAAGTACACTTCTTCTACTCTTCGCGTGCTGTTTCAGCCTCATTTGTTCTCCAGAACGCAGGCTTTTGCTAATGAGTTTGCAAAATCTTTGGCTCTTGCAGACGATGTAATTGTTACAGGAATTTTCCCAGCTCGCGAAAAGCAGGAAGATTTTCCAAATATTAATGCTGAAACTATTGTTAAAGCTGCAAAATCGCAGAATCTTGATGTAAAAATTGAAGCGGTTGACGATATGCGCGAAGCTGCGTTGAAACTGACTTTGCGTGCAAAATCTGGTGATGTGCTGCTTACAGTTGGTGCAGGAAGTATTACTGCTATGACGTCTGTTATGCTAGAAGCATTGTAGTGTTTTGAAATTAAGCGATTAAAATATAAATAGATTATTACGAGAGGTAATTATGGGTCGCGTGAGGTCAAGCAAATCGTACGATGCTGATGCAAATAATTCGCATCGTCGTACCGTTTCAAGTCTTAATATTGCGCGTACTGAAGAGTCTCGTAGTAATAAATCCAGCAGCATTGCGTCTCGTAGCAGTGCGTCTCGTAGTGCTGAATTGCTTAATAATGAATTACGTAGTGGTGTAGCTCGTGGTGCGAAATCTAATATCGGAAAATCTAATATAAAAAAATCTAGTATCAAAAAAACGCGTGATGAAAAAATTCATATTTCTAAACCTAGATCTGCTTCGTCGTTGCGCAAAGACCAGCGTTTTCAAAGGCATATAATCAGCCAAAACACATCGCAAATACGAGTAGCTGATATCAATGAAAAAAATCATCAAGGTAAGTTTGTTGACGCTAGACTTTTGCCGAAGCTTGATTTTGTAAGAAAAACTTTAAGTCAAACTTCTGGTTCTCTTGGAATGATTACTCGTCCTAGAATAATTAATTTTCGAGAGCGTTTGAAAGAACGTAAATCTGCTTATTTGCAATTTACTGTTAAACGAATTCTTGCAATTCTTGCAGTGATTGCTTCTGTTTCAGCGATTGTTTGGTTTTTATTCTTCTCGCCAGTTTTTCTTCTTAAGTCTAACGATATAAGTATTTCTGGTTCTAACGAGTGGGTGAGTGAGCAAAAAATTGCTTCAATTGCGTCAACTCAGGTTGGTAAATCGCTATTTTTAGTTTCTTCTCAAGAAGTAATTAACCAACTTAACGATATTCCTGGTGTAACTGAAGCAAAAGTTTCTAAGAATTTCCCTAATGGTTTGCATGTTTCTGTACATGCGCAACGTCCTGCAGCAATGCTCAAAACTCGAGATAGCAATAAATTAACTGCTGTTGACGCTAAAGGTCGCGTGTTAAATGCCGTAGCTCAAGTTCCAACGCAAGGAATACCTGTTATCGAAGTTTCAAATGTGCAAAGAAGTTTGAATAATAGAGCGGTACTTGAAGCTGTAAAAATTGTTAGTTCACTTTCGGAATCTTTGCGAGCTAGAGTTACGAAAGTTAGTGCAAAAACTCAAGATTCTGTCGAAACAGAATTAGGGGATGTTAAAAAAACTATCATATGGGGCAATTCGTCTCAGATTGAGTTAAAGAAAGCTATTGTTGCCAAGATTATTGATGATCCTAGTAAAATTGGCAATAAACGCAGCTTAGATGTGTCTGCTCCTGTGCGTCCAATTCTTAAATAGGGTTTTAAAACTTTATTAATTGCATTGTCAAGATTAGGTGTATAATAGCAATTTGTGTGTGCCAACAACGTGCCTTATGTTATAGGCGTGTTGGTTGGGATATCCCAAGTGCCAAAGATAGCGCGCAGTAATGTGTGGCTGGAGGCGCGAGGGCCATCGGGCCGGTGGACTGTGGCTTTTACTCTTTAACCGATTCTTTGGTTATGGTGTGCTGCAGTGTGGCGGTTTTCACCAAATAGAAGATAACAATGAATCGGAGAACTTAAGTTGCCTACGATTGAACAACTTGTCCGTAAAGGACGTCAGGCCAAGCCGAAAAAGTCAAAGACTTTGGCCTTGAAGGGTAGCCCGCTGCGTCGTGGCGTATGCACCCGTGTATACACCACCACTCCTAAGAAGCCAAATTCCGCGCTTCGTAAGGTTGCTCGTGTGCGCCTCAGCTCTGGTATTGAAGTAACCGCCTATATTCCAGGCGAAGGTCACAACTTGCAGGAGCACTCCATCGTGCTCGTGCGTGGTGGCCGTGTGAAGGATCTCCCAGGTGTGCGTTACCACATCGTGCGTGGCGCATTAGATACCCAGGGTGTCAAGGACCGCAAGCAGGGTCGTTCCCTGTATGGAGCAAAGAAGGCGAAGTAAAACATGTCACGTAAAGGACCTGCAAAAAAGCATCAACTGCTTCCTGATCCAATCTACGGCTCGACCGTCGTGGCTCAGTTGATTAACAAAATCCTTCTCGATGGTAAGAAGTCCATCGCAGAAAACATCGTCTACACCGCTCTTGAGCAGGTGAAGGCAAAGACCGAGCAGGAGCCAGTTTCTGTATTGAAGCGCGCTCTTGATAACATTCGTCCAAATCTTGAGGTTCGTTCTCGCCGCGTTGGTGGTGCAACTTATCAGGTTCCAGTCGAAGTTAAGCCTGCTCGCGCAAACACTCTTTCCCTCCGCTGGCTTACTGACTTCTCACGCGCTCGTCGTGAAAAGACTATGGCTGAGCGCTTGGCCAACGAAATTCTCGATGCCTCCAATGGCTTGGGTGCTTCCGTGAAGCGCCGCGAGGATACCCACAAGATGGCAGAAGCAAACAAGGCTTTTGCTCACTATCGCTGGTAATCCACAAGATAATCGGTATCTTAAAGAGCTAAGGATAAGAATATGGCACAAGATGTGCTTAACGACCTGAATATGGTTCGTAATATCGGCATCATGGCGCACATTGATGCTGGTAAGACTACTACCACCGAACGTATTCTTTACTACACTGGTAAGAACTACAAAATCGGTGAAACTCATGATGGTGCTTCTACCATGGACTTCATGGCTCAGGAGCAGGAGCGCGGTATTACTATTCAGTCTGCTGCAACTACCTGCTTCTGGAAGCGTCAAACTCATGACGTTGATGACCGCTATCAGATCAACATCATCGATACCCCAGGTCACGTGGACTTCACCGCTGAGGTGGAACGTTCCCTTCGCGTGCTCGATGGTGCTGTAGCAGTTTTCGATGGTAAGGAAGGTGTGGAACCTCAGTCTGAAACCGTGTGGCGTCAGGCTGATAAGTATAGCGTCCCACGTATCTGCTTCATCAATAAGATGGATAAGCTTGGCGCTGATTTCTACTATTCCGTCAAGACCATCAAGGAGAAGCTCGGTGCAACTCCACTCGTTATTCAGCTTCCAATCGGTGCTGAAAACGACTTCGTTGGCGTTGTTGACTTGATTCGTATGAAGGCTTACGTCTGGAATGACGTTAAGGACGATATGGGTGCTCACTATGACACCGTTGACATTCCTGAAGATTTGCAGGAACGTGCAGAACAGTATCGTGCTGAACTTATGGATCAGGTTGCTGAAGCTGACGATGAGCTGGTTGAGAAGTACCTCGAAACTGGCGAACTTACTGAAGAAGAAATGCGCGCTGGTATCCGTAAGCTTACCATTGAGCGTAAGGCATTCCCAGTAACTTGCGGTTCTGCATTCAAGGATAAGGGTGTTCAGCCAATGCTGGATGCTGTTGTCGACTTCCTCCCAAGCCCAGAAGATGTTCCATCTATTAAGGGCTTCAAGCCAGGCGACGAATCTGTTGAAATTGACCGTAAGCCAGTTAATACAGATCCATTCGCAGCATTGGTATTCAAGATTTCAACCCATCCATTCTATGGCAAGCTCGTGTTCGTGCGCGTTTACTCTGGCGAAGTAAAGCCAGGCGATTCCGTGTACGATTCCACGAAGTCCAAGAAGGAACGCGTTGGTAAGATTTTCCAGATGCATGCTGATAAGGAAAATCCTGTAGATTCAGCTGAAGCTGGTAACATCTACACCTTCGTTGGTTTGAAGAACGTCAGCACTGGTGATACTTTGTGCGACGAAAAGAACCCAATTTCTTTGGAATCCATGACATTCCCAGATCCTGTTATTGAGGTTGCTGTGGAGCCAAAGACGAAGGCTGATCAGGAAAAGATGAGCTTGGCTTTGGCTAAGCTTTCTGACGAGGATCCTACATTCCAGGTTAAGACCGATGAGGAATCTGGTCAGACTTTGATTTCCGGTATGGGCGAGCTTCAGCTTGACATTATCGTTGATCGTATGCGTCGTGAGTTCAAGGTCGAAGCGAATGTTGGTAAGCCACAGGTTGCTTACCGTGAGACGATTCGTAAGGCTGTTATGAACCAGGAATACACTCACAAGAAGCAGACCGGTGGTTCTGGTCAGTTTGCAAAGGTTTTGATGAACTTCGAACCTCTCGACACAGAATCTGGCGAAACCTACCAGTTTGTCAACGAAGTTACCGGCGGCCACATCACCAAGGAATTCATTCCTTCAATCGATGCAGGCGTGCAGGAAGCTATGGAATCCGGCGTTTTGGCTGGCTTCCCAGTTGTGGGTGTAAAGGCAACCGTCACCGACGGTCAGACTCACGATGTCGATTCTTCGGAAATGGCCTTCAAGATTGCAGGTTCCATGTGCTTCAAGGAAGCTGCTCCTAAGGCTAATCCGGTAATTCTCGAACCAATTATGGCTGTCGAAGTCCGTACTCCAGAAGAGTACATGGGCGACGTCATGGGCGATTTGAACTCTCGTCGCGGTAACATCCAGTCTATGACTGATGCCACTGGCGTGAAAGTTATCGACGCCAAGGTGCCGCTGAGCGAAATGTTCGGCTACATTGGCGATCTTCGTTCCAAGACTCAGGGCCGCGCAATGTTCACCATGCAGATGGACTCTTACGCGGAGGTCCCGAAGGCCGTTTCGGACGAGATTATTAAGGCTCAGCGCGGCGAATAAAGCGCACGCTACTTCGGTGTTTTCTGTCCCCGGTCAACGCTAGAATTTCCTACGTTGACTGGGTTCTGGCACCGAAGTGGCACCTAACCCAGAAACCCAGTAATATGTAGCGAAAGACCTCTCACAAATGTGTGAGGCAAACTACGAGACGTCCAGGAGGACAAACACATGGCAAAGGAAAAGTACGAGCGTACTAAGCCGCATGTTAACATTGGTACCATTGGTCACGTTGATCACGGTAAGACTACCTTGACCGCGGCTATTTCTAAGGTGCTGCATGGCGAGTATCCAGATCTGAACCCTCAGTATGACTTCGATCAGATTGATGCCGCTCCAGAAGAGAAGGAACGCGGCATTACCATTAACATCGCACACATCGAGTATCAGACCGCTGAGCGTCACTACGCTCACGTGGACGCTCCAGGCCACGCTGATTACGTGAAGAACATGATCACCGGTGCTGCTCAGATGGATGGCGCAATCCTCGTGGTTGCTGCTACCGATGGTCCTATGGCTCAGACCCGTGAGCACGTTTTGCTCGCTAAGCAGGTCGGTGTCCCGAAGATCCTCGTTGCTTTGAACAAGTGCGATATGGTTGATGATCCAGAACTTATCGACCTCGTCGAAGAAGAGGTTCGTGACCTCCTCGAAGAAAACGGCTTCGATCGCGACTGCCCAGTCATCCGCACCTCTGCTTACGGTGCTTTGCATGATGACGCTCCAGATCACGAGAAGTGGGTAGAGACCGTCAAGGAGCTCATGAAGGCTGTTGACGAGTACATCCCAACCCCAACTCACGATCTTGACAAGCCATTCTTGATGCCAATCGAGGATGTGTTCACCATCTCCGGTCGTGGTACCGTTGTCACCGGTCGTGTTGAGCGTGGTAAGCTCCCAATCAACACCCCAGTTGAGATCGTTGGTTTGCGTCCAACTCAGACCACCACCGTTACCTCCATCGAGACCTTCCACAAGCAGATGGATGAGGCCGAGGCTGGCGATAACACTGGTCTTCTTCTCCGTGGTATCAACCGTACCGATGTTGAGCGTGGTCAGGTTGTGGCTGCTCCAGGTTCTGTGACCCCACACACCAAGTTCGAAGGCGAAGTTTACGTCTTGACCAAGGACGAAGGTGGCCGTCACTCGCCGTTCTTCTCCAACTACCGTCCACAGTTCTACTTCCGCACCACCGACGTCACCGGCGTTATCACCTTGCCAGACGGCGTTGAGATGGTTCAGCCAGGCGATCACGCAACCTTCACTGTTGAGTTGATCCAGGCAATCGCAATGGAAGAGGGCTTGACCTTCGCAGTTCGTGAAGGTGGCCGTACCGTTGGTTCCGGTCGTGTGACCAAGATTCTTGCCTAGTATTTTTTCTAACTGAAAAATATTAGCTAAGGCTTAATAAAGACCCCGCGAGGAAACTCGTGGGGTCTTTTGTTGTATGTGCTTGTTTTATCAGCGCGACGACCTGCTTGAGCGCTGCGATTTAGCGCGCGAAAGCAACTCGGAGCGCCGAGCTTGCTCAGCGTTGAAAGCACAGTGTGCTTTCAACGCAAGCGAGGTCTGCCTTCGTCAATAAAGACGAAGGCAGGGCAGATTAGTGGGGTAGTGTTCTCTTGTTTGGAGTGTTTTGGTGGGTTTGGAGCTCCAATCGTGGGATTTGATGCTCACGTTGGCGTGACGACCTGCTTGAGAGCTGCGATTTAGCGCGCGAAAGCAACTCGGAGCGGAAACTCGCTTAGGTTGGAAGTCCTGGGGACTTCCAACGCGAGTTTCGTAAGCGAGCGCGTTACCCACGTGAGCGCCACTGTTTTTTCGTTACTGGTGCAGTTTGTGTTCTGTGTTAGTGTCTCATTTTGCTTGTTTTAGGACACTGGTGCAGTTTGTGTTCTGCGTCAGTGTCTCATTTTGCTTGTTTTGGGACACTGGTGCAGATTGCGTACTGCGTTAGTGTCTGTCTCTGGTAGGTGATTTGAGAAGTGTGTGAGAGATGGGTGTTAGTAACGCTCGGCACTGTTAACGCATTCGCGTTTGGAGTACAGAGAGCATAATAAAACCCTGCCAAATACTAATCTGGCAGGGTTAAATAGCTAAGCAACTAACACACGTATGTTAGTTTAGTATTGCTAATCTCTATTATCTCCAAGCAACTCTAGCAAGTAGATGAACATGTTAATGAAGTCCAAGAACAGTTGGAATGCGCAGAAAATAGATACTTTCTTAACCATTTCAGGCTGATTTTCATATTGTGCAAGTAATGCGCGAGTTTGCTGAGCATCGTAAGCTGTTAAACCTGCAAAAATAACGATGCCAATTCCAGCCATAAGACGCATTGTTCCAGTATCTTGCCCAATAAACGAAATAATAATTTGCGCAACAACGAATACAAGTAATGCAACCATTAAAATTGGACCAGCTTTAAGCAAATCCTTTTTTGTAGTAAGTGCAAGCATTGTCAAGCACAGGAAGAATCCTGCAGTTAAAGCAAATACTAATGCCACAGATCCAAGGCTAAATACTTGAAAGACTGAGCTTAAAGTAAATCCTGTTAAAGCAGCATAAGCATAGAACAAAACTCGTACTGTTGTCTCACTCATTTTCATTAAGCGTGTTCCAAGAACAACTGCTATCACAACCTGAGCAATTGCCAACATTATCCAACCCCATCCGCGGGTTGCAAACATAAATCTAAGCCAGAAATTACCGCTCTGAGTGAACAGTGCCACAAGAGTTGTAACAATCAATCCAAGCGTCATTTCGCCATAAGTGCGTCCTACTGAAACTCTTTTTGCTTCTTCAAAAGCATATGTTGCCTGAGTGTCAATAACTTCAGGAGCACCGCTTCTGTAATAATCTTGAGTAAAGTTTGTCATTATTTCTCCTTAACAGCTATGAAATAAAACGCTGTCAAGACAACGTTCTCACATAATTATAATTAAAGCATCTGGGAAAATGCTAAAAAAATACAGCATAATTTATACGTTCGTACAATAAGCTGGTTTTAATCTTGCATAAGATTACGCCTAATATGGCATAAGCTTGCGCTTCGTATTTATATTATGCCTTACTATTAGGTGCTTCTTCAACTTGAGGAGCACCATTAATATCGCGGTGAATACCTTGCATTTGTGTTTCAATATTTTGCAAGCTATGCGCGCAATCGAGCAAAGTTTGAGAGTGCTCAGCCAACTTTGCATCCGGCAAACCGGCTTTGTATCTTAAAGCATGCTCCAAGCTAGCCCAATAATCCATAGCAATAGTTCGGAATTGCACCTCAACTGGCGTGTAGTGTGCTCCAGAAGACAAGAACACAGGAACTGCATAAATTACGTGCAAACTGCGGTATCCATTAGATTTTGGATTCTTAATATAATCCTTAACTTGCAATACTTGAATGTCTGTTTGTTTAGAAAGATATTGCGCTACAGAATACACATCGTCGCAGTAGTTGCAAATTACGCGAATTCCAGCTACGTCGAAAAGATTATCGCGTATAGAGCGTGTGGAAATATCTAGATGACGCCTTTGCAGTTTCTCAAAAATTGAGTGCACTGATTTAAGACGACGCTCCATGTGATGAATTGGGTCGTGAGAGAACCGCACCTGAAATTCGCTATCTAGAATCTCGAGCTTTGTACTTATTTCGTACATTGCTCCTTCGTAAATTTGCATCATGTTTACAAATTCGTCGATTTGGTCTTCAGGAAGCATAAGCGAATTAGTTTTGCCGCATTGGGAGCAATTTTGTTGGTTTTTTGTATTGTCAACATTGCTGCTAACGTTGCTGCTTTCATTAGCTGCTTCGTTGCTATGAAGACGCGCATAGAGTTCTGCTGCGTTTACGCGGTTATGACGATCAAGTATCACGTCTTTTAATAATACTATAAAAACTGCTAAACGTCTGGGAGTGCGTATGTAAATGTAATATTCTTTGCAAAGCGTGATATAAATATCTTAGGTAATTGAGCGCAAGCAAAATCTAGCAAAGTATTTTGACGAGGAGTGTATTTTGTCTGAAAATAAGCAGGATAATATTCCTAAAGTAATTTCAATAGTTGGTCCTACGGCTTCAGGCAAAACTAGTCTTGGTATTGCGCTTGCGAAAAAATTAGCTGAGCGTGGGATTCGTGCGGAAATCATCAACGCAGACGCGTATCAAATGTATCGTTATATGGATATTGGCACGGCTAAGGCGAGTGCGCAGGAGCAGGCGGAAGTACCGCACCATTTGCTTGACATAATTGATCCTGAAGAAATGATGACGGTTGCGCGATTTCAAGTTTTGGCCAGGCAGTGTATTAGTGAGTTGCAATCGCGTGGTGTGAGGCCGATTTTAGTTGGAGGATCGGGATTGTATGCTCGTGCTGCTGTGGATGATATTACATTTCCAGGCACGGATGAGTCTATTCGTGCAGCTTGGGAGGAGCGCGAGCGCAAAGAGGGAGCGAGTGCGCTGTTTGATGAGTTGCAACAAAAGGATCCGGTTGCTGCGGCTCATATGGATGCGCGCAATCCGCGACGTACAATTCGCGCGCTTGAAGTGATTGAGCTTACGGGAAAGCCTTATTCCGCAACGCTTCCGAAGTATAAGTATGTGATTGATTGCGTGCAAATTGGCTTAGATTTGCGTCGTGAAGATTTAGATAAGCGCGTGGATTTACGTACGCAAATTATGCGTGAGCAGGGTTTTGTGGATGAGGTGCGCGCGATTCGAGGGCGATTGGGTGTGACTGCAGCTCGTGCTCTTGGCTACCAGCAGATCATGGATTATTTGGATGGCGTGTGGAGCGAGGATGAGGCTTTTGCGGATATTGCACAAAAAACTCGACGACTTGCACGCAAACAAATGGGTTGGTTTGGTAGGGATGCTCGCATCCACTGGTTGGACGCGTTGCGACCGGATCTTGCGGAAGCTGCGCTCGCGATTGTTGATGCTGCGGATGCGGGGGAGTTTGATTGCAATAGTTCTGATGCTACTGAGCACGCTACTCAGCACCATCTCGGAGATGCTTTCGAAGCTTAACTTAAATCTTGGAAACATTGGGTTTTGCTACAAAAAACGCCACTGTGTGAGCAGTGGCGTTATTGCGTTTGTGGAGTCGCGGGGAATTGAACCCCGGTCCGGTGACCGTACCCTCGGTCTTCTACGTGCGTAGTCTGCTGGCCGTGCGGCAGTTTTTCTGCCCCCATGTTATCGCAGACAATTCATGGCGAGCATATCTACAGTAAAAGTCCCTGAATTGCCCTGCAGCCCAGCAATTCAAGCAAGTCTTCTCATGACGTTCAGCACCACCCCGAAGACGTGAGTGGGTGAACGGAGCAGCTGCTCACTGGTTAATCCTGGCGCGAAGCTCAGGCAGCGAGAGCGAACTCAGTGCGATTAGATTTAGCACTTATTCTTTTGCGAAAGGACGTTTACGAGTGGACTTTCGCATTCTCGGCACGCTTCCCCGCGGCGAACAGATCGCCGTCGAAACCGATCGACCCCTTTTGATTTTTCAAACAATCGTTGCGCTAGAGCACACGTTTTTATATTGTATCATATTTTAATGCGACGAATTGCTTGAGCGCTTATTTCTCACGGAATAGCAGTTCGTCTAACGCATGATGATATGGGCGCCCTCACTGAGCTTATTCCTCACGGCATAGTCGTTTGGATGATTTTTTTTTGGGGGGGGGGTATTGATTAGTATATTATTAGTTAGGTGATTTTATTTGCCAAGTGTAAATATGAGTTGTAGTTGATTTGTAACGAATAAAAGATTATAACAAATGTTTATTTTATGCCCGTATACTGTATTCATATATAATATATATGAAGATTTATAAGTATGCGCGATTTACTTGAAAATGGTTGGAGTGAGGAGAAATAATGGCAGAGCGTAAAGATTTATATGGTGATATGGCACCAAGAAGAACACTTCGTAAGGCTCATGCAGTGAAGCGTTCTCGTGCTTTGCGTAAGGGAGTTGCTGGAGTTGCTGTTGCTTCAACTTTGGCAATGATGCTTCCATCTGTTGTGGCTTCCGCGCTTCAGCCTACTCAAAAAGATATTATCGATGCGTCTAATACGACGCAAAAATGGGCAAAGGTAAAGCCTGATGTAGATGAATTGAATATGCAGCGGTGGGGTGCTGGCGTACTCAATAAGGGTGCACAAATTCAAAAGTTTGTAGAGCTTGCGCGCCATGATGCACGAATGCAAAAGTTGCGTGAAGCACAACAGCGTGAGATTGAGCAGCGTGAAATAAATAAGAGTGAAGCAAAGCAGCGCGAATCGCAACAACACGAAGTGCAACAGCGTGATGGAATTGACTCGCAGTTAGGTAGTTCTTCAGAACAGGTTAATTTCGGACATTCTTATGCAGTAAGTGCGCCTGCGCCAGTGCAGCCAGTTCATCCAGCAGTAAAGCCAGAGTCGACTCCAACTTTGAAGCCGACTGCAAAGCCAGAATCAACGTCAACTGCAAAACAAGATGCAAAGCAACCTGCAGAAACAAAGCAACCGGAAGCAAAGCAACCGGAAGAAAATGCTGGTGACGTTAAGCCTGCTGAGGTTAAGCCAGGTGAAAATAAGCAGCCTGCACAACCAGCAAATACGCAGCCTGTAAATACTGAAAGCGCAAAGCCTGCAAACGAGCAGAATACAAGCGCACAATCTTCAAGCACTCACGCAGAAAATACGAATGCGGCAAGCGATGCAAATACGCCAAGAGTGCGTGTTCGTAGGTCTGTTGAGAGCGGCGATGGTGCTTCCGACGGGAATAGTGTAACTACTACAACAAGTGCGCCTGCAACCTCGACTGCACCGTCTGCAAATAATGCGTCTGCAGCTCCGACTGCGAACACTGTAGATAATACGACTGCACCGTCTGCTCCTGCACCTTCAACAGGTACAGCGTCTAACGCTGGTGCTGGAACTACAGCGAAACCAAGTACAGAAAATACAACTGCACAAGGTGCAAATGCAAACGTCTCAGGCGAAGAGAAAAGCACTACGCCTGCTTCGAACAATGAGCATCCTTCACCTGCTTCTACATCGAACGCTGGCACAACAACTAATAACGCAGCAACTGATCCAAACAGCCAGGTAATTAAGCCGAATGAGCAGCATCCAACTGCTGAAAACACAGAGCAAGCCAACGAACAGGTACAAACCGACAAAAAGCCAAAAGCCACTTACAATTTGAAAATTCGCTATACGATTGGTGGTGCTGCGAATAAGCAGCTTGTGCAGCCGTATGAGCTTACAATTGATCAAGAAGACTTCGATAATCTAGGCAAAGATGGCAAGTACGAATACATTGAGCTTCCAAAGGCTGCTGGATACCGTCCGTCCGTATATCACTCCGGTGATTACCAGTACTACATTAAAAACAGCGAAGACAAGTTTGTTATTGACGACGGTACGGATGCGGATGCTAAGCGTTACTTGCGTTTAAGCAAGAAGCTGATTACTGATTACGCTGTAAAGAAAAGGCAGGCTGTTGAAAGCAACAACAGTGCTCAATCTTCGCAGAATCCATCGTCTACGCAGTCAGGTTCGGACGACGGTATTCAGTACTACGGCGAGTTGAATATCAACTACGCTCCTAAAACAGCTAAGTACTATGTGCGTCACTTGGTGCAGGATCTCGATCATAAGGATGAGTTTCACGATGCTCCAAATCTTGGCGTTGGCAAGACTATTGAAGTAACTTACAAAGATGGCAAAAAAGAACGTATCCACGTCACTGAAGTTACTGGCACTGTTGGTTCAGATGTGAGTGCTGTAGCTCTGTACATTCCAGGCTACGAGCCGGAGCATAATCTTATTAGCTCGCCGCTTTCGGATTCTGAAGATGAAAAAGATAAGCTAGTTTTGAACCTTCGCTACTACCGTAAGGCGTATGAAGTTACTTACGATTCTGCTGGCGGCACGGATGTTACTGCTCAAAAAGTGTATTACCAGCAAGATGTGCCACAAGTTACGAAACCAACTAGGCGAGGTTACACTTTTAAAGGATGGTCTTTAGTAGATCCTAGCAAAGAGAGTGATCCGCTTTATGCTGAGAATACTATTGTTTCTCTTGATGACTACAAGATGCCGGATCACAATGTGCAATTCCGCGCTAATTGGGAAGCGAACAATACTACTAGCTACCGCGTGAACGTGTGGGTGCAAAAAGCGGATTTGGTTGACAAAGAGCATCCGGATTCGCTTGCAAACTACGACTTTGTTGGTCTTGTTGAGCGCAAGAACGTGAAGACAGAGAGTGACGTTGCGCTTAATAAGATGAATGATGCCGGCGTTGCTAATGATACTAGTAAGCTTAATGGTAAAAACGAAGATAATTATGTAGAAAACCCAGAGCTTGGCTTAACGAAAGAAGAGTTGCAAGGCACGAAGGATAAGAGTTACAAAGACGGCTTAATTTCAAAGTTCAACTGGATGAACGATACGCCTGTAACAAGCTTAGACGGGTATGATACCGCGAATCCTGGTGACGCTTCAAACAAAGGCAAGGATATATTCACACGCTACTTCCATGTGAATAAGGAGCTTACTAAAAAGCTTAACACTGAGCAATATGATTTTGTGCCGGGTCACCCAGATTTAGGCAAACGTAGTAAATCGCAGCTTTGCGCGAACGACTTAAACAACACTCTTAACTTAGTTTACGACCGCAAGACTTACGAGCTTATTTTTGCTAAGCCTACTGGCGTAGATAGGGGTAACAATGCTGCTATAAAAAGAAAAGACGAAAGCGGCAAAACAACTATTTATTGCTATGCTGATGGTGGCAATTGCTCAACGAAGTATGATAGCGAAAATGAAGATAACGATGGCAACAAAATTGACCATAAGGGCTACCGCGTAAAAGTTCGTTACGGTCAAAAGCTTACTGATATTTGGCCTGATATAAATGAATTAGATTTTAATGAAGAAAATATAGGCTCTTTAGGATGGCAGCTTGGATATGCAGGTGAAGTGAATTATCGTGACACTCCTCCGTATCGTTTTACTATAAAAGAATTTGCTGATCCTAAATTCCGTGTACAAGGTAATAATCAAGCGCCTAAAATTAGTGATGACCCTTCGAATCCTAGTGCACAGCAATACGAGCTAAAAGATAATCAGCGTCTGCTTACGGCTGATATCAGTAGTAAAAGTGCGCCTATACAGGTGATTATTAGGAAGCAAAGTATTGCGTCTGCTAAAAACGGTGGCGATGATATAGACGACAATGATTATGAGCTTTCAACTGATTCATATAGCAAAGATGATACTGACAATTCGGGTTATTTATATACAGCTCCATCTATTGCAGGTTTTAATCCTGCTGATGGTTATGATAAGAAAAATGTTGGTGATTCGTTAGATCCATTCGACTTTGAAGATAATCGGGAAGAGTGGTATAACGAATCTCATGGTCATGGGAATTGGGATGATTTAAGTGATGATGAGAAGAATGCTTTTGCTAAAAAGTATCATTTAGCATTTCGAAAGTATAGGGGCGTTCCAGTAGATGAACAAGAAGATTATTCTGGTGATGCAACTGAATTTGAAACTAACAAACTACTTGAATTTAGGTACAACCGCAAGTCGTACGATGTGCAGTTTTATAATGCGGATGGCAAGGCTATAGCTACAAACGGTAGCGCTGCTACAGAGAGCCTGCCGTTCGAGTATAGTTTGACTAAGCGCGGCAAAAAAGATTTGACGGGCGAAGACAAAGAGCTATACGGAAACGATACATCTTATGATGCTTCTGTAACTAAAGACGATGCCGGTAATACGTCTAAGCAGTTCGACGGCAAGTACACTTTCACGCTTAATAACAAGACTTACTCCATCGTTCGCCCTGCTGATTTGCCAGAAGACTATGTGTTTAAAGGCTGGGCTGTTGATCAGGCTGGTACTCAGTTTATAAATGGCGAAAACAAAGATATTACAATGCCAGTCAACGGCATTAAGCTTTACGCTGCGTGGGGTCTTCCAACTGATATTCAGCACACTGTAACGTTTGACTACCATATGCCGAAAACCGACGACAACGGCAATGAAATAAGTGGCTCCGACGTAGTTACGGAAAAGAAGTTCCCTCGCTACCATGTTATTGACGAAAAGAAGATAAGCACCCCAACGCGCAAAGGCTACGACTTCTACGGCTGGGAGATTAAAAAGAACGGCACGACTTTGCCGTACGCTTTTGGCAATAAAGTAGTAGAAGATATAAAGCTTGATGCAGTGTGGGTTAAGGATACTCGCTACAACGGTACTTTTAAGCACATATTCTTAAAGCCAGGCGTAACGTTTGCTGACTATAAGAAAGAGGGTCTTTCAGACGCAGAAAAAGCCGCGATGGTGGATCACGTTTCTACTCAAACGGTTTCCGGCTTGCGCGAGCATTTGCGCTACAATGCGGAAGCAGTCTACAGCGACGAAACGCACTTCCCAGATAAGCAGTTCACGAGCTTTGAAGCTTCGAGTGATGAGAAGCAGAATACTGGCGAGTTTATTTACCAAACGTACAATACGCGCAAGTATAAGGTAAAGTATATTGATCAAAACGGTAAGGAGCTTCTTCCAGAAAGCGAAGTCAGCTCTGTAAACAGAAAGTACGACGTAGTATTCTACAAGCCGATTGAAGGCTTTGTGCCGGAAAGCACACAGCAGAATATTACTTATACTACTGATAGCGAAGGTAAGCAGACTAGAGAAGATACATTCATCTTCAAATATAAAGACGTTCGCGTGCTTAAACGCAATGACGATAAGCAAGCTCGTCCAGATCACTACACGCGCTACGTGTTCAAAGTGGCTGATGGTCAAGACTCTATGGGCAGCGTTGTTGACTGGCAGAACAAGGATGTAGCTGACGACTCTGCTCTTGTGTACGACGCAATTAAGGGCACAAAAGCTTATCAAATGCCACTTCCAACAGTAAAAGCAAAGCCTGGATTTGAGTTTGTTGGTTGGACTTCAAAAGTCGGTTCGTCTGAAGTTGGCTCGCATACGCTTCAGTATTCCGATGGTGTGAATCGCTTGCCGATTCGCTCCGAAGAGCAGAACAATCCTGAAGTAATTTACATTGCTCACTTCAAGCTTAAAGCTCCTGTTGCTGCAGCTCCGCAAGTGCTTAAGCCAATTGAGAAGATTAGTACTGGAAGTAGTGATGATGCTAAGAAGCTTATAACGAATGCTAGTGATTATCCAGATGGTGCTACGTTCAGCTTTGCGCCTGGCGAAAAGTTTGACAACACTCCAGGATTACACAAGATTAAAGTGCAAGTGCATCTTGGCAATAACATTGCTGAAGCTGAAGTGCTGTACCGCGTGCTGCCGGATTTGGTGTACGCAAGCGAGTGGGATAAGTTTAAAGCTACTGACTACGGCAAAGCGCATATTGACGAGTATGCGCCGATTACTTTCACCGGCAAGAATGATGAAGGCACTATTATTGGTCACGATGGAGATAATGCCAATCATCCTGCTGGTGAAAAAACTACGCTTACTGCGTACGTTTATAAGGGCAAGGAAGTTAGAATCCGCGTGCCGCAAGCTTTCGGCAATGATTACAGCGACCAGCATTACCACTACGTGTTTAAGGGTTGGGCGACTAATGTTGTAAAGCCAACTGCTGAAAATCCAAAACAAGAGCAGACGTTTGACATAAATTCAAGCGACCGCTACAAGAAAGTAAATTTGCAAGACGGCGTAACTTACCACGCTATTTACAAGCGAATCGACTACTTCTCCAGCTCGTCCGACAATGGAACAGTTCCAGAAGATTCTGTAGTTGCAATCTTCAAGCCTGCTCCAGGACGAAAGTGGAAGGACGGCACAGACGGCCCTAAGGTGTTCTACGTAAAGAAGGGTACTGATCTTTCGCAAATTCCTTACAGTGCTAGCGACCAGACTAGTGCGTTGACAAGGCTTCAAGAGAACCTAACCAATGCTAAGGGAACTTGGAATCGAAGCAGCATGATTAATGGCAAAGAAGAAGTAACGCCTATAGATGATGTTTCGAATTGGAAAGTTGATAAACCATTCCAAGAGTTCGTGGCAGATCAAACCCCTTGGACAGAGCCAACAGTGCAGACTGATTACTTGGTCGCTGTGCAAGATAAGCCTGACACGCTTCCAAAGTTAACCGATTTTATAACTAATATGTCTCAGCTCAAAGCAGATGCTGCTGTGAATAATGGCATAGAAGACATAAAAGTCGAATATGATTTGCCAACTGAAGCTGAACAAAATAAGTTAAAGCAGAAGATGCTTAAGAAGCCTGCTTTGTACACTGTTCCTTTGAAAGTTACAGTTAAGTATAAGGATGCAGCAGATTACAAGACTTATAGACTTGTAGGACGCTTAAAGGTGCTTTACCAGTTGATGTACGATAAGAGCCTACCGAAACCAGATAGTACTCAGCCTTCACATCAGCCTGGCGATACTAATCCTCTTACTGGTGTTGCTGCAGAGCGTGATCTTGTTCTCAATAAGGATAAGTATGTTAAGGTCAACTTTATAAATGCCAATCAAGTTGATCATAAAGATCAGGGCAGCCTTGATAAAGATACTACTAAGCTGTACTACGTTCTTAAAGACGATGTTACGGGCGTAAAAGCTCCGCAAGCTGTTGGCAAGAATTATGACGCTGATGGATACCATTACGTGTTCAAAGGCTGGAGGAAGCTTGAGAATTTTGTTGATAATGATAATTCTAATGCTCGTTCGAGTGTAAGAAGAGGCTCAGCAAATCAACCTGAAATTCCTGTCACTACTTTGATGGTAAGTGAACCAGCATCTGCAACTAGCGTTGATGTGCAAAACGCGAATGGTGAAAAGTTGTTAACGAATGATGAGATTCGTAAATTAAAGTACTCTGAAAATACTACATACCAAGCAGTGTATGAAAAGGTGATGAACATCATCGACGCGAAGAGTAATGAGAAAATTCCAGATAACTACGTGCCGTATGTGTTCTTACCAGCTTTCGGAAGGAAGTGGGATGATGGCTCATACAAACCGAAAGTTATCTACTTTAAGTCCGATAGTACTACATATGAAAATGACGTTAATAATAAAACTAATGAGTTAAAGCAACAGCTTAAGGGCTTTAGCAAGTGGGAAGTTTATGATGCAGGCAACAAGCCTGTTCCGTCAACTGACACAAATAAGAATAGACAAATTCGCGTATATGTTGCAAATCAGATTGCTGATATGCCTGTGAATGTATCTCAGTTTGTTAAGAGTGTTGGAGATGAAGTTCCTGCTCCTGATGAGCTTGTGTCTGGTGTTGATCCTAATAACCTAGAGATTGCGGGCATGCACGGTGCTGGTGTAGTTTATTCTTCCGGTGCCAATTCTGTTCGAATTGCGAAGCCTGGAATTACTACCGTTAGAGTGAAGGTTGAAACATCTGATCCAAATAAGAAGGATGCAAAGATAGTACGTTATGAAAATGTACCTATTCAAGTGCTTCCGAATGTGATTGCAGAGCGAGATTTGCCTTCAGCTGGCAGCCAAGCAGGAAAGTTCATTTTAGAAAACTACACAAAGGTAACGTATGTAGCTGGCAATGGCGGAACTATGCAGTCACCAATGCATACATACTGGGTGCGTAAAGATAGAATGTCTGAAATAAAGAATTATATTCCAGACGTTCTTGCTAACAAAGGTTACATATTCAAGAATTGGGATGAAGTATCTTACTCTAAACATATTGATACCATCTATAACAGTGCTGATAACCACAAATCAACTGATATTGAGCGTGAAACATTAGCTAAGATTGCTGAACGCTATGGCATGTCGTTTACAGCTAATGTAATCCGCAAATCTAAGAATTCTACATTTGCGGCTATAAAGAATATTCTTGCTGAAGCTATAAATAACGAGAATATGAGTTATGAAGCAAGTCGTAATAGATTGGCTATTGTTGCTGAAACATTAGGAAAGTCATATACGGCAAAAATAATTCGTAATTCACAACACTCAACTATTGAAGCTTTGAAGAATTTACTTGTGCAAGCTGGTATTACTGACGCCGATATTGCAATGGTATTCCCAGAAAGCGAAACCATTATTACTGCAAACTTCGAGAAGATGGCTCCTATGAAGTTTAAGTTTAGTGGTTCTGCTCGCGAGGGTGTTTTAACGAACTTCAGATTGCAAAACATGACTGAAGGAGATGTTAATAACACAACGGTTACAGTAGACGGCAAGAAAGTAACTATTAACGAGTTAGTTGCTCAAGGCTTAACTTCTGTAAACGGCATTAACGCAAATTGCGCTGGTACTGAATGCAAGATTTCTGGCACGCCTAAGATTGTTGACGGCAAGCCGAAAGTTGAGCTAACGTTTACTACTACCGACAAGTATGGTCGCGAAGCGGAAATTACTGTTGAAATTGATGTGATTTCTGAGAGTAAACCTGCTCCAACGCCTGAACAAGCTATTCCTTCTCTTGATTCTTATACTTCATATGACGTAACTATTGAGAATGAAAAGAAGCAAGAAAAGGATGTAAAAGAAACTGCTGAAGCAAAGCCGGAATTAGCTAAAACTGGTAGCAATACGGTTTCTTCTGCATCCGCTGGTATTTTGTCGGCAGCAATCGCAGCAATTGGTCTCGCGGTTGTAAAGACTGGCAAACACCATCGCAAGCGTCGCAATAATAAATAATTTATTTAAATTTGGAGCGTTTGAATTTTTCATGCGCTCCATTTTTATGCGGATTATAAGCGCGTCGAGGGTGGTGACTAGAATTACGAAGGTTCCGGTTCACGCTTAGCTATTGGGGCTTTGCGACCCGGGTCGCCCGAATTCCATAGGAGACATTATGAAGCAGGGTATTCATCCCGACTATCACGCAGTGCAGGTTACCTGCTCTTGCGGAAGCACTTTCGTAACTCGTTCTACCGCTGATGGCGATCACATGACGGTTGACGTGTGCTCAAAGTGCCACCCATTCTATACCGGCAAGCAGAAGATTCTCGACACCGGCGGTCGCGTGGCTCGCTTCGAGAAGCGCTACGGTAAGAAGACTAAGTAGCTTTTGTGACGCCAGCCCTGCTTTCGTGTAACTCGCGGAATCGGGGCTGGCGTTTTATGTGCTAAACATGTGTGTTTAATATTTAACATTTAAATTTTTGATTTACAATCCGCGTTAAGCGTGACTACAAAGGAATATGATGGCTGAGTCAGTAGAGGAACAATTCCCGGCAGCAGTTACCGCGTTAGAAGAGTATCGCGATATTGAAAGTCGTATGGGAAGCCCGGAAGTTGCGTCAAATCCGGACGCTATTCGTAAGCTTGGTCGTAGGCACGCAGAACTTGGATCAATCGTAAACGCTTACCTAAATTACAAACAGCTTTGCGACGACTTTGAAGCCGCAAACGAAATGGCAAGCGACGATCCAGATTTCGCTGAAGAAGCTAAGCGCTTAGAAGAGCAGATTCCAGCAGCAAAAGAAAAGCTTCGCACTGCATTAATTCCTAGGGATCCGGATGATGCGCGCGATATGATTATGGAAATTAAAGCTGGCACAGGCGGCGAAGAAGCGGCTTTGTTTGCTGGCGATTTATTGCGTATGTACATGCGTTACGCGGAAAAGCGCGGCTGGACTACCGTAATCCAAAGCGAAAATTCAACGGAACTTGGCGGCGTAAAAGACGTGCAGCTTGCGATTCGAGCAAAAGGTACGCCTGCTCCAGAAGATGGCGTGTGGGCAAGCATGAAGTATGAGGGCGGAGTGCATCGCGTGCAGCGAATCCCAGTTACGGAATCGCAGGGACGTATTCAAACTTCCGCAGCTGGCGTAATCGTGTTCCCAGAAGCAGACGAAGATGACGACGAAATCGAAATCGATCCAAAAGATTTGAAGATCGACATTTTCATGAGCTCCGGCCCTGGTGGGCAGTCCGTGAACACTACTTATTCTGCGGTTCGCATGACACATATTCCAACCGGAATTGTTGTTAGCATGCAAGACGAAAAGTCGCAGATTCAAAACCGTGCGGCAGCCCTTCGCGTGTTAAAGTCTCGTTTGCTCGCTATGAAGCACGAGCAGGAGGCAGCAGAAGCGGCGGATATGCGCCACTCACAGGTGCGTTCGCTCGACCGCTCTGAGCGAATCCGCACGTACAATTTCCCAGAAAATCGTATTGTGGATCATCGCACGAATTACAAGGCTTACAATCTTGATCAGGTTCTTGACGGCGATTTGCAGCCTGTTATCGACAGTGATATTCAGGCGGATGAAGCTGACCGCTTAGCGCAAGCCAAGTAAGTCAAGTAAAATTACTGAAATAACCAAGCAATTCTTAAAATGCAAGAACTTTTGCGAGTTTTGCGCGATGCTGTTAAAAAGCTTGATTCTGCAGGCGTGGAGTCAGCAGAATATGATGCACGCTTGCTGCTGGCTCATGCTTGCGGCGTAAGCTTAGCTGAGCTGAACAAGGCGCTAATACTTGGCGATTTAACCGATTTTTCGCAAGATTATGCTAGTAAATATAGCGATTTTGTATCTAGGCGTGCTTCTCGTGAGCCGTTGCAGCATATTGTTGGTCGCGCGCCTTTTCGCTACTTGGATTTGCAAGTTGGTAAGGGCGTTTTTGTGCCGCGGCCGGAAACGGAAATTGTTGTTGAAGCTGGATTGGATTGGCTTAGAGAGTCTGGTATTAGCAAGCCGACGGTAGTCGATTTATGCGCCGGATCGGGCGCAATTGGATTGTCGATTGCGGCGGAAGTTGCAGACGCGCAAGTATGGGCTGTAGAAAAATCTCCTGAAGCTTTCCAATATTTGCAAAAAAATTTCGAAGAAGCTGCAAAAAAGTGGGAAAATATTCAGATTTTCAGTCGCTATCATGCCGTGCTTGCAGACGCAACCAAATCGCATATTTCGGATTGCACGCCGGAACTTCACGCAATTTGTGGCAAAGTAGATTTAGTAATAACGAATCCGCCTTACGTGCCGGAAAGTCAAGTGCCAGAACAGGTTGAAGTGCGAGAGTATGATCCTCCGCTTGCTCTTTATGGCGGTTCTGCGGACGGCTTGCTTATTCCGGAGCAGATTATGCGTGCGGCTTTTGCGCTGCTTAAGTCTGGGGGAGCGATGGTTATGGAGCACGATATTTCGCAAGGGGATGCGCTTAAAAAGTATGCGGAAAGCGTAGGTTTTTTGCGTGCGCGCGTTGGAAACGACTTAACTGGCAGACCGCGGTACACTTTTGCGGAAAAGTAAAATTTTAATCAAAAATAAAACTTGACTCAAACAGAATAAAATAAGCAAAATAAGCAAAATAAGCAATAAAAGAGGCAAAAATGAGCAAAATTTGCAATATCAACGAAGAATCCCTGCAAATGGCAGCGCAAATTATTAACGAAGGCGGCGTAATCGTAGTGCCGACTGACACCGTGTACGGCGTTGCTTGCGATCCATTCAATGAAGCTGCTGTTGCAAAAATTTACGAGCTTAAGCGCAGACCGCGCACAAAGGCGCTGCAAATTTTAATGAGTGGAGTGGAAGATTTAGAAAAACTTGGGCTTTATTTGCCTTCTCCGCTGGATATTCTAGGTAAAAAGTTCCTTCCGGGCGGATATTCTCCGATTGCGCGTGCGAAGAAGGATTCAGTTGCTTCAAATCTTGCAACGCTGTGCAAAACGAATGAAACTGATGCTCAAAACGATGCGAAAACTCAAGCAACTCAAGGCGTGCGCGTGCCGGATTGCCCTGAATTAATGCAAATTTTGCGAGTCACCGGTCCACTGGCTGCTTCTAGCGCGAATCGCAGCGGTAACGAAAGTGCAGACAGTGTAGAAGAAGCATTTGCAGCTTTCGGCAACGAAATTCCGCTGTATTTGAACGCAGGCCCGACTTGCTCGCACGTGGCAAGCACGGTAGTTGGCGCGAATTCAAGCGATAAAGACGGTATTGTGATTTTGCGCGAAGGTGTGATTTCGGAGAGTGAAATTCGTAATGCGTTAAGTGAGTAAGTTTATTAACTTATTTCTGGTACTAAATTTCTGGTACTAACAAATCGCTACAATCAAAATAAGCAAGCGAAAATTTAGCAAACGCTGCTAAAACCAACGAAGTAATCGCATAGCAAAGGACGCATTCATGAGGGTATACCTGTTTATTGCAGCAATTGCAGGCGGTGCTACGTGGCTTATTATGCCGCTTGTTCGTCACCTTGCAATCCGTATGGGTGCTGTTGGCAAAGTTCGCGCGCGCGATGTGCATACTATTCCAACGCCACGTATGGGTGGTGTAGGTATGCTTTTTGGTTTCGCAGTTGCGATGGCTTTCGCTAGTTCTATGCCATTTATTTCCGGGCTTTTTGCAGGAACGCACCAGCCGTGGGTTGTACTAGCAGGAGCCGTTATGATATGCCTGCTTGGGGTATGCGACGACATTTGGGATCTAGATTGGATGCTAAAGCTTGCCGGTCAGCTGCTTATAGCTGTTTTTGTAGCGTGGGGAGGGTTGCAAATCGTAACTTTGCCGCTAGGATCGCTCGTAACGGCATCTCCAAGCGTGTCAATCGCAATAACTGCAATACTAATCGTTGCTTCAATTAATGCAGTAAATTTTGTAGATGGGCTGGACGGACTGGCTTCTGGAATCGTTGCAATCGGCGGCATTGCCTTCGCAACATACTCATACATGCTTGCGCGCACGTCGCCATCCTACGCTTCAATGGCAACTCTTATTGACGTTGCAATGGTAGGTATGTGCGTTGGATTTATTATGCACAATTGGCATCCAGCAAAACTTTTTATGGGTGACTCAGGCTCCATGTTAATCGGCTACTTAATTACTTGCGCGTCGATTATTATGACCGGCCATTTGGATCCTTCCGCCGTTCATACGAGTATTTATTTGCCTGTATTTATGCCGATTTTGTTGCCGATTCTTGTGCTGTTTTTGCCGGTTCTTGACATGTGCTTGGCTATTTTTAGGCGTGTTGCTAAAGGGCAGTCGCCAATGCATCCGGATCGCATGCACTTGCATCATCGCATGCTGCGCATTGGGCATTCTGTGCAGGGTGCTGTGCTGATTTTGTGGGGATGGGCTGCGCTAATTGCGTTTGGCTCTATTATGATTTTGTTCTTTAAAGCTGTGTATGTGCTTGTTGGAATGATTCTTGCTGCTGCGCTACTTACTGTGCTCACAATGATGCCGTACTTGCGTTGTCGCCTGCCCGAACTTCGCAATTCGTAACAACTGCTTAATTTTGTTTTTCTTAATGTGGCGTGGCGCTCAAAACGTGCGAGTACGCTCGCGCTATAAGCGCTCGCTTACGAAACTCGCGTTGGAAGTCCATTGGACTTCCAACTTGAGCGAGTTTCCGCTCCGAGTTGCTTTCGCGCGCGCTGTGCTGCGCTCAAGCATGTCGTCGCGCCCGCGTTTGGAGGGTGCGTTTCGGCAAACGTCATAGCAAAAACGTATAGTAACCCTATGGCTACAACTGATATGAACACGGAATCCGTGTATGCTCCTGTTCCACCAATTTTCGAGAAGCTCGGTCTCGCTTATGACGATGTCCTTTTGCTTCCAAACGAAACTGATGTTATTCCGTCCGAAGTGGATACTTCCACTCGTCTGACTCGCGAAATTACCATGAAAGTGCCGACTATTTCGGCAGCTATGGATACTGTTACCGAGTCCGATATGGCTATTGCCATGGCGCGTAACGGTGGCATTGGAGTACTTCACCGCAATCTTTCTATTGATGATCAAGCTGCGCAGGTTGATATTGTTAAACGCAGTGAATCCGGTATGATTACCGACCCGCTTACTGTTCACCCAGATGCTACGCTCGCCGATTTAGATAAATTGTGCGGGCGTTTCCATATTTCTGGTCTTCCGGTAGTGGATAGCGAAAATCGTTTAGTTGGTATTATTACCAACCGCGATATGCGTTTCATTGCTTCCGAAGACTACGATCGCTTGAAAGTTAAGGACGTGATGACGCGCGAAAATCTCGTCACCGGTCCTTCAAATATTTCTAAGGAAGATGCTCACCGCTTGCTTGCGGATAACAAGATTGAAAAGTTGCCTTTGGTTGATGCTGAAGGTAAGCTTACAGGCTTGATTACTGTTAAGGACTTTGTGAAGACTGAACAGTATCCGGATGCTACTAAGGATGATCAGGGTCGCTTGCGCGTCGCTGCTGGTATTGGCTTCTTGGGTGATGCTTGGCAGCGTGCGTGCGCTCTTATGGAAGCTGGAGTTGACGTGCTTGTGGTCGATACTGCAAACGGCGAGGCTCGCTTGGCTCTCGACATGATTCGCCGCATTAAGGCAGATAAGGCTTTCGATGGCGTGCAAATTATTGGCGGAAATATTGCTACTCGCCAAGGCGCACAGGCTATGATTGACGCTGGCGTTGACGCTGTAAAGGTTGGCGTTGGCCCAGGCTCTATTTGCACTACGCGCGTTGTTGCAGGCGTTGGCGTGCCTCAGCTTACCGCAGTTTACGATGCGGCTCAGGCTTGCAAGGCTGCTGGTATTCCATGCATTGCAGACGGTGGTATTCACTATTCCGGCGATATTGCTAAGGCTTTGGTTGCAGGCGCGGACACTGTTATGCTCGGCGGCACTTTGGCTGGATGTGAGGAAGCTCCAGGCGAGAAGGTTCTTCTTCACGGCAAGCAGTACAAGCTTTACCGCGGCATGGGCTCGCTTGGTGCAATGGCTCCTCGCGGTAAGAAGTCTTATTCGAAGGATCGTTACTTCCAGGCAGACGTTACCAGCTCCGACAAGGTGGTTCCAGAAGGCGTTGAAGGTGAAGTTCCATATCGCGGTCCGCTTAACGCTGTGCTTTACCAGCTTCTCGGCGGCTTACACCAGTCAATGTTCTACGTTGGTGCGCACAATATTAAGGAAATGCAAGAGCGCGGCCGCTTTATTCGCATTACTGATGCTGGCCTTCGCGAATCTCATCCTCACGATATTGTGATGACTGCAGAAGCACCAAACTACAGCGGTTTCCACAACTAAGTCGCGTATAAATCGCAAATAATTTTGCACTAAACGGCGAAAAGTTACGCAAGTTACTCACAACTTGTCTGCTTTTCGTCGTTTTTAATACGCGCTTCGTCGGTACGAAGATGTAGGCTGATGGGTTCGAAAAAATATTAGGAAAGGAACGAAAATGGCTGAAGCTAAGGAAGATCTTACGTTTACGCCGGAAGAGTCGCGCTTAATTTGGATTGATTGCGAGATGACTGGACTCGATATTTTCCATGACGAATTATGCGAAGTATCTGTAGTTCCAACTGATTTTAATTTGAAAGTTTTGGACGACGGTATTGATTTAGTGATTAAGCCAAGCGACGCTGCTGTGGCTCATATGAACGATTTTGTGCGCAATATGCACACTTCTTCTGGACTTGTTGACGAGTGGAATAAGAACGGTTTGTCTTTGGAAGAGGCACAAAAGCAGGTTGTTGAGTACGTAAAGCGCTTCCTTCCAGCTCGCGGAAAAGCTCATCTTGCTGGAAACTCCGTCGGTTCCGACAAAAAGTTCCTCGACCGTTACATGCCAGATTTAATGGCAAATCTGCACTATCGTGTAATCGACGTAAGTACGTTGAAGGAAATTTCGCGCAGGCTTTACCCGGACGTTTACCGCAATAAGCCGGCAAAACACGGCGGTCACCGTGCGCTCGCGGATATTATTGAGTCGATTGACGAGCTTCGTTACTACCGCGATATGATGTTCGTTCCAGCACCAGGCCCAAGCGAGTCTCAAGCAAAAGCCGGTGCGCAACATATTGAAAGCACGAGCTTGCTTCGTGACTATGAGCGTCGCGGAGAGGCATTAGAAGACGCAAATTCCGCAGAAAAGCGCGACTACTAAACACAACGCTACTATTAAATAAAGCGCGACTACTAAACGCAATAAAAGGTACTGCCAATGAAGCAATCCGAAGCCTTAACCATAATCAACGCTGGCGCGAGCGCGTTCATTACCGGCGCTCCGGGTGCAGGTAAAACCTACGTATTAAACGAAGCTATTCGCGCAATGCGAAAGAACGGTTTAAGCGTTGCTGTAACTGCCTCTACCGGTATTGCGGCAACGCACTTAAACGGTCAAACCATTCACTCGTGGAGTGGAGTTGGAGTTTCAAACGCGCTTACGGATACGCTTCTTAAAACAATTAGAGCTAGGCGAGGAAAGCGCATAAAAGCCACGGACGTGCTCGTGTTGGACGAAGTTTCCATGATTCACGCGTGGCTTTTTGACATGGTTGATGAAGTTTGCCGGAAGGTGCGCAAAAATCCCGCTCCTTTCGGCGGGCTTCAAGTAGTTATTTCGGGCGACTTCTTCCAATTGCCGCCTGTTAGCACTTCTATGCGAAATCGTGACGTGTTCGAGCCGAGCTCGGAGTTTATTTCGTCGCGCGAAAAGTATGCTGCAGCTGGAAAAAATCCGGAAGGCTATATTACGGAATCGTTTGCATGGGACGCTTTGAAACCTGTTGTGTGCTACTTAACTGAGCAACATCGTCAGGATGACGGCAAGTTGCTAGAAGTTTTGACGGATATTCGTAGCGGTCTCGTGAGTGACGACGATAAGCAAGTGCTTGCTAGCCGCCTTGGTGAGTATCCGCAAGATGACGAAGTTGCAGTACATCTTTTCCCAACGAACGCGCAAGCAGATGGCTTAAATAATATGCAGCTTGCGGAAATTAATGCTGAGTCTCACGAATTCGTTGCAACGGAAGCAGGACCTAAAAATCTCGTTGATCGATTAAAAAAGAATATGCTTGCTCCGGAGCGTTTAGTTTTAAAGGCTGGGGCTGCTGTGATGGCGTTGCGAAACGATCAGGAAAAGCAGTATGTAAACGGCTCTGTTGGGCGTGTGTTGCGTTTTGCGCCTGAATCTAAGGGCGGATGGCCGATTGTTGAGTTTGAAAACGGCAATATTGTAACTCTTAAGCCTGCAGCGTGGGAAATGACGGACGGTGAGACTGTACTTGCTAGCGTAAATCAAGTGCCTCTTCGTTGCGCGTGGGGAATTACGATTCATAAATCGCAAGGTATGACGCTTGATGCTGCGGTAATGGATTTGCGTAGAACTTTCGCTCCCGGAATGGGTTACGTTGCGCTTTCGCGTGTGGAAAATCTGCAAGGTCTTTACTTAGAGGGTATTAACGAGCGCGCGTTTAGCGTTTCGGCGGATGCTGTACTGCTAGACGGATCTTTGCGTGAGGCGTCAAGGTGCGCAAGTGAGCTGCTTGCTAGCGATGGAGCTTCCGCGTTTGTTGCTAAAAAAGCAGATGGTGATTTTGCGGATCAGCAGGAGTTTAGTCTTTTTGAAAGTGCCGGTGATGGCGTTACGGACGAATTTTCTTTCGACGACGAGTTTTAATATTCTATAAGCTTTTGCCTTGCGCACGGCATAAACTACTCGCGGCTGAGTCGTTTTGGTCGCTTTGTTATATTTTTGCACGTTATGATTTAATCGAGTATTACTTTTGTTGATGCGTGTAAACAAGTGTTTATGTCCTCATGCGCAAATAGATTGGAACGCATGAATTCCAATGTACTTCGTATGTCTCAGCTATTCCTTCGTACGCTGCGCGAGGATCCTGCAGACGCGGACGTGACTTCCGCAAAACTTATGCAGCGCGCAGGCTATATTCGTAAATCTGCACCAGGTGTGTGGACTTGGCTTCCGCTAGGACTTAAGGTTTTGAACAAGGTTCAGGCGATTATTCGCGACGAAATCAACGGTATCGGTGCGCAGGAAGTTCACTTCCCGGCACTTCTTCCGCGTGAGCCTTACGAGGCTACCAACCGTTGGGAAGAATATGGCGACAATATCTTCCGTCTTAAGGATCGCCACCAAGCTGACTATCTTCTTGCTCCAACGCACGAAGAAGTTTTCACGCTTCTCGTTAAGGATATGTATTCTTCTTACAAGGATTTACCAGTTACTTTGTATCAGATTCAAACGAAGTATCGCGACGAGTTCCGCCCGCGCGCTGGTCTTATTCGCGGTCGCGAGTTTATTATGCAGGATGCTTATTCGTTCTCGATTGACGAAGATGGTTTGAAATCTGCTTACGTTGAGGAGCGCGCTGCTTACGCTCGAATTTTCGACCGTTTGGGCATTAAATACGTGATTGTTCACGCTGTTTCCGGCCCAATGGGTGGCTCTGATTCCGAAGAGTTCTTGGCTCCAATGCCAATTGGTGAAGATACTTTTGCGCTCGCACCTTCAGGAAAAGCTTGGAATGTTGAGGCTCTTACCACTCCAGAAATGCAAGATGTTGATTATTCGGCAACTCCTGCAGCGCAATCTCTCGAAACTCCAGACGCTAAGACGATTGAAGCTTTGGTTAAGGTTTCTAACGACTTGCATTCGCGTAAAGATGGTCGCGAATGGCAAGCAGACGACACTTTGAAGAACTTGATTATTGCTGTTAAGCATCCGGCAGATGCTGAAGGCGGCGAGCATGAGGAGCCATGGCGCGAAATCGTGGCGATTGGTATTCCAGGGGATCGCCAAGTAGATATGAAGCGTCTTGAAGCTCAGTTTGCTCCTGCAGAAATCGAAGAAGCAACTGAGGATGATTTGAAGTCTCATCCTGAGTTTGTTAAGGGCTACATTGGCTTTAGCGTATTAGGTCCTCAAGCTCGCAAAGAGGGTAGGGGTATTGAAAATCCTGTTCGCTACTTGATGGATGCTCACGTTGCAAAGGGAAGTGCTTGGATTACAGGAGCTGACGAAGACGGAAAGCACGTTTACAACGCTGTTTACGGCCGCGATTTTGAGGCGGACGGTGTTGTTGAAGCAGCCCAGGTTCGCGATGGCGATATGAGCCCAGATGGTTCCGGTCCGTTGAGCTTCGAACGCGGTGTGGAAATCGGCCAGGTGTTCCAGCTTGGCTTAAAGTATTCTAAGGCTTTGGGCTTAAGCGTTCTTAACGAAAATGGTAAAGCTGTGCCAGTTTGGATGGGTTGCTACGGTATTGGCGTTAGCCGCGTGATCGCATGCTTGGCAGAAACACATCACGACGACGCTGGTCTCGCATGGCCTATGGCAATTGCTCCAGCTCAAGTTCATGTTGTTGCAACAGGCAAAGATCAAGTTGCTTTCGACGCTGCTGAAAAGGTTGTTGAAGAGCTTAGTAAGCAGGGAATCGAAGTAATCTTTGACGACCGTCCAAAGGTTTCTCCAGGCGTAAAGTTTAAGGATGCTGAGCTTGTTGGCGTACCGCTGATTGCTGTAGCAGGTCGCGATACCGTGAACAACGGTACGATTGAAATCCGCGATCGTAACGGCTCAAACGTTGAAGCAGTTCCAGTTGACGAGGCTGCAAGCCGCATCGCTGCTCGAATAAACGCTCTGCTTAAGTAAGGGTCTATTTTTCGCAATTTGCCGCCAGGAATATTGATTCTTGGCGGCATTATTTTATTGTATTCATATTAATTTATTGTGGTGTGAGTTTAGTGGATTTCTCGAATTGCGATTTTATTTTCCTTAAATATCAGTTTCGCCTCCAAATTCGTCATTCGAAATGTTTGCGTTAGAGTTATTTTGTTGTGCATTGTTCTTCTGCTGTACTTGATTACTTTCTTTCGTATGATCATTTTTAGCGGAATCAGCGTTTCGCTTTGTAAATTGCGTAGTTCCGCGATTTAAATCGTGCCCAATAGCAGAAGCTTCCAAAATTACGCGATTATAATCGTTTCCATCTTTTGTCCAGCTTTCTGTACTCAAATTGCCATATACAACGATTGCATCGCCTTTATGAACGCTTTTTAGCACGTTTGAAGCCAAAGTCCTATACGCTTTCACAGTCATCCAAGTAGTTGGACGCTCATGCCATTGCTGTTCGTCGTTGCGGTAATATGATTGCGTGCTCGCGATTCGTAGCGAACAAGCCGGAGAATTTTCACTTCGCCCAAAGTTTACAGGCTCAGCGCCTACGTATCCACTAATAGTCACGGTCGACTGTTGTTGTGCCATATTTCATAGTCCTTTCACAATTTGGACTGCAGCCATTTCAGCCCCGAAATACAGAGCCATCATTGCCTCTGAGCTTCGCAGCCACGAGGAAATGCCGCAGTAATAACAACTATGAACTTTGCGCAACAACTTTGCCAGCAAACTTTTCTATTGTGGTTAAAACCTAGGTTTTATCCACAATGTAATTAATCTCTTGACTACAGAAAAATATTTAGTAAAAGCTCAACAATTAACTGTACATGCGTAATCATTCCTCATTGCAGGGTAGTATTGAGCAAACGTATTGAAAATATTGAATGCAGTGAAGAAGATATTTATGGTGGAAAATAATCAGCAATATGCAAAGCATAAATCTAATATGCGCATAAGTTGGGTTAGTATCCTTGTTATTTCGGCTGTATGCCTAGCTGCGTGTGCAATATCGCAAAATTTTGCTGATTTTACTTTAGAACATTCTAAGGCGTATCATCAGGCGTATAATCGCGAATATCATCATAAGTATCATCAGAATCCAATAATTCAAACAACTAATTTTGCTTCTTCTGCAGCTTTTATTCAGTCAAGTAATGTAGCGCGTTACGTTCTTTCTTCTATTCGAAGCGCAAGATCTAGGCTTTACGATGATCGCAGCACGTATTTTAATGGCGTTCCTTTGCAAGATTACGTGAGCCGCTACGGTCTTACTAAAGAAGCGTATGTTAATAATATTCAGTAGGATTCTGCAAATGAAGAGGATGCTTTTCCGTCGCGCGCAAGAAACCGCTCAGCATGGGCAGTTTGGCCATTTTGGCCCAGATGGTGTGAGTGAACCTGATTACACTGGCCGAAAGGCGTGGGGTGAAAATTTAAGTTGGGGTGTGGATCTTGCTGGTTCTATGCAATTGTGGATTCAAGATGAAGAGTCGGCTTTGCGCGCAACCGGCGGAAGTTTTAACGAAGATAATGGCCATTTGTATCAGATTTTGAATCCTAGCAATATTTCTTTTGGTTACGGAGAGGCTTCGGGTGGCTCTTATGGTGTTGTTGGAGCGTTGACACTGTCGGAATATAACGGTGATATTGATTATCCGGATGGAAAGATTGGCCCAGAATCTCCCGAAGAGCAAAAAAGCGTGCTGAAGAGGAGCGAAAGAAGAAGGAAGAGCAGAAGCGTAAAGACGAGGAAGCTAAGAAGAAAAAAGCTTTGGCTAAAAAGAAGCATTTGAAGCATAAGCATCATAAAAAGTTAGCGAAAGCTATGAAGAAAAATGCTTCAATGTATAAATTTATTGTGATTATTTCTGCGATTTTAAGCGTGCTTGTTTTGTGCGCAATTGCAGTGGTAGCTTGGATTTTCTTAAAAGAAGGATGATTTCTAAAAATAGTTTGCACGTGAAGTATATTGCGCGTAGTAAAACTTGCGGAAGTGAAAAATCTTCTGATAATTCAAAAGATAAACAATAATATTACTAAAAATATTAATAAAAATAGAAAATAATAAGCCTGCAAACGTTTATTAAGCGTCTGCAGGCTTCTATTTTGACTTATTTTTGACTTATAGCGACTTATTTGCGATTTATTCGCAACTTACCAAATGTGCACGCGCTCAGCAGGGTCGAGCCACATCTCGTCGCCTTCTTTAACGTCGAAGGCATCGTAGAACAAGTCTACGTTACGAGCAATGCCGTTAGTGCGGCATTCGGCTGGGGAGTGCGGGTCGATTTGAAGCAGCTGTTCCGCAATTTCATTACGAGCCTTGGAACGCCATACTAACGCGTAGCTTAAGAAGAATCGCTGCAAAGCAGTGAAACCATCTACTTCAGGAGCGTTCAGCAAAGTTTCGCGAATCGCATCTTCACTTCCGTCAATTTCATGCCCTTCACTCTTTTGCAAAGCGAAAGCGTATGCTTTAAGCGCAATAGTCACGCCGCTTAAATCGCCAATATTCTCGCCGATTGTTAAAGCACCGTTTACGTGAGGCATCGCATTGCGCTCTTCTTTGCTCTTCAAGTGAGAGTACTTAACGATAAGCTGCGTTGGTGTAAAAGCATTGTATTGTTCAATAAGCTTCTTAGTGCGCTCAGCAAAGTTAGCTTTGTCTTCTTCAGTCCACCAATTGTTAAGCACGCCGTCGCCGTCGTATTCGCAACCCTGATCGTCAAAACCGTGGCCGATTTCATGACCAATCACGGCACCAATAGCACCGTAATTTGCTGCGTCTGGAGCGCTTGGGTTAAAGAATGGCGGTTGCAAAATAGCAGCAGGGAACACGATTACGTTCAGCAGAGGATCGTAGTAAGCGTTCACAGTTTGCGGAGTCATCTGCCATTCTTCGCGATCCACAGGATTTCCGGCTTTTGCAGTATTTTTACCAAAGCCAAATCGATAAACTTCGCGCATATTATCAACTAAGTCAGCGTCTTCCTTAATATTTAGCGCAGAGTAGTCAACCCAATGGTTTGTGTAACCAATATTTGGCTCAAATTTACTAATCTTTTCCAAAGCCTTCGCTTTAGTTTCCTCACCAAGCCAGCTGCTGTGAGAAATCGACTCGCGGTAAGCGTTAATAAGATTGTCAACTAAGCCTTGCATATATTCCTTAGAAGACTCAGGGAAATGCAATCGCACGTATTCGCGTCCAACTTCCTCGCCGCAGGCATCGTCAACAACTCCAACTGCTCGCTTCCAGCGGTCGCGCTGCTTTGTGGCACCAGAAAGCACCTTGCCGTAGAAGTCGAATCGCGCTTGTGCAAAATCTTCACTAAGTAAGCTTGCCCAGCGCAAAATCACGTGCACGCGCGCCCAAAGCTTTAAATCTTCTAAGTCGGCTTCTTGCCAAATCTTATTCAAACCTTCCATAAAGCTTGGCTCGTGAACTACAACTTTGTTAAAAGCTTCACGAAGGTTGATTGGCTGATTTGTTGCTTCTTCGCAATTATCGTACGCTTTTTGAGTAGCGTCTAAGAAAGCGTCGAGATTAAGCGCTTCAAGAGTTTTTGCTAAATCGGCATAATTGCAAGGATTATAAGTTTTTTGAGAATCGCGAGTTGCTACGTTATCCCAATGGTAGCTCGCTATTTTAGTTTCAACATTCAAGAAACGCTCGGCTTGCGCTTGTGTAGTAGTTGCGTCTCCGTAGCCTGCTAAGCGCAGCAAAGAAGCTACCATTTTTACATATTCAGTGCGAATTGGAGCGTAGTTATCTTCGCGATAGTATGCTTCGTCTGGCAAGCCCAATCCCGATTGCTCAATATGCATAATATTCGTCTTAGGATCTTTAGGGTCTCCGTAAACGCCAAAATAAAACATTGCATCTGGACCGCCGTACGGATTAAGCGCGCCAATAGTGCGAACCAAATCTTCCTTAGTTTCTGCTGAATCCACAGCGTCTAAATCGCCCTTAATTGGCGTAATTCCAGCTTTTTCAATAGATGCGGTATCCAAATAGTTACGGTATAAGGTTTGCGACTTTTTGGCTGGGCAATTTTCGTTTTCTAAAATATCTCGAATTTGCTTTTCTGCATCTTCTGCAAGCTTGTGGAAAGCACCATACATTGGTTTGTCTTCTGGGAGAGTGTAAGTGTCAATCCAAGGACCATTTACGTAACGGAATAAATCGTCTTGTGGACGAGTAGCCGACGAGAAGGAGGCAGGGTCGAAATCTACAGCAGAAATTTCCTTCTGCGATTCCTTATTATTACTATTATTATTGTTGTTAGACATGTGATTAGCTTACAAGTATTAAGCGACACTATTAGTTAGTATTTTCGCTATATTTTGCTTTATTTTCGTGCCTGCGCGTTAGTCTTGAAGCATGATTGAACTTAAAACTCCATCTGAAATTGAAGCGATGAAGCCTGCAGGTCGCTTCGTCGGTAGTATTCTTAAAGACTTGAAAGCAATGACCAAAGTTGGCACGAATCTTCTTGAGATTGATGATTTCGTTCGCCAGCGTATTATGAGCCGCAAAGGTGCGTCTTCTTGCTATGTTGATTACGCTCCTGATTTTGGTACAGGTCCTTTTGCGCACTATATTTGTACTTCTGTAAACGATGCTGTTCTTCACGGAGTTCCTTTTGATTATAACCTTAAAGACGGCGATTTGTTGACTCTTGATTTGGCAATTAACGTTGACGGATGGGTTGGTGATTCCGCTATTAGTTTTGTGGTTGGAAATCATGCTGATCCTGAGGATTTACGTTTAATTAAGTGCACTGAGGAAGCCCTTGAGGCTGGTATTAATATGGCTCAGCCTGGCAACCGTCTTGGTGATATTTCTGCAGCTGTTGGTTGCGTCGCTCACGAGTATGGTTATAGCGTAAACCTTGAGTTTGGCGGTCACGGAGTCGGTCATATTATGCATGGCGATCCGCACGTTCCTAACGATGGCACTGCTCACCACGGCTACAAGCTTCGCCCAGGTTTAGTTATTGCAATTGAGCCATGGTTCTTAAAGACTACTGACGAAATTTACCAGGATCCTAAGGATGGTTGGACTCTTCGCTCTGCTGATGGTTCTCGCGGTGCTCACAGCGAGCACACGATTGCAATTACGGAAAACGGTCCTGAGATTTTGACCGTGCGCTAAACTTATAAATAGTTGATTTTGTAAGTATTTTGCGAGTAGTAATTGCGTAAAACAGGTATGTAAAGAGGTACTTTAAGTAAATGGCGGAATTTGATTTTTCCCAAGCATTAAATGATGTTGAAGCAAAGTATTCTTCGATTTCTAAAGCACTAGACGTTGATTCGTTGAAAGTTACGATTGCTGATTTAGAAAAGCAGGCTGCTGAGCCTGGGCTTTGGGATGATTCTGAGCATGCTCAGCAGGTTACGAGTAAGCTTTCCGCGGCTCAGTCTCAGTTGAAGCGTTTGCAAGCTGTAGATCAGCGCATTGAAGATACTAAGACTTTAATTGAGCTTGGCCAAGAAGAAGGCGATGCTGATTCTATGAGCGAGGCTCAAGATGAGCTTGGCTCTATTGCTCACGAGTTGGACGATATGGAGGTTCAGACTCTTCTTGACGGCGAATATGATGCTCGTTCTGCAGTTGTTACGATTCGCTCTGGTGCGGGCGGCGTGGATGCTGCTGATTTTGCTCAAATGCTTCTTCGTATGTACTTGCGCTGGGCTGAGCGAAACGGCTACAAAACTAAGATGATGGACACGTCTTATGCGGAAGAAGCTGGTATTAAATCTGCTACTTTCCAAGTGGATGCCCCGTACGCGTATGGTCGTCTTTCTGTAGAAGGCGGCACTCACAGAATGGTTCGTATTTCGCCATTCGATAATCAAGGCCGTCGACAGACAGGCTTTAGCGCAGTGGAAGTAATCCCTTTGGTTGAAGCTACAGATCATATTGATATTCCAGATTCGGATATTCGCGTGGATACTTTCCAGGCTTCAGGGCCAGGAGGTCAGGGCGTGAACACTACGTATTCTGCTGTTCGTATTACGCATTTGCCAACCGGCTTGGTTGTTTCTATGCAAGATGAGCGCAGCCAGATTCAAAACCGCGCAGCTGCAATGGCTGTTTTACAATCGCGTTTGCTTGTGCTTAAGCATGCTGAGGAAGCTGCAAAAAAGAAGGAACTTGCTGGAGATATTAAGGCAAGTTGGGGAGATCAAATGCGCTCTTACGTGCTTCACCCTTATCAGATGGTGAAGGATTTGCGCACTGGTTACGAAACTTCACAAACTCAAGCTGTTTTTGACGGCGATATTGACGGTTTTATTGAAGCTGGCATTCGTTGGCGTCACGAGCAGCGAGTTGCAGCTCAAAAAGAAGCTGAAGCAGAATCTTAAACAAAACTAAAGCTAGAACTAAAAACCAACAATTACACATAATCTTCGGAAGGAATTGAAACAATGTCGCTGATTTCATTAGATCATGTGTCAAAAATATATCCTCGAGGTACACGTCCTGCATTAGACGATGTGTCTTTGCATGTAGATCGCGGAGATTTTGTGTTTCTTGTTGGCGCTTCCGGTTCTGGTAAAACTACATTGCTTAGTTTGCTGCTTCGTGAAGAAGAAGCAAATGGTGGGGAAATTCACGTAGCTGGTAACGATTTGCGCAGACTTTCTAACCGACAAGTGCCGCAGTATCGTAGATCTCTTGGCTTTATTTTCCAGGATTATAAGCTGCTTAATAATAAAACAGTTTACCAAAATGTTGCTTTTGCTTTGGAAGTGATTGGCACGAGTCGGTCTACGATTCGTTCACTTGTTCCTCGTGTTCTTGAAACGGTTGGTTTGACTGGTAAAGAAAATAATTACCCACACGAGCTTTCTGGTGGTGAGGCGCAGCGAGTTGCAATTGCTCGCGCATACGTCAATCACCCTCAAATTATTCTTGCAGATGAGCCTACTGGTAATTTGGATCCAACTACTTCTCTTGGAATTATGGAAGTTTTGGATGCTATTAACCGAACTGGCACAACGATTGTTATGGCTACGCATAATGAGGAAATTGTGAACTCAATGCGTAAGCGAGTTGTGGAGCTTCATGCTGGAAAAATTGTGCGTGATGAGCGTGAAGGATCATATGATTCTGCATTGTATTTCCCAGATAGTGAAGTTGAGCATAATTCTAAAGCACAACAAACTGTTGAAAATTCTCAAGATCAATCAGATCGTGGTGCTCAAAAGTCAATTGCTCAATCTGAGCATACTGAACGTCATAAGAGGCTTTCTAAAAAAGCTCAACGTGCTGCTCAGGCGCGTGAAGTTGTTGACGTGGTAACGCAATCGTTGAAGAGTGACACTTCAGAAAATGAAGGAATCGCACGTTTGGCTCAGTCTGTTCATTCTGGCAGAACTGGTCGTTACGGCGAAGTGTTCCAGTCTTTGGAAACAACGATGACTTGGGGACGAGGATTGATTTCTTCAAACGATGATGAAGATGTTGAAGAGAATGATTCAGAAGTTGAGATTTCGGAAGATAATAAAGAATCCTCTGAAGTTGCCGGAAATTCTGAAACTGCAGAAACTGCTAATACTACTGAGACTACTGAGACTGCTGAGACTGCTGAGACTGCTGATAATCACGAAACTGCAGAAACTAATGAATCTCACGAATCTCACGAAACTGCTGAAAACTCTGAAGTGAGCGAAGAATCACAATCCGAAACCGGCGATGAGTTGCAGTCAGAAGCAGAAAGTAAGTTACAATCCGATGCTGAATCTGAGCGTAAATCTCAGCTTCCTCCTATGCCTCCAGCTCCGCCTAAGCCACCTGTTGCAGCTGAAAATACTAATAATGAGAACATTAGTGTTGACGATAGCAATAATGACATTAATAAAACTGAAGGAGCAGAGTAATGCGTTTACGATTTATTTTTTCCGAAACTTGCATTAGTTTGCGTCGTAATGTTTCGATGATTCTTTCGGTTATGCTTGTAACGTTCATCTCTTTCCTTTTTATTGGTGTTTCAGTGCTTATGCAAGCGCAGATTACCAAGGCAAAAGGTGACTGGTATGACAAAGTAGAAGTGGTTGCCTGGCTGTGCCCGGATGGAACTAGCCAATCTCCTTCTTGTGCTTCTGGAAAAGCGCCTACTAATGCCGAAATTGTAAAATTGGAGCATATTATTCACCAAGAATTAGGCGATGATGTTTCAAATATCACTTATGTTAGCCGCAATGAATTTTATAAAAACACATTCTTAAAGCAATATCCTAACGGAATGTATCAAGGACGTACTTTAACTGCGGCAGACATGCAAGATTCGTTGCGCTTGAAGCTTACTAATCCTATGAAATATCAGGTTGTTTCAGAAGTTCTTTCTGGACGCGATGGTGTGGAAGAAGTTGTTGATCAGCGTCAGATTTTTGATCCTGTTTTCAGTGTGCTTAATCGCGCTACTGTTGTGACAATTGTGCTTGCAGCAGTTATGGTTGTTGTAGCGATTATGCTTACTGGCACTACGATTCGAATGTCTGCTGCTAGCCGTCGTCAAGAAACCGAAATTATGCGCTTAGTTGGTGCCTCTAACTGGACTATTCGTATGCCGTTTCTTCTTGAAGGAGCGTTCGCGTCGTTTGTGGGTTCTTTACTTGCTGGTGCTGCGCTAAGTTTAGTAGTTAAAGTTTTTGTAACTGATTGGCTTGCGCAGAATGTGCGTTGGATGCCATTTGTTACTCAAACAACTGTGTGGCTATGCGTTCCAATACTTGTAGCTGGTGCAGTAGTGTTATCTATAGTTGCTTCTGCTATTGCTTTGAGGCGATACTTAAAAGCTTAAAATGCAAAATAATAGGTGCGTAATTATTTGCGTTATTTTCGCATGAGCATTGTGAAAGTAATATTTTAGAAGATTTGAAGTAGAAACTCGCGTGATTCCTTGCATTACGGTATAATTCGCAATAGTGATGTTGAAAGGGAAGTGATATGAGCGAAGATCGACATAGCATGTATGCAATTCGACGCACTCACACTGTAGTGAGTTTAATAGTTGCTATTTCAATGATGTTTGCTGGTGTTGCTGGTGCATTATTTAATGCGTCTACAGCAAGTGCTGTCAACATGAAGGAATATAGGCGCAAAATACAACGAAACGAGAATTTGAAGCGCCAACTTGCTGGTGTAAGTAAACAACTTGCAAATAAGATCATTGAATTGAATGATTTAAATGAGCATAAAATTCCAAATCAAATACGAGCTGCTCAACAAGCAGAAGAGCAAGCTTCTCAGGCGCGCAGTCTTGTAGAATCAACGCAGCAGCGTCTAGAGTCTGCACAAAAAGATAAGCGTGATTTGGAAGAGAAAATTAAAAAAACTGGTGAAGATTTTGATGATGCTAAGGCTGCTGTAGCACAGCTTGCTCGTAAGAGTTTCCATGGTTCTCAGGCATCTAATGTTATGGATATTGTGACTAAATCAACTACTACAGAACAGTTTGTTGGAAAGTTACAATCCGAGACTGCTGTTGCTAGAAGTGAAGCAAATGCTGCTAATGATGCTGCTATTAAGTTGAATACTTCTATGAATCGTCGTCAGCGTTTGGCTGCTATTGAAGCAGAAATAACCAAGTTAAAGCAGCAGGCGGATGTTCAAGCGCAAAGTGCTCAAATCGCTGCGAAAGCCGCCAATGATCGCAAAAAGTCCTTGCAAAGTTTGCGAGATCATGGTGAAGAGATTCGTAAGCAGCTGGAAGGTCAAAAGAGTAGTTTGACTTCTCAGTCTGCGCGTGAGGCTGCAGAAATTGTAGCAATGAAATCTGCCATCGATGCTCAAGCGCGTGCTCTTGCTAATAAGTCATTCGCTAAGGCTGATCCGAATGCTGGTAATCGCCAGCAATTGAATGGAAGCTCTGGAAAGAATGTTTACCTTCCTCCGATGCAACTTTCTAATGGTGCTGCTAATGGTATGAATTATACTGTTCCTGGAAATTGCGCAGAAGGTTCTAAGTTCTGCTACGGGCATAATACTGGAAACACTGTTGGTGGTTCTGCTTATCCTGCTCGTCAATGCACGTTATGGGCTTATTTGCGTCGTTCGCAACTTGGTTTGCCTGTTGGCTCCTACATGGGTAATGGTGCTGAGTGGGCGAATACTGGTCGTAGGTTTGGATATTTAGTTAATAGAATTCCACATGTTGGTGCTGTTATGGTGTTTGCTCGTGGTCAACGTGTTGGTAATTGGAATGCTGATTGGCAATATGGACATGTTGCGGTTGTGGAACGTGTGAATGCTGATGGATCAGTTCTTATTTCTGAAGGTGGAACTGGTTTTTCGACATTCCCTGCTTATGAAACTATTTATAATCCAGGCGATTACGAGTATGTGCATTATTAAATATAAGTACTTCAAAGTTTTCAATTTGTTGAAATTGAAAACTTTGTAAGTTTACGACTTATTGTTCTTGCCATAAGATAGTAGTATCTTATGGCAAGTTTCTTTTGTGTGTGATGTGTACTGGAGGGGAATTATGGCAAATAAGCCTGCGCAAGATGGCACTGTTACTGTGGCACAAAACCGTAAAGCGCATCATGATTATGTAATTGAAGATTGTTATGAAGCAGGTCTTGCTCTTACTGGTACTGAAGTTAAGTCACTTCGCGAAGGGCGTGCTTCTTTAGCTGAATCATTTGTGAATATTGATCGTCGTGGTGAAATGTGGCTTGAAGGAGCAAATATTCCTGAATATTTAAACGGCACATGGAATAATCATGCTCCTAAGCGCAAGCGTAAGCTTCTGCTTCACGCTGCTGAGATTGCTAAGCTTTCTAGGCAAACTGAGGCGAAAGGCTACACTGTTGTGCCTTTGCGTTTGTATTTTAAGGGAAGCTACGTAAAAGTAGAAATTGCTTTAGCGCGCGGTAAAAAGGAATTTGATAAGCGTCAGGCTTTGCGTGAGGAGCAAGATAAGCGAGAGGCTTTGCGTGAAATGCGTTACCGTAATCTGCGTTCTCGTAGTATTGATTAAGAGTTGACGCTTCTTTTTTATGCGTTTGTGAAACACTTGCTTGCTTCGCACGTGATAAAAAGTGAGGCAATGCGACACGCACATATTATACATTATTGCGAATAATATGCAGTTTTTGTTTATGAAAAGCATAATTATTGTGCAGATGTACCGCATGAGTATCTTTGTATATTCAATAATCGTATAAAAGGCTGTTGAATTTGTAGGGTTATCGTGTATAGTTATACACATTAATGCAAATTATAGATTCTTAGTACATACATGAGGAGAAGAACTATGTTTAAATCTATGAAGCCTGTTGCTATTGTTGCATCTTTAGTAATGATTGGCAGTATTGCTGCATGTGGACCTGCTGATTCTAAAGAAGCAGACCCTGATGTTGCTCGTAGCTATGATGTAAGTCATGTGCAAAAAGATGATGCTGTTGCAGCCTTGGTACCAGCACCAGTTGCAAAAACAGGAGAGTTAACTGTTGGTGTAAACGTAAGTTATGCCCCTGCAGAATTCTTTGCTGCAGACGGTAAAACTCCTGTAGGTTACGAAATTGATTTTTCGAAGGCTCTTGCAAAGGTCATGGGCTTAAAAGCAAAAATTATGCATGCTCAGTTTGACTCAATTATTCCAGCAATAGGAAGCAAATATAATGTCGGTATTTCTGGTTTTACAGTAAATGCTGAGCGTATGAAGTCTGTAGACTTTATTACTTATGCAAACGCAGGTTTGTCTTTTGAAGTGCGTAAGGGAAATCCTACTAAAGTAGATCCAAAGAACCTTTGTGGCAAGAAAGTAACTTTGGAAACTGGAACTGTTGGCGAACCTATTATGGAAGAAGCAAAGAAACAGTGCGCAGCTAAAGGAAATAAGCCTCTTGAAATCATGAGCTTCAAGGAGCAAACTGACGCAACTACTGCACTTCTTTCCGGTCGCGCTGATGTTATGTATGCAGATACTCCTGTTGCAGGTTACGCTTCAATTAAAAATCCTGGAAAGCTTGAAATTTTGGAAAACAGCAAGGATTCTGAACCAATGGGAGCGGCTGTTAAAAAGGGTGATGCAGCGATGCTGAAGGCTGTAAAAGCTGGCATTGATAAGCTTATGAAGTCCGGCGTCTACAAGGATATCTTGAAGAAGTGGGGCGTTGAAGATGTTGCTATTGAAAAGTCTGTAGTTAATCCAAAACTATAAAACTTTAGCTATGAAACTTTAGCTATCAAATAATTGAATAATTATCTAAAATGATATTGTTAATCTGAGTCGTGATTGAATTCTCGGCTCAGATTGTTTCTTTACTTTGCTGTTTTTGTATAAACGTACTTATTGGAGCATATTTTGAATTCTTTAATTGGTAACTCTGCTAAGAGCAAGTCCGGAGTAACTAACTCTGAACGTATTTTGCCAGTAAAAAAGCCAGGACCTATTATTGCCGGAGTCATTGTAGCTGTAATAGCATGTTCGCTTCTTTACAGTATTATTACTAACCCTCGTTTTGAATGGCAAGTAGTCGGAATATATTTAATAAGCGATAATGTGCTTTCTGGTATTGGCTGGACGTTACTTCTTACGCTAATTGCTATGGTAATTTCAATCGTGTTTGCGGTAGGCTTAGCGATGATGCGCAAGTCAGTTAATCCTGTGCTTCGTGGCGTAAGTTGGTTCTTTATTTGGTTTTTCCGTGGTACTCCTGTTTATACGCAGCTTGTATTTTGGGGCATGTTTGCAGTGCTTGTGCCGAGAATTAGTATTGGCATTCCTTTTACTTCTGTAGAATTTTGGTCTATTGATTCTAATGTAATTATGACTTCTCTTACTGCTGCTGTAGTTGGTTTGTCTTTGAATGAATCAGCTTATTTGTCGGAAATTGTTCGCGCAGGATTGGAAGCTGTCGATAGTGGACAAGTTGAAGCTGCTAAGGCTCTTGGAATGGGTAGAGCTTTAACTATGAGGCGTGTAATTCTTCCTCAAGCAATGCGTATTATTGTTCCTCCGCTTGGTAACGAAACAATCGGTATGCTAAAAACGACTTCGTTAGTTCTTGCAGTTCCGTTTACTCTTGAATTGCAATTTGCTACAAATGCTATTGCTAACCGTATCTATAAACCAATTCCGCTTCTTCTTGTTGCGAGTATTTGGTATTTGATTATTACTTCCATTTTGATGGTTTTGCAATACATGCTCGAGAAGCATTTTGCTAAAGGTTTTGAAGCAAGAGATATTGTAAAGCATGCTCAACTTAATACTGATTCTGATCAGCGCGGCGATCAATCATTAGATGCTAAACGGAAAAATGTTAAAGGACGAAATGATGCTGCTATGCTCGGATTTAATGCTTAAATAAGCGCATAATAGCTTAAATTTTAATATTTTTCTTTGTAAATTTTAAATTTTGCATGAAATAAACAAATTGGATGTGAATAAATGGTAGAAGCAAAATCTAATCTTCCTGCGGTTGCTATTAGCGATGTGCAAAAATCTTTCGGCCAATTGCATGTACTTAACGGTATTAATATGACAGTGAACCCAAGTAGTGTAACAGTTATTTTGGGTCCGTCCGGTTCAGGAAAATCGACATTATTGCGTTTAATTAATCAACTAGAAACTTTGACTGCAGGAAGTATAAGTATTTATGGCGAGCGCATCGGTGTAAAGCAAGTAATGCATAAAGGTGAGAAATGTCTGCAGGCTCTTAACGACAAAGAAATTGCTCAACAGCGTGCGAAGCTTGGCATGGTATTCCAGCGTTTTAATTTATTCCCTCATATGACGGCTTTAGAAAACGTTATGGAAGCTCCTATTCATGTTATGCATATGAAAGCTCAAGAAGCGCGCGATTTAGCTATTGAAGAGTTAAAGCGAGTCGGCATGGATGAGCGTATGAACCATTATCCTGCAGAGCTTTCAGGCGGTGAGCAGCAACGCGTTGCAATTGCTCGCGCTCTTGCTATGAAACCGGAAATTATGCTATTTGACGAGCCAACATCCGCGTTAGATCCAGAGCTTGTAGGTGAAGTATTAACCGTTATGCGAAATCTTGCTAAAGATGGCATGACTATGATTGTAGTAACTCACGAAATTGGTTTTGCGCGTGAGGTTGCAGATCAGGTTGTGTTTATGGATGGCGGTGTCATAGTTGAGCAGGGTAGTGCAGATATTATTACTAGTCCGCAAACTGATCGTTTTAAAGATTTCCTAAATCACGTATTGTAATTTACGTAAGAAACACATCTTATTTATGTAGTTTTGCGTAGTTTTTGTGTGCTTCTCTGGCGTGCGCTCGCTCGCATAACGTACAATAGAAGATTATGTGTGGCATTGTAGGATACGCAGGTTTTGGAAAAGTTTGTGCAAAACCTTTAGAAGTTTGTTTAGGTGGGTTAGAGCGTCTAGAATATCGCGGATATGACTCTTCGGGCGTAGCTTTAGTTGCTCCTGGAATGAAATGTGCGACTGTGCGAAAGAAAGCTGGTCGTTTATCTGTTCTTCGCAATGATATTGATGCAAATCCTATGCCTGAGGCGAGTGCAGCTATTGGTCATACTCGTTGGGCTACTAATGGTGCTCCTTGTGACATTAATGCGCATCCTCATACTAGTGCAGATGGCAAAATCGCGCTTATTCATAACGGCATTATTGAAAATGCTGTTGTATTAAAAGAGCAGCTTCACGAAGAAGGATACGAATTTTCTTCTCAAACAGATACTGAAGTTGCTGCAAAATTACTTGGTAAAATTGCGAATGATATTGTAGACGAAACTGGCAAGCCGGATTTATTTACAGCTCTTCGTCGTACTGCAAAAATGTTAAAAGGAGCTTTCACATTACTTGCTGTTGACGTTCGTCAGCCAGGTATTGTGGCTGCTGTTCGTCACGATTCGCCGTTGGTTGTAGGTCTTGGAGACGGTGAATATTTCCTTGGCTCTGACGTTGCAGCTTTTGTTGCTTATACGGATCGAGTCTTGGAAGTTGGTCAAGATCAAGCTGTGTGCATTGGAGATGTAGATGGCAGTGGCAAAGCATCTTTGCTTCTAACTGATTTTGACAATAATATTGTTGAAAATCCTACTTGTTTTACAGTTGACTGGGATGCGTCTGCTGTAGAAAAAGGCGGCTGGGATTCCTTTATGGATAAGGAAATTCATGAAGATCCGCACGCTGTTGCAGACACTTTGCGCGGGCGTTTTGACGCTCAGGGAAATATTGTTCTTGACGAAGTTCATATTAGCCAAGACGTGTTGCGCGCAATTGACAAAATTATTGTTGTTGCTTGCGGAACTGCAAGTTATGCCGGATTGGTTGCAAAATATGCTATTGAGCATTGGGTTCGTGTGCCTGTAGAAGTTGAATTAGCGCACGAGTTTCGCTACCGTGACCCTATTTTGACGCATCGAACATTGGTGGTTGCAATATCGCAGTCTGGCGAAACAATGGACACTCTTATGGCTTTGCGTCACGCGCGCGAGCAGGGAAGTAGGGTTCTTGCAATTTGCAATACGCAAGGTTCTAGCATTCCGCGCGAATCTGATGCAGTTCTTTACACGCATGCAGGTCCCGAAATAGCAGTTGCATCTACTAAAGCTTTTGTTGCGCAAATAGTTGCAGCTTATATGCTTGGTCTGTTTTTGGCGCAAGTAAAAGGCACTATGTATCGCGACGAAATTCAGCAAATCGTTGCGCAATTAAAAGAGATGCCGGATAAAATTCAGCATGTACTTGATACACAATCTGAATCAATTATGAAAGCTGCTGAGCATACTCTGGAAGCTAAATCTTTCCTTTTCTTAGGTCGACATGTTGGCTATCCTGTTGCACTAGAAGGTGCGTTGAAGCTTAAGGAAATTGCGTATACCTTTACTGAAGGTTTTGCTGCAGGTGAGCTTAAGCACGGTCCTATTGCGCTTGTAGATGAAGGTGAGCCGGTAGTTGTGATTGTGCCATCTTCTCGCGGTCGTGATGTGCTTCATGCGAAAGTTATTTCTGGAATTGAAGAAGTTAAAGCGCGCGGAGCTTTCACTATAGCTGTTGCAGAAGAGGGTGATCCAGATGCTTCTCGCTATGCAGATATTGTGTTCTGGCGTCCTAAATGTGCAACTTTGCTAAGTCCTCTTGTAGATGTAGTTGCATTGCAATTATTTGCAATGGATATGGCAAAGTTAAAAGGTTATGATGTTGATAAGCCTCGTAATCTTGCAAAGTCTGTAACTGTTGAGTAAGCGCATAACAACGTTGAGTAACATAAAGTAACGGATGGCAAATCTTATGTCTGCATTTGCAAGAATTTTGCAACAACGCAATCATTTTTCGCGCTTGCTTCTGTCGATACTTTGTGTTTTTTCTTTGCTATTTTCTTGCGGATGCGGAACTAAAGATTCTAGAACTCAAATTAGTGTTTGGTCTTGGGAACCAAGCATGAAACGACTTGCTGAAGAATTTGAACTACATAATCCGGATGTTCACGTAACTGTAAAGGATACTAGCGGATATAGCAATCTTAATAGCGCTATTCAAGATGGCTATGGTATGCCAGATGTTGTTCAATTAGAATATTTTGCTCTTCCGCAATATGCGGTAAGTGGACAGCTTTTAGATATTACTGATCGTGTGAAAAATACTCGCACTTTCTATACTCCTGGAACATGGTCTTCTGTGCAACTTGGTGGACGTGTTTACGGTTTACCAATGGATTCTGGCCCAATGGCTTGGTTTTATAATGATGACGTATTTAAGCAGGCTGGTGTAGATGCCACAAAAATACACACTTGGGAAGATTACCGTCATGCTGCTCGTAAGCTTAAAGATATCGGTGTGTATATTGCAGCAGACTCAGGTGACGCAAGTTTTTATAACGCTATGATTTGGCTTGCAGGTGGACACCCGTTTATGACTTCTCATGATGGGAAAACAGTTACTGTTAGATTGAGTAAAGATAAGGGTACTGAAGAGTTCACAAAGTTCTGGCAATCAATGATTGATGAAGGCTTGATTGACATTAGAACTACAACTTGGAGTCAACGCTGGAAGAACGGTGTTGGAGCTGGAAAAATTGCTTCTGTTTTCTCAGGAGCCTGGATGCCGTCTTTGCTTCTGGAAAATGTGCCTGGAACTGCAGGATTGTGGAAGGTGACGAATGTGCCAACTATGCACGGAGAAAAGCGTAATGCAGAAATGGGCGGTTCTTCGTTATCTGTGCTTAAATCGAGTCGTAAGCCTGAAGCAGCAATGCGATTTGTGAATTTTGTATGCCATGATATGCATGGAATTCGTACTCGTGTCAATGGTGGAGCGTTTCCTGCAGATGTTGTTACGCTTAGAGATAAGTCATTTTTAGATAGAGCTACTATTCGTGATTCACGAGGCATTGATATACCCTATTTTGGCGGTCAGAAGTTTAATCGTGTATTTGCAGATGCCGCTAATCGCGTGGATACGGGATACAGGTATTTACCTTTTGAAGTGTACTCGCGAAGTGATTTTAGAGCAACTATGGGTCGAGCATATGACTGGAGTGTTAAATCTTTAGCTAGATTAAACGTGCAAGCCATGATTGATGCTGGTGTTACTCAAGATGATGGAAGTAAATTGTGGCTTCCAGATGATCCTGGTAAACGTATTTCTTTAAAAGATGGTCTTTTATTGTGGGAAAAAGATCTTCAAGAATATGGTTACAATCAAGGATTTGTAGTTAGATAATTTCGTAACTTATTACAATTAAGTGATTTCATAAAAGCAGCTTAATTTTGTATAAATGTAAGATTATTAGCAAAAGTAGTATAAATACAATAGGATAGTATACATACACATACAATACGTGCGCACGTGATTGCAGATTAACTTAATTAATCCGTAAATGCCAATATAGGAAGTAGACACACATGTTATTAGCAGTAGACATTGGTAATACGAATATTGTGCTGGGTTTTTTGGAAAATAACCGAATTGTTGGCACTTATCGTATGACAACAAAGTCTAATCATACATCAGACGAGTATGGCATTATGATTGCGCAATTTTTGCATTTAAGCGGATTTACAATAAACGATGTTGAAGATGTTATCGTTGCTTCTGTTGTGCCGAAAGTTATGCATTCATTCCGCGCTAGTATTATCAAATTTCTTCATATTGATCCTATGATTGTAGGCCCTGGTGTTAAAACCGGTATGAATATTCGTATTGATGAGCCAAGAACTCTTGGCGCGGATTGTTTAGCTGATTGCGTTGGTGCGTTTAGTGAATATGGAGGATCTGTACTAGTTATTGATTTTGGTACGGCAACAACTTACAACTATATAGATAAAAGTGGTGCTATTACTTGCGGACTTATTTGCACAGGTATTCGTACTGCGGCTGCGGCACTTTGGGATAACACGGCTCAGCTTCCAGAAGTGGAAATAGCTAGACCGCAGTCTGTTCTTGCGAAATCTACTAAACTCGCAATGCAAGCTGGATTATATTACAGCTTCTTGGGTGGAATTGAGCGTACAATTGCACAGTTTAAAACTGAAATAGACGAGCCATTTAAGGTAGTTGCTACTGGTGGCTTGGGTAGGCTTTTTGAAAATGACGTGCAATCGATTGACTATTACGATCCGGATCTTATTTTCAAAGGTATGGCTGAAATTTATAAGCGCAACCTGCGATAGTGCGGTAGTGCGACTTTGGTGCAATAGGTTGTTATATAAATTTGTTATATTATTCTTTCGGGTTTAGGCGTATAATGGTGGATGGTTGTGTGTAAAGATTACGTTCGCCGGTGAACCGTCTTGGGTATGTATTTGTTTTGCATACTGTTTATGCGCTGGCTGTGGATTCGTTCACATTTGAGAGGAAGTTTGATGATGAGTAGTAGGAAACATCGTATTCTTTCAGCAATTGGTGCCGTTTCATGCGTAGCTTCTATGATTTTAAGCGTAACTGTGTTGCCTGCGATAGCTTATGCCAACGTAACGAAGAATCCATTGTTTTCTGCTGTCTTGTCTGCTGTTGTTGAGAATAATAGGGGTCAAAATAAGTCGGGTGAAGGGGGATCTGGTAAAGAAGTTAAAGAGGGAGCTGGTAAAGAAGTTAAAGGGGATAAGGCTAAAGAGGTAGATAAAAAAGAAGGTAAGAGAAATGATGGGGCAGCTAATGGGGCAGCTGGTAATGAATCTAATGGGGGGGGGTTGTAGATAACAGCAATGCTGGCAAAGATGCCAGTAAAATTGCTGGAAAAGGTGCTGGCAAAGATGCCAGTAAAGATGCTGTAAAATCTGGTAAATCTGACAAAAATGCTGACAAAGCTTCTAAAAAAGATAGCAAAGACGCTAACAAAGCTAAGGGCAAAGATCGCAGCGCTGGTGATGGTGAGAAATTAAGCCTAGAAGAAGTTAAAAAGCTTCCTGCTTGCGTGGCTAATGCCATGGTAACTTCAGGTGAAACAATCGAGACTCTTTCAATCGAACCTCCATCCGGAGCAGACAAGTGTGCCGTTAGTGCTGATCATCACGGTGATGAGTTTGGTGAAATTATAAATGGAATAAAAAAACTTTCTCCTACAGAAGTATCGCTTGGTTTTTACAGAGGTAGAGTATATGCGTACGGGCATTTGTCAAAGAATGGTGTGGGTCTTTTTTCAGGGAAAAATATTAGTAACATTGATAGCATAAACAATTTCGATATAAGTTATGTTACAGATATGTCCTACCTATTTAAGGATTCCTCATTAACTGATTTTAGTTTTTTGAGCGGTTGGGATGTGAGCAAGGTTACGAATATGCAAAGCATGTTTGAGGGGTGCACTGGTTTAGAAGATATTAGCGGTTTGGCTAATTGGAATGTTGGCAGTGTTGCGAACATGAAGAGCATGTTCGAGGGGTGCACGTTTTTAGATGATATTAGTGGTTTGAGCGGTTGGGCTAGGGAGGCTAGCAAGGATAGCGCGGCTAGAAATGTTAGCAATGTTACGGACATGAGCAACATGTTCGAGGGGTGCATGAGCTTGAAATCGCTTAAAGGGTTGGAAGATTGGGATGTGAGCAAGGTTAGAAGTATGTCTGGAATGTTCGCGTCTATTATTAAGAACCAAAATCAACATGATGCTTTGAATCCAGTAGACGGGTATGCAGGTGAGATGGCGATTGATTCGGTTAAACCTTTAAGTAAGTGGAATGTTGGCAATGTTATGAACATGAACAGAATGTTTGAGGGTTGCGCCAGCATAACAGATTTTACTGGTTTGGAAGGTTGGGATACGAAAAGCGTTGTGGCAATGATTGGTATGTTCGAATACTGCAAGGGTATTAGTTCGCTTGGATTTTTGAAAAAGTGGACTGTAAAGAACGTTGAATATATGATGGCAATGTTTGCGCTGTGCGACAAGATTAAAAATACTGAGGGCCTAGAAAATTGGAATGTTAGTAACGTTAAAAAAATGGGTGACATGTTTGCAGGATGCTCTAGCCTCGATAGTATCAGTGGATTATCTAATTGGAATACAAGCGGTAAGAGCAGTACAAGCAAATTAACTAGCACGTATAGAATGTTCTATAACTGCAGTTTTCTTTCTGATCTTCAACCTTTGAGCGGTTGGAATGTTGGCAGTGTTACTGACATGCATGACATGTTTAACAATTGCGGCAGTCTTACTGGTCTTGAACCTTTGAGTGGTTGGGATGTTGGCAGTGTTAAGAACATGAACAGCATGTTCATCGGTTGTAATGGTTTAACTAGTCTTGAGTCTTTGAGTAAGTGGTTGAATGATAAGAGCAGTGTCACGGACATGAGTAGCATGTTCAGAGATTGTAATAGCTTGAGTGACCTTAAAGGTCTAGAAAAGTGGAATGTTAGTAATGTTAAGAACATGAGCGGCATGTTCAGTGGTTGCGCTACGGATATCTACGGTTCCGGAGATGATCCTAATCCTATTGGTATAAAAGGATTGGCTGATATAAGTGCATTAAGTGATTGGAATGTTCGCAGTGTCACGGACATGAGTAGCATGTTCAGAGATTGTACTAACTTGAGTAACCTTAAAAGTCTAGAAAAGTGGAATGTTGGCAGTGTTAAGAACATGAGCGGCATGTTCAGCCATGAGATTAGCGGTTCTGATTTTGATAAGCTGACTGATATAAGTGGATTGAGTAAGTGGAATGTTAGCAATGTTGAGGACATGTCTAGCATGTTTGCATATTGCAAAAAACTTACTGGCGCTGCAGATTTAAGCAAGTGGAATATTTCAAAAGTTACGAATCTTAGTTCAATGTTTTCCAATGCAGGAGCAGAAAGCGGCGACAGTCTTATATTAGATTTCAGCGATAAGGCTTTTACAAAATCGGATACACCTGTATACACGGATGACGAAGGGAAGCAGCGTTACTTTTCTGTTGATAGTATGTTCAGTGGTTTTAAAGGCACGCTGATTGCGAATAACTTGAAGTCTAGTGGTTTTGAGAATAATCCTGATGATGATCCTATCGCAAATTTTGCTAGTGGTTACATATTCTCCCTCGATGAGAATGGTCACAGCAATAATATAGTCGTAACTAATAATGTTACGATTTTAGATACAATTTCAAACGATGATGATCTTAAAAAGATTGCATACTACATTCCTGTTAAAGCCAAGCTAATGGAGCCTGGCGATATGAAAAATGACAATATGACATGTGATTGCAATATAGATTCGGGTGGTACTACTTATACTTACTATGTTCCTGCACTGTATAATTCGAGTAATTTAGAGAAGAAGCAGGATGAAAAATCGCAGGATTATGCGTACAGAATTGTAAAAAATAGTTTCGCTTCAAAGTTTAGAAGTGCTATAGATTCTCAATCGGGCGAAGTTATTGGTGGTGAGGAACCTGGTGGAGAACCTGATGGAGGAGAAGATTCTAATTCTGGCTCGCGTAGTGCAAAGTTGAAATCGCGTGTAGGGAAATCGCGATCCGCAAGAGAATCGCGATCTGTAAGTGATGGCAGTGATGAAGAAAGCGGAGAACCTGGAGGTACCGAGGAACAGGGCAGTACTTATAAGATTTGGTTTAAGAAGCCAGCCAGAACAGGAACTAACTGCGACTGGACAGAACTTAGCGAAGGTGCAGATGTTGCTGCGTCTGATAATCAAAAGTCGCCTTTAGTGTTCTTCACTACAATGTACTATTTGGAGACCTTTGTTCAGCCAGTGCCTTTGCCTCATACCGGCGGCCAGTCGGCTATTATGTTCACGTTCTTGTCTATTGGACTGTTCTCAATGTTCGCTGTTGCTGGGGCATTTGGTCGTCATGGATGGGTTGCGTCTGTGCTTCCAAGCTCTGCTTTAGCTGGGTTTTCGAAGGCTTTTGGTGGCGGCGCGCTTGATATTGCTTCTGGTGCTAAGCACTGCTTCGCGCATCCTGTTGTAAGTGGCTCGATGATTAAATCTGCTGTAAGTGCGGCAACCGGCTTCTTTGCTCGGTTCCGAAGTGACGATTCCACCTTCGGCAAGCACAACAAACAGCGCTAAATCGCAGCGCAAGCAAAACACAACCGAATTCCCAATGAACTACCACACAAATCTGTCCTGCCTTCGTCAATTGAGACTAAGGCAGACCTCGCTTGCGTTGAAAGCACACTGTGATTTCAACGCTTAGCAACTCGCAGCGCTACTCGTTGAATACGTCTGAGTGTGTTCCCGTGCGAGAAAGCACAAATACCACATCATCGTTATCTATGCGATATATAAGAAGCCAATTTGGTTTTACATGGCATTGCGGAATCCTAAATAGTTGCCTGTAAGTGCGTGGTCACAGTATCTTTCAGCAAGTTTCTCTTGCGACGCAATCATTCGCACGACGCTATCTAAGAGACTTATATCGTATCCTCGTTTTTTGATTCGCTTAAGATCTCTTTTGAATGAATTTAATAATACGACTTTTAGACTCATTTTAGTGCGTCCTCCAATGCTTCGGTAACATTGTCGTAGCGCTTGTACTCTTCTGGATGTGCTTTCATGTAGTCGTATTCCTTAAACGCGGCGATTGTTTTTTTATTGTATTTTGGCTGTTTTAAGTCGAAGGGGAGTCCTTCTACCATAAGTGACTTGTGCAAGAACATGTTTATTGCTTCGCTAAGAGTTATGCCGAAGCTTGCGAATAATTCTTCTGCCTGCGCTTTAACATCCTTGGTGACGCGCACGTTGATGCTTGCGGTTTTCGCTGCGGTTTTTGCTGCTGCTGGGGTTGCTGTTGCTGTTGTAGTTGCGCTGATTGCCATAATATGCTCCTTGATTTTATACTTATAATTTTTGCTTCTATAAGCGCGTTAGTTTTCTTGACTCGTTAATTTTGTTTAATTTTGATTTGTTTTTTTTTTAGCTCTTTTATATTCATATATCAACTTTTATTACATTCTATAATGTGTTGCACTGTTATACAATATTATATAAACGTTTTACACTGTATTACGATTGCATTACGTTTGTCGTGCATGTATACGTTTACTGTGCAAATTACATAAAATTCAAAGTTTTTGACGTCCGCGTTAAAAACTTTGTTGCTATTGCAGATTGCGTTCTGCGTGAGTAACGTATAATGCCAATTTTTAGTTACTAGCGCAGTATGCGTTCTGCGTTAGTGTCTGATTTTACCGGTCTTCGGGCACTGGTGCAGATTGAGCACTGCGCGAGTGTCTGTAATCAAAAAGCCTCCGCAGATATTGCTACTGCGAAGGCTTTTTGTATCGGTGCGCTTACGAATCAGATTACAAATCCAGGAAAAGCTGGTGGATTCGCGTATCGTTGTCAAGCTCCGGGTGGAAGGATGTGCCGATTTGCTTTCCTTGGCGCGCGGCGACAACATGACCTTCTACAGTTGCAAGAGCTTTGGCATTAGAGCCTACTTCTGCAATGTAAGGTGCGCGAATAAACGTCATCGGCACATTGCCTAGCTCACCAAACTCAGCCTCGCAATGGAAGCTTCCGAGCTGACGTCCGTAAGCATTGCGCTTAACTGTTACGTCTAAAGTGCCAAAACCGTTTACTTCGTCACCTTCCACGTTTTTCGCAAGCAAAATCAAACCTGCGCAAGTGCCAAGAACAGGCATTCCTCCTGCAATGCGCTCACGCAAAGGTTCGAGCATATTTTGCTCACGAAGAAGCTTAGCTTGCACAGTGCTTTCGCCGCCCGGAAGTACTAAGCGGTCAAAAGACTGCTCCAAGTCGCGCGCTTGACGAAGTTCAATAACGTGTGCGCCTAATTTTTCAAGCATTAAGCGATGTTCAAGAAAAGCACCTTGAACAGCTAAAACTGCTACAGTATGAGCGGAGTTATCAGTATTGGTAGGTGAGTTTGACAAAATTACTCGCCTCGCTCAGCCATTAAAAGCTTGATTTCCTGCTCGTTAATGCCAACCATAGCTTCGCCCAAGTTTTCGGAAAGCTTAGCAATCATCTTGGCGTCCTTGTAATTAGTTACAGCTTTAACGATTGCTGCAGCACGCTTTGCTGGGTCTCCAGACTTAAAGATACCGGAGCCAACGAATACGCCTTCGGCACCAAGCTGCATCATTAAAGCAGCGTCGGCTGGGGTAGCAACGCCGCCGGCTGCGAAGTTAACAACAGGGAGCTTGCCGTTTTGTGCAACGTATTTTACGAGTTCGAAAGGCACGCGCAAATTTTTGGCTTCTTCAAAAAGCTCATCCTCGCGCATGCTTGTAAGCTTACGAATTGCGGAATTCATCATGCGCATGTGACGCACAGCTTGAATCACGTCTCCAGTTCCTGGCTCGCCCTTAGTGCGAATCATGGAAGCGCCTTCGTTGATTCTGCGCAAAGCTTCACCCAAATCCTTAGCGCCGCAAACGAAAGGCACAGCAAAATCGCGCTTATTGATGTGATACACGTCGTCGGCTGGAGAAAGCACTTCGCTTTCGTCGATGTAGTCGATCTCGATAGCCTCAAGCACTTGTGCTTCAACAAAGTGACCGATACGGCATTTTGCCATAACAGGAATAGACACAGCCTCTTGAATGCCGTGGATCATAGCCGGGTCGCTCATACGAGAAACGCCGCCTGCTGCACGAATATCGGCAGGAATACGCTCCAAAGCCATAACTGCGCATGCGCCAGAATCTTCAGCAATTCGCGCCTGCTCTGGGGTGGTGACGTCCATAATTACGCCACCCTTAAGCATTTGCGCCAATTGGCGGTTCAATGCTGTACGGTCTTCGCCGCTTTTATTTTGCGGATCCGAGGATTCGTTCACAGTTACCGTAGTATTCAAGTTCTCAGCCATCATTCCTCGCTTTAGTTTTAACATATGAGATACGTGTATGCATCTTAATATTTCGTGAATTTGCGCGCTTCTACGCTGTAATCTTATGTCGATTATTGCGTACGTTTGCAAGTTTACGTTCTGTTGGAATTTAACCACATTCGTAGGATATATCTCATATGTATTGGTATAAAAATATTACAAAAATATACAAAATATGATTTGATTTTTTGGACGCGCCATAGGTGAGACTGGCTTGTCAATCGACTACGATTAGTAATGCAGTCGACTTGTATTTGGGTTTATGTGGTATGCAAATAGTTATGTTTGCAAATGTGCATTTCCAATAAAGCGGCGAGCTATAAGACAAAAATAAATAAAGAATAAATAAAGAATAAATAAAAAATAAATAATAACAAATAAATAATGTTTATATGCCATTAAGAAAGGTTTATGGTATGTCTAACAGCAAACCTGAGGAAAGCGTGCACGAAGAAAACGGCGCGACTGAAAAATTCTCCGGTAAAACTAACGATGAAGCTAACAAAAGCACTTCTTTCGCTGCGAGCACTGACTCTTCGCTGAATGAAGCTGAAAAATATGCTTATTCAGGCTCGAAACGCAAAATGGGCAAGATATGGCTATTTAGCTTAGCTATTGTTTTGGTAGTGGTGTTTAGTGCAATTTTTGCAACTCTTACTACATCTAATAAACCAAATAAATCAAATTCAGTATCGGAAATTTCGAACAAAACTGTATCTATAGGTCTAAAGTTAGCTCCTACGAATCTTGATATCCGTAACCAATCAGGTTCATCGCTTGACCAGTTGCTTATTGGTAACGTGTATGAAGGCTTAGTTGCTCGCAATGATATTAATCAGGTAGTTCCTTCGTTAGCTCAAAGCTGGGAAATAAGTAAAGATGGTTTGCGTTACACATTCCACATGCGTAAGGGCGCTGTATTTTCTAATGGCGATAGACTTACTGCGCATGATGCGGAATGGTCGTTTAACGAGCTTATTGCTAAAAAATATCGCGGCTCTAACATGGTTGGAAAAGTTGAGTCTGCTAAAGCAAAAGATGATTACACGTTTGAAATCACTCTTAAAGAGCCAAATGCTAAGCTTTTGTGGGCACTTTGCAGTCGTTCAGGTTTAGTTTTTGATAAAAACGCAAAGTATGATGCAAAAACTCAAGCAGTCGGTTCTGGACCGTATCTAATTGACAAATTTGTGCCAAATGATCGTGTTGTTTTAAAAGCAAATCCGCGTTATAAAGGTATTCATCGTGCGCAAACTAATAAGATAGTAGTTCGCTATTTTGTTGACGATAACGCAGCAGTTGACGCACTTTCTTCCGGCTCTGTGCAAGCGTTGGCTCCTATTTCTGGTCAACTTGCTAAGCCTTTTAAAGATGATTCCAAGCGTTACGATGTAAGTGCAGGTAATGGCACAGATAAATTTGTTCTAGCGATGAATATGAAAGGCGAACGTACTAAAGATAAGCGCGTGCGCAAAGCTATTCGTTACGCGATTGATCACAAGCAAATTATTGCATCTCGTGGCGGCACGGATTTAGCTCTTGGCGGTCCAATTCCTTCTCTTGACCCTGGTTATGAGGATTTAACTAAGCTGTATCCGCATGATTTGCAGCGCGCTAAGGAGTTAATGAAGGAAGTCGGATTTGACGAATCACATCCTATGGATTTGACGCTTACTTATCCGAATATTTACGGCACGCAAATTGGCGATCAGCTGCGCTCGCAATTGAAGCCTATTGGAATCAATTTGAAAGTTAATATTGTTGAGTTTACTACTTGGCTTCAGGATGTTTATAAGAATAAGCAGTATGATTTGTCGATGGTTGATCACAATGAGAGTCACGATTTTGGGCAGTGGGCGGATCCTACGTATTACTACGGATACGACAATAAGCAAGTCCAGGATTTGTATGCTAAAGCTATGCTTTGTGCGAATCCTAAAGAGTCAGATAAATTGCTTGCTCAAGCTGCGCGAATTATTAGCGAGGATGCTCCTGCTGATTGGCTGTTTAACTATCGCGTTGTAACTGCGAAAGTGAAGAATCTTGAAGGAATGTCTTTTGATATGAATCAAGAGATTTTGCCGCTATACAACCTGCGACTTAGTTGATTTTTATTTGCTAGTCGCCATCTAGTTTCTAATGTAGAAATGAAACTGCGCGCGTGTCCGAAAACCACTAATCAGAGACACTCGCGCAGTATGTAATCTGCGTGAGTGTCCCAAAATGGGCAAAATAAGACACTCGCGCAGCGCGCAAACTGCACTAGTGTCCGAATTTGTGTATTTGTGGTGTGTTTCGACTAGAAGAACATAGAAAGTAGGCATTTTATGTTTCGTATGATTTGCTACAGAGTATTGCTGTTTCTTCTTGCTTTACTTGGCATTTCTGTAGTTATTTTCATATCGTTACGTGTACTTCCAGGCGATGTTGCGCAAGTTATGGCCGGCTTAAACGCTCCTCGCGGAAAAGTAGAGGAGCTTAGAGCAGAACTTGGTATTAATAAACCACTTTTTACGCAGTATGTTGACTGGATTTGTGGTGTTTTCCGCGGTGACTTTGGTGTGTCTATGTTGACTGGCCGTTCTGTAAGTTCAACTATTGCGATGCGTGCTTCTATTACTTTTCCGCTGATTCTTTTGGGTCTGTTTATTGCTTTAGTAGTTGGTATTTCACTTGGATGTTTGCAAATTACTCATGAAGGCAAACTTTCACAGGCAATTACGCGCTTTTTGGCTATTACAGCAGGCTCTGTTCCAGCATTATGGGGTTGCATGCTACTTATTTTGCTATTAGGACGCGGTATTGGCGTGTTCAGCTTGCTGCCAACTCAAGGTTTCCCTACAGATGGCTGGAGCGAATTTCCTGAAGCTTTTGCGTCTCTTCTTATTCCGGCTCTTACAGTCGGACTTATTGTTGGCTCTAGTTTTATGCGTTACACTGCTGCAACTGTTGAAAATATTGTTAAAAGTGAAGTAGCTTCTCAAGCTATGGCTTGCGGAATGACTCGCAAACAAGTTGTGTGGCGTGTTGGTTTGCGACTTGCTCTTCCTCAACTCGTATCTGTTATTGGTTTAACTTTCGCTCATATGGTTATGGGTGTGATGGTTATTGAAAACCTGTTTTCCTTACCTGGTATTGGTACGGGAATGGTTCGAGATGTTGGTTTGCGCGATCTAATTGCAGTGCAAGGTGAGCTTTTTATGCTTGCTGCATTGTTCTTGCTAATCGGCTTTGTAGTTGACATTACGCACCGACTACTTGATCCTAGGTTATCTAAAGATAGTTTGAATTAATTTCCTATTGTTGAATCTAACATGCGAATAAGGGAGTTTTTATGTGCAATATGTCTAAAAAAAGTATCAAAGTAAAATCTACTTTATGTAAGCGCGTATGGAATGCTACTTTCGGTAAATTTGTGTGTTTAACGTTTGCAATATGGTTTTTTGTTGCTTTGCTTTCGCTTTTATGGACTCCGTACTCACTTTTAGAAACTAACGGTTTTAAAGTATGGCAGAAGCCGTCTTTTTCGCATTGGCTTGGTACGGACGGCACTGGTTCGGATATGCTTAGTTGGCTTATGGCAGGTTCAAGAATTGAGCTGATTCTCGTTTTTTCTACTGTTCTAGTTGCTGCTTGTGTTGGGTTTATTGTTTTGAGCTTTATGATTTCTAGTTCACAAATTGTTCGCACAATAAGTATTATGTCTGTTGACGCATTGATTTCTATTCCAACTGTTTTAATTGCGCTTATGCTTGCAGTTCCGTTTGGAGCTAGTGTTGTTGTGATTGTTATTGCTTGTGGAACTGGCTATGGCTTGAATTTAGCACGTATTGTACGGCCGAGTGCGCAGCTTGCGTTGCAATCTGATTATGTGACTTCAGCTGTTTTGCAAGGTTCATCGCGTAAATATGTTCTTATTCATCATGTTTTACCAAATATTATTCCTGTTGCATTTGTTGAGCTTTCTCTTTCTGCAGGAACTGTTATTTTGGCTGAAAGTGGCTTAACATACTTGGGTATTGGAGTTCCTGCTGGAGTTCCTAGCTGGGGGCGCGTGTTGGCTACTTCTGTTTCGTTAATTCACGTAAATCCTTTATCGGTTGTCTGGCCAGGTTTGATTGTGACTGTAGTTGTTGTTGCTCTTAATCTTTTTGGTGACGTATTGCGCAAAGTTTTAGATCCTTCATCAAAAAGTACGAATAAAGTAGGGGAAAAATGAGCTTAAATATTCAAAATCTCACGCTAAAACTTGGCGGAAAACTAATTCTTGACAACGTATCAATTGAGATTTCTGACGGTGAGCGTGTTGGCTTAGTTGGTTCTTCTGGCTCTGGCAAATCTATGCTAATTCGAGCTATAACTGGATTATTGCCGTCAAATGCTGAAATTTCAGGCTCTTGTATGCTTGGCAATCTTCAAACAGTGAAAGCAAAAGATGAAAATTTAGCTTCTATTCGTGGAAAATACGTTGGTGTAGTATTTCAGCAAGCTAATAGAGCACTTAATCCAATGTTAAGCGTTGAAAAACAAATTTCTTTGCCTTTGCGAATACATTACAATCTAGATGATGACGATATTCACAATCGAGTATGCATGATGCTTGAAAAAGTAGGGTTGTCGAAAAATCTCGCATCTCAACGAACGTTTGAGCTTTCTGGAGGTCAACAGCAGCGAGTTGGTATTGCTACAGCTTTGATTACCTCTCCGCGTTTGATTTTGGCTGATGAGCCTACTACTGCGCTTGACTCGGTTACACAAAGTGAAGTTGTGCGAATGCTTGCTTCACTTGTAGATGATATGGGCGCTTCAATGCTTTTTGTAACGCACGATTTTTCTGTGCTTTCGCATGCTGCTAATCGTTGCTATGTGCTCGATTCTGGGCGTGTGGTCGATAGTGAAAATGTTAAGAATTTGCTTGATAATCCGCGTATTTCTTCTACTAAACAATTAGTGAGTGCTGCTAAAAAGTTGACTTTTAGAGCGCAAAATTTGGGTTCTAAAAATTTAGATTCTGCAAAAGTGGGTTCTGCAAATACTGGTTCTGCAAACGTTGATTCTGAAAACGCTGATTTTAAGAAATTTAATTCCCATATTGGCAACAGTGAAGAAAATTCGCTTATAAATGCAAAAAATATTCACGTTACTTTAGGTCGAGCAAAAACTCGTGCTGAAGTGTTAAGCGGTGTAGATTTAAATCTTAATATTGGCGAATCTTTGGCGATTATTGGCGGATCTGGTTCCGGCAAAACAACTCTTATACGCGCTATGTTGGGGCTTGAAACTCTTTGCGAAGGTAACGTTACTTATTGCGGTGAAATCGTAAATAATGCAAATTTATTAGAAGTAAATAAAAATGCTTGTACGCTTATGAGACGCGAATCGTCGCTTGTATTTCAGCATCCGTTTGCTGCATTGGATCCACACTGGACAGTTCAAAAAAGTGTTGCTGAGCCTCTTAGAATATGGCGAAAATCGCTTAAATTAGACGATGCAACTATTGAGCAGCGTGTTTGCGAAATGTTGAAATTAGTAGGCTTAAAGCCTGAAGATTTTTTGGAACGTCACCCTCACGAGCTTTCTGGTGGTCAAGCGCAATGTGTTTGTATTGCTCGCGCATTAATCAATAATCCTCGAGTTTTGCTTGCTGATGAGCCTATGAGTGCAATTGACGTTGCTGAAAGAACTCGCATTTTAGACGCTTTTGCGTCCATTCGCTCCGAGCGTAAAAGCATGTCATGCATATTTGTAAGTCATGATTTGGGTATGATTCGGCATTTAGCAACGCGAGTTATTGTTCTTAATGAAGGAAAAGTTGTGGAATGTGGCAGTGTAAATGATGTGCTCAATAATCCACAAAATGACTATACTCGTGCTCTTGTAAACGCAGCAATCATGTAAATAAATCTTTCAACTAATAAATCTTTCAACTAATTAGGCAACTACCGTCTACTATAGAAGTACTTAGTACGTAAAGAGTACGTTGTTTATTGTGTAGTTAAGCGAAGGGAATACTTATGAATAAGCAGGATGCGTCTAGACCTAGACCAGAAAGTTTTGAACTAGATCATACTAAAGTAAAAGCACCTTATGTGCGCTATATCAATACGCAAAAAGGTCCTAATGGGGATGTTATTTCCAACTATGATATTCGTTTAACGCAGCCTAATGAGGAAGCGATTCCTACTGCAGCTTTGCACACAATTGAGCATATGATTGCAGTGTTACTTCGCGAGCGTATTGATGGCTATATTGATTGCTCACCTTTTGGTTGCAGAACTGGTTTTCATCTGCTAACTTGGGGTGAACATAGCACAGAAGATGTGGCGCGCGCTTTAAAGGAATCTCTTGAGTTTATTGCGTTTAATGCCACCTGGGATGATGTTCCTGCAACAACTATTGAATCTTGCGGCAACTATAGAGACCACAGTTTATTTGGTGCTAGTCAATGGTGTAAAGATATTCTAGCGAAGGGAATTAGTTCGGATCCTTTTGAGCGCAAACTTGTGTAAGTAATAATTAGCTAATTTTGCGTAGTTTTATTTGCTTTCTTTTTAGAGGTTGACATGGAAGATATAACATTGAGAAAAGCAACTCTTGGTGACTTGCGAAATATTGAGCATATTTATGAAAATGCTCGCAAATTTATGCGTGTTACAGGCAATCCTCATCAGTGGGGGAATAGTTTTCCACTTGTTTCAAGTGTTATTGAGGATATTCGTTTAAAACGTTTCTATTTGATTGTTGACGAGGACCCAGAATCGCATAACGAGCGTATTCTAGCGCAATTCGCATTATGCGAAGGTGTTGATGAAGTGTATGCCAGTATTGACGGTGCGTGGCTTGATGATATTTCCCCCTATGTAACAATTCACCGCTTAGCATCTTCGGGAATAAAACCAAAAATGGCAACAGCGTGCTTGCATTGGGTGCAGCAAAACTATAATAATGTACGCATTGACACGCATCCAGATAACGTAATTATGCAAAAAGTAATTACGCGTGCAGGGTTTAGTCGTTGTGGGTTGGTTGTTATTCCAGATCGCGCACACAGTGCAGTACGTATTGCATACCAATGGTTGCAAACGCTTAATCATGTCATATGAATGCGCATGTGTTCTTAAAAGCTTATAGAGAGTATGCAAAAGAGCATGTAGCATTAAAAGCATACTAAATCGGTTAGGTGAGTTATGAGTACAGATTTAAGTAATGCGGTAAGTAATAGTGCAAGTAATGCGGCAATGTTAGAAGCAAACTATGCTCGCGCGTTAAGCGTATACCCCGGGCAGGTAATTGTTGATTTGAAGGCGCTTCGAGACAATATGCGCACTTTGGTTGCGCGCGTTTTGCAAGATTTGCAGCCTGGTCAGAATGCGCCGGAAGTTATGGGAGTCGTAAAAGCAGATGGATACGGTCACGGGCTTATTCCTAGTGCGCTCGCGGCTTTAGCTGGAGGTGCTACTTGGCTTGGCACAGCTCAACCGTACGAGGCGTTACGTTTGCGTGCAGCTGGTATTGATTCTAGCCGTTGTCATATTCTCACTTGGCTTACTAGTGCTCCAACTACGAGATTTGCAGATTTGATTACAGCAGATATCGATATTTCTGTAGGCTCTATTGACTCTCTTGATGCTGTAGCTTTTGCTGCACGTAATTTAGCAAAGTCTGCTCGCGTGCACGTAAAAGTCGATACTGGTTTTGGGCGAAACGGTTTTACGCCAGAAGGTTTTAGTGCCGCTTTAGTAAAGTTAAAGCAGTATGCGAGCGAAGGTGTAATTGAGGTTATTGGTCAATGGAGTCACTTAGCTGTGGCAGATTCGCCGGACGTTCCAGAATTTGTAGATGCAACCGACCGGCAAATCCAACAATTCCACGGGTTTACAAATCGCATGAGTGAAGCTGGTTTAGCACCTAAAATCCGCCATTTAGCGAATACTGCTGCAACGCTTAACCGTCCTGAAATTCGTTTTGAACTTGTTCGTCCAGGAATTGGTTTGTACGGATACGAGCCGGATCCTGCAATGGGGGATTCGCAAACTTATGGATTGCAACCAGCTATGACGCTTCAAGCGCAACTTGGCACTGTAAAAGCTGTAGAAGAAGGGCATGGAATTTCCTACGGGCGTACGTATTTAACTCCAAATAATACGAGTACTGCTATTGTGCCGCTTGGTTACGCTGACGGAATTTTGCGTTCTGCCTCTGGATTTGATATGCAAGGTGCTCGTCATATTGATAAGCCGGGCGGACCAGTTAGAGTAGAAACCAATAAAGGTGCGCGAATTTTGAACGTTTCTGGGCGAGTTTGTATGGATCAGTTCATAGTTGATTTAAAAGGAGATGCTTCAGAGTTAGGCGTTCGAGAAGGCGATACTGTAACGCTTTTTGGACCTGGAAGAGGCGTGAAATTTGCTGAGCCTACTGCAGACGATTGGGCAGAAGCTGCAGGAACAATCAGCTACGAAATTATGACTGGAATTGGCGCTCGCGTGCCGCGGCTTTACCGCAACGCTTACGAAGTGCTATCTTCTAGCGATATTGCAAAACTGGACGCAAAAAGTCTTATATAGCTTGTTACTGCTTGTTTTAGAAGGTTAATAATAGCCTTAATTGCAAATAAAAGAGGTGCTGTATGTGCAACGAAGTAATTGCATCGGATAATGAGATCGTTGGCGAATACGATTTGCATGATACCGAGCGCTGGGCGAGTGAGCCTCATCACACTCGTGTGAGAACGCCTTTTGAACGAGATCGCGCGCGAATCATACACTCGTCTGCTCTTCGTCGATTGGGTGCAAAAAGCCAGGTTTTAGTTGCAGGCTCGGATGATTTTGCTCGCACTCGCTTGACACATACTTTGGAAGTTGCGCAAATTGGTAGACAAATTGCAGCAATGCTTGGATGCGATCCAGATGTTGTTGATTGCGCTTGCTTATCGCACGACTTAGGGCACCCACCATTTGGCCATAACGGGGAACGCGCGCTCGCAGAATTAGCGAAAAATATTGGTGGATTTGAAGGAAACGCACAAACTCTTCGCTTACTTACGCGCTTGGAACCGAAAGTTTTTCGTGAAAACGGCAGTAGTGCAGGAGTAAATCTTACGCGCGCAGCATTAGATGCTGCAGTGAAGTATCCGTGGGGATTAGAAGAAGCAAAAGCACACGATAAAGGCGAGCGTGATTTGAAATTCTGCGTGTATCCGGATGATCGAGATGTGTTTGAATGGTTGAAAATTGGTGCTCCATGCGAAGCAAAACCAATGGAATGTCAAATAATGGATCTTTCAGACGACATTGCTTACAGTGTGCATGATATTGAGGATGCGATTGTAACCGGCGCTTTTAATCCGGCTTTAGTTGCAGATTCAAAAGTTGTAGATGAAGTTATTGAAGAAACCCACGCATGGTATGGTGAGCGTTGGGATGTAGATAAACTTTTGGATGCTTTGAAACGTTTGCGCTCGCTTCACATGTTTCCTAATTCTTTCGACGGTTCTCGTCGAGCGCTAGCGCAGTTGAAAAATATTACTAGTGCTCTTATTGGTCGTTTTGCAAGCTCTGTTGAGCACGCTACGCGTGAGCGTTATGGCAACGGTCCGCTTGTTCGCTACCGAGCAAACCTTGTGATTCCGGAAAATACTTCCTACGAAATTGTGATGCTGAAAAGCTTAGCTGTGCACTTTATAATCGCCCCTCGAGAGCGTGAAGTTTATAAGCGCGAACAGAAAATTTTGACAGATTTAGTAGAAGTATTTATGAGCAAGTCGCCGCGCTCGCACGATGCAATGGAGGAAGTATTCGTGGGAGATTGGAACGAGTGCACTAACGATGATGAGCGTCTTCGTGTTGCAATCGACCAAGTAGCAAGTCTTACAGACGGTTCTGCTACAACTCTTCACGCGGCTTTGTGCTAACGAATCCACTAGGAGTTTCCAGCACTGGCGAAGAAATTTACCACTCGCCGCAGATTTGCGATAAGCTAGATAGCATGGTTGGAATGATTGTGAAAGAAGACATTGAGCGCGTGCGCGCTGCGGCAGATTTGTATGACATTGTGTCTGCAACAGTGACGCTTAAGCCTTCCGGAACTGGCACTTTTGTAGGTCTTTGCCCATTCCACGATGAAAAAACGCCAAGTTTTAGTGTGCGACCAAGCTTGGGAGTATGGCACTGTTTCGGTTGCGGCGCTGGCGGCGATGTATTTAAGTACGTTGAGCAAAAAGAGAATATTGATTTTCGTGAAGCGGTCGAGTTTTTAGCAGATCGTTATCACATTGAGATGCATTATAAGCAGGAGCAAAATAATGATTCTCAAGCGCGCGGTTCTAAACGAGCCAGGCTTTTAGAAGCAAATGAAGAAGCGCAAAAGTTTTTCGTTTCAAATCTCGGCACTAAAGAGGCAGCTCCTGCGCGCGAATTACTTGCAGGGCGAAACTTTACTCCGCAACAAAGTGCGCGTTTTTCTTGTGGTTACGCGCCTAAAGGCTGGGATAATTTAGTTAGATATTTGGCAAATAAAGGTTTTACGCGTCAAGAACTTCTTGATGCTGGTCTCGCTAGACTCGGTCAGCGCGGAATATATGACTATTTCCGCGGTCGCTTAACTTGGCCTATTCGCGACTCGACTGGTCGAACTCTTGGCTTTGGTGCAAGAAAGCTTTATGACGACGACTCCATTAGCGCAAAATATATTAACACTCCCGATACTGCACTGTATCGAAAAACGCAAGTTTTGTACGGAATTGACTTAGCTAAAGCAAATATTGTAAAAAAGCGTCAAGTTGTAATTGTCGAAGGCTACACGGACGTTATGGCATGCCATTTAGCTGGTATTGATACTGCAGTTGCAACTTGCGGAACTGCGTTTGGCGTTGAGCATGCAAAAATTGTGCGCCGCCTTATTGCAGACGATTCTTTGGGTGCAATTCAGCTTGTTGGTCCGCTGAAGGTAGATGGACAGTCTGTAAGTTCGCGCATCGTTTTTACTTTCGACGGTGATGCTGCAGGTCAAAAGGCTGCGCTACACGCTTTTGGTTTGGATTCTGCGTTTTTGACGCAAACTTTTGTTGCTGTAGCAGACAATAATCTCGATCCTTGCGATTTGCGTATTCAGCGCGGTGACGACGCTGTGCGTTCGCTTGTTGCACATGCAAGTCCGCTATACGATTTCGTTATTGACACAGTAATTAATCGTTTTGAGACTTCGTACACTACTGGTCAAATGGGCGCTATAAAGGCTGTCGCTCCTCTTATTGCGCAAATTCGAGACCGTTCGCTGCTTGACTTGTATATGCGCAAAGCCGTGCGCTCAATTGGCGTTGATTTAGCTGTTATGCGCAATGAAGTTGAGTCTGCGCGTAGACGTTTGAAAGTGCGTGACGACGATGCTTATGCGCAAAAGCATAACGTTATTCCGCCTTTTGGTCAGCAAATTCATGACGATCGTAATGCAGGTTTTAAAGCTTCTCGCATGGGAATTATTAAAAGTTCTGCTAAAAATCAGCATTATTATCGTGTGGATGATGCTGTATTTATGTGCGAACAACAATTTATGGCGTTACTTTTGCAAGTTCCGCTTGCTTTTGATGAAAAATTATTTGCGCAATTGACTTTGAATAATTTTATTACACCAGTATTTCGTACGCTGTTTCAGGCATTTGTAGCTGCAGGTGGATTGCCAGTTGGCAATGTTTCGCAAGGATTGTGGCTGCACATGATGACAAAAGCTGCAGGTCCTTTGCTTGAATCCGTTATTACAGAACTTTCTGTAATGCCGTTGCCGCTTCCTTCTCCTGCGGATACATTGGAAGATACCGGCAATCGACAGAATCAGCAAGTTTCGAACGGATCTCCTTCAGATTTTTTGCGGAAAGCTACGAGTGCAGAAAGTAAGTATGCAAACGAGCTGCTTATTCGCCTTCTTGATATCGGTTATATGCGTAGAATCGGTGCTGCTAGAGTGCGTATGGCGAAACTCAAGGATGGTCAGGAAAAGCTTGAGCTTCTAGGAAAAATTACTTCAATGGAAGCTGCTCGCAAAAACTTACAATCGCAAATCATGTAGCCTTTCATGCAATCTTTTGTACAAAACTGTACTAACAAACAAAAGACCACGTAATCTAGTGTGATTACGTAGCCTTTTGTCTGCAAAAATTTATTGAAACTCAGTTACTAAAGTCAATATCGCCGAGCTTTTCAATAAGCTTCATATTCTCGCTGTAATCGACTGGGCAAGAAATCACATCGACACCGTTTTCCTGATCCAGCGCTTCACGCAACATGTTGTACAAATCCTCCGGCTTTTTAACAGCATGACCGCGCGCGCCAAAGCTTTCAGCCAGTTTTGGCACATCCGGATTATGGAAATCAACGTATTCGTGCTCGCCTGCATGAAGCTCCATCTTCCACTTAATTAAGCCATAAGCGTTATCTTCCCAAACAAGAACTACCATTCGGCTGCCAACGCGCACTGCAGTTTCAATTTCCTGCACGTTCATCATAAAGCTTCCGTCGCCCATCACAGCCAAAACCGGTTTCGCGTTCATTTTGCCGGAATTATCTCGAATAAACGAAGCTCCAACAGCGCCCGGAAGTGTCCAAGCCATAGTAGAAAGGCTGTTGTCGATTATGCAAGTATTCGGGTGCATAGTTGGGTACAAGCGAGCCATCCACATTTTCAAAGCGCCCGTATCTACAAGCACCTTCGTTCCTTCAGGAACAGCGCGGCGAATATCGTAAACTACGCGCTGAGGTTTCATTGGCATACTTTCGTCGTTTTCGCAAGAATGTAATTCTTCCGTAAGAAGTTGTCGAATACGAGGGTGACTTACGTCGAAAGTAATTTTGCGATCCTTTAATACCGAAGTAAGAGTTTTAAGCGTTTGGCCAATATTCGCCATAATGTTCAGCGCAGTAGGGTAGTGCGCGTCGGTATCTTCCACAAAAGTATTGATGTGAATAATAGTTTTATCAATATTCGGGTTGATTTTCTTAGGATCAAATTGTTGAATTGAAAAACCTACGGCAATAATCAAATCAGCCGTGTCAAAAGCGAAGTTTTCGTAGTCGCGATGCATAAATCCAACGACTCCAAGCGCATTCGGATGATTATCTGGGAAAACGCCTTTTCCTTCAAAAGTAGTTGCGACCGGCACGTTAAGCTGCTCGGCAAACGCAAGAAGCTGATTTTCTGCGTGAGATCGCGCAACACCATTTCCAGCTAAAATAATAGGCTGCTTTGCTTTACTAATAATTTGAGCAGCTTCTTCAATAGTGTCGGGCGCTGGCATAATATGCAGAGGATGAGGAAGTGGAAGAGGTTTTGCGTCGTCAGGTGCTGGCATTTCGCTAATATCTTCCGGAATAACAAGGCACGTGGCTCCCGGACGGTTGTGACCGGCAATAGAGAAAGCTTTTCTGACCATTTCCGGCGCAGATTCTGGAGCAAGCATCATAGAAGACCATTGCGTAATCGGTTGGAAGAGCGCAACCAAATCAATAATTTGGTGAGATTCCTTATAAAGCCTAGAAACATTACCTTGTGCGCAAATCGCTACAAGCGGTGTAGTGCTTGCGTTTGCTTGAGCTACAGGAAGCGTTAAATTCAATGCGCCAGGACCTAGAGTTGCCAAGCATACGCCCGGTTTTCCAGTAATATGAGCGTATGTTGCTGCCATAAAACCGGCACCCTGCTCGTGGCGAGTAAGCACAAAACGAATGCGTCCATCGCGCTCAATTGCTTCAAGAAGCGGAATATTTTCCTCACCTGGAATACCGAATACTGCTTCAACGCCTTCGTTTACCAAGCATTCAACAACTAAATCTGCAGTATTGCGCTTGTGGTTTTCACGAAGATGCTTTTGACGAGCAAGTTTTTGTTCAAGCTTCTGATCTTCTGTTTTGTTTATTTCTGCCATAATTCGCTTCTTGTGTAGACAACAAATTCTTTGTTTTAATATGATATACGCAATCTTGTCTTTAAACGCAATTTTTGCGATGCGCGTGTCATAAAAAAGGGCGGAATTTTGTGTTAGCTACTTTAGGCTAAATCACGCTATTAATAGTTGCTAATTTATTGTTATTGCAACGATTTTGTCGGGAATTTAACCTGATTGTAGGACTGGGTTTCTAGTACAATAGAACCATTGTGTCTATTGCGTTACGGAGGAATGATGAAGCGCTGGCTGTTGAATCTGGTCAAGTGTGAAACCATTCTTATTGTTGCCGCAATTTTAGCGGTTATTTCTTGTTTTTTTGTACCTCCAGATCCGCAATATTTGAGTTATATTCATGTCAACACTATTTCGCAATTAGTGTGTCTTATGATGGTTGTGTGCGGATTCCAGCGCATTGGTGTGTTTCGATCTATTGGTGCGCGTTTGCTAAGGCATGTGCGCACTGAGCGCGGCTTGGTGCTCGTGCTTATGTCGTTAACATTCTTTTCAGCAATGTGGATTACGAACGACGTTGCTTTGGTTACTTTTGTGCCTTTTGCACTATCTGTGCTCGTAATGGCGAATGCTGAAAAGCAGTCAATTCTTGTAATTACGCTTATGACCATTGGTGCCAATGTTGGAAGTATGCTCACTCCTATTGGCAATGCTCACAATCTGTATTTAAAGGCGTTGACTCATATGTCTACGCAAGATTTTTTGAAGATTATGGCTCCTTATACGATTACAGCAGCACTGTTGATGATCGTATTTGCATTCGTATTCTTTAAGTCGCGCACAGTTGACCAGTTTGCAGGTTTGCATGGTGACGATATTGAACAAAGCGTGTTGGCTCCTTCGCATGGTCATCCGCAGCCTGATGAAATTCGTGTTATGGGTTACGGCATGAATTTTACTCGCTGGCGTGTTGCTGTTTATAGTTTGCTGTTTGTCGTTTGCTTGTGTGGTGTTAGTGGATGGATTCCTGACTGGATTATGGTGCTTATTATGGTTGCAGCTTTTCTTGTTTGCGACCGCCACGTATTCCGTGTTTTAGATTGGGCTTTGCCACTCACGTTTATTATGTTCTTTGTTTTTATTGGCAATATGCGCCGAGTTTCTGGATTTAGCGATCTTGCGCAAATGTGGGTTGGTGCGCATCCGATGGAAGTTTCTATTGCTTCAAGCCAATTTATTAGTAATGTACCAACGACAATTCTGCTTTCTGGATTCTGTGATCAGTGGAAGCTTCTTATTATTGGCACGAATCTTGGTGGAATGGGTACTTTGATTGCTTCTATGGCTTCGCTTATTTCTTATAAGGGAATTACGCACCAGTATTCGCATTACCGTGGGCGTTATTTGCTCACGTATACTATTGTCAATGTGTTCTTTCTTGCAGTGTTGATGTCACTTGCGTGGATTATTGAATAACAATTTTTATATAAACGTTTGATATTTATAATTTTATGGCGCGTTGATAACAGTTTTTTGGTATAATAACCATTTGTTTGCCTCTGTAGCTCAAAGGATAGAGCAACGGCCTTCTAATCCGTTGGTTGCGCGTTCGAGTCGCGTCGGGGGCACGATGAAATCTTGAAATAGCATAGTGCATTTCAAGATTTTTCAGAGTGCCTAGCTTGCTTATGGTTGAAAGCACTGTGTGCTTTCAACGCAAGCTTAGTCTGCCTTATCGGACATTTTGTGGAACATTTGCCGGGGATTTTCCGACATTTTTCTTTACAACGCTGTAAAGTTTCTGTCGCTTTTCGCAGATTTGGAAAACATTTTTCCTAGCGGCGAATGTGCAGAAAACAGATTCGATTACAGCAAAACGCTTGCATTACAAGGTCTAAGACAAGATTTTTTACACACCTTTGGTTTATAACCGAGCTTGGGCTATAACTCCAAAAGTGTGTAAAGCTGAGCTTCTGGATATTCTGTGTTATAAGGCACAGCCCAAACATTGTTGTAATACATATATAAATATATAAACTTTTGCGAAAAATAAAGTAGTGAGTATAATTCACGTTTTAGATATGTAACATTGAAGTTTTTATAGATTTTGTATTCTTCATAAAAATTAAAATATTTAGATTATTGTCAAAATTTTCTCAAAGGAGATTGTGATGGTGAATGATATCGTATTTGAAGATAGTAATAAAAAAGATAAAGAAGAATTGCTTGATTGTTTGATGAAAGAAAGAGGTTTATTTTTTACTGGATCAGGAATCAGCATTGAATCTGGGGTTGCAAAAGTTGATGATGTCTTACAACATACTTGTGATAAATTCTTGATGGAATTTGATAAATGTGGTTGGTGTGTCCCACAAAAAGAAATGTCTCGTAAAGATTATATTTGTAAAATAGTTCAACCAGAGCTATTTTATTCAGTACTACTGGAATGTACAGGGGATGACCGTGTTTTAGAAATGTGGAATTGTCTTAAAAAAGATCATTTCACGAAGGACTATGAACCGCAACCAAATATAATACATTATTTCATAGTAGCTTATTCATATTTTGCAAAGGTTCCAATTTTTACCATGAATTATGATAAAATGTTCGAATCATCTTGCGAAAAGCTTAGACTGCCCCATCTTGTTTATGTTGATTGTCCAACTGATGAATCACTTGAATCACAAGTAGTAATCTGTAAATTGCATGGAAATTTAAGAGAAAATTCAGGGAATATAGTAACAAAAGATGATATTGCAACAACAATGCCAGGTATTTCCAAAAAAAGCGATTTTGCAGATTATGTAAAAAGTAATATTAAGACGCATGACGTGTGTATTTGGGGATATAGCGGAAGAGATGTGGATTATTTTCCGATTTTGCGAAATAGTCATTATGAGGACAGAAAATTTTTCTGGACGGTTGGAAATCCTAAAGAATCTGAAATTGATAAGCTAACAGAAGAAAATGCTTCATCATTGCATAATGTAGTCAAGATAACAGGATATCCATCCAATATGAAAGATGAGTTGATGAATGTGTTATCAACTTTTGATGGCGGCAGTGATATTGTTGATCATATTCGTGAACTAACTAAGGACAGCTCAGTTTCTACAGAAGAAAAAGAAAAATTTTTAAAAGAAATTGAGTCAAACATTGATGCGAAAAATATATCTTTTAATAAAGAAATATTCTGGATGTTGCTTTTGCAAAGAACTGGGCAAAATAAAGATTTGAAATGTATGATTGAAAAGTTGTCTGAAAAATACGATGATGATGATTGTAATTCATTAACTAGTAAAGAAAGAATTATATTGCTAAAAGCGAGGATTTCCCTTGCAAGAGAAAGTGCGGATTTTGATAAATATCGTCAACTTGCGAAAGAACTAAAGAAAACAGCAAAGAAATACGGATTGTCATCTATAGACAGGCGCCAATATTTAGCAGATTCAAAAATCGAATATGTGTCTTCGTTGCAAATGCGTGTTCCATCGAGCCTTTCTTTAAAAGTTCCGTTATTAAGAAGAAAATACGGTTTATTGCTTTTAGTTAGGATTCGTTTTGCACTTGTGAATAGCATGTTTATTCGTGATGAAGAATTGTATAAGAGTAACGAAGTCATTGCACAAGAATGTGAACTTAGGTCTTTGGCAATAGACTGTAAAATTCCATTTTTAAAGAAACGTGCAAAAAGAAAACTTAGAAGTTTATTGGCAAGAGCTAAGGCTATAGGTAATCACGCAACAATAATTGGAGCTTGTAAGTATCTCTGCAGATTATATCCATACAATAAAGATGAGTATGAGCACATGGTTAAAATCGTTGGAACTATAGGAAGTGATTTGAGTGCATTGTCTATCATTTATAGGGATGAAGATGTCAATAAATCTTTAGAAGAAGCTAAGAAAAATGATAATACTTTGAACATCGTGAAAGCTATTTTTAAAAAGAAGTCTCTTATAAATGATTGTACGGATTTGACAATTAGTGATGAAGAAAAAGAATTGCTATTTAATTCCATCAAAAAGATTACTCCAAAAAGTTTGAAGAAAACGCTTTTGCACATAGGAAAACGAGAGGGTTTATTTTTAAAAAATAGCAAGTAAAAGTCATATACAAAATTTAAGTTGAATGCAACAGAATATAATAAGCTACAAAAGCATAGTTTCAATAAAATTGAGGATTATTTGTTTATTAATAAAATTAAAAAATGAATATGTGGAATAAAGGGTGATGTGAGAGTACTCATCTGCGCCAGTAACGACAAGAACGTAAAAATACGTTATTCGCGCAGAACGTAATCTGCAGGAGTAACGAAAGAACGGTATTGAGTGTTACTTGTGCAGTACGCTGACTGCGTCAGTAACGAAAAAACGTCATTGAGCGTTACTAGCGCAGAAACCAACCTGTACGTGTCTTAAAGACGCGTACAGGTTACTTATCTTCTTCGCGGCAGCTTTCGCATAAGCCAAATACTTCTAGCGTATGATCCACCACAGTGTACCCGTGAGATTCAGCTACTTTATGAATCCATCCTTCGTCGTCAGGCGGCTCAATGTCGACGGTTTTTCCGCAACGTTCGCACACTAAATGATGGTGATGAGTATTTTCATCGCAAATACGGAATAATTGCTGTCCATTAAAGCGCACGGTATCTACTTCGCCGCTTTGAGTTAAAGAATTAAGTTGACGATACACTGTTGCTAAGCCAATAATCTCCCCGTCTTTGGCGAGTATTCGGTGCAAATCTTGTGCAGAAACAAAATTACGAGACTCGCGTAAGTAGGAGAGTACTATTTCTTTTTGTTTTGTATGTCTACGCATAGGCTCACTAGACATTTCGCATCCTTTCGTCGTTTTTAGTCTAGCTCGTCGTCCCAGCAGCCTGTTGCATCTAATGCTGCAGCAGCGTCAACAGGATTATCGCATAGCACAGTAATATGACCCATTTTGCGATTCTTACGAACTTCAGCTTTTCCATAATCATGTATATGCCATTCTGGATGTTCCAAAATCAGCGAACGTGTAGGAGCCACATGTTGCCCAAGAACATTTACCATAACAGCAGGGGAAAGTAGCTTAGGCTTCTTTAAAGGCCAACCAACAATACCGCGAATATGTGCTTCAAATTGATCCATATCGCAAGCTTCAATCGTATAATGCCCGGAATTGTGAGGGCGAGGAGCAAGTTCGTTTACTACTACGCGATTATCTTTAGTGATGAAAAGCTCGATTCCTAATGTTCCTGCTAGTTCGAATCCTTTAGCTAAGCGCAAAGCTAATTCGTGAGCTGTTTTTTCAACTTCAGGATCAACTACTGCAGGAGCTAAAGTCATGTGCAAAATACTATTGTGATGCACGTTTTTTACTAGAGGATAAGTTACGAAATCCTTACCATTTCCAGAAACCAAGATTGATGCTTCAAAAGCAAAATCGACGAAACCCTCGAGAATTGAAGGAGGGAATTTTCCTCCGCGATCCGAGCGATGGTGAATGTTAGCAACGTCTTCTTCTGTGCGCAAAACATCTTGACCATGACCGTCGTAGCCGCCGCGACGAGTTTTAAGAATTGCTGGCAAGCCTATTTCGTCAATAGCAGCATCTAAGTCGTCCAAATTATTTACTTCACGCCACGGAGCTGTTTCGATTTTATGACTATTAATGAACGTTTTTTCACTGACGCGATCTTGAGTTACGCGTAACAGGTCAGTTCCTTGTGGGATTGCGGTTAAATGACGAACTTTATCAAGTGCGTCTGCGTTAACATTTTCAAATTCGTAAGTTAATACATCGCAACGTTCAGCAAGCTCACGTAAGCCTTCAGGATCGTCGTAATTAGCTTCAACCTGCAAATCTGCTACTTGGAACACAGGGCAGTCAAGCGTAGGGTCAAGAACACCAATACGAAAACCCATATGGCGAGCTGCAATAGCCATCATGCGCCCTAACTGGCCGCCGCCAATAATTCCAATAGTGGATCCTGGCATTAAACGTTCAACAGCACCATTAGTTACTTCAGATAAGGTTGGCATTTGATTCCTCGACTTTTTCTTTTAGTTCATTGCGATATTCTGCTAGTTCTTTAGCAAGACGATTATCAGTTGTACTTAGAATACTTACAGCAAGCAATCCAGCATTTGTCGCACCAGAGTTTCCAACTGCAGTAGTTGCAACAGGAATACCTCCTGGCATTTGTACTATTGAAAGCAATGAATCCCAGCCTGATAGCGCATGCGAGCGTACTGGCACTCCAATAACAGGAATCGTGGTTTGTGCCGCAATCATGCCAGGCAAGTGGGCGGCTCCACCGGCTCCAGCAATAATAATGTGGAAACCGTTTGAGCGAGCATTATGCGCAAAATCTGCCATTAATTCCGGTGTACGATGTGCGGAAATAACTCGTTTCATATACGGAACTTGGAATTTATCTAGAATTTCACAAGCATGACGCATGGTTTCCCAATCACTTGAGGATCCCATTACGACAGCGACGGTTGGCTTTACTTCTGACACGATGAACCTCCCTGACGTGCACTTGTTACTTTACGCAACACTAGGGAGAACTCGCCGAAGTTTATCTAAAACTTAACAAATTATTTGTTCGCTTCATTGCTTTTTGGTCGCAACGATTTTACCATTTCTAGTATTTGTTTAGGATTAGCTTCCGGTAAATAGGCGTGAGTTACAGCTAGTGAAATCTGAGCTAATTTTGCAGAATCCATATAGCAAACATATACGGAACTTGCGGATGGCTGGAATTTTTTCTTGAAGAAATATAGCGATTTGAACCCATAAGCTGGTTCCAAAATGTCAGACATCATTTCTAGCGCATGATTAATAACGTTAGAAGATTTTTGACCATTTTCGTTCAATATGTCTTCGTTTATGCCAGCTAGAGGTGCTGCAGAAAGGCTCATAAATTCTACAGAACAGTCTGGGTTTTCTAATCCTTCATCTCTTAAACGTTCTGCCATTCTAGCAATTAATAATTCCATAATCCCATTAGGACTATCTGTGCGGTGACGCATAAAATCAAGTGTCCAACCAATAATTCGATTATTTCTATACGTTGGCATCCAGCTTGTTACTCCAAGTACCCTGCCGTCTTCATTAATAGCGTATAAAATTTTGACGCGGCTATCTTGAAGTTCGTCAAGTCCTCCGAGAGTAAATTTCATTTCTGGAAGAGCTTTTAACTCTGCCCATTCTTCTGAAATTTCTACAATTTGTTGCCGTACGTCCCAAGAGGCTTCGTTATAAGTTGTAAGTACGTCGGCAATTCCATCTCGTTTTGCTTTGTTTATAGCTGTACGAATATCTTGCCATTTTTTCCCTCGCGTCTGCCAAGTATTAGGGTCTACTAGCATGTCTGTTCCGACTTTAATAGAAGTAAATCCAAGTTTTTCTAGTTCTTGACGCGTTTTATCGTGCACAGCATAGAATGCTGGAGACCACGAATTTTGTTCGCAGAATTTAATAAATCCTCGAATATCTTGTGAATACTCTTTTTCATCTCCAAAAGGTTCTGTAAGAGTGAGCGCAATACCGTAATTTAGTCTATAGGCAATTGCAGATTGCCCGCTTTGAGAGAACCAATAATGGTTATTCGCCCAAGTCGTCATAAAGCTCATTGTGTTTCCACCAAGTTCTACTAATGAGCTTGCTTTTTTTCTATCGTTTTCGCTTGTAGAGATGCTGCTGCGGAACCACGTAAAGCAGACAATAAACAATATTGTCCAGAATATCACGCCCACGCTTTGTGCTAGTAAAGAAGATAGGGGTGTTTCAGTGCGAAGCATTGCGTTAGATCTGTTTCCAAATCCCATAGGCATCCAGCGCCCTGGTAAATCTCGCAATAAGTGGTAAATATCAGCAGATGGAGTAAATTCTTCAGGTATCATAAGACCAAAAGCAACATATCCAGCACCAGTTATATACAATGCTATAAAAATTGCTATTAGTCCCAAACGTGCCTGTAGTTTGCTCGTATGAACAGAAAAATGCTTTAAATTAATTATCAACAAAATAGTAAGCAATAATGGTGGGAGAGCGGTAAGCATAAAAGCAACAGCAACAGCATTATGTTGATGTTCCAAAATATTTTGTTTTGTGGCAATTAAAGGCAAAACAGTGAAATACATTCCTGCATATAGCACAGTCAGTGCGTTTATAAATATAGAAGTTAATGCAGCTAGTCTACGCCCTCGTAACATTCCCCACGCAATAATCATCAGTGTGATGCTTGGTAATAGAATGCGAATCCATAATTCGCCAATTGCAGCGTGATGTAGACCTGAATGAAGAAAACAATTATTTGTGCTGTAATTTGTCATGCATCGCGTAAGCCATGTCTTAGAGCCTAGTTGCGGTGACATAAACAAACCAAGAGTAGTAAGAATTCCTGCGTGAGAGCGTGAAGATAATGCCAACACTGGACCTAATGCAATAATGCTCTGAGCTACTGCAAAAAGCCTACGAATTTCGTAATCTGTACCTTCCCACCAGTTTACACTTCGTTTAACGCCTTTTGTTTTGCTCATAATATTGCCGATGATGTGTCCTGTAAGGGCTGCAATAATAGTGCAATAATCGCCTGGATTTCCACTATAAAGAAGCATTGCTGAAGTAGTAGCGTATCCAATTACTAAAGTTCTTCTGCGCCACAAAATAGATTCGTAAGATGCAGAAGCCATAAAAGCGCCAATAAACAGTGTGAATGGAGATAGTCGAATAGGAATCTTGGTAATCCAATGCATGTTTCGAATAATGATTGAAAGATTACCTATGATTGTTAATCCTACAATTATGCCAACAAGTGTGCTAAATATTGCAATATAAATAATATTAAGTCTACTTATACGAGTTTCTGCAACGCCAATAAGTACGGCAACAAGTAAACAATTAACCATAAGAGATGGCATATTATTTACGAAAATAAGCGAATGGCACACTTTTATCAGCAGCTCTGTGACGTTTCCGTGCCCGAAGAATAGGCTTGGACCTTTTGAATGATGATGTCGCATAAACAATTGTGCAAGAGTAGCGCTTGTGCCATAAGTATAAAAATGCATAAGTGCTAATACGAGCCAGTGTATGCAATTTATAACAATAAAAATGCATGTAAGCGTTAATGCAAAAACTTTATGTTGCATCCAGGTTATGAAATCGTGCATCAATATTTTTGTATGCCGAATTGCTGAATGTTTAGAATCAGAATCATTTTTCTTACAACGTTTATGAAAGAAAGACAGCATCATATTAGTCTCGATTCACTTGCTGGTTGATAAGAATTTGTACATTTTGGTAGGTATTAAGTTTTGGTGCAGTGCTTGAAATACCTGTTTTTTTGCAGAATTGATCAATTGCTATTTTTAATCCAGCTTTTACTGTGTGCCAATCATGACCATTGCCTTGAGAAAGCATGGTTATAACATTCATTCCAGCGCGATGTGCGCTTAGTGCGATGGTTGCCTGATTCGCTTGAGATTTAGTATCCCATGAGCCCGCAATAGCGTAATAATTTTGTTTCAAAGGAGCATTTTTACGCATTATCACGCTAGGTATATGTCGCTCATATTCTGATGTGTTTCCATTGAAATAATGATTAATTGTTTCTTGGCGATTCTTATATGTTGGTTCTAGTTCCCCTCCGGCAGAAAAAATGTTTCCAAATATATCAGGGTGAGATGGAACTAGTTGCGTTGAGCAAGTGCCTCCTTGTGAGAAGCCGCCCATAAGCCACATTTTAGGATCTTTGCTTACTGGCAAATGTTTGCGTATCCATTTAGGAACATCATTAATTAAATATGTTTCTGCTTTGCCGAACACATGTGTATCCGCACACAGAGAATTATGCGAAGATTCACCATTTTGGTCAGGGGCTACAACAATAGGTGCAAGACCGTAGTGATTTTTCGCGTAATTGTCTAAAGTATTTGCAATATCGCTTGCTGCAAAAAAGTGATTAGGGCTACCAGGTTGTCCTGCAAACATGACCATAACTGGCAGTTTTGGTGGTTTTTTAACAAGTGCAGCAGGTGGCAAGTATACGTTTGCTATTCTGGCATTGAAATGTGAAGCAGTGTTAGGGATATAAACTGAACGAACAATACCTTTTTTAGGCAGTTTTGGCAGTTTTTGTTGTGCTGCTAACTCTCTCCATTGTTTAATACTAGAGGATGCGGATTTTTGCTTATTAACTTCTAGTTTTGGAAAACCACCCATTCCAAATATTGAACCTATTGTCGTGTATTCCCCATAAATCATGTCTACATGAAGAGCTGTGCTTGCTAACGTCAAGATAATAGCTATTACTGCAACTAGTTTTCTCCATTTGTGTAAGAAAACAAATGCTGTTGCTGCAAAACCTATAAGCCCGAAGCCGCATGCAATAGAAAAAATAACGAGCCATCCAAGACTTACTTCGAATACAAGAAACACGTCAGAAATAAGCCAAGCAATTATTCCACCGACAAAAAATGTTATGACACCTATTGCAAGTTGTATTAGTAAGTGGAACATTTTCTTGCCGCGTTTTGTTTTCATAAAAAGCAACAAGACTAAAGAAATACCATTTACGCTAAAAAGGCTTACTGGTAGCCATCCTTGCAAAAGACTCACTTTTGCCAATTGCAGCATGTTTGACTCCTATACTTTCTAGTCTAATTTGCGTACCAGTTACTAATCTAAGCGACATGTACGCACAGTAATTGCCCAACCTAGTAATGTAATGCTAGTATCTGAAATTTTCCTCAATATTTGTTTTATTTTTTATTATTTATTCTATTTAAATAATAAATAACGAAACATATATTGTAATCAGTCCTAAGTATTAAAATTGCTATTTTTTCTTGTTTCAATGCATTGTTAAAAATTTATGACGATAGCAATAAGTAAACTTGCACATTATTAGTAATAATTAGTACGTGTGTGATTTATTGAGGATAGTATGAAGTCATTTTTGCGCTTGAAAGTTCCGTATTGGCTGTATGCATTTCTTTTCTTTGTTATTGACGGCATGTCGGTAATTATTGTGCAAATGGGTGTGCAGCGCGCTGGAAGAGTTGAGATGACTTCTGCAATGTCTGGTGGACGTTGGGGATTAATAACTAAAACCTGGAAAGAACTTAATTTCGTTATTGTTCTTAGTGCGCTCGTTGTTGCGATGATATACGGTTTAATTCTTTTGATTAGTAACCGATTTTGGATATCAAGTGCAATAATTCTAAGTGTTTCATTGCTTATTGCTGTTATTGAATATATGAAAGTAAATGTTCGTTATGAAACTATTCTTCCTGCGGACTTAAACTTTTTAAAAAGTAACACTGGTAATGTCGCTTCATTTTTGCCAGATAATGCTCCTATGGTCATTGGTGTTGCTTTAGGCGTTTTTATTTTGCTTTTAGTTACAACTGTTTGCTTACACATATTTGATACAAATCATGGAAAGATTGTGCGATTTAAAGATTGGCGTTATTCTGCTGGTATTCGTGTTGCAATTGCGTTGATTTTAATAGGGAATTTAAGCTGGTATATTGGCGGCGTTGGCACAGTTGACTCTTCGGCTAATGTTTTTTCTAAAATGCTTGGTGACAGTCCTGCTATGTGGGATTCTGTTTATGACGCTCAACGCAATGGTGCTATTGTGGCATTTTTGCGTAATGTAAATCCTAAAATTATGGATAGGCCGGCTGATTACAGTGAAGAAACTATGAAGGCTGTATACAAGCGTTATAACGATGAAGCTAAACGTATAAATCGTTCTCGTACAACAAATATGAACGATAATACTTTTATTCTTATCTTGTCTGAATCGTTCTCTGATCCTACTCGTGTTCCTGGTTTGAAGTTGAACAAGAATCCAATACCATTTATTAGCAATTTAAAGAAGCATACGGATAGTGGTTTGATGCTTTCTTCTGGTTATGGTGGCGGTACTGCAAATCTAGAGTACATGTCTTTAACTGGTTTGAGCATGGCTAATTTTGATCCTTCAATGACGAGTCCGTATCAGCAGTTGGTTCCTAATGCTCAATGGTCTCCAACTATTAATCAATATTGGGATGATTCTCGTAATTCTATTAAATCTATAGCTTTCCACCCGTATGAGCCGAGCATGTATTTGCGCGCTACTAATTACAAAAAGTTTGGATTTAGTAAGTTCTACGCATTGCAAGGACCTGATGTTATTGCTCACCGTGATGTTATAGATAAATCACCGTATGTTTCTGACGCATCAGCATATAAGAGTGCGTTAGAAAAGATTAAAGAGCATAAGCAACCTAGGTTCGTACAAATTGTTACTATGCAAAACCATATGCCTTATAGGGATTGGTATGCGAATAATGAATTCGAAGCGTCTTCTAAAGATGGTGCCGCTGATCTTGGTGATGATGAAAAAACTTCTATTGAAACGTATGCTAAGGGTGTGCAGCACACTGATGAGGCAACACAAGCGTTTTTGAAGAGTTTAGATAAACTAAATAAGCCTATTACTGTTATGTTTTATGGTGACCATTTGCCAGGAATTTACGGCACTGCAAGTTCAGATGAAAAGAATTCATTGTCTTTGCATTTGACTGATTATTTTATTTGGTCAAATAAAGTTGCTTTGGAGCGTAAAGAGCGTAGTGAGAAAAAATCTTCAAACAAAAATGTAGAGCATTCTAATACAAGTAAAGATGTAGATCGTACTAATAAGTATTCTTCACCTAACTTCTTTATTTCTCAGGCTGCTTTACATATGAACGCTAAAGTTTCTCCGTATCTTGCTTTCTTAACTTGTTTACATGAGCATGTGAGCGCTATGGAGCCTCCTGTTGTAAATACTATTCAAGGCTGGGATAGAATTCCTGAGGGACAATCAATTTATTTGGATAACGATGGTAATCCTATGATTTTGTCTAAGATGGATAAGAAGTCACGTCAACTTCTTCATGACTATCGCTTAATACAATACGATATTACTGCTGGAAAGCATTATTTGCGTAATACTGATTTTCTGAAATTACCGCGCTAAAAGCTAGTTTGATTATTACAATGCCCCTCGTTTGTATTTGATACATAGTATGTTTCAAATAGCGAGGGGCTTATTGATTTGCAATTTGTTAATGAAAACTATATCAATTAACAAACTATTTTAAGGCTTTAGATGCGATATCATGCCTAAAGAACATGTGTGGAAGATTAAGCTTATTTAATATGCTGTAGACGTTGTTTTGAGCGTCTTTTACGTCATCTCCATGCACTTGCACAAGAGCTACTCTACCTGAAGAAGTAAGAAGTTTGCCGCTTTCTTCATCGCTTTTTACTCCTGCATAATACACGTGTTGACCTTGATTTTCGTCAACAGGAATTTGAGGAAGAGGAGTTCCAGTAACTAAAGTGCCAGGGTAGCCTTCGCTTGCAATAATTACGCCGAGCGTAACACCGTTATTTTTCCAAGTAAAAGTTGGGCTTTTATGTCGCAAAATATTCCATATAGCTTCACCAAAATCTGAAGTAAGGCGAGGAAGCACAACTTCTGTTTCTGGGTCTCCAAAGCGAGCATTAAACTCAATAACTTTAGGACCTGTTGCTGTATCAATTAAGCCAGCATAAAGCACGCCGGTAAAAGGCGTACCCTCTTTAGCTAGTCCTTCAACAGTTGGGCGCACAATTTCGTCGATAGCACGCTGAACTGTTTCGTCGCTAATTTGCGGCACAGGGCTATAAGCTCCCATGCCTCCAGTATTTGGTCCTTTGTCTCCGTCATAAGCACGCTTGTGATCTTGAGAAATAGGCATAACCCAAAAATCAGTTCCGCTTACAAAACTCATAAGCGAAAACTCTTGACCTTGCAAAAATTCTTCAATAACAACTTTTGCTCCAGCTTGACCAAAACGATGATCTACGAAGATATCATCCAAAGCATCAACTGCTGTTTGCTCATCCATAGCAACAGTAACGCCTTTTCCAGCAGCCAAACCATCCGCTTTAATAACAATTGGAGCACCATGCTCAAGAACGTATGTGCGTGCCGGCTCCAAAGCGTCAAATGTTTTGTAGGAGGCAGTTGGAACGTTGTGACGAGCCATAAGCTTTTTTGCGAAATCTTTAGAGCCTTCAATTTGAGCTGCGGCTTTGTTTGGACCAAAAGCGGCAATTCCATGCGCTTCAAAATCGTCAACAATGCCATTCATAAGGGGAACTTCAGGACCAATGAACGCAAAATCGTAATTATTGTCTTTAACGAACTTAATAAGAGCGTCATGATCTGATTGACTTATGTTTGCAGTTTGAATGCCATCTGCTGCAATACCAGGATTTCCAGGAGCAACAGTTACTTCTTCAACGCTTTCTCCTTTAAGTAGCGCGTGTGCAATAGCATGTTCGCGAGCGCCAGAACCAACTACTAAAACTTTCATTTTTGATCCTTTATTGCTTTAAAATTTTGCTGTTTTGTGGATTACAACAATTCGACTGCAACGTTTTCGCGCTTAGCCATTTTGCCAATAATATAAGCGGTTTCGTTATGCTCTTTTAGTATTCGCATTGCCTCGTCTGCTTTGTTTTCGTCAACTGCCAAAACCATGCCAATACCCATATTAAAAACGTTGAACATTTCAGCGTGAGCAACTTTTCCAGCTTTTTCAATAACTCCAAAAATAGGTGGAACGCTCCAGCTAGTGGTATCAATTTTTGCAGCCAAATCATCTGCGTACATGCGTGGAACATTTTCAATAAATCCGCCGCCTGTAATATGAGCAACTCCCTTAATAAGATGTTCTGCAAAAAGTGGCTTTAAAGCTTTTACGTAGATTCGAGTAGGTTCAAGAAGAACTTCGCCAAGTGTTTTGCCATTAAGCTCATCTAGCTTGGTGTCAACGCTAAAACCTGCTTCTTCAAACAAAGCTTTGCGAACAAGAGAGAATCCATTTGAATGAACTCCTGAAGAAGGAAGTCCGATAAGCACGTCGCCGGCAGTAATAGTGGAGCCGTCAACAATATTCGAACGTTCTGCAACGCCTACTGCAAAACCTGCAAGATCGTACTCGTCTTCGTCATACATTCCAGGCATTTCAGCAGTTTCGCCGCCAATTAAACCTGTCTCTGATTGCACGCAACCATCTGCAACGCCTGAAACTACCTGCTCAAGTATTTCAGGATTGTTTTTTCCGCATGCAATATAATCGAGGAAGAAAAGCGGCTCGGCACCTTGAGCTGCAATATCGTTTACGCACATTGCAACGCAATCAATGCCAATAGTGTTATGCTTATTCATCATTTTTGCAATCACAAGCTTGGTTCCAACGCCATCCGTGCCAGAAATCAGCACTGGCTCTTTGTAACCAAGAGATGCCAAATCAAATAAGCCGCCAAATCCGCCAATGCCGCCTACAACGCCTGGGCGCTTTGTGCGATTTACATGAGATTTAATACGACGTACTACTTCGTATCCTGCTTCTACGCTTACGCCAGCTTCTTCATATGCGTGTGGCATATTGGTTCCTTTCGTAACAATGTTATAAGTATTTTCTTAAGTTTTATTTATAAATTGCAATGAACAATTTAATTAATAAATAATCAAGTTATTAAGTTATATAAGATTTTCGTGTGAATATTTACTGTGCTTCCTTACTTCTTGCAAATGTTCGCGTTCTTCAGGAGTAAGGGAAGCCAAGAATTCTTCGCCATAATCGTCTAGTGCAGTAGGGTAGTCGCCATTAAAGTAAGCAACGCACAAACCGCCATAAGGAGCAGGCTTTTTTAATCCAATCGACTCGACTAATCCATCTAAAGACAAAAATGCTAAGGAATCAGCATCAATATACTCGCGAATTTCTTCAACTGAATGCTTTGCTGCAATAAGTTCCTTCGTAGTTTGAATATCGATACCGTAGAAGCAAGGATATTTAAGCGGAGGGGAAGAAATACGCATATGCACTTCTTTAGCGCCAGCTTCTCGAAGCAATTGCACAATGCGCTTAGAAGTAGTTCCGCGAACAATCGAATCGTCAATAACGATAACGCGTTTTCCTGCAACTACACCACGAACAGCAGAAAGTTTCATACGAACGCCTTGCTCGCGTAATTCTTGCGTCGGTTGAATAAAAGTGCGTGCAACATACTGGTTTTTAATCAATCCCATTTCGTTTGGAATTCCGCTTGTTTCAGCGTATCCTGCAGCAGCAGAAAGTGAAGAATTAGGAACTCCAATAACCATATCTGCTTCAACAGGAGATTCTTTAGCCAAACGTGCACCCATGCGCTTTCGTACAGAATGAACATTAATACCGTAAATATTAGAATCTGGGCGAGCGAAATAAATAAATTCCATTGAGCATACTGCATGCTGCACGTGCTTTGTATATTGCTCAATAGTGTAGCCATCGTCATTAATAACAATGATTTCGCCAGGCTCAATATCGCGAATAAACTCTGCTCGCACAATATCAAGCGCACAAGTTTCAGAAGCAAGCACGTACGCGCCGTTCTTCATACGACCAAGCGAAAGAGGGCGGAAACCATTTGGATCAGTCGCTCCGATTAGTGCATCTTGAGTAAGCAATAAGTAAGCAAAACCGCCATGAACAGTTTGTAAAGCTTCTTTTAGGCGATCCATAAAAGTTGCTTTACTGGAGTGGCGAATTAAATGCATCAATATTTCAGTATCAGAATTTGAGTGGAATATTGAGCCTTTATCTTCCAAGGAATTACGTAGGCTAGTGCAATTTGTCAAATTTCCGTTATGAGCAAGAGCTACGTCTCCATCGTGGAAACGGAATAGGAAAGGCTGAATGTTATCAACGCTTCCAGAACCTGCAGTAGCATATCGCACGTGACCGATAGCCCTGTTTCCAGTAAGACGATCCATAACTTGTTCATTGCTAAATACTTGAGTTAGCAATCCCAATCCGCGATACCCATGCAATTTGCCATTGTCGTTAGATACAATGCCGGCACCTTCTTGTCCTCGATGCTGTAGCGCATGAAGTCCAAAATATGTCAGCCTAGCTGCATCTTGATGACCCCACACACCAAATACGCCGCATTCTTCGTGAATATCTTCAAGTTCTGCAGACATTCATACCCCCCTAATAATCGATGATTGTAATCGTCGAATTTTGTAGTTATTTTGATACAAGTCTTGCAACTGTAAACTAAAGCTCATGCAGTGAAATATTCAACGCCAGCTTCAAACAATGGTTGCTCGTGGAAATCAGGAATATTGACATACAAGTCACGACCTGCGCGCTCGCAATGTCCCATTTTTCCAAAAACTCGACCATCTGGGCTGGTAATTCCTTCAACGGACATAATCGATCCGTTTGGATTCACATTCAAACTCATGCTTGGAACGCCATTGCTATCAACGTATTGCGTAGCTACTTGGCCGTTGTTAATAAGCTTTTCCATAACTTCGTTAGTAGCAATAAAACGACCTTCTCCATGAGAAATTGCAACAGTATGCATGTCTCCAACTTGCGTATTTGCTAACCATGGTGAAAGATTTGAAGCAATTCTAGTGCGAACAATCCTACTTTGGTGTCTGCCAATAGTGTTGTAGGTAAGAGTTGGGCATTCGGAATTTATTGGGATAATGTCACCAAAAGGCACAAGACCAAGCTTAATAAGCGCTTGGAAGCCGTTGCAAATTCCAAGCATTAAACCGTCACGATTATTAAGCAAGTCACGAACTGCGTCTGTTACTGCTGGATTCCTAAAGAATGCTGTAATGAATTTTGCAGAACCGTCCGGCTCGTCCCCTCCAGAGAAGCCTCCTGGAATCATTACAATTTGACTCTTTTTAATCTCTTCAACCAATTTCTCAGCTGATTGTGCAATATCTTTTGCGCTTAAATTATTAATAATAAGCGTATGAGCGTCTGCTCCAGCTTTTTCAAAAGCAGCTTGAGTATCGTATTCGCAATTATTTCCAGGGAAAACTGGGATAATAACGTGAGGATGCGAAAGCGGCTTTAGTTTTCCTGTGTGCATGTGGTTTGTAGTAGAAACATTAGTTTCGTTATTAATAGTTTCTACAATCTCGCCAGGCTTTTTATACGGGAAGATTGAGGAAAGTTCGCTTTCCCAAACTTTTTGCAAATCACTTAAATCAATTTCTTCGCCATTCGATGAAGTAATCGCGTAATTTTCAGTTGTTTCGCCAACAATCTCAACGTCAACCAAGCTTGTATTCGCTAAAGACGGAACTTCAGCGTCTTCTTTAAGCTCAACGTAGAAGTTTCCATATGCTGGCTTAAATAAATCATCGTCGCTTAAATTGTTGAATAATTTAAGACCAATATGATTTCCAAGCGTCATTTTGAATAAGCTTTCTGCGCTAGCACCGTAGCCAGGAGTAGATATAGCAAGAGCTTGCTTGTTTTTCGTAATATTTTCTACAATCTCTAGTGCTTTCAGGAAGCTTTCTTTTTCTGGAGTAATTCCGTCGGATTTATATTTTGGAGCAATACGTATAACTTTATGATTTACACCCTTAAATTCAGGTGAAACAGTTAAACGTGCATCTCCAGTAGAAACAGCAAACGAAATCAAAGTTGGTGGCACATCCAGATTCTCAAAACTGCCGCTCATGGAATCCTTGCCGCCAATAGCTCCAACGCCAAAATCAAGCTGTGCACTTAAAGCACCAAGAACTGCTGCAGCTGGCTTTCCCCAACGCTCTGGAATATCGTGAGGCTTGCCAAAATATTCTTGCAAGCTCAAGTAAGCACGTTCGCGAGTGAAACCGCTAGCTGCTAGCTTTGCCAATGATTCAACAACCGCAACATAAGCTCCAGTAAACTGATTCTTTTCCATCAAATACGGATTAAAGCCCCAAGCCATTGCGGAAGCTGTGTTTGTTTCGCCAAATACTGGGAATTTAGCAACCATGGCTTGAGCAGGAGTAAGCTGGCGACGACCGCCAAAAGGCATAAGTACAGTAGCAGCGCCAATAGTAGAATCAAATCGTTCAGATAAGCCTTTATTTGAAGCAATATTAATATCCGAAACTAAGTTATGCATGCGCTTTTCTAACGGCAAATCTGACTGATTCTGCCATGGAGTTTCGTAAGATTCTCCACTTTCAATATGCAATATCTGCTGTTTTGCAGCGCCATTAGAAGCCAAGAATGCGCGGCTTAAGTCAACAATGGTTTTTCCACGCCAAGTCATTCGCATTCGTGCTTCTTCAGTAACAGTCGCTATTATTTCTGCTTCAAGATTTTCTTCACGAGCATACTTCAAAAATTCTTCAGCATCACTTGATGCAACGTCGACAGCCATGCGCTCTTGAGATTCAGAAATAGCAAGCTCAGTGCCGTCGAGACCTTCGTACTTTTTAGAAACTTTGTCGAGATTAATAGTTAAGCCGTCGGCAATTTCGCCAGTTGCGACAGAAATGCCGCCAGCGCCGAAATCGTTGCAACGCTTAATAAGTTGACAAGCATCCTTGCGTCGGAAAAGTCGTTGCAGTTTTCGCTCAATAGGAGCATTACCTTTTTGAACTTCAGCTCCGCACTCTTCAATACTTTCAACATCTTGAGCTTTAGAAGCGCCAGTTGCGCCGCCAATGCCATCTCTACCAGTGCGTCCGCCAAGAAGAATAATCACATCGCCAGGAGCTGGAGTTTCTCTGCGCACATGGTCGGCTGGGGTAGCGGCAACAACTGCACCAACCTCCATACGTTTTGCAACATAACCAGGGTGGTATAACTCGTGTACTTCGCCAGTAGCTAAACCAATCTGATTTCCGTAAGAAGAGTATCCTGCGGCAGCAGAAGTTACAATTTTTCGCTGCGGAAGCTTACCGTTTAAAGTCTCGCTAATAGGCGTGCGTGGATCTGCAGCACCAGTTACGCGCATTGCTTGATACACATAGGAGCGTCCAGAAAGAGGATCACGGATGCAGCCACCAATGCAAGTTGCAGCTCCACCGAAAGGCTCAATCTCTGTAGGATGATTATGTGTTTCGTTTTTAAACAGGAATAGCCAATCTTCGTCGTGACCGTTTACGTCCACTTTAACTTTTACTGTGCAAGCGTTGATTTCTTCTGACTCGTCCAAATTTTTAAGCTCGCCGGTATGCTTTAAGTATTTTGCGCCAATAGTTGCCATATCCATAAGGCAAACAGGCTTATTTTCGCGATTTAGTTCTTTTCGCAAATCAAGATAACGGCTAAATGCTTCTTGAACAGTGTTATCGTCAATAGAAATATCTGTAAGCTCGGTGCCAAAAGTCGTGTGACGGCAGTGGTCGGACCAGTACGTATCAATAACGCGAATTTCTGTAATAGTAGGATTTCTATGTTCTTCACGGAAATACTTCTGGCAGAACTTTGCGTCAGCCAAATCCATTGCCAAACCGCGAGTATTAATAAAGTCTTGTAATCCAGCTTCGTTTAAATCGTTAAATGAGCTAATTACTTCTACATCAGATGGTACAACTGCTTCTCGCTGTAAACTTTTTACCTCATCAAGTGAAGCTTCTCGCGCTTCAACAGGATTAATAACGTAGTGTTTAATATCGTTTAGTGCTTTTTCGTCAAGATCACCTTTTAAAGCGATTACTCTAGCAGTGCGCACTGTTGGGCGTTCGCCTTGACTAATAAGTTGAATGCATTCGCTAGCAGATTGCGCACGCTGATCGAATTGACCAGGCAAAAATTCTACAGCAAATACGTGCTCGTCGGTTTCAATAGGCAAGTAATCGTAAGTATTATCAACTGGAGGTTCGCTTAATACTGTTTGCACAGCATTGTCGAATAAATCTTTGCTGATACCTTCAACGTCATAACGGTTAATAATTCTTGCGGAAGTAATCGCGCTTATGCCAAGAATCTCCCTAAGCTCATGTAAAAGCTGTTGCGCTTGAACGTCAAAACCAGTGCGTTTTTCCACATATACGCGAAATACCACGAGAAACCTACCTTGTTGAATGTGCGGTATGAATGCAGTGTTTATTGTTGTATTGGTTTTAAATTATAAATATTAAATTATTCAAAATCACATTAAGAATGCATGTGGCTCGCACCCCCTAAAGGTACGAGCCACAACAATCATTATCGTTCTACGCAATCGTCAGGTTTGCGCACAGAGACATCCAAGCCTTCGCTTTGAGCTAAAGATGCAAGCCTATCGTAAATCTCTTCATAAGCAGGAATGATGTCGCCTAAATCGCGTCTGAACAAGTCCTTGTCCAAATGGCTTACCTCATTCGTACCAGCATTGCGCTTATCCCAAAGTCTGCAAGTATCAGGAGTTATTTCATCAGCGAGAAGAATATTACCTTGCGCGTCTACGCCCTCTTCAATCTTGAAGTCAACAAGCTGAACATCAATCTTGGAGAAAATATCCAACAAAGCATTGTTAACAGCATGAGCTTGACGAGTGACTTCCGTCATTTCTTCATCTGTTGCTAATCCAAGAGCTACAACGCCTTCTGGATTAATAAATGGATCGCCAAGCTCGTCGGACTTTACGCAGAACTCCAACAATGGCTTCTTTAAAGGTGTTCCTTCTTTAACGCTATAACGTTTTGCAAAAGAACCTGCAGCAGTATTTCGCATAATAATTTCCAGTGGGAACATGCGCATACGCTTTACAAGTTGTTCAGTATCGGAAATTCGTCCGAGGAAGTGGCTTTTTACGCCGCGCGCCTCAAGTAAATGGAATAGTAACGAAGTAATCCGGTTATTTAAACTGCCTTTACCTGCAATCTGAGCTTTCTTCAGACCGTTACCAGCTGTTGCCTGGTTCATGTATTCAACCCATAGCACATTGGTGTCATCGGTAGCATACAGTTTTTTGGCTTTGCCTTCGTACAACTTCTCAAGTTTTTCCATGATATGCCCTCTCTTATGTGCATTCACAGTTGTAGGCGCAAACCAACAATATTTGTAGGTTTACCTGACCTTTGCCAGCACGATTAGCGTAACAATTGTTACCTACAAAATTTCCCTTCGTGCATACCGTAAATTATTATCTTTTTTAACTCTTATGCCTTAATTTTCAATGTATCTAAGCATTTGTTTGTGTAGTTTTTAGCAACATGGCGATGCGTGTCGCATTTTCTCTAGCTTCTTCCTGCGTTAATCCAGTAGCTAAAGAAACTGCCATTCGTCTGTGACCATGCACAGAAGGCTTAGCAAAAATACGCAAGTTGCATCGATGATTTTCGCCAGATTGCAAAGCTTGAGCAATATTCGTAAAACCAACAGATCCTTCCGCTTTAATAACAATGGCGTGACTTGCTGCAACTTCATTATTTTTCAAAGAAAGTTCAGTATAGTTAGCTGTAATTGGGACTCCCAAAATAGCCAATGCGTGTAATGCGAATTCACTGTAGTGCTGTGAAATCATAGTTACCATGCCAGTATCGTGTGGGCGAGGTGAAAGCTCGTTAAATAACAGTGAGCCATCTTTTAATACAAATAGTTCGACTCCATAAATGCCCCAACCTGTTTCGCCAGCTTCTTGCGCAATATCAGTCAAACTTTCTACAGCACGCTTTGCAATATCTTTCGCATTAGTGCGGATCGATTCAGGAATATTTGCAGGCTGCCAAGATTCTCTATAGTCTCCGTCTTGCTGACACTGAGCGATCGGCTCACAAGTAGTAATTCCTGCGCAAGAGCTTATTGTAAGTACTGTAAGCTCATAATCAAGCGGAGCTAAAGCTTCAACAATAACGCGTGAACACTCATTTTCATGCTCAGCTGCTGCACGCCTGCCATGCTGAGCTTCATTCCAAGCTGCGAGCAAATTTTCAGAACTACGAACTATTGACTGACCATGACCAGAAGAGCTCATAACAGGTTTAACTACACAAGGATAGCCAACTTTTTTAGCTCCATCCTCTAACTCTTCATAAGATGAAGCGAAACAATACGGTGTAGTAGGCAGTCCTAAATCTTCGTGCGCAATTCTACGCAAGCGCTCGCGATCCATTGCAATCGCGGCAATATCTGAGCTAGGAACGACTTGAATATTCTTTTTAGCAGCATCTTTCAAAACTTCAGTAGCAATAGCTTCAACTTCTGGAATAATAATGTCAGGATTCACATTGGAAATAAGTTCTTGCAATTCTTGCGGATTCGACATATCTAGCACGTGGTATTCGTGAGCTATTTGCATTGCAGGAGCGTTTTTGTAGCTATCGGCAGCGCATACTAGCACGCCTAATCGCATAAGCTCAATCGCAATTTCCTTACCAAGCTCGCCTGAGCCAAGAAGAAGTGCTGTCGTGTTGTTGCTATTTGCAGTTACGCCAAAAATGCGCTGATTTTGCTCAGAAAAACTCATACACCCATTGTTGCATTTGCCATTGTCGAATAATTGATGTTGTTACTACGACGCGCCGAAGTGTGTTGCTCTGGCGGAAATCTAGAAAATCGTGTATAGTATCCCTTTGTTGTGTGATTATGTATGTTTTCACGCGCATGGTGGCTATAGCTCAGTCGGTAGAGCATCTGATTGTGGTTCAGAAGGTCGCGCGTTCAAGCCGCGTTAGCCACCCCACTTAAACGGCTGGTAATTGACCAGCCGTTTTTTGTTAGTTTTGTAACCCTTCAAGCCAAACAGTACATAGGGTAAACTGATATGGTTAGGGTGTTTCCCGACTTAAATTGTGCGTGCGCAATGAAGTAATGCACAGAAGGAGTATTTATGGCTGGTAAGGCTTCACCTAGTGAACCATTGTGGGAGACAATTCTCCTGTTTGTGCCTAGAACTTTAGGAAAGTTAGTGCGCTCGTTTTTTGGTGTTGGAGAATACGATGAGGCATATCGCAGGGATGGTTTGTGCTTCGTTATGCTTGTTCTTGCGATTTTGTTCTGCGCATCAGAATGGTTTAGAGTTAGTGGATTTATTGGAGTAGGTCTCCATTTTGTGTCTTCTAGTTTGCTTGGAATTATGAGCGTTGTTCTGCCTGTGTGGTTAAGCGTTGTTGCTTTTAGGTTGATGCGTAACAGTGGAGCTGGCTCTGGTAATCCTCGTGTTATTAGCGGATTTATTATTCTATTGTTGTCTGTTTGCTCAATTCTTGATATTTCTTCTGCACCTCGCGGAAAAGCGTTTAATTTAGACACTGTACAGAAGTCAGGTGGGTTATTAGGATTTGTGCTCGGATCTCCGCTATCGTGGGGTCTTTCTCGTATTTTTGCAATTATTATTTTTGTAGTAGCTACTATTTTTTCGATATTAATGATTGCTCACCTTCATGTAACTGATATAGCTCAAAGTGTTGTTACTATTTTTGCTAAATATAACAGTAAAAAGTCTTCTGAAGATTTAGGAAACTCTGAAGAAGATAATTCTGAAAGCAAAACCAATTCTTTGGAATTTGCAGATGGCGTGCCAACTCACAATGAAGAATCGTCTAAAAATAATAGCGGATCTTCTCAAATGTCTTCTGTATTGAAACTGTTTAAATCATTCTTTAAGCGTAAAAACAGCAATAATAATGGGGAATTGCTTGACGAATACGCCGGCGATGATGCATTTTCGCATGCTGCTTCTCACGGTAATAGTGCAGATAATCTTGAAAGAGTTGAACCTCGTAAAGCAAGAACTGTGAGCAGCTTTTCAGATAATAATGCTGCAAATAATTCTCAATTTGAAAATGCTGATAATAATTCGAGTCAACTTACACCTAGAAGTGTTTCATCTTCATCAAAGCCTGTTCCTGAAGAAATATTGCCAAAAGCTCCTATGAGTGATTCCTCTTTATCTGCAAGCGATCCGTGGTCAAGTATTCCAGCTGAACGTATGGATCAATATCGCAGGGATCAGGAAGATTCAGATGATGAAAATGCTGCCGGCAGTGAAAGTGGTGCTGGCAATAATAATGAGCCTTCTTTTGATTCTTCCTCTGAACCTTACAAGCTCCCTGATTTGAATCTTTTAGCTCATGGCAAGCCTCATGCTGCGAGAACTCCAGCAAACGATAACGTTATTCGCGCGTTAACTTCTACTTTCGAACAGTTTGACGTTGACGCTCACGTTATTGGATTCCTTAGAGGCCCATCTGTTACGCAGTACGAGGTTGAGCTTGGTCCTGGTGTAAAAGTTGAAAAAGTTACGAATTTGCAAAAAAATATTGCATACGCTGTAGCTAGTACGGATGTGCGTATTTTGTCGCCAATCCCAGGAAAGTCTGCTATTGGTATTGAAATTCCAAACGTCGACCGCGAAATTGTGCATTTGGGAGATGTTCTGCGCTCGCAAAAAGCTATGAATGACCCTAATCCTATGCTTACAGGCGTTGGAAAAGATGTTGAAGGTCATTTCGTAACTGCAGCTCTCGATAAAATGCCGCATTTGCTTGTTGCGGGCGCTACCGGCTCTGGTAAGTCGAGTTTCATTAATTCAATGCTTACTTCGATTATTATGAGAGCAACTCCTGAACAAGTTCGCATGATTATGGTCGATCCTAAGCGCGTGGAGCTTTCTGCTTATGCTGGCATTCCGCATTTGCTTACTCCGATTATTACAGATCCTAAGAAGGCTGCGCAGGCTCTTGAATGGGTTGTTAAAGAGATGGATGCTCGTTACGATGACTTGCAATTCTTTGGTTTCCGTCATGTTAAAGATTTCAACAAGGCTGTTCGTGAAGGAAAGGTTCATGCTCCGGCTGGATCTGAGCGAAAAGTTGCTCCATACCCGTATTTACTTGTGGTTGTAGATGAGATGGCTGATTTGATGATGGTTGCTAAGAACGATGTGGAAAGTTCTATTCAGCGTATTACTCAGCTTGCTCGAGCTGCAGGTGTGCATTTAGTTCTCGCTACTCAGCGTCCGTCTGTTGATGTTGTAACAGGCCTGATTAAAGCAAATATTCCTTCTCGCTTGGCTTTTGCTACTTCATCTGCAACGGATTCCAGGGTTATTCTCGATACTGTTGGTGCGGAAACTTTGATTGGTCAAGGTGACGCTTTGTTCCTTCCAATGGGTGCTGCTAAGCCTCAGCGTGTGCAGGGTTCGTGGGTGAGTGAATCTGAAATTCGTAAGGCTGTTGAGTATGTTCGCACGCAGCGCAAGCCAAAGTATCGTGAAGATATTGAGCAAATGGCTCAAAAAGCTGATGCTCAAGCTCAAAGCAAGCTTAAAACTAGCGATATTGGCGACGATATGGATGAGTTGCTTCAGGCTGCAGAGCTTGTTGTTAGCTCGCAATTTGGCTCTACTTCAATGCTTCAGCGCAAGTTGCGCGTTGGCTTTGCAAAGGCAGGTCGATTGATGGATTTGCTTGAATCTCGAGGAGTAGTGGGACCTTCTGAAGGTTCTAAAGCTCGCGAAGTTTTGGTTCAGCCGGAAGATTTGCCAAAAGTTTTGGCTTTTATTCGTGGTGAGTCAGATTCGTTATAAGATATTGTATTGTTATGTGCAGTACCAAGTTGTGTGATGTGCTAGAAGTTTTTACTTTGCAGTAGAATGAAGGTTATGTGTATGAAGAAAAAAGCTAAGTCATCATTTTTTGTTGGCTGGAATTATGCTCCGAATATTGTGACTTATATCCGTATTTTGCTTTCGCTTGTTTTTATTGTTTTATATTTGAAAGCAGGTATATGGGGTTTTGATTCAGTTTCGTTGCGTTGGGCTGCGTTTGTGCTGTTTGTTGTAGCTGCTTCTACGGATAAGCTTGACGGGTGGATGGCTCGTAAATATCATAAGGTTACAGAATTAGGTAAGTTGCTTGATCCAATTGCGGATAAAATTCTTATTTTAGCTGCGCTTATTATTGCTTCTGTTTTCGGCGAAATTTATTGGTGGATAACCATCTTGTTCATGATTCGCGAAATTGCCATTACTCTTGTGCGAATTTATGTTGTTAATGTTCGTGGAAGGGTAATTGCTGCATCCTCTGCAGGAAAATATAAGACTCTTACGCAGTCGATTGGTATTGCAATGATTATTGCACCTCTTGTTGCAACTCTTCATGCTAATCCATTGCCTTCTTGGATGGTTTCTTACTATGCAGTTGCTTTTGGCTTGCTTGGTATTTCTTTGGGCTTTGCTTTCTATTCTGCAGTTTTGTATGTCTATAGTGCTTTCTTTGAGGGTTCTTCAAATAGCGAATCTCAAGTTGATGATGCAAAAAATGCAGTGCCTTTGTCTCCTGTGAAGTAAATAAAATATAACGAGTTAAACTTCTTGTTTGTAGCTTACGGTTTTTCATAGATTATCCCTAAAGGGTTTATGTTTTGGAAAATCGTAAGCTACAATCATATCGAGCGTATTATGAATAATTCTTCAGGTTTTAATACAGTTTCTTTAGCTGCGAATCTATTGGAAAAAAGTTTTATTAAAGGAATGCATATTGCTTCAGCAGAGTCATTAACTGGCGGGCTTTTGGCTGATGCTTTTGTTTCTGTTCCTGGTGCGTCACGAGTTTTTTGTGGATCTGCTGTCACTTATGATATTCATGCTAAATCCAAAATTCTTGGCGTAAATTCTAATCTTTTACAATCTGAAGGCGCGGTTTACCAGGATGTTGCTTTTCAAATGGCGATTGGAGCTGCTCAAATATATCGTGGCAGTGGATGGGCGTATGAGGAAGATTGTGAGTGTTGTGCAAATTTTCCTATTATTGGCTTGTCTACAACTGGTGTTGCAGGTCCTGGTTCTGATGGTAATAAACCAGCAGGTTTAGTTTATGTTGGAATATTTTTGCCTCAAGTTAGTGATGTTGTGGATTCTGTTAAAGATGTAGCTCGTAAAGAACTTGAAAATGGCTGTGTGAGTAACGTCTATGATTATGATTTTGCTCAAATTGAAAGTCAAAGCGTAACTAAAATTGCGCCATCAAGTGCTGCTTTTGTTTTTGAATTGAGATTATCTGGCAGTCGTCAAGAAGTTCGCGAATCTACTGTATTTCAGTTGTTGAGAATAGCTAATGACTTGATTGCTTATGTCGAAGATTGTAAGTAGTTGGGTTGTAATCAAGACACGCGCTATCGAACAAATGTTCGCATATGTAGTATACTTATGTTTGTCGAGATGATTTAAGCTGAGTTAAGTGTTTAAGTGCTTGGATTAAATGTTTTATCCACATTGCACAAAAATGCTTGTACTTGAATCTAGTATGGAACTAAGGTCGTTCGATACATAACGGCATGCGAAAGGAGTAGCATACATGGCGCAAACAAAAAGTAAAGGCAGTATTAATCGCCTTATTGATGCGGATAAAACAGATCCACGTCGCCAAGCAGCGTTAGAAACTGCTTTAGCCAATGTTGAACGACAATATGGAAAAGGTTCTGCAATGCGCTTAGGTGATAGACCTATGCAAGATGTAGAAGTTATTTCTACTGGTTCATTAGCGTTGGACACTGCTTTGGGGATTGGCGGTGTTCCTAGAGGGCGAATAGTTGAAGTCTACGGTCCTGAGTCTTCTGGTAAAACAACTCTTGCTTTGCATATTGTTGCAAATGCTCAAAAAAATGGTGGGGTAGCGGCATTTATTGATGCTGAGCATGCGTTGGATCCTGTCTATGCGCGAAAGCTTGGAGTAGACACGGATGCTCTTATTGTTTCTCAGCCAGATAATGGTGAGCAGGCATTGGAAATTGCTGATATGCTTATTCGTTCTGGTGCGTTAGATGTTATTGTTGTTGATTCTGTAGCGGCATTAGTTCCTAAAGCTGAAATCGATGGCGATATGGGAGATAGTCATGTGGGCTTACAAGCTCGCTTAATGAGTCAGGCGTTGCGTAAGATGACTGGTGCTCTTTCACAAGCTGGCACTACTGCTATTTTTATTAATCAGCTTCGTGAAAAAATTGGCGTATTCTTTGGTAATCCTGAAACTACCACTGGTGGTAAAGCTTTGAAGTTCTATGCGTCTGTGCGTATGGATATTCGCAGAGTTTCTACTATTAAAGAGGGCGAAGAAGCTGTTGGCAACCGAACTAAAGTTAAGATTGTCAAGAATAAAATGGCTCCGCCTTTCAAAACTGCTGAGTTTGATGTTCTTTACGGAGAAGGTATCTCGACTGAAGGTTCTGTTATCGATATGGGACTGCAAGCTGAAGTTATTAAGAAATCTGGTTCTTGGTTTACTTATGAAGGTGAGCAGCTTGGACAAGGTCGTGAAAACGTCCGTAAATTCTTGAAAGATAATCCAGCTATTACTGAAGAAATTAGCGAAAAAGTCAAAGCTTCGTTAGGTTTAATGCATCCTGAAGATCAATTCGCTGAAGATTCTGAACTAGATCAATTCGATGATGATTCTGTAGCTAAAAATTCTGCACAAAAGTCATCCGAATCGAAGTAATAATAAGATTACAGTGTAAAGCGAATGCAATATGCCTATTAGTGTAGAGAATTTTCTTCGCGATCATCCAGTAGAGCGTGCTGAAGAAAATGACGAAAGTAATAGTGTAGTGACACATACTCGCAAAAAAATATCGCATAAGTCAGTACTTTTAAGCGCAAAAAATAATACAAAAAACATGCCGTATGTAAAAAACGCTAAAGTAAGTGATTTAAGCGACGAACTTTGCAATAGTAGTGAAGATGATTGCAGGGAAGCTGCTTTAAGGCTTTTAGATTATGCTCCTAGCTCTGTGATGAACATGCGCAAAAGGCTTAAAGAAAAAGGTTACACGGAAGTTGCTGTTGACGCGGTTATTCATCGCTTGCTTGAATTGCATCTTCTTGATGACAATCAATACGCTCAAATGGTGATTCGCTCTTGCGCAGTGAGGCTTCTTGGTGCTAGAGCTACTCGAATGGAATTGCAGCGTAAAAATGTTGATCCTGCTGCTATTTCACAAAATGTAGCTTCTGCTCAAAACTCTGGAGTATTCACTGAAGCAGCGTGGGAACTCGGTCGCAAAACGGCTTCGCGCACGAGAAATCTTGAGCCTTTAGTTCGAAGACGAAGATTTTTCGCAGCAGCTGCAAGAAAAGGTCATGATTTAAACGTTATTAACGAAGTGTATGCAGCTTTATTCGAAAGTAATAACGAATGAATAGTAAAAGAGGCTGGATTATACAAGTAAACCAGCCTCTTTCGCTTAAAACTTTATGATTATTTTGCGAAATTATGCGCTTGAGCTAAAACATACTCAGGCATATCTTCAACATTAATAACATCATTAAAGCGTGGAGTTTTATTTTCAAGATTTCTAAGCATGCTTGGAGCTTTAGTTCCTGTAGCTTTACTAAGAGCGTCCATGCATTTGAAATCATTCATATCTTGCACATGCTCAATATTCAAAGCTTCAGCAACAACGCGAGGGAATTTGTATGGGCTTGCAGTGCTTAGCAATACTCTAGGTGTGCTTTCGTCATGTGGAATATTTTGCATAACGAAGAATCCGCAAGCAGTATGTGGGTCGATCACATACTTGTACTTGTTCCAGCAGTCATAAATAGCTTCGCGAATTTGATCTTCATTTGCCCAACCGCAGCCAAACAGTGAGCGAATCTTTGCAAGCACATTTTCTGGAATCTCAAAAGCGCCCCACTGCTGTAAATCGTTCATAAGCATTTGTATTAAACGCGTGTCTTTATCGCACATGTAATAAAGCATTCGTTCCAAATTAGAAGAAACCAAAATATCCATAGAAGGAGCAACAGTGTGATGGAATGAGCGCTGACGGTTATAAGTGCCGCTTACCAAAAAATCAAACAAAACATTATTGCTATTGCTTGCAACAATAAGATGTTTTACAGGAAGACCAAGCATTTTTGCGTAATATCCAGCAAGAATATCGCCAAAATTGCCGGTTGGTACGCAAAACTCAACTTCGTCTCCAAGAGCTATTGCTTTACGCTCAACAAGTTGCTTATAAGCCGCAAAATAGTACACGACTTGCGGCACGAGTCGTCCAACATTTATTGAATTAGCAGAAGACAATTCAGTATTCGCAGATTCTTCAATATTTTTATTAAGCTCACTATTGGTGAAAATCTGTTTTACGCCAGTTTGAGCATCGTCAAAATTGCCTCGAACTGCGCAAACTTTCACATTTTCGCCCACCTGCGTAGTCATTTGCAATTCTTGAACGCGGCTAACTTTTCCTTCTGGATAAAAAGTAACCATAGAAGTGCCTGGAACATCAGCAAAACCAGCCAAAGCAGCTTTACCTGTATCTCCAGAAGTTGCAGTTAGAATCATAACGCTTTTTTCAATATCAGATTCGTTTTCGTGTTGAGTTTTAGTGCGAGACATTAATTGTGGCAACATTTGCAAAGCAACGTCTTTAAACGCGCATGTAGGACCATGGAAAAGTTCCATCACAAAATCGCGAGTGTTTCCAAGCTGCTGGAGTGGAGTAATAGCGTTATTAGCCCATTGATTGCCGTATGCCAGTTTAATGCAAGAAGAAAGCTCTTCTGAAGTATAATCTGGCAGTAACAGTTGTAAAATATCTTGCGCAATTTCTTGATACGATTTGCCTTGCAATTTAGAAATATCGTAACGCTCGCTACCAAGGCTATCGGCTACAAATAATCCGCCATCTTCAGCAATTCCTTTACGTATTGCTTCTTTTGAAGTGCATGTTGGCTTAAGCGAACGAGTGCTATGGAAAATAGTTGTATCTGATGCCATAATAACTCCGTAACCGTCTGTTTATAGAGAATATTTTTTACTTACATAGATTATTTATGTAAATTATTTACACAACTTATATCAAATTATGGTACCTGAAGTGCTGGGCGAATGGGCGTGTGCTAATCTCATATGTATAAATGCTTTTGTTTTACTATTAATTAATTGGCGATTAGGCAAATAATCTATAGGGGGGAAACGTTGTCTGTTGATGATTTAGTGAATGCTCGTGCGGATTGTGCGCGCAAAGCGTGGCGTAATTTTGCTCATGCAGACACTCGCGCAAAAAATGCGCTTCTCGAAAAAATGGCAGATGCCTTAGAATCTTCAGCTTCAAATATTGCTGAGGCTAACAAAAAAGATCTTAAAGAAGCTGAAGCTAAAGGAATGGATGCTGGAAAGCTCGACAGGCTTAAATTTGACGAAGAGCGAATCCAAGCTTCTGCAAAAAGCGTGCGAAAAATTGCACAATTGCAAGATCCTGTAGGAGAGGTTGTTCGCGGATACACTCTTCCTAATGGCATTAAACTTTCGCAAATTCGAGTTCCAATGGGCGTTATGGGAATGATTTACGAAGCTCGTCCAAACGTAACTATTGATGTAGCTGCTTTGTGTATTAAATCTGGAAATGCTGCGATTTTGCGTGGTGGAAGCGCGGCTCTCCATACGAATCAGGCGAGTATTGAAGTTATACAATCGGTTCTTAAAAATTCTAACTTTAGTGCTGATTTGATTCAGTCTGTTGATGATTTAGGAAGAGACGGAGCTACGTCAATGATGCATGCTCACGGTCATATTGATGTGCTTGTGCCTAGAGGTAGCGCAAATCTTATTGCAGCAGTTGTTCAAGAATCTACGGTCCCTGTTATTGAGACTGGAGCTGGAAACGTACATATTTATGTAGATAAAAGCGCTGATATTAAAAAAGCTATACCTATTATTATTAATGCAAAAACGCAACGAGTGGGCGTGTGCAATACTGCTGAAAAATTATTAGTGCATAAAGCTGTTGCGCAAGAATTTTTGCCAAAAATCGCTGCTGCTTTAGCTGAGCATAATGTAATTTTACATGCAGACGATAAATCTTACGATATTTTGCAATCCGCTAATATTCAAAGATTGCAGCTTGAGTGTGCCACTGAGGAAGATTGGAAGCGAGAATATTTGTCGCTGAATATGGGTGTGAAAGTTGTAGATGATTATACTGATGCAGCTTCTCATATTGCGAAATATTCTACTGGCCATACTGAAACCATTATTGCTGAAGATTATTCAACTATTCAAAGTTTTATTGCAAGTGTTGATTCCGCTGTAGTTATGGTAAATGCTTCAACGCGCTTTACGGATGGTGGCGAATTTGGTTTCGGCGCAGAACTTGGTATTTCTACGCAAAAATTGCATGCGAGAGGCCCTATGGGTTTGCTTGAAATGACAACAACCAAATGGATCGGCTACGGAGATGGGCAGATACGCGAGTAGTACTGGTTTTAATAGTTACGTGGCGGTAAGGTAAGAGTATGCCTAATAATGACGTGAATTTGAGTACAGCTGAGGCGCTTGATGTTGCTGCTGAACGTTTGTCCATTGTGCGATATGTTTTTTTGGTGCAAATTGAAGATGGTATTGCTTCTGCATCGCAACGTTCATCGCTTGAGTATGCTGACGCAGTGTTGATGGGCTGGCCAGATTCTGATTCGAATGATGTGACTATTCCTGATGAAACTTCGTTTAATAATGTTCTTAAAAATGTTCGCAATATGGAAAAGAATATTATTAAGTTTAGCGAATTAGAACGTGATCATGATATTGATGGCATGACATCCATGCTTGCTAAAATTTCGGAATCTGTAGCGAAAATTCGTGGTGCGTATCAACCAGATTTCCCTCTTCCAACTTTTGCCGAAATCCAGCGTGTCGTAAAAGATGAGTGGGATGAAGAAATGGGCAATATTAATCCGGATAGCGCAAATGTTGCATCTGGGTTAGTGAATGAAACTCAAGTGGAAGACAAGGAATCTGAGGCGAATGAGTCCTGAAATTCACGAAGATGCAGAACGTCGCATGTCTGACCTATTTCATGGCGCGTTTACTGGTAAAGAAGCGGCTCCTCCTGCGGTTGTGAATTCAGTTCATAAACGTACTTCTACTCGTGGCAATGTGCACGAGCGTCAGCGCATTGGAATTATGGGCGGCACATTCGATCCAATACACAATGGCCACTTGGTTGCTGCTTCAGAAGTTGCTTGGGTTTATGATCTTGACGAAGTTATTTTCGTTCCTACCGGTAGGCCTGTTTTTAAGCTTGATAAAAAAGTTACGAATGCAGAAGATCGTTATTTAATGACTGTTATTGCAACAGCATCAAATCCAAAGTTCACTGTTTCTAGGGTTGATATTGATCGCCCTGGAGTTACTTATACTATTGATACTTTGAAAGATATTCACGCGCAGCATCCGGATGCTGAGCTTTTCTTTATTACTGGAGCTGACGCTATTGCTGAAATAATGCAATGGAAAAATGCGCGCGAAATGTGGAATTTGGCTCGATTTGTGGCTGTTACTCGTCCTGGCTATTCGAGACCAGAAAAGCTAGCAGATTCTAATTCTCCGTTAATGCCTCGCCAAATGCATACGAATGATACTGGTATTGCGGCGAATCGTGACGATATGGTTCATTGTGATTCTACGCATTTGCCGGTTGATATTTTAGAGATTCCAGCGTTGTCTATTTCTTCTACTGATGTTCGTCGTCGAGCTGAGCATGGTGAGCCGGTGTGGTATTTAGTTCCAGATGGAGTAGTTCAATACATAGTTAAGCATGGTTTATATCGTGCGTAATTATTGATTTTGTAGGCTTGTCGTTTATCGTCTGTGCAAAAAGTTAGTATTGATTATGTTCATTTCGCGAATTAAAGCGAACTAATGTTTGGAGATATGGTGAGCATCGTCCTTGAAGGAAAGCCAGATAAAAACCTTGTTCTCGTTACCGGTCGCGCACATCCGAAGCTTGCTCGTGATGTAGCTGATCAGCTTGGAATTGATGTACTTGAAACTACGGCATACGATTTTGCTAATGGTGAAATGTATGTTCGCTATACGCAATCTGTGCGTGGTACAGATGTATTCGTGCTTCAAAGCCACAGTGATCCTGTTAACAAGTCCATTATGGAACAGTTAATTATGATTGACGCTTTGAAGAGGGCTTCTGCTCGTTCAATTACTGCAGTATGCCCGTTGCTTGGTTATTCTCGACAAGATAAAAAGCATCGCGGTCGCGAACCTATTTCTTGCCGCTTGATGTTTGATTTGCTAAAGACTGCTGGTGCTGATCGCATTATGAGCGTCGATTTGCATGCAGCTCAGTCTCAAGGATTCTTCGACGGTCCTGTTGATCACTTGATTGCTATGCCAGTTTTGGTTGATTACGTACGTGATCGTTTCCGCGATGATCTTGCAAACGTAACTGTTGTGTCTCCTGATGCTGGTCGTATTCGCGTAGCAGAACAGTGGGCTCAGCGCTTAGGTGGCGGTCCTTTGGCTTTTGTGCACAAAACTCGCGATATCACTTGCCCTAATAAGACGGTTGCAAATCGCGTCGTTGGTGACGTTGCTGGACGCGATTGCGTTATGGTTGACGACTTGATCGATACTGCAGGAACTATTGCAGGAGCTTGCAATGTGTTGAAGGAAGCTGGAGCTAAGTCTGTTACAGTTGTTGCAACTCACGGCGTGCTTTCTGGTCCCGCAGTCGAGCGTTTGAAGTCTTGTGGTGCTAGGGAAGTTGTTTTGACTGATACTGTGCCAATTCCAGAAGAGAAGCGTTGGGATGGTTTGACTGTTCTTTCAATTGCTCCGCTTCTTGCAAGCGCTATTAAAGCAGTGTTTGAGGATGGTTCGGTTGCTAAGCTTTTCGACACTTATCCTGAGCATCACGGACAAGGATTCTTATTTGCTTAAGTATTGATTTCGTACGGTTTGCTTTTCGGCACGCCAATTTGACGTTTTTCGATATTATGGCATAATAGTGACTTGGCGGTTTTTCCGCCGTTCCCTCATGGTGTAATGGCAGCACACGGGTCTTTGGAACCCTTTGTCTTGGTTCGAATCCAGGTGAGGGAGCTTACTTGAAGCGCTACTCGTTGAATCGAGTGGCGTTTTTTGTTTTGAACGCTGCTAATAAGTAATAGAATTACATACAGCGAAATTTATTAAAATAGTATAAGGAGCGTATGCGTGGAAAAGCATGATGTAACTGCGGCAATAATTTTGGCAGCAGGCGATGGGACGCGTATGCGTTCAGAAACTCCGAAAGTACTACATCCATTTGCTGGTAAAACATTTCTCAATCGTGTTATGGATGCCATGAATGGCGTAAATCCTAAAAAACTAGCTGTAGTTGTGCATGCTCAAGCTGAACGCGTAGCTGCTGCTGCTATTAGCTATAACGAAAATGTGCATATTGTAAATCAGGACGAAACTCCTGGAACCGGCAGAGCAGTGCAATGTGCTATTAAAGATCTTAACGAAATTGCTAAAAACGAAACTGGTGAAGCATTAAAAGGAGCTGTGCTGATTGCCGCAAGCGATATGCCGCTACTTGATACGCAAACTTTGCAGTCTTTAGTTGATTTTCACAATAATAATAACAATGTGGCAACAGTTCTTACAGCAGTATTAGACGATGCAACTGGATACGGTCGTATTGTGCGCGAAGCAAACGGTGACGTTTTGCGTATTGTTGAGCATAAGGATGCAAATGCTGGAGAGCTTGCTATTCATGAAGTGAACACTTCTGTATATGTATTCGATGCGACTGTATTATGTGACGCAATTGCAGATCTTAACTCTCAAAATGCTCAAGGTGAGTTCTATTTGACTGATGCTTTGGAACATGCTCGAAAGTTTGGTCATGTTGGTGCAATGTCTGCTCCAGATCCGCTTACTGTAGAGGGCGTAAATAATCGTGTGCAATTAGCTGCGCTCGCAAAAGCACATAATAAGCGTGTGTGCGAAAAATGGATGCTTGAAGGTGTAACTATTCTCGATCCTGATACTACTTGGATTGAAGATAGTGTTACGCTCGCACAAGATGTTACTGTGCTTCCTGGATGCTTCCTTCAAGGTCGTACTACGGTTGCAAGTGGTGCTGTAGTTGGTCCTTACACGACTCTTATTGATGCGCAAATTGATGAGGATGCTGTGGTTGAACGTTCGCGCGTACAGGAATCGCATATTTGTAGAGCTGCAAACATTGGTCCTTGGACGTATTTGCGTGCAGGAAACGTACTTGGTGAGGAAAGTAAGGCAGGAGCTTTCGTAGAAATGAAGAAAGCTCATATTGGAAATGGCACTAAAGTACCTCATTTAAGCTATATTGGCGATGCTGATTTGGGTGAGCATACGAATATTGGCGGCGGTACGATTACTGCAAATTATGACGGAGTGCATAAGAATCATACTACGATTGGTTCTGGTGCTCACGTCGGTGCAGGAAACCTGTTTGTAGCACCGGTTACTGTGGGAGATGATGTTACTACCGGCGCTGGATCGGTGGTACGTCACGATGTTCCGGCTGATTCTATGGTGTACTCTGAAAATACTCAGTATGTAGTCGAAAATTGGAAGCCAGCTTGGGAACGCTAAAAAGCGTTTGTTGGAGAATTAAGGAGTAGTAACGTTATGACAGCTTTAGAAAGCTCAATTAGTGCAATTCGTATTGCTGCCGCTGCTGCAGACCGTTTGAAAGCAACGAACGAGCAGGCTTTTGATGTAAGCGATTTGCTTGGTATTACGGATGCTATGTTAGTTGTTTCTGCTTCAAACGAGCGTCAAGTATTGGCTGTTGCAGAAGAAATCGAAAAAGACTTGTACTTGAAAGACAACAAGCGCAAGGCTTTATCTCGTGAAGGCTTGGAATTAGCACAGTGGATTTTGCTTGATTTTGGCGATTTTGTGGTTCATGTAATGCATGAGGAAGCACGAGCATTTTACCGCTTGGAACGCCTGTGGAATGATTGCCCAGCAATCGATTTGCAACTGCCAGAGCATGCTAGCGAAACTGGAGATGCTATCGAAACTGAAGATTCTAGCAAAACTGAATAATAAGAAGAAAGTACGGTACGAACCATGGTTGATTTCGTAGAAAATGTTGCGAGTAACGTAAATAATTCCATTAATAGTGCGCACGAAGGAATTGCTCGCTCTGTTATGCTTATTCGCCACGGTCAAACTCCGTATAATGCACAGTTCCGTTTGCAAGGCATGATTGATATTGCTTTGGATGAGTCTGGAATGGATCAGGTAACTCGCTCTGGAAAAGCTTTGCGCGTGCTTTTTGGTGCTTCTGACTTAGAAGATCCAAAGGATCCGAACAGCGCTGAGCATGTGCGCATTACAGCGGAAGAAGCGGACGCGAGTTTTGTGGCGATTGCTTCTCCGCTTATTCGCGCGCAGCAGACAGCTCATGCTTTTGCAGATAAGATTGGGCTTCATGTGCAAGTTGAAAATGGTGTGCGCGAGCGTTTCTTTGGCGAGTGGGAAGGTTTGAATCGCCAGCAGATTAGCGAACAGTGGCCGGAAGATTTCAAAGCTTGGGTCGAAGGTAAAGGCGGGGAGCTTCGTCATGGTGCTGAAGCTAAGCAGGAAGTAGGAGAGCGCGCTGCTACTGCAGTAGAAGATTGGACTCGCAAAACTGGCGCAGACCGCGATTTGCTAGTGTTTTCGCATGGCTCTTGCCTTTCGCAAACTGTTCATAAGCTGCTTGGATTAGATAAAGTAGATCCTTCTTACAAAACGATTGGTGGCATGGGAAATGGTCGCTGGGCGCGCTTAATTCCAAGTCTTAACGCGGATGGTTCGATTCATTGGCGTTTGGATGCTTATGATCAAGGTCCTGCAGCTGACCCTACAAGCCAGCGTCTTATTCGCATTTGGGGAGCGGCTTAATCTGCGTAATATCTCCTTTTTACCGCTTAATTACCGAAAGCTACCGTTTAGCGATTTTGTAAAGACAGACTATTTACAGTGCCGTATAGTCAAAATTACAAAACAAAAAGCTAACAAACGCTAACAGTAGTGCACGGAAAGGAGGCTTGATGAAAGTAACTATTGCTATTGTTCCGCCTGAGGAAGAGCAGTCAGTTCAGTTGTCAATTCACAATATTGACGATGAGCTTAAGCGCATTATCGCTCAGTTACAAAGCATTGACTCAAATGATGCAAATGTAAGAAGTGCTGAAAATAATACTGAAATTAATACTTCAGATAAATTAAGCAATAATAATCCATTCATATACGGTTATATTAACGATTCGATTATTGTTATGCACGAGCCGGATGTGATTATGATTTGCGTTGAAAATTCGCGCGTAATCATTCACAGTGATAAAGGTGAGTGCGTTTCTTACAAGCGCCTAATGGATTTCGACAATCCGCAATTCGCGTCGTTTGTGCGCATATCTAAATCCGCAATCGTGAACTTGAATCGCATTGTTCGAGTCGATCCAGGATTCGGCGGAAGTATGAGCGTAAAAATGGACGACGGAAGCGTTGAGTGGATTAGTCGCAGATGCTTAGCAGGGTTCAAAAAGCGCTTAGGAATGTAGTTTTAAGCGTAGTCGAATATAAAACTATCAAAATTTTTTAATACTAATTTTTAATACAAGATTTTAATACTTAAAAAGGAAACGATTATTATGGAAAAGCAAGTTACAACTTTTGGTAAAACAATGGTAAAAAACATTGTTAATGGCATTGGCATAGGGTGCACTATTTTTACTGCAATCAGTTTTGTGTCGAGCTTGTTAGCAAATACTGCGGTTGGAAACAGAATTGCATCTTATGCTGTAGCAACGTTTGTTATAGGCATAAGCTATGGAGTATTCGCTATTTTTTGGTCGAATGAGCGTATGTCAAATCTTGCAAAGTTCGTTTTTGCACTAGTACCACCAATTGCTATTCAATTTATTGTATCGGTGATTGTTGGGTGGATTTCGTTCAAAGATGAGCCAGCTGTGATTTGCGGATGGATTGCGTTCACTGTTATTTTCCCGATTGCGATTGCTGCAATAATTTATTACTTCGAGAAGAAGAAAGCGGAAGAAATGAACACTAGACTGCAAGCATTGCGTAAAGAAAGCAAGTAAAATAGTTACAACTAAATAATCAAGTAAAGAATTGAGTGGTGTTCATCTTCGCCGTTGAGGACGAACGCCACTCGATATTGTATGACGCCTACTATAGACGTACTAATTCGGCGTTTTGCGCTCCGACCTGCTTTCGCGCTCAGAGCGTAGCGAGCGCGTTAACCGAGCGAGCGTCCTTCGTTCAGTGCGAAAAATCTCAAATCTCTACCACACTAATATCCACACGACTGAATAACTATGCACTAATCTTTTGCAATAGTTTTGCCGGCAGTAGCTCCAGAAGTCAAGTCCTGAATCTCAGTGATTTCCATAACTGGAACTGCAGCCGGCTTCTTCGTACCTTTTTCTTCAGCCACACGCACTTGCTCTTCGTAAATCGCGTCATCAGTGTGAAGGGTAACGGTTCCGCGGAAGCGATAGCCCTTCTTTTCTGCCAAATTAGCAACTGCTACAACCAGCTGGCTGCCGTCTTGCAAGTTCTTATAATGCTGACCTGCAGTGCGCTCGTGGTAGGCAAGGTGGTTGTCGTCGAGTACGAACATAGACATTTTTGGTCCCAAATCAAGCTCGCCATCTTTGCTCACTGTTGCAATCCAAGCCAAATTATTCGCAATAAATTCTTTCATATCTGCGCTAAGAGTTGCCATAATATTCCTTTCCTAACAAGATTGCGCACTTTCTTCGTACGCAATTTATAAGCCTACATTGCTACATTACGCTGATTTAAAAGTGTATACGAGCGTGTAGCGTAAAAAAATTGTAAGTTGTGATATAAATCACCCAATTCTTCAATAGTTTCGTGGGCGAAATTTATACAGCAAAATACTTGATTGCCACTGTTTTCTGAAGCGTATATCGGAAATTTTACGAAGGAACGCCAGAAAGTTGTACTTTTCACGATTTTACGGTTATTCTGTCTATTTTATAAGCTAAAACGCTTTATAAAAGAAAAATTTTAAAGAATCAACTTTTATAGTTGAAGGGGAATATTATGAAGGTGAAATATGAAACAGCTAAATCTATAGCTGAACCGCTTTCGGATAAATCGGGCATGCCTCAAGGCAAAAGTGTTCATACTGCTCAGATTATGTTGTTGATTTGTGCTGCTATTTGGGGTGGCAGCTATGTTTCTTCAAAATATGCTCTTGAAGTGTTTCCTGTGCAATGGCTTATGGGCGTTCGTATGGTTGGCGCTTGCACGATTATGGCTGTTATTTTTTTCGGTACGCTTCGTAAAACTTTTACAAAAAAGCTTATTGTTCCTTCTTTACTAACTGGAATTACGTATTATGCTACTTTAATTTTGCAAACTGAAGGGTTACGTTCAATTGATCCAGGTCGTAGCGCGTTTTTGACAGCAGCATATTGCGTAATTACGCCATTTTCTGCTTGGTTAATCGTCAAGAAAAAGCCAACTCTTTTAGGATTAGTTGCTGCAGTTATGTGCGTTGCTGGAGTAGGTTTTGTGGCATTAAAACCTGGGATGCTTGTGCTCACATTGTCTTATGGAGATTTTCTTACTCTATTATGTGCTGCAATTTTTGCTTTTAATCTTACGTTCCTTGCGTATTATTCTCGTAAATATAATCCAGTTACGTTAACTTTTGGGCAATTTGTTGTTTCAGGCGTACTTTTTGTAGCTGGTGCGCTTATTTGTGAGCCTTTGCCAAACTTTAACGCTGCTGATCATTTCTCTATTTTTGCTAATATGTTCTACCTTACAGTAGTAGTAACAGTAGTTGCACAAATTATGCAAAACTATAGTTTGGTGAATCTTTCTACTGCAAACGCTTCTGTGATTATGTGCACTGAAAGTTTGTTCACGCTTTTATTCTCTACTGTTCTTTTTCATGAGCATGTTTCTAACATGGCTTTTGTGGGATTTGCTTTAATATTTGCTGCAATTATTACTGCAAGCTTAGGTGAGCATTATTGTGATAAAAAAGCGAATTGTGAGCTTTCTTATAAAGATAGAGATTTTGAGGTTGCTAAGTCTTAGGCATTTCAGTTTTGTGTAGCTAAGTTTTATGTATATAAGACTTGTGATTTTGTTGTAAGAATGCTCTGGCAATACTGTGCAATTTTTGCGTAGAGTGATACCATCATTGTTGTAATAATGTTGGTAGTGGAATTTGCATATTTGCCATGCATTTTGGCATTATATTCGCATAAATAGTTAAGGTGCATAAGTGAAGAATTTCTTCAAAGGCATATCGTTTACGCAAGTATTAGCTGGATCGCTCGCTGCAGTGACTTCGTTTTTACTTGCTTCGAAAATTGGTATTGCTGGTTCAGTTATTGGCGTAGCTATTGGTTCTATTGTCTCAGCAGTAGCATCACAGTTGTATCAGAATGTTATTCACGCTTCATCGCGTAAACTTTCGGAAGTAAATCCGAATACTTCTACAGAACAGTCTAATTTTAGTAATGTGTCAGATTCTAGCGTGCGTTCAAATGGTTTAGAGAATGTTGATTCTAAAAGAATTGGAGATGATATTCATATGCAATATTCATCAAATTCGTTGCAATGTAATACTGATCCTTCAGATGACAAAAATATGGCTGTTCAAGATGCAAGATTTGGACGCACTGTTAGTTCGCAAGTCCGTAATCCAGAATTAGAAAATACGCGTATTTTGGAATTGTCGAAATTACGTGAACAGCATGAAGAAGACATGGAACTGTCGGAAGGCACAATTCCAGAGCCGGTGCCGTTATCTAAGGTTGTTAGTGAAAACTACGGTTACTCTTCTAGATCTTACCAAAATAGAAACGATCATCGTACAACAATTGTTGTTGCTGTTATAAGTGCTCTTATGGCTGTTATTGTTACTGCAGGTGCTGTTCTTTTGTTTACACAAGGAAAAGGCACAGACAATATTGATAAGCCTGAAGAAATTAGTCATGAGCAACAGCAAAATCAACCACAACCTAAGCAACGTCTTAATACGAATACTAATCAAGACCATAAGAAATCTCATGATGATTCTGATAGTAAAGATGGTAATGAAGATGAAAATGATGAACATGGCAATGAAAATGCAGATAGTTCGACAGGTGGTCATTCCGATAATGATTTAGGTAGTGATACTAACAATGATTCAGGAACGAATTCAGGTGATGCTGCTAGTGGGAATAGTGGATCGGGTGCTGATAGTTCTGATGCAGGTGCTGGATCTGCTGGATCTTCGGGATCTACTGGTTCTTCAAACAATGTAACTTCTCCTGGTAATGGTGATCAATCTGGAAGTGCCAATGGTAACTAATTTTCGAATTGGTTCTTGAATTGGTTTGCCGAATTGGCGACTAAATTGTTAGTAGAATTCGCAGGATTTTTGGAATTTGTAAGTTGAATTCGACACGCCGCATTTGGATAGAACGGCTATTTGTTGTAACCTATCAAAGGTTCGTTTGAACGGCATAAGTAAAAACGGGGCTATGGCGCAGCTGGTAGCGCATCTCCATGGCATGGAGGGGGTCGGGGGTTCGAATCCCCCTAGCTCCACAATATTGTTAAGAATGGCTTTATTCCAACGTTTTCAGCGTGTGTCTTACAGTGACGACACACCAAACGACACACCAAATCACCATAGTTATAGGCAATTAGCGCGAGTTAAACCACTCAGCAATGAGCTTCAACACGCTTACTACTATTATACCATTCTTTAAAAGTATAAAAAATTACCCCCCGCATGAAGCGAGGGGTAATTGCTAATTTTCAACTTGTATTCTCAATTAGAGAATACTTTGAGTATACTGCACGCTATTTATTTTCAGTAGGCGTGTCGTTCATCTCTTTGCCGCGCCCGTCCAACTCGGTGTCAGTTTCGGTTGCGGCTGCATGCTTCCCATTGTTGATAGCATTGTCTGCCTGCCCATCAACATAAGTTTTTACACAATCAAGAACAGATAAGATAACTTTTACGACTCGCATGTTCGCAATCTGCACGTTGAACGCTGTAACATTCTCGAAGAAACTAACAGTGTCTGTAATGACGATATACGCACATGCGATCAGCACAAGTGGAACGTGCGTACCGAGGTCAACTTTAGCTTGTGCATAGTCAAACAGGATGCAAACGGCAATAACTAGCACGTACGCGAACTTATGGAACAATCCGTCGCGCATTTTGCTACTAGCCACGCTGTGAGTATAGACTGCTTTTGCAAATCCGCTGATAAAATCGAGCAACACTACTGCGCCTGCGAGCTCGAGGAAAAATATTTCAACGTCATTCATTCTTTTCTTCTCCTATTTGTTATTTTGGCTGGTTGTCTTTGGTTATCCACGTCGCGTTGATGTGTGTGAAACAGTTTTTACCGTCGCCATCCCAGCAGATGCTTCCGTCTGGCTTTACCATGATGCTTCCTGTACCATTGCCGGATAAGTGGATTGTTGCTAGAGAAACTGGTCGGAAACCTTCAGGGACTTGCTCTCTCGCGTGTATCCATGAGCCGCCGCCGCAAACCACGCAACCGCACCCATTCACTGTGACAACGTTGCCGCATCGTGTGATCCCCATGCGCTGGTCTTGGTTCGTACCCCATGGAATGTGCATAGTAAAGCTGCTAATGTCCCCGTCGTGCTCTATCGGTGACACGTCCGGTTTTGGTGCTGGTTTCGGTGCCGGTGGAGGAGTTGCATGGTCTGATTGAGCGTATTTATTCCACGCCGTGCGGTCACCGTAGAACTTGTTAAGGTCAAGGTTGCCGCCGTAGTTTGGCAACGCTCCAGCACTAGAATATTGGCGTATTGCACAACTATAAGATCCTTCGTTCCAAGGCTCGCTCTGATATCCTGTGTGAGCGGAGTTAGCGTATTGTGCTATCCACAGTCCGCAGTTTGTTGCTTTGCTTACTCGAGCTAACCTACCGTAGTCACATTGGCTGCCGTAAAGAAGAGGACGCACGCCAGTAAGATTGTAAACTGTTTGCGCACACTGTTGTAAGTACGCTGTATCGCCGTAAGCGCTGTTGCTGCCGCTTTCAAAGTCGAGTGCGAGTATTGCGCGCCCAATATAAGGCTTTACCGCGTTCACAAAGTATTGCATCTCAGCCTGAGCGTTGCCGCCACTAATATAGTGGTAAATGCCCAACAGTTTGCCACTGTTTAGCGTTGCGTCTGCTTGAGCATGAAAACACGGGTTCGTATACCATGCGCCTTCGGTGGCTTTAACGATGACAAAATCAGCTGGTACTGCTGCGATATTAATGCCGCGCTGATACCAGGATACATCAATGCCGTTTAATGCCATATTCTTCCTCCTTTGGATATTGAAAAAGCCACGCTGTTTGCGTGGCTAAAAAGTGAACTTGTCAAAAATTCCGACATGTTCAAAATCTAATCGTGAGTTAATCGTGCGAAAAATTCTATTGAACGTTGGTTTTCCGCGGTTTCTACTTCGATTAATCGTGAGTTAATCGTGCGTATTGTAGTCGAGTGGTTTCGGATAAATTCGGATTCTTCGGACGGTTTCGGACGGATTCGGACGGAACGTATCATACTTTCCAGTTTTTGTCCTTATTGGACTCTTACTGTACTTTTACCGTAGTTTCTGAAATTAGTACCTTAATTAGTACCAAAAGTCCCAGTTTGTCCAGTTTTTGTCCAGTTTGTCCTAAAGTGTCTCATTTTTCGCTTTGAGCTGCTTATAATACGCGTTCATGCTTCGGAGTCGCACGAAGGCGACCCCTAGAATTAAAGATGCGCATAGCCTACGGCTACCCGATGCAGAAGCACGGGAGCATGCCGCCTGCTGCGCTGATTCTAGCGGGCGCGTATGAACCATCAGTGTTGACAGCCGGAATCGCGGTTCTACTATTGGCGTGCGTGCTTCGCAACCAATACCATCGGTTTGAGCGTATGCGACTGCGATTATCAGTAAAGCAAGCCCACTGCGTGTAAACTCTAGAGGACTCGTTAGAATACTTCGCTTTGCCGAACGCTTCAATCTCAGACGGTGGGAATACATGCTCATCAAAGTAGTCTACTGTGCCCTTAACGTTCGTGCATGGCAAGCTCATTTTAAGCACGTAAGGCTTCAAAGAATCAGGCATCACACGATAAAAATCTTTAAGCTTCCAATCCAATGTAGAGTCAATATAAAGATTATCTACGTCTGAGAACTTCATATTGTCTGGCATCAGCTTATCCGGCACAAGCAACGCTTCACCGCGCCCGTAGTGGTTAAACTCAGCAATAGTCCAACGGTAAGTCGTACCATTCACAGTCTCATCAAAGTAATCATCAGCGTGTAGAACACTAAAATCCTTATTACGCACACAATTAGCAATAATCTGCGCCGGGCTTGAACCATAGTTTGCGAACGGCTTCCACCCGGGTATTGGTTCAAAATCCGGTGTGATGAGCTTATTCTCATACGCAGAATAAAACGGCATTTGAAAAACAGTCATCCCAGTCTCCTAGTCCGCAAACCAAACAAAAACAAGCTTGAGAGCAGAACCGTTATCATTCTTCTGGTGAGTTGTTATAGTTATTTTTCCTGTTCGCACACCATTCTGTTCTTCGATCTTGAACTCTGGCTGCTGGCGCATGTACTCTTTAATACCATCAGCTTGTGGGTAGATGAGAATATGCCCCCCATGTGGTAATTCTTTTAAATCTGTTAGAGTACAATCCCAAGAACTTGGGGTTGTGTAACCGGTCAATGATTGGGGTTTTACTATTGGTGTGCGAATGTTGTTTACTGCTTGTTGTGCGCTATCAGCTTTACTAGCAGCTGCTTGCGCCGCACTATTAGCACTATCCGCTACCGACTGTGCTTTACTAGCAGTCTGAGCCGCATCATTCGCCTTACTCTGTGCTGCGCTACAAGAGTTTTTTAACGAACTAACCTCCGACTCCATAGAGTCAATGCGATTTTTATTGTTATCAGTAGCTTCAATAGCACTGTTAGCTGTGTTTTGAGCGCGTTGAGCTGATCCCGCCGCGTCGTTAGCTTTGCTCTGAGCCTGCTCAGCTGTAGAGCGCGCCGCTTCAGCTGTACTATTCGCCGTACCAGCCACGCTTTTAGCATCATTCGCTGCCTGTTCAACAGCTTTAAAACGTGTTTCAGACTCTTGCAAAGTCTGCGTAGCCTTGCCAGCCGCATCATTCGCCGCTTGCGCTGCGCTGTTGGCTGTGCTAGTAGCATTATTAGCCTTGCCAGCCGCATCAGCGGCTGCAGACGCTTGAGCGTTAGCCGTACGAGTAGCTTCAAGTGCCGCGTTATTTGTCTGCTTCAACTCTTCAACAGCACTCACCACACGCTTAGCAGTCTCGCTAGCATCCTTTACTTGGTCAAGAACGCTCTGAGCTTGAGCCACAGCAGTAGCAGACTCCTGAGCCGTATGAAGCGCGCTGTTCGCCGCTTCAACCGCCTGTTCGCTAGTCTGCTTAGCTTGAGCTGCCTCACCGGACACGTTCCTATAAGCTTGTGCTGCTTCATCACACTTTTGCGCGCTAGACGACGCGTTAAACCCGGCGCGCTGAGCTTTAACAACCTCTTCTCTTAATGCTGCTAAATCGGTTTCAGTCTGTTTGTTTGCAGCTTCTGTTTTCTCACGAACCGCGTCCACGGCTTGAGTCGCACTGTTAGCGCGCTCAACAGCCTGCTGCACTTTACTAGCCGCATCACTTGCCGCATCCTGCACAGTTTGCTTTAACCCACTCACAGCATCATCAGCGCGCTTCGCTGCTTGGTCAGCAGTCTGTTTACTAGCGTCACACTGTTGAACAACTTCAGTAGCGTGACTAATCACGTTTTGAGTGTTTTGAGCAGCTTGTGATGCTTCACTTGCCGCGTCCTTTGCTTGTTGTGCCGCCTGTTGTGCCGCGCTAATAGCATTATTAGCGGCATCAGCCGCATTTTGAGCATTCCGCGATACTGTTTCATTCTGTTCAATCAGGTGTGAAACTTTATCAGTTAAAGCGTTAGCTTTACCAGTAGCGTCCTTTGCTTGTTGTGCCGCGTCTTCAAGCTCCTGCCTGTAAGACTTACCCTCAGGCGAACCAGCATCAAAAACCGGCTGCTCGACAATAGCAGTAAAACTACGCGAGCAAACGATCGTCTTATCACGTTTCACTTCAAAACCAAGAGTCACCACGCCCGGCATACGACAAGCCGCAACCGGCACCGCCACCTGCCAAATACGACCATCATCAGAATCCTTCGCTTCCATTTTCACGCGGTCACCAATAAGCACACCCGGCTGCCTGTTCCAGCATAAGAGCACTTCAACAGTCGAATCATCAACCGGCACACCATTATCAAGAAGTTGCACGCGGATAATACGCCCATTCTCATCACCGCCATTCAGCCTAACGTCAGGAATAAACGCGTTCGCATAATCAAGCTGAATCACATTCCAAGTCGCATTCTGAAAATCACTCATGATCAGTCTCCTCAGCTTTCACTTCTTTAACTTGAGTCTCTAAAATAGAAACGCGCGCCTGTAAGCGCGCATTATCCAAACTCAAATTCGCAATCATCAACTGCAAATTCGTAATAGTTTGTTTCACTTCAGGATTCATCAGACTTACCTTTCTCTTTATCATTTAACCCAACGCCCAACGCGCGCATAATCACATCAAGCTTCAAATTCATTTCTTTTTGCCAAGGACTCTCGTCCGTAGACGCTATAGCATAATGCGTCTCCGTCTTAATAGTTCGTGTCGCTAACACCGGAGCCGGCTCTGAAGGAACAATTTTTATATCCACCACTCAACCTCCTTTCTAAATGACGAAGCCATTTCTAAAGCCAAAAGTAACCGGTACCCATTCTCTAGCTGTACCGTCTTTGTCCATGCTAGTAGGCAAATAAAAAGTTCGACTATCCATATTCGCGCCATCCTCATAAACACAGTCACTAGCAAGCCCGGCTCTACTAACCTTATGATACTCAAAATTACAATCCGTGCCGAAGTTAAACCCTTGTTCCAAGGTGTCGAAAGACGTTGGTGAGTAAGTTAAAGCTGCGTTGTAGTTGCCGACTCCATTAGACTGTATGCCAAAACCAATCAAACAGTCATCGCGCTGCGACCCAAAGAAAAGCACTTTACGCCGAGAATCCGTGTAATCAATAATGCCAATTCGACCATACTTGTCATTGCCTGATATGAAATGCATGCCATTTTCTTCTAAAGATAGCGTGCGATTGTGAATCTTATTATTGGCAATCGTCATGCCACCAATCTCACCACGAGATATGTGAATAGTAGACGTTGTCAAATCCCACCAGTTCGAATTCACATAATCCTGAATGCGCCCAGCTTTAATCAAACCCGCGTTGAGCGAGCCAGTTTTCAAATAAGACGCGTTCAAATACACGTGGCCACCACTCAAATAAATACCCTGCGTTTGCCCGCCATTCGTGAGTTTGTTGAAAATAGCTTCCTGGGTTAGTGACTCGTTCATCTTCGAAATTACACCAGCAGAACTATCATCAACAATCTGCTGAACCGTCTTGCCACCAATCTTCACCGACGCTTGCAATGAGAACTCACCGGTGTCCAAATTCCAAAAATTACGCCCTACAGCGTCACTCAAAATACCAGTGTAAATACGGTCAGCAAACAGTCCATGACCATCACAAACATTCTTCCAATCCCAATCGCCATTAGGTTTCAAAGAATCCGCTATACGCCAAAAACCGCCACCAATATGAGTAACAGTAGTGGGATGAGCGTCCTCGCTCTTATCATAAACAAAAATACCCTCATCAGGAGTAAAATACGTATAACCGCCACGAGCATTAAGAACCTCATTCAAACGCCCAATAAGATCACGAACATACAAACTGTTACCATCAGCAACCGCATTCCACTCGTCAGATTGAGCGATAAGCGCATCGAGCTTCTGCTCCTGAGCGCGCCGCTTCTGTGTGTAAGACTCGTGAATATTACCAAGCGTAATACGCGTAGCATCAACCGAATCAAGTAAATCTTCCTCAATCTTCAACACGCGCCCTTCAACACGAATAGGAGGAGTGAACGTAGCATCAACAATTTGCACTGTGTCACCAACGCCAACAGCATCAGAACTAAACCCAATTTTACCAAGCGAAACCACATCTGCTTCATAAGTTAATTGAGGTTTTGACAGCTTATCTAAACATTCTTTGCCTTTTTTAAATAACAAGTTAGCGTCAGAAATATCATCAAAAATAACTTCACCATCAAGAGGCAGCATACCTCCAAGCCCGTCAGGAACTCCCCATAGCCGAGTAGCTGCAACATCTTCAACGTATGGTAAATCATTATTAACATCAACAATACTCACACGAGATTGAGTATCGCCGCCACCCATAGTTTTTTTACGCAACTCTGATAACGCTTTACATGCGGCGCGGCGCTCCTGCTCAAGGCGATGAGCTTTTTCGCGCTCAATCTTATGTTCTAAAACAAGCTGATGTTTTTGCTGCCGAGCTTCCCGCTGCTCCTCAACCCTTTGTTTACGTATTTGTGCGTTTTGTAAACGTTCTAAACGTTTCTGCTCTGATATGCGCTTCCTTTCAGCGCGCCTGATAGCAGCCTGCTGCCGTCGTACAATTGCTGCAGCCTTACGTTCTGCAGCGCGCCGTTGTCTCTCAGCTTTACGTGCTGCACGCTCAGCCTTATTCTGAGCTATCAGTGCTTTCCGTGCCGACCTGCGTTTAGCGGCATCAAAATTCTTACCACTACCATTAGCTTTCCTGCCGCCACCTTGTGCTGGAGGAGTATAAGGAACGTAATTCGGATTCCAATTATCAAACCCACTCATAATTCAACCCCCTCATTGTCCTCAAAACCTGTTTTACTATTCTCTGTTTTCTGTTCCACCTGACTAACACTCTTGCCCCACACGTACAAGCGTGTAATAACATTCGCAGAATTAATAGTGCGTTTAATGCTTTTCAAATCGCGCGAATACTCAAAACGTTTCACCGGTGTTTTACCGCCACGATGCTCAACAGCATTAATGCTACGTGAAACAACATGATTTCCATCAAGCTCTACACTCGTATACAACTCAAGGTTAAAAGTCTTACAAGTAGCTTGTAATGCTTTAAGAACATTAGTGTGATAAAACGCGTAGTTCCCCTGAGCGGTTTCAGTCGCACCATTTTCAACATATTTAACATCCCACCGTGTGCCAGCTAATAAATCTTTAAAACGACCTTCAGCAGTTGCCGCAGTTCCACGCAAATCCTCAACATAAACACTGTTAAGTTCAGCAATACTGTTCGCGCATTGAATTGTAATAGTAGGCTGTTCTTCACCCCTAATAGCTTGCACAGACTGCACTAAATACTCAGCTCCAATGCCTTGACCGTCAGTAAAAACAATCCTGTCACCTTTTGTAACAGGACAATTAGAGCAAGTAATGTCAAGAGTGTCAGAACCGTCAACACTACGACACCGTTTTGCCATAGTTACACCATTAAGAACACCAACCAGCGTACCGTCACACTTGCTGCAGAAAAATTCCATACATCACACTCCATAAACAAAAAGTGGCGTGAAACTCATCACGCCACTAGCACCAGTAACACTTAAATCCACAATCCCCGGTATGAGGGGGAAAAAGTCACTTTGCAAAGTCGGAACAACAATAGTCCCATTCATTCTTGCAACTCGTGCTTGCGGAGTTGACTCAATCTCTAGTGTTGCACCGTCAGAAAGCCCCTCAAACGTTAGAAGTTTTGACGAGCTAGAACAGTTAATAATAACCTCGTCACTAGCTGCTTTGAGCTTAAAATGAGGGAAACAAGGACGGTCACCATCAACAGCAATGTGAACATCACCACTAACACTCACAGTCGTTGGAACTCCGTACGCGAACGGCTCAGCCGTTAAAACTAGATCACACTTATACTTTGCCGTATTGCCGAATGCGAACACTGGCTGCCAGTTTTTAAAAGTCGCATACCCTCGCCAAGTTGGAGAACTCCCACACTGAACAGTCATAAGACTTCCGGTTAACGCTGCAAGATTAGCTTGCATACGTGCAATATCTTCAACATGCCCAATAGTGCACATTGTTAGCGTAACAGTACGCTCTTTTAACGGAGCGTTACCATCCTCGTCGCGAAGCGTCGTGTCCACGGCAATACTGCTGCCGGGTACGCGCTGAAATTTAACTATAGGCTCAGGCGCGCTTACACGCATGCCCGGATAACATACTGAAAAGCCTAGTTCTTCAATAGGGGAGCCGTTAATTCTAACTGCGCCTTCAAAACTCATTTTTCACCTTCCTAAATCTATCATGTGAGAAAGTTCTCGGCTCATAGGCGTAGCAAGCAGCCCAGCCATTACTTCACGACCGTTAGCATCAAGCTTGAGTTTTACTCCATCGTCAAAAACGCTGCGCATTGCTTCAGCAACGTTAGAATTAGCCACACACCCTGACGCGACCAGCCTGTCGTTTAACGCGCGCATATCGTTTCGTAACCCATTCACAGCGTTCACGAGCATATCCCCACCAGTATTAGATGCTGGTTTCTCAGATCCTGCAATAGAGTTCCCGTAGTTTAAACGGTCAAGCATGTTCACGCCAATGCGCTGAACCGCGGCGGCTGTCATAACGTACTCACCGTTAGAAAGCATCGCTGGAATACTATCTGATGTACCAGTACCAGCACCATACACGACACCACCATTCGCGCGATGAACTCGAGCATTGACGTGTACGCTAGCGTTATTAATCGCATTTATAGCACTCCAAACCTCATTGGCGTTCGCTCTAAAATACACAGTTTTATCTCTTAACCGTGCGCTTTGTGCGCTGTTAAACTTGTTTTGGAAATCAGTTTTATTACCTTTGAGTTTGACAGTCTTGTCCGGCACTTTAGCTGCTTTAGCTTTAGACATAGTCGAGTCAAGATTACGCTTATCACCTTTGAGTTTGACAGTCTTGTCCGGCACTTTAGCTGCTTTAGCTTTAGACATAGTCGAGTCAAGATTACGCTTATCACCTTTGAGTTTGACAGTCTTGTCCGGCACTTTAGCCTTACTAACATCCGCAATAGCTTTTTTAGCCTGCTTAGTGTCAGCTTTAACTTTTGCCTTAACTTCAACCGGCTTCATTTTTTTAACCGCATCAAGAGCGGTCTGAAGCTGTTTCTTATCAAGAGTAAGAGTCAGCTTTTTAGGGTCAAGCTTTGCTTTTGATACTTTAGCAATAGCATCAAGAGCCTTCTTGTTGTTGCCAGTAATCTCAAACTTACCGCCTTTAAGGTTTTTTACAGATAGATTCTGTTTTTTAAACACTTCACTAAAGTTGTCTTTTGCGGTAACTTTTGCTTCAACATTAGACTGTTTCGCAGCCCCAATCAGCTTCATGAGCGCATCATGACTAATACCCCAAGCTTTTGCGAGCGCAATTGCTCTATCCTTGCTCATGCCTGTTTTTTGAGCAAGGTCAACGAACGCGGCACTGCCTTTGTCGAATGCTTTGGTTACATTTTCAACGCTTTCACCGTTTTTAGCCATCGCTTCAGCGGTTTCGAATGTTTGCTTAGCAAGGCTTGTGAGCGCGCTCATGTTTTTATCGGCAGCATCAGTGTTATCCATCCAATGTTTACCGGCTTCTGCAACGCTTTTACTACTTTCGCGTATTGTTTTATCCAAGTTTGTGAGTGCTTGGTCAGCGTCCATTGCGAAACCGTAGTATTTTTGCATTGCTTCAACATTATTGTTGATGGCTTCTGCTTGAGCGTTGATAGCGTTTTTACTAGCACCGAATTTTGCTATAAGAATGTCTTCTACTTTAGCGACTTTTAATATTTCACCACTGTTTTTGGCTGCGGCTTCCGCGCCCTTCATGAGCGCGTCCGCGTGCTGCGAAGAAGCTAGCGCATTTGCTTTCTGCTGCGCTTGTTCCTCTTTCATCGCGTTTTGTGCGTCTTTAACGCTCTTTTTTGCTTGATCAAACGCTTCCTTAAGAATGTTGACAGATTGTTTTGTGATTCCGCCGAACCTGTCTGGAGTAGAGTTTTTCCAAGTCTTATCTAAGGCTTTATTGAAAGACGTGACAGCGGTTTTGCTGCCTTTGACTGCGCTAACAAACGTGTCCATGCTTACGCCGCAAGTTTTAAGAGCGTCAGTAAAATTCTGAGTGCCTTTTGTAAACCAGCTGACTCCATCATTGCCGTTTTTTAATTCATCAGCAAGCTTACGATATACGTCACCACTATTACGCACAGTATCTTTTAGTGCATCAGTCTGCTTTTTGGCAGCATCAGCTTTAGCTTGCCACATCACAAAACCAATCGCTGCTGCCGCTAATGCAGCAACAAGAACTCCTGTTGTGACAGCAGTTAATCCGAGAACGCCAGCCTTAAAAACACTCAACCCAGAACTAGCCCCAGCAATCTTGTACCCAATACTTGAAAAAGTATCAGTTGCAGTACTGCTTAAGCTCCTAAAGGCTGATTCAAGTCCTGCACCAAGTTTTGTGCTCTTCAACAGCGTAAATAGCCGCTTTGCTTTACTGCCTATAAAGTCAAAACTCTTAGCAACAACGCCACCATATCTAGAACTTTTACGATACATGTCATACAGTCCAGCACCAATACCGACTAGCGCGGTTATTGCAATGACGGCTTGCTGAACTTCAGGAGGTAAGGCTGCGAATGCGTTAACAAGCCCGGTAACAGCCCCAATCATGCCGCTTATAATACCTTTGCCGCCGCTGCCGATTTTAATAAGCATGGTATCCCACGCATTGCCAAGGCGAGTGAGCTGACCTTTGAGATTATCCATCTGAGTGTTAGCAACTTTTGACGCGAACCCCTGTTGGTTAATCATCTTCGTATACTTTTCAACACCCTTTGCGCCCTGCTCATACAAAGTGTTAGCGGTTGTCAATGCTGCGTTAGAGAAAATACGTCCAAGAGCAGCATTTCGTTGCGCCTGAGTTAAATGCCCAAGCTTATCATGCAACTGTTGAGCAACACTCGCTAAGCCAACAAATCTGCCTTGAGAATCATAAATCTGCAATCCAAGCTTCTTAATAGTACCCTGCGCTCGAATAGACGGTGCAACAAGATTCTGAAGCATAGCATTAAACTTTGTACCAGCGTCAGAACCAACCAAACCTTTAGATGCAAACAGTGTTAGAGCGCCAACAGTTTCCTCAACGCTCATTCCGAGAATGTGAGCGTTAACACCAACGTTCTTCAATGCCTCGCCCATATCTTGCACACCACCCTGTGCCATGTTTGCGCCAGCTGCAAGCAAATCTGCAACATGAGACGCTTTAGAACCAGCAAGCCCGAACTGATTCAATGCAGAAGCCGTCAATTCAGCAGCATCAGCAGCGTTCATCTCACCAGCAGCTGCCAAATCAAGAGCACCCTTCAAACCGCCGCCAATAATATCCTTAACGCTCACACCGGCTTTACCAAGCTCATTGATAGCATTAGCAGCTTTAGTTGCAGAAAACATGCCACTGCGCCCAGCATCCAACGCTGCTGTCTCAAGCTTCTTTAACTCTCCAACATTCTCAGTGACGTTAGCCCTAACAGCCGCCATAGCTTGGTCAAACTCGGCAAAGCGACGCGTAGCATCAACACCAATAGCAACAGCAACTGCACCAGCACCAATAGCAAGTGCCCTCATTATGCGACCGGTCTTTTCCCCAGTAGTACCAGCACTCTTTACAAAACTGTCAAACTTTCCAGTCAAGTGTGCTGCCGTTTGGAGTTTTGCCGAGTAGTCAGCAATATCCGCGGTCATGCGAATAGTAATATTCTCGTTTTGCGCCATTTACTCCTCCTCAACTCCAAACGGCACTAGCTTAGTAGTTTGCGAGCGCGTAGTGCCCGGACGGTCATCTTTCAAATACTTTTCCATCGCCTGCTCACGCATAGCACTTACGAAACATGTTTCGATTTTTGCGCGCTCAAACGTGTCATTTACTTTCAAATAATCATGGCAGAACTTAGACGGCATTCCGCACAGTGGGCAAAGAACTGTGTTCTCATACTCATCCAGTGCGAGCATCCATGCGCGTTCTGTTTCATCCCACTCGATAGGATCGTCATCAGTTGGCTGCCATCCGCAGAATCGCTTATAAGAAATCCCTAGCCTACGTGCAGTTTTTAATTGCGCTACGAGACTAGGGAAATATTCTAAATAAGCTGCGTTAATTCTTTTGGGAATGCGGTTGTTGGTTCGTTAAGATTTTGAATAGTTGTAACAATGTCTGTAATCTGCGAGTCAGCAAGCTTTGGCAATAACTCTTTCACATCATCATTACTCACACTGCGTTTACTCAGTTTGTATTGCGCTTTAACAATCATTGCCGGGAACGCTTCAAGCGCAGCCTGTTTAACGTTGATTGTTGGAGTATCTTCGTCCTCTTTGTTTTCTGTGTTTTTAATAACGTATTCACTCCACTTAGAGTGGTTTAAGCCCTGTAAAGTGATAGTAATAACGCTACGGTCTGCGAGTTCTTTTGTCTTATGTATTTCTTCCAGTACTTCGTCAGCTGAGCGTCCATCGCGAATAGCGTTCGTTTCGTCCTGCTGCATAAGTACAAGCTCTTGAGTAAGCATGAGCGTTTTTTGCAATGATACAAGGTCAGTTACGATATCAACAGTTAATTGTGGTTGAATGTATTTAATAGGCATAATAAAACTCCAATTAATAGGGGGGTGGGGTATGTTGTGGTGTTAGAAAGTAAAGGCGCGTGCGAGGAAAGGAACAAAAACTCGCACGCGCTTCCCCTATACTTCTTGCCAATCCACCACAAAAACCGGCAAGAAAGAATTATTACTACTGTGCTGAGTTCGACACTACAGTAGAAGATGCAGGCACAGCACTAGCAGAATCCACAACAACACTTTCCTCATCAGAAGAAGATGGGTCAGCGGCAAAGTTAATCAAACTCATTTGTCGATTATCCTTAAACGCAGTTTTCAAACCAATAGTTGCCGGGAACACGCTAACAACATCGCCTGCCACGAACTCTTCAGACGCTTTCTTACCACGCCTGCGCACAAAGAAACCACGAGCACCCTTAGTGAGCGTTTTAATAGCTTCGTTGTACTTCTCAGCATCCTTAGTGTTAGTGTTATCAATAACGTGCAGCTTGCCGTTCTCATACTTTTCCATGCCGTTAATCTTGCCAGCTACAGCATAAGCTTCACGCTCATCGTTAAAAGTTTCCTGCGAGTGATCAAGACTAAACGCATCATGAGAACCCAAGTAAATACTCAAATCAATATTGCCAGCTTTCTCCAATTCAGCCACAGTAGGCTTATGAATATCAGCAATACCATTAGAAGCTGGCACCCAAATAGTACGGTGTAAGCCAGCAGCAAGATGTGTTGGAACTTTAGCAATTTCAACTGTCATAATGTCTCCTAAATATTAAATGCGAACCGCCATTCGACGACTCGCACAACATAATTCATATTCTGACTGAGATTCTTCATATCTCCCGGGTATGAGCCAGAATCCCTGTAGACGCTCATACCCTCAATGTTTTGTAGTTTTGCAGCTTCAACCATGTCTATGAGTTTTTCAGCGAGCAAATCAACGCTCAACTGTGAAGCGTTTACAATGCGTGCTTCTATGAGCGCGTATCGCAATCGCGTTTCGCCAGCTTCACAGTGGAATCTGTTTTGCGGTTTGACGGTAAAAATTACCCACGGTGGGAGAGTGGTTTTTGACAACGGTGCTTGCCCGTCCTCGTAACGTTTCCACCCGTCGGGTAGTTTTATGATGCTTAAAACCTCTTTTCGAGCTTCAAGAAAAGTTGTCATATTTCAACACCAACCTTTCTCATTTCTTCAATCATCGTGTCAAACTCAGGCTGAGCATACTCATAGAATTTGTGAGTGCCACCACCACGCTCAGAGCCAAAAAAAGCGAAGTTAATAACACTACCCGGTCTGCCTTTTGACGGTGCTACAGTAGCTGTAACTTCATGAAACTTTTTCTCAATCTCATACGTGATAGGCGTTTCGCGAAAATACCAGTAGTCTGATTTTGCTAAATCAGCTTTAACAGCTTTCTTCACATTGAGTGCTGCGTGAGCAACAATTTTTTCAACCTGCTCATCTTTCACACGAAAAGCCGTATGCAAAGCACCTGCGAACCGTGAAAGCTCAGAAGATTCAAGACGAAACATTATTCTCCACCGCCTCTACAGTCTCAAGATTCGCGTTCAATACCCAGCGTTGCGCTGAAGTAAACGTTTTAGCACTAGTATTCAAAGCCAGCTTAAACACGCGATTCTCAAGAGCCTTATTGACACTATGTATGACTTCCACAATGTCACCCGGGGCAAGCCCGGACACACTCATAGGAAAGTGAATACCTTGCGTAGAAGAAAGCATAGGAGAACCATAATTCACCTTATCGCTCAACCTCACGCCGTTCGCACTATTAGCACTATTCGCACCATTAGAATCGTAAGCTTGCAACTTACACTTGCCCTCATACACTTTCATATACGATGGCTTCTGCAAAGCAGTCTGCTCATCTAACACATAACCCGTTACCCGTTTCACTAGCACAGTATCAACCATAAGACACTCAGCTGCCTGTTGAGCACGACGTACAACGCTAAGAGCACTCATATAATCCTCACCGCCAAACCGGGAGAACCAAACCGCGAGCGCAACATTTTGCATGTTGCTTCAGGTAGTTGCATTGCGTCTATTAGAGCGTTTTCACCTTGCGTGTAACCAATCTGATAGTCGTCAATGCGCTCATACGCTACGCCTGTGTGTGTTTGCAATCCGCCGTTCTCAGTTTGAGCTAAGCCTGCTGCAACCATGGAACAACAAAGGCGTTTAATATCCTCTGGAATGTTCGTAAAGCCAGCTGTGAATGTTACTTGTACGCTAGTTGGCTCATTAGGGGATGCCCAATCATTGTCACGGTATAAGGAATCCCCAATAAGCTTCCAATTAGTGTCAAGCGCGCCATCAATGAGAACTGATTCAACTTGAACAACCGGACGGAACGGTAATGGTAGGCGTTTGCGGTCAACACCCGGCAATATAACCGTGTGAGTGCCGCGCACAATAGGAGAGCCAGCAGCGGCTGTAATACTGCTACTGGCAACCTCTAATAGTGCTTCAGCTTCGGCTTCTCGCCCGTCAACCTGCACTTTGAAACGGCGGCAATCGTCAACTGTCGCCAAACTCATAATCAGGCAGTCCTAGAAACGGAGCCAGTTGTAGTGAGTTCGCATGTTGCCAAAGCTTCAGGACGAATCACCTTAGAACCGTATACAAGCAAGCCTTTAACAATGTCACTAAAGCCTTTCTCTCTACGCGCTGGCTCAAGCTCAGAGATTTGCTGCGCGAAAGTAGTAGCAATAGTAGAACCTGCAAGCATAGTATGCTTCGTATCAGTATTGCCTGGCATAAGATTAGTCTGATACACGGTGAAACCGTTCACATTACCAACGAAACCATTGTGTAATGTTGCAGACTCAACAGCAGTATTCTTAACGAAACGGTCATCCAAGAGCAGCATTCCATAAACATCTGGGTCAACCACAAGGAACCTGCCAGTGGTTGGAATATTCTGCTTGCTCAGTCTTGCACCAAGGGAAACAATGCTTTCATACACGTCTTCAGGCTTTGTATAAGTCTTCTTCAAAGCCTTACCAGCCGCCGCCGTAACCATAAGGCTGCCAACATACTTATCAACCTCTGCTGCAAGATTATAGGCGGCACGCTCCTGGAACTTACCTCGCAAATCTTTGCGTGACTGAACAGTATCCAAGTCGTCTACTTCAAAAGCAAACGCCTTAGATTGGTCAATCTTAAGCACACCAGCGTCAACATCAGTAACAGGCTGAATCGTCAACTCGCCATACTTTTTATAATCCTGAATCTGGATATCACCAACACCAGTGATATGTACGGTGTCGCCGTAGGCGCGGATTTCCCCCTCGTAATCATGGTTTGCAAGGTTTGCAAACACAAGAGAATTATTAAGAGTGTTAAGAATCTTAGCACTCCATATTTCTGGGACAAAATGATCAATAGCCATATCTTCTCCTTAAGTAATTATTTGCCTTCTAGAATGTTGTCAAGCCTGCCTTCCGCTTCAGCTTTCACAATCTCACTTGGTGTCATGCCTTTAAGCTGCTCACGCGTAAGCTGCTGAACAGTCTGAGCACGCGCGCCACTAGGAGGCGTACTCACGACACCAGTGTTTGGTTGGCGTTTCGCCAAATATGGACGCTCTTTAACAAGCGCGCCCAAAGCATTATTAATTTCCTCTGAGTTGGTTTCTCCATCATCGGAAACAGTGAATTTTGATAAGTCAAGGAAAAGTGTTGCATCCGCCGGGTTCTCTAGCACACTAGCAGCGGCGGCACGAATTTCACTCTTAAGAACACGCTGATTAGCGTTTACAATAGCTTGTTGCTGAAGTTTCGCAAGCTCTTCAGCCTTCTGATACTCAGCTTCACGACCTTGCAGTTTTGCTAACTGCTCTTCCATGCCCTTGTACTTATCGTTTTGCTTCAACGCATCTTTAAGTTTGCGCTCAAGGTCACGATTGACATGCTGTTGTGCCCTGTATTTCTCATTAGCTTCTTCTTGAGAAAGCAATTGAGGATTCTGCTTCAACTCCTCATCTTGCTGAGAATTATTATCGTTATTATTTTCACCATCTGGCATGGTTTTCTCCTTTCCTTGACCTTTCGTCACCTATAACCCATGCCGTTTGACATGGAATCGGAAATCTTTTCATACGCTTCACGCAACCCTTTTTCAGCCTGCGCAATACGCGCTAAATCTTCACTCTTAACAGCTTCTTGATAAATCTGCTCAGCACGTCTAACAGCTGGGTTTAACTCCCACAATCCGCCAATGTTTTTCCTGTGCTCATACCTAAAATCGCGGGGGAGAATGTAACCGTTATCCTTAAGTCGCTGTATGGCTTCTTTACGACTCCCAGATGCCCAACATTCATCAACGGTTAGTCTTCTAAATGCTTTGCGCGACTTGTCTTTAGCAGAGGGGAGAGTAAAACCTTTGTCTTTAAGTTGTAATGCGAAATAAGACCGACTGGATCTAGTGATACTAGTTTTATCAAGCTTGCTATTAACAATCTGACCAATATCAGCACCAGCACGAATACTCTTAGCACCAAGAATGCCGAATCTTTTATTCTGCTCTTCTTCGCTAAGCCTGTTAAACATTTCTATCGGGGTAGGCGCAATATCCATGACAGAACCGACATCATTCAAGTTGACTGGCAAGTGATAGCAGTGACAATTCATATGACGCTCAAACCCAGTGTTATAACGGTATATTTTGCCACTCAGTATGATGCACCATTTACACGCATCAGCATTGCAGCAACGAATAAACCCCATATGCCTGCGAGTAGTAATATCCGCTTGCTGAGCTTGCCTTATTACGTCAGCTAGATTCGTGGCAACACTAGAACTAAACAAGCCACCAACGCGCTCTAATGCTTCCTCAGCATTGACACCCTCTTTAATGAGTTCAAGAGTGCGTATAGCCGGACGATCAACCCACTCGTCTAAAGCCACGCCGCTAGCACTGTACTTCGAAAACGCGTGAGAATTTACAAGAGCTTCAGGCGTTGAATATTGGGCAATCTCCGCCATTACGTCAACATTCGCATCCAAGCCAGCATCAACAGCCTGTTCCTGCACATTGCTTAACACGTCCACTAAAGGCTGCTTAATGCGCGCCCAAGAGCCACGAATATCATTCTTATCCACACGCTTCCACGCGTGACGTGCTGCGCGCACTGCAGCAGCTTCACGCGCAGCCACACGCCTATGGAACGTGTCCACTGCTTGAAGATTACGCACCATGCTTCAACTGACCTGCAATCTTCTCAAGGGTAGGGTCACTCATCTCTTTCTCGCGCATCATAAGTACGCGCTCAACATCACGAGGACTCAAACCAGCATATTCAGCAACGTATTCAAACGGGAAACCAGCTTGGCGCATCTTAATAAGCCCGTCCATCATTTGCGCTTCACTGCGATACTGAGGATTAGCAAACTTCACAGTACTATTACGCACAAGCAAAGCAGTATCATTATCTCCTTCAGTAAGCATTGCGAGCCAACATAACTGCTTCACGCCAGCGCGCAAATAAGAAATACGGTCAAGAATTTTATTGACTAAACCTGCTTCAGCAACCTCATAGCCAGTCGCTGGCACCTCAGTAGACGTAAGCAAATAATGTGACGGCGTGCGCGTCTCAGCCGCAATATGCTCAACAGCCTTCTTAATAACCGGCAAAAACGCGTCCAAATTAGCCGGCTGCCACTCCGCAATCTTCACATTCTCGCCAGTAATCTGATAAATCCTATCCATCATCTGCTTTTCAAGGTCAGCCGGGCGACTACCAACAAGATTGCCATCAGTATCATAAACAGCCTCCTGCAAGCGTTCCCCACCAAGAATCACACGCGCCGGCATAGAAGCATAATCAAGAGCATTAAGCAGATAAGCCCAAATAACATTCACAGTATCCTGCATAGCTTCAACCTGCTCAATATCAGAAATAGGAGAACGATCCAACATACACTGATTGCGAAACTCAACCATAGGAACAACACCAAGCGGATTAGGCTGAATCGTAGACTCGTCTATCGCCCAATCCTCCACGCCAGTAGAACCAAACGCCATATCAGCATTTTTACGAACAAGCACATACCAGTCAGGAAAATACAGTACGCCAGTGTCAGAGCCTTCGCCACCAAGAGTTAAGCCTACAGTAGGCGCGCCTGTACGTGGGTCAAACTCCATAGCGCAAGAATCAGGATTCTCAAAAGTAATACGCGCATGACCGTCAGCCATTTGAGTAACCAACCCATATGAGCGGCGCGCAACCATCATCATAAGTGCCGCTTCACTAAGACCACGGTCAGCATCAGAATCCTGCCACACGCGATGCAAAGAATCAGGAGCAACACTACTATCAGGCGTAATAAACCCTTGAAAATGAATACGCTCAACCGGCGCTTGCGCCACGGTAGAGCACCAGTTATCAGAGAACGAGTTAAAACGATTCTCCATATACTTCTTAAACTCACGGCTAGTAAACGGCAGTTTACCGCGGCGTCCGCGAAAATACTCAACATGCTTTGTAATATCTGCTTGACGACCAATAACCTGCATCAACAACCTACGAAGAAGCACATTTACATCATCAATATTAAGTGTCATCTAAGTCTCCTCATATTAGACGGCGAATAAATAAGATTCGGCTTTTCTTCACCCCAACCATCCATGCGCGCGTCACACGCTGCTTCATGTGCAAGAATCGTTGCAACAGCAGCATCAATCTTTCTATCCTGCTGAGGTTTACCAAGACCGTATCTTTCAGCTGTCTTAGGGATACGCCGCGCGTTCACAATATGAGCGTTAGTAATAGGACAACCATCATGCGTAATACGGTGTGTGCTTAAATCTTCCTCAAACCGCCGCAACGCCTTATAAACAGCCGTGATACGATTACTACCGTTCATAACCCACGGAACAAAAACACGCTCACCATACGCGCGCGCCCAAGCATCAATTTGAGATTCCCAACTCATCTCATCCTTAAACCCCGGGTCACAATAAATACGCACAAACTTATACTTGTGAGCAAGCTCATCCATAGCAGCAATAACTTCACCACGAGGAATACGCCCACCCCACTCTTTAGGATTCCAAATCGTAGGACGCTGATCATACCCATAGCGAGGTGTGAAAATAAAACCACTCAACGTTTCGAGCTTAAAACACGTAAAATCATCATTTTCAGAACCATCAAAACCACCACACACGCTAGTGCCTGCTGGGGGGTTCTCAAGCCATAACTCATGTTTTTTACTCAATCTTGATACCCCCCATAAGCTTCAGCCCACTGTGCTTCCTCAATCCAAGCTCCAGCACCTTGAACAAGACGATTGCCAAAAAAGCGTTCCGCTTGCGATGGGTCAGTCTTAAGCAAGCTAGCTGCTTCAGCTTCAATACTGTCCAAATCAACCCAAGGCGAACCCTTATATACGTATTCAAGGATTTTGCGGCGTTCACTACGCTTCAAAAAAGACATCAAAGAACCATCTTCACGTCTCAACTCAGGAGCCAAATCCGGATTACGATAAAACACAAAAACGTCAGGGTCACCACTCTCGACAATCTGCTGAGCGTAGCTATTCTCAGTAGGGTCATAAGCGTTCGTCCACGCGTGAGTGCGCCCACCCATACCAGCCGCGCCGCGCCGCTGAGTCTGAGCAACCTGCACCATGCCATTAGAAGACGTATATAAGCCAGCTTCATCCTGTTCAGCGTCAGTAATAGGATTACCCAAACGACTACGAGCAGAAGAAGTAACAATATCAATACGGTCAAGGTCAGCCGCATCACTCACATCACTATCACCATTAAGCACACGAATAAAACCCTCACGCACACGCAAACGTTCCTTCAAAGAGCCAAGCAAAACCATAGCTTTCAAAGGACGATACATGTTAAGTACCTGGTCTTCACTGTTAGCAGTCAACTGAATAAGAGGTGATGGTTGAGGTCTACCCATAGGTTCGCCCGGCAAGTACGCATACTCAAAACCACAAGAACAACCCCAATCAGAGCAACGGTAAACATCTCCCTTTTTCGCCCAACCGTTAAAAACAGTAGGGCCAACAGCTTCAGCAGCAACAAATGCCGCTGCGCATGGACCTTTACCAGTCTTCTGAGGAGCAACACACAATGTTTGGCGATACGTAAACGCTTGATTCAAAACCATAGGATTATCAGTCGTGACCTCTTCAGGCGGCACGAATTTAGCATCCTCGCGAATACGCCAACGGTTCGCTGCCAACCAAAACTGCCAGTCAGCAAGCACAAATGGCTTACCGCGATTAAAGCCATCAGGTTGTTTGCAATGCGCTTGAATCCACGCATCAATAACATCAGCAAGAGTAGGAAAATCAACATGCCAATTATCAGAACTAAGCATCATCACCACCACGCATACGACGAGGTAACACGCGAACACCATCAATCACACTCAAATCGCGAGCAGAATCAACAACGGAATCACGGCGAATACTCCAACCAAAACCAGCCATAGCAGCTTCACTAAGACCAATGCGATCAGCAAAACGCGGCAACAAGCCACGGTCAGCAGCACTCGCGCCAGCCTGCTCACAAATCACAAGCTGACGCGCATATAAAGCAATCTCAAAAAACATGTAAGAATACTCAGGCATACTCCAAGCTTCAGCTTGTGGCAAACTCCACAAATGTCTCCAAACAGTCTTCTCGCGACTAGCAAAACGCTTTTCTCCATTAGTATCCCTAACTCCTTCAGAATCAACAACACGAAACTGCGGCAAGGGGAATTTAGGGATTTCGCCAGCAAAACCATCAGCGGAAAGTACTAGAGCTTTAACTCCTTTTCGCAAACTATTGCGCGAATGTGGGTCAGGCGCGGGACCACTGCGAACTCTAGCTCCACCACGTCCAGAACTCATAAAACCTCCAAAAATGCTAACGTTTCCAACGATTTTTGCCGGATGGCGACACTCCCGGGATTTTTAGAGAAAAGGTAGGGGTAATTATTAAAGTAACACTCTCTTAAATGCTGAAAACGTTGAAAATAAGCCATTCTTGCCAAATCTTTTGAACCCGGCGCAACAAAAAGAGAGTTAGGCAGCGCTTTTGGAAATCGATACCCAATACCCCTATCCCCTACCGATTTTTGGGGTATTTGGGGGGTGTTTTTTGCAAACGTTTGCAATGTCTTATGGGGTGTTTATTGGTATCTCTGTAGCACGGCTCCTGCTGGTCTTGTGCGCGCGGTTTTGATGTCGTGACATCTTTTGCACAATGCACGCATGTAGCGCAAAGAATTAGGATTTTTGCCTTCTGCGATAAGCTCGAAACGCTCTAAAGGATAGTGATCAGCGATTGTGGCTTCTTGTGTGCATAATCCTTTGTGTGCTTTGCATCCTTCGCATTGACAGTAAGGATGAAGTGCGAGGAGCTTGGCTCTTGCTTTGCGATGTCCTGCACTAGTGTAGGGCTTTGCGTTGGTGGTGTGTCTTAGCTTCTTTAGGCATTTGGGGCATGCTCGGGTGGTGGGGGGGATGAGGGTGGGGCAGCCTGGGGTAGGGCATGGCTTGAGCATGGGCGTGCCTCTTTCTATATATAGGGTGTGTGAGTGAGTGGGGTTGGGGTGATAAAGCTTTTTCTTTGTGGCTTGTGTGCGCTTTGCTTTGCTTTGCTTTGTGTGTGTGGGTGTGGTGCTAGGGGGGGGCTAGGGGGCTAGTGGAGTTGTAATAGGTGGGTAGTGCGCGGCGTTGCTCTGCTTTTTCTTTTTTAGGGGTGGCGATGGGTATAAGAAAGGGGACGGCATAAAAGCCGTCCCCTTTGTTGGTTCGTTATAGGTATGATTATCGCTTTGCTCTATGCTATCATGTGGCGGGTTTGAACGCGACACGCTGAGGTTGACTATAGTCAAGGGTGTGCGTATAGTATAAAGCGTCAACACAAAGAGCGAAAGCTCAAAACAAGGAGATAAAAATGGTTTTGATGATTCAGGCTCAGGATTTCTGCGCTATTCTTTTTGCGATGAATGTTGCTTATTTTATGGCAGATGCTTTTAAGACAGACTGGAGCGATTGGCGCAAAGCCTTGCGTGGCGTTGTTTCTCTTTTCTGCGCTCGTTATTTGCCGATGATGGTTCTTCTGGCTGTTGCTTTTGTTAACTGCCCTGTTGTGTGCTAGGGGGTGCGAGATGCAAGGGATTGAAGATTATTGCAGTGACTTAGAGCGCTACATGGAAGGTGAATTTGAGACCGATGCGGACAGCTTGGAATGGATGGCTAGTGGCGTGAGCGTGTATGCGGAAAGGCTGGCGCGCGCTCTTAAGACTTCAAAAAATTCACGTAATTCGCAGATTCGCCCGATTTGGGAAAAGCTTTTCTTTCTTTCTCGGTGGGTTTTGAGGCATCCGGAGAGTGTAGCTGATGAAGAGGTAAGGGGCACGATTCTTTTTGCGGTTGCGCAAGTGTATCAAGCTATCGAGTGGGAGCTTATGTAAGAAGTGCCGTGGCGCGTCATTGTCAACAAGGACGACAAGGAAAGCTCGCCCTTCGCGTCACGGCTTTTCTACCTTATCACGCGACACGCTGAGGTTGACTATAGTCAAGGGTGTGCGTATAGTATAAAGCGTCAACACAAAGAGCGAAAGCTCAAAACAAGGAGATATTAATGAACAAATACGAATACGCTTATATTATGAAGGACGAGCTAGAGAATACTCTATGGCTTGGCGCACCTCCAATGAAAACTTGCCTTCCTCTTGCGTGGAGCGATGAGCATAATGGATTCGGCTATGAGATGCTAGGCTTTGCACGTAGGGTCACGGAGTGGTTGCCTGTAGATGTTCCGCCTGAGTATATCAGGTGTAGCGGTGGTGAGCATTGGCTCGCGACTGAGGACGGCTTCAGCTTCAATGGCTATAGTTATTTACTCAGAGAGCAAGTGTGCAACGCATGGGCTGCTATCATGCCACAACTCGCACTAGCAGCGTGCGCAGAGTTACGCGACATAATCGCAGCGCATGGCTTGTATCATCGTAGCCATTTTGTAGCGCCTGATTGCCTTACTTTAGACAATGGCGTTGTTTTACAAAAAGGCGAAAGATTAGACGAAGAGAAAGCAGCGCTCGCAGCAGTGGAGGCTTTTTATAAGAAGCTACAAGATAAGGGAGATAGTCTTTTTTCTAATGAAGAAGGCGACGAGGAAGAGCTGGCTGCGGAAGCTAAGGCACTTTTTTAACAGAGTAGTATAAAAGTAAAGCAAAAAGGAGCATAAAATGATTGATACAAGCATTAAAGTAAAAATGGTTACTTTAGATGACCTTAAGGATTTGGAGTCCGCACCTGATGAAAAGGCTTTTTACAAAGTCATTAAAGATAGCTGGAAGCTTACCAATGCGACCGACGGTCTTTATCTTGAAAATATTGATTATACTGCTGAGGGCTTGAGTGAAGAGGATTTAGCAGCTTTCTTAGGGGTTGATATTAGCGCGTATGGCGACGACAGCGAGGAGCGCGCGGCGTTGCAAAACGACTTGAGCGACGCGTATCAGATGCGCGAGGATGAGGTTGACGCGCGCGTCTGCTGGCTTGCGCGTGATGAGATTATCAGTGAGACTCGTGATATTTTCAAAGAGTCCCACCTTTACGCAGAAGAAGATGACACTAAACACTTGCGCTATATCAAGCCTGCAACGTACGAAGAAATGGAAAAAGCTGGAGTTAAGACTACTAAAAACGCTCTTCGCGAGGTCGGGTACGCAATTGAGCGTTTAGCGCCCTTGCCTTTAGGTGAGGAATCCGCAGACACCACTATTACAGTGGCTTTAAATGACATTAAGCTCGTGAGCAAATATACAGAAGAGGAAGTGTGGAACGCCGCGATGCGCTTTAGTAACTACTGGTACTTTACGAAGTACACTGGGGATGACATGCCTGTGCTTTACATGACCGACTGGGGCGATGAGCTGCGCAGAATTGTATATTACTGGCTTGAGGATTGCGAGTGGGCAGACGACGTAGACGATTTGGACGATAAAAAAGGCAATCTGCCTTCTTTTGTGTCTTTCTTACAAGGTGATGATTTTGAGCGCGTATACAGTAAAGCTGACCTTGAAAAGCACTCTTTAGAAGATAACGCCGCGCAAGTACTAGGCTACGCGCTTGATAGCTTTATTAAGTGGGCACAAGAGCAAGAGCAAGACAATAGCACTTTGCAAAGTCTTAAAACGCGCCTTGCTGAAAATAGCGCGCTCGCTTTTGATAAGGCTTTTCGCACAAGCCTAGCCGAAGAATTACAAAAACTTTTAAAATAGCAAAATAGTGTAAGTGCTGCACGTGTAGGCGTGCGGCACTTTAGCATATCAAAAGAAAGGACAAAAAATGCGGATAAATGCAGCTTATAAGGAAGGACTCAAAAGGATTTTAGAGACGAGCGACATGTCGCGCGTACGGCAAGAATGGAGGGATTGTGTCTTTGGTCGTAAAGAGGTAGCGTTTTATATTTTGCCTATAGGTAGAGAGCGCGCAGCGGTCTGCTAGAGCAAAAATGCGGATCATAAAAAAGCGCATCATAGAAGAAAATCGCGCGGCTTTTGAGCGATGCTATAAGGCGCAAGAAGAGCTAGAAAGGCGCGCAAAGCGATACAAGCACAAGTAGAGACGGACGCGCTAGAGTACTGGGAGCCAATGTGCGATGAGTAACTACGATTTTAGAGCAAAAAAGGACGCACCTTGCTATTTAACCGTGCGTGACATTGCTATCTTTATGGATGTCAAGCAGCGTGTTGCTGGTCAGTATTTGACTGATGCGCGCATGAATTACAGGCGCGGCGCGGTGAAGCCGTCAGACATGCCGCTACCAGATGCTTTAGCAGGGTTTAAACGTCAGACACCACTATGGCGTTATGATACTATCCGCGAGTGGCTGGCGCGCCGTCCGTATGCGCCCGTGTGCTTGCCCGTGTCTGAGGTTGAGGGCTTAGCATTGCTGCGTGAGCTTAGTGAGGACGCGAAGGATTAGGGGACTTTCCGATGGCTCTTTTCGCTTTTATTGATAATGAGAATCTTCTCAATAATCATGTTTTTTGCAAACGTTTTCAGTTATTGATAATGATTCTCATTAACAATAAGGCGGATTTGGGGTTTTGAAGGGCTTCATAATTTATTAAAAAAATATATGGCATAATCTCACGAATTTTTGTGCGAAAATTTTGGATTTTGATTTGCTTTTTCTTTTGCCACGTAATGCTTTGACTGGTTATTATGGCTGCGTTCTGTGTCGTGCTGTACTTTTGATAAACGAGCGAGTTTAGGGTAAGCGTACTGTTTTTACTATTGTGTCTTGTCTTGTATGGCTTTGGTTTGTTTGCGTGAAAAGTTGTTGCATTTTTAACAGTTAGAGTATTTGTTAAGTGTTTTCTAGTATTGCTTGTTGTTGGGATCATAAGCTACGTTCGCATGTTAAGGCTGGGGACGGTGGGGGGAGAGTGTGGGGTGTAGTGAACCCCTAATGTTTCCAACGGTTGGGTGCGTTGGTGGTATTGGCGCGTTGGTGTGGCATTTAGAAGCTAGTGGCGCATACGTTAAAGGCTTACTGGCTGATTGGCGCACTGTTTTAGAGTGTGATGTGGGCGAATTATGTAATTTTTTGAATGTTTAAAATTCAGTAGTTTGTTTAGGATTGTTTTGACTAAAGTTTTCTAATGTTTTGATAATGGGTTGTTGTTTAAACGTTTTTGTGCTGTTTGTAGTGTGTTAGCACTGTGAATTGTTCGATGGCTTGTATATATGACCGGGGTTTTTCTTGACTTTTTTTGGACTTATTCCAAGACCCCCCCTATTGTTTTTGAGTGCTTTTTTAGCTTTTGTTACCATGTCCGTCACAATACTACTACAACCGCAATGTGCGCACGTGTAGGTTCTATCCCATGTGTGCGCCGCGGCTGGCATGTTACATTTCGGGCATACCCCTATAGGGTGTTTAATTTCGTCCGGGGTCGTGAGCGTATCATAATCACGCTCAATGGCTTGCCATTCTTTCAAGTCGTAGACTGCCGCCGGCAACTGCGGAATTTTTTTCACGTTTTGCACCATCAACCGTAACACCGGGTTAAGCGGCAACTGCGCGTAACGCGCATCAATCTGACCAAGCACAACACAACACTGTGCATGGATACGGTCAATGAGATTCAACGCGCGAGTGTTCAACGGCATTGGTGGAATACCACGCGACGGAGTATGACCAAGGTGCGTGAGCCTAACCTGCTTATAAGCGATTTGACGCACGATAGTAGTCTGCGCTGGCAACGCGCGGATTATTTTCGCGTAAGTGTGGCGGCATTCGCGGCATAGTCTGCGTTCACTACTATCGTGCATTCGTTTCCTTTACTATTTTTTCTTATCTTCGATTGGATTATTGTTTTCATCGAGTCGTAGAATACGTTGCCCGAGTTCGCTGTGTGGTTTGCAATGGAGCAAGTCGTAGATCCAAGCAACGAATCCAAATATCATCACTGCGATGAATAGTATTATGCTGATTACCATTATTGTGCCCATCATGAGCTGTTCCTTTCTTTCTGTTTATTGATGCTCTTCTTATTGTACTCTTCGATGCTTTTATTTACTGTATCTTGCCATTGTTTTAGCGCGTGCGATGTCCAACACCATGGATTATCGAGTGCTTTCTCGTAGCTATTGCCGTAGATTAAGCATAGTGGAATGCTTATGTATTCGCTTGTTGCTTCGTTGTGTAGAATTGTGGGAATATTTTGGTCGATTTGAATGGCTTCCCTGAGCATTTTCAGCCTATCGTCATCCAACATTTTTTGCGTCCCTTATCATTTCTTCTAACGCGGCAATAATCTCATCTGTGGCGTCGTAGCGCATTATAATGCCTTCCCACACTTTGTGGGCATTGCTAAAATCTTGTTTACTGAGAATTATAAGTTTTCTTTTTATTGTTCGGCGAAGTATGTGGCTTTTTGTGATTGGCTTGGGAATTATGCCATTGGCTTGTGCGTCTTTTGCGCATGCTAACGCTTTTTCTAGGTCTTTGATGCCGTCTTTTTTCTGCCAACGGAACACGTATTGTATGACTTGCGCCCAGTCGCCTGAATAATAGCGGCTAATGTCAAAGCATTCAAAATGTGTTTCACCGTCATCATACTTGTAATAATCTGGCGTGGTCATAATTCTTCTCCTTATTTCGTGTGGTTTGGTTCTTCCAGTGGCATGTTCGGGTTACTGTATCCGTAGTCTTGTGTAAGGTATTTGCGGATTAGCGCATCGTACGCGTCCAAGTATTGGATTGCACTGTCTGGCGTGCGTGGCGCTATCTCACAGTACGCTTGACTTAAGCGCTCACGCACGCGCTCAATTGTCTTATCTTTCTGACTTACGTTTACTACCATTATTGTTGTTTCTTTTCTGACTGTTCGTCTAGTACTTTGATTATTTGTTTTTCACGCTCGCTTAGCTCCCATTTTGTTGGGTGCTCTGAGCTTGTGCAGCCTTCTGTTAGAGGGCTTTGTTCGCATTGCTTGAGTCTTTCCGCGGCTTTACTGCTAATGAAAAAGCCCCCACCGTAAATACCTTTTTTAGTTGTGGCTTGAGCGTCTAGTGTTTTAATATGCCACGCTTCACTGCGTTTTAATGTAAATGTTTTACGATGGCGCACGCACATGTTTATTCTGGCTGTATATGCAACATTTTCTGGGTACTCGTATTTAATAAGCTGCTTTAATTTGGTGCCTGACTTTTTTTGAGTCTCCATAATTCTGCGTCTTAAGTCTGGCGCGGTTTCGATAAGATTATCGCCAAGATTAGTCACAAGGCTCGTGTTCACAACTGCGCCATTATGGTACTTAATGCGCGCATCAGCAACAACATAGTTCACCACATTGTCCGTTGAGCTGAAAAGCGTCAGCGTTGGCGCGAAAAGCACAAAATCAACATTATGCGTGATATAAAAATCTTTAATCTTCCTCAGAATACTAAACGGCGGATTATCAATAACCACACAACCTTCCGGATACTCTTCCGCCTCATAGTCACCACCGGGCTTAAAAGGTCGCAAAATAGTACGCCCCTGCAAACCGTATCTTTCAACCGCCCAATTCTTAATAATCTCATAGATTTGCGGCGGCGTGTAACAGTCGTCTGTGGTTAGTTTAGGCTTGAATTTTTCAACAAATCCATCATAGTCCGTTAATTTAGCTTGTACTGCGTTCATCATTTCTCCAGTATGTTTATTGTTTTCCAACTACTATCCAGCATGGTTCGCCATGCGCTTGTTGTGCGTATGCTTTCCATGATGCGCTCGCCGTTGCCGCGCAACCGCCATGTGACTACTTGTGCGCGCGCGTTTGTCACGCCTTGCAGGTAGTCGTGGACGATTTCACCGTTGGTGCGTATGGCGATTACGCTCGCGCCGTCTAGGTCGCTCGGGTGCGTGTATCCTAGCGCGCGCAATGCTCGCGTTAGGTCTAGCGGTGGTTGCTGAATATTGTTCTTTTCCATTCTTCTGCGGTTGTCGTGTTTTTAATTATTGCTTTTATCTGCTGCTCTGTTAATCTTGTTTGTTTGCATATGTAGCTGAGTGACATTCCGTCCGCATACCATTTGCGTATTAGATCAGTCATCTTTTTTACTACCATTTGCTCGCCTTCGCTCGCTGTGTGCTGCCTGTTAATTTGTTCATGTACTGTTTTAAGTCATTGCTTGAGTACAAGTCGTTACTTGTGCTTAAACGCTGACACAAGTAGGTTTGCATTGGTATTGTAGGTATTGCGTGAGGTTGCCCGTACCTTGCCCATATTGGGATTGCGGTTGTGTTGTGCCCTCCGGTGATTACTTGTGTTAGGTGTTGTTTTTTCATTTCTTGTTTTCCTTGTTTTCGTGTGCTTCTTCGCACCAGTAGTTTGCTTCGTAAATGATGCTTACTAGCATGTGTAGTGGCATTGTCACGTACTGTTGCCCGACGGTTTGCGCTGTGCTTATGCCTACGCCGCGTTTCTTGTGTATTACCGCATAGTAGGGTGCGTTATCGTTGGTGGCTTCGGTTTCAGCTTCGCGCATGTATTCGGCTAGTCGCATGCGGTTTTCGTTTTTGCATTCGAGTACCATGCGGCTGCCGCAGAATGTTACGCCGCTGATGTCGCCACGGTCGCACGTACCGTTTAAAGCGCGACGTTCGATAGTGTCATCGCAGAGATTGTTTTGCAAGTATTCTACGATTGCGCTTTCAAACGCCGTGCCTTTCTGTTTCTGCCTGCTCATTCTTCGCAGTCCTCATGATTAGCGATAGCGAAAAAAATTGCGCACTGTTTTTCTAAAGCATCTTTCACGTTTTCTGGCAGCCCGGCAAAGTTAGGCGAATTGGTTTCGTTGTCGGTGGAGGTTTCGTTTGTTGCGATTGCTTTTATCTGCTTATACTCTTCTTTTGAAACGTACGCCGTGTAGTCAATTTTGTATGCGACGTTGTATGGTGAGCGAATTTTTGTTAGGTTGAGTCGTGGATTGTCTTTTGGCTCTATGCTGGTTTTTAGTATGTCCAGTACTTTGTCAGCGTTAATGGCATCGATATAGTATTCGTTTACTTTCATTTCTTGTTCTCCTTTTTGTTTGGTATAAAACGCATTTCTACGACGTATTCGCTCATGCATGGTGTTATGCGCGCTTCGTAAACTCCTCCGCGTGGCTTGCGAAATGCTGCGACTCCGCCGCGTCTTACTCTTGATGCGAGTGTGCGCGCACTACCTAAAGGCATTACAGCGATTTGAACCCATTCGGTTGGTGTTTGACGGCTTTTTTTAGCTAATTCTGCGTATTTGCCGCACGCGCGTTTTACTCTCGTACTCTTACGATCATGTGTCAAAGTTGGTTGCGTTACGGATATTTTGCCGGTGAAGAGGATTTTGAATCGTTGACCTAGTGTGAGTTTCATTTTTTGCATCCTAGAATTCCGGGTCGGGTTCTGGGTTCCCCCATGGGTCTTTGCTTGGTGCGGCTTGCGTCCACGCGTTGGCTTGTGGTGCGGCTGATGCTTGTGCCGTTTGGGGGGTTGAGCCTGTAAAGCCTGTGCTTGTGCTTGTTTTTGTGACTTGGCATGTGGCGTATCGTAGGCTTGCTCCGATTTCGTCGACGGTCATTTCCACTACCGTGTGCTTCGTACCTGTTTGGTCATCGTAAGTGCGCTGACTGAGCCTACCGGTTGCGACTACTCGCATGCCTTTGGCTAGGCTTGTGGCAATGTGTTCTGCCAAGTCTCGCCATGCTTGGCATCGCATGAACAATGCGGCACCGTCTACCCACTGATTCTGATTTTTATCGAATGTGCGTGGGGTGGATGCGATTGAGAATGTGGCGACGGATGCGCCGGTTGATTGGATCATGCGCAACTCAGGGTCTGAAGTTAGGTTGCCTACGATTGTTATTGTGGTTTCTCCAGCCATTACTGTTCCTTTTCTTTTTGTTGTTGTTCGGCTAGTTCTTGAGTGCGTTTCGTGCTTTGCTCACGTACCCACGCACTAGCTTTTTTAATTACAGTCTCACGGTTTGCGATTAGGAATTCTGCTTCCTGTTTTGTCGGTGGAATGTGAGCTGCGTGTTTCAAATAGTTTATTGCTTTGAGCTTGTCGCGGATTCCGGCTTCTGCAAGCATTGCGAAAATCTGTTCTCTCTGCTCTTGTGTCGATATTTGCGGTCTTCTGTGGCTTATTGTTTCTGCTTGCTGTTGCGCGGACGTTTCAACAACTGTTGGCGCGGACACATCCTCAGCTCTGCTCATTTCGTCGTCCGTGTAAATGCCACTCATATCTGATGGGAACGCTTTACGCAACGCTAACGCTTCAGCGCATTTCGCTATCATTAAGGCTGGCTTTGATGACCACATGCCGCTGAGTTTGCCGTTGTATATTGGCGCGTATTCTTTGAAGATTGCTACGGCACTGAATACTCCGCCGCCGCGCTTGACGCTTACTTTTGCGGCTGATGGTGGTTCGGGGGATAACCACACGTCATGCCATACGCCGGTTTTATCAGCCCACAGTGTGTCACTCATGCTGAAAACTTCGTGGCATTGTTGCGCTACTCTGTGCGCGATTGCACGCAAACCGTCAATGCCGACTTGAATCGTCTGCTTGGTCTCGTAACCGTTAGCTGTTTTCTGTTTGCGCCCTATCATGTAGATTTGGCGGCTGAACGGGTCTAAACCGGTGCGCTTGGACTGCGTGAGGAAAATAGCAAGGTCAGCCTGCGTAACATCGTTTGATACGCCAAGCGTCTTGAGCGCGGCAACCTGCTGCTGCGTCCAGTCGGTTTGGTCTTGAGTAATAGTAAGTTCACTACTCATTTTTGCCTGCTTCGAGTTGTAGTGTGACTGGGTTTATGATGCCCTTGAGTTCGAGTGGTGAGTTAGCATAGTCACGGTCTAATTTCACTGTCGTGACTGAGCCTCTACCATTCTTGTATTCGACACCTTTAGGGATCTCTCCATCGTGAGCGCGAATTAGTTCGTCGAGAAAGTCTGGCGTACAAGCTTCGGGGCATGGCATTATTGTTGTGTACCATGCGTCGCGCCCGTCATCTAAAGTCCATTGAATTTGTTTGAGGATTGCGGCGTAGGCTTTCGGGTCTTTCACAATGTAGTAACCTTCACTGCCTTTGCTTATGCTGATTGTTCCTACGGTTTTGTTGTTGAATCGTAGTTCGTCACTGTCGCCTGAGTTTCTTTGCCGCTTGTACTCATCTTTGGCTTTGTCTAGTGTTTCTTTGATTCGTTTTTCCCACTTGGTTAGTGTGGCGATTAACGCGTATAAGTCGTGGTCGCTGAGGTTGCTTAATTGTTCTTCCAAGTCTGTGATTTCTTTAGTCATTGTTTGCTCCAGTTAGTTTGCGGATTATTCCGTTGACGCGTTGTTTTACTTCGTACCACTTGTTGAGCGCGTCATCTATCGCATCTATAAGCCAAGCGTGCTCATCATCGAATTGTTTATCGAGTTCGTGCCACTTGTCGAGTGCGTCTTCGTATTTGCGTTTGGCTTTGTCGAGTTCAGCTTGGGCATGTGTGAGTGGCTGACATTTTGCTCGTGCGGAATCGTATTCTTTCTGTAATTGCGCGTGTTTTCCGTCTGTTTTTTTAAGCTGTGCTAACGCTTCATCTAGCTCTGTGCTAATCATCGTTCCCTCCTTTAGTCGATTAGTAGGTCGAGTAGTTTGTTGTAGGCTTTCTGGTATTTCTGCGTGTAGTATTCGATTACGCCGCTTTCGCCTATCTGGTTTTGGTGCTGCTGTTTTAATGCTTTACGCATTTTCTTCGCCGCTTTGAGAACGCGTTTCTTATTTTTCATTCGGATTAACACTCGCTTCCAGCGTTAAGGCTATTTGATAGGTTTTGCAAGTTTCTTTTATCTCTTGCAATGTTTCAGCGCGCGCGTCTGTTTCGTCCGGTTTTAGGTTGATAAATTTAACGAATTTTTTAACGCGTTCCATTTTCATGTAGTCGGCAAACATTCTGATTTTTTTGCTTAATGTTGCGTAAGCGAATTCTGAGTTGCATTGTAGAGGGTGGGGAATGGTTGCTTCTAGTTCTTTGAATGCGTTTGTCATCTCGCCTAGTGTTTTGCCAGGCGTGTCACATGTTTCTACGAATGCTTTTAATGCTTCGTCCGTTGTCATGATGTTGCTCACTTTCACCACCATGCCTAACTATTGACATAAGCAACAACAGCACTAAGAATCACGCTAATTAGCTCAAGAATAGCCGTGAATACCATGTATATTCCGCATGGGAGTAACCAGCCGTCTAAAGCGTGAGTGAACGCGGTGCTAATGCATACTATGGCGCAGAAAATAGTAGGAATAAGCGCGAAAATTATGTGTGCGAGAATTTTCTCGTATGTTGGTTTGTTGCTCATTTTTTATACCTCAGATTGTTTGTGGGATTGGAATGTTATGCGCTTCAAGCAAGCGTTTCATAGTAAGCAGTGCCGACTGCAGTTCGACGCAGTGCGCGCCAACAACTTCGATAGTGCGCGCGCAGTTGTCGAGCAACCGGTCGGTTTCTTCAATGTCGTATCCTGTGCCGAAGAAGCGCGTGCTTATTTGCGCGTCTCGGACTTCTTGTGGTGTTATGAGCATTAGTTTTCCTTTCATAATGGGGGCATGATGCAGCTTGACGAGTTTAAGTACATGGAGCGTCCCCCATTCATCATGCCCTTTGTGCGCGTGCGAAGAGTCGAACTTCGCACCTCTAGCGGCTTGAGTAACCAGAAACGGTACAAAAAACTGGTTGCTGTCTTTTCTAGAGTGCCGTTTACGCGCTTAAAATTGTTATTTGATTGGTTTGCCGAGTTGTTTACTCCACCAGTCTTCTATGCTTTTTGCGTCTATTAGGTAGCGTGTGCCGCGCCCGTTTGTATCGCTTGTGGCTTTGATTTTTCCGCGCTGAATTAGTTCACGCGTTTTCAACTCGGTCATGTTGTAGGCTTTGGCGAATTCGCTGATGGTGTACGCTTTTTTAACTACTGTTCGCTGTTTGATTTGTTGCTCGAGTTTGTCGAATCGTTGTTCAAGTTTGTCAAAACGATGGATGATGTCTTTGATTGTGTACTGTTTTTCACACATTGAATGTCTTTCTGTTCTATGTATTCGTTGTAAACGCTTAAGCTGGCGGTAACGCCTATGAGGATGAGGAAGAAGCCGATGGGTAGGTTGATACTGTCTATTTGATCGTGTACGGTTTCGTATACGAGTGTGATGCCGCTCAAGGCGATTAGTATGCTGATGATAATGCTGATTGTTGCCGTGGTTTTGCTCATTGTTGTGTTCTTTCTGTGATGGTTGTTATTGCGCGCACTAGGTTGATGCTTGCTATGGTTGCGAGTGTGATGCTTAGGATTGTTAAGCCGTTGATACTACCGCCTGCGTTGAGCGCGTATAGGATGATGCTTGCAGCGTATGCGATCGTGTTTGCTAGTAGTTTGGTGTATGGGTGTTTCATTTTTGGTTTTCCTTTTCTGCTTGTAGTAGGTTTTGTCTTACTTCATACGCGTTGTTGATCGCGTATTCTCTTTCGTCTAGTGCTTGCTGTTTTTTGTGTTCGGCTTGTTGTAGTTTTTTCTTGTTTGTGAAGTTTGGGTAGTTTTCGTATTGTTTTTTGGTTTGCGCGTATTTTGTTATTGCTGTTAGCCAGTGGTTGTCGGCTTTTTCGTATTCTTTTTGTGCGAGTTGGTCGATTTGTTTTGCGCGTGCGAGGGTTTGTTTCGGTGTCATGGTTAGTCTATGTTTTTAAGGATTAGGTAGAGTACGTATGCGAAGATTCCTGAGATGCCTAGCCCGGCAACAACCGCGGTTATTGCGTCGATTAGGTGGTTAATGTTTTGTGGCGTCATTTTCTGCTTCTTTTGCGATTAGGCGTTCTAGGTAGTTTCGCGCGATGTCGAGTTTGTCTCTTGCGCCTATGAGGTTGTTTTTCGCCATTTTGTAGTCCCAGTTGCTTTCTAGGTTTCCGAAGATTTTGTAGGCTTTGCGCTGTTCGATGCTTATTTGTTCTGCGAGTTTGTATTCTTTTGTTTTTAGTTCTTCGAGCTGTTTGTTGAGTTGTTCTATCTTTTGTTCTGCTTTGGCGTCGTCTAGGTTTTGTTTTGTTAGTTGGTCTTTTATGTCCATGAAGCCTTGTTCGGCTTCGTTGTATTCGCGTTCGGCTGTTATCCAGTCTTGTGTGGCTTTTTCAATTTCTGGTGTCATTGTTGGCTTCTTCTTTGGCTTGTTCTAGTTCTTCGTTTATTTTGTTGAAGGTTTCTAATTTTTCGCGGTAATCTGCGTCGGCGTTTTGTTTAGCAAAAAGCGCTACATGTTTTTCAAAATTAGCGGCGGCGCGCTTTTCTCTTAGTTCTTTGATTTTGTTGTTCATTGTTGTTCCTCGTTTGGTTCGTTTTCCAGTTCGTTTATGTTTTTGACGTTTGTTATGTAGATGATGTTTTTAGCGTGTTGGTTGATTATTGTTGTGGTTGTTTCTTTCGCGCTCATTGTTATTCCTTTGCTGGTGTTTTGAGAAAGCTTATTGGGGAACGGTTCGTAAGATTTGCGAGCGCAATGAGTTCGTTCATTCTGAATGAGCTTTCTGTTGGTGTTTGGAGTCTGCGGCTCAATGTGGTAGCAGCAATGCCTGTTTGCCTTGATGCTTCAGCAATGGTGTAGCCGGCTCTCTCTAATGCTTTTTGCACATTAAGTGCAATGTATGTGTTTGTTTCTTCGTTTGTCATACTTTCATAATACCCCCAAATGGGGGTGTGTCAAGTTACGACACACCCAAATGGGGGTGTTAAAACGAAGAGCAACAATTTTATATACTTGATTTAATTGTTGATATTCCGCCGTTTGTGGTGTTTTGTTAAAAAATATCCCCCAAATGGGGGTGTTAAACACGTACATTGATGTAACATATAAAGCATGAACAGAATAAATATAATGATTGCGAAAGCAATTACAGATGAGCGCTTAAAAAAGGGCATGACCCTTAAAGAGCTTTCTAAAAAAGCAGGCATACCCCCTACAACGCTTGATAGAGTAGTCCACGGTAGGCGTGATATAAACGTTTCTCAGCTATACCAAATCGCGACTGCGTTAGGAACAACAATCAACGATATTGCCGACAAAGCCGAGCTTTACCTAACAGAAGACGCGTTGGAGAATATTGATGAGAAAAATTAAAAAGCGCGAAAACGCGTATATGAAAGTATATGTAATAGTTATGTATATATGTAAGGTGTTACATCAATGTAACCCCAAAGGTGTTACATCAAAGTTACATCTTGATGTAACATCAATGTACGGATTTCGTACATCAATGTACGGATTTCACGCGCTCTTTTACTAAGTATATGTAACATCAATGTACGGGAAAAATAAAACCCTATCGCAAAATCAAACCACCTTTGCGATAGGGCAAAAGAAACTCTCAACAAGTTTCCTCATGTAGTCTACCACACGCCATGGGGAAGCGGAAAGCGTAGCAATAATGGGAATAAGAAACGCTCAAATCGTCAGAACTTTGACGCGGCAAGGCATCTTTAATTCAAAAAGAGGATCAGTAACCTCTTTTAACTCTATCGAAAACACGGTCTTAATGGAATTAGCATTATCGTCCGCTGATTATCCTCTTGATGCTAAGGCTAAAAAGAAAAAGCTGATGCCTAGAATTTACATGTACGGATGGCGTGAACTCTCAAAATCTTTAGGCATGACTATTGCTGATTCTCTTGAGAATGTAAGCGTTATAAGCAATGAGCCACGCGACTTGAGAAAAGAGGAAACCGCGCGCATTCGCATTGGTAGAGTTATGAAAAAACTACAAGCTAAAGGTCTTGTGAAGTGTTTAAAAACCAGTAGGTACAGCAAGCGTAGTAGTGCCGTGTGGCTTTTAACCATAGGGGACGAGGACGAGAACCGGGAGTGTGAAAAATACGTGCGGTATGCGCTCAACCTAGACAACAAGCCACCGGACGCTCAACCGCAACCCAACAACGGTATGCCTAAACATACGGCGCGCACGGTTACTCCAACCGCACCAACGGCACCAACCGGGAACAGCACGCCAAACGAAACACTACTAGCACTCTTCAAAACACAAACAAAAACAATGCAGCAAGCCATTGAACACGATAAAATAGAAGAAGAAACCACACCGCTACAAGAAGAAACCGAGGACGAAATGTACGGTAAGCCAATCAACCCAGAAATTGAACAATTCAAACGCAAACACGAAGGACTCACACCACGCCAATACTTCGTAAAATACGGGCACAACGCTCCAGACACTCGCAAAGAAACACAACAACAAAACCACGAAACATGCTATAATAGAAACTGATAAATCTTTTTTATCTATCTCTTTCTCTCTGCATAATTGAATAGGTTCTCAAACCAAGCAAAGCGCGCTAGTAGTTTTTATCCCATTTTCTACCAGCGCGCTTTACTTATAAAAATAGGGCACGGTTTTTAACGCCGTACCCTAGAGTCTCCACTTACACATGGCAAGCGAGTTAACAAACATCGCCGCAACGATGTAGGAAACTCCTTCTACACACGGTAGACGAGCTACACATAATTACTCTCCAAATAGCCTGCCGCCAAGCGTTTCAGCTTGCGAGCGCCGTCTCTCATCCGCCGCATGCTGGTAAATCATTGCAATCTTCGGGTCAGCATGACCAGCCATATCCATTAGCTCTTTAACAGTCGCTCCGCTTTGTGCAAGCCACGTCAAGCACGTATGGCGTAAATCATGGAAATGCAAGTCAGGACGGTTCGCAGCAAGCCTAGCCTTATCATAGTAATCTCGTAGCGTATTCGTACGGATAGGCGTTGTCCTATCTGTTCTCATAGGAAACAGCCAATCATCCTTGCTTAACTCTTGCTTTTTCACGAACTCTTTTAAACCATCAACCAGCGAGACTGGTATCACCTCACTACGATTACTATGCTCAGTTTTCGGTGCGGTCGTCAGCACAGTCGAGTTAGGGGTAGTCGCGCGCGTCCTACTGATCGTAACCGTATTATGCTTGAAATCAATATCACTGACCTTGAGCGCGCAAATCTCACCAATACGAAACGCTCCAAGCGAAGCTAGCAGAACAGTAGGCGCGTAAGAGTCAGGCATCATACTGTATATTGTTTTAACTTCTTCAGGTGTTGCGATTGTTATCTCATGGCGACGCTCAACTTTAGCTTCACTAACAGTAAACGGATTATTCTTCAAGATTGGCGGATTGCCGTTAATATCCGGTCGCAGCGCACTGTTTACAATAGCGCGCAATACTTTCATAGTGTTGCGTACCATGTCCGGTTGCGCCGCGTCCAAGCCGTCTCTAAAATCGTTTACCATTTGCGTACTCAAGTCTGCGAGCGCAACACTACCAAGCACCGGTTTAATATGATTCTCATACGTTTTCGTTGTCGCGTATTTTGTGCTATCTTTAAGCGGTTTGCCGCGCACGCGCCGTTTTTCAAGCCATTCAGGAAAGTACGCGTCTAGCGTTGTGTGTTCTGCTATTTCGCGTCTTTTTACCTCTTGAGGTGGCACCCATATTCGTTCTTCTATCTCATACTCTGCTTTTCTCAGCCAGTCCTCTGCGGCGCGCTTCTGATGGATAGGGAAACTCTTGGATTGCACTTTAGGTAAGTTTTGCCACAGGCTGAATGCGTACATTGGTGTACGGTATCGTGCGACTATTCTAGTCGGATTCTCTTTCGTGGGACGATAGCTCAGCGTCCCAAATTCTTGTACCATTTTTATGCTCCTTGCTTTTAATCACTGATGAGTCGACGAAACACAAACGACACACCAAACGACACACCAATTATACCCAATCCGCGCGTGTTTTCCGGAGTCAGAAAGCTTGTGACACGCCGTAAGAATGGCGGAATATCAACGATAATCGTTGCAATACCAACGAAAACAAGAAATGGCGGAATCCCAACAAGTTCGAATCCCCCTAGCTCCACAAATTTTAAACGTCACCTCTTTTTGGGGTGGCGTTTTTTGTTATTATTTTTTAATTTTTATGCGCCACGCCGTATTTTTTACTGTTTGTCTGCAAGTCGTACTAATAATGAACACCATCGACCAGAGGTCGCGCTCGACAAGAGTAGTAAGCATGAGCCAGGGAAAGCGTTAATTGCTTACAAAAGGGGAGAGCGCCGAAGTTTACTGCTTAATCCCAAAAGTAGTGAGCTGGGACTTGGCTTAATATACCAAGGACTGTCGCAGTGATTTGGCATCCGCTGCGGAGAGCTATCGACACGCTTGCTTTTGCTTGCTTGTTTTGCCTCTGATTGTCATGAAAGGAGGAAAAATGAGTAGCTCATTATCATCTACTGCTGCACAGAATACTCAGCAGAATACTCATCAAAATAACGATGTCCATCGAGGATTAAAAACCCGACATATTTCCATGATTGCTTTAGGTGGCAGCATTGGCACCGGCTTATTTGTTGCTAGTGGTGCAACAATCCATATGGCTGGTCCTGGTGGTGCTTTGCTTGCTTATGGTGCGATTGGCATTATGGTGTACTTCCTTATGACTTCCCTTGGTGAAATGGCAACATTTATGCCTATTAGTGGATCGTTTGCATCGTATTCTGGACGTTTTATTGATCCTGCACTAGGTTTCGCAATGGGCTGGAACTATTGGTTTAATTGGGCTATTACGGTTGCGGTGGACGTTAGTACTGCAGCAATAGTTCTGCAATATTGGTTCCCAACAGTGCCAATATGGATTTTCTCGCTGTCGGTTCTTATGCTTATTTTGGTTATCAATGTGCTTACAGTTAAGTGCTTTGGAGAAACTGAGTATTGGCTTTCTATTATTAAAGTGTTGGCAGTAATCGTATTTCTTGTTATCGGTTCGCTTACGATTGTTGGCATTGTTGGCGGCAAAGCGCCATTCTTGCAAAACTTCACTCATAAGGACGCTCCATTTGCAGGCGGTGTTCCTGCAGTGTTGTGTGCGTTCGCTATTGCAGGCTTCTCTTTCCAAGGAACTGAGCTTATTGGTATTACTGCTGGAGAGTCTGCAACTCCTGAAAAGAGTATTCCAAAAGCTGTAAAGCAAGTGTTCTGGCGTATTCTTCTCTTCTACATTCTTGCAATTTTTGTTATTGCTTGCATTATTCCTTATACTGACAAGAACTTACTTGGTTCTGATGTAACTGATATTGCTATTAGTCCGTTTACGCTTGTGTTCCAACGTGCAGGGCTTGCAGCTGCAGCGGCAGTTATGAATGCAGTGATTCTGACTTCTGTTATTTCTGCAGCAAATTCCGGCATGTATGCTTCAACAAGAATGCTTTATTCGCTCGCAAAAGAAGATAATGCTCCAAAAGTATTTGGCAAGGTAAGTCTTCGTGGTATTCCTGTTCCTGCGTTGATTGCTACATTTGTAGTTGCTTTATTTACTTTCTTTATGAGTATTTTTGGTTCGCAAATTTACATGTTCCTGGTTGCTGCAAGTGGTTTGACTGGTTTTATTGCTTGGGCTGGTATTGCTGCAGCTCATTATCGCTTCCGTAAAGCATACTTGGCTCAAGGTCATTCCTTAGATGAATTAGTTTATCGAGCAAAGTGGTATCCGTTTGGTCCTATTGTTGCGTTCTTCTTATGTATTCTTGTTATTGTTGGTCAGGATTTGCATTCATTTGCAACGCTTAACTGGCAGGCTATTGGAATCACGTACATGTCCGTGCCGCTATTTATCGTTCTATACATTGGCTACAAGATTAAAAATCATACTCGAGTAATTCCTCTTGAAGAAGTCGATTTAACTCATGTTCGAGTAGCAAAATGAACGAATAGTTTATAAAGTTCAACATCGTTTACGATGTAGAGTTAGATAATGTAAAAGCTCCCAGCGTATATCACTGGGAGCTTTTACATTGAGTCAGATAACAGAGGAATATGTTTTATGGTTTTTGTGGAGATTCTGGAGATGGTGGCGGTCCTATTAGGTCCGCTTTAGCAGAGGGATCTTGGTCGCCCTTTTTTGCTTTATCATTCGGATCTTCTTGACCATCATTTCCTTTATGGTTTCCGTCGCCAGATCCGTCTTCGCTGCCTTTTGTATCCTTATCTTTTTCTTTGTTCTTTTCCTGTTCCTTGTTCTTGTCTTTGTCTTTTTCCTTTTCCTGTTCCTGCTCCTTCTTCTTGTCTTTTTCCTTGTCTTTGTCTTTATTCTTATTCTTCTCAGTTTTCTGTTTCTTAGTGTCTTGAGTATTTGTCTTCGGCGCTGGTGTTGGCTTTGGCTTTGGTGGGACAACATTTGAACGCTGAATTACAATTCCAGTTGACTCATTTATCTCTTGCTTCTTTGTTTCTTTGTCTTGCTTGTCTTTGTCTTTATCTTTTTTGTTATTTTCATCGATTAATGTAACAGCCAACTCGCGCACTCTTTTTGCTTTGACTGCATACCATTCAGAAGCAGCTAAAGCTTCTACGCTTTGGGAACCAAGTTCTTCAGGAGAGTTTGCTGTGCAAGATACTGCGTCAGGAACCTTTTCGCTCATGATTTTAGCAAGTTCTTTTGCGTTATCAGAGTCACCTTTTGTGAGATCTGTTATTATGCTGTTGTGTACTAAACTTTTCCATACGGCTTTGGCTTTAGAAACTTGTGCAACTTTTATTTCGCACTGTTTGCGAGCTGCTTTAGTGCGTTCAGTCTGCTTCATATACCAAAGTGTGCCAACTGCGCCAAGAGCTAAAGCTAGCACAACAATTCCCACAATGAGAATAATGAGCTTTTTCTTTTGACTCTTTTCAACACTATCGGAGCTATGTTGATTCATATTTGTCCTCTGTTATCTATTGCTGCTCAACATTAGCGCATTTAAATACGCAACTTGTTTATATAATACGCCAAAATGTTTATGTTAGCCACGCTCATGAGCGCTAAACAATCAAGATTTTGCTTGTGGATACAAGTCGTAATATTTAACGCAAAAAGCCACTGGAAAACCAGTGGCTTCATGGCTCCTGCGGCTGGGCTTGAACCAGCGACCATTCGATTAACAGTCGAACGCTCTGCCAACTGAGCTACGCAGGAATATCTTGTACTCAACTAAGCGCTGTGCACAAGACATTTATATTACACGTAATTTTCAAAGATGCAAATATGGCGTGTTTTGGCGTGTCGAAACAGTGATTATAAGCATATGTTTTATCCACAATGCTTTAAAAGCTTATGATTTTCGCAAATTAGCTGCAAAACTTTTATAAAAGTCGTTTTATAAAAATATGGATGGGGAATATATGTGTATTCGCAAAAATTATGAATTATATTACAAAATATCTGCCTGTTTGGGGATTTTTATAATCTCAGTTATTTTATTAGATACGCTGTTTTTACAACCCGAAATTTCGCAAAATAGTCATCATCTTAAATATTATGTTGTAGAATCTGCTGTGACATGTTGCCACAAGTGTGCTCTTTCTAAAGGCTCTTATAGCGAAAAAACATGCAAGTCAGCTATGCAATGGCCTGTAAAACCTGCACGAATAGTAAAAGCTTTTAATCCTCCGCCTAAACCTTGGATGGCTGGGCATCGCGGCGTAGATTTAGCTGCAAGCACAGGGACTCCTTTATTTGCGCCTGCAGATGGCGTTATTAGTTTTGCTGGTAAAGTCGCTGGTAAATCAGTTGTGACTATTAGGCATGGTGAACTGACATCCACTTTTGAGCCTGCTGTAACAAAGTTTAGCGTTGGTGTTTTTGTGAAAAGAGGCCAGAATTTTGCACATGTCGAAGGAGGTTCGGACCATTGCGGCACAACTTGTGTGCAGTGGGGTTTAAAACGTAAAAATCGTACATATGCTAATCCTGAAAGAATGACTGTTAAGCGTCGCATTGTGCTTAAGCCTGTGGAATAAGCAAAATACTATATTTGTATCGTAGATATTTGTAGATAAATGAACAAAATTTATTACAATCTTGTAGATATTCGCATATGCGAGGGCTTGCAAATCGCGTATAGTAAAGATATACATCAATTCAGCAGATAGAGGAGCTAATATGCAAGAATATTCTCGTCCACTTGATGAGTCTATTGATACAGATGTTAATGTTTTCTCACTGCTAGAAGAGCGAGCAGAGCGCAATCCTAATGGTTCTTTGGTTGAATACGTTGGAGCTGACGGCGTTTGGAAGTCATATACTGCTCAAGAATTTAGAGATAAAGTAATAGCTGTCGCTAAAGGCTTTATTGCTAGAGGGGTAATGCCTGGTGACGCTGTGTCAATTATTGCTCACACTTCATGGCAATGGACAATTCTTGATATGGCTATTATGTCTATAGGCGCATTGACAGTGCCAATTTATGAAACAAGCTCTTCGTTGCAAATACAACATATTGTTCAAGATTCTCAAGTATGTTCAATATTTGTGGAGTCTCCTGAAATGTTGCCGAAAGTAGAGGCTGTTCAAGAAGAATGTCCTACTCTTCACGACGTATATGTGATGAATCGTGGTGCTATCGACGCGTGCATTGAATACGGTAAAGCAGTAACTGATGCTGAATTTTATGAGCGAGTGCACGCTGTTAATGGAAGTGACATAGCAACAATTGTGTACACTTCAGGTTCAACTGGTGAGCCAAAAGGAATTGAACTTACTCATAGCAATTTTGTCTTTATTGCTAAATCAGGTGTTATTTCTATGCCAGACATTGCGTTAAAAGGCAGCCCGCGTCTTTTGCTGTTCTTGCCTCTTGCGCACGTTTTTGCTAGGTTTATGCAATTGTTCTGCTTTGCTGGAAATATAACTCTTGGTTTGACGAGTAATTTGAAAACTGTATTGTCTGATTTTCAAACTTTTAAACCAACATTTATTCTTGGGGTTCCACGCATTTTTGAGAAGATTTACAATGCTGCTTCTCAAAAAGCAGGCAGAGGAGTAAAAGGTTTTATTTTTGCTTATGCATCTAAGGTTGCTCGCGAATGGTCTCGCGCTCAACAGTCTAGTTCAATGGTTCCTCCAATGCTCGCTCTTAGCCATTCAATATGTAAAAAATTAGTGTATGCTCCACTACTACACGTATTTGGAGGCTCTGTTTCATACGCTATTTCGGGCGGTGCTCCTTTAGATTTGTCGATTGCACACTTCTTTAATGGCATTGGTTTGCCTCTTCTAGAAGGCTATGGAATGACAGAAACTTGTGCTCCTTCTATGGTGAATCCTACGACAGGTTATCGCATTGGTACCGTTGGTTTGCCTGTAAAGGGTGTATCTGTTGCTATTGCTGATGATGGTGAATTGTGTATTAAAAGTCCTGCAGTGTGCAGAGGCTACCATAATAATCCTGAGCTTACCAAACAGCAGATTGTAAATGGCTGGTTGCATACTGGAGATTTTGGATCTTTAGACGATGACGGTTTTGTGCGTATTACAGGCAGAAAGAAAGATCTTATTATTACTGCTGGCGGTAAGAACTTATCTCCAAATGCGTTAGAAGCTTCATTAATGTCTTCACCTATTATTTCTCAAGCTGTTGTTATCGGAGACAGGAAGCCGTTTGTTTCAGCAATTATTGCGCTCGATTTATCAGAAGTAAATACTTGGCTTTCTTCGCGTGGTGCATGCCCCGTACGGTCTTTAAAAGAAGCTTCACATAACGGTATTGTGCGAGCAGAAGTTGAACGTGCTGTTAGCAAAGCAAATGAGCTAGTTTCTAGAGCTGAGTCTATTCGCAAGTTCGAAATAGTTCCAGATGAGTTTACTCAAGCAAACGGTTTGATTACGCCAAGTTTAAAGGCGCGTCGTCAAGTTGTTGTAGAGCGTTATAACGACCTTATCGAACACGTTATTTATGCTCCACGCAAACGTTAGCTGTGTGTAAATTCGTGGGGAATATAGCTTGAAGTTAGCTTGAAGCTGCAGATTGCGTTCCACAACTTATATTTCACAACTTGCGTTCCATAACTTGCGTTCAAAAATTGTATTTACAAGCCTGCGTCTGCTAATGATACGTAACCTGGGTCAATTAAACGTGACTTTAGATTTGTTGCGCTTACTGCCACTAATTGCTCGTTAACAGTAGGTACAGTTTCCCCGTGTTCAATTTTTATTTGCACTGTAGCGATTTTTTTGTCAAGTTTACCGTTTCTGTTCAAAGAATAACAAGTAGCAGTAAGATCTTGAACAATCTGCTTATGATTTTCTATAGTTGTCATCCATTGCTTTCCGCTCACAATGTTTGGCATAATATTTTTGTACGCGCCATAACCAGTTATTACTGGCCATTTCTTTGCTTCTGATTCTTCTTCCTCATCTTTTTTCTGCTGTTGTTGTAATTCTTTTTCGGATTTCTTTGCAGAATCTTTTGGAGCAGGAACTGGTCTTTTATTAAGATCTCGTTTCCCTATGAAGTTTCCGATAACGTCCGGCAAATTGAAAGATGGGTTTATATCTGCTGCGCTTCCTTCATAACCGAGATTGTTTAGTACTTGTACGGCTTGTAAAGCAATTTGATCATCGAGCGCAATAATTCCATCAACGCGATGCTTTGAGTGTGAAAAAAGACTTGTACTTTTCGTAATTCGTTTTGTTAACTCATTTTTCACAGAGTCAGCTACATCTGCGTCGAAAGCAACATTGGTCCAGTCTTTTTCGCTACTATTCACATTCAATCTTCCAGAAGTGCTTATTAATGTCCCAGAAGCAAAATATGGTCTCAAAACTTTCCAAATGCCAGCGAATGCTTCTTCAGCAAAATCATCATGGAATGCTGTTTCGCTATTTGCATGCGTATTGTTGTTAGAATCATCATCTTCGCTTGCTTCGTCGCTGTTATTTTGTTGATTATTATTGTTTGCATTAATATTTTTTTGATTGTGACATGGCAAAAGAACTTCAATATAGCGTGGATTTTCTTTAGTTGCACGATCTAGAGCGATTTTTTGTATCAGAGTTGTTGCTTGAATTTCGCCAATGGTTCTTGCGTCAGATAAATGGAACATCACATCAGGTTTGAAACCGCTAACACGTCGTGAGAGCATAACAACGTGGATTCCCGCCTTTTTTGCTAGGCGAAGTGAGGATGCCAATCGTTTTTCTGCATTAAGCTCATCTTTAGATGATTGAGAGTTATCGTCGTTTTGTAAATTTAAGTCCTGAGTATTTGATTTTTGTGTATTTTCAGAATTAGACGCAGGCAACGTTGCATAATCTCCATAGTTATTATTGCCGTTTTTGCTAGTCCATGGAGCTATAACAATTGTCGTTTTACTTAATTGTTTTTTGATTTTTGAATTTTCAGAAACAGAATTGTGCTTTCCTGAATTATTCTGTTTTGCATTGTTCAATGAGCTTAGCAAATTTACTACATAATCTTGCACATCGCGGCTTTGTTCTGAAAGGCTAGAAGAAGTTTTAGTAGTAATAGAATTATCGTCAAATCCCTTATCTTTTAACGATTTTATTAATTCTGGAACCAATATGTCCCACGTGCTTAGAGGCTTATTGCGTGTTATTGCTAATCCGTCTGATGGAGTAAAAACAATAACGTTACCGTGATTCGCTTGTTCTTTATTTTCAGATTTTAAAGAAGTTTTTGTTGAACTTGCGCACGAGCTAACAACAAAAAGCATCGTAACTAATGCTGTCAGCATAACTAAAGAACGATGCATAGTTCTGTTGCACAAACGAATCATAGTAGTGACCTCTCGTTTCGTGGTCTATCTGTTGCTGTCTATATGTGATCTACTTGTAACTATCTTCTAACATTGTATATAGCCATGTGCTAAATACTTACATTGCTATTTTAGTGAGCAAAATTATCTTATAGAACTTTTTATAAGACTTTCGCACATATTACGGTATTCGCTCACGTAACCTCCACCAAAGAACACGCAATGTCCTGCAATAGGGTAGAGCTGCCAAATAATCATGCGCTGCTCAAAACCTGCTTTAAGTGGATGAACAGACTGATAGCCGTCTAAAATCTGCTTAAAATAGCTGATTCCAAACAGATGAAGCATAGCTAAATCTTCTTCGCGGTGTCCACCATGTGCTGCAGGGTCGATAAGAACAGCTTCAGTGTGTTCGCCGTCTGAACTTTTAGTCCATAACACGTTTCCACTCCACAAGTCTCCGTGAACTCGAGCAGGCTTATCTTCTGCAGCTTTTCCTAATAAATCAGGCAGCGCATCAATAACTTCGTTTGTAAGATCTAAATCGCTTTGAGTAAGCTCTCCGCGAGCAATACCAAGCTCAACCATAGGACGCAATCGTCCGTCCGCAAGGTAGTCAATAACGTTACTCCAAGTGCCAGTTGGCATTTCAACTGGATCACTTAAAGGTCCAAAATAGCATGTGCCATCGTAATTTGCTGGTGCTTCACCAAAATATTTTGCACCGTAATCGTGCATATGAGCGAGCGATGCACCAAACTCAAATGCAGCCATTGGTGTTGCTGAGTGAGTGTCAATGCGCTCAATATTAAGGTAACTGTTTCCCCAATCAAATACTTCAGCCACTCTAGGACCGCCATATTTGTGAGCTTCAGAAAGCCATTTTAAGCCTTTACCTTCGCATTCAAAGAAACGCTCAGGCGTGTATAATCTACTTTTCTTATATACAGCGTTGTTCATAGAAGCCTTCTTAACGTAGTAGCGCATACGAAACATGCGCTACATACTTAATAAAATATTTATTAATAAATTAAATTATTCCCAAGCTCACTATTTTACTGAAGTATTAGCACAATCAGATGCTTTGTGTTTAAGTGCAGGGCAGAGCGTTTTTGCAAATTGATAACCAAAAAGTAATCCTGCTAAAAATAGTGCAGTTCCTAAGCCTGTGTAGAACACTGCAATAAACTGTTCTGGAGCTGCGTTAGTTGCGCGCAAAGCAATTCCGCCTGTCATCATAAAAGCCATAATTATGAAGGATTTTACGTCAAAGAATTTTAGGAAAAACTGCTTTTCTTCCGCATAGCTGTTAATTCTTTGAGTATGCTTTTTTACAAGTTTGCCAAAAATTAGGAATTGGAATATGCCAAAAACAAGAATAGACAAAGCATAATTAAGTGGTTGCAAATAATTTTGGTATGCTAACAACCCAATATTGAGAATATTAAAGCCTGCTGCTGCCCAAACTAAACAAGCAATAAGTAGTAGTGTATTCTTCGGTACTTTCAATTCTTAACCTCTTGTATTAAAAAGTTATTTAATAATAATTTGTTTACTATTGTTTTGTTTACTATTGTAATAATGGATTTTATGAAAAAGCTTGTTTGCATAAATTTATTGCATTAAACAGTAAAACTTTCGTAAAAAGCATATTTTTCTTAACAAAACTTGTAAAAAGTGTTGCGTAATGACGATATTAGACGCTATAGTCCTAGGGTATGAACGACAACGATCAACAGTATGCAACAGCTGACAACAAAGCTACTATTGCTGAGCCAGCTTTTCGTTACAACGCGCAGCTCGCACAAGATATTGAGCAGCGCTGGCAAAAAACCTGGGACGAGCAGGGCACATTTTGGGCCGCTAATGTTAAGGGCAATTTGAAGGATGGCGAAGGCAGGAATGCTGACGGTCGTCCTTCTTTCTTTGCAATGGATATGTTCCCGTATCCTTCCGGCAAAGGCTTACACGTTGGACATCCTCTTGGATATTTGGCAACGGATGTTGTAAGCCGCTACCATCGCATGAAGGGTGAGAATGTTCTTCATGCAATGGGTTATGACGCTTTTGGTTTGCCGGCTGAACAGTACGCTGTGCAAACTGGTCAGCATCCGCGCATCACCACTGAGGCGAATATTGCTAATATGCGCAGGCAGCTGCACCGCATGGGCTTGAGCTTTGATGATCGTAGGTCTTTTGCAACTATTGATACGAATTATGTGCGTTGGACGCAGTGGATTTTCTCCAAGCTTTATGACGCTTGGTACAACCCTGATTTTGTGCGCAAAGACGGCGGAAAAGGTTCTGCTCGACCAATTGCTGAGCTTGTTGATGAGTTTAAGAGCGGAAAGCGCGAAATTCCTGGTTTTGCAGGCAAAAAGTGGGAAGAGCTTAATAAAGTAGAGCAAGCGGATGTATTAAACAATTTCCGTATTGCTTATATTTCTAAATCTCCTGTAAATTGGTGCCCAGGCTTGGGAACTGTGCTCGCAAACGAAGAAGTTACTGCAGAAGGTAAGTCTGAACGCGGAAACTTCCCAGTATTCCAGCGCAACCTTCGCCAGTGGTCCATGCGAATTACCGATTATGGACACCGCTTGGTGGAAGATTTGAACACTATTGATTGGCCAGAAAAAGTTAAGCTTATGCAGCGAAACTGGATTGGCGAATCTCACGGTGCATCTGTGCACTTTGAAGTGCCATGTGCGGATGACGAAACGCGCGATTTGGAAGTGTACACTACTCGTCCAGACACGCTTTTTGGCACAACTTTTGCTGTTGTTTCTGTGGATCACCCAATTCTTGAGCATGTTCCAGAAGCTTGGGGTGCGGACGTTCCAGAAGGCTGGAAGGGCGGTTACGCAAGTCTTAAAGAAGGCTTGGCAGAGTATCAAGCTCAAGCTCGCGCGAAGACTGCTAAAGATCGCACGGAAGACGCAGGAGCAAAAACAGGCTTGTTTACGGGTCTTTATGCAATTAATCCTGTAACTGGAGCAAAGCTTCCACTGTTTGCTGCTGACTACGTGCTTATGGGCTACGGCACAGGTGCAATTATGGCAGTTCCTGGCGGCGACCAGCGCGATTATGATTTCGCAAAAGCATTCGGTTTGCCAGTAATTTACACTGTTGAGCCTTTGCCTGATTCCGAAGAAAAGTTGGAGGATTACGAGGGTAAAGCTCCGTTTGTTTCTCACGACGGAATTGTTATTAATTCAGCAGTAGAACATACTCATAAGCTTGGCGATGCTTTGTCTATTAACGGTTTGCGTGTAGATGAAGCTATTAAAAAGGTGACGACTTGGCTTGAAGCTGCAGGCGTAGGAAAAGGTAGAGTTTCTTACCGACTTCGCGACTGGCTGTTCTCTCGTCAGCGCTACTGGGGTGAACCATTCCCAATCGTTTACGATGAGGACGGTGTTGCTCACTTAGTGCCAGATAGCGAGCTTCCAATTGCATTGCCGGACGTTCCTGATTATCAGCCAAAAACTTACGCTCCAGACGACGCAAATTCTGAGCCTGAAGCACCTTTGAGCCGAAACGAGGATTGGGTAAAAGTTCAGCTCGACCTTGGTGACGGCGTAAAAACCTACTATCGCGACACCAACACTATGCCAAACTGGGCTGGTTCTTGCTGGTATTACATGCGCTACTTGGATCCAAACGACGCTGAGCATATGGTTGACAGCGATGAATATGACTACTGGATGGGCACAAACCGTCCAGGCAAAGAGCATGTTTCTGGCGGCGTTGACCTTTATGTTGGTGGTGTAGAGCACGCAGTTTTGCACTTGCTTTACTCCAGATTCTGGCATAAGGCGCTTTACGACTTGGGTTACGTGGATTCTGCTGAGCCATTCCACCGCTTGTTTAACCAGGGCATGATTCAGGCTTACGCTTATACGGATGAGCGCGGACAGTACGTTCCTGCTGACGAGGTTGAAGAAGGTGCTTCAAACGGCACTGGCGAGCCAACCTTTACGTGGCATGGCGAAACTGTGAACCGCGAGTTCGGCAAAATGGGCAAGAGCTTAAAGAATATTGTGACCCCAGACTACATGTACGAAAACTACGGTGCAGATACGTTCCGCTTGTACGAAATGAGCATGGGTCCGCTTTCTGAGTCTCGTCCGTGGAACACGCGTAACGTTGTTGGTGGCATGCGATTCTTGCAGCGCTTGTGGCGTAACGTTGTGAACGAAGAAACCGGAGCTTGCGTGGTAACTGACGACGCTTTGGATGAGAAGACGTTGAAGATTCTTAACAACACAATTGCAGAAGTGACTGTGGAAATGGAAGCAATGCGTCCAAATACTGCAATTGCTAAGCTGATTGTGCTTAACAACCACTTGACTTCGCTTCCTCACGTGCCGAGAGCAGCTGTTGAGCCGCTGGTTCTTATGTTGGCTCCAATTGCGCCGCATATTTGCGAAGAAATGTGGAGCAAGCTTGGGCATGATAAGTCTATTGCTCACGCAGATTGGCCTGTTGCAGATGCTCGTTACGTTGGTGAGGATACTGTTACTGCCGTTGTGCAAATAAAGGGCAAGGTTCGTGCAAAGCTTGAAGTTGATCCAAATATTGACGCTTCTGAGCTTGAAAAGCTTGCGCTAGAAGCTGTAGCTGATCGCTTGGGCGGTAAGGCTCCGCGCAAGGTGATTGTGAAGGCTCCGAAGATTGTGTCTATTGTGCCAGACGAGAGGTAAGATTCGGCTTAATTAATGCTGTATTGCGCGATTTTTCGCGCTTTACAGCATTTTTTGTTATTCTTGGGTTTCGTCTATGAGTTTTGTAACTGATTTAGTTTTTTGGTTTTGACGAGGCTGGAAAATTTGTGTTTGCGTGCGTTCCGTCCTTCGTGCGCTCTGGTTGTTAAAGACGCTTATTGTGTTCGCCTATATTTAAAGAATGTAGCTTCTCAGTCCTCTTTTAGCACTGAACACAATTTTTCCAGCCTCTCAACACGCTAACCGTCAACACAAAACTCATAGACTCGTGCAGAAAGTTACGTAAAGTGCGTGGTTTTACTAAGTGCAACTAAAGTCGCTTAATTAAGCTGCGCATTGACTTGCCGGAGCGCTCAAAGCGTAGCGCGCGTAGGCATTTCAATGCGGAAACTCGCTTAAGTTGGAAGTCCAGTGGACTTCCAACGCGAGTTTCGTAGCGAGCGCGTTAACCGCGCGAGCGTTCCTTCAGTCGCTTTGGCTGTTAAAGGTTTTAACCACAGGCGCGTATTTTTGTTGCGAAGTGTTAGTAAGTTGCCCAATAGTTAAGTTAAGAACTTTAAGAGTTGGGGGATTTATGGAAGACTTTGGGCAGAATTTTGGGCAGAATTATGCGCATAATTTTAGGTTTAATAAGCCTGCGTCTGATTTGCCTCGGAGACGAATTGCAACGTCTTTAGAAGAATTTTCTAACAGCAATTTTGGTAAAAATTTTAGTGACGACTATTGCGAAAAAGCTTGTAATTCTTTTGATGAAGAAATTATAAGTAGCAAAACTTCTCCTAGATTTCACATGAAGCCTGTACATACGCTTGCTTTAATGCTGATACTAGTTGCAGCTCTTTGTGCAAGCCTGACAATGCTCATTTCTCAATCCTTAACATATCAACGAGTTCAGAACGAAAAAGCAGGCGCGTTTGCAATAGAAAACGACGATACTAGTCGCGAAAAGTATTCTTTTAATAATGTAAAAGATAAGAATAAAAATGATGATGAAGAAAAAAGCGTAAGTAATGAAAGCGACGAAAACAGCGGAGGTGACGGAAGTGACGGAGATGACGTAAGCAAAGGCAACGGCGGCAGTAAAGGCAACAGAGGAAGTAAAGGTGACAGTAACGACAAAAGCGACAGTAATAACAAAAGCGACAAAAGCAACGAGAATACTGCTTCTCATCAAAGTAACACTGGCAGAATCAATATAAACACTGCAACGCTTGATCAACTACAAACCTTAAAAGGAATCGGCCCCAAAACTGCTGCGCGCATTATTGCTCAGCGTAAAAGAGTTGGTTATTTTCGCAGTTTAGAAGATTTGATGCAAATTAAAGGAATTGGACCTAAAACCTTGAATAAATTCCGTGGGAATGTTGACGTCAAATAGGTGAATTATGCGAGAAAACGTAGAAAAAGTAGAAAACGTTTCTGGAAGTCGTGACTTTCGTATGATTCCTGTTGCTGCAGCGTGCTGGGCTGGGTGCTTAATTGGAAAATTCTTATGCAATTTTACTATAATTTATTGCATTTCAATAGTTTTATTCAATGCAACTATAGTTTCGATTTTTATATTTTGCAAAAAATTTAAGTTTTTTATATGGCGCAGAACAGTTTTAGTAATAATAAACGTTTTTGTAGCTGCGTGCATGCTTTCGTACATAACTCAATATGTGATATCTGGTGACGTTATTATGCGAGAAATACGCGGCAATAATCCTACTAAAGCACTGTATTTTCAAGGAAATAATGCCGAGCGCGCGCGATTTGCAGAATTTACAGTAGTTGCTCCTGTGCGCTCGTCTAGAAGTTTTAAAGGAGATTGCCAAGCTAATGTTCAAGTGCATAAGTTTGATGCGCAAAAAAGTTACGTTCAAGCGCGACTGTATGCGTATTCGCCAATATGCAAGCAACTTAGCTATGGTTCGAGCCTAAGCGTTCCTGTTAGCGTGAAAGCTTCGAGATTTGATAGTAGTAAGCCTGAATTGCATGTAGAAAAAACTCAACGAAACTTGCATGTTGTACAAGACTCAGACTTTTGGCATAAAGCTGTTAGTAATTTGTGGAAATCGTTTTATGACGTAACAAATAAGCTCGATATGCAAGGCAGAATGTTGGTTCCTGGAGTAACTGTTGGCATGCTTGGACAAGAATATGTGCCAGTAGAGGATGCAAGTTCACTTGAGCCGGTCGACGAAACTTATGCGAATATGACGCGTCAACATTTTCAACATGCTGGAATCATGCATGTTATGGCAGTTTCAGGTGGGCACTTTTTGCTACTTAGTATGATTATTCGCAAGTTTTGCGCACGATTACTGTTGCCTCGTTGGTCTACATCTTTAATACAAATTACGTTGCAAATTGCTTTGGCTGCAATAGTTTACCCTTCTGCATCTGTGCTTCGAGCGTTAATTATGGGAATAATATCCGCTGTTGTATGGTGTTGTAAACGACCATACCAGTCAGCTAGTGCTTTAAGTTGGACTGTTATAGGCGTGCTTGTGGTAAATCCCTCATACGCTTGGGACTATGCTTTTGCTCTTTCTTCCGCAGCAACTTTGGGAATTGTTGTTATGGGAGTGCCGATTTCTAAAACGTTTGCAAAATATATGCCATCTTGTGTTGCTTCTGCGCTAGCTATAACGCTTTCTGCACAATTTTGGACTATGCCAGTGCAAATTCTTATGCAACCGGAAGTGTCTTTTATGTCTGTGCCAGCTAACTTAATAGTTGCGCCTCTTATGGATTGGGCAACAGTGTTCGGCTTAATTTCGCTAGTTTGTGCGAGCTTTAACGATGGATTATCGCTTATTTTTGCGAAAGCTTCATCAATTGGAACAAGCTTTATGGAAAAGTGCGCGTATTGGTGTGACGAAGCAGCTTTTGGTGTGTTTCCTTGGATGAAGGGTGCTGCTGGAGCGTGGATGATGGCAGGGGTAGAAGTTGCAATATTTGCTGTTTTTATGCTTGCTTTTCGTGTCTTTCACAATCGAGCTTGCGTTCAGCGTATGAGCATAATCGGGCAATTATGGGAATCTTCTGCAAAGCGAACCATAAGTGAAGCCGCGCAAATCTTCGAGTAATACTAAACACGCACGCATATTCGAATGCAATATTATGATGGTTAAGAGTTGGTTGGTTTAAGGAGCATTATGGCAGCAAATAATAAGCGCGCGCAACGCGTTATGCCAGTTACGCTGGTAGTTGGAGGTGACGCTTACTTAAACGAGCTAAATGCTCGAAATGTGCGTGAAAAAGTTCAAAAAAGTGCTCCGGATGCTGAAATTATTGAACTTGATGCGTCAACTGCGGATCAGTACGCATTTGACGAAGCTGTAGGTCCTTCGCTTTTCGGTGACGGAACGATTGTAATAATAAATAATTTGCAACAAGCAGACGAGTCTTTAGTGGAAGCAATCGAAAATTTCTGCAAACAAGCGCAAAATAGTGAAAATAGCGAAAATAATTTTGTAGACTCTTCTGCAACTTGGGTTATTGCACGTCACGAAGGTGGGCTTAAAGGAAAGTCTATTATTACGCGCCTTACGAAAGCTGGCGCAAACACAATTACAGTGCCGGATCTTAAAAAAGACGATGCCAAGCTCAACTTCGTTATGAGCATATTTGAGCGTCACAATCGAAGCGTTGAGCCTCAAGCAGCACAACGTCTTGTGTCAGTTTTGGGAAGTAAAACGGGAGAGCTTGCAGCATTATGCTCGCAATTATGCTTCGACTATGACGATAATCCAATAACGCTTGATATTGTCGATCGATACTTGGTTGCAGATCCGCAAGTTACCGGCTTTTTTGTTGCAGATAAAGCTGTTGCAGGTCATGCAGGTTCTGCTGTGCTTGCAGCAAGAACTGCAATTGCTCAAGGAGTTGACGCCATAGCATTAATAGGTGCTTTGGCTGCAAAAGTACGCGTAATTGCGCTCGCAATGGCAATTCGCAACGGCACGATTTCTAGTGCTGAAGCGAAAGTAAACCCGTGGGCTCTGAAAATGGCAATGCGTCAGCTTGCTGGATGGAATAGTGCAGGTGTTTCTCAATGTTTGCAATCTTTAGCTTGGGCGGATGAGCAGTGCAAAGGCGGATCTAGTGACGCGAATTATGCGCTTGAAAAATGTATTATGCTCATTGCGTCTCGAGGAAATTAGAAAGCGTAAATTAAGAATCGTGAATAAGAAACGTAAATTAAGAACTGCAAATTAGAAAGATTGTGTTAAGTATGAAAGAAGAAACGGTGTCAGAACAGCAAAAAGTTTGTACTGTGCCTACGGATACTGATATGCGCGAGCTTGGTAAAGCTGTTGCAAAGCTAGTTAAAGAAGGCGACGTTTTGCTGCTTTCTGGCCCTCTTGGAGCTGGTAAAACAACGTTCGCTCAAGGTTTTGGCGCAGGGCTTTCAATTAGTGAGCCGATTGTGTCTCCAACTTTTACGATTGCGCGCGAATTGCATGGCACTTTTGCGGATGGTAAGCCGGCGACGCTAATTCACGTTGACGCTTACCGTTTGGGTGGCGAAGATTTTGCTCCGGGGCAAGATACTGTTTCGCGTTTGCTTGACGAGCTTGAATCTTTGGGACTTGACGAAGCTTTGGAAGAGCCAGGAGACGGCACTGTTGTGCTTATGGAGTGGGGTGAGCAAATGGCAGGAGTGCTTGCTGCTGAGCGCTTAGAAGTTCATATTGCAAGACCTATTGACTCTTCGCAAGTAGACGATTTTACTAGCGATGGCGAGCGAATCGTAACTTTGAAAGCTGCTGGCAAGGATTGGCTTAATCGACTTGCAAAATTGTAATTAAGAAATAGGCAGAGTAATACGCGAGTAATACATAAGTAAATAACGCAGTAAATAACGCAAGTTGTGCTAAGCGAGTAAGCTAGTCTGGTACGTGACTTCGAGGAATGAACATGAGTAATACGCTGATTATTGACACATCATTTGGCTCTACTGTTGGAATTGTGGACCATGAGCCGATTGTTGAAACCGACTCTCGCACTCACGTGGAGCGTTTACAAGTAAATATTGCAAAAGTTGTGGAGGACGCTGGGTTTAAGCCTTCCGATATTAAACGCGTGGTTGTGGGAGTAGGTCCTGCTCCTTTTACAGGACTTCGCGCAGGATTAGTTGCAGCAAAAGCGATTGCGTTTGCAAATAATGCTGAAATTTTGGGGTGTGATAGTCTTCTTCCTCAAAGTTTGATGATGCGTTCTGGCGCGTTCGAAGAAGCTCGCAAAAATGGCAGTATAGAGAAGGGTTTTCTACTAAATCTTCCGAATGATGCTGATTCTTGCGACTCTAATATTCGTCACTACGTGCTTTCACTAAATGATGCACGCCGTCGTCAAGTGTACATGTCCTTGTACGACGACGAAGGAAATGCGCTAATAGATATGGATATTGACTATCCGCAAAATGTTGTATCTCGCGTAAACGAGTATTTAGCAAGACAAACTAACGAAAATTATTGCGTGGATGTGCTCGGACACGGTGCTAAAAAATACGTTGAAGACTGGCGAAATATTGCGCATGTTGGCGTTATTGCAGAAGTTTGCGCGCTTGACTTGGGTGTGCAAGGCTTGCAAATTTTCGAGCAATGCTCTTTGGAATGTGCAAATAAAGATGAGCACGTAAAAGCTGTTGAACCGCTGTATTTGCGCCGTCCGGACGTGTCTGTGCCAAATCCGCTTAAGCATGTGCTTGGCTCTGGTGAAGCGAATAAGGCAAAAGAGAAATAGAAGCGTTTTAACGATTTGAGTAATTATGATTGTTGATATAACGCGTTCTCAATTTCCAGCAGTAGCCGAGAATTGCAATATAGTTCCAAAGTGCGATTTTACTTGCGATGAGTTAGCGCAAAAAATAGCGCCTATTGAAGCTGACTTGTTTGGCAAAGGCTCATGGAATGAGAGCATGATTTCGCAAGAATTGCAAGCTCCTATGCGCGCGTATTACGCTCAAATCGACGAAAATACGCATACATTATGCGGGTATGCTGGCTACTGGTTTGACGGCGATGACGCGCAAATAATGACAATTGGCGTTGCAAAACAATATCAACGAAAAAGCATAGCCTCTAAGCTTTTGTTGATAATGATTAAAACTGCAAAACAAATTGGTGCTAAACGCATGCTGCTAGAAGTGCGAGTTGACAATGTTCCTGCGCTCGCGTTGTATGAACGTTTTGGTTTTAAGAAAATGGGTTTGCGAAAACGTTACTATCAGCCGGAAGGTGTGGATGCGTACACAATGTGTGCTGATCTAACCGCAAAAAATAACGGAACTGAGGAATAACGAGGAATAACGAGGAATAAAATGAGCGAAGCAATCGTATTGGGAATTGAATCAACTTGTGACGAAACTGCCGCAGCTATTGTGCGCGGACGCACGCTGGTGTCAAATGTGGTGGCATCTTCAATGCAAGAGCATGCGCGCTACGGCGGTGTGATTCCAGAAATTGCTTCTCGTGCGCACGCTGAAGCTTTTGTGCCGGTTGTTTCTAAAGCTTTAGCAGACGCAAACATGGATTTAAGCGATGTTGACGCGATTGCAGTAAGCGCAGGTCCTGGTCTTGCTGGCTGCTTAGCTGTGGGAGTTTCGGGAGCTAAAGCATTAGCTTGGGCTGCAAATAAGCCGATTTATGGTATTAATCATGTAATTGGGCATATTGCAGTAACGCAATTGCAATTCGGCGATGTGCCGGAAGATGTACTTGCTTTAATTGTTTCCGGCGGTCACACTTCGCTTCTTCACGTGAACGATATTGCTAAAAGTATTGACGTTGTTGGCACAACTTTGGACGATGCTGCCGGCGAGTGCTTTGATAAGGTTGCGCGATTGCTTGGATTCCCATACCCGGGTGGTCCTCATATTGATAGGCATGGAAGGCTTGGAAATCCGAATACTTTGAAAGTTCCGCAAGGTTTAACGCAAGGTCGTTCCGGCAAAGAGCATCCGTACGATTTCAGCTTCTCGGGTGTAAAAACTGCTGTTGCTCGTTGGGTTGAAGCGCGTGAAGCTCAGGGTCTTGAAATTCCAGTTGATGACGTGTGTGCTTCTTTGGCTAATTCTGTGGCGGAAGTGCTTTCTAGAAAAGCTATGATGGGCTGCGAGCAGTACGGTTCTAAAACGCTTATGATTGGTGGCGGATTCTCCGCTAATTCGCAGCTTCGCGAGCATTTGTTGGCTTGCGGCAAGGAGCATGGAATTGAAGTGCGTTTGCCAGAGCTTAAGCTTTGCACGGATAACGGTGCGATGGTTGCAATGCTAGGCGTGAATTTGGTAGAAGCAGGGGTTCGTCCTTCTGCTCCTGATTTTGCAATCGATTCTGCTATGCCGCTTACGACGGTGAGCTTATAATAGTAGAAATAATAAAAGTCGCGCTAAGAAATCGTGCTCTAAAAATAAGTGAGGTGTTTTGTGCAGTCAGTTAATTCGCGTAGTGGAGTGTTACGAGTAGGTGAGAAGATTCAGTTCACCGATCGTAAAGGTAAGCGAATTACTGCACAGCTTGTTGCAGGCGGGGTTACGCAAACTGAGCACGGTCTTATTTGTCACGACGACGTGATTGGTCAAAGCGAAGGCGTTGTAATTACTACTGTTAGCGCAAAGCGCGAAACGCAACAAACTATTGTTGATCCTTCTAAATCGTCCAACAAACCTTGGAAGGCGGCGCGCGCTATTGGTGGCTGGGATTATGTAGTTATGCGGCCGCGCATGGTTGACTACGTGCTTTCTATGCCTAGGGGTGCGCAAATTATGTATCCGAAAGATATTGCGCAAGTAATCGCTTTAGGAGATATTCGTTCTGGCATGCGCGTTTTGGAGTCGGGGGCAGGCTCTGGCGCGATGAGCTTAAGCCTTTTGGACGCAGTTGGGGAGTGCGGAAAGCTTACTACGATTGAGCTTCGCCCGGATTTTGCACGAATTGCTGAATCTAACGCAACTTTGTACTACGGAAAGCGACCAGAATGGTGGAATTTGCTTACTGGCGATTTTGATTCTGTTGCAAAAACCTTAGATGCGCACAGCGTGGATCGCATTATGCTAGACATGCTTGACCCTTGGAATCGCCTTGAACAAGCACATCGCGTTATTGTGCCTGGAGGCGTGCTTATTGCGTATGTTACGACTACTACGCAAATGTCTCGCATGGCTGAAGCTTTGCGAGAAAGTGGCATGTGGACTGAGCCAGAAATTCAAGAAACATTGGAGCGCACTTGGAAAGCTCAAGGTTTGGCTGTGCGCCCGGATCACGCGATGATTGGTCACACTGGATTTTTGATTGTTTCACGCGCAATGGCTGAAGGTTTTAGTGCTTTGAAGAAGCGTGAACACGGTACTAAAGATACTGTGAGCGATATTGACGATATGACAGCAGAAGAGCGCGCTGAACAGTTGGAAGACTTGTCTTTGCGCGATATTTCGGATCGTAAATTGCGTAAAGTTTTACGTGATTTAGACGTGCAGCTTGCGCAATTGCCGGAAGATTCGCAGTCGCAAGATTTGCAAGATTCGCAGTCTGCACAACAATCAGCGCATAATCAAGCTAAGTAGGAGAGCATTATGGCATCACCAATGAAAAAGCTTATGAAGAAAGCACATCATAGTAAGTACGTTTTGTTGCTGATGCGTCATGCGAAGGCTGAAGCTCCTGAAATGGGCGACGACTGGGGTCGTGGTCTTACTGATAAGGGCTTGAAGCAGGCGAAAATTATGGCAAAAGGCTTGGAATCTTTGAAGCTTGTGCCGAATTATATTGTGTGTTCTAGTGCGAATCGCACTGAGCAAACTTTGAAACGCATGTTGAAGCGTTTTGGCGACTCTCCTGTGGTTGAGTCGCGCAAAAGTCTTTATGATGGCGGCATGCAATCTGTTATGGACGAGTTGCAAGCGATTCGAGGCGATGTTCATACGACGATGATTGTTGGGCATGAGCCGACGATGTCGATGGCTGCGCAGTGGCTTTCTTCGCCTGATTCGGATCCGGATGTGCTTGGGGCGATGCGTTTGGGGCTTGCTAATGCGTCGGTTGTGGTGCTTGTGTCTGATCGTCCATTCGCGACTTGCGGATTGCGCGGTGCTACTGCTCTCGCAATCCTTACGCCCAAATCCTTTGCCTAGCTAAGAATGCGCTGATTTCTGTTGTTCAAGGCACACTAGCATCAGTGCTGCCGCCCACACCACGCCAAAAAATAATCCCCCCGCTGCGCACCCACCCGTAGCTTAATTTCGTGACTTTAGTTGCACGAATACCAGTGTGGTAGAGATTTGAGATTTTTCGCACTGAGCGCGGACGCTCGCGCGGGTAACGCGCTTGCTACGAAACTCGCGTTGGAAGTCCATTGGACTTCCAACTTAAGCGAGTTTCCGCTCCGAGTTGCCTTCGCGCGCTACGCTTTAAGCGCTTCGGCAGGTCGTCGCGCAGAGCCGCAGGCTGCTGATTCGCCAAGCGAAGAAGAAAAATCGAAAAATCTCTGCGATAGACACGGTTATTAAAGGCTAGCATGCAGAGTTTGGGGGATTTCTTTACGAGCACTAAAAGAGGACTGATGGAGCAACGTTCGTAGAGAACGAAGTAGACATGAGAGTCTTTAACAACCAAAGCGACTGAAGGACGGGACGTGCGAGGAAAGAAATCCCCCGAAACTCGCGCCACGTTAATCAATTCGGCGCGCTGGTAATTTCCATTGCTCACATTTCGCCAAGGAAAAGAAACGCGCACGAAATTAAGCATATAAATTAATCTTATAACGACACCCCAAGTTCTTGAATGACCGCATTCAAGCATTTCTTTGCTAGGCTAAAGCGAGTCAAAGAAATTTTTTGGAGGATGTATGTCTACGGTTTTTACTTCGGTTTCCGGTTTTCCACGTATTGGCGCTAATCGTGAGTTGAAGAAGATTATTGAACGTTACTGGAAGCAGGATGCTTCTTTGGATGAAGTGCGTGAAGTTGCTCAGTCTTTGCGAGCTAAGCATTGGCGTTTGCAAGCTGAAGCTGGGATTGATTTAATTCCAAGTAATGATTTTAGCTACTATGACCAAATGCTCGATACTGCTATTTTGCTTGGTGCTGTGCCTGAGCGTTATCGTAAATTGAATTTTGAGCATGCTGAGGATACGCTTTTTGCCATCGCGCGCGGCTACCAGGGTGAGCGCGGAGATGTGACGGCTTTGCCAATGAAGAAGTGGTTTACTACGAACTACCACTATATTGTTCCGGAAGTTGAGAATCCGGAAGGCTTGCATTTGGCTGGAACTAAGCCTTTTGACGAGTTTTTGGAGGCGCGCGCGCAGGGTTTGGAAACGAAGCCTGTGCTGATTGGTCCGTACACTTTTTTGAAGTTGGCTCGTACTCCTGAAGCTCAGGAGTTGGAAGTAACAGAGTCTGTGATTTCGGCTCTGGCTTTTGCTTATGCGAGTATTGTTAAGCGTTTTGGCGAGCTTCACGCAACTTGGTTGCAATTTGATGAGCCTTATTTGGCGTTGGATAAAGAGCAAGGCGATTTGGAGCTTTTTGAAGCTTTGTATAAGCCTTTGCTTGAAGTCAGGAGTGCGGAAGTTAAGCTTCTTCTTAACACGTATTTTGGCAATATTGCTGACGCTTACGAAACTGTGAATAATCTTGGTTTTGACGGCGTTGGCGTTGATTTAGTGGAAGGCAAGGAAGAAAATCTTGCAGCCATTGAGCATTATGGTGTGAACGAAAAAACTACGCTTTTTGCAGGCGTTGTGAACGGCCGTAATATTTGGCGCAACGATTATGCTGTAAGCCTTGGTTTGGTTGACGCTTTGCGCGAGAATATTACGGATCGCGTAGCTGTTTCTACTGCTTGCTCGCTTCTTCACGTGCCTTTTAGCACTGTTGGTGAGGATGCTTTGGGTGCGGATGTGTTGCAACATTTTGCTTTTGCTGTTGAAAAGTTGCAAGAGATTCGCGATATTGCCAATCTTTCTGCAGAAGGCGACGAAAGCCGCAAATCTAGTAACGTTTTGGCTAAAAATCAGGCTTTGTTTGACGGTTCACGCGTGAAAGCGGATGTTGCTGTTGCTAATCGTCTTGCGAATCTTAAAGATTCTGATTTTGTGCGATTGCCTAAGAGGGCGGAGCGTCAGCGTCTGCAAAAGGAATCGCTTGGCTTGCCGGATTTGCCAACGACAACTATTGGATCCTTCCCACAAACTAAGGATATTCGTAACGCTCGTGCTGATCTTCGTAAGGGTGAAATTACTCGCGAAGCTTACGACGAGTTTATGCGCAATCGCATTGCTCAGTGCATTGAGCATCAGGAGCAAATTGGCTTGGATGTACTTGTTCACGGCGAGTTTGAGCGAAACGACATGGTTGAATATTTTGGCCAGCATTTGCGCGGCTTTAAGTTTACGAAGAACGCTTGGGTACAGTCTTATGGCACTCGCTGCGTGAAGCCTCCAATCGTGTGGTCGGATGTTTCTCGCGAGTCTGCAATTACTGTGGAGTGGAGTGCTTACGCTCAAAGCTGCACGAAGCATATTGTTAAGGGCATGCTTACTGGTCCGGTGACGATTCTTAACTGGTCTTGGCCTCGCGAGGATATTACTCACGAGCAGCAGACTCAGCAGTTGGCTCTTGCTATTCGCGATGAGGTGTTGGATTTGGAGCGAGCTGGTATTCGTGTGATTCAGATTGATGAGGCTGCTTTGCGTGAAAAGTTGCCGCTTCGTCGTTCTGATTGGCATAAGAAGTATTTGGATTGGGCGATTTCTGCTTTCCGCCTGGTTCATTCTGCTGTGGCTGCGACTACGCAAATTCACACGCATATGTGCTATTCGGAGTTTAATGACATTATTCGTGACATTGACGCTATGGATGCGGATGTGATTTCTTTTGAGGCTTCTCGCGGTGACTTGGTTGTGCTTGACGCTATTCACGACGCGCATTTTGAGACTGAGGCTGGCCCTGGCGTTTACGACATCCATTCTCCTCGCGTGCCTAGTAAGACGGAGCTTGTGGAGCGTATTCACGAGATTTTGCGCAAGATGCCTGCCGAGAAGCTGTGGATTAACCCGGATTGCGGTCTTAAAACTCGAGGTGACGCTGAAACTTGGCCAAGCTTGGAGAATCTTGTTGCTGCAGCTAAAGAGGTTCGTGCGCAATTGCAAGCTAACAAGCTAAGCAATCAGCAGTGCAATTCTCAGTGCAAGGGGTGAGTTATGCCATATAAGCCAAAGTTTTCGCTGGAAGTTTTCCCACCTAAGCGCACATCTCCTATCGGTACGATTTATGATACTTTGGATGGGTTGAAAGGCCTTGACCCGGATTTTATTTCGGTTACTTACGGCACTGGAAAGCTGCAGGATCGTACTGCTACTGCGCGTATTGCTCATACGATTCGCTCCGAATATGGTATTGACGCGGTTGCTCATTTGACTGCTCGATACCTTGATTATGATGCTGTTGATGAAGCTTTGGAAATGTTTGATAATGCTGGTGTTTCCGGTGTTTTGGCTTTGCGCGGCGATGTGATTGCTGGCCAGGAATCGGCAGGCGTTTTTGAGCACGCTAGTGACTTGGTTTATTATATTCGTTCAAAGCACCCGGATTTGCCGATTTTGGGTGCTTGCTACCCGGAGAAGCATCCGGAAGCGGAAAGTTTGCAAGCGGATATTGATAATTTGAAGCGCAAGGTTGATGCGGGTGTTACGCATTTAATTTCGCAACTTTTTTACGATAACGAGGATTTTTTGCGTTTCCGTGATTTGGCGCGTGCCGCTGGTATTAATGTGCCAATTGAAGCTGGCGTGATGCCTGTTGCGAACGCTTCGCAAGTTAAGCGCATGACGAGTTTGTGTGCGTCTCGCATTACTTCGCAAGTTTCCGCAATGATGGATCGTTGGGGGAGTAATGCTGATTGTTTGCGCGATGCTGGCAGTATTTTTGCTTCTCAGCAGATTAACGATTTAATTGCTGAAGGTGTGGATGGCATTCACTTGTATACCATGAATCACCCGGGCATTGCGCGCAGGATTTGGGCGAATGTGAAGCCGCTGTTTACGAAGATTGGGTAGGTGGTAGCGTTTGCGAGTTTTGGGGGATTTCTTTATTTGCGGTTTTATTTTATGCAAAGGTGAGTGATAGGAATTACTTGTCTCGCAGCGCTACGCTCTTATACCTTATTTGGACTTAGCGGTTGTGTAGTTAAGTTTAGTTTTTTTACTTACTTTTTCTGCAAAAATAGTATTCGTCAATAATATTATTACTATCGTTCCGCTTTTATATTGCTCGACCAAGCAATTCCTATCACTCACACGTTATAATTCACTCACAATTGTTTTTTGTTGTGGTGGGAAGAGTGCTTGGAGTGGCACATGCAGTAGCACGGATGTTAGTGTTCACTAATCAACAGGAATCAGCGTCTGCGCAGAGCGCAACTGCAAAACTTCATAAACGTGCATGCGTCCTCGCTCAGTGCGAAAAATCTCAAATCTCTACCACACTAATATCCACACGACTGAAGGGCAGTGAGTATTGAAATTTAACATAGAGTGTGTGAGTGTATATAAATGTATATCTATGTATATATGCACAAAATAAATGCAATTTATTCTAAACATGTGTTTAGAATCGCCATTAAAACTGTAATCTAGCTTACATTTACTATATTAATTTTGATTGCAAAAACCTGCCGAAAACGTTGAAATAAAGTCTCGCGGGGGGGGGGTTAGTAGGCTATGCATCATAACAGATACATTGCAAAATATTCATATATTAGGTATTATTGAACATAAATCTCAACAAGGGATTCGTGCTTTTGAAAGCTGAGTGGAAGTTTTATATGTATCTGATTGTAGTTCAATCAGCGTTTGATTACTACATAAAGCTCTTCACTAATAAATTCATAAAGACTTATTCAGAGAGAATCGATATTAAGGAGATATCATTATGATAAATTCAAATTCCGGAAAGCACGCACGCAAGGTTACATTGGATGCTGCAGTAAGTAACGCGATTGCGAAGGCTGTGGATGCTCGCAAGGTGGCGGCGTTTACGGTTGGCGCTGCAGGCGTGTTAGCTGGTGCGTCGTTCGCTTTTGGTGCAACTCCGGCAATGGCGGCGGAGGTGAGTGGTACTCCTGATACTAAGCCGGATGTAGCTCAGACGCCTGTGACTGCTGGTGAGAATGCTGGGACTGGTAAGAAGGCTGAAGCTGGCGATAAGAATCAGACTGAAGCTAATAAAGAGGCTGGGTATAAGGCTGAGAATACCAATAAGCAGGCTGAGCAGAAATCCGAGAATACTGTAAATACTGATGGTACTGAAAATAAATCGACTGTTGTAAAGATTCGTGGTAAGCGCTCGTTGCCTGATGCTCAGCCAACCGACGAGACTGCAACTGAAAATCAAGATCGCGCTTCTGATGGTTCAGCAGGTCAAGATCCTAATAAAATTAATCCAGACACAACGGATACCTCTAATACCAAGATTGATATTGACGAGAATAACGCTGACACTATGCCGAACGTGTATGGCTGGGGAAGCTCAGACAATACATACAGCGTAGATGGTGAAAAGCATACTATTACTTTCCATTTTGCAAAGCCAAAAGATGGCAATATTACCAGTATCGCTATTTTCCCTGCTAAGACGAATGGTTTCAATAATGAGAAAAGTGAGAGAGGTATTGATTTTTACTCGAAAAATTCAGGTAAACACCAAGCTTATTCTGGCGAATATGAGTTTACTGCGAATAATGATGGTTCTGCTGACCTTAAGATGACAACTCTTTTTAGGGATGGTAACCTTAATGGAGGCGCTGAGAAGTATACAGCCAGTCGCTCTATTTTCGTGTACGTAACTAAAGATAATAACGAAACTGTTGCTTATAAAACAAACGTATTCCGTGCTGTAACGCTTGTGCCGCCAAAAACTTCCGGCTCTGTGGTGCTTAAGTATAACGAGCAGCTTACTCCTGAAAAGGTTCAATCAGCAATTACTGCCGCTGGCAATATTGAGACAGCGCGTAGTGATAAGAAGTCTGTAAATAATCAGCTTTCTGATAAATTTACAGAAAATATTAACGTAAAAGCTGATGGTGCTTACGACAAGACTGCATTTGAGGCTATTAATAAGGAAACCTCAGCTCAAGGCGCAACGGATAAGACTTACGTAGCTGGCGCGAATACGCTTAACACCTATATGGTTACGGATTTGGGCTTTAAGTCGCAAGCTATTCCACTTACTGTTGCGCGCTACGATACGCGTATCGAAAAGCCGATTGTGGACGACCTGTCCAAGGTTTCCGATGATGTAAAAACCGAAATTAAACGCAAGCTTGCGCACCTTAATCACGTAAGCCAAGATCAGGTGACCATTAACGACCAGGGTGAAGTCACTATCAACTTTGCTGGCGTGGATGCTAAGGACGCTCCTAAGATTGCACTCAGTGACCTTGTGTTGAAGAAGCTTGAAGAAAAGGATGTTACTGTTCCAACTGGCGATAAGGCAGTCTTTGTTGCTAATCCACTTGGCTACTCCAATGCCGAACTTGACCGAATTAAAACAGCTATTTTTGAAGCTAATAAAGGCAATAAAGAGCTTGGTCTTACCAGCACAGATCAGATTTCGCTTTCGTACCTTACTGGCGATCTTACTGCATCTGGTGATGCTAATAAGGGTATCTCTAATGGTCAGGCGGAAAACAAGATTACCGTTAAGATCAAGACTGACAAGTCAGTTGCCGAGTTTACGTCTGATATAAAGGCTAATAAGCTTACAAAGCTTCCAAATATTCGTACGGATTACGACGTTACTTGGACTAAAACCAAGATTGATGGTCGCGAAACCGACGAAGGTATTTCTTGGAGTAATGATCAGAAAACCACTATTATCTACCGTTACGATCCAACTAAAGCAGAAGAATTTGATACAACAAAGATTCTTGGTTTGCTGAAAGCTAAACCAAAGGATCCAAAGTCTGGTTTGCGCGACCTTACAGGCGGCGAGACGCTTGCCTATGAAGGTACAAGTAATCATTCGCGCAAGTCGCACATGAACTATGCGTTGCAAAATGAAGAGCCAACGGGCGAGCTTACGCTTGGCAATATGGGTGGCGCTTATTGGTCTGGGAATCAGAAAGTTTCTAATTCTGACGTAGACCTCGGTGATAATTTATCAGATGCTGGTTCGTATTCATGGGATACAGAGGCTGGCTCTGTAACGGTGGCTGCTAAAAAGGGCAAGATTTTCAAGGCGCGTCTGTTTGTTGAGCCGTATGCAATGACATACTATAAGCATGTTTATCTGGAGCAAGGCCGCAATCCAGGCAATACAGCAAAGGCAATTAACGTTATCTTTGTGCCGCAGACGAATCATAAGACGAAAGACCTTTCGGATTCGATTGGCGAGCACAAGACCGAAAACGTTGAGGGCAAGGATGTTCCAACACAGTCGAAGTATTACAACGCGTCTGCTGATAAGAAAGATGCGTATGAAAAGGCATTAAAGACTGCAACAGACTTGCTTGCAACTGTTAAGGACAAGCAAGAAAAAGACCTTACCGAAGAGCAGAAGGCGCAAATCGATAACGCTACGATTAACCTTAATAAGGCACGCGCCGAGCTTGATGGTGCTGACACCAACAAGGATAAGCTGAACGACTCGATTGATGCTAATGGTAAGGCTGCAGAAGGCACTACCGCCGCAACTGGCACGCAAGCAACAAACCAGTTCAAGAACGTAAGCGACCCTGACTTCAAGAAGGCAGACGGTTCTGATGATAAGGACAGAAACGAAGCTGCTAAGAAGGCAAAGACAGATTACGACAAGGCTCTTGAGGAAGCTAATAAGGTAAAGGAAGACAAGAACGCCACGCAGAAGGCTGTTGACGACGCTAAGGCTAAGCTTGATGCTGCGCGCGAAAAGCTTAACGACTTTACCACCAACAAGGATGAGTTGAATAATGCCATCGCTAAGGACGGCAAGGTAAACACGGGTAGGGATAATCAAGGCAATCAAACGCTGACAAATGCCGATCCAACTTACCAGAACTCGACTCCTGAACAGCGCAAGGCGTACGACGACGCTGTTAAGAAGGCTGATGAGGTCTTCAAGGATCCAAACGCTTCTCAAAAAGAAGTAAACAAGGCTATTGATGATCTTAAGAAAGCTAAGGCAGCACTTGATGCCAACGCAACCGACAAGGCTCCTCTTGCCGCTGCGGTGCAAAAGAGCTTAGATAAAGATCCTAACAAGCATAGCGTGTTCTACACGAACGCCAAGAATAAGACTGGCGATACTGCTGCTCAGCAAGCCGTTAAGAATTACGATGACGCACTTGCAAAAGCTAAGCAGGTTCTTGCTGACGACAAGGCCACCAAGAAAGACGTTGAGGATGCCAAGAAAGCACTCGAAGATGCTGAAAAGGTACTTTATGCTGAAACTTATCAGACAAAAGCAACTGATTTAGCGGAAGCTATTGCGGACAACTTCAGCGGTTATTTGATGCCGGCCTACTTCAATGCCTTTGATAAGGCACAAGCTGAGGGCAAAGATTCTCAGGCTGCTAAGGACTTCAAAGCCTATAACGACGCTTATCACGCTGCAAAAGACTTGATGGATGAATTAAATAAGCCTGGGAGCACCGTAGATCAGAAAAAGGTTGATGCGGTTAAAGAGCAGCTAATCGCTGCTCGCAAGATTATTGACACCTACGCAACCGACACCAGCAGACTTTCGGCTGCTGCGCTTAATGACTTTGCAATACAACACAGCCCAGCCTACGCGAATTTGAAAGAACTTGCCGAAAAGCAAAATCCTAGTGAAGAAGAAAAAGCTAAGGTAGAAGCTGCTAAAAAGGCTAAGGAAGCGTATGAAAAGGCAGCAGCGAAACTAACAGCTGCGCTTACTAACACGCTTCCGAAGGATCAAGCAAATGGTCATGATATTCCTGATAACATTATCCCAAAGGAAGATGGCGACCCTAACGATAAGGACTACCTGAAAGACATTCAAGCGCACAAGAACGGTGAGCCGCTGAACAGGGATGTTGACACAATCCTTAAGGAAATGAACGAAGCAGCGAAGGCACTGGATAAGTTTGCGACTAAGACCGACGAGCTGATTAAGTCGATTAACGAGGACGCAACCACTCATCCAAGCCCTGCGTTTAAGAACGCGTCGCAGCCAAGCTTCCAAAAGCCTGATGGCTCGGGACCGGATGATGCCAAGAACGCTGCTGCTAAAGCGGCAGCAGATGCCTACGGCAAAGCACTCAACGAAGCCAAAGACTTGCTCATCAAGAAGCCTGATGCTACGCAAAAGGAAATTAACGACGCCAAGGCTGCTCTTGACAAGGCTCGCGCCGAGCTTGACAAGTACAACACCGACGTCGCCAAGCTCAAAGCGAGCGTAAAGAAGCATGGTACCAAGGCAGACGTTCCTGCTCCAGAAGAAGGAACGCTTACCTCTGATGCGTATCGCAATGCGTCTGATCCTCACTTCATGAAGGAGCAGGATGGCAAGCTTGTTCCTGATGATGATAAGAACAACAAGGCCGCCGCAGACAAGAAGGCGTATGATGAAGCTTTGACAAAAGCTCAAGAGCTTTTGAAGAAGCATGATGATAAAGATACGCCGCAAGACGCAAAGCCAACTCAAAAAGAAATCGACGAGGCGCTGAAGACTCTTGACGAAGCTCGCAAGAAGCTTGAGGATAACTATAAGACTGTTACTACTGGTCTTGAGACAGAAATTAACAAGTCTACTGCTGAACATGCTCCTGCTGTTACTGAAGGCGACTTTGAAGCTACTCCAGAGTTCAAGAATGCTCAAGCTAAGACAAGCGATGGTAATGAAAATGCAGACGTTACTGCTTACAAGAATGCTCTTGCAAATGCTCGCAAGTTAGTAAGTGATGCAAAGGATACAAACAAGAAGAACAGCGAACGTCCAACGCAACAGCAGATTAACGATGCGTTCGATGCTCTTACTGCAGCTAAGAAGCAAATTACTGACAACTACAAGACGAATTTTGAAGCGTTGACTTCTGCCAAAGACTTTGCAGATGATGGCTTCAAGAAGACGCCTGAGTATCAAAATGCTCTTGCTAAGAAGACTGCTGGTGATCCAGGTGCTACAAATGACTTGGGTGAAACTGGCAAAGACACTGGCTTCGAGAATGTTCTCAATCAAATCAAGCAGAAGCTTAATGATGATAACTGGAAGAAGACAGCAACTCAGAAGTCTGTAAACAACTTGCTAAAGAAACTGCAAGCAGCTCAAGACAAGATTGCTAACAACTACAAGACTGATGCAAAGCTTCTTGAAAACGAAGTCGGCGATAAGGACGCACAGGGTCAACCTGTAACACCTCCGTTCGAGGCGTCGGTTGAGTACAAGAACGCGCTTGAAAAGAAGAACGCTGGTGACGCTACTGCAACGGAAAAGCTTAAAGCTTATGCCGAGAAGCTTGCTAAAGCAAACGAGCTTATTGAAAAGGTCAAGAATCCTGATCCAAACGCAAAGCCAGAAGATCGTCCAACTCAGAAGCAGGTTGATGATGCTCTTGCGGCTTTGAAGAAGGCCAAGAAGGATATCGACGACAACTTCAAGACCAAAGTCGACGCTCTTAAGAAAGAAACGAAAGAGCTTAAGGACGACGGCGGAGCTAAGCCAGACACCGAGAAGTTCGAAAAGTCTACCGAGTATCAGAATGCTCTTGCCAAGAAGGGTGCTGACAGCAAGGATAACGCAGACATACAAGCGTACAATGACGCTTTAGCGAAAGCCAATGAACTTCTTGATCTATTCGACGAGAGTGGCAATCCAAAAGCCAACATTCCAGCTGGAAAGCAACTCCCAACTCAGCAAGAAGTTGACGAGGCTCTTAAGAATCTGAAGGAAATTAAAGATAAGATTACTAAGAACTACGTCACCAGTCCGCATGACTTGCAAGAAGAAGTTGATAAGTCGAAGGGCGGAGATACTGACACCAGAACCGACGTGTTCGAGAATACTCCAGAGTTCAAGAATGCGACTGCTAAGGGTGATGACGCTGCTAAGAAAGCTCTTGACGACTATAACAAGAAGCTCAAGGCTGCCAAGGATCTTCTTGATAAGTTTGATCGCACTACTGGAAAGCCAAAGACTGATCTTCCAGATGGTACTAAAGTCCCAACTCAAAAGCAACTTGACGATGCTCTGAAGGATCTCCAAGCCGCCAAGAAGAAGATTGCCGATGATTACAAGACTGATCCTTCCAAGCTGAAAACAGAAGCAGATGCTGATGCTAAGTTCCGTGATTCTGTATTCTTTATGATTGGAATGACTGAGGATATTGACGCCTATAACAAGGCTTTGGCTGAGGCTAACAGTGTGCTTAAGGATCCGAATGCTACTCAGGCTGAGGTTGACGCGGCTTTGAAGAAGCTTCAGGCGGCTAAGTATAAGATTAATCACCCGTTTGGCATAGGCAGTGGTGTTGGAAGCGGTAGCGGCTATGATGCTGATGCTAGTGATTCTCAGAGTGCTTCGGTTGATAAGACTGCTTTGCGAGTCGAGGTTAATAATTCTGAAGCAGATTCTTCTGCTGCGTCTAAGGCGAATACTGCTGCTGCTAGAGCTTACGTGAAGGCTTTGGCTGAGGCTAAGCGTGTGCTTGCTGATAAGAATGCTACTCAGGCTCAGGTTGATGCCGCTTTGAGGAATCTTAAGGCTGCTAAGGCTGCGTTGCGTAATGCTTCCGGTAATGCTGGTGGTCTTGCTAAGACGGGTGCTGCAACTGGCTTGTTTGCAAGTCTTGCTGCAATCTTCTCCGGTCTTGGTGCTGCTGGCGTAGCTTCTCGCCGTCGTAAGCACTCTAACGAGTAGTCTATCGCGTAACTAAAATCCCTCGCAGGTTATCTTCCGATAATCCGCGAGGGATTTTTTCATCCGCTGCCGCTGCACATGCTGTTCCTGTAGCTTTGCGCCAGTGCTTTGCAAACGGTGACTATTTGTTGCTTAAAGAACATTAGCGTCCGTGCTGAGCGAAGACATGCTCGCGCGGGTAACGCGCTTGCTACGAAACTCGCGTTGGAAGTCCACTGGACTTCCAACTTAAGCGAGTTTCCGCTCCGAGTTACCTTCGCGCGCTACGCTTTAAGCGCTTCGGCAGGTCGTCGCGCAGAGCCGCAGGCTGCTGATTCGCCAAGCGAAGAAGAAAAATCGAAAAATCTCTGCGATAGACACGGTTATTAACGAATTAGCACGCAGAGTTTGGGGGATTTCTTTACGAGCACTAAAAGAGGACTGATGGAGCAACGTTCGTAGAGAACAAAGTATGCATGAGAGTCTTTAACAGCCAAAGCGACTGAAGGACGGGACGTGCGAGGAGAGAAATCCCCCAAAACTTGCGCCACGTTAAGAATGATGCCTAAAACTCGCCACGCTATGAGCGCGAAAGCAGGTAGTTTCGCAGCCTTGTACACCACCACAATGTAAAGTTGCGGTATGGAAAGTGCGAACATAACAGATAGTGCAACTACTGAAACCAACTGCAACGAAAGCAGCACGAACTCTTCCGCACTCACCTCAAGAAGCCTTATTAAAGCCGGTTTTGCTCGCCCGGATGCCGCACGTTGCGCAATGATGGCAATATGCAAAAACTGCAATAAAATATCGTTTGAAACACTACTAAGAAGCGCGCTCACAGTTGAAGATCCAGATTCTGCATTGCTTTCATTGCAAGATTTAAGTGAAACATACCCCGAAATAATAAATAATATTTCAACTTCAAATTCGCAAGTATCTGACTCATTAACAAGCCTAATGCAAGTATTAGGTGCGTCTAACGCGTTGGCAATGCTTATGCGCACAAGACCTAATCTTATAAAAGCTGCAGCAAATGACCCGAATCATCTTTTTGCAATGACTAGGGAAGAACGCGTAAAAGACTTACTCGAAGCAATACAAGCTTACACTGCAACAGTTGTTTCTTCTGAAAGCAGCGATTCTAACACAATTTACTTAACATCACTCGGCTTTGCACAAGCAGTTTCTGCGCTTCGTGCGCGCTACCGTGAGCATGTTGCTGCAATTATGGCGGCTGATTTAGCGAGCGCTGACCCTGTTGAAGTGCAGCCAGATATTAGTCGTAAGCTTTCCGACGCTGCCGATGCTGTTTTAGAGGCAGCGTTGTCTATTTCGCGAGGACAGGTTACTGGTTCTTCCGCATGCAGATTTGCGATTATTGCTATGGGCAAGCTTGGAGCGCAAGAAATTAACTACGTTTCCGATATCGATTTGATTTATGTTGTGGAGCCTGCGGATTTAAGCAACAAGCAGAACCAGGATGCTGCTTTGCGCGTTGGTGTTTCTATGGCAATGGTTTTGCAAAAAGTATGCCAGTCGGTGGTTATGGGCTCTGTGGAGCCTCCGCTTTGGCAGATTGATACTGCGCTTCGCCCGGAAGGTAAGGATGGTCCTCTTGTTCGTAGGCTTGATTCTCATAGAGAATATTATGAAAAGTGGGCGAGTAGCTGGGAGTTTCAGGCGCTTTTGAAGTCGCGCCCTGCAGCAGGGGATACGGATCTTGGAAAAGCTTATCGCGATATGGTTGAGCCGTTTATTTGGAAGGCTTCTGGTCGTGAGCATTTTGTAGCTGACTGCCAGCATATGCGTCAGCGTGTGGAGTCGCTTATTCCGGCTTCTCAACGCGATTTGGATATGAAACTTGGTAAAGGCGGCTTGCGCGATGTTGAGTTTACTGTGCAAATGCTGCAGCTTGTGCACGGAAGTGAGGATGAGTCGCTTCGAGTAAGGGATACTATTTCCGCTTTGCAAGCGTTGGCTCAAGGTGGCTACGTCTCTAGGTCTCAGGCGGCGCTATTGGCAGAACACTACCGTTTTGAGCGTGTTCTTGAGCATCGTCAGCAAATGTGGAGTATGCATCGCACGCATTTGTTCCCAGATTTGGGTGCGCAAGGAAACGGCGGCTTGGATCGCGCGCGCACAATTTCTACAGAGCAGCTTAACAACAATGAGCAGATTTGCCGCCTTGCTCGTGCTGTGCGGCTTCGTCCGGAAGAGTTAGTTGCGCGTTTTGATAAAGCTCGTCGTGAAATTCGGCACTTGCATAAGGATATTTACTACCGTCCGATGCTTCCTATTAACGCTCAAACGGATGCGGATCCTATTGTACTTTCGCCGGAGGCTGCTCGCGCGCGCTTTGCTTCTATTGGTTTTGCGGATGCTCGCGCAGCACAGTTGCATGTTGAAGCGCTTACAGAGGGGCTTTCTAGGGCTGCTAAAATTCATAGAATTTTGCTTCCGGCAGTGTTGAAGTGGCTTGGCGACGGGCAGAATCCGGATATGGGTTTGCTTGCGTGGCGGCGTCTTGCGGAGCGTTTTGGCGGAAAAAATACGTATCTTGGTTTTTTGCGTGATTCTCCTTCCGCAGCTCAGCGTCTTTGCCACGTTTTGGCGGATTCGCGCTATCTTGGCGACGCTATGATGCAGTCTATGCAGTCTATTACTTGGCTTGGAGACGACGAAGCGTTATCTGCGCGCGATAGGGCAAGTCTTGACATGCAAACTAGTGCAATGGTTGCGCGTTATGCAAGTAATATTGCGGATTTTGCGCAGTCTTTGCGCGCTCTTCGCCGGCAGGAAATTGAGCGAGTTGCTTTAGCTTGGATGTGTGGTCTAATTGATGACGATACTTCTATGCTTGCAATGAGTGATGTGTTTGATGCTATTTTAGATGCGACTTTGCAATGGTCCATGCGTGAAGCTGTGTCAGTCATGAATTTGAATGCTCCTCAAGCTGAAATTGCTATTATTGCTTTAGGTCGTTACGGTGGTAGAGAAGTAAACTTCTGTTCTGACGCAGATATTATGGTAATTTACAAGCCTGTTGGTGAAGATTGCGATTTCAACGCAGCTCACCGCTTTGCGCAAAAAACTGTAGATATTTTGCGTAATATTTTGCAAGGTCCTCTTACGCTTGAACCAAAAATCATGGTCGATTTGGATTTGCGTCCGGAAGGAAAAGACGGTCCGCTTGTTCGTTCGCTAGAATCTTGCGAAAAGTATTATCGTCAATGGGCTAGCACTTGGGAGCATCAAGCGTTGTTGCGAGCGCGTTTTGCTGCAGGTTCTAAGGAGTTGGCGGATGCTTTGCTTGATGGCGTTGTAAACGAATTGCGTTACGCTGCAAATCCTCTTAGTGATTCTCAGCTTGCTGAAATTCGTAAGCTCAAAGCGCGCATGGAAGCGGAGCGTTTGCCTCGAGGTGTGAGTAGGGACAGGCATTTGAAGCTTGGTCGTGGCAGTTTAAGCGATGTTGAGTGGACTGTGCAATTGATGCAATTGCAATATGCTTCAAAGCATGAATCTTTACGAGTAGTTGGAACTATGCAAGCGTTGAAAGCATTGCAATCTGAGCATTTTATAAGCGACGAGGATGCTGAAGTTTTAAGCCGCTGCTGGCATATGTGTTCCGCGGTGCGCAACGCAAACTTCTTGTGGTCTGGCTCAATGGCTCGCGCAGATATTATTCCAACTGACTCGTATTCTTTGGGTGGAATTGCAACTTACCTTGGCTACGAGCCGAACCAGGGCCGCGTTTTTGAAAACGATCTTTTAGCAACTATGCGTCAGTGCCGTGAAATCATGTCTCGTCTTTTCTACGCTCGCTAATTTCTCAATCTTTAGTCGCTTCACATTTATTGTTGCATTCTCTTCTTTAGGTTATAATTTCAGGACGGGAGGTGATTTTAATGAAAAATACAGTAATGAGTAATAATGTAAAAGAAAGAGCCAACACTTCAGTTTTTTATGCTGATGTTTCTGCGCCTATAAAACAAGCAGTCAGTGGTGAAAATTTAGAAGAAAATGACGAATTATTATCTACTGATTTTGCTGCAAAACTTATGCATAGTTATAAGCAGTCAGTTTCTGGTTTAGTGCGTCCGTATGCGGATGTTTTTGCTGAGTTAGAAAAGGGCTTGTAATGAGTTCCTTTGATATTCTTGTTACTCAGGATGCAGAAAATGATTTAAAAAATATAAGAGACTATATTGCATCTAATATCTCTAAGAAAACTTCCATAAGAATTATTAATTTTATTAAATCTAGTATTGAAAGACTGTCTCTTTTTCCTCAGTTTGCACCTGTAGTTAAGTATGAGCCTTGGAATTCACTTGGTGTGCGTCGTATTATTGTAAAGAATTTTCTTGTTTATTACAGAGTTGTTTTAGAAGAAAATACAGTTTATATTTTGAAGGTTACTTATGGTAAACGTAATCAACAAACTGTATTGGAACAAATAGATTTATTGGATTAAGTACTTATTAAATGTTGCATAATAAGTTATAGTTCTCCGCCACTCCGGGGGTGGGGGGATTCGTCAACGCTAATCAGTAAAATTACGTAGGTCGCGTGTGGTTGCGACCGTTTGCCAATTGACGGAAGGTGAGCGGTACTTATTATGACGAACGCAATTTCTAGTTCTTTGCATCAAACTTTTTCTCGCAGTACAATTGCAAATTCTCTAGCTGGCAAAAGTGTTGTTACATTAGACGATATTTCAACTGCGCAAATACGAATGCTTTTAGACAAAGCGCGATACATTGATTCGCACCGTAAAGAAGTGGCTCACACTTGCGATGGCAGAGTGTTGGCCACTCTTTTTTATGAGCCGAGCACGCGCACCCGCTTAAGCTTCGAAACAGCAATGCTGCGTTTAGGTGGAAAAGTAATCGGTTTTGCAGGTGCGCAACTTTCCAGTGCGAGCAAAGGTGAGACTGTAAACGATACTTTGAAAGTCGTGTCTAACTATGTCGATGTTGTTGCAATGCGTCACCCAAAGGAGGGTGCTGCTTTTGTTGCAACGCAAGCTGTGAGCACGCCTATTATTAACGCTGGCGACGGCGGTCACATGCATCCAACTCAAACTCTTGCAGACTTGGCAACGATTCTTGCGCGTTTCGGCCGCCTTAATAATCTCACTGTCGGCTTGTGCGGCGACTTAACATATGGCCGCACGGTTCACTCGCTTATTGAAACTTTGTGCCGCTTTGGAAACGTTCATTTTGTGCTGATTAGCCCGGATGAGCTTAAAACTCCGCAGTACGTAATCGACCGTATTATTGACACTCCTTCGTGCACTTATGAAGAAACTCGCGACTTGATGGAAGTTATTGGCAAGCTTGACGTGCTTTACATGACTCGCGTGCAAGAAGAACGTTTTACGGATCGCGAGCAATACTTGCGACTTCGTGACACGTACATTTTGACTGAAGAAAAATTGCAAAAAGCAAAGTCGCATATGCCTGTGCTGCATCCGCTTCCTCGAATTAACGAGATTGCTCTTGACGTTGATGATGATCCTCGCGCAGCATACTTTGAGCAGGTTAAAAACGGTATGCTTATGCGTATGGCTTTGGAAAGTTCCGTTCTTGGAGACGAGCTTTGCGGCTACGAGCCAACTGATTTTGTAAACGTGCCAGAAGACGAATTGCGAGCAGTTGACGCACACGGAATTTCTTTGGCGGATCCTCGCGTGCACGTAACGGACGTGAATGTGCCTGAAGATCTTACTTGCCCGAATCCTCGTTGCATAACAAACAGCGAACTAACTCTTAAACGCAAGTTCTACAAAGCTGATTCCGTAAGGCACGAGTATCGCTGCATGTATTGCGACGAAGAAGCAGAAACTAAATAAAAAATTTAATAATATTATTATATAACTGTAAAAATTACGCAAAACCAGGAGTGAAATGAACGAATCAGGCACCTTAACTTTGCGCAATATCTCTGTGTGGGATACTGGCGAACGTATTGATCTTATTGTTGATGGCGTTCGTCAGGATGCCCTTATAGAGCGGAATGCGCGCGTTACTGGCGACATTGACGCAAGCGATTGGGTTGTTGCTCCTGGCTTTGCAGATCCGCATGTGCATTTTAGAGATCCAGGTCAAACAGCAAAAGAAACAATGATGACCGGCAGTGAGGCTGCTGCGGCTGGCGGTTATACGCAAGTTTTGATTATGCCAAATACTGTTCCAGCTCTTGACGGCGAGCCTTGGGAAGATGCTCCATTTGATGTAGATAATGTAGTTGACTATTTGCAGCGCTATGGTTGCATTTACGGCGTAAAATTGCCAGTTCGCTACGATTTGAGCGTGTGCGCATCATTGGGGCGTAAAGGCTTAAAACCAAGCAATATTGAGCTTTGGAAAAAGTATGTTGCTGGAATCGACGATGACGAAAAAACTTCTCCTATGAAAAAGCACCCGATTACTGCTATAAGCGACGACGGTGCTGCAGTGCCTGAACCGATTTTGCGAGATGTGTTAGCTATGGCAAAACAAACTGGTTTGCCATTCGTGGAGCATTGTGAGCATCATGATACGGGAGCTGTGAACGAGGGTCCGATCGCAAAAATGCTTGGTGTTGGTGGAATTCCAGCTTCTACTGAGCTTGCAATTGTTCAGCGAGATATTGATGCTTCCCGCGAAACTGGCGTACATGTGCATTTCCAGCATGTGAGCACTGCTGCTGCGTTTGAAGCTATTCGTAAGGCAAAGAAAGAGGGTTTGCCGATTACGTGCGAAACTGCGCCTCACTATTTAGCTTTGTGTGATGAGGATGTTTTGCGATATGGCGCGATGGCTAAGATGAATCCTCCTCTTCGTTCAAAAGCAGACAGGCAAGCAACGCTCGCTGCTATTGCGGATGGTACAGTTGACATGATTGCAACAGATCACGCGCCTCACACTGCGGAAGAAAAGTCAGGAGATTTTGCAAGCACTCCTAACGGAATTATTGGGCTTGAGTGCGCGTATGGTGTGTGCCGTAAAGTGCTTGTTGATGCAGGATATACGGACGATAAGCATTTAATCGAATTAATGGCAGTAAATCCAATGCAATTGATGAGCAGAAGACCTACTGATATTGCGGCTTTGCTTAACGTTTCTTCGCGATGCGCAAACAAGCGAACGCTGCGTTTAAGTATTACTGAGCACCCTGAAAACGTTGATTTAGTGCTGATTAATATGCGCGAAAATTGGGCGGTTGATGCAAATTCGTTCCATTCAAAAGCTCGAAATACTCCTTTTGATGGATGGCAACTTACAGGAAGGCCTGTTGCGACGATTATTGGTTCAGAAATTGCTTTCTCGAGAATGTGATTGATTAAATATAAATTTGGAATGGTAGTAAATTATGGACGAACTTATTGAAGCGATTGCAGCCAAGCAAAATCCTAGCGTTGTTGGCTTGGACCCTAAGCCAGGTATTGTACCAGCCGAAATTATTAGCTCTCTTGCGGACGAAGTTTTACAGGAAGTAGAAGGCGAGGATGCGCTGCCAACGCTTTTAGCTACAGCCTATTTTGAGTTTAATCGCGCTATTATTGACGCGGTTGCAGATTTTGTGCCTGCAGTAAAGCCGCAAATTGCAATGTACGAAGCACTTGGTCCTGCTGGTATCGATACTTACGCAATGACTTGCGAGTATGCGAAATCGCAAGGATTAGTTGTAATAGGTGACGCAAAGCGCGGAGACATTGGCTCTACAGCTGGTCAATATGCTGCTCATTTAAGCGGTTTTGCTAATCTTTCTTCATATTTTGAAGACGAAAATACTACTGGTAACGTGCTTCCTCAATCTCTTAAAAATCTTCTAAAAAGCTCTAAAAATCTTGACGTTTGGCATGAAGATTCGCTTACAGTAAACCCTTATATGGGTTCGGATGGTGTGAAGCCTTTTATCGATGAAGCAGTAGCGCACGATAAAAGCATTTTTGTGCTGCTTCGCACTTCGAATCCTTCTAGCAAAGAGCTGCAGGAGCTTATTTTGCAAGATGGCAAGCCAGTGTATGAGCATATGGCTGATTTGATTGAGAACTGGGGTGCTTCAAGCATTGGTAAGCACGGTTATTCAAGAATTGGTGCAGTTGTAGGTGCCACGCATCCGGAGGAGGGCAAGCATTTGCGTGAGATTATGCCGCACACTTTCTTCCTTGTTCCAGGCTATGGCGCTCAAGGCGGTACAGCTCAAGATGTTGCTGGAATGTTTGATGCAAATTCTGAAGGCGCTATTGTCAATTCTTCTCGCGGTATTATTGGTGCTTGGAAAAAGTCTGAAGATTACGCTAAAAATCAAGGTCATATGTCTCTTGATGACATTCTTGATATTGTGCGTGATTCTGCAGTTGTTGCTGCGAAAAATATGCGTGACGACTTGCGAAATGCAGTGTATCGCTAGAATGTATAACTAAAATAAATATAACTAAAAATATAATTAAAATTAAAAATAAAACGCAACGGTACAAAACACATACAAGGGTAGGGGAAACCACATGAGTGATGGCATGTTTATTCCAACGCGAAAAGCTTCTGGAAACGCCATAATTACGTTACGTGAAGACGCTTTTGATTCTTCCGGATCAAGTTCTGCAGACGAAAGCAATAATGCAAAATATTCGCGCCTTTGGGGGCGCAGATCTGTAGAAGTACTCAATAATGAGAAGCTAGACGAAGGCGTGTACCGTTTGACTTTGCGAGATTCTGAGATTGCTAAAAAAGCTGCTCCTGCGCAATTTGTGAACTTGTATTCCCCTGATCCAACTGCTATGCTTCCGCGTCCTTTTGGAGTTGCAAGCGTAGAAGGTGATACTTTTACTTTGATTTTTGCTGTGATTGGCAAGGGTACTGCTAAGTTTGCTGAGCTTAAACCAAGAGATAGTATTGACGCTCTTGGCCCTTTAGGGCTTGGCTTTAATATTTCCAAACCTGCACATTATGTGTTGGTCAGTGGAGGTTTGGGCGTGCCGCCTATTTTGTGTGCTGCTCAAACGCTTTCAAAGCGTGAAGATTCTAGCGTAACGGCAGTGCTTGGCTACCGTAACAAGCGTTTTGCAGATGATTTAATGAAAGAATATATTTCAGACGTACACAGTATTACAAATGCTGAAGGAACTGTTATTACACTTCTTGACGAACTTGAAAAAGTTAAGCATTTTGATTTCGAAGACAATTTACCAACGGTTATTTTGTCTTGCGGACCTTTGCCTATGATGAAAGCTGTAGCTCACTGGGCGCATGAAAGAAATATTGAGTGCCAGCTCAGTTTAGAAGCGCGTATGGGCTGCGGATACGGAACTTGCGTTGCTTGCGTTGTTGACACTTTGGAAGGCAGGTTGAAAGTTTGCAACGACGGTCCTGTTTTTGATGCGAATCGTTTGGGTTGGGAGTAAAAAATATGAGTGCTGTAAATAATGCCGAAAATAATTTTGTAAATAACGCAAATTCCGCTGAAACTTTTGGCTTTGACACTAGCCACATTTGGAAGCATCCAACTCAAGTTGCAGGCGTTAAGTGGAAAAACATGGTTGGTACAGCTTCTGGAACTTTCCAGCTTGCAGCTTGCCGACGCTTTTACGACGTAAGCCAACTCGGCGCAATTTGTACAAAAGGTGTTTCCCCTGTTCCTTGGGAAGGAAATCCTTCTCCGCGCACTGCAGAATCTCCTTCTGGAATGGTAAACGCAGTGGGCTTGCAAAATCCTGGTGTCGACCATTATTTAGTAGACGAGTTGCCAAAACTAAAATCCATGGGAGCGCTTGTTATTACTAATGTTGCTGGTCACAGTGACGAGGATTATGCGCAAGTTGTTGAAAAGCTTGCAGATTCTGCTGCAGACATGCTTGAAATTAACGTAAGCTGCCCAAACGTGACTCACGGCGGAATGAGCGTTGGCACGGATCCGGTTGCATTGCACCGCTTAATTAAGCGTCTTCGCGCAATGACAAGCAAGCCAATGATCGTGAAAATGACGCCAAATGTGACGGATATTGTTTCGATTTGCAAAGCTGCTGTTGACGCTGGTGCGGATGCTCTTAGCATGATTAATACGCTGGTTGGTTTGCGAATTGATATTCGAACAGGCGAGCCGATTATTGCAAATCGCACGGGCGGTGTTTCCGGTCCTGCTATTTTCCCGATTGGACTTGGGTTTGTGTGGAGAGTTCGTCAAGCTATGCCAGATATTCCAATTATTGGCATTGGTGGCATTGATTCTGGCGAAAAAGCTTTGGAATACTTGTATGCTGGCGCGAATGCTGTAGAAGTTGGTGCTGCTGCTTTGGTGGATCCTACTGCTCCTATTCGCATTGCCCGCGAGCTTGACGATTTGCTTGATTCTCGTCCAAAGCTTGCGTCTTTACTCGCTGAAGGCAAAACTTGGCGCTGAAATTAAGTATTTAAAAAGTATTTAGAAAGTATTTAAAATCATTTTAAGAAAGAGAGCTAATTATGGCAGAATTAGACGAACGTTTTACAAAGTTTTTGCTTGATTCAGGTGCGCTTAAATTTGGTGACTTTACGCTGAAATCTGGTCGTCAATCACCTTATTTTATTAACGCTGGTGCTTTTGACGACGGCATGAAAATCGCAAATCTAGGCGCATGCTACGCTGAGCGCGTTGTTGCAGCAATCGAAGATGGCAAACTTCCGCAAGATATCGACACTGTTTTCGGCCCTGCTTATAAGGGTATTCCGCTGGCAGTTTCTACGGCAATGGCTTTGACGAATAATCACAATATGCCTGTTGGTTTTACTTTCGATCGCAAAGAGCGAAAGGATCATGGCGACGGCGGAATTATGGTTGGAAAACCGTTAAAAGACGGCATGAAAGTTCTGTTAGTTGACGACGTGATGACTGCTGGAACTGCAGTTCGCGAAACTTTGCCAAAGCTTAAAGCGGAAGCAAATGTGCAAGTTGTTGGCTTGATTTTGGCAGTAGACAGAATGGAACGCACGAAAGACAGTGAGCTTTCTGCAGTAAAAGCAGTAGAGCAGGAGTTTGGTTTCCCAGTTTTGCCAATTGCAAATGTGCGCGAAATTTTCGCTGCAGCAAAGCGTTTAGTTAATGCTGACGGTAAGCCAGTTATGGATGAGGAATTAGCTTCGCGCGCTGCCGATTACTTGCGTACATATGGTGCGTAACTATCTTCTACAATTTCGGAACCAAACGGCCACAACGCAAGTTTTGCCATTTTGAAAGATTGTATGCCAAATGGAATGCCAACAATTGTGCAGCAGCAAATGAATCCTGAAACGATATAGCCTAATGCAAGCATTGGCCCAATGAAAAATACAATCCATAGTATGTTCCAAATTGTGCTAGTGCCGCCTCGGTAAATAACATGTTTTCCAAATGGCGTGAGCGTGAGCTTTGCCATTTTGAATGCTTGAATACCGAATGGTATGCCAATAACGGTTATGCAAAGAAGGAAACTTATAAGTAACCAGCTTGCAGCAATGAAAAGACCGCCGAATATCAGCCACACAATATTGCCAAGAAGTTTCATAAAAGTAGTATATTAGTTTTTTAAGTTTTAATGAAGTATGATTTTGTTCGGTATTTATAGTGTGTTATGGCATTATGATTGTATTGCTGTATGTAGGTATGCTGGTGTTGCGTTATTGCTACGCAGTCTTTGTAGTTAAAGAAAAGGCAATTTTTATAAAGAATTTGAAATATTTATTGTAGGCTGGTGTAAAATCATGTGTTGCAATAGATGCATTTGTTTAAAGGAAGAATATGTTCTGCACGCAATGTGGTAATAAAAATGATGATAATAGCAAGTTTTGCAATACTTGCGGAGCGCTTTTAGAAGTTACGCCAGCAGTCGAGTCAGCAATCCAAAATCAACAATACGAATTGCCTACTAACGAAGTGCCTACTACTGTATTTCCTGCGCAGGAAGCTTTATCGGATAATCTAAGCGTTTCAGGTTCTCCTATTATGGGTTCTTCGAACGAACAGCCTTCTATGAATAATTCACCTTACGCACAAGGCGAAGCTCCGGCTAATTATTCTCATTCAGATGATGATAAGCGCAAGAAGAAAGTAATTATTACTTTAATAGCCGCTATTATTGCCTGTGTTTTGGTGATAGGTGCTGGTGCATGGTGGTATGTAAATAATGCGCGAACAGCTCAATCAAATAATAAAACTGAATTACAATCATCAAAATCAAAAAATAATAAATCTAAGCAGCATGTTCTAACCAATGATGATTTAGATTCAGACGATGAAGATAGTGATACTAGCAGCGATAAGGATAACGCTATTGGAGCGAGTGAAAAGCTCAATACCAAAAAAATCAATAAATTAGTAAACAATTTTGCTTCAAATAATAGCGTATCTGTAGCAATTTCTGGCAAGAAGGGCATATTGTATGAGTCTTCTAATTCTCGTAAAACATTCCCTGCTGTAGGTTTTTACTTCCCTGTTGTTCTTTATACTAAGGATAATCCACATCATGATTATGAAGATAAATGTGAAGATGTTATTAAGACAATGAGTAATGATTCCGCTAATGAACTTTTAGATGATCAAGGTGGCATAGACGGATTAGATCAATGGCTGTCAGATAATGGCTATGCAAATACATCTTTTACTCGCAAATATGGTGATATTGATGCATCGAACGATGGTCACGAAAATCTTACTTCTTCTCATGATGCTGCGATGATGCTTTCAAAAGCTATGCAAAATTCGACTATTGCCAATGCGACGGGTTACGATATTTCTGCTGATGGCGTGAACGTTCCAGACGGCATAGAGGTTATGGCTCATCGTGGTCAAGGAATTAAGAATGTTTATAACTATTTCTTGATTCTTAAGAAGGGCAAGAACAAGATTGGAGTGTCTGTTTTAACAAAAAGTGCAGATAAAGATGACGTTGCTGAATTTGTTTCAAAATTGTTGAATTTGCTGAAAAATAATCTTCAAATATATTAAGTTGACACTTTGTGGCATAATAAGCAAGGTTTATTTCTTAGCTGCTTAACTTGCAGCCTATTAGCGAAAGAAACGGGTAACTCGTGGCACAGACTACCAATGATATTAAGAATGGATCGGTTTTGAACCTTGACGGTCAGCTTTGGACCGTCGTTAAGTTCCAGCACGTGAAGCCAGGCAAGGGTCCTGCTTTTGTGCGTACCACCATTAAGAACGTGCTCTCGGGCAAGATTGTCGACAAGACTTTTAATGCCGGCATGAAGATGGAGTTCGAGACCGTTGATAACCGCACGTTGCAATATTCATACGAAGATGGCGACAACTTCGTCTTTATGGATATGACCACTTACGACCAGGTTTATATTCCTAAGGTTTTGGTTGGCGAGCAGAGCAAGTATTTGCTTGAGGGCACCGACTGCATCGTAAGTTTCCATGACGGTACTCCTTTGAGCGTTGAGCTTCCAGCTTCAGTGATTTTGACTATTACTCACACTGAGCCAGGCTTGCAAGGCAACCGTTCTAACGCTGGTACTAAGCCTGCAACAGTGGAAACCGGTGCTGAAATCCAGGTTCCACTCTTTGTGGGTGAAGGCGAAAAGGTGAAGGTCGACACTCGTGACGGCTCTTATCTTGGTCGTGAAAACTAAAGAATTAATTATCTAATTAAAATAATTAGTTATCTAATTAAATTAGCTATTTATTTCTCAATAATTTTTATAGAGTGACCCGGTGGCGATTATTCGTTGCTGGGTCGCGTAATTTTTGATACAACTTTATTAAGTAATTTTTATACGTTACACAGAAGGGCGTTACGATGGCACGTTCTACCGCTCGTAAAAGGGCTTTGAATACGCTGTATGAGGCGGATGAGAAGAATCAGCATATTCTTTCTTTGCTTGAGGAGCGAGTTAAGGAGCCTGGCGCTCAAACTCCGCTCCCAGAGTACGCTATTGAGATTGTTCGAGGCGTAGGAGAGCGACGTAACAGAATCGACAAGACGCTAAACCGCTATTCGACTGGCTGGAAAGTTGGCAGAATGGCTGTTATCGATCGCAATATTTTGCGCATTGCAGTTTGGGAAATGCTTCTTAACGATGAGATTCCAGATAAAGTTGCTATTGACGAGGCGATTGCGCTCGCAAAAATGTATAGCGACGACGAAGCTATTGCGTTTATTCACGGCTTACTAAGCGCGATTATGGCAGATAAAGACGCGTGCTTGGCAAAGTTTAACGGCGAATCTTCTCCTGAAGACGCTGCTACGGAAGAGTCTACGGAAGAAGCTGCTGCCGAGTAAGAAGCAATAACTATCGCCGGCGCGTCGCCCGTCCGCCAACCTGAGTAAACTTGCCACGAATATCCTAAAGCCATAAGGGGGTTAAGGTGGATTACAACGACACCTTTGCCGGATTCGGCAGTGATGATGCAGTATTGGTGTTGGAGGATGGTCAGGTTTACGTTGGTAAGCCTTTCGGTGCGCAAGGTTCTACGCGCGCTGAGATTGTGTTCTCCACGGGCATGACTGGTTATCAAGAAACATTAACTGATCCAAGTTATGATCAACAAATCGTAGTTCAAACATTCCCACATATAGGTAATACGGGAATGAATCACGAAGATTCAGAATCTGCCCACATTTGGGTTGCAGGTTACGTAGTTAAGGAGCCAAGCCCAGTAGTTAGCAATTGGCGAGCTGAAGGTTCCTTGGAAGACGATTTACAAAAGCAAGGTATCGTTGGCATTAGTGGTATTGATACTCGAAAGCTGGTACGTCATTTACGCTCGGTAGGCGTTATGCGTGCCGGCATTTTTTCTAATAAGGCCCTGGTTGATTCGTCAACCGGGGCTTTTCGTACCGTTGCTTCTTTCGTTGACGAAATTAAGCAGACTCCTCAAATGCAAGGCTTGCGCTTAACGGATGAAGTCAGCACTAAAGAAACGTATACGATTGAGCCTTGCGGTGATTTTGAAGGAAAAGATCCACTTTACACGGTTGTAGCAGTTGACTTTGGTATTAAATCCATGACTCCTCACCGTTTGGCTGAGCGCGGCTGCCGTGTGCACGTCGTAAGCTCCTCAATAAGCTTCGAATCGCTGCAAGCTCTTAACGCAGACGGTGTATTCTTCTCGAATGGTCCTGGAGATCCTGGCCAAGCAAATCGCGAAGTTGAGCTTTTGCGTAAAGTTTTGGATGCAGGCTACCCGTTCTTTGGTATCTGCTTTGGAAACCAGTTGCTTGGTCGCGCGCTCGGCTTTGGCACTTACAAGCTGAAGTTTGGTCACCGCGGTATTAATCAGCCTGTAAAAGACGTTACAACCGGAAAAGTGGAAGTTACAGCTCATAATCACGGCTTTGCAGTGGACGCTCCTCTTGACGGTCCTGTCCAATCTCCTTATGGAAACGGTCACTTTGGTCGCGTGCTAGTTTCGCATATTGACTTGAACGACAATGTTGTAGAAGGCTTGCAATGCCTTGATATTCCAGCGTTCTCAGTGCAATATCATCCGGAAGCTGCAGCAGGCCCGCACGATGCTTCCTATCTATTTGACCGTTTTGTGCAATTGATGCGCGAAAACACTCGAAAAAGCAAGTAAGATTTTAAGATTTACGGAAAGAGAAGTTTACTATGCCAAAACGTACTGATATTAAGTCGGTTATGGTAATTGGTTCCGGCCCGATTGTTATTGGTCAGGCTGCAGAGTTTGATTATTCCGGAACGCAGGCTTGCCGAGTTCTTCGCGAAGAAGGCATTCGCGTAATTTTGGTCAACTCTAACCCGGCTACGATTATGACCGACCCGGAACTTGCGGACGCAACATATATTGAGCCAATTGACACTTCGATTTTGGAGCGAATTATTGCAAAGGAGCGTCCGGATGCGCTTCTTCCAACGCTTGGTGGTCAAACTGCACTTAATGCTGCAATGGATTTGGGTCGTGCAGGAATCCTAGAAAAATATAACGTTGAGCTTATTGGCGCTTCTTTGGAAGCAATCGACCGCGGCGAAGACCGAGAGCTTTTCAAAAAAGTCGTTGAAAAAGCCGGAGCTGAGTCAGCAAAATCCTTTATTGCTCACTCGATTGAAGAAGTAGACAAAATTGTTGAAACTTTAGGATACCCGGTAGTAGTACGTCCAAGCTTCACAATGGGCGGCTTGGGCTCTGGTATTGCTCATAACGAAGAAGAGCTTCACCGCATTGCAGGAGCCGGCATTCACTATTCTCCAACAAACGAAGTGCTTATTGAAGAAGGCATTGAAGGCTGGAAAGAGTTTGAGCTTGAACTTATGCGCGACGCAAAAGATAACGTCGTAGTTGTTTGCCCAATCGAAAACGTCGATCCTGTAGGCGTGCACACTGGCGACTCGATTACAGTAGCTCCTTGCTTTACGCTTACCGACCGAGAGTATCAAAAGATGCGCGATATCGGTATCGCTATTATTCGAGGCGTTGGCGTCGATACCGGCGGTTGCAATATTCAGTTCGCAATCAACCCTCAAACTGGTCGCATTATCGTAATCGAAATGAACCCGCGTGTGTCTCGTTCTTCCGCGCTCGCATCTAAAGCAACTGGCTTCCCAATCGCAAAAATCGCAACGAAACTTGCTTTAGGCTACACTTTGGATGAAATTCAAAACGATATTACGCGTTCAACTCCTGCAAGCTTCGAGCCAACAATCGACTATGTTGTAACGAAGATTCCGCGCTTTGCTTTCGAAAAGTTCCCAGGAGCAGACACCACGCTTACAACTTCTATGAAGTCGGTTGGCGAAGCAATGGCTTTGGCTGGAAACTTCCAGGAATCCCTTGGAAAAGCAATGCGCTCAATCGACAAGCGTCACGCGTGCTTTAGCTGGGATGGCGAGCGTCCAAGCAAGGAAGAAGTTAATAAGCTTCTTGAAGAAATGCATACTCCAACCGAGCATCGCTACTTGCAAATCCAGCGCGCGCTTTGGGGTGGAGCAACGCCAGATCAAATTTTTGTAGCAACAAAAATCGACCCTTGGTTTGTAGAGCAGCTGGCTCAAATTAACGAAACTGCGCTCGCAGTTCGTGAAGCTGAAACCTTAACTCCTAAAGTTTTGAAGCGTGCTAAGCTTGCTGGTCTTTCGGACGTGCAGATTGCGCATTTGCGTAATCTTGGCGACGAAGGCGAAAACATGGTTCGTGAGCTTCGTTGGGCTTACGGTTTGCGCCCTGTTTACAAGACTGTTGACACTTGCGCAGCTGAGTTCGACGCAGCAACTCCGTACTACTATTCTTGCTACGCTGACGAAAGCGAGTTGAAGAAGCGCGATCGCGAAGCTGTGATTATCCTTGGCTCTGGTCCAAACAGAATCGGCCAGGGTATTGAGTTTGATTACACTTGCGTTCACGCTGTTCAGGAATTGGGCAAGGATTACGACACCATTATGGTTAATTGCAATCCTGAAACAGTTTCTACAGATTACGACATGTCTGACCGCCTTTACTTTGAGCCTCTTACTTTCGAAGATGTGCTTGAAATTTACGAAGCAGAAAAGAAGCTTGGACCTGTTAAGGGCGTGATTGTGCAGCTTGGTGGCCAAACGCCACTTTCGCTTGCTGCTCGTCTTAAAGCTGCAGGAGTTCCAATTTTGGGAACGACTCCTGAGGCTATCGATTTGGCTGAAAATCGTGAGCTTTTCGGCGAAGTTCTTCGTCAAGAAGGCATGAACGCTCCTCGATACGGCACAGCTTTAAGCCTTGAGGAAGCAAAAGATGCAGCTCACGCAATCGGCTACCCAGTTCTTGTGCGTCCAAGCTACGTACTCGGCGGTCGCGGAATGGAGATTGTGTACGACGACGCTCAGCTTGCAAAGTATGTTGATCGCGCATTGGATGAAGCTCGAGCAGACACTGTTGTTTCTGGCCGCTTGCCTTCGCCGCTTTTGATTGATAAGTTCCTTCAGGACGCTATTGAAATTGATGTTGACGCGCTTTACGACGGCAACGAGCTTTATATTGGCGGCATTATGGAGCATGTTGAGGAAGCTGGCGTGCACTCTGGTGACGCTGCTTGTACTCTTCCTCCAAGCACGCTTTCGGACGATCAAATTCGCCGCCTTCGCGAAGGCACGCTTTCGATTGCGCGCGGCTGCTCAGTTCGCGGTCTGATTAACGTGCAGTACGCTTTTATGGCAAACACTTTGTATGTAATTGAAGCAAATCCTCGAGCGTCTCGTACTGTTCCGTTTGCTTCTAAAGCTACTGGTGTTGCTCTTGCTAAAGCTGCTGCTCGAATTATGGCTGGTGAAACAATTGCACAGCAGCGCAAGCGTGGACTTCTTCTTCCGCAAGGCGATGGTGGTGATATTCATCCAGGTCAGCAAGTTGCTATTAAAGCTTCTGTGCTGCCGTTCAAGCGTTTCCGCACTCCTGTTGGTCGTACGGTTGATATTTTGCTCGGACCAGAAATGCGTTCTACCGGCGAAGTTATGGGCTTCGATCGTGACTTCCCACATGCTTTTGCTAAGAGCCAGCTTGCAGCATACAAGGGTGGTTTGCCTACCAGCGGCAACGTGTTTGTGTCTGTAAGTGATGCAGATAAGCGTCAACTTCCGCTTCTTGCAGTGCGATTAGTGGAGCTTGGTTTTACGATTTGGGCTACTGAAGGTACAGCTTCTGTGCTTCGTCGTTATGGTATTGATTCCGTGATTGTCGATAAGCTTTCTAGTCAGGGCGACACGGCGAAGGATATGCCAAATAGTGAGAAAGCACATGAAAGAATCGGTAAGAATGTTGTAGAGCTTATCGAAAATGGTAAGATTGATATGGTATTGAATACGCCGAATTCAAGGGGATCGCGCACTGATGGTTATGCCATTCGTGCAGCAGCTGTAGCAGCTGATCTTCCGCAATTCACTACTATTACCGAATTCGCACCAGTATTAATGGCTATTGAAGCTGTTAAGAACAACGATTATCAGGTGATGAGCATACAAGAACATGCTCAGCAGTTGTTTGCAATTGAACAGGCAGAAAGTCAAGAAAGTCGGGCTTAATACATGACCGAGAGCATTCGTGATCAAGAAGTGCAGGCGCAACGATCCGATTTTGGTTTGCGTTTGAAGAACGCTATGGCAAAATATGGACCATTGTGTGTTGGAATCGATCCTCATCGCAAAATGCTGCTTAATTGGGGATACAACATGGATGCTCTTGGAGCTGAACTTTTTTCTATGCGCATGCTGCAAGCTATGAATGGTAGGGCAGCGGCAGTTAAATTCCAATCCAGCATGTTTGAGCGCTATGGTTCTAAGGGTTTCGCAGCGCTTGAGCGTGTGCTGTATGCCGCTCGTCAAATGGATATTATTACTATTGTTGATTGCGGTCATGGAGGATTGTCTACTACTATTTCTGCGCTTGCAGACGCATATTTTAAGCCTGGAGCTCCGCTTCTTGCTGATGCTATTACTTTGCTTCCTTATTATGGTGCACGTTCTATGGGCGGCTTAATTAACGAAGCTCTTAATAACGGTCGCGGTGTTTTTATTGCGTCTCTAACTTCTAATCGCGAAGGCGCAAGTTTGCAAACTGCTATTAGGCAAAGCGGAACTTACCGCGGAACTACTGTAGCTCACGGAATTGCTCAAACGGCTCAAAGTTTTAACAATAAAACTAAAGGAATGGGTTCTGTTGGTTTAATTGTTGGAGCGACTATTGGCGACTGGATGAACGGTGGTGGAATTGACGTAACCAGTTTTACTGGTCCAATTCTTTCTCCTGGTTATGGGTGGCAAGGTGCAGAAGCTGACGATTTAAAGCGTGTTTTTGCTGGTACACATGGTAATGTATTGGTAACTGTTTCGCGTTCGATTGCGTCGCATGGTCCAAATATTGGTGAACTTTCGGCTGCAACTGAACGCATAGCATTGGATATTCGTCAGGCTCTTGTTGATTCAGGCGAATGTGTGTAAACGAGAGGTAAACAAATGGGTGCCACGGATGAGACTGCAGTTTCGCAGTCTAGACGTCGATTAATCGTATTAACGGGTCCTACTGCGGCTGGTAAAGGCACAGTAGAAGGCATACTTCGTGAGAAGCATCCACATATTTGGCTATCTGTTTCTGCTACCACTCGTGCGCCTAGACCTGGTGAATTTAATGGTATTCACTATTGGTTCTTAGATGAAGAAGAATTTGAGCGTCGTAAGCGTAATGGCGAATTCTTGGAAACTGCGCTGGTTCATGGCATGGCTCATTATGGCACCCTTCTTCAGCCTGTTTTGGATCATCTTACGCAAGATATTCCTACTTTGTTGGAAATAGATTTGCAAGGAGCTAGGCGTGTAAAACAAGAGGCAGCTCGTCTTGGATTAGAAGTCGTGTACGTGTTCATTGCGCCTCCGAGCTTTGAAGAGCTTAAGCGTCGTCTTATTGGTCGTGGTACTGAAACTCCTGAGCAGCAAGCAAAACGTTTGGAAACCGCTAAAGTTGAGATTGCTGCAGCTAAAGAGTTTGATGTTGTTATTGTGAACGATAATGCTGAGCGTGCCGCAGATGAACTGTGGAATGTTATTGCAAGCGAATACGACTTATAGTTAAAACTTACGCAATATCCAATCGATAGCATATAATAAGCCTTTTGGAACTATTGTGGCACCATAGAATTTGGAGAATATTATGGCATTAGGCACTCAGCCAACACCTACTGGTCTTGCGAATCCACCGATTGATGATTTAATGCAACATGCGGATTCCAAGTATGCGCTTGCCTTATTTGCTGCAAAACGAGCACGTCAAATTAATGCTTATTTTACTCAGCTTAATGAAGGTTTGCTTCAAAATGTTGGCCCACTAGTTGAGTATCAAAATCAAGAAAAGCCTTTAGCTATTGCTTTCCGCGAAATTAATGCTGGATTGCTTGAAGAGACTCTTGGTGAGGACGATTTAAGCGAAGGTAATTAATAAGCCTTGCTAATAAACGTCTTTATGGGTATTCGCAGTCGCGTATCATCCGTGCTCAATAAAGCGGATGCACGGCTGCGTTTTTCACTTTATTTAGCCTGTATTTAGCCTTATCGACTATAAACGTAAGGGGGAAATGTGGAAGAACGTAAATTAATTTCTGCAGAATCTGTAACTGAAGGTCATCCTGACAAGTTATGCGATCAAATTGCTGACGCTATATTGGACGATATGCTTCGTCAGGATTCTCATGCGCATGTTGCTGTAGAGGTTTGTGCTTCCGTTGGTCAGTTTGTGGTTTTTGGCGAAGTGCGTGGTGAAGTTTATAGCGATATTCCGGGAATCGTGCGTCAAGTTGTTCGTAATGTTGGCTACACGAGCTCCACAATTGGTCTTGATGCTGATTCTTGTGGTGTTATGGTTTCTTTAACTGAGCAAAGTGCAGAAATTAATCAAGGTGTTGCTAGGTTGGATGCTTCTTGCGAGAGTGCATCTTCTCGTGAGGAGCACTACGCTGCTCAAGGTGCAGGCGATCAAGGTGTTATGTTTGGTTACGCTAGCGACGAAACAGATACTTTAATGCCTTTGCCGATTTATCTTGCTCATCGTTTAGCTCAAAAGCTTGCTAAAGTTCGTAAAGATGGCACTGTTGCGCATTTGCGTCCAGATGGGAAAACTCAAGTAACGATTGAGTATGATTCAAAAGGATTGCCTAAACGTTTGGATACTGTGCTTATTTCTACTCAGCATGACCCAGAAGTTTCTAGAGACTGGTTACAAGATCAGCTTGTTGAACATGTTGTTAATCCTGTGTTGGACGAAGTTCTTGCTCAAAAAGTTGCGCACGATTCGTACCGTATGCTTGTAAACCCTACTGGCTCCTTCGTTTTGGGAGGTCCTGCAGCTGATTCGGGCTTAACTGGTCGAAAAATTATTGTTGACACTTATGGTGGTGCTGCTCATCATGGTGGTGGAGCTTTTTCCGGTAAGGATCCTAGCAAAGTTGACCGTTCTGCAGCTTATGCAGCTCGCTGGGTTGCAAAAAATATTGTGGCAGCTGGTTTAGCTCATAAGGCAGAAGTTCAAGTTGCTTATGCTATTGGTATTGCTGATCCTGTAAGCGTAAACGTAGAAACTTTCGGAACTGAAGCTGAAGGTATTACGCGTGCAGATATTGCGCGTGCTGTGCGTGAAGTATTTGATTTGCGTCCAGCTGCGATTATTGATGAGCTTAACTTGCTTAAGCCAATTTATGCTCCAACCGCAGCTTATGGTCATTTTGGTCGTACGGATGTCAAATTCCCTTGGGAAGAAACGAATCGTATTGAGCAATTGAAAGATGCGCTAAAAAAGTAGTTTTATTGATAAATTTTGCTGTAAAATAACAGTAATTATGTGATGTAATTCAAGTAAAACTAAGGGTTATTTATGGCAGAGCAACCTTCGCTAGACGGCTTAGCGCGTAAAACAAGACGTAAGCGCAATGCTGTTTCTCTAGTGCCTGCTAATGAATGCCCTATTGCGCATGTGATGCTTGATGTTCAAGCTTCACATTTAGGTCGTACTTTTGATTACTTGATATCGCAAGATCAAGATGAATCTGCTCAGCCTGGGGCGTTTGTACGCGTTCGTTTTGGAGCACAAAAGCTCACTGGAGTTATTTGGTCTCGTTCTTCGCATACAGACACCCCTCATACTGCTTTAAGATTTTTAGAGCGCGTGTTTCCTTCAGATGTTTTGCTTTCTAAATCTTTGCGAGACGATATTGACGCCATAGCTAAAGCTTATGGTGGAACTAGCTCAAATATTTTGCGTCTTGCTGTGCCTCAACGCGTAGCTCGTGTTGAGCATGAGGAAGTTTTTGACAACATACGCTTGCAACGCAGAAAACAGTGGCGTGAAAATCTTAAGAAGCGTTTGCAAAACGATAACAATACAAACCCAGGTTACGCTACAACTTCTCGCATGATTTATGATTACGAAAATGCAAATATTTTATACAATGCATTAATCAAAAAATCTATTGACGCAAGTTTTAGTGAAAATAAAACAGAAAATCAATTAGTCAAGCAAGCAGAAAATAATTCTTCTCAATCTTTTATTGTAGACGCTTTACCAGGTTCTTGCCGACTTGCACAAGATTTAGCGTGGATGATTGTCACTGCTTTAAGCGCGTGTAAGCAAGCTGTTGTAGTTTTGCCGACGCTAAGAGAAGTAAATGATGTAATGCGCGCGCTAATGGTTTACGGATTAAAGCCATATAAGCGCGTCAGTGAGAATCATCGTGGTTTTTCTGCTGGAAGTTTTGATGGCGATGTTGCTCGACTTTGTGCTGCGGATCCTCCAGCTGATAGATATAGAGCTTGGCGTGCAATCGCGTCCGGAATAGTTCCTTGCGTTCTTGGCACTAGAGCTGCAATGTATGCTCCAGTTGAGGGAGATGCTTTATTTGCGATTGTTGAAGATTGCGCGTACCAATATGCTGATGGCATGATGCCGTATGCTCAAGCGCGTGGCGTTATGCGGCTTCGTGCGAAAAGGCATGGCGGCGTATTTGTGTCAATGTCGTATTCCAGAAGCGCGCTTAGTCAAAGTGAAGTAGACTGCTATATGTCGAATGCGCAAGATGCGCAAGGTGAGCAATCCGTTCAAACTACTAAAGTTATTCAAACTACTCAATCTGCTAAAACTGCTGAAACAATAAGCGGATCTAGCATCCCTGTAAGTGCGAGTAGACTTGCTCGCGAAAAGTTAGTTCCGTGGGTTCGTTGGCTTAATCGTGAAGCTTTATTGAAATTAGCTGACCCAAGTATTGGCGCTCGCATACCGCATAGCGCAGTAAGAGCTATTAATGATGCTCTTTCGGATGGTAAGCCTGTGCTGCTTTCTATTGCGCAAGATGGCGTGACGCAATCGGCTATATGCTCTTCTTGCAAACGTCAAGCGCGCTGTAGACGATGTACCGGGCCTCTCGATGTTGCAAATAGTCAGCAAACAGCACGTTGCTCGTGGTGTGGTGCTAGTGCAATAAATTGGTCTTGTTCTAATTGTGGCAGTAGCAATATGCGAGTTATACAAGTTGGCGCTGCTGGTGTTGCAGAAGAATTATCTAAACTATTTCGCAACGTGCCTATTATTATTTCGTCACAACACCAACCGAACGGAATTATCCAGTGTATTGATGAAAAACCTGTAATTGTTGTTGCAACTCCTGGATGTGAGCCTCGCGTACAAACGCAAGACGCAAATTGTAACGGAGAATATGGTGTTGTAGCAATACTCGATACGTGGGTAAGTTTGTACGCTTCGGGGCTTGATGCGCGAATAGATACACTTAATTCGTGGATGAAAGCTTCTGCTTTATGTGCTCCTAGAGCGCGCGGAGGAAGTGTGCTTTTGATTGGCGAAACGTATCCTGTTCTTGCGCGTGCGCTTACATTGTGGGATACGACTCAACTTTCTTGCAATGAGCTTTCAGAAAGAGCTCAAGCAATATTGCCGCCTTGTGTAACTGCAGCATGCGTATGGGGTGCTCGTGATGCGGTTATGCGTGCGCTTGAAAACATTGGTGCAATGCAAGAAAATCTTGGGTGCGAAAGTAGTCAAGATGCTGATTTTTCAGCAATTTCTCCATTATTAGGAATTGTTCCAATGCATCCGCCTGTTACAGACAGATACCAGCATTTTGACGATATTTACGACCGTGTAAAAGCTGTAGTAAGAGTTCCGCTTTATTTAAGACAAGAATTAGTGAACCGATTGCACAAGGAAGTAGCTCGTCACGTAGCAACACGTGCTGCAGGAGAGTTGCGTTTTTGTGTTGATCCAAAAGATTTATTAGCGTACTAACTTACTAATAGGGGAGAGAAAAATGTTAAAAACATATCATTGCGCAGTTTTGGGAGATCCTATTTCGCATTCGCTGTCTCCTGTGCTTCACAACACGGCTTATAAGGTTTTAGGTCTTACAAATTGGCAATATAGTAAGGAAAAAGTAAGCGAAACAGAGCTTCGCGATTTTATTGCGCATCTTGACGATTCTTGGAAAGGCTTAAGCCTTACTATGCCGCTTAAAAAAACCGTAATGAAACTCGGTACACCTTGCGACTACTGGTCGCGCGCGCTTAACGTGGCAAATACTGCAGTTTTTACTAGCAACCCAGCAACCGCTTCGCAATCGCAAATAAAGCTATACAACACTGACGTAAGTGGCATATTAATAACATTTATGCAAGCATTACATGAGCGTATATGCGAAGTAAAAAAGGCTGTTATTATTGGCAGTGGCAACACTGCGTCCTCTGCATTGGCAGCTTTAATTGAAATTGCGCAAGTAGCAAAGCTTGAGCAAGTGCAAGTTGTTGCTAGAACTGAAGATGACGGTAGTGTAAAAGGCGTTGAACGTTTTAATAATCTTATACAAAAGTATTGCGCTGATTTTCCAAATAAAATAAGCATAGGTCAAAATAATAAAAGCGAAGAAAATGACGCTATGTATGAGCCTGTGCAAGGTATTGAGTTCCCAACAATAAGCGAAGAAGTATTTTCAAAATTTGCAGACTATAGCGCAGAAAAATTGAGTGCAGAAAAATTGTCAGAATGTGATAAATCTCTCATTTTGAAATCTTTAAATTCACTCGAAGCTGTTCGTGCAATCGCAGAAGCAGACATAGTCATAAGCACAGTTCCAGCGCATGTAGCAGATCCAATTGCGCTTGCGTTGAAAGCGTACTGTCAAGATAGTGCGAATAATCAAACGAAATTAGGAACATTGCTTGACGTAGTTTACGATCCTCGCCCAAGCATGCTACTTAGTGTATGGCAACAATACGGTTGCGCTATTGGCGGAGAAGAAATGCTTTTGCAACAAGCTTTAGCACAAGTAAGTCTTATGACGATTGAGTACAGGCAATCTAAAGAAAATTTTGGGAATTGTGCTAAGACTGGCGCTGAGGATTGTGCTGAGACTGGTTCTGAGCTTGGTTATAAACCTAGTGCTGACAAGGCTAGATATTACGATGACTTAAGTAGTCTCATGCGAAAAGCCTTACAGGAGGCATTATGAGCGATAATACGCAACATACTACGCAAAGTGATGTGCAACGTGATGCGCAACATACTACGCAACGTTCCGCGTCGACTAGTATGCAACTATCTGACAGATTTGAAGTTATGCTAATTACAGGCATGAGCGGAGCTGGGCGCTCGCACGCTGCTAACGCGTTGGAAGATATGGGATGGTATGTTATCGATAATCTTCCGCCAAAACTGCTCATACCGCTAGTAGATATGATGACTTCATCCGGTTCTAAAGTGCATAAGCTTGCTGCTGTTATTGACGTGCGTTCTAGAGGATATTTCGACGACCTGTTTGCAGTTCTTGCGCATATTGATGACCTTGGTGTAAAAACGCGAATTCTGTTTCTAGATGCTTCAGATGCTGTGCTTATCAAACGTTACGAGTCTGTGCGTAGACCGCATCCTTTGCAGCGCGGTGGCAGACTTATTGACGGTATTCTAGAAGAGCGAGAGCTGCTCAGTCATCTGAAAGATTGCGCAAATATTATTATCGATACTTCTGCACTTAGTATTCACCAACTTTCTACAAAGCTTTACGAAGGATTGCTTGGAAAAGGCTCTTCTACTGTTTCTGTGCATATTTTCAGCTTTGGATTTAAATACGGCATGCCAATGGACGCTGATTTTGTTGCCGATATGCGATTTTTGCCGAATCCTTTCTGGGTTCCTGAATTAAGGGAGCTTACAGGTAAGGATCAAGCTGTGCAAGATTATGTTTTATCGAATTCTGCGGCAATTACATTCTTAGATTCTTACGAAAATGCGCTTCTTACAGCTATCGACGGATTCGCTAAAGAAGACAAGCATTACGTGACTATTGCTGTAGGATGTACTGGCGGTCAGCATCGTTCTGTTGCCGTAAGTATTGAGCTTGCTAGACGTTTGAGATTGCACGGTTTGCAAGTTACAGTATCTGCAAGAGAGCTACAGAGAAGATCATAATAAGTGGAGAAGTAAAGTAGCAAAAAGTAAAGTAGTGAAAAAGTAAAGTAGTGAAATGCGATTATGAAACTAATCAATTAAAATTAATTAAAAAATTAAATAAAAATTGTGTAAATTATATAAAATATAAAAAATCTTGTACTAAAAGCATGTAAAGCATGTGCAAAAACCGGTAAAATGTCCAACGTATTCTGTATCACAGAAAGCCGGGCATGTCGTGTGCCACAGCATCATGCAAGTACCCAACAGCACTCATATTTTAAGAAGAACAAAAGTAGGAGGTTGTCCCTTGGCTCTTCTTGACGACGTCAAAAATGAACTCGTTTCAAACAACAATGAGCTCCCGACTGTCATTATGGCTCAAGCTGCAGCAATGATGCGCTTTGCTGGCGGCTTAAGGCCAGTAAATAATCAAGCTGTTATTCGCGCTCAGTTGGATTCTCAGCGCGCAGCTCAGTGGCTTGTTGAGGTATTGAAAACTTATTTCCAGAGGGAAGCAACAATTGCTCAAGTTTCTCGGCAAACTCCTACGGGCACTGTAGTTCGCTATGACGTGGTAGTTGAGCGTGGTGCTGCAGCACTGGCTTTGCAATCTGGTCTTCTTGATCGACGTATGAGAATTGTTGCAGGTCTTGCACCTGAGATTGTTGGTGGAAGTATCGCCCAAATCAAAGCAGCTTGGCGTGGTGCTTTCTTGGCTCACGGTGCTATTTCCGACCCTGGCAAAGCTAGCTATTTGGAAGTTGTTTGCCCAACTCATGAGGCTGCAAATGCTTTGCAAACTATGGCGGCGCGACTTGGCATTAGCGCCAAGGCTCGTCAGGTTCGTAGCTCTGAGCGAGTGACGTTGCGCGATTCTGACGCAATTGAGCGAATGTTGATTTTGATTGGTGCTCCTCGTTCTGCTCGCGAATGGACCGGTAAGCGTTCGGACGGTGAAGCTCGCGGAAAAGCAAACCGTTTGGCTAATTTTGACGATGCGAATATGCGTCGTAGTGCTAAGGCTGCTGCTGAGGCATGCGAAAAGGTTCGTCACGCATTCGATATTTTGGGCGACGATATTCCAGATAATTTGTTGATGGCTGGAAAGCTTCGTCTTGAGCATAGCGACGCAAGTTTGGAAGAGCTTGGTCACTTGGCTGATCCTCCTATTACAAAGGATGCGATTGCAGGGCGAATTCGTAGACTTTTGCAGCTTTCAGCGAAGGTTGAGAAGTCGCGTATGCAGCAGCTTTAATGCTGATTTTGCGTGGTTTGTAGCTGTATTGGCTGGCGGGTTTTTTTATGTGGCTGTGAGCGGTGGGTGTTACTTGTCTCGCAGCGCTCCGCTCTTATACCTTACTTGGACTTAGCGGTTGCGTAGTTAAGTTTAGTTTTTTACTTACTTTCTCTGCAAAAATAGTATTCGTCAACAAGATTATTACTATCGTTCCGCTTTTATATTGCTCGACCAAGCAACACCCACCCCTCACTCGTTAATTCCAATCGCAGTTGTTTTTGGTGTGGTAGGAAGAGTGATTGGTGTGGAGTGTGCAGCAGCACCGATGTTAGTGTTCGCCAAGCAATAAATACTCAACGTCTGCAGAGCATTAATGTCAAAGTTCACTAAGCAACATATAGTCGACGTTTGCAAAGCATTACTGCAAAGCTTCAGACGCAACGTTTGCAAAGCGCAACTGCAAAGCTACAAAACCACTTTTCGCAGAAGCATTACTGCAAAGCTACAGACGCAACGTCAGCAGAGCACTGGTGCAAAGCTGCGTTGTTCATAGGGATTGTTGAAGATGTGCGGTATAATTGCACCCGGCAATGTGTTGATGTTTGAGGCTGATTTTGCGTTTTGTTGAACGAAGTAAGCCGGCACGGTAAGCCAGTATGTAAGTCAAATATGGTAAGCCAATATGGTTTGGAAAGGATACCAATGAAGACACTGAAAGATTTGGGAGATTTGAGTGGTAAGCGCGTATTGGTTCGCGCTGATTTTAACGTTCCTCTCAAGGGTACGACGATTACTGATGATGGTCGTATTCGTGCTGCTTTACCAACCATTAAGGCTTTGCGTGAGCAGGGTGCTAAGGTGATTTTGATGGCTCACCTTGGTCGTCCAAAGGGTCAGGTTGTTCCAGAGCTTTCCTTGGCTCCAGTTGCGCAGCGTTTGGGTGAATTGCTCGGCACAAATGTTGTTTTGGCTGCAGACACTTACGGCGAAGATGCTCAAGCTAAGGTAGCTGCCATGAATAATGGCGACGTTGTTTTGCTTGAAAATGTGCGCTTCAACGCGGAAGAAACCAGCAAGGATGCTTCCGAGCGCGCAGCTTACGCTAAGAAGATTGCTTCTCTTGGCGAAGTGTTTGTTTCCGACGGCTTTGGTGTTGTGCACCGCGCTCAGGGTTCAAATTACGATGTTGCTGCCGATCTTCCAGCAGCTGCAGGCTTGCTTGTTGAAAAGGAAGTTAAGGCACTTTCTCGCGCAACTGAAAACCCAGAGCGTCCTTTGACTGTTGTTCTCGGCGGCTCTAAGGTTTCCGACAAGCTCGGCGTTATTGAAAACTTGCTTTCTAAGGCTGATCGTCTTGTTATTGGCGGCGGTATGGTGTTCACATTCCTCAAGGCTTTGGGTCACGAAGTTGGTACTTCTTTGCTTGAAGAGGATCAACTCGAGAAGGTTAAGGGATACATTGAAACCGCTAAGAAGAATGGCGTTGAGCTTGTGCTTCCAACTGATATTGTTGTGAATGCTGGCTTCCCAGCAGGGGATACTCCAGTTGCTCCAGAAGTAGTTCCAGCAGACGCTATTCCTGCAGACAAGATGGGCTTGGATATTGGTTCTGACTCTCAGAAGCTTTTCCACGACAAGATTGTTGACTCCAAGACTGTTGTTTGGAACGGTCCTATGGGTGTGTTCGAGGTTCCAGAGTTTGCAGCCGGTACTCGCGCTGTAGCTCAGGGCTTGGTCGATGCAACTAAGAACGGCACTTTCACTATAGTCGGCGGTGGTGATTCTGCTTCTGCAGTGCGCAACCTTGGATTCCCAGAAGATGGCTTCTCGCACATTTCTACTGGCGGCGGCGCTTCTCTCGAGTTCTTGGAAGGCAAGACTCTTCCAGGTTTGAGTGTGCTTGAGTAAGTAATATTGCTTGAGTAAGTAGTATTTACGCGAGCAAGTATAAACTAAATATTTCCGCTTATGCCGACTTTCGATTTTATGAATCCGTTTTGTAAATCGAGGTCGGCATAACACTAATTTGCGCAATACTATTAATCTTCAATCCTCAATTTTTAAGGGTGATTATGGTTGTTAAAAGAAAGCCGCTAGTCGCAGGTAATTGGAAAATGAACTTCAATCACCGCGAAGCAACGCATTTTATACAAAAATTTGCGTGGCTACTGCGTGACGCGCATTACGACTATCACGATTGTGAAATTGCACTTATGCCTTCTTTTACTTCAATAAGAAGCGTGCAAGTTCTTGTTGAGTCTGACCATTTGCCAATATTGTACGGAGCTCAAGCTGTTTCTGTTACTGCTCAAGGTGCTTTTACTGGTGATGTTTCTGCAGATATGCTTGCAAGTCTTGGATGTTCAATGGTTATTGTTGGTCATTCTGAAAGACGCAAGTATCATCCTGAAGATGATGCAAATATAGTTGATCAAGTTCGAGCTGTTCTTGCCGCAGGAATGCAGCCAATTCTTTGCGTTGGTGAAAGTCTTAAAGAACGTCAACAGGGTGTTGCGCTGGATTTTGCTGTAGGGCAAGTGCATGATGTAACGCGCGATTTGGATGCGAAGCAAGCTAAGCGTTTAATTATTGCGTACGAGCCAGTTTGGGCAATTGGTACGGGTATGGTTGCCACTGCTAACTCAGCTCAGGAAGCTGCATTGGCTATTCGTGAAGACTTGCGCGTTACGTTCGGTGACGATGTTGCAGATACTGTTCGTATTCTTTACGGCGGATCTGTAACTTCTTCTAATGCTTCAAGTCTTATTGCTGAGCCTGATGTTGACGGATTTTTGGTTGGTGGAGCTTCTTTGGATGCAGAGGAGTTGTCGAATATTGTGCGACTCACCGCAGCACAATCGCGTCTATAGGTCAACGGTTCTTATTAAGATTAATCGGGTACTCTAAGACAGGAGGTTACTTGTGTCCGCTCTGAAAATTGTTTTGCAAGTGTTGCTTGTGCTCACCAGCATTTTGTTAACATTGTTGATTTTGATGCACAAGGGCAAGGGCGGCGGCCTTTCCGACATGTTCGGCGGCGGTTTAACGAAGAACGCCGGTAGTTCTGGTGTTGCAGAAAAGAATTTGAACCGTTGGACAGTGATTATTGCACTGATTTGGGTTGCGGTAATTGTTATTTTGAACTTAATGACTAAGTTCTCTCTAATTTAAGTATTCTTTTTGTAAAAAGCGTATGGTCAGTAGATTGTGCGCTTTTTGTTTATTTGGCTTCGTTTATTTAGGTCCTTACAATGCTTCGTTTTTCTCCTTCTTTATTAATTGCTGATCTTGACGGCACTATGCTTCACGATTCCGATACTTTTGAAGGCCGCTTTTTAAGCCGCGAAACTATGCAAGCTGCTGAGCGTTTGCATGAATCTGGGATTCCGCTTGCTATTATTACGGCTCGTCCTGTTGGAAGTGCTTTTGATTTTGTTCACGATTTAAAAGCTCAAGTTTGCGCGTATCTAAACGGTGCTCTTATTGATTTTGATTGCGCTCACAGCACTGTTTCTGAACTTACTTCGCAGCGAAGCATTGATACTCTTACTCGCTTTGGTTTTGACTCTAATCTTGCTGCTGATGTTTGCCTGCAATTGCTTGATAAAATACCTACACTCCGTCTTGGTATTGTTATGAACGATGTTCGTTACACTAATTTTGATGTTCGTATGCTTTGGAACGAGCAGGATTTTATTATTACCGATTTTTCTAATGTTCCGAGTGGCATTGCAGACAAGATTATTATTGTTCCTCGAGAGAGTGAGAAGGAAAAACTTCAGAGCATTCTTCCAAGCGATTTTTCATTGCATATTAGCGAAGACGTGTTGTGGATGCTCACGAATCCTCTTGCAAACAAAGGACACGCGCTGAACGTTATTTGCGATCGTTTGGGCGTAAAGACGAGCCGCACAGTTGTTTTTGGCGACGATATTATTGACATCGACATGTTCCGTGCTGGTGGTTATGGGGTAGCGGTGGCGAATAGTAATCCGCGTTTGCTTGCGATTGCGGACGAAGTTTGCGATTCCAACAATGACGACGGTGTTGCCAGCTGGCTTCAAAACGAATTGCTCTAGCGGTTTATTGCAATCATCATAATCGGACGCAAATAGCAGTAAATCGGACGCGTTCTACAGAATACGGACGTTTAGGCAAAATTTACGGACGTTTTCTTGTTTTTTGGACGCAAAACAAGTAGAATCGGACGAAAAGGATGTAAAATCGGACGCAAAAAATATTTTTAAGCTTTAAAATGTCCGATTTTAAATGCAAATATAAATACAAACTTAACTAAAAACGATATTGCAACAAACCTAACTTACGAAGCGAGACTGCAATGTTCAATATAAATTCGCTGTCTTTACTAAGAGAGAGTAATCAATTAGAAGCGAAAGCGGCTTCAAACGGTACGCCGAGAAGTATGTGGGAAACGTATTGTGCTTTTGCTAATACGAATGGTGGAACTATCTTGCTGGGTGTAGGCGAAGATGCTCAGCATAATTTACAGCTTGTTGGCGTAAATAACCCTGAACATATGGTAAAAGATATTTGGGATACGCTAAATAATAAGAATAAAATTAGTTCGAATATTCTTATTGAAGAAAATATTTCTATTGAACAGATGGATGATAACAAATCTATTATTCGCATAACCGTTCCAAGAGCAAATCGTTCTGATAAACCGATTTATATTAATGGAAATCCTATAGGCGGTACGTATCGTCGTAATTTCGAAGGCGACTACAAATGTTCGCAAGAAGAGTATCAAGCGATGGTCAGAGACAATGGTTCGAGCGTAAATTCTATGGATCAATCTCCACTGTTGCAACACAGTGTTGACGATTTTGATATGGAGACTGTGCGCTCTTACCGCAATATGCTAAGTGCAGTGCGTCCTCAACATCCTTGGCTTACGCTTGATACAGATGAATTTCTTATGAGAATCGGAGCGTTAGCAAAAGACGAGTCGAATAAATTGCATCCTACTCGATCGGGTCTTTTAATGTTTGGTCAGGAGTGGTGCATTATTACGGAATTTCCGTACTATTTTCTCGACTACAGAGAAATTACCAATGCTGATAGTAGGTGGAGTCATAGGATTGTCAGCTCGGATGGTTCGTGGAGTGGAAATCTTTATGATTTTTGGAGTATTGTATGGCAGCGTCTTTCTCGTAAAATTGATGTACCATTTTTGCTTAATTCGCAGTCATTACGAGTTGATGATACTCCGTTGCATATGGCAGTTAGAGAAGCCCTTGCAAACACGTTGATTCATGCTGATTATTATATGCGAGGTAATACTGTTATTACATATAATGATGCTGTGAGTACTGATGTTGATGGTTCTTCACAATCTTCTATAGAAACAAATAGCGCAAATGATGGTTTTAAGCTTTCTTTTGCAAACCCGGGTTGCTTACGTATGCCTGTAGAAGTGGCTTTAGCTGGAGGTTTTTCTGATTCTCGGAATCCAGCACTGCTTAAAATGTTCGCGCTGATTTCTGTTGTTGAACGTGCTGGAAGCGGATTTGATGCTATGAGAGCTGGTTGTGATTGGGCTGGAATACGCTATCCAATGTTAAGTGAGTCCTTTAATCCAGACCGTACTACTCTTGAATTTTTTGTAAGCGATAAGAATAACTTTGTATCTGGTTCTTCAAAAAACAAAACTGAACTTAATGCTAATTCATTGAATTTAGTGAACGGTACTTATAATTCAGAACTTACTACAAATTCACTTTCGCAAGATTCTAATAACTCGCATAAACGTATGAGCGTTGACGATTGCTATAAAAAGATTATTGAAGCAGTACATAATCATGGAACAATAAAGCGTGAGCAAGTGCAAAATATTCTTAACGTGGGTAGTACCAAGGCTAAGCAATTGTTATCTGATTTAGTTAGTAGAGGAGATATTTCAGTTTGTGGAAAAGGTCGAGCTACTACCTACGTTTTTAACCGCAGTTAAACAAAAACCGCACATGTGTGAATTAATCGCTTATGCACGAAACTCGCGTGCGCTATCGTAACGTTTTAACCAAATCTCGCTGGCAAACTCTTTCTGGCAAGTAATCACCGTTATTTTCTCAGTTGGTTAATCTGCTTGAGTGCTCCAATTGTAGGGAGTTTTCCTCTCGTTTGGAGTGCTCCGCAAACAAAAACCGCACATGTGTGAATTAATCCACGAACATGTGCGGTTTATGTTTATTTATTACTGATTAATCAAATCAGGCGTTTACGCGATCGATGCCGGACTGCACGTCAGCAATCACGGAATCCCAAGACTTGATGAAGGCGGCAACACCGTCAGCCTCAAGCTTGTCGGTAACGTCCTTGATGCTGATGCCAAGCTCAGCGAGCTTGTTCATAACAGCGTGGCTCTCTTCGTAAGTGCCCTTAACGGAAGCAGCGCCGTTGCCGTGATCAGCAAGAGCGTTCAAAGTCTTTTCTGGCATGGTGTTAACAACATGCTCAGCAACCAACTCGTCAACATACTTGCAATCGGAGTAAGCTGCGTTCTTGGTGCCAGTAGAAGCCCAAAGTGGACGCTGCTTCTTAGCACCCTTGGCTTCAAGCTCAGCCCAACGTGGATCAGCTGCGAACTTCTTCTCGAAGAGTTCGTAAGCCAAGCGAGCATTAGCAACAGCAGCCTTGCCTTCAAGAGCCTTAGCTTCTTCAGAACCGTTAGCTTCGAGGAGCTTGTCAACAGCGGTATCAACGCGGGAGACGAAGAAGGAAGCTACGGAACCAATGTGCTTCAAGTCGTGGCCGTTAGCGGCAGCCTGAGCGATACCTTCGATGAAGGCGTCGATAACCTGCTCGTAGCGCTCGAGGGAGAAGATCAAGGTTACGTTCACAGAAATACCCTTAGCAAGGGTAGCGGTGATAGCTGGAAGACCTTCCAAAGTTGCTGGAATCTTGATCATAACGTTTGGACGATCAACCTTTGCCCAAAGCTCTTCAGCCTGCTTCTCAGTGTTAGCAGTATCGTGAGCCAAGCGTGGGTCAACTTCGATGGAGACGCGGCCGTCAACGAAGTCGGTCTTTTCAGCGATCTCGCGGAAGATATCGGTTGCGTTACGAACGTCGGTGGTGGTCAACTCGCGGATAGCGGTTTCAACGTCGACCTTGCCGAGTTCCTTAAGCTGTGCATCGTATGGACCAACCTGGCTCAAAGCCTTCTGGAAGATGGATGGGTTGGTAGTAACGCCAACAACATTCTTGTTAGCAATCAAATCCTGCAAAGAGCCGGACTCAATGCGGGTGCGGGACAAATCGTCCAACCAAATAGAAACGCCGGAATCGCTGGTGCGCTGCGTTGCTTCAGTCATGTTATCTCCTTAACACTGTGCTCCACCAATTGGGGCACGTCGGTATTTTGGCGTTTTTACAAGAAACAGCGGTTGATGTCGAACCAACGGTAGCTCGGCATCAACACGCCGTCGCTGTCTCTTGTGAAGTGTTTCGTTAGCACTTCTAGTTTTGTGACATACCAATTTTATTTTGATACATCAAGCTTTATTTTGCTTACTTGCTTTTTGTCAAGCTATCTTAGGCGCGAGCTTCTTCGATAGAAGCCTTAGCAGCTTCTACTACGTGCTCAGCAGTAATGCCCAAGTCGATCATGTTCTGACCGCCGTCACCCTGCAAGCCGTACTGTTCGATAGAAACAGCCTTGCCGCAATCGCCAAGATACTTGTACCAAGGCAATGCCAAGCCAGCTTCGATGGAAACGCGAGCCTTAACGGACTTTGGCAAGATTGCTTCCTTGTACTCGTCGTCCTGCTCTTCGAACCATTCGAGAGATGGCATGGAAAGAACGCGAGCCTTAATGCCTTCAGCAGCCAAAGTCTTGGCACCAGCAACAGCCCACTGAACTTCGGAACCGGTTGCCATGATGATTACGTCTGGAGTGCCTTCGCAATCAACCAAAACGTAAGCGCCGTGCTTCACGCCTTCGCGAGCCTTTTCAGCAGTCTCAGCGAGGGTTGGAACGCCTTGGCGGGTCAAAATCATGGCGGTTGGGTAGCTGTTCTTCTTTTCGAAGAAGTGACGGTAAGCTTCAGCAGTTTCGTACTCGTCTGCTGGGCGCACAACCTCAAGCTGAGGAATAGCGCGGAAAGCAGCCAAGTGTTCGATTGGCTGGTGAGTTGGACCATCTTCGCCCAAAGCTACGGAATCGTGGGTCCAAACGTAGAGATTTGGAATCTCCATCAAAGCAGCCAAGCGAACTGCTGGGCGCTCGTAGTCAGAGAACTGGAAGAAGGTGCCGTTGAATGGGCGAGTGTCAGAACCAAGCAAAATACCGTTGGTAATAGCACCCATTGCGAACTCGCGCACACCGAAGTGAAGCTGACGACCATGCTCGGAAACGTTTGGCCAAGTGCGAGTTGCGTCCTCGGATGGACCGAAGGAGTCAGCACCCTTAATGTTGGTGTTGTTGGAGCCACCCAAATCAGCGGAACCGCCCCAAAGTTCTGGCATAACAGCAGCAATTGCGTTAAGAACTGCGCCGGAAGCCTTACGGGTAGCGACCTTAGAGCCAACTTCGAAGCCAGCAACCAAGTCGTCAATAGCCTTGTCGAAGCCTTCAGGAAGCTTGCCAGCCTTAAGACGCTCGTAAAGAGCAGCCTTATCTGGGTTGGCGGCAGCCCACTTTGCAAGAGCTTCGTCCCAAGCCTTGTGAGCAGCCAAGCCGCGCTCTGCAACCTTGCGAGCGTGAGCCAAAGCTTCTTCGTCGATTGGGAACGAAACTTCTGGGTCGAAACCGCAAAGTTCCTTCAAGCCCTTCACAGCTTCCTCGCCAAGCTTGGAGCCGTGGGAAGCTTCGTTGTTGGTCTTGCCTGGGGTTGGCCAAGCAATCAAAGTATTAACCTTAATGAAGTGAGGCTTATCGGTAACTTCCTGAGCCTTTTCAATAGCTGCAGCCAAAGCCTGAACGTCTTCCTTGTAGGAGCCGTCTGGCTGGATGAAGCTAACTTCATCGGTGTACCAACCGTATGCACGGTAACGAGCAAGAATATCCTCAGAGAAGGTGAGCTTAGTGTCACCTTCAATCTGAATGTGGTTTGCATCGAAGATTACAGTCAAATTGCCAAGCTTCTGGTTTCCAGCCAAGGAAGCAGCTTCAGAAGAAACGCCTTCCTCAACGTCGCCTTCGCCGCAGATAACCCAAACCTTGTGATCGAATGGGGAAGTGCCTGCTGGAGCTTCTGGATCAAGAAGACCGCGCTCAAAGCGCTGGCCGTAAGCGAAACCAACAGCAGAAGCAAGACCCTGACCGAGTGGGCCAGTAGTCATTTCGATGCCTGGAGTCAAGCCGTATTCTGGGTGACCTGGAGTACGCGTGTCTGCACCGCCACGGAAATACTTGAGATCGTCAAGAGTCAAGCCGTATCCAGAGAAGAACAACTGCACGTATTGCGTAAGCGAAGCGTGACCGCCAGAAAGAATAAAACGATCGCGGCCAGCCCACTTTGGGTCAGCTGGATCGTGCTTAATGAAATGCTGGTACAATGTGTACGCAATCGGTGCTAATGAAACAGGGGAGCCAGGATGTCCGTGTCCTGCTCGCTCAACAGCATCAGCCGAGAGAACCTTCGCCATCTTTACGGCGCGCTCGTCTAATGCAGACCAGTTGAAATCGGTCATGTGATCTACTTTCCTTCCAATAATCCGGGTTTTTAAGCACAGCTTACGCTGGCTTTTTACCCTCTCATTGCCCTTCAATCCTATCTTTCGCGCGCGACGAATATGTTACAAAGTGTGTCAAAAGTTTGCTTTTATGTTCTGTTGCGTGCTAAGAAATAGACTACTATAGGAATATAGTATTTAGAGTGTTTGTAAGGAGTGGTAATGCAGTCACGACGCATGATGATTTTGCGCGCAGTTGTTGAGGATTATATTCGTTCTCAAGAGCCTGTTGGTTCTGCGGCTCTTGCAAAGCATCATCAGCTTGGTGTGAGTTCAGCTACTATTCGTAACGATATGTCGGCTTTGGAAGAGGAGGGATACCTTGTTCAACCGCACACTTCTGCAGGTCGTATTCCTACTGAAAAAGGCTATCGCTACTTTGTTGACGGTTTGGCTTCTGTTATTCCGCTTTCTGAACCGCAGCGTCGCGCTATACGTAACTTTTTAAGCGGATCTGTTAGTTTGCAAGATACTTTGCAACGTTCCGCGCGTCTTCTTGCAAGTATTACGGGTCAAGTCGCTCTCGTAGCATCTCCAGCATTGTCTAAGTCAAAAGTAAAAAGAATTGAGATTGTTCAAGTATCGTCTTCTACGCTTTTGGTTGTTGTGATTACAGATACTGGAGGCGTAGCTCAGCACATGATTCAAGCAACTACTATAAATTCAAATGACTTATTGCATCTAACTAATATGGTTAATGAGTGCTGCATTGGGCTATCTCTTTCATCTGCTTCACAACGCGTTTATGCGCTCGCAAATCGCAAGGATTTAGCGTCAGCTTTGCAAATTATTAGTCAACTTGCTAACGCTTTAGAAGATATGCATGACGGTGAGCATACTCACGACTTATATATGGCTGGAGCTTCTCAACTTGCGCATAGACAAAGTATTGTTGATTTTGCTTCACTTTTTGACGCACTCGAAGAACAGGCTGTTATTATGCGACTGATGACTTCGTTAAGTGAGGAAGCAAGCGATTGTGCAAGTGGTGTTAGTGTTGCAATCGGCTCGGAAACGCACACTCCTGGTTTGCTTAACGCTTCTGTTGTAACAAGCACTTACGGATACAATGCTGATTCTGACTCTGCGTTTATTGGATCAATTGGTCCTACGCATATGGATTATGCTGCAACGATGACTGCTGTTAAGGCTGTTGCGCGCTACCTTAATTCGTTTATATCCGAAAATTCATAAAACGTGGCTGGTTTATGGCTGGTTATTCGGCTTATGTCTGGCTGTGCCTTATGCAAGAATGATTTTAGAAAAAGGTAAAAGGGGAATTAATTGACTGATTACTACAAAGTTCTAGGCGTTGATCACAATGCTAGCGACGACGAAATTCGCAAAGCCTATCGCAAAATGAGCCGCAAATATCATCCTGATATTGCAGGCGCTGAGTTTGAAGAAAAGTTTAAGGAAGTAAATGCTGCCTACGACGTGCTTTCTAATCCTGAAAAGCGTCGAATGGTAGACATGGGTGTTGATCCTAACGATCCTTCTGCAGGAAATGCCGGAGCTTCAGGTGCTGGTTTTGCAGATATGGGCATGGGCGACATTTTCAGCCAGTTCTTTGGCGGTTCTTTCGGTAATTCGCAAGGACCAATTTCGCGTGTGCAGCCTGGCGATGATGCGTTAGCTGAGGCTCGTATTGATTTGAAAACCGCTATTTTTGGCGGAAATGTTAGCGTACGGTTAACTACTTTTGGCGTTTGCAAGGATTGCTCTGGTTCCGGTTCTGCCGACAATTCCGCTCCAGAACAGTGCTCTGTGTGTCACGGTTCTGGCTTCTGCCAAAAAGTTGTGCGCACTATGCTCGGTCAAATGATGTCTTCGATGCCTTGTGAGCATTGCGAAGGTCACGGCACGATTATTAAGAATATTTGCCAAAACTGCCACGGTCATGGTCGTGTGCGTTCAATTCGTGAAGTTGGAGTGAACGTGCCGGCTGGAATTCGTGACGGTAGTCGTTTGCGCTTAGCTTCCCAAGGAAGCGTTGGTGAGTGCGGCGGTCCTGCCGGCGATTTGTACGTTGATATTCATATTCGTGCAGATAAGCAATTTACTCGTAACGAGGATGATTTGCATTGTTGGATTACAGTTCCTATGAGCTGGGCTGTTCTTGGTCGTAGCCTTGAAATCGACACTTTTGATGGTGCTCAGAAAATAACGATTCCTGCAGGCTGCCAAAATGAAGACACTATTACTTTGCCAAATCTTGGTGTGACGAAGCTTCGTTCTAAAGATCGCGGAAATATCGTGGTTCATGTGCTAGTGCAAACGCCTTCTAAGTTGAATGATGAAGAGCGTGCTTTGATTGAAAAATTTGCTAAATTGCATGATAGTTCTATGAAGCAAGTGCAGCAGCATTCGTTAAGTGAGCAGTCGAGTGAGCGTAAAGGTTTCTTTAGTAAATTAAAGGAAGCTTTTGCCGGCTGATTTTACGGATTTAATTTACTGCTTTAAACGGCTTTAATTTACGGCTTTGATTTAAAATAGTGGGGAAATATGGCATTACCAATATTGTTTGCTGGAACTCCGGAAGTTGCGGTTCCGTCTCTTCGCGAGTTAACTAAAGATAGTGAGCATTTTGATGTTCGCGCTGTTCTTACGCGACCGGACGCTCCGACTGGTCGCGGTAGAAAGCTTGTGCCAAGCCCTGTGAAACAGGCTGCTCTTGAGCTCGGCTTGCCAGTGCTTGAGTCGGATCCTAAAAATGAAGATGTGTTTCTTGAACAGCTTGCGGCAACCGGTGCAAAAGCTGCAGCAGTTGTAGCATACGGCAAGATTTTGCGACAGAATGTTTTAGACGCGTTGCCGCTCGGCTGGTATAATCTTCATTTTTCGCTTCTTCCGCAATGGCGAGGTGCAGCTCCTGTGCAGCGCGCCATTTGGGCTGGGGATGATATTACAGGTGCTACGGTTTTTCGCATTACGCGCGGCATGGATTGTGGGCCTATTTTGGCGCAGTTTACTACAAAAATTGAGTCTCACGAAAATTCTGGCGATCTTCTTGCACGACTTGCAAACGACGGCGCGCCGCTTCTTGCAGCATCTCTTCGTGGCATGGAAACTGGTGAAATTGTGCCGGTTGAGCAAGATCAAACTCCTCAAGAAGTTGCGCAAAAAATCACTGTTGAAGATGCTCATATTGATTTTCATGCGCCAGCTTTTGCAGTCGATCGTCAAATTCGCGCTTGTACGCCAAATCCGGGCGCGTGGTGCGAGCTTCATGCGGACGATGAACATAATGCGGATCCGATTACTTTGCATGTTTTACGTGCAGTTCCGGCAGATGCTAACGATCCGCATGGTGAGGAATTGATGAAGCTTGATCCTGGAAAATTGCTTGCTGGCAAGAAGCAAGTTTGGGTTGGTACTTTAAGCGGCGTACTTGAACTTTTGGAAGTAAAAGCGCAGGGAAAGAAAGCTATGAAAGCGGCAGACTGGGCGCGCGGAGCTAGGCTTTCGGCAGCAGCTTACTGCGCATAAAATTATGATTATGAACTTTTCTTCGATGTTGCCAACTTTGTCTAAACCAGGGCTTTTGGTTATGGATGTTGATGCAACGCTTATTGAGGAAGAAGTTATCGATTTGCTCGGTGCAGAAGCTGGATGCGGCGATGAGCTTTCTGCGATTACAGCGCGAGCAATGCGTGGCGAAATTACTTTCGATACTTCCTTGCGTTCGCGCGTGAGTATGCTTCGCGATTTGAATATTGACGAGTGCAAAAAGCGTATTATTTCTAAAATTCATGTAACTAAAGGTGCGAATGTTTTAATTGACACGCTTCATGCGCACGGATGGAAAGTTGGCGCAGTTTCTGGCGGTTTTCATGAGATTTTGGACGAATTTTTGCCGAGTTTGAATATTGATTTTTGGGCGGCTCACCATTTAGAGTCTATTGACGGCAAGCTTACTGGCAACGTACTTGGAAATATTGTTAATGCTAATGCAAAAGTTGAAGCGCTTAGAACTTGGGTAACTAATCTTGGAATTGATCGCGAACAAACTGTTGTAGTGGGGGATGGAGCGAACGATATTTCAATGATTAAATTCGCTGGATTAGGCGTAGCTTTTTGCGCAAAACCAACAGTTCAAGCGGCTACTCCTTACTGCATTCTTACTCGCGATTTAAGCGCTGTCTTGCGTTTTTTGAATGCGAATTAATACGTTTTTAAAAGTAAAAGTTGAGTAATGTACGTAGGCAATGTAAAATTGCGAATGATGATTAAAGATTAATGATTAAATTTTTTGTGAAAGTTCTGTATCTTTTAACCGCAGAGCTTAAATGTGTTGGTGAATCTTTCTATTGTTGAGTAAAATAAAGTTAATTTATGGGAGAGAGAGTGTGCATAAATACGGGAATTTATGCATTTAGGGTAGGGAGCGTAAGTTGAATTTACGAGAAGTTGCGCTTGAAGTTGCGCGTATTTTGGAAGATGTTGGTAAACATGCGTATCAGGATCAATTAAGCCCTCAAGATATGACGTCGATTGCGTTGGGTGATCCTAATAAATCTGAATCTGGTTTTGGCGATAAGCTCGTGCGTTTTATTCAAAATCGTTTGACTTATGTGAATCCTTTCCAAGGTTTTTGGCAAACTAAGCCGGAGCAATGCAATCCGGGAGAACGTTTTTGGTGCGTTGGAAACGTTGACGGTGCTATTAATTTTAATCGCGATATGGCTGAGTGGACTCTTACGGTTTCGCTTTTTGAGTTTAACGATGAAGGCTCCGCTCGTCCGGTTCTTGGCGTTGTGCACGCTCCTGCGTTGGGATTGACTTATTTGGCTGCAAAGGGTCAGGGTGCTATTCGTATTCGTAGAACTCCGCAAGGAGAGAAGCGTGAGAAGATTACGCCTTCCACAACTTCTACTTTGCAAGGATCTGTGGTTTGTTATGGAATGTCTTATATACCTGGTGAATCTAAGCGCGCGCTTGACGTAGTCGCTTCTGTTGAAGAGGGCTGCCCTGCGGATATTAAGCGTATTGGACCTGCGTCGCTCGACTTGTGCAAGGTGGCAGATGGCACTTATGACGCTTATTTTGAGCCTCACTTGCATCATTGGGATATTCCAGCTGTTTCTGCTGGTGCCGTGGTTGTGCTAGAAGCGCAGGGTCAGGTTTGCCAGTGGGATGGAAACCCTATTCATTGGCGACGCGAAAATGACGTAGTTGCTTCTAACGGTTTGCTTATTAACGAGTTAAAGCCGTATCTTAAATAAGCAATATTCTTGCGTAAGTAACTAATATTCTTGCGTAAGTAGTTAATAGTCTTACGTAAGCAGTCAATAACATTACGCAAGTAACTCGTAGCCTTGCGTAAGCATTCAATTATCTTGCGGCGTATCGTAATTTTTTTTTCATAAATATTATGACGTCTTAACATGTAATTTATACGTATTCATGCGTGATTTGCGAATTATGTGATTTACGCTACACAAATTATTGCATGAAAAGGTTTGCAATGTATGAATAGTTGAGTACCATATAACTTGTACGAATGTCAGTTTGCACATTTTTATGCATGCTTGAAACGTATTAAGAGAGTATGAAGCGTTGTGTAAATAGCAAATTGGTATGAAACAAAGAGGCGAATGCTAATTTGTTTGGCTGCTGCATTATTGCATATTACAAGTTATGCATAAGCAGAAACATAAAGAAGACACATTATTGAAATGAGGAATAATGACGAAGAAGATTATGAGTGCGAAGCATCTTGCCGATTTGCAAAAGTCTATGCAAAAGTCGAGTAACAGCGTTATTTACGCGCCACTTTCTAAGAGCGTGTGCGCAGCTATGCTCGCAGGTGCTATGGTGCTCGGGGGGGGGGTATTCGTTTCCTCGCCTGCCTATGCTGACGGTTATGTAGACGGCACTGGCAACAATGTTTATTACGGTTTCAAAACTGATGCAAAATATGCCGAGGCTCATTTCAACATTGACGTTGAATATTACGATACCTTTGAGCACGCCAAAGCTGGCGGTACTGAAGGCATAGACCCTCTTGGTAAATTTGTTCGCGTTCATTATCTTTCTAATTGCCACAACAATGCTACAGCTGACGATTGGCGATTCCGTCCAATGTGGTGGTTTGGTGTTCCTGCTGGTTTGAAAGATCCTCAAGATATTCAATTTAAGCGTATTGAAAAGTTAACAAAAAATGGCAAGGAGCAGGTTAAACCTGCTGGTTCTTCGCAATATATTACAACCGACGCAAACGGTTATGGCGTTGTTTCTGACAAACATTTTAATAGTCCTAAGGAATGGACTAATATTTCTAATTATTATTTTAGTGACGAAAATATTCTTGCCAGCAAAGGCTGGAAACAGCTTATGGGCTTGGGTACCAAAGACAATAAAGGCTACGATAATGCGGGCAATACCGCACAACAATGGGAAGAATACCAAAAGCAAACTCAAGGCCTTAAGGGTATTTTCGTAGACTGGGAGTCTGCTGGTCAGCGTTGGTATGACATGACTTACGTTTCCGAGATGGAAGACAATGCATGGAAAGAGCGTGACACCAATCCGCTTCGTTTTGCCGCTGGCGTTTACCGTTTTGCAGGTAACTGGCACTATGCGGTTGGTCAAAAGCACAATACGCCAAAGATTGCGGATTATTTGAAGCTTGCGTATCCAGAGGTTACAAAGGTTAAGAAGACTAACGCTTTAAGTGAAGCCGAGCAAAAGGCTATTAAAGAAAAAATTGAAAAAGCGAATGAAAACACCAAGTACTTCAAGGAATTAGTTGCTGATAATGGTGTTGTGGTAAATAAGGACGGCTCTGCAACTATAACCTTCAAAGACAAGACGACTCGCACGATTCCTGCGAGCCTGCTTGTAACAAAAGACGAGACTGATAAAGATAAGTACAGGCCAACTTTGCCAACTCGCACGCCTGTCGTGAATTTGAAGAAGCTCACGCCTGATGAAAAAACTAAAGTTCGTCAAGCGATTATTGATGCTAATGGAGGATCAGCTCCAAACGAGTTCTTGAAGCATGTGAAGCAGAATGCTGATAGTAAACAGTACGAGTTCAATGTTAAAGAAGATGGTTCTGTAGAAGTTACGTACGAGGATGATTCAAAACTTACTATTCCTGCTGAAGATTTGGTATTCCAAGGACCAAAAATCTCCGATTGGGCGCCTTACGTGGTACCTGATCCAATTGAGGTTGGGAATCTTTCTAGCTTGACTACAGAAGAGCAAAAGCAAGTAACCGATGCTTTTGATAAAGCAAACGCCGACTTGGATATCTATACTGCAGCTAAGAAAGACGGTAAAACTCCTGTAAGCTTTGATAAAGAATTCAAGAACGCTATTATTACTTGGGCAGACGGTTCAACAACAGAGATTCCTTCCTGGCAATTCTTAAAGCAAAAGGCTGCTGAGGAAAATCCAACTCCAAAGCCGCCTGCTCCAACTCCTGCTGCTGAAAAAGAGTTCATCGTTGAAGCGCCTGCAACCCAAACAAGAGTTAAATTTGATCCATTCAATATGAAAGAAGCAGATTTAACAACTAACAGCCAAGCTCTTGATGCAAATAAAAAAGCCTTAATGAAGGTTAAGGGTAAGGATTCTAAAGATAATTCAGATGTAACTATTACTGATGTTTCGTATAGCGTGAAAGACGGTAAAGGTTACATTACGTTTAAGGCGGATGGCTATAAAGACGCTACTTATCCCATGAGCGTGTTCTTCAAGCAGACAGCAAATACGCAAACGTCTCAGACGCCTTCTACGGAAACTAAGACATATAACGATCCAGATAATCAGAAAATTACCTTTAAGTATAATGTTACAAAGACGGAGACTGAAGGCGATACACCAACTGTTCAAGAGGCTGTAAAGGCTTTAAAGCAGTTTGTAAAAGACAATTACGATAATGTATCTGATTCTGATTTGCAAGCTGTTACGAGCGATGTTGCTGTTAAAACAACTTGGACTCCAAAAGCCGGTACTGAGAATATGGGTCCTTACGGTGCATCTGGTAAGAATGATGGACCAATGACTTCATTTAGTATAGATAATACTAACGGTTACGCTATTACAGTTCATGGTCACCAGTGGATGGAAGATGATGGTAGTGCAGGCGATTGGGCTGCTGACATGGAAGGGACTCTGTTTACCATCCAAGCCAAAGATTTGTATGTTAAAAAGGGAAATACTCAACCATCTCAGGATAATACAATTGATAAGCTCAAAGAGCAAGCAAAAGCTTTGCTGAAGCAGCGTCAAGATGATGGGCTTACCAATGACGACTTGAAGCGCGCTGGAATCACCGATGCAGATAAGTTGGATAACGCCATCAATGGTATGGATGAAAAGGCTCTTCGCGACCTTATTCGCAAGCTTACTGATGCCAAGAAAGCTGAGCGCAAGTATAACGAACCTGCTGCAATTAAGGTTAAAGATCCGAATAAGCCTACTGAAGAAGATTTCAAGAAGGCTGTTAAGGCATTCTTTGACGCTAACTATGATGGTCAGAATAACTTCCAAATAAAAACGGAAAGCATGAATATTCCTTACCTTCCATCTGCTTCTGATCTTAAGCCAAAGTCTGACACTATTTACATGGAGATTGCTGACGATAATATCAAGTCAGTTACTTCCAGCGAAACCAGTGGGGCGAAAGACTATAAGTCAATCGTCTTTAAGGATCAGAATGGCAAGCAGCTCTTCACTGTTCCTATTACCTATAGTAAGGAGGAAACCAAGCCAACTCCAAAGCCTGATGATAAGCAACTCCAGCAGATGAAGGATGATGCGAAGAAGCTTATCGACCGCAATCCAAAGCTTACTGAGGAGCAAAAAACCCAGTATAAGAATGAGATTGATAATGCTAAAGGTGCTGATGATATTCAGAATATTCTTAAGAAGGCCAACGAGCAGGCTGGCAAGAATAATGTAACTCCTGAACAGTTAAAGGAAAAAGAAAAGAAAGACAAAGAAAATAAGGAAAAAGAGCAGAAAAAAGAGGAAGATAAAAAGCAGGAGGACCAGAAGAAGCAAGAGCTACAGGATAAGAAAAAGAAAGCTTCTGATGCAATTGATGGTCTTGGCAATCTGACTCAAGATGAAAAGGATAAGCTCAAGGAAAAGCTGAATGGAAAGAGTGGGGATGCTACCAAGCCTGGTGCTAAGACTCCTGAAGAAGTTCAGCAGATTTTAGATGAAGCTAATAATCTTAATGAAGCGCACAAGGATGTTAGTGCTGGCGCGCTTCCGTTCCTAAGCCACGGCAATTCTAGTAGCGAGGACGATAAGGCTCTTAAGGAGTTAATTGGTTCTGATCCAAGCAAGAAGGATGCAGCACTCACTGCTTTGGAAGATGCTCTTGCAAAGAAGGATCCTGCTGCTACTGCAGAAGAGATTAAGAATGATCTTGACGCAGCCAAGCGCCAGAATGCGATTAACGAGCAGAATGCTAAGAATGCTGGTATTGCCAAGCTTGATGCTAAGAAGGCAGAACTTGATGCAGCATACAAGGCGTTGAATGATGAGCAGAAAGCAAAAGCTAAAGATAAGTATGAAGCTGCCACTAAGGCAATCGATGATGCCAAGAACACTGTTAACAGTGCAACAAAGCCTTCTGAAATCAAGGATGCTGTTGATGGCGTGAAAACTTCGTTTGATGACGCAAACAAGGCAATCGAAGATGCTAAGGGCAAGCGCGATATTTCTCAGAACACATACGATGATCAGTCTGTACTTAATAAAGAAAAGGAAGATCAGAAGAAACGCATTCAAGATAGTGATCTTCCAGATGCTGAAAAGCAGAAGGCTATTGATGACATCAATGATGCAAAGAAGATTGGCGACCCAACTGCTATTGCTAATCGCGCTTTGAAGGCTAAGAAGATAGAGGATGCTAAGAAGCAGATTGCTGCGCTTGATCATTTGAACAATGCGCAGAAGGAAGCTTTCAAGAAGATTATTGAAGATACTGATGCTTCTGATCACAAGAACGCTGACGGTACAACTTCTGACGACATCGACGACGCGCTTGCCAATGCTACTGCAACCGATACTGCCATGGCTCGTCTTGAAAAGCTGAAAGAGATCGCTGATAAGTTCGCTAAGGGCGACAAGTATAAGGGTCTGCAAGAAGGCAATGAGCAAAAGAAAGCGTTTGACGATGCTGCTACTGCTGCTGGAGCCGTGCTAGACAAAGCTAATGGCGATCCTAAGGATGCGGATCAGGTTAATGAGCTGTATAAGGATCTTCTTAAGGCAATGCAGGCGATTGATGACAAAGTTAAGGGTGCGGGCGTAAGCACTGATTTACTTCAGGCTGAAGTAGATAACGATTCTAAGCTTAAGCCAACGCCAGCTGATCCTAACGATTCCACTAAGCCGGCTACACCTGGCGATCCTCTGTACACGACCGCTTCTAAGGAGAAGAAAGAAGCATTTGACAAGGCACTCTCTGACGCGGAAGCGGCATTGAAGAAAGCTAAAGAAGATAACGAAAACGATAAGAATCTAGACTCTACTCCGCGCACTCCCGAGCAAGAGGCTAAAGATCAACAAGCGGTAGACGACGCACTTCAGAAGCTTGAAAATGCGCGTAAGGCGCTTGATGGTGTTGATACCAAGCCGTTGCAAGATGAGATTGATAAGGATAGCAACGTTAAGAACTCAGATAGGTATACGTATTCTACTACGACGGAAAAGAAGACTGCGTTTGATAAGGCTCTTCAAGATGCTAAGGATCTTATCGATAAGCTAACTGGTACGAAGAAGGCTGCTGCAGGCGAGGAAGATGTAACAACTAAGACTCAAGCTGAAAAGCAGAAGCTTGTTGACGCTGCTCTTGCAAAGCTTAAGGCAGCTGAAGAGGCTCTTGACGGTAAGAAACCAACTCCTGGTTCTGGTTCTGAAGCTGGTTATGGTGTGAATGATAATGCGTCTACTACTGTGGATAAGGGTGAGTTGAATGTTCAGATTCAGGGTGCTGAGTCTGATTCACAGCCTGGAAATGCTGATAATGGTAACGCTGGTGCTGGCGTAAACTCGGGTAATGCAGGTAACGCTGCTAACACCAATGCTGCCAACGCTAACGCTAATAATGCTAATGGCGCAAGTTCTGCTGCTGTGAACGCTGCGGTTGAAAGCAATCCGGCTGTGAAGCAGGCTGATGCTCAAGTTTCTAAGGCTCAGGCGGCTTTGGATGCTGCTTTGGCTGAGGCTAAGAAGGTTGCGGCTGATCCTAACGCAACTCAGGCTCAGGTTGATGCTGCAGCTCAGAAGCTTTCTGCTGCTCGTAAGGCTTTGGCTGCTGCTAAGGCTCATGCGGCTGATGTTCGTGCTTCTGTGCGCGCTCAGGTGTTGAAGAGTGGTAGTGCTGCTCAGCTTAGTAAGACTGGTAGTGACGTGTCTGTGTTTGGCTTGTTTGCTGCAACTCTTAGTGCTGCTGGTGCTGCGCTTTTCTCAACTAAGCGTCGTGGTACTTCTCGCCACAGTAGTAAGTAGAATATTTGCTAGCTGGTCTGGTTATTGCAGATCAGCTAGTTTTAGAGCTGCTTAATGTTTGCTTAATTGTATTCAGTAAGTTTGCTGAGTATTGGGTTAATTAGCATAATGAAGTTAATGTAAAACGTGTCTCACTTTGCGTCTTTCTTTACTACGCAAAGTGAGGCATTTTTGTATGAGAATATTTTTATTTAACACGAATTGAAACAGTCTTGAAAATATGGGAGAATTACCACATGACTACAGTTATTATGCATACTTCTGAAGGCGATATAAAAATCAATTTGTTTGACAGTAAAGCGCCTGAAACCGTCAAAAATTTTGTTGGCTTAGCTACTGGTGAGCGCGAGTGGCTTGACCCATTCAGTGGAAAACCTTCGCATGAGTCATTCTACGATGGTTTAACTTTCCACCGCATCATTAAGGATTTCATGATTCAGGGTGGCTGCCCACTCGGCAATGGAACTGGCGGTCCTGGATACGAGTTTGACGATGAAATTGACGCGTCCTTGAAGTTCGATAAGCCTTATTTGCTCGCTATGGCAAATGCTGGAAAGCGTCACGGTCGTGACGGTCGTTTGCATGGCACTAACGGTTCGCAGTTCTTCATTACAACTGTGCCAACTCCATGGCTTGACGGTCACCATACAATTTTCGGCGAAGTTGCTGACGATGAATCGAAGGCGGTCGTCGATAAGCTCGAGGCTGTTGCGACGGATCGATCTGATGCTCCTCTTGAGCCTGTAGGTATTATTTCTATTGAAGTTTTGTGATTAAACGTTATGATTTAATACTCTTTAATATTCTTTAATACTAAAGTTCTTAATTGCTAATCCGACATTTTCTATACGCTTGTGTACAGAAAATGTCGGATTTTTGCTGTAAGGCGGCAGAAACTTTACAACGCATGCAACGGAAAGGTTGTATTAATAGAATTTAAATGCGGATATAAAGAAAGCGAGTCTTATAGCAAGCATAATAGCTCACTATAAAACTCGCTTTGGTTCATATCAACCTTCTTCTATTATTATTCGTTGTAAGTATTGTTATTGAAGCACTTGCAATTCAGTTTTTGCTTCCGCACTTCCGTACCTCATCATTTTATGCTTTCACGCTTTGATACAACGATGAGCCGGATTCTTGGAACTTTTTGCTCATCTCTTTCATACCATCGGCAATTGCCTGACTGCGTGCTTCTTCAACGAGCTGCTCCTGCTGAGCTGCTCCGCCAAAACGCTTACGAATATTTTGCGAAATAGCCATCGAGCAGAACTTTGGTCCGCACATCGAGCAGAAGTGCGCCATTTTTGCCGGTTCTGCAGGAAGTGTTTCGTCGTGGAAGGCGATTGCGGTATCTGGATCATAGCTTAAGTTGAACTGATCCAACCAGCGGAACTCAAAGCGAGCCTTACTGATTGCGTTGTCGCGATCCATAGCATGTGGATGATGCTTAGCAAGATCAGCTGCGTGGCAAGCGATCTTATACGCAATCACGCCTTGCTTCACGTCATCCTTGTTAGGCAACCCCAAATGTTCCTTAGGAGTCACATAGCAAAGCATTGCGGTGCCGTATCGCGCAATCTCCACGCCACCAATTGCGGAAGTAATGTGGTCATAGCCAGGTGCGGTATCCGTAGTCAAAGGACCAAGCGTATAGAATGGAGCATTCTGGCAAATTGCCTTTTCCATCTCAATATTCATACGCACAGTGTCGAATGGCACGTGACCAGGACCTTCAATCATCACCTGTACGTCATGCTTCCAAGCGATCTTCGTAAGCTCGCCAAGCGTCATAAGCTCGGAAAGCTGAGCCGCATCGTTAGCATCAGCCAAGCTACCTGGACGCAAACCATCACCCAAAGAGAATGCAACATCGTACTTTGCGAAAATCTCGCATAATTCTTCAAAGTGCGTATACAAGAAGCTCTCTTGATGATGTTGCAAGCACCATTCAGCCATAATTGAGCCACCACGAGAAACAATACCGGTTACGCGGTTTGCAGTAAGCGGCACGTAGCGAAGAAGCACGCCAGCGTGAATAGTCATGTAGTCAACGCCCTGCTCGCACTGCTCAATAACAGTGTCGCGGAAAAGCTCCCAGCTGAGCTTAGAAGCATCATCCTCAACCTTTTCCAAAGCCTGATACATTGGCACTGTTCCAATTGGCACAGGGGAGTTGCGCAAAATCCATTCGCGCGTTGTGTGAATATCGTTACCGGTGGAAAGATCCATAACGGTATCCGCACCCCACTTCGTGGCCCACGTAAGCTTTTCTACTTCTTCGTCGATAGATGACGTAACAGCAGAATTACCCATGTTTGCGTTGAGCTTAGTCAAGAAGCGCGAGCCAATAATCATAGGTTCAGCTTCAGGATGGTTAATATTGCAAGGAATTACAGCACGTCCGGCTGCAACTTCTTCGCGAACCAGCTCTACATCGCAATTTTCGCGCGTTGCAACATATTGCATTTCTGGAGTAGTGATTCCGTGGCGAGCGTACCACATTTGTGTAATCGGATGATCCGCGCCCTTCATTGGCTTATGCGTGCGTCCACGCCATTCTTTAGAAGCTTTGCCTCGCTTAATTGCGCGCTTGCCGTCGTCTTGAAGATTGCGCCTGCGACCCTCATATTCCACAACGTCACCGCGGTCGCGAATCCAGTCAAGGCGAAGCGGAGCCAAACCTTCCTTCGGATCGCACTTTGGACCTTCTGTATTGTAATCCTTAAAAGGCGGGTTAGGACCTACGCCAGGAGTATCCGAAAGCTTAATTTCCGTATAAGGAACTTCCAAATCATAAGAACCATATTCATACTCAAAATGAATTGGAGTTGTTTTGCGAATATGAGCTTTATCGCGCTGAGTGCATCCGCGAGCTGCAATGTCAACTCGCTGTTGTTTAGCTAATTTCGCAGCATCCTTTGCTTCTTTCGCATTAATAAAAGTTGGCTTCTTTTCTTGAGTTTCTGAAGATTTTGATTCAGAATTTTCTGCAACTATCACTCGCTTAGCGTAGCCGTGCTTTTCTTCACCTCGCACAGCTTTCCAATGTTCAACAAATTCACGCATAGTTGATTCTGGTGTTTCTGAAGAATACAATGCTTCAGAAACGAACCATCCTGCAGCCTTGGTGTGAGCGATTGTATCGATATCGTCGAGTGCAGTTCTTCCGCCAACTAGAACTGGAAAATCACTTGCGGAACAAATCGTATTAATTTTCGCTTCGTCCAGCGTTGTGTGATTTGCTTCCAATTCGTAAGCGGCAGTAGTGCTTTCGCATCCTTCTTCAGGATTGCGCATTGCTGTTACGCAAATGTAATCAATGCATCCATCTGGAAGTTCGTTTATTACTTTAACTAAGCTTTCGGTTTCAACAGATAAGCCGATTACAGCATCTTCGCCAAGAAGAGCGCGAGCCTCTCTAGGCTCCATGTCGCTTTGTGCTAAATGCACTCCGTCAACTTTGATGCTTTGATTGCGAGCTTGCCAAACGACATCAACACGCTCGTCGATAACAAAAGTTACAGAATCGCATTTGTTATTGTCTTCGATGATTTGTGCAATATCGCGTGCAATAGTAGTGATTTCTTTAGCGTTTTCATTGTTGCAATGAAGACGAATAAAAGTCGCTCCAGCGCGCAAAGCATCATCGACAATATCGGTAAGCGGACGATTATTACAAGCTTGTGGGTCTGCAATAAAGCAGGCGCTTAGATTAAATTGATTACGCATTGATGCGTACGGATAATTCGATGTCATACTAAAATCGTTGCTCCCTACGTTGTATTAACTAACAGGTTCGAAGGGTTAGGCAAACTAATACCATCTCAGCCTTCTTTCGAAAGCACCCCTGCAAAATGTCGAATTACCAGCAAGTTTACACGATTATGTGCATTTAATTGGTGGTGGGTATGTTGCGAATTTCTTTAGCGTTCGTGATGATTGATTGCGCGTGAAATAAAATCTCCCAAGCTTTGCACAATCTGCACGAGAATAATACAAAGGATAACAGCAACTGTCATCACATCGTATTGATAACGCTGGTATCCGTATCGTATTGCAATATCTCCGAGTCCGCCTGCGCCAACTGTTCCAGCCATTGCGGAGAATCCAAAAAGCGTAATAAATGTAAGCGCAGCTCCGCGAATTAGCGAAGGTAAAGCTTCCCACAGCAACACTTTGCAAACAATTTGCAATTTGCTTGCTCCAAAGCTTTGTGCTGCTTCAATTAAGCTTCCGTCAACTTCGGCTAAAGATTGTTCAACTACTCTAGCAACGAATGGTGCAGCCGTAATCACCAGAGGCACAATAGCCCCAGGAACTCCCAAAGAAGTGCCAACTATGAGACGAGTGAAAGGAATTATTGCAACTAATAAAATAATAAACGGCACAGAACGCACGATGTTAACAATCCAGCCTAGAACTGCGTTAATTGGCGCGTTGGGGCAAATGCCTTTTTTGTTTGATGTAATGAGAAGTACGCCAACTGGAAGTCCAATAAGGTATGCAAAAAGTGTTGCAACTGATGTCATTACGAGTGTGTCTTGCACGCCTTCAATAAGTAAGTTGCCGTAGTCGTTAAAAAATTGTGTAGCAGCTTCTAACATTGTTATTTCACCTCGTTGGTAAGCGCGTTTGTTTGTTCGTCTGTTTGTGCGTTTTCTGGCTTATTGTTAAGCTCGCTTGCAATCGTGCTTGTAATTTTAGCGCGATGATTTTCCTGTTTTTCATCTGCAATAAGAGTTCGCAAAATATCGCTTTGTGGATTTGCAAAAAGCGTATCAGTGTCACCTAATTCCACAATGCGTCCGCCATCAATCATTGCAACTCGGTCGCAAATATTTCGTGCTACAGCCAGCGAATGCGTAATAATAACAAGCGTTACGTTGAGTTCGCGGTTAATTCGGCTCAATAAATCAAGGATTTGCGCAGTAGTTGTGGAGTCAAGTGCGCTTGTTGCTTCGTCGCAAAGCATAATCGACGGATTATTCGCCAATGCTCGTGCAATTGCTACGCGCTGCTGCTGTCCGCCTGAAAGCTGGCTAGGGTAGCGGTTTGCAAAATCTTGTAAACCAACTAAGTCAAGTAAGTAGTTTGCGCGTTCTTCTCGTTCCTTTTTTGCAGTGTGATTCAGCTCTAATGGGAAAGTGACGTTTCGCAATACTGTACGCTGCTGGAAAAGGCTAAAATTCTGGAAAATCATGCCAATATTAGTGCGTACTTTTGCAAGTTCTTTATCTTTTACTTCGCTAATATCATTTCCGTCAATAATAATTTTGCCGGAAGTTGGTCGCTCAAGCAGATTCATGCAACGAACTAGCGAAGACTTTCCTGCACCAGAAGAACCAAGGATTCCGAATACTTCTCCCGATTCAATAGTCAGATTAATGTCGTGTAATGCTTCGTTCGCTTTGCTACCTTTGCCGTAGCTTTTGTGAAGATGTTCGATCTGAATCATGCTTTTCCTTAACAGATTATTGCTTTCTGTGTGAAATATACTTCGTTACTAACTAGAGTTACTAACTAGAGTTACTAACTAGCGTCATTAACTAGATTATTAACTAGCACGCACATTACGTATATTACACGCTTATAAAATAATGCCGCAAAGCATACACGAAGCATACACATGCGGCATTAGGTGGCTACATTGTGAGTATTTTTTAGAAAACAGGGAGCACAGCGCCTTTGTAAGTTTTAGTAATATAGTCGCGCACTTCGCTTGTCTTCAAAGCTTTGAGTAAGGCTTTGATTTTTGCAAACTTTTCAGAGCCCTTCTTTACTACAATAATATTTTCATAAGTTTTAGCCGCAATGCCTCCAACTTTTTCTGAAGTAAGTGGGTCTTTAGTTGGGTTAAAACCAGCTTGAATAGCGTAATTGCCGTTCATGGCAGCAAGATCCACATCCTTAATGGCAGTAGGAACTGTTGCCGCTTCAAGTTCTTTAAACTTCAAATTCTTAGGATTCTCAGTAATATCTTTTGTAGTAGCGTTAATATCCTTTGGATTCTTCAACTTAATCAATCCGGCATCTTGCAAAAGAAGCAATGCGCGAGCCTCATTAGTAGGATCATTTGGAACTGCAACAGTTGCTCCGTTTGCTAATGCTTTAATCGTCTTGGTTTTTCCTGGATACAATCCAAATGGTTCAAAATGAATTCCACCTACTGAAACAAGGTGAGTTCCCTTTTCCTTATTAAAGTTGTCAAGATAAGGCAAATGCTGATAGTAGTTTGCGTCAACTTCGCCTTCTTCAGTAGCTGTATTTGGCTGCACGTAGTCAGTAAATTCCTTTACTACTAGCTTGTAGCCTTCTTTTTGCAAGATTGGCTTTACAACTTTATTTAAGATTTCAGAATGCGGGGTAGGTGAAGCTGCAACAGTAATGGTCTTGTCATCCTTTGCGCCTGCTTTTGAGCTACCGCAGCCACTTAAAGTGAAAGTCGCTAATGCTGCCAGTGCTGTAATTGATGCAATAACTTTAATTTTTCGCATATTTCCTGCTCCTTGTTCGGTGAAATTTGTTTAAAGTTAAATCCCCTTCGCGAGTAACGAATTATCAATATAGGCGAGAAAAATCAATAATTCTACACTTTGCTTATTAGTATTATTTATGACGTGTTAATAATTCGCATACTTGCAGTGTGGAAAGAGAAAAAATAAGTTTTTCAACACGTCGCTTACTTGCAATGAAGCTATCTACTAGACTGTAATGTATGAGTTTTTTGCGATTGGCGTTAGCGCAGATAGATACCTGCGTTGGGAACATTGATAGCAACGTTGAAAAAGTTTTGAAGTATGCTGCGCGCGCAAAGCAGTCGGGTGCTCGCATGGTTGTGTTTCCTGAGATGACTTTGACTGGGTATCCTATTGAAGACCTCGCCTTGCGTGCCACGTTCCGCACAACTGCACAAAAAGCTGCAGACTTGCTTGCAACAAAACTTGCGGAAGAAGGCTTGGGGGAGCTTTACGTAGTAGTTGGAACTGTTGGCTTTGACGAGTCTGCTGGAAAGCCTCGAAACAGGCTTCTCGTATTGCATGAAGGTAAATCTGTGTTGCAATACGACAAGCATTTCTTGCCAAATTATGGTGTTTTTGACGAGTTTCGTATTTTCTCTTCTGGCAATAAGTGTGAGCTGCTGGAAGTAGATGGAATGCGTCTAGGTTTTGCTATTTGCGAAGATATTTGGCAAGACGGCGGTCCTGTTGCGCGTTTGGCAAAACTTGGTATCGATGCGCTAATAACTATGAACGGTTCTCCATATGAGGAAGGTAAAACTCATGTGCGCTTGAGTTTGGCTCAAAAGCGCGCTGTTGAAGTCAATGCGCCAGTCGTATATGTGAACCAAGTCGGCGGCCAAGATGATTTGGTTTTTGACGGTGGAAGTTTTGTTGTTGATGCTGACGGAACTTTACTTGAACGCTCGGCAATGTTTGATGAAGATTTGTCGTTTGTTGATTTTGATAACTCGCTGAAAAAGCAGAAAGTTTCAAGCATTGCTCCAAAACTTGACGCAGACGAAGAAGTGTATTGTGCGTGTGTTGTAGGTCTTAGAGATTACATGCGTAAGAATGGTTTTAAGGGTGTGTGCTTAGGACTTTCTGGAGGAATTGATTCTGCTTTAGTAGCTACTATGGCTGCCGATGCTTGCGGTGGAGCAAATGTGTATGGCATTTCTATGCCAAGCATGTACTCTTCGGACGGTTCTAAAGACGATGCGCGCGATTTAGCAGAGCGAATTGGCGCTCACTATGATGTGCAACCAATTGAACCGCTTTTTAAAGCTTTCCAATCGCAACTTTCATTAGAAGGTGTTGCAGCAGAAAACTTGCAAGCTCGCGTTCGTGGCGTAATCGTAATGGCTTACTCGAATTCGCGCGGTGTTTTGGCGCTCGCAACTGGTAATAAATCGGAGCTTGCTTGCGGATATTCTACTATCTATGGCGATGCGGTAGGAGGGTATGCTCCTATTAAGGATTTGTTTAAGACGCGCGTTTGGGCACTTTCTCGTTGGAGGAATCGCGCTGCGAATGCTGGAGTAGGCATTGGTATGCTGCCAATTGTTGGATATGAGGATTCTGAGCAAACAGAAGTTACGAAAGCGAAAGCTCCGCAAGATGGTGTGCTTATTCCGGTTAATTCTATTATTAAGCCTCCGAGTGCAGAGTTGCGTCCAGGGCAAAAGGATTCTGATTCTTTACCTGAGTACGATTTGCTTGATCGTGTTTTAGAGGCTCATATTGAGCTTGCTCATGGTAGAGCGGATTTGCTTGAAGATGGTTTTGACGAGCATACTGTTGACACGGTTATGCGTTTAGTTGATCGCGCAGAATGGAAGCGCAGGCAGTATCCGCTTGGACCAAAAGTAAGTGCTATTGCTTTTGGCAGGGATCGCAGAATGCCTGTTACCACAGCTTTTCGTGAATAAATGTGATATATTTCACTAGATTTTTTGCAAAACTACTCGTGTATGCGTTTACTTATGCTCTAACATTGTTATTAAGGCAGCGTGAAGATGCGTTGCGGGTACAAAAGGAGTCTAAACATGACATCAGTTGATGCGCCAGTTCTCAGTGAAGAGGATCTTCGTACCGAAGCGTGGAATGGTTTTACTGACGGCAATTGGAAGAAAGACATTGACGTACGCGACTTTATAATAAAGAACTATACGCCATATGAAGGTGACGAAAGTTTCTTGGCAAATGCCACTGAAAAAACGAAGCACATGTGGAAGTATCTCGACGACAACTACTTAGCTGTTGAACGTGAGCGTCGTGTTTATGATGTTGAAACTCATATCCCAGCAGGTATTGACGCAATGCCAGCAGGCTACATTGAAAGCCCAGAAGTAGATAACGTAATCGTCGGTTTGCAAACTGATGAGCCTTGCAAGCGCGCTATGATGCCAAACGGCGGTTGGCGCATGGTTGAGCAAGCTATTAAAGAAGCTGGCAAGGAAGTAGATCCTCAAATCAAGAAGATTTTCACCGTCTACCGTAAGACTCATAACGATGGCGTGTTTGGCGTTTACACCAAGAATATTAAGATTGCTCGCCACAACAAGATTTTGACCGGTTTGCCAGATGCTTACGGCCGCGGTCGTATTATTGGCGATTATCGTCGTGTTGCTCTTTACGGCGTGAACATGCTTATTGAGTTTAAGAAGCGCGACAAGGATTCGATTCCATACCGTAACGATTTTACCGAGACCGAAATTGAGCATTGGATTCGCTTCCGCGAAGAGCATGACGAGCAGATTAAGGCTTTGAAGCAGCTTATTAACTTGGGTAACGAGTACGGTTTGGATTTGACTCGTCCAGCTAAGACCGCTAAGGAAGCTGTTCAGTGGACTTACATGGGCTATCTTGCTTCTGTTAAGAGCCAGGATGGCGCTGCAATGAGCTTCGGTCGCGTTTCCGCATTCTTCGATTGCTACTTTGAGCGCGATTTGAAGGCAGGTTTAATTAACGAAACCGACGCTCAGGAAATTATTGACGCTCTTGTTATGAAGCTTCGTATTGTGCGCTTCTTGCGTACTAAGGATTACGACGCAATCTTCTCTGGTGATCCTTACTGGGCAACTTGGTCCGATGCAGGCTTCAGCGAGGATGGCCGCACTTTCGTAACCAAGACTTCGTTCCGTTTGCTCAACACTTTGACTCTTGAGCATTTGGGACCTGGTCCTGAGCCAAATATCACTATTTTCTGGGATCCAAAGCTTCCAGAAGCTTATAAGCGTTTCTGCGCACGAATTTCTATCGACACTTCTGCAATCCAGTACGAGTCCGATAAAGACATTCGTGAGCACTGGGGTGACGACGCTGCTATTGCTTGCTGCGTTTCTCCAATGCGCGTCGGTAAGCAAATGCAGTTCTTCGCAGCTCGCGTGAACTCTGCAAAAGCTTTGCTTTACGCTATTAACGGCGGCCGCGATGAAATGACCGGCATGCAAGTTATCGATAAGGGTGTTATTGACCCAATCAAGCCAGAAGCTGACGGCACTCTCGACTACGAGAAGGTTAAGGCTAACTACGAGAAGGCTTTGGAATGGCTTTCCGAGACTTATATTGAGGCTTTGAATATCATCCACTACATGCACGATAAGTACGCTTACGAGTCCATCGAAATGGCTTTGCATGATAGGGAAGTCTACCGTACGCTTGGTTGCGGCATGTCCGGCTTGTCTATTGCTGCAGATTCCTTGGCTGCTTTGAAGTATGCAAAGGTTTACCCAATCTACAACAAGGATGCTAAGACCACTGAAGGTCACGAGTACGAGTACATCGAGGGCGGCGACGACGACTTAATCGTTGGCTACAAGACTGTTGGCGAGTTCCCAGTTTACGGTAACGACGACGATCGTGCAGACGACTTAGCAAAGTGGGTTGTAAGCACTGTTATGGGTCAGGTAAAGCGTTTGCCTGTGTACCGTAATGCTGTTCCAACTCAGTCCATCTTGACTATTACTTCTAACGTTGAGTATGGCAAGAACACTGGTTCCTTCCCATCCGGTCACAAGAAGGGCACTCCGTACGCTCCAGGCGCAAACCCAGAAAACGGCATGGATTCGCACGGTATGCTTCCTTCGATGTTCTCCGTTGGAAAGATTGATTACGATGATGCTCTTGACGGCATTTCGCTTACGAACACCATTACTCCTGACGGTTTGGGTCGTGACGAAGACGAGCGCATCAGCAACTTGGTTGGCATTTTGGATGCTGGCAACGGTCACGGCTTGTACCACGCAAACATCAACGTGTTGCGTAAGGAACAGCTTGAAGATGCTGTTGAGCACCCAGAAAAGTATCCGCATTTGACGGTTCGAGTTTCCGGCTACGCAGTGAACTTTGTAAAGCTCACTAAGGAGCAGCAGCTCGACGTTATTTCTCGTACATTCCACCAGGGTTCAGTTACTGACTGATTTGGTTGATTAGTAAACACCGCCGGGAGCGAGGCTAGTTTCGCTCCCGGCTTTTGTTAATTGCGTATATTATTTATTATTTATTTATAAATAGTTTGGAGGGCAGTTAGATGGCTGAAAACACAGCGTTTCGTACCACAACTCAGCATATGTTGAAGGAGTCAAAAGAGTATGCTCGCCAAACTTTAATGGGTGGACTTTCTGGATTTGAGTCGCCAATTGGGCTGGATCGTAAAGATCGCTTAGTTGCTCTTAAAACTGGCGATATTGGATTTGTGCATTCGTGGGATATCAATACTTCTGTTGATGGTCCTGGAACTCGTATGACGGTGTTTATGAGCGGTTGCCCACTTCGTTGCCAGTATTGCCAAAATCCTGATACTTGGAAAATGCGTGACGGCAAGCCAGTCTATTTGGATGCAATGATTAAAAAAGTTGACCGCTATCAAAGTCTTTTTAAAGCAACAGGTGGAGGAATCACATTTTCTGGCGGCGAGTCCATGATGCAGCCAGCTTTTGTATCTAGAGTATTTCGCGCTGCAAAAGAGATGGGCGTTCATACTTGCTTAGATACTTCGGGCTTTTTGAATCGCAATTATACAGATGAAATGATTGACGACATTGATCTTTGCTTGCTTGACGTTAAATCAGGAACTGAAGAAACGTATAAAAAAGTAACCGGCGGCTTGCTACAGCCAACTATTGACTTTGGTCAGCGCTTGGCGAAAGCTGGTAAGAAGATTTGGGTGCGTTTTGTGCTTGTTCCAGATTTGACTTCCAGTGAAGAAAACGTTGAAAAAGTTGCCGAGATTTGCGATTCGTTTGGTGATGCTGTTGAGCATATTGACGTGCTTGGATTCCATCAACTAGGACGTCCAAAGTGGCATGAGCTTAGGATTCCATATCCTCTTGAGAATCAAAAAGGGCCTTCTAGAGCACTTAAAGAACGAGTTGTAAACCAGTTCAAAGATCACGGTTTTGTTGTGTACTAGACTGCGTTTAGATTGCATTTAGACTGCATTTAAATTGCGTCAAAAATGTAACTGTAATTTAGGCAATCTTTGCGTATCGTATTGTTTTTTGAAGGATTTTTGTATAATTATACAAATACTCTTTTTTAGAGAAAGGATACGCAATGAAGCGCAGAATAGGTTGTTGGATTGCATTAGCTTTTACATTAGCGTTAGCTGTTTTTGTGCGGTGTAACGATCAGTTTGGTTTTGCTACAGCGCTTACTATTTTCGTTATTTTGCCAATAATTTTATTGCCAATAAACATTGTTGCATCGTTTGATGAGAAACTTCTTATTGAAGTGCCAATAATATCTATTGTTATAGCTGTTGTTACAGAACTTGTCACTTTTCCAATAGTCAACTTTTCGGATTTAGGTTTACATGCTGGCTACGTTGTTCCAACAGTTTTAGCTTCGGTAGTCGCATTTACTCTTACTAGATTCCTTAAAACTAGGCTTGTTAAGCGCATAAATGACGAAGTAGCAAACAATAAAACAGATTGATTATTTAATTGATTATTTATTTGATTTTTTATTTTTGAATAGTCGTAGTTGTGTGCGAAAGTTGAAGCCGTGTTAAAGATGCATAATCTGTAACACGGCTTAAATATTTTTTACGGATATTTTGCAAAAAGTACAGAATAAGTTGCAAAAAGCGTAAGAATTTGGGTAAAGCATGCAATCGGGAGGCGTACTTGAACGAGGAACCAAAGCTTTTAAAAGAGCCTAGAGAAGGAGTTCCAGAAGTCATTGATACGCTTGAAGCATATAAAGATTATTGCAGCTTGTTGGCGGCAGGCTCCGGTCCTTTAGCTGCAGACGCTGAGCGAGCTTCCGGTTTTCGCTACAGTCATGAAGATTGGTTGATTCAGTTCAAACGCAAGGGTGCAGGAATTGGATTATTAGATCCTATAGAACTTACAAAACTTGGAGCTGATTGGAACGAATTTAACAAGGCAGTAGGGGATGTGCCTTGGATTATTCACGATTCGATGCAAGATTTGCCAGGATTTTTCAATATTGGTTTGCGCCCACTTGCATTATTTGATACCGAAATCGCAGCTAAATTACTTGGCAGAAAGCGCTTTGGTTTAAGCTCTGTAACTGAATATTATTTGGGTCTTACTCTTGCAAAAGAACATTCTGCAGCAGATTGGTCTTACCGCCCACTTCCTAGAGATTGGCGAAATTACGCAGCTTTAGATGTTGAATTACTTATTGAGCTAGAAGAAGTAATGCGCGTCGAACTTAAAAAGCAAGGTAAACTTTCTTGGGCGGAAGAAGAATTTAAACACTTACTTAGTAAGGGTGCACAAAAGAAAGCTCCGCATCCACGTCCATGGCTTAAAATATCGCATATTAGCGTACTTATGCACGATCGTGTTGGTTTAGTTATTGCGAAAGCATTGTGGCAAAAGCGAGATGCTTTAGCGCGTGAATATGATATTGCGCCAACTCTGCTACTTTCTGACGCTGCGATTATTGAAGCTGGTAAGCGTAAACCTAGTAATGCGCGTGCGTTTCGTGCTATTCGTTCTTTGAATGAGCGAGTGCGAATGCACACTGGCAGTGAGCAAGACAAAATGTTCGAGCGTTACGCTCCAATTCAGCGCAAAGTTAAACCATCTATTTGGAAAAACGTTATAGAGAATGCTATTTTGCGCGCAAAATCTGGTGAAACGGCTATGGATGATGTGCATCCAGTATTACCGAATGGAGCTATTCAACTTAATTCGCGCGAATCTCGTAAAACGAACGTACTTAAGTCAACAGATACTGACGAGTCGCAAGGTTCTAATGATTGTCAGGATTGCCATGATTTATCGGATTCGCAGTACTTGCAGGATATGCAAGATTCCCAAAGCGCTCCTAGATCTATGAAATATTGGCGAGAACATCACCCTAAGCGTTACGAGCGTTTACAAAGAGTAAAAGCTGAGTTAAATCAAATTTCTGAATACACTCATACTCCTGCAGAAATTATTATCAAACCACAGATTATTCGTAATCTTTGCTGGCATGATGATGCGCAAGATATTGATGTTAAAACATTCTTAAGTGAGCATGGTGCTCGCGAATGGCAAACCCGATTGGTAGCTGAGTCCGTAACTCGCGCTATCATGTAACGGTTGTGCCATACGGCAGAAGCTAGAAAAAACGTAATTTCAGGAGCGCAAGCGTGAAAATCAGCGTCAGGAATCTTGAGCCAACTAAAGTTAAGCTCACCATTACCGCAGATCTCGAAGACTTCAAGCCATTCTTGGAAGAAGCTCGTAAGGAGATTGCTAAGCAAATTAACGTGCCAGGTTTCCGTAAGGGACATGTGCCAGGCAAGATTGTAGATCAGCGCGTCGGTTTCGCAGCTGTTGCCGGCGAAGCCGTAAATTCCGCTGTACCAGAGCTTTATTCCAAGGCTTTGGAAGAAAAGAAGATTCGCCCAATGGATCAGCCAGAATTTGACGTTCAGGAAGTTCCAACGTCGACTGATGCAGATGCAAGTCTTAAGTTTGTAGCGACAGTTGAGCGTCGTCCAGATTTCAAGTTGAACAAGTTCAAGGGCGTTGAGATTGAAGTTGAGAAGCCAAAGGTTTCCGACAAGGATGTCAAGGAGCGCTTGGAAAGCCTCCGTCAGCGTTTTGCTACTTTGGTTGGTGTTGACCGTCCTGCAGCTAAGGGTGATTACACTAACATTGATTTGGAAGCTCGTATCGATGACGAAGTAGTTGATGCGCAAGAGGGCGTAAGCTACGAAATCGGTTCCGGTGTGTTGCTTGACGGTTTGGATGAGGCTTTGGATAGCCTTTCTGCCGGTGAAGAAACCACCTTTGAAGGTACTCTCGAGTCCGGCAAGCATAAGGGCGAGAAGGCTCAGATCAAGGTTAAGGTTAATTCCGTAAAGACTCAGGAATTGCCAGAGCTTGATGATGATTTTGCTCAGGAAGCTTCTGAGTTTGATACTTTGAAGGATTTGAAGGCAGATATTCGCAAGGCTTGCGAGCAGGCTGCTGAAGGTCGTCAGGCAACTAATGCCCGTGACGCATTCCTTGTTAAGCTTCAGGAAGAAGTTGAAATTCCTGTGCCAAAGGGCGTTTTGGACAAGGCTGTTTCAGAGCATTTGAAGGGCATGACCCCTGATCCTGAAAAAGCTACCAAGAAGCAGAAGGATGAAGCTCAGCAGGCTGCTGAGAAGGAACTTCGCGACCAGATGGTTCTTGACGCTTTGGCTGAACAGATGGATGTGACTGTTTCCCAGGCTGACGTCACCAACTTCTTGGTTTCTGTTGCTCAGCAGTACGGCATGGATCCAAACCAGTTCATTAACGCAATCGTTAATAACGGTCAGCTTGGTTCTGCTGTGCAGGAAGTTGCTCGTTCTAAGGGCTTGCTTGCTGGTATGCGTGCTGTAAAGTTCGTTTCTGGCGGAGAAGCTCTTGACTTGAGTGCATTCTTGTCTGAGGATGATGACGAAGACGAAAGCGTGAAGGCTGCTTCTGCTGCTGCAGAAGTTGCTGACGAACTTTCTAAGTAGTATTTTTCAAGCAAGAAAAAAAGTTTATACTTTCTCATATTTGCTAAAAACCCAGGGCTTTTGCTCTGGGTTTTTGTGTTGTTGTTATACTTTAAAGAAAGTGAAAAACAAGTAAGATGAAAAACAAATAACATAAGGAAGGCTGCTGCTAATGGAAAAACGCAATTTGCAAATAGTAGGCAGTAAAAAACTTTGTAAGTGTTTGAGCTATGTTTTTACATGTTTACGATTAAGTCTTATTGCTTTTTTTGTTGCAGTTATGGCTGGGGTTGGTGCAATATTATTAACTCTGTTACTACATGCTGTGCAAAACGTAATGTTCGGATTTTCAGAATCTGCTCTTAAACCTTCGCCAGTTGGATTGCCAGTATTGCACTACGTTGCTGTTGTATTAATTGTCATATCTGTTGCTGCAATTATTTGGATGTGGTTATGGACAAAATCTTCTAATCGTATTGTCGATATAGCTCATGCTGTTCGTGGTCAATCAATGCCATGGCATACAACGATTATCCATGTATGTTTACAAATTTTTATAGTTGCTTCTGGCGCAAGTTTAGGTAGGGAAGTTGCGCCTCGAGAATTGGCTGCAATGCTTACTCAGAAGTTACTCTGCTTTATCCGAGTCAGTGAATTTCAAGCTCGCGTTTTGGTTGCAAGTGCTGCTGGTGCTGGTTTAGCTGGAGTTTATCGCGCTCCAATAGCGGGTGCGATTATGACGCTAGGTTTGGTTGCAATTCCACGTTTTTCTCATGACTCGAAATCTTCTTTAAAGCGTTTGAAATGGTATTGGTTTATACAAAAATTTAGTATTTTTGCTATTGCGTTATGTATAAGTGAAATTGCATCATTGACTACTATTTTTGTGCTTGGGTATGAGCCTTACTATTGTTTGTCAAGTCTTGATGACATCCATATTGTCAATACGACTGTGTTGCTGCTTGCAATTATAGTTGGCATTCCTTGTGGTATTGTTGGCACTCTTTTCCATAAGATGATTCGTTGGGCTCGCTCTAAGTGTGCTCGCAATTACCAAATTTTATATTTTTTGCCATTAATGGGCTTAGTAACAGGATTAGTTGCATCATGGAATCCAGCCATTATGGGCAATGGTCGAGCTTTAGCGCAATACGCATATAACATTGCAAAAACAAGTATTGCAATTGACAAAAACTCTTTGGTAACTTTGCTTCTACTGGTTGTTGTAAAAATAATTTTAACAAGTTGCACTCTTCGAGCTGGCGCAAGTGGTGGTGTGCTTCAGCCGAGTATGTCGTCTGGAGCTTGCGTAGGGCTGATTATAGGTTTTATAAGTATGAACATTCCAGTTGTTGGTGGCATGTTATCAAGTCAGCCCAAAATATTGGTAATAGCTGCTATTTTTGGTGCTGCAAGTCTGCTAACTGCAAGTCGAAAGTCATTGTGGTTTGCGCTTTTTTTGGTAGCACAATTAGTGAATTTGCCTATGATTATGATTATTCCAATGGTTGTTTCTTGTGCTGTATCTAGAAGCATAACGATGATACCAAAATTTTTAGCCGCAAATAATGTTTAAATTTTTTTAGTATAGAAAATACAATATATGCAAAATAAATGCGCCTATGCTAGTTCAGTATTAGCAAAGGCGCATTTGTTATTAGTAAATATTTTTTAGTTATGTTGGTTATTTTAGTTATTTTTTAATTAATTATTAGAACTGAATTCTTTATCTGCAATAAAAGTTCCATCATCGTTTGAGAAGGAGAAATGTATGCGCACTGGTGCAATAATTTTTTCTTTCATTTCATCCGATGCTGATTGTGGCATCAAGTTCGAGAGGCTATCGCCGTATGTTTGCATTCCAGTCTTTAACGCTGTAATTTCTAAATCAGATAGGTGCTTTTTGAACTTTGCATTTATATTGAGCTGATCACCTTTAGTGGCAAACGTTATGTTGAATGGTGAGCTGCTAGTGGCATCATTAAATCCATTAGTGAGTTTTTTAGCTTCTTCTGAATGGCAATGTACGTATTCTTCAATATTTGCGCTTTTAGGTGCAGAGCAATTGTAATGTGGCTTAAGATTAGTTGAATTGTAATGTGGTTTTGAAATTACGTAGCCACCTACTGCAACTATTGCTACTACTATGACAACAATAAGCCAAGTGTATTTTGACTTATGAGCACTTGTATTTGTTGCATTTGGATAAGCGTTTGCAGGATAGTTGTTGACTGGTTGTTGATTATTCTGATATACGTTTGGTTGGTAACCATTATTTAGATTTACATTATTAGGGTAATTGTTGTTCTGGTATCCGTTATTTGGGTATCCGTTATTTGGGTATACGTTGTTTTGATACTCATTGTTTTCATAACCATTGTTTGGGTATCCGTTATTTGGATTTACATTATTTGGGTATGTATTATTTTGGTAACCATTATTTGGATACTCGTTATTTGGCATCGGAGCAGGCGAGTAGTTGTTATCTGGCAATTGGTTAGAATCCATAATTACTCCTTATAATGAATTGATAATCCGATAAAAATATACTCAATAATGCATACTAGTGTAGGATAATAAGTAAAAATTACATCTGTTGATATGAATAAAATTCTAGAAATTTGGTGTAAAACATTCAATTCAAATCATATTCGCAATATTTTCTATGTGGTCATGCGCACAAGGTAGTGTAGAAATAATTACGTGGTAACAAGGAGATATAGTGACTGAGCTTTTTACAGCTTCTCCTGTGATGGAACAGGCTGAAGCGTCTACATCAACTGATTCTATTTTTAATCGATTGCTAAAAGATCGCATTATTTGGTTGGGATCTGAAGTAAAAGACGAGAATGCCAATGTTATTTGCGCACAAATGTTAATGCTTGCTGCGGAAGACCCTAAGAAGGATATTTGGCTGTATATTAATTCGCCTGGAGGTTCAATTACTGCTGGTATGGCAATTTACGATACTATGCAATTAATTGAGCCAGATGTTGCGACTATTGCTGTTGGCATGGCTGCATCTATGGGTCAGTTCTTGCTTAGTTCTGGCACTCCTGGTAAGCGTTATATTACCTCGCATGCGCGTGTGCTTATGCATCAACCTTCTGGCGGTGTCGGTGGTACTGCTACAGATGTACGAATTAATGCAGAGCTTATTATGGATATGAAAAAAACGCTTTCTGAATTGACTGCAAAGCAGACTGGTCATACGGTAGAGGAAATTTACCGAGATAATGAATACGATCACTGGTTTACAGCTCAGCAAGCTTTGGAGTATGGTTTCGTAGATAAGATTGTGACCACTCCTGCTTCTATGCGCGGTGAGGAGTAATTATGGCAAGTGAAGAAGCAAAGTTTGTTGCGCGTGCCGAGCGTTTAGCTGGTTTTGGCGGTGTTACTTCTGCTCAGCGCATTACTAATCGTTACGTATTGCCTCAGTTTGGCGAGCAAACTCCATACGGCATGAAAACTCAGGATCCTTACACTAAGTTGTTTGAAGATCGCATTATTTTCATGGGTGTGCAAGTAGATGACACTTCTGCTGATGACATTATGGCTCAGTTGCTTGTTTTAGAGAGCATGGATTCTGATCGCGATGTGATGATGTACATTAATTCACCTGGTGGTTCGATGACTGCTATGACTGCGATTTATGACACCATGCAGTACATTAATCCAGATGTTCAAACTGTTTGCTTGGGTCAGGCTGCTTCTGCTGCTGCTATTATTCTTGCTGCTGGAGCTGCTGGTAAGCGCATGATTTTACCAAATGCGCGTGTGCTTATTCATCAGCCTGCAATGGGCCAAGATTTTGGTAAAGCTACTGAAATTGAGCTTCAGGCTAAGGAAATGTTGCGTTTGCGTTCTTGGTTAGAATCAACGCTTGCAAAACATACTGGTCAAGATATTGAGCGTATTCGTAAAGATATTGAAGTTGATACTATTTTGACTGCTTCAGAAGCCAAAGCTTATGGAATGGTTGACGAAGTGCTTGAGCGTAGAGCATAATTCAATCTTTACAACTTAGCGGATATTTATCAATATCAGTATTTTTAACAACAAACCCCGGTCGACACGCCGGGGTTTGTGTTTTAGTGCAGATGGTTGTATATTAGTCAAGTTGCCGGAAACAAGGACATGGTTCTTGAGGCTGGAAACATGCGCCAGTAGCCCAACGGATTAGAGCATCTGACTACGGATCAGAAGGTTGCAGGTTCGAATCCTGTCTGGCGCACAAACAAAACGCGAAGCTTTTGCTCCGCGTTTTTTTATTCGTATGCAACTAGCTCGGTTTATGCCTCTCAGTTATACTTGAAAGTGCGAATCACATATTTTGCACTATAAAACGTTATAAACGCTATAAATGCTATAAATGCATTTAGTGGAGGAAATATTTACAATATGATACGACGCAGTTGGAGAATAGCTTGCAATATTGCAAATAATGAGCGAATTTCTGGATTAATTATGCTTGGTTTTGCTCTTACTGGCTTATTGCTTGCAAACATTCCTTTAACAGCGCCAATATTTGAAGCCATATCGCATACTCATGTAGGCATTCCGTGGACGAATATACATATGTCAATTGGTCATTGGGTGCAAGACGGCGTGCTTACTATTTTCTTCCTGTCAGTTGGCTTAGATTTAAAACACGAACTTATTGCTGGTTCGCTTTCTGATCCTCGTGCAGCTGCAATGCCAATGATTTGTGCTGTTGGTGGAATGATTGTACCTCCTTTACTGTTTGTTGCTACGGTAACTGTATTTTCTGAATTGCATGCCGGGCAGGAGATTATGCGTCTTACTTCTGGCGCTTTACCTTCGCTTGATATGGTTCGTGACGGGTGGGCAATACCTACGGCAACGGATATAGCTTTCTCTCTTGCTGTTCTTGCTTTATTTGCAAAAACTTTGCCACATGCTTTGCGCGCATTTCTTATGACTCTTGCTACAGTAGACGATTTGCTTGGAATAGCACTTATTGCTGTGTTCTTCTCGTCTCTTAACGCATGGTATTGGTTTGCTGGAGTAGTTGCTTGTGGTTTGGTTTGGACTACTTTAGTGCGTTTAAAGCGTGTTCCGTGGCCGTTGGTTGTAATAGTAGGAATTATGGCATGGATTATGATGTATGAAGCTGGTGTGCATCCAACTTTAGCTGGAGTAATGGTGGGTTTGCTAACTCCGGCGCATTTAGTTCATGGTGAACAAACGCTTCGGGCTGAACGCTATCGTGAAAAAATTCAGCCTGTTTCTGCGTTATTGGCTCTTCCAATTTTCGCTCTTTTCGCTACAGGAGTGCATTTTGAAACATTGACTTGGGAGTTGTTCTTCTCGCCAATTTTGATTGCCATCACTATTGCTCTTGTTGTTGGTAAACCTGTTGGAATTATGGTAACTGCTTGGATATCAAAGCGTGTTCTGGGCTTGAAAGTTCCTGATGGTCTTCGAGTAGTAGACTTAATGCCTACAGCATGTGCGTGTGGAATTGGTTTCACTGTTTCTCTTCTTATTGCTTCTCTTGCGTATTCTGACGCAGATTTGTCTGCTGAAGCACGTTTTGGAGTTCTTGTTGCTTCTATTATTGCTGCAGGAGTTTCTGGATTCTTACTTTCTATGCAATCAAAGCATATGGAAGAAGAATTAGATGAAGTTGAAGACTAATTTCAATTATATTCTTAACATCTTTGCAAGTAAGTTTCTAATGGAGAAATCATGTTTAATAGTAAAGAAGATTTTTCAGTAGATGTTCCACCTTGGAATAACACGTATCATCGTGGTTCTGTTGTGATGCGCGGTTCTATGATTCCTAAGGAGAGCACTACAGAGACGCTTCTTCGTAACGATAACAATCAGCAGCTTGTTTCTGGAGTTGGTGTAGAAGTAGATAAAAGATGGGATTGGCGTAGTGCGGATCCGTGGCGTGCGCTTCGTATTCAAGCTGAGTTTGTTGATGGTTTTGACGCGCTTGCATCGTTAGGTAAAGCTGTTAGTATTTTTGGTTCTGCTCGAATAAAAGAAAACGATCCCGAGTATTCTTTAGCGCGCACTATGGGCTCAGAGCTTGCAAAACGTGGTTTTGCTGTTATTACAGGTGGCGGTCCTGGAATTATGGAAGCTGCAAACCGTGGAGCTGCAGAAGCTGGTGGTACGTCTGTAGGATTGGGGATTGAGCTTCCTCATGAGCAGGGTTTGAATAAATGGATTAATCTTGGCATGCAATTTCGGTATTTTTTCGTGCGTAAAACAATGTTTATGAAGTATTCTTCTGGAATTATTGTGTGCCCTGGCGGTTTTGGCACAATGGATGAAATGTTTGAAGCTTTGACTTTAGTGCAAACGCATAAGGTTGCGCGCGTGCCTGTTGTTCTTTTCGGTACTTCGTACTGGAATGGTTTGATTGACTGGCTGAAGTCTACAGTAACTCAACGAGGTTTTATTTCTTCGCTCGATCCGCACTTGTTTGCTGTTACAGACGACCCAATAGAGGCGGTGCGCATAGCATCTGGAATTGAATAATCTAAGAGTTTTTGCGCTCGTTTACAAGCGTTGTAAGCTGCCAAATTTCTTCGCCAATATCAATTCCGCGAGGGCATTGTCTTGAACATGCTCTAACTGACTGGCATGCGCTAATACCGTCACTGCTGTCTATTAGATCAAGACGATGCTCTGTTGCGTTGTCTCTGGAATCGTAAATAAAACGAGCCGCGTTAACCAATGCTGCAGGCCCAATAAAGGCTTCTCCGCCTGCATAAATTGGGCAAATTCCTTCGCAAGCACCGCACATAATGCAATTGCTCAAAAGCTCAAATTTTTTAAGTTCCTCAGGATGTTGCAAAAACTCAATAAGCTGGAGTTTCCCTTCAGTATTTCTCGTAGAAACGTTAGATGCTTGCAAATAAGGTTCTAAGCGTTTTATTTGCGAAATCATAGGCGAAATATCGCAAATAAGATCTCGCTGAACTGCAAATCCTGAAAGTGGAGCAAGCTCAATAATACCAAAAGTGCCATTTTGCAAAGTGGTAGTTTCTTTAGATTTTTGCTTTAAAGTTGGCGATTTTGCCGGCTGTGAGGAGCTGCTTGTAGTGCCAGTTTTTCTAAAGCCTCGAGATTGCACGCTATCTGTGCTTTCAGGACGTGCGTTTGCGCCAATAGTTGCACTGCATAGTAAGGTTGGCATGCCATTTACGTTTGCAGCGTCAGAACCGCAAACGCCGTGACCGCATGAGTAGCGGAAAGCTAAAGTTGGGTCGATTGTGCGTTTAATAGCTAGTAAACAGTCAAGAATAGTGTCAGTAGAATGAACGCGTAAACTGTAATCTTGAACCCAATGCTTACCTTGAATTCGTTTTGGAGAAGATTCGTAAGATTCGGAAGATTCACTGGATTCACTAGATATTCTGGATTCACTAGATTCTGAAGAATTGTTTATGTTATTTTCTGAAGAATCTAGTTTTGCGAAAGGATTACTGCGCTTCCTGCGCGCAAAAGGACTTTCTCTGCGCTTGTGCTCCGTCTGTTTACTGTTTGAATTATCTTCAGATTTATCAAATGGAGTAAAACGTGAAATACGCAAAGTAACAAGCGCAGTGTTATCACCAAGCTCATTACTCATTGCAAACCTCCAATACGTACTGTTCTAGTTTGCCACAATACTTGCACAGAAACATTTTTTAGTACTTGGCGCATCCTCACGTTAGGCTTGAACTATGACTGACGCTTTATTTTTGCTTGATACTGATCACGATAATGCTCCTGTGCTTGCAGAAGGAATCGAAGAAGGGTGGACGATTGCGCTTCCATCTCAAGTAAAACGTCACGCTATATCCGCCATGCGGTTATCAGAAGGCGATGCTTTGCAACTTTCTGACGGCAAAGGCTTGCGCATTCACGCAAAGGTGACGGATGTAGAAAACGGCTTGGTTTGTGTAGAAGCATTTACTAGGGAAGCTCCTCGCATGACTAGACTTGCGCTTGTTCAAGCTTTGGCAAAAACAGGGCACGATGAGCAAGCAATTGATATGGCTACGCAAATTGGCGTGGATGAAGTAATCCCTTGGTGTGCGGATCGTTCAATTGCAAAGTGGAAACCTGGTCGCACAGATAAGCGTTGGAGCCAAGTTTTACAGTCTGCTACAGAGCAATCTCGTCGCGCATGGATGCCTGAACTTCAAGAATGTGTTTCAAGCAAGCAAATAGTGGCAATATGTAGGCGTGCGTGCGTTTACGGAAATCTCGTAATTGTATTGCATCAAGACGCAACTGATTGCTGGAATCAAATAGAACAAGCAGTAAATACTCTTAGCGAGCGCTGTTTGGAGGATGGTAAAGAGCGCACTGTTTACGTTTTGGTTGGGCCAGAAGGCGGTATTAGTGACGATGAAGTGTCAATGTTTATTGATGCTGGTGCTAAAAGCTGCGTTTTAGGCAGTAATATTCTTCGTGCATCTACTGCAGGCCCTGTAGCTCTTTCTCTTCTTTCGCGCGCTTTAGGACGTTACGAATAATCGCATAAATCGTATCTAAAAGTGCTCATAATTGTGTAAAATAGTAAGAAGCATGTCGATTGCTTTTTAGCTTAAGGCATTGATTTCATTTAGTAACAAATAGGGGAGAAACCATGAGTGGTATCACTTACAATACTGATGCTGATTGCATTTTTTGTAAAATTGTTGCTGGAGAAATACCGAGCAGCAGAGTTTATGAAGACGATTCGGTAGTTGCTTTTAAAGATATTAATCCGCAAGCAAAAGTGCATGTGCTGATTGTGCCGCGCAATCACTATAAGAATGTTGCTGAGCTTGCTAGTAAGGCTCCTGAAACTTTGGCTCATATTGCTGGTGTTGCGCAAAAAATTGCTGATGATGAATTCAACGGTGATTATCGACTCGTATTTAATACTGGTATTGATGCTGGTCAAACAGTGTTTCATGTTCATGCTCATGTATTGACTGGCGAAAAACTTGTAGAAGGTAGCTTGTAAACCGTGACGAAAAGTACTACGCGTTTTGTGCAAATTCCTAGCGAATTAAGCTCGGTTGCAGTTTTAGGTGCTGCAGATGCTGGTTTGCGTGAAGTAGAACATGCTTTTCCAGAAGCAGATATTACTGTGCGAGGCAAAGATGTTCAAATTGTTGCTCGTTCAGCTAGAGCAGATGAAGATGCAGCTAAAGCTGAGTATGCGTTTAGACGCATGATTGATGCGGCTTACGAACAACCTATGGATGCGTACGAAGTAAGACGCATGCTTGAGCGTGATATTTTGCATAACGGTGAACACAATGTGCGTATAAACCGTATCGGTCATGATGGTGGAGTGCTTGGGAATAGTATTACTTCTTCGTCGTATGTAATTAATAATTCTGTTTCGCGCACTGAAAATGAGTTTTCAAGAGATTCAAGTGAGCTGTTGCCTTCTAGTGAAGAAGCGCATCGCCGTGCTATGAGTAGAAGAGCTCGAATGAGTAAAGGCGTGATTACGTTTGCTGGAGGAAATCCTGTTCGCGCAAAAACTGCTGGACAAACAGCGTACGTGCAAGCAATGGATTGCAATATTGTAACGTTTGGGATTGGTCCTGCTGGCACTGGAAAAACGTATTTAGCAGTTGCTAAAGCTGTTCGTGCATTGGAAGATGGAAGAGTCCGCAGAATTGTTCTTACTCGTCCTGCTGTTGAAGCTGGCGAAAACTTAGGATTCTTGCCTGGTACTTTAAACGATAAGGTTGATCCATATTTGCGTCCACTCTATGATGCACTTTCTGATATGCTTGGATCTGCACAACTAAAACGCTATCTTGACGAGAATGTTGTTGAAGTTGCTCCTCTTGCTTATATGCGAGGGCGCACATTAAACGATGCTTTTGTTATTCTTGATGAAGCGCAAAATGCGACTGTTCAGCAATTAAAAATGTTCCTGACTCGACTTGGTTTTAATACAACCATGGTGATTACAGGAGATAGCACGCAGGTTGATTTAGCAGTTGTACGTTCTGGTCTTGTTTCTATCGAGAAGATTTTGGGCGAAGTTAAAGATATTGCTTTTGTGCATTTGCAAGCAGAAGACGTTGTGCGTCATGCTTTGGTTGGTCGTATTGTGGAAGCATACGAAAATTACGATGCAATGCTTGAGCGTAAAAAACGTGAACGTACTAAAGAATCTACTGAGAGGAATAACGGATAAATCATGAGCATTGAAGTCATGAATGAAACAGTGTGGAATATTGACGCTAAAATCTTCTCAGATCTTGGAATGTGGGTTCTTCAACAAATGAAAGTAAGTACGCATTCGGATTTATCAATTACTTTTGTTGATCCAGAGCCAATTGCCTGTTTGCATGAACGTTGGATGAACCTAGAAGGCCCAACGGATGTTATGAGTTTCCCAATGGACGAACTTACTCCTGGAAGCGATGAAAAAGTTTCTGAAGGAATGCTTGGAGACTTGGTGATTTGCCCGTGGGTTGCTCAACAGCAGGCGCTCGCAGCTGGGCATAGTACTATGGAAGAAATGTTGTTGCTAACTATTCACGGTATTTTGCATTTGCTTGGCTACGATCACACTACTCCGGAAGAAGAAAAGCAAATGTTTGGTTTGCAACGTCAACTAATGCTTACTTTTTTCGCTGCTCGATCTGGAGAATTGTATGATGCAACTTTGCCAGAAGGTGCAGTAAACGAGCTTGAGCGTTACGATGCTGAGCATGAAGCGAGTAGCGTCAAAAATAAAAATAAAAAACAGCATTAAAGCGCATTAAGAGCATAATTATGGAATATATTAAACGAATATTTTCTAGCATATCAGTTCCGCAATTGCCGTTGCATGTCTGGATTGGTTTAGCCGCATTGCTTATGCTGGCAATGCTGCTTGTATGGCTTTCGCTTGCTATGGCTGCTGCAGAAGGGGCATTGCCTAGAGTTACTCGTGCAAGCTTAAATAATCTTATGATTGAAGCGCAAATGCATGATGATGAAACTAGTGCCATAGTGCGTATGCGTCGAATTGCTAGAATCCATCGTGTAAAAAAACTGATTGCTGACCGTTATACAACTTCTGGAGCATGTGCTTTTGTGCGTGTGCTATGTAACGTTTTAGATGGAGTTTTGTTTGCTTCTTTAGCTGCATTTTTCGGCTCGCCTTTATGGGTAACTCTTATTATTGGTGTTGTTGTTTCAGTAGTTGTAGCTGTGATTTCTATTCTTGTTCGTCCACGTTCGGTTGGTGCGGCTCAACCTGTAGCAAAGTTGATACGGCTTTCTCGCATTGTGTCTATTGCTATTGCGATTAATCCTTTAGTGCATATTGCTAGCGATGTTGACGTCACTTCTAGGAAAAAGCATGTTGATCTTTCAGATGATGAAGCTTTGGAAGATATTCAGCTGGATCAAGCAAAGGCGAGTATTGACCGACTTGTTGAAGCGAATGATTTCGATCCGGAAGTTTCTGAAATGATGCGCAATGTGCTCACGCTTTCAGATACTTTGACTCGCGAAATAATGGTGCCTAGAACTGATATGATTTGCGTAAAAAGTGACGAAACGCTGGAAAATTTCCTTAAATTATGCTCTCGTTCAGGATTTTCTCGAGTTCCCGTCATTGGAGATTCTGTAGATGATTTAGTAGGCGTTGCTTATTTGAAGGATGCTGTACGCGCTACTGTGTTTAATCCTGCAGCATCTTCTAGAGCAATTGAAACAATTAGCCGAGACCCTATGCTTGTTCCTGAGTCGAAGCCGGTTGACGATTTATTCCATGAAATGCAACGAATTCGCCAGCATGTGGCAGTAGTGGTTGACGAATACGGCGGTATTGCAGGCTTGGTTACTATTGAGGATGCTATTGAGCAAATTGTTGGCGAGTTGGAAGATGAGCACGATCGCACTCAGCATGCAGATCCGGAAGAAATACGTGACGGCGTGTGGAAGATGCCTGCTCGAACGTCAATCGCAGATTTGGAAGATATTTTTGAAGTTCATATTGACGAAGACGATGTGGATACTGTGTTTGGTTTGCTTACGAAGTTGATTGGCAATGTGCCGATTGTTGGTTCCAGTGCTGTTACAAGAGGACTAAAATTAACTGCTGTAGATTCAGCTGGTAGGCGAAAGAAAGTATCTACTATTTTAGTAGAACGAGATGCGCAAGTTTTGGAAGAGTCTAAGGATAATCAAAATGACATTAGCTCTTCCGAAAAATCTGCTGAAAGCAAACAAACCAATGCTTTGAAGCAAGCTAGTACTATGAAACAAACGAATATGCTGAAATAAAGAACTGGACGGTAAGAATAACGTGAATAATATTAACAACTTTGACGATACTGATGACTTCGATGACACTGATGACTTTGACGACGAGATGTTTGCAAATCTAGACGCTTCAACTCGCGCAACGATTTCTACTCCTGATTTTCACGGTTATCGTTCCGGTTTCGTAGCTGTAGTTGGTAGACCAAACGTTGGTAAGTCTACGCTTATGAATGCTCTTATTGGTACGCAAATTGCTATTGCGTCGTCTCGTCCGGAAACTACGCGTAAAGCTATTCGAGGGATTGTTACTACCGATAATGCACAAATGGTGTTGGTTGATACTCCTGGTATTCACCGTCCTCGTACGCTTCTTGGTCAGCGTTTGAACGATATTGTTGACGAGTCACTTTCAGATGTTGACGCGATTGCATTTTTGCTTCCAGCAGACCAGGAGATTGGTCCTGGGGATAGGCGAATTCTGAGTCGACTTCGTTCTGATTTTGCTAAAAAAGATGAGAAGGGCAATTGGACTTGGAAAGTTCCGCTTATCGGTATTGTTACGAAAATCGATACGCTTAGCCGCAGCGAGTTAGTTGCGCATTTGCTTCAAATTCAGCAGTTTGCCGATTTTACGGATATTGTGCCTGTGAGTGCGTTGGAACGCGACAATGTTGACGAAGTTAAGAATGTTTTGATTCAGAACTTGCCGGAAGGTCCGCAAATGTATCCGGCGGATCAGCTTAGTGAGGAAAGCCCAGAAAGCATGATTTCGGAGCTTATTCGCGGCGCATTTTTGGAAGAGTTGGACGACGAGTTGCCTCATTCTTTAGCTGTTGTAGTTGACGATATTGTGTATCCGGGGGATGGCGAAGATACTCAATATGATGACAATAAAGCGCATGTGCTTGTATCTGTTTATGTTGAGCGTGATTCTCAAAAGCCGATTATTATTGGTCATCGTGCGGAGCATTTAGTGCGCGTAAAGAAGCGTTTGCGCACGGCGGTAAATCGTATTACTGGAACAAAAGCTGTGCTTGAATTGCATGTGAAAGTTGCAAAAGGATGGCAGAGCGACCCTAAGAAGCTTGAGCGTTTAGGGTTCTAGTAGAGCATATTTTGCTTATTTCGATATTATTGGACAATTACTTAATTTTATTGTGCCTTAAGCCTAATGTGTTTGCACAAAATTGTCGTAAATTAATGCAAAGCCGCGGCGAGCAAGTTGAATAAAACAAGTTAAGCCGCGGTTTTGCGATATGCACTTAGTTAAGTTAATTTAAACAAACTACTTTTTGCGCGTCGTATACATTTGTGTATTAAGTAAAGTAGTGTAGCGCTTAATAACTCGTGGACGAATAATCTTCATAGACGCAGTCATTAAGCCGTTTTCTTGCGTAAACTCTTCTGGCAAAATAATGAACTTTCGCACAGATTCTGCGCGTGACACGCCTTCGTTGGCAAGATCTATAAATTTTTGCACTTCAGCACGAACGACAGCATTATTAGCAGCCTCTTCCATGCTCATAGTGGCGTCAAGACCCTTGAGTTTAAGCCAATTTCGTAAAGTTTCTTCGTCTAAAGTAACAAGTGCAGAAATAAACGGACGCTTATCTCCAAGAACGAGAGCTTGAGACACAAGTTCGCATCTCTTAATCATCTCTTCAATAGGTCCAGGAGCAACATTCTTACCGCCAGCAGTAATGATCAAATCCTTCTTACGTCCGGTAATATAAAGCATGCCATCGTCGTCAATTCGTCCCAAATCGCCTGTTGCATACCATCCGTCTTTAGTAAATGAAGTTTCTGTTGCTTCATCGTTTTTGTGATACTTATGGAATACGCAAGTGCCTTTAATTTGAACTTCGCCGTCGGATGCGATTCGCAAAGTAAAAGCTGGGAATGCGATGCCAACAGAACCTTCTCGGAATGGAACTCCAATAGGAGTAAACGCGCATGGTGCAGTAGTTTCTGTAAGACCATAACCTTCGTAGACAGGAACTCCTGCTCCGCGGAAGAATGAAAGCAATTCAGGATCTAGAGGAGCTCCACCTGCAACAATCCAGCGTGCGCGACCGCCAAGAGCTTGACGAAGTGGACGATAAACAAGCGGATCGTAAGCAGTGCGGCGAGCTTTAGTAAGAGCTTTAGCATCACCAAATTCCTGAACTTCCTTCATATACTGTTGAGCCGTCACAACAGCACCCTGGAAAGCCAAGCCTTTAGCACCGTGACCAGCCTTCTGCGAAGCTGCGTTATAAACCTTCTCAAGAACTCGAGGGACAACGATCATAACCGTAGGTTTTGCAACTTGCAAATCAGAAATCAAAGTAGGAATACCTTGAGCAATATAAATGCGCAACGTACTTGCAACAACAATATAGTTAATTGCTCTTGCAAAAGAGTGTGCTTGAGGAAGGAACAAAAGCACAGAACCGTCTTTTTCGCTAAGCAAATTTGGCAAGTAAACAGGCAAATTCAACGCTGTAGTGCAATAGTGTTCGTGAGTCATTTCCACGCCTTTAGGTGCAGCTGTGGAACCAGAAGTGTAAACAATAGAGCACAAGTCTGTTTTCTTTACAGAATCAATGCGAGCATCTAGTTCCTCATCGCTAACAGCGTATCCGAAAGCTTGAAGTTCTGCTAAACCGCCTGTTTCAATGCAAATAATGCGTTCCAAGCTTGGACATTCTTCAATAGCTCCATCAGCTTTATCTCGCATGTCAGTTGTTTCAACAATAAGGAAACGCGAGTCGGAATTATTCACAATATTGCGAATTTGCTCAGCTGAATCCGTGTCATAAATAGTTGCAAGAACACCACCACAAGCCATAACTGCTGCGTCGGTGACGTCCCACTCATATGATGTTTTGCACATAAGGGCAACGGCGTCGCCTTTGCGCAATCCGTAGTGCATCAAACCTTTTGCAGCATCGCGTACTTCTTGAAGGAACTGATTAGCTGTTTTTGTGACCCACTTATCGTTTTCTTTATAAGTGTAAAGCGGATCGTCACCCATACGTGCTGCGCGATCTGCATATAAGTCATAAATGCTTGTGCCTTCGTCAAGAGGTGCTGCGCTTTCGGTTTTTGTGGTCAGCAAGCCTGTTTCCGGATCGATAAACGTCGTTGTTGGCATTTGCGCGCCCCACTCTTCTACGTGTGGAAGGCGTTGCTTTTGTGAAAGTAAAGTATTTGTGTTTTCTTGATCCGTATTAAGGTAGTCTGGTTCGCCTGCACGGTCATCGCTGACTGGGTGCGCGAAGTTACTGCCAATACGCAATGCTTTACGGGCAAGATTAAACGCTTGCTGTTGGAGTGCATTAAAAACGGACACATTTGCTCCTTCATTATGCCAAACGGCTTGCGGATTAAGCGCACATCATAGTATCATGCTATGCACTTGCATACTATTAACTATAATAATCGTTCGTATGCTCAAGTAGCAGTTATATTCGATTTGATTAGTAATAATTTTGTATTTGCCATAAGTCGTAGCCTGTCGTTAGAATAGCAAAGTTGCTTTGGCGAGGGAATATGCCGCTAGCTTTGTGGCAGAGTTCCGTTATCGACTGGGCTGATAGCCTCTTATGGTTTTCGGCGCGTCGGTGCGCCTGAAGCTGGATTAACAAACTAAACTATCCAGACCATAAGGAGACCGATATGGCTACAAAAATTACTCTTGAAGGCGAATTGCGCACTGAGTTTGGTAAGGGTGTTGCTCGTCGTTTGCGCGTAGCTAAGCTGATTCCAGCAAGCCTTTATGCTGGCGGTGCTGAACCAGTGCATGTTACTCTTCCAATGCGCGAAACCACTTTGGCTTTGCGTCACGCTAATGCTTTGTTCACTATTAAGTTTGGCAAGGAATCTCGCATTGCAGTTGTTAAGGATGTTCAGCGTAACCCTGTTAAGCGCATTGTAGAACACATTGACTTCTACGAAGTTAAGGCTGGCGAAAAGATTGACGTTGAAGTTCCAGTCTTCGTTGAAGGCACTCCAAAGGGTGCTGCAGTTGCATTCGTGGATGTCCAGGAGCTCAAGGTTCGCGCAGACGTTGCTAACTTGCCAGAGCGTTTGGTTGTTAACGTTGATGGTTTGACCGACGGCATCAAGGTGTTTGCTAAGGATGTCAAGCTTCCTGAGGGTGTTGAGCTCGATATGGATGGCGAAGAATCCGTTGTGAGCGTCACTGTTCCTGAAGATGCTGCTACAGCCGAAGCTGCTGCTCCTGCTGCAGATGCTGCTGCCGCCGCTCCAGCTGCTGCTCCTGCTGCAGAAGAAAAGTAAGTTAACGTATTCACTTATAACTTATAAAATAGTTTAAAATTTTAAGCCGCATAAGTCAGTTCTTATGCGGCTTTTTGTATAAATCAATGAATTTGCTAAATAAATTTTAGTTTAAAGCGTATTTCTTGAAATATTTTTTGAAAAATTTTGGCGTGTAAGTTTTGCGAAAAACAAGAATCGTATTATTCTATACGTTAATTGCGGTAAAAGGCAAGTAGAAATAATCCACATAGAAAAGAGACATAATGGCTGATTTAGAAGTAGCTCCAGAGTTTTCTGACGCTTATGAGTCTTATGATCATAGCGATACAACTCTGTTGAACAAATTGGCTGGCAACTTTGAAGTTCTGCCGAATGATAATCCAGTTTCGGACGCAAAGCGCAACGAACTTATTGATAAGCCTGCTTTCGGTCAGATTTTCTCCGACAATATGGTTCATATGTCTTGGACTAAAGGCGAAGGATGGTCTGATCGTCGTGTAGAGCCTTATGGTCCATTGAAAATGGATCCAGGTGCATCTGTGTTGCACTATGCTCAGGAGTGCTTTGAAGGTTTGAAGGCTTATAAGCGCGCCGACGGCTCTATTTGGCTTTTCCGCCCAGATATTAATGCTGCTCGTTTCCAAAATTCTGCTAAGCGTTTGTATTTGCCGGAACTCTCTATTGATGATTTTATTGGATCGGTTGCAGCCTTGGTAAAGCGAGATAAGCAATGGGTTCCGAGCCGTCGAGAGTATACGCTTTACATGCGTCCATTCATGTTTGCTTCCGAGCCGTTCCTCGGTGTGCGCGAAGCTCACGAAGTTGAATACTGTGTTATCGCTTCTCCATCCGGCCCATACTTCAAGGGTGGTTTGAAGCCTGTTAGCATTTGGGTTGAAGATCAGTGGTTCCGTACTGGTCCTGGTGGTACTGGTTTTGCTAAGTGCGGTGGAAATTACGCTGCTTCCTTGCTTGGTGAATACAAGGGTATTGAGCACGGTTGCGAGCAGGTGTGCTTCGTCGATGCTGCAACTAAGACTTATTTGGAAGAGCTTGGTGGCATGAATATGTTCGCACTCCACAAGGATGGCCATTTGGAAACTCCATCTCTTACTGGCAGTATTCTTCCTGGCGTTACGCGTCGTTCTTTGATTCAGCTTGCTGAGGAAGCAGGACATAAGGTTGTTGAAACCATGATTCCTCTTCAAGGGTTGCTTGACGACATTCGTTCTGGCGAGGTTACTGAAGTCTTTGCTTGCGGTACTGCTGCAATCATTACGCCAATTGGTCGCTTTAAGTCCGATGAATTCGATCTTAAGGTTGCCGATGGTGGTGTTGGTGAGTTGACTCAGGCTTTGCGCGATGAGTTACTTGGCATTCAACTCGGTGATGTCGAAGATAAGCATAACTGGATGTGGAAAGTTTGCGACTGATTTATATAAGTTAGTTAATATTATCTAATCTAATGTTGCTTATGGCGCGTTGTACTCTATATTTAGATATCGTATAGAGTACAACGCGTTTGTTTGTTATGCGCGCAGTGTTTTGGTGAATTTATTTGAAGGGAAATGCTTTGGAAGGTGCGTTAGGGGATAACATCTTTTTTCTTATAGTTGAGTATGTTGCTATGGGATGTTGTGGCATGGTTGGCGGCATGTGGGCTATTCGTAAGAATTATGATGTTTTTGCGATTATTACTACGTCTTGGATAACTGCATTGGGTGGCGGTATTGTTCGTGATGTGTTGCTTGGAGCATTGCCGCCTGTTGGTATTGCTGATCGTGGTTTTGTTATTACAGGTTTGCTTTCTGGTGTTATTGTGGCTGTTGCTCACCCTGAGATTGATAAATGGCGTTGGCTTATGCTTACGCTTGATGCTTTGGCATTGGGTTTGTTTGCGGTGAATGGCACAGCAAAAGGCTTGGATTTCCACATGTCTGGTATGGCTTCAGTATTTTTAGGAATGGCAACTGCTTTAGGAGGCGGTTTGATTCGCGACATGATTTTGAACCAAGTTCCTGTTATTGTGCGGGATAAGCATTGGTACGCTTTCCCTGCTTCAGTGGGATGTGTACTAACCGTTTTTGTTGTAAAAGCAAGGCATGCAGGTTATTTTGGTTTAACTGTTGAAATATTGCTTGATGTCCTTATTGTTGCTCTTGTTGTTGCAATGCGTTTGTTGTCTGTGAAACTAGATTTAACTTTATTTGGAGCAATGAACCGCACGGAACCTATTAAGGTTAGACGTCCTCGTATTCGTCGTATTAATAATCGTCGTCATCGTTAATATTGGGTAAGCGGCAAAAAAGTGTGTCTAAAAACCCGAGTTTTCGTTGAAATACCAAGGGAAGCTCGCTGTCATTAAGCTAAAAAGCTTAACATTTAGTATTACTTGACATTGAAAACAAATAGAGGTATAAGGCGTGCGATGTGCTTAATACATGCCTAGATTAAGTAGTAAACGCTGCCCAATATGCTCTCATTCAATGAAGAGAAATGGTAGAACACGTAAAGGTGCTATCCGTTGGAGATGTACTGCATGTGGAATGTCTTTTACAAGGAAACGTTAAGATATTACACATGTAGCACAATTTGATAAATTCATTCATTGGATTATGGGAAACCAGACTCAATGTGAAGCCTGTCCTAGTGGTTCTGATAGAACATGGCGATATCGGATTGAATGGTATTGGAATGTTAAACCAGAATTACCCGAGACAGGCGAAATTTATGACTATGTTCAAATCGATGGAACATACCTTCCATACGGGTGGTGTTTATTAACCGCGGCAAGCAAGGGTAAAGTTATTGCTTTGCAATGGTGTAACAAAGAAAATTATTGATGACCAGCAATCAATTGGGTCTTCGGGTTTCGATACAAGCTTTGACTTATGTAGGGCAGATTACTACCCAGATATATCAATTAGAAAAGGAACACTACACTAACGACACGCCTGAATAAACACGTTTACAGACACACTTTTGCCGCTTACCTGATTATGACGGCGTTTCTATCAATCAAGTATTATATTATCGCCTTGTGAGCATAACAACGTGAATCACTCACCACATGTTTGGCCAACATGCTGTTTACTGGAATACGCTTACTCACTAATTGATAAGGCCAATATTAGAGAGGTCATCTTATGATGAAGAAAGTTAGTTCATTGTTAATAGCTGCAGCATCATTACTTGGAAGTATGGTGTTTGCAACTCCATCTTTTGCAGTTCAATCAACATCACAATATGGGAATTTTAAGTCTGAAATGAGAGGATTGCGTTCTCCAGATGGTCGACGTTCAATTGTTCCAGTATCTGGACAAGGATTGAATGTGCATACGCTAGCTGGTGATACTATCGTAGTAAAGAATAATATAGCTACTTGGAGAGATGCAACAAATCATACTATAGCAACTATCAATTTAACAGTTCATGACGGGCAGCATGTTGATTTTGGTTATAGCAAAGTTCTTCATAGGATTGCTCCTACTGTTTCCTTAGAGACAGCTTTAGAACGTGGTGGAAAGAAACATCATTGTATTCCTAAATGGATTGGTGTGGGATGGAATGTTTTATGGGATGCAACAGTTTGTACTCCATTATCACTTGGTATTTCTGGATTGGCGTCACCAATTGCTGGTGTTTCGGCTGATATAGCTTGTAGCGCTGCAGGTGGCACTTTGACAGCAGCATTGGGGTGTTAATATGGATGATGCAACTATTTCGAAGAAGCATGCCACAACAGGGCATCGGTCATGGCTTGCTTCGTTTGCTACCATTTGGCTGACGAGTGTTGTTTTCTCGTGCATCAATCATTTACCTTGGTATGCCAATGCTATTTCAGGGGTAATCTTGCTGATCGCAGCGTTTGTATGCCATGCATTGTTGCAGCATCACCATGTGAAGCCGATGGATTACGTGGTGTTTGCTGCTGCCGTGGCAGTTATACTCGTAGTGGTACTCGTATTGGCGTATATCGTCTAAATTACGTTGCCGATAGAGTGATATAAATAATCCCCAGCACCGATTGGTACTGGGGATTTTCCTTACATGCTGTGTTATGCAGTTACCTGCACAAACTTCACAGAGCGTTAATCGCTACAGCAAGACCAGACTTGCGGTTTGCAGCCTGATTCTTATGAATCACGCCACGACCTGCAGCCTTGTCAAGCTTCTTAGCGGCTACTGCGAAAGCGGCCTGCGCTGCAGCCTTATCACCAGCGGTGATGGCTTCACGAGTAGCACGAATAGCAGTCTTCAAAGCAGACTTTACTGCTACGTTACGCTTATGTGCTTTCTCGTTAGTGAGAACACGCTTTTTCTGCGACTTAATGTTTGCCACTGTTACTCCAAACGACGTTTGCTATATAAGGACATACAAATGATAAGTGTATCATGCTTATTAGATAAATATAGTAGTTTATATAATTAATTTGTTATTGTTGGTTTAATTAAAAACTTATTGAATATGCTATTTAATAAATAACTTTCGTATTTTGCACTTTACGCTAAGGTAGTAGATTTGCTAATATTGATTAGTTATAGTGCTTGATTTATGTTTGCATGTTTTCATGTATTCGCATTCTTAAAAGGAGATATTTGCCTTGATTACACCGCATAACCAGCCAGGATTTACGGATCAATCGTTGATACGCAATTTCTGCATTATTGCGCATATCGATCACGGCAAGTCTACTGTAGCTGACCGCATTTTACAACTTTCAGGAATCGTGCCAGAGCGTGAAATGCGAGACCGTTTCTTGGATCGCATGGATATTGAGCAAGAGCGCGGTATTACTATTAAATCTCAGGCTGTTCGAGTGCCGTGGACTTTTGAAGGCAAAGAGTATTCGCTTGGCATGATTGATACTCCTGGTCACGTCGATTTTACTTACGAGGTTTCACGCGCGCTGGCAGCATGCGAAGGTGCGGTGCTGCTTGTTGACGCAACTCAGGGCATTGAAGCGCAAACGCTTTCTAATCTTTATATGGCAATCGACCACAATTTGACGATTATTCCTGTGCTTAACAAAATCGACTTGCCAAGCGCAGAGCCAGACAAGCATGCTGAAGAAATAGCTGGATTAATTGGTTGCAAGCCGGAGGACGTGTTGCGCGTTTCTGGTAAAACCGGCGAAGGTGTTAAAGACTTACTTGATCAAATTGTGCTGGAAGTTCCAGCCCCAAGCGGAAATCCTGATTCTCCTGCTCGCGCGCTCATTTTTGATTCAGTATATGATTCGTATCGCGGAATTGTCACCTATATTCGTATGGTTGATGGCGAACTTAAGTCGCGCGAAAAATTGCATATGATGGGAATCGGCATGACGCACGATCCTATTGAAATCGGCGTTATTAGCCCAGATATGACTCCAACAAAGGCGCTTGGAGCTGGGGAAGTAGGTTACGTAATTACAGGCGCAAAAGACGTGAGTCAATCTAAAGTCGGCGACACTATTACTAGCGCCGTAAATCCTGCATCTGAGCCTTTGGATGGCTACCGCGACCCTAAACCTATGGTTTACGCAGGTCTTTTCCCAATTGATAACGCTCAATTCCCAGATCTTCGAGATGCTCTCGACAAGCTAAAACTTAATGATGCAGCTCTTATTTACGAGCCAGAAACGTCTGTTGCGTTGGGCTTTGGTTTCCGTTGTGGATTCTTAGGTCTTCTACACATGGAGATTGTTTCAGAGCGCTTAAGCCGCGAGTTTGGCTTGGATCTTATTTCCACTGCTCCTAACGTAACTTATGACGTCACTAGCGAAGATGGTAAAGAACATCACGTAACAAATCCTAGCGAGTTTCCAGAAGGCAAGATTAAGCGCATTATTGAGCCAATGGTTGCTGCAGATATTATTACGCCGAAAGAATTTATTGGTGCTGTAATGGATTTGTGCCAGGATCATCGCGGAGAAATGGGCACAATGGAATACATTAGTGCAGACCGCGTGGAAATGCATTACAGGATTCCTCTTGCAGAAATCGTTTTTGACTTCTTTGATCAGCTTAAAAGCCGCACAAAAGGCTATGCTTCTCTTGACTACCACGAAGATGGCGAGCAAGCTGCCGATTTAGTGAAAGTTGATATTCTTATTCAGGGAGATAAGGTTGACGCTTTTAGTGCGATTGTGCACCGAGATAAGGCTTATTCTTACGGCGTTATGATGACTAAGAAGCTTCGTGGACTTATTCCTCGTCAGCAGTTTGAAATTCCAATTCAGGCTGCAATTGGCTCTAGAATTATTGCTCGTGAAACTATTAGCGCTCTTCGAAAAGACGTGCTCGCTAAATGCTACGGCGGCGATATTACGCGTAAACGTAAGCTTCTTGAAAAGCAGAAGGCTGGTAAGAAGCGCATGAAGATGCTCGGACATGTTGAAGTTCCGCAGGAAGCATTCGTTGCGGCTTTGGCTACAGACGAGAGCGCAAACGATCGCGATACTAAAGATAAGATTCGCGCAGCGCAAAAGTCTGAAGGATGAGTTTAGAGTTGGATGCTGAATTAAATAAATCAGCTATGCAAACTGAAAGTATGCCTTTTGAAGTGTACGTGCACGTGCCGTTTTGCTTGCGCCGCTGCGGTTATTGCGATTTTAACACGTATACTGCTCGCGATTTGGGTGAAGGTGCAAGTCGCGAAGGTTATGCGGATGTTGCGATTCAAGAGATGCGTCTTGTAAAAAAATGGCAGGAATATCACGGAATTTTCGAACCTAAAGCGCAATCTGTTTTCTTCGGTGGAGGCACTCCAACAGTTCTTAAAGCGCAAGATTTAGTGCGAATTTTGCAAGAAATACGCAACTTGTGGGGGTTTAATAAAGACGCGGAAATAACTACTGAAGCAAATCCGGATACTGCAGACGAAAAGTATATTGAAACGCTTGCAGAAGGCGGATTTACGCGAATATCTTTCGGAATGCAATCAGCAGTGCCGCATGTTCTTAAAACTCTTGACCGCACGCATACTCCAGAAAACGTAACTCGCGGTGTAAAAGCAGCAAACGCATGTGGTTTGCGTTCAAGTGTTGACTTGATTTATGGCGCTCCGGGAGAGAGTCTAGACGATTGGCGAGAGTCAGTAGAAATGGCTTTAAGCCTAGGTGTTAACCATATTTCTGCATATGCGCTAACGGTAGAGCCGCGCACAAAAATGGGTCGTCAAATCGCTGCTGGCACTATTCAAGCGCCAAACGACGATGATGAAGCTCAAAAATACGAGTTGGCAGACGAACTTTTTAACTCTGCTGGATTACAATGGTACGAGATTTCTAATTGGGCGCGTCCGGGTTTTGAATCTCAACATAATCTTGGCTACTGGCGAAATATTGATTGGGCTGGAATTGGTCCTGGAGCACATTCGCACTACAATGCTGCCAATCGTATTAGTAAACAAAGCATGGATGATAGTGCTTCTTTAGCTAATCCAAACGAGTTTTATAACCTTCGCTCATGGGATATTTTGCACCCAAAACGATGGGCGCATGCTATAAATCTTGGAAATGTGCCGTGGCAAAACTACGAGTGTATAAATGCTGAAGATGCGCTTATTGAAGAAGTAATGCTTGGGCTTCGCATTAAAGAAGGTCTTAATATTTTGCAATTGTGCGAAAAGATGCGCGAAACTAATAAGGTGTTCGATGATTCGCATTTGCAAAAAGTGTTACGCGAAGTGTGTAAGGAAGATTTGGCAGTGTTGCACGAAAATCGCATTATCGCAACACGCAAAGGTAGGCTGCTCAACGATTTATTAATAGAAAGAATTGTCGACGCGTGTGAAGAAGGCCTTACCGTGCTAAAATAGTGCGTATTGTGTCATAAATGCTTGATATACGAAAATTCAATGTAGAAAGGAACAATCATGGCAAACCGCAAAGAGCGTCGCGCGAAGGAAAGGCAGAGCCGCAAGGGGATTCCTTCTCAATATGATGAAACAAAAGGTCGCGCTCGCGGAGGCATGATTGACGAATACAATTTACAAGAACGCTCTAGAAGACTTCAAGAGAGGGGAACTGGTCCTTGGAAGCCAACTTCTAACGTGACAGCTGAGGAGGAGAGACTGGCTCGCAATGTTAAGCGATCTCAGTTGGGCGATGATACTTGGAATGTTGTTCGTAAAGTTGTCGGAGTGTTTTCCTGGGCTGTGATTTTGCTTTCCGCGCTTGCTTTCTTGGTGATTATGTGGCTTCCTAGCCAGCCTATTGTGCTTGTTGTGGTAGTTTCCGTTTTGTTTGCATTAGGCGTGTTTGGCTTGTTCTTTAGCTTTAGTAATTCTAGGCAGAATCCGCGCCTTGACGAGCACGGCACTGCGATTTAGATGTACTTATAAAATAAGAATGTTTTTTAATGATTAAGGTGGGCACTTGCTAATAACAACGTGCTCGCCTTAATTATTTGTGTGTTACAATTTGTGCATTGTGTATTCTCTGCTTTTTGTATGTTGCACTTTCTACCTGTTATGTCTATTGCGATTACGTACTTTTTAGCGAGTGCTATTTCAAGAAGGATTTTGCTACTACGCAATCGGATGTTTCAAATAATAATCTCGCATTGACTTCTTGGAAATTATTTCCTCGCTGCCTTGATTTGCAGATATGCCGATTCTCGCGCGAATCCACGGATCTTCTTTATGCGTTCTTTCGCTGAGCTGATTTCCTGTAAGATTTCCAAGTTTTGCGCACACTTCCTCTATAATCTTGACCTGCTCATATTCTAAAGTTGCGCATCTTTCTGGAAGAGAAATCAGTAGTTCTTCTTTGCGAATTGTGAATCTTCCTCGATGCCTGTTAAATAGTTCCAATGAAACCGGACCGTTCGTCCAAGCTTCAAAATCTTCCGGAAATAGTGACAATCCAGTTGTAGCTAAGCTGTGCGCTTGAGAATAATACACAAGCTTCTGCAGCTTCATAGTTGTCATTGGTCCCATAATTTCCAATATTTTTGCCGCTACATTAATAATGCCCATCACGCATCTCCTTTTTCTTTGCAACAAATTAATAGCGATTTTATGAATGGAAAAAGTGAGCGTCAATTCGATTAAAGAAATGTGGACAACTTGTATTATGAGTTATTTTTTAGTTTGTGTTATTTTGCAAGTTCAACTTATTTGATTGTTGTTTTGCGAACTAATCATTTAATAGTTCAACATGCAATAAGTTAATAAGCGAGTAAGTTAATAAACTAATTTCGTGAATCTATAAGCGCGTAACCATGTCTTACAAGCACAGATTTAAGTTGCGTAAGATAAGCGAGTGAAGCTCTTGAAAGCTTCGTGCGCTCGTTGGTAATCCAGCCAACAAGCATAGTGTCATCACATTCAAGCGGAATAGTGACAATTTTTTCATTGTTTAAATCGCCGTTATCTATTCCAGTGCAAACAGTGTAACCATTCAACCCAATAATAAAGTTTAAAATGGTAGCGCGGTCAGAAACGTTGATCTTTTTCGGTGGGCGAGTAGGCCAAACCGCTTCTTCTGCGAAGAAGAAACTTCCTTCTTCTCCCTGTTCGTATTGAATAAACGGATACGGTTTCAAATCTTCCAAGCTCAAGCTTTTTCGCACTGCAAGCGGATTATTTCTAGAAAGAAAAACATGCAATTTTGCTCGGAAAAGCGGGTGGAATTCCAAATGTTTTTCACGAAGCAGCTTGCCGATTACATCCTTGTTGTAGTCAGAAAGATAAAGAATTCCAAGGTCTGCGCGCATATCGCTTACTTGCTTAATGATATTTTTTGTGCGCGTCTCGCGAATTGAAAACTCGTATTCGTTAGAATGAATACTGCGAATCATATCGACGAATGCTTCAACAGCAAACATGTAGTGTTGTGTTGCAACGCTGCATAATTGTGGGCGAGGCTTCGTACTTTTGTATCGTTCTTCAAGAAGATCCGCCTGCTCAATTACTTGTCGAGCGTACGTCAAAAACTCAGCTCCATCAGCTGTTAATGCAATTCCTTGAGTGGATCTAGTGAAAATTTCAATGTTAAGTTCTCTTTCAAGCTCTTTTACAGAAGAGCTCAATGCTGGTTGTGAAATATATAGTGCTCGTGCTGCTTCATTCATTGAACCGCAGTCAACGATTTTTACAATATACTTCAGTTGTAGCAAAGTCATACGAGCTTCTTTCGTGAGCTAAAAGTTACGATAATCATCAAAAATCACATAAATGAGCCGCTAACGAATCTAGCAAAAGGTATAGGCATAACCTAATTCTTAGTTGTCATAACCATAGTTCCACATAACCATAGTTTTATATATAATCTTAGTAGTATAAGCTAAATATTTAAGCAATTATTAAAGATTTACTCCTATTGAAGCTAAATCCTTACGCGCTTGCTCTGCAGTTGTAAAAACAAATCCATGCATGCCAACTCTATGAGCTCCATCAATATTTGCTGGCTTATCGTCGAAGAAAACAGTTGTTTGCGGATTTAATCCAAATCTACTTATAGCAAGTTCAAAAATTTCCGGTTCTGGCTTATGCAAATGCTCAACACCGGAAATAATGGTTCCTTGCAAAAGAGTAGAAAGTTCTGGGAATTTGCGTAACGCAAGTGGGAAAGTTTCTTTAGACCAATTTGTTAAGCCCCATACGCCGTATCCAGCTTTACGTAAATCATGCAATAAATCAACCATTCCAGGCATCATTCGTGTCAAAACTTGGTCATAATGAGCGCAATACCAACGGAAAGCTTCAGCAAGTTCGCTTCCAAAGCGACGTTCGTATTCAGGCATAAGATCTTTCAAAAGCTCGCCGCCATCCATGCGGTCCTCAAATTCATAGAACCCGGCTAAATCGTTCTTTCCAAAGCTTCCATTAGGGCAAATAGTATCAACTAAATTCGGGAACTGGTTTTGCAAACAGTTTCGGCAATTCCATTCGAGTAGAACTCTGCAATAATCAAACATGACGTCATGGATCTCAATATTTTGTGCGTTAGTCATTTATTTCTACTCCTTCTATTTTGTTTCATACGTTATTTTACATTCGCGTATTTTGTTTCATGCGTTAATTTTGTACACTGCTGATATTATTCCGCGCGCTACTTTATATTAATAAGAATCCCAAGAACATGCGGTAATGCATTTATAATGTCGCTTGCCACAATTGGATGTTCCAAAGTTAAAGCACGCTTTGATTTCACTATGTCTTGCACTAGTTGAGTGTAATTGTTTCCTCCGCTACTGCGTGACGCAAATACTGCGCAAACTCCATGAATCACAGCTGCGCTCGCTGCAATAAGTGCGTAATTTTTGTTGTTCGCATTGTTTTTCTCGTTGTTGTTCGCGTTGTTTTCGTTATCTTTTTCGTGCTGAGCCAGCAATGCTCCTAAAATTCCTGCTAGAACATCTCCTGAACCTGCAGTTGCTAGCCAGGATGGAGCGTATTGTGCAATATAAATAGGAGAGTGCAATTTTGATGGTGATGCAACTGCTGTTGTTGCGCCTTTAACTAACACAGTTGCTCCAGTAAGATCGGCTGCTTTTTGAGCGTAGTGTGTTGGGTTGCTGGCTATTTGTTGTGCGCTTACTTCTAAATCGTATCTAGTAAAAAGCGAGCTTAATTCTCCTGCGTGAGGTGTGAGAACTACTTTTTCGCAAACTTGTTTTGGTAGTAAGTCTAATGCTCCAGCATCTACGCATATTGGCGGAAGATTGTTATTTAATTGCGTTTCAGCGTTGTCGTTTTTGTTGTCGTTGTCGTTTTCGTTGGAGTATTTTGCAAGTATGCTAGCAATGTATTTTCTTTGAGATAAAGCCGTTTCGTCGTTGCAATGGCTTTCGTCTGGTATGCCGCATCCAACTGTTATTGCGTCGATTTTTCCGTTTAATTGTTCGTATGCTACTACTTCAGGGGATGCTTGCAATACTAAATTTTGTGCACGAAGAGGACCTGAATAACGGACCATTCCAATATTTGCATGTATTGCAGCGCTTGTGCTTAACACTGCTGCTCCGGGATAGTCGTTTGAACCGGTAATTACGCCTAGAACGCCTCTTGAATATTTATTATCGCTTGCATGAGGCGTGCGCAATGGTGTGGAAGCAAGATGAATATCTACTGATATTTCATTATTTGCAGAGTTTTTAGCGTCAGTGTGCGAACTGTCAGGTTTTGCAATGTAATTCATACCATCTGTATTGCCAAACATAGTATTAAGTGTAATCGTCATTAAGCACATGCAGAGTTGGCTAAACATGTGTATTACTGTCTAAACTTATGTATTGTTACAATTTGTAAACATTTTGAAAATATTTGTAATTTTTTTGTTATTCTGCGTGTCGTGAATATTATGGCGTGTCGCTACTAGTTTTGCGTAAAAAATAAACAAAAATGCCTGATTAATAAATTTGTCCAAATGTTATAATCACATTTATTTTTTCGTTGGTATATTAACGTTTTTTAATGCAAGATAAAGCAGAAAGCAGCATGGTCTTTTTTGAAATTTTGCATTATAGCAGATGAAAAATTCACGAAACGCATTTTTGCAAAAATAATTATATTTTTTCACATTTTTTATTGACCGTCACGTATATTTTTCTTATGCTATAAGCGTTATTGCGAATGATTATTTTTTTCATGAATAGCTTTCATGAGTACCTCTCACAATCAACCCATGCAATAACAGTTAAAGATTCCCGAAAGGAACGAGTGTGAAAACTTCACGAATTTTCGCAACTGCAGCTGCGGTTGCATTATTAGCAACTTCTATGGGTGCTTGCGGCTCCGCAAAAAATGCCGAAAATAAGGCGAAGGGCAATCAAGTAAATGTAGTGGCAACTACAACTCAAATTTGCGATTACGTAACTCAAATCGCTTCAACTGCTGACGCAAAATCTGGATTGAGCCTCAATAAGACTGATTCTCAGGGCAAGAAGTCTGTAATCGGAGCTCCTCAAGACAAAGCAAAGTCAACAATTAATTTGACCTGCTTGCTTGCGCCAAACGCTTCTGCTCATGAGCATGAAATGACTCCAGCTCAATCTAAAGCTCTTTCTAAGGCTGATTTGATGCTTGTTTCTGGTGTAGATCTCGAGCACTTCTTGGATCAAGCTGTGAAAGCTACCGGTTTTAAGGGCACTATGGGTGTAACTTCCGGTATTCTCACTGCTGACGAAATCAAGGATCCAAAGGCTGAGACTGCTAAGGAAAAGGATCTTCCATACAAGGTTGATCGCGGTATCGCTAAGGTGCATGCTGAAAAGTGGCCATTCCCTCCAGAAGAAGGCGAGAAGGAGCCTGAATTCCAGTACGATCCACATATTTGGACCAGCACGAAGAACACGATGATTCAGGTTAAGAATATTGGTTATTTCCTCGGAAAAGCTCTTCCTAAGAGCAAATCTATTTTCGATGAGCATGTTGAAAAGTTCGTTAAGTCTTTGACTGATTTGGATGCTTGGGCAACTAAAGCTTTGAATAGTGTGCCACAAAAGCATCGTGTTCTCTTCACTTCTCACGATGCATTCGGTTACTTCTCTCGTGACTACAATGTGAAGTTCATTGGTGCAGCACTTTCTGATTTCAACAGCCAGCAGGATGCTACTGCAGATCATATTCAGAAAGCTGCAGAAGATGTCAAGAAGTCCGGAGCTGTTGCGATTTTTGCTGAGAATTCTAACAATTCCAAGTCTATCAAGGCTGTTGCTGCAGCAGCAGGAGTAAAGGCTGTTATTGGCGACGACGCACTTTATGGAGATTCGCTTGGACCAGTCGGATCTGCAGGCGAAACTTACATCGGTTCCATTGTTCACAATGTTGAAACATTGGTGAAAGCTTGGAATGGTAATGTTCCTGAACTTCCAGATTCAGTTAAGACTGCATTGAAGAAGTAACATATAAATAACAGTAAAAATAATAGTATCGTAACAGTAACTTTAATAGCGAAAGTTTAATAGCGAAAGCAAGAAGTTACTGTTACGAATACTTATTAATAAACTGAAAAGACTGGAAATATAGTGAATAAGAGCGTCCTTGCAATGAAAAATTGCGACCTGGCATACGGTTATAAAACTGTAGTGACTGGTATTAATGGCAGTGTGCAAGCCGGGGAAGCTTTGGCTTTAATAGGTCCAAATGGTTCTGGGAAAACAACGTTTTTGCAGGCTATTATTGGTATCGTGCGCGTAAGTCGCGGTGAACTGAAAATGCCTAAGGCTTTGTCTATTGGATATGTTCCACAGCAGGTTGATTTGGATTTAACGTTCCCGATTACTGCACGGCAAGTTGTTGCAATGGGCTTAAGTAGACAGACAGGTTTTCTTGGATTGCTTAAAAAAGATCAGAAAAAAGCTGTTGAGGATGCTCTTAATCATGTTGGTTTATTCAATCGCGCAGATGTGCGATTTGGTGACCTTTCTGGCGGTCAGCGCCAGCGCATTCTTCTTGCGCGCGCGATTGTTGCAAAGCCAACGCTTATTTTGCTCGACGAACCTTTTAATGGTCTTGATGAACCGAATCGCCGAGAACTTCTTAATATTATGAAATCAGCAAAGCAAGAAGGTATTGCTTTTGTTGTATCTACGCACGATTTAGTTATTGCAGATGCTATTTGTGAAAAAGCGCTACTTTTAGCTGGCAAGCAGATTGCTTTTGGCGCGCTTAAAGAAGTAATGACTAAAGAAAATATTACTCGTGCATATGGTGGAAGCATGCCTGCTGCTTCTGCAGGTCTTACTTTTTCGGAAATTGCGGAAGGCTGATTTTCAATGCTTGCCCAATTAGTTGAGTCATTAAGAAAAGTTCTGGAACCAATTCCTGGTTTTGATTTTATTGCTTCTGCTCCTTATATTTTTCGCCCGTTCTGCTTACTTATAGTTCTATCTATAGCTAGCGGAATCGTTGGTGTATTTGTGAACTTGAGATGTGCTGAATTTAATGCGGAAGCTATTGTGCATGGCATATTTCCTGGAATTGTTGTAGGCGCTTTATACGGTGGCATAGATCAAATTATTCCTGGTGCTGCAATTTGTTCAGTATTTTTAGTTGCTGCATTAGTGTGGGCTTCTCGTTCAACTCGCATAAATGAATCGATTATCGCAACTGTTTTAACTACTTTCTTTGCTCTTGGTGTAGTAATTTCACTAAAAAAAGGTGATATGTCAGGTCAGCTCGAGGCATTGATGTTTGGTAGGCTGCTTGATGTCACTGATGAGCGAATGACTCAAGCAATGTGGATTTGCTTGTTTGCAATTATTGTGCTTTTGGCAACTTGGAAACAGCAGATTATTGTTGCTTTCGATCGAGCAAGTGCTCCATTAATGGGAGTGCATACTCTTTTTGTCGATATTGTTCTTAACGTTGGCATTGCTGCGGTTGTTGTTTCTGCATCTTCAGCTGTTGGTGTTCTTCTTGTGATCGGGTACCTTATTATTCCAGGAGCTAGTGCTCGTTTAGTGTCTAGAACAGTTGGGCGTATGGTTGCAGTTGGTATCTTTGTTGGTATTGCTGGAGTTGTTCTTGGTATGTACGTTATGAATTTGGAGCTTGATCATCCTATTTCTCCTCAAGCTGCAATTGCATTAAGCATGTGTGCAATGTTCGTAGTTGTGCTTATTGTACGCTGGCTATTCCAAGTCATTTCATCTATAGTTTTTGCGCATAAAACTCATACAAGCGGTACCGATATGCATGTTTTAGCAAAATCTTGTAAAGGTAGGGAATAGATGGTAAGTATTTGGCAAATTATTGCTCTACCTATAGTTGAAGCAATTGTTGTAGGTGCTCTATGTGGTTTTGTTGGCTCTCTCGCGCTTCTTAATCAGCGAATATTCTTTACTGAATCTATTACTCATGCTGCTTTTCCTGGAGCAGTATTAGGTGTAGTTTTAACTTCTGCTTATACAATAGATCAAAATATTTTGTCGCTTGGGCTTTTTGTCGGTGCTGCTGTTGCGTGTGTTGTACTTTCTTTAGTAATGTATGCACTTTCGCATCTTAAAGGCATTTCTTCGCAAGCTGCAGCTGGTATTACTTTAACTGTTGGCTTTGCTAGTGGATACTTTTTAAATAAGTGGTTTGCTCCATTGCCATTGCGTATTGAGGGATTTTTAACTGGATCATTGCTTAATTGCACTCCTGCAGACGTAATTTCAGCCTCTGTTGCTTTCTTGCTTGTTTTGGGATTATGGATTTTTAATTCTGCTAATCTTGTGCATTGCTCGTTTGACCCTATTAATTACCGTGCTGCAGGCGGAAGATCAGGTTTTATACAGGGCATGGTTCTTGCTTTGATTATTATTACTGTTTCCGTTATTATTCCAGCAGTTGGTACAGTTGTTTCAGTATCTCTTATTGCTGCTCCTGCTGCAGCATTAAAGGGAAGAATTGCTTCTATAAATAAATTCGTACTTGCATGCGTAATTACTGCTGTTTCAATTGCTTTAATTGGACTAGCTTTAGCTGTAATACTGAAGCTTTCTGCCGGTGGCACTATTGCTATTTGCGCTGGAGCTTTCTTCTTAATAGTCAAGATTGGCGAAAGCATTTTTATAAAAATTAATGATTTTTCATCAAGATTGCATGCAAGGCGAGAAAAAGTAGCCGAAAACGCTATTTAGCAAAAGAGTTTTAAAAGTCGCTCTGTTGTCCTAGAATGTCAACGAATTGCGCGTGAAAAATGCGCGCGATTGACGTCGTTTTTGCGCGTTTTGTTGATTGTTTAATCGCGTAAGTTTATCGACGTCACACAAGTCCAGGTCTGCACATTAGTAACGCAAGACCCCGATAGAAAAGGACAATTATGGCTGAAAATACCATCTCCATCACCGTAAACGAGGAACGCAAGGAGGTGGATGCAAGCTTCACTGGCGCCCAACTTTTCGCGGAAGATAAGAATATTATTGCTGTGCGTTTAAATGGCGAGTTGCGTGATTTGTACACGTCTCTTCATGACGGCGATACCGTGGAATCAGTGGCCCTTGATAGTGAAGATGGCATCGCAATCATGCGTCATTCCGCTACTCACGTGATGGCTCAAGCTGTTCAAGAAATTCGACCAGACGCAAAGTTGGGCGTAGGTCCTGTAATTAAAGACGGCTTTTACTACGATTTCGATGTTGATACTCCATTTACGCCAGACGATTTGAAGCAAATCGAAAAGCATATGCAGCACATTATTAAAGAGTCTCAAAGCTTCCGTCGTCGCGTTGTAACAGAGGACGAAGCGCGCGAAGAAGAAGCAAATCAACCTTATAAGTTGGAGTTGATTGGGGATAAGGAAGCAGCTCTTGATCCTGCTGCCTCTGGCGAAATCAGCAAGCATGAGCTTAGCATGTACGACAATGTAGATCGCGAAGGAAACAAGGTTTGGAGCGATTTGTGCCGCGGACCTCACCTTCCAAACACGCGTTACATTAAGGCTTTTAAGCTTGAGCGTGTGGCTGCAGCTTACTGGCGTGGCTCGGAGCAGAATCCTATGCTTCAGCGCATTTACGGCACTGCTTGGCCTAGCAAGGAAGAGCTTAAAGCTTACACAACTCGCATGGAAGAAGCTGCTAAGCGCGATCACCGCAAGCTTGGTCAAGAGATGGATTTGTTCTCCTTCCCAGACGAGATTGGCCCAGGCTTAGCCGTATTCCATCCAAAGGGTGCTGCAATTATTAACGCAATGGAAGATTATTCGCGCGAGCAGCACAGAAAGCATCACTACAGCTTCGTACAAACTCCGCACATTACTAAGGGTGGCTTATATGAGACTTCCGGCCACTTGCAGTGGTACAAGGATGGCATGTATCCTCCAATGAAGCTTGACGAAGAGCGCGACGAAAATGGTAACGTAACTCGCCAAGGTGCTGACTACTACTTGAAGCCAATGAATTGCCCAATGCATAACTTGATCTTCAAGTCTCGCCAGCGTTCTTATCGCGAGCTTCCTTTGCGCTTGTTTGAGTTTGGTACTGTGTATCGCTACGAAAAGTCTGGCGTTGTGCATGGTTTAACTCGTGTTCGTGGATTGACTCAGGATGATTCGCACATTTACTGCACTCGCGAGCAGATGCGCGATGAGTTGAAGAGCTTGCTTAACTTTGTGCTTGGTCTTCTTAAAGACTTCGGTTTGAACGACTTCTACTTGGAGCTTTCCACTAAGGATGAGCATAAGTTCGTCGGTTCCGACGAGATTTGGGAAGAAGCAACTAATACTTTGGCAGAGGTTGCTAAAGAGTCTGGTTTGGAACTCGTGGACGATCCAGGTGGAGCTGCATTCTACGGCCCGAAGATTTCCGTGCAAGCTCGAGACGCAATCGGTCGCACTTGGCAGGTTTCTACTATTCAGCTCGACTTCAACTTGCCTGAGCGCTTTAAGTTGGAGTACATTGCGGCTGACGGTAGCCACCAGCGTCCTGTGATGATTCACCGCGCACTCTTTGGCTCTATTGAGCGTTTCTTCGCTATTTTGCTCGAGCATTACGCGGGCGCGTTCCCAGCATGGTTGGCTCCAGTTCAGGTAACTGGCGTTCCTGTTGCAGACGAGTTCGCTCCACACTTGCAAAAATTGATTAGCGATTTGGAAGAGAATATGGTTCGTTGCGAAATGGACAACTCTGACGATCGCTTCGGCAAGAAGATTCGTAACGCTTCTAAGTCTAAGGTGCCATTCACTTTGATTGCTGGCGAAGAGGATGTGAACAACAATGCTGTGAGCTTCCGCTTCCGCGATGGCAGCCAATTGAATGGCGTTCCTGTTTCGCAAGCTAAAGAGTGGATTTTGTCCATCATTAAGCAGCGCGTTCAGGTCAATACTGCAGAAGATTTCGAGCGCTACACTAAGTAGCATAAGCTATTTAAGTTATGTAATTTAAATAACGTTACTTAAGCAGCACAGTTTCGCTTGAAAACTAAATTGCAATAAATAAACGAAATAAGCAAAAGTCCACACTTCTTAACGTTGTGTGGGCTTTTGTGTGTATTACAGCCGATTGACTAATATGAGATTGTTTATTGAACCCAAGTTTTATTTGCTTGATTACGCTAGGAAGGTTGCATTCAATGTTGGAATCATTACGCAGCGGGTTTAAGCGCACTATTTCTCCAATTGCAAAATTGCTAGTCCGATTAGGCATAAGTGCTAACTGTGTAACAATTGTCGGAACAATAGCTGTAGTTATTATTGCTTTTGTTACTGCTTTTACTAAACAGTTTGTTGTTGGCACTATATTTTTAACTATTTTTGTGCTTGCGGACAGTTTAGATGGTTCTGTTGCTGCTTTGACAACAGGCGGCACAAAATTTGGTGCATTTCTTGACTCAACTCTCGATCGCATTGCAGACTGGTCATTATTTTCCTCTGTATGCATTTGTTTGTATGAAGCTCACGAAAAAGATATGTGCACTTGGATTTCAACTTTGAATGGCAATGCAATAAAGTGTGTAGGATTATTAAGCTGTTTGGTTGCTCTTATGGCAGCTTTCGTAACTTCATACACTCGCGCTCGCGGTCAGTCAATAAATGTAGATTCTAAAAAAGGTTTAATAACTCGTGCAGATAGAGTTGCTGTGATTCTTGTTGCTATGGGGCTTGTTGGTCTTACAAATCAACTTTTTTGGTTAAGTTTTGCTATGATTCTGCTTGCTATTGGCGGTATTATTACAGTTTTCCAGCGTATTTTTGAAGTAAAGCATGGGCTTGATATAAAAGATAAATAAAATTTGTCGCGAAAGCGCAATAAAATCGTTTCGTTTGATTAACTGTACGTTTTAGGAGTATCATGTCAGGTCATTCCAAGTGGGCGACTACAAAGCACAAGAAGGCCGCTATCGACGCAAAGCGTGGCAAGCTTTTTGCCAAGCTTATTAAGAACATTGAAATTGCTGCACGTTTGGGTGGTGGCGATCCTGATGGTAACCCTACGCTGTACGATGCCATCGTTAAAGCTAAAAAGGCTTCCATGCCTGCTGACAACATCAAGCGCGCTGTAAAGCGTGGTTCTGGTGAAGAAGCTGGCGGCGCAAACTATGAAGAGATTGTTTACGAAGGTTACGCTCCTGCAGGTGTTGGATTGATTATTGAATGCCTTACTGATAACCGTAATCGTGCTGCTGCTGATGTGCGTTCAACTCTTACTAAGGGCAACGGTTCTTTGGCAACAAGCGGTTCCGTGAGCTTCAACTTCGAACGTAAAGGTTTGATTGAAGTTCCATCCGAAGGTGTTGACTACGATAAGCTTTTCGAAGTTGCAGCTGAAGCTGGAGCTGAAGATGTTGCTGATGATGGCGATGTTTATTCTGTTTACACCAATTCCAGTGATTTGGTAACTGTGCGTAAGGCTTTGCAGGAAGCTGGTTTCGACTATGATTCTGCAGATATCATTATGCATCCAAATAATGAGGTTGAATTGAGCTTCGAAGATGCTCAAAAGGTTTCTCGCTTAATCGATAATCTCGATGACTTGGACGATGTTCAGAATATTTACAGCAACTGGACCGCTTCAGATGAAGTTATGGCTCAGCTTGAGGAAGATGAATAGTCTCCTATGATGATTTTGGGCGTTGACCCCGGGCTTACTCGCTGCGGGGTCGGCGTGATTGAAGCCGGCGTCTCGCGTCGGCTTTCTTTTATTCACGTCGATGTGTTGAGGTCTGAGCCTGATCTTTCGCAAGATTTGCGACTTTTAAAGATTTATAATGGATTAGTTGAAAAAATTGAGCGTTTTTCGCCTGATACTGTGTCTATTGAACGTGTTTTTGCGCAAGAAAATCGAAATACTGTTCTTGGCACTGCACAGGTTGCAGGTATTGCAATGCTTGCTGCAGCTCAGCGCAATATTCCTGTTGCTTTACACACTCCTACTGAAGTTAAACTTGCTGTAGCTGGAAACGGAAAAGCTCAAAAACCTCAAGTAGAGCGCATGGTCGCGCGACTACTTGGACTTAATGTTTTGCCTACTCCTGCTGATGCTGCCGACGCTTTAGCTCAAGCTATTTGTCATGCTCTTCGTCCTTCTGGTGCTTTACAAGGTGGCGAGCGCGAGCAGCATCTAACTGCTGCGCAGAAACAGTGGGCTTTAGCTCAAGCTCAGGCGCGTAAATCTTCTTCTGTCGTTCGAGGCATGTAGGATATTAATAGAACAGATGTTCTATTATAATTGTATTTGACTTTATGTGCTTTAAGCTATGAGTTTTTGTTAAGTGGGAGTGAGTTTATGATTGGAATGCTTGTTGGACAAGTTGCGTCAATTGATGCTCGTTCTGCTCTTATTGTTGTTTCTGGAGTTGGCTATGAGACTTATATGCCTTCTCAAGATTTGTCTTCTTTGCATGAAGGCCAGGAAGCTCGCGTTTATACGTCGCTTCAAGTTTCGCAAGATGCTTTAACTCTTTATGGTTTTACAACTCAAGCTGCTAAACGAATGTTTTTGCAAGTGCAAAAAGTTAGTGGAATTGGTCCTAAAGTTGCTCTTTCTATGCTTTCAACTTTGAATGTTGATCGTCTTTTACAAGCTATTTCTGAGGGAGATGTAACTTCTCTTTCTTCTGCTCCTGGTTTAGGGAAAAAGGGTGCGCAGAAGATTATTTTGGAATTGAAGGGTTCTCTTGATTCTTCAATACTGGCAGATAGTTCTAATGATTCTACTCAATCTAATAAGCAGATTGTTGATTCTAGCGTGCAATGCGTAATAGAGGGTCTTGTTTCATTGGGTTGGAGACAAGTTGACGCTCAAAGAGCAGTTGAGCAAGTTTGTGCAGATAATAATATTTCTACTCCTATATCTGATGCAGATTTGCCTAATGTTTTACGAATGGCATTAGCTTCACTTGATAGGGGTAGGTAATCATGTTTGTAAAGAATCTAGTATTGGGGGAGTTGAAGTGAGTGAAGAGTATACTTCTGCGCTAAATACTGGTGTTGCTGAAGAATCCTTACGCATGGTTTCTTCAACGCCTTTAGGAAATGAGCAACTCAGTGATGAGGAACTTCGTCCTCGCGCATTAGAAGGTTTTATTGGTCAACCAGTTTTAAAAGCGCAATTGCAACTGTTTTTAGATGCTGCTAAAAAGCGTGATGTTGCGCCTGACCATATGTTATTGGCTGGCCCTCCTGGATTGGGAAAAACTACATTAGCAATGATTGTTGCTAATGAATTGCAAGTTCCTATTCGAATTACTTCAGGTCCTGCCATCCAGCATGCTGGAGATTTAGCTTCTATACTAAGTGCGCTTGACGCAGGTGAGGTGTTGTTTATTGACGAAATCCATCGTTTGCCTCGTGCTGCAGAAGAGTTGCTTTATATTGCTATGGAAGATTTTCGCGTTGACGTTATGGTCGGTAAAGGTCCTGGTGCCTCATCAATACCGCTAACTCTTCCTCGTTTTACTGTAGTTGGAGCTACCACTAGGGAAGGAATGTTGCCTTCTCCATTGCGCGCTCGTTTTGGTTTTACTGCTCACCTTGATTTTTATCCTCACGAAGAGCTTGAAAAACTTATTGAGCGATCTGCTAAAGTCTTAGGAATTCGCCTTATAGATCAAGCTGCTAAAGAGCTATCGTTACGCTCTCGTGGCACTCCTCGTATAGCGAATCGCTTGTTGAGACGTGTCAGAGATTGGGCTATTGTGCATGATTTGTCAGAAGTAAATCATGAAGCTGTTGTTGAAGCGTTAGCTTTATACCAGATTGATACACAAGGTCTTGATCGACTTGATATTGCAGTTTTGAAGGCTATGGTTTGTCAGTTTAACGGTGGACCGGTTGGTCTTAATAATCTAGCTGCAATGGTTGGTGAAGAAGCTGAAACTGTTGAAACAGTATGTGAACCATATTTAGTGCGTGAAGGATTCTTAATTCGCACTCCTAAAGGTCGTGTTGCAACTAGTAAAGCTTGGAAACATTTGGGCTTTAAAGAGCCTAGTAATGTCAGTGAGCTAGCTTAAAATAATTAACTTGGACGGCATTTCGACCGTCTTAGGGTTGGATACTTAAGGAGTTTACTTTGCCTCAATTTTTCCAGCAGTATGGCATGCTTATTATTCTCGTTGTAGCAATGGTTTGCATGATGATGTTCCAGACTCGCAATGCTAAGAAGCGTCAAGCTGAAATGCGTTCCTTCCATGAATCTTTGGAACCAGGTACTGAAATTATTACAATCGGCGGCATTATCGGCAAGATTGTAAGCGTAGATACTCAATATGAAGAGATTGTTATCGATTCAGAAGGTAGTTTGATGCGAGTATCTTTCCGCGCTGTGAACAGATTGTATGTGCGTCCAGCGTTTATTAGCGATGAAGAAGCAGAAGAAGCTGCACAAGCTGAAGAAGCTAAGCAAGATGATGCAAATAAATCTGTAAGCGAAGATAACGAGCCAGTATCAGAATCTGCAGAATCTGAAAAGTAATAACTTTTATCTCATAAATTTATAATTTAATACTTAAGTCGTGATGTGTGAGTCAGCACATGTCTCACGCATCACGCGAATATGTGACATTCTTTCCATATTCCAATAACAAGTCTTGTGAAGAAAAGAACGTTAGGATTATGACAGCAACGGATATTACAGTGAAAACGTTGAAAACAGTAAGCAACGATGATGCCGCTTATCTTGCTTCTTTGATTCGTACCGTTCCAGGATTCCCCAATCCTAGTATTATATTCCGTGATTTTCTTCCTATATTTTCAAATGCGCGCTCTTCGCGAATTCTTATTGATTCTTTAATTGATGCCTTGCCTGTGCCAGCTGATTCAATTGATTTGATTGCTGGGCTTGAAGCTCGAGGTTTTCTTTTTGGACCATTGTTGGCATCTCGGTTAGGCAAAGGTTTTCTTGCTATTCGTAAAGCTGGTAAGCTACCTCCTCCAGTTATTACTGAGTCATACATGCTTGAGTATGGTCAGGCAAGTATTGAAATTGAAAGCGACGCTATTAAGCCAGGTCAACGTGTGCTTATTGTTGACGATCTTATTGCAACTGGAGGCACTGCAAAAGCTGCTGCAAATATTGTCAAGCGCGCTCAAGGAATAGTTGCAGGTTTTAGTTTTGTTATTGAACTTACTGGTATTAGTGGAATGAGTGAGTTATGCGATTATCCTTGCAGTAGTTTAATTACTATGCCAGCTTAAAAGTTTATTATTATCGCTTATTATTAAAGTAATATCCTATTTAAAACAATATATTGGTTTTGCACCTAAAAGAATTGAAAGGAAAAGGCATGGTTGAAAAGCTTAAGTCATCCTTAATAAACATGTCTAAAGGTGTAATAACTCCTGTTATTGTTATTTTTATTTTTTCTCTTACGATAGGTCTTTTCTTATCTCTCACACTTCTTGTGGTTTCTATCGAAGAAGGAACAGGTAATCTTTCTGAATCTGCAATGTCTATGACTTGGGCTGTGTTTATGTTTGCTCAAGGCGTGGGTCTTACTTTTGGAAATTGCATTCTTACGATTATTCCTTTAGGCCTTACTTTTCTACTTATTTCAACGCTTGTATGCTTAATTCGTCGTATTAAAGGTGGGAATATAGCATATTTTACTGGGCTTGTAGTCTGGGCTGCTATTAATGCGATACTTTCTCAAAATACGCATGTTACTTTACTTGATTCTACTTTTATTGTTGCTTGTAAATCTTCTTGTGTTTATTTAATTTCGTTACTTATAGCGGTTTTCCCAAGAAGCTCGCTGTTTGTATCTGCTAAGCAGCGTTATAAGCAAATATGTCCTGAGTATATTCAAAAAAATATTCGTATTACTAAGCGAACTGCGGTAATTTTGTTCGGTTTATATGCGTTTGTTGCGTTAATAACTGTTGTGGTTTGGGCTTGTACAAATTTTGGTTATGTTAATTCATATTTCAATAAACTAGGCATGCAAAATGGTTCGCGTATTCTTACAACTATTGCTTGCTTAGTTTGGTTGCCTAATGTTGCTATTTGGGCATTATCTTGGATTTGTGGATCTGGATTTAATATTGGATCTGTTGCACAATTTACTTTAACAGTTTCTCAACGTAAATCTTTGCCGCCTATTCCGGTTTTTGGAATATTTCCTGATGCTGTTATTGACGTTGTGCATCGCACTGTTTTTTACTCTATAGTTCCAACTTTATGCTTTATTGTAATGTTTGTAGCTTTATTGCATAAAAGCGGCTGTGGCTTGCGCCTAAAAAATATTATTGATAAAACTGAGCGTGAGTCTTTTATGTTGAACGCTATAGAAGCTGCAACTGATAGTGTTGGCGTATCCGCTTTAATTACAATTATGTGGACTGTTGTTTTTTCAATAGCAAATGGTTCATTAGGGGAATGTCGACTTTCTTATATTGGAGTTGACATTATTGAAAGTACTAGAGCTGTTGGTCATCTTACTCTATACGCTTCTGCTGTAGCATTGGTTATTTCAATTTTTAGTATTCTACTTATTTGTGGTGCGAGATATTGCTTAAATCTTATTGTTGCTAGTAAGTCGAATAAACCTGTAAAATTTGCAGAATTAATCGAAAATAAGGCTAGTAATAAAAATAATCAACCTTTGCCTTTGAAAAAAGCCGCTCCTAGGACGGTTTCATCGAAGGCTAAAAGAAAATAATTCCTCACTACTATTTTGGGAAGGAAGGCCGCCGTGCAACAGACACAGAGCAAAGAATCAAACGCAAATGTGCTGATAACCACAGGTGAAAGGCAAATTCGTAGAGTTCTTGTTTCAGTTTTTCATAAAGAAGGACTTGAAATATTAGCTGAAGCATTTAGAAAGGCTGATACTGAAGTAGTTTCAACCGGCTCTACTGCTGCTAAATTGGCGGAACTTGGCGTTCATGTTATTGAAGTTTCTGACGTTACTGGTTTCCCAGAAAGTCTTGATGGAAGGGTGAAGACTTTAGATCCGCATATTCACGCTGGAATTCTTGCAGATATGAGTAATGCTGATCATGTAAAGCAACTTGAAAAGCTAAACATAAAGCCGTTTGATGCTGTAGTAGTTAATTTGTATCCGTTCGTAGACACTGTAATGAGCGGTGCTGATAGTGACGCAATTATTGAAAAAATTGATATTGGTGGACCTTCTATGATTCGTGCTGCAGCAAAGAATCATAAGTCTGTTGCCGTTATTACAGATCCTGCAGATTACCAGCTTTTAGCTAATAGAATCGTTTCAGGTGAAGGCTTTAATTTGCAAGAGCGCGAATATTTGGCTGGTAAAGCATTTGCTCATACAGCAGCTTACGATGCTTCTATATCTGAGTGGACAAGTAAAGCATGGCAGAAGCCTGAAAGTTTGAACACAAATGATGAAGAAGATAGTAAAAATGCTGAATCTGTAAAGCTTCCTGCAAACTACACGCGCACTTGGAGCTTAGAGCATACGCTTCGATATGGCGAGAACCCTCATCAGCAAGCAGGATTGTATTTAGATCCTCTGCATAAGGGCGGTTTAGCTCAAGCTGAGCTTCTTGGCGGAAAACCTATGAGCTACAACAATTATGTGGATGCGGATGCTGCTTGGCGTGCGGTTTGGGATTTTGCTCCACAAATTGCAGTTGCTGTTTGCAAGCATAATAATCCATGCGGTTTAGCTATTGGAACTAATGCAGCTGAAGCTCACAAGAAAGCTCACGCTTGCGATCCTGTAAGTGCTTACGGTGGTGTGATTGCTTCAAATACTACAGTCACTTTAGAAATGGCAGAAAGTGTGCGTCCAATTTTCACAGAGGTTATTGTGGCTCCAGACTATGAGCCTGAAGCTTTGGAATTGCTTCGCACTAAAAAAAAGAACCTCCGCATTTTGAAGGTTGCAACTCCGCCAGTTTTAGGTTTGCAAGTTCATCCTATTGACGGCGGTGCTTTAGTTCAGTCTGCAGATAAGATTGATGCAGTTGGTGATAATCCTGAAAACTGGACGCTTGTTTCTGGAGATCCTGCTGATGCTGATACTTTGCGCGATTTGCAATTTGCCTGGCGTTCGCTTCGTTGTGTAAAGTCTAACGCAATTCTACTTGCGCATGATAATGCTACTGTTGGCATTGGTATGGGGCAGGTTAATCGCGTGGATTCGTGCCATTTGGCTGTTGAACGTGCGAATACTTTGGCTGATGGTGCTGAACGTGCTCGTGGAGCTGTTGCGGCTTCGGATGCTTTCTTCCCATTCGCTGACGGTCCGCAAATTTTGATTGAAGCTGGCGTTCGCGCAATCGTGCAGCCTGGTGGCTCTATTCGCGACGAAGAAGTGTTCGAAGCTGCGCGCAAAGCTGGTGTAACGATGTACACTACCGGTACTCGTCACTTCTTCCACTAAAATTGCTTTAGCTAAGATTCATAGACAAATAAATTAATCAATATTATGGATGCAGCGTTTGTGTGCTTCAAGCGCTGCATCTTTGTGTTAGTGCCTAAAACAACTCATGTTTTCTTATCGCGGAGCAGGTATGATACAAGTATGACAGATAGTGAGCATCAGACTAGAAGCACTAAAACGGAACATCCGTACGTGTCGGAAAAACGTGAGGGTAAACCTTATGCTGAATGGATTGTAGCAATTATTATTGGACTTTGCGCATTATTGGCATTTATAGGATATGTAAAAGCCGCCACAGTTGTTATTTCTGTGACGGCTGTACTTCTAGGAGTTATGCGCTTAATTATGCGTCAGCGTAGCCCTTGGAAAGTTCGCTCAGTTGGCTTTGATTCTTTCATCAGTATTACGCTCGGCATAGGTTTGCTTATAACATACGCTTCAATTATATTTTTGCTATAATTTTATTCTTAAAGATTGTTCGCAACGTTATTGTCAGATACGTTTTGAACGTATTCATAGCTCATATCTGGTGCTACAGGAGCATCTGCTTTTGTGTCTGCAAAGTTTTGTATTGGTGCAGGATTTGTTTCATTTGATACAGCAGGTTTTTGTGCTGAGTTTGAAAGAAGCTTTGTTAATAGCAAAACTAGGCTAACAAGCGCTGCAGCAAAAATTGGAGCAATCCAGAATACCCACAATTGACTTAGTGGTTTAACTTCCAAATCATGAGAGTTTGCGAATAATGCAATGCCGGTAGAACGAGCAGGATTCAAACCAGCTCCTGTAATTTGATATGTAATGAAAGCACCAGCTGCGTATGCAATACCGATGTGTGTTGCATAACCGCATTTAGTATTACCTTCATGGTCTGTGCTGCGCAATGCAGTGGCAACAATCAAAATAACAGCAATAACTTCAACTAATAACGCAGATACTATTCCGAAAGACAAGTTTATTTCTTTTAGTTGACGTGCAGAAAGAGATGCCTTTTCGAATCCGTTTACTATTGAAACAAACCAATACTTTTTGTCAAAACCTGAGCCTTGGCCAACTTGTGATGGATTAATGCTTGAATTCTGCTGAGGAATAATAAGAATAAACAATCCTGCAGCTGCAATAGCACCAAGAACTTGGGCAACAATGTAGCATAATCCTGCAGTGTATGAAGTGCGTCCAGTAAGCATCGAAGCAACTGTTACTGCAGGGTTAAGGTGGCCTCCAGAAACTTTAGATGCAATATATGTCGCTGCAGCATAAGCGATACCAGTGCCGGCGGCAATCATTAAAACATTGATTCCGTACATTACAGTAGTAAGAGAATAAAAAGTGTAAACAACGAACATCGCTAAAGCTGTAGCAATAAATTCAGTACCAATACGAACAATAAGTGGCGCAGCAGTTTTAGTTGTGCTGCACGGTGTATCTGTAGTTTTAATCATAACTTTCCTTAATTTTAGTTGTGCCGCTTTGTTAATGATTGCAACACAATGAAACCTAGGCTATACTATCACGGCTATGCCATACGGTAACATAGGAAGACGTGGTGTTTTTTGATTTATTGCAAATTTAATAAATTGCCACATAAATTAGTAAGTTAATGAGTAATGAATTGCTTATACTGCGTATTCTTAAGTAAATTCTGGCGCAAGTATGTATGTAATTCTTTAGGTCACGTTGGGAGAACGATGCCAAACGCATATTCCCGCGCCAATCAGGCGCATTCAGATGACAACAACGCCATTCGACTGCAAAAGCTGCTTGCTGAAGCGGGATTTGGTTCAAGACGCAAGTGTGAAGAGATTATTCTTGACGGGCGTGTTGAAGTAGACGACGAATTGGTTACAACACTTGGTACTCGAGTAGATCCAAAACGTCAAAAAGTGCGCGTTGATGGATCTCGCGTAAAGTTCAACACAAAGCTAGTAACGCTCGCATTGCATAAGCCTAAGCGAGTTCTTAGCGCAATGGACGATCCAAAAGGTCGCTTTACTTTAAGAGATATTGTTGGAGACAAGTACGAGCGAATTTTCCACATGGGACGCTTGGATTACGATTCTGAAGGTCTTATTTTAATGACCAACGATGGCGAGCTAAGCCAGCACGTAATGCACCCAAAGTATGAGGTTGAGAAAACTTATATTGCAACTGTTGAAGGCAAAATCAACGGTATGGTTTGCCGCCGCTTGGTTTCGCAAGGCGTGAATCTTGAAGATGGTTGGATTAAGCTCGACCGTTGCGCAATAATCGACCAGAATCACGACACAACCATGGTAAAAATTGTGTTGCATTCTGGCAAAAATCGTATTGTTCGCAGGATTTTTGGAGCCGTTGGTTTCCCTGTAAAGCGTCTTGTTCGTACGCAAATTGGCCCTATTAAATTGGGCGACTTAAAAGCTGGATCGTATCGCGTGCTTTCTCAAACAGAAGTGCGTTCGCTTTCTAAGGAGGTTGGCCTGTGATTTGTGTAGCAATTGATGGACCAGCAGGAGTAGGTAAGTCTTCTACTTCTCGTGCTTTAGCACAATACTACGGTTTTGCGTATTTAGATACGGGTGCAATGTATAGAGCTGCTGCTTGGTGGTGCTTGAAACAAGGTATTGATTTAAGCACGAAGCTTGAATTGGATGAAGAAGGAAATCCTGTAAATCCAGCGGATACTGAACGTTTTAATCAAATTATTGAAGCTGTTGGAGCCTTATTTACTGAAAGTGACGCTGACTTTAGTGTTGATCCTAAGAATCCTGTAGTGACTGTCGAAGGTGAGGATATTAGCGAAGAATTGCGTTCCAGCGAAGTTTCTTCGCATGTGTCTACTGTATCTTCGATTCCTGCAGTTCGCCGTATGCTTATTGCTGCTCAGCGAGCGTATATTGCTTCAGAGTCAGATGAAGATTCTTTCTCAGGCGGAGAGGGAATAGTTGCAGAAGGACGCGATATTACTACTGTTGTTGCTCCTAATGCTCAAGTTCGAGTGCTTCTTACTGCACGCGAAGAAGTGCGTCAAGCTCGCAGAAACAAGCAGAATATTGCGCAAGAAAATTTGCAAAATAATGAATCTAAAAATAATGAATCTGAAGAAGACGATATTCACGCTCGTGACGCTAAAGATGCTAAAGTTACGCATTTTCTTCAAGCAGCAGACGGTGTTACAACGCTAGATAATTCTGATTTGACTTTTGAGCAGACTCTCGATGCTCTTGTTGAAATGGTTGACGCTGCTATCGAGCAAGATGAGTACGACCGCTATGCTGCTAATCTTGAAGGCTACGATCTTGACGATGAAGACCGTGCGCTTCTTCGAGGCGACGAAGTAAGTCAAGACGATGCAAAAGACTCTAAAGCTGTTGGAGTAATCGCCATTATAGGTCGACCAAACGTTGGAAAATCAACGCTTGTCAATCGTATTTTGGGCCATCGTGTAGCTGTTGTAGAAGATACTCCAGGTGTTACGAGAGATCGCGTAAGCTACGACGCTGAGTGGGCTGGAACTAACTTTAAGCTGGTTGACACTGGCGGCTGGGAAGCAGATGTTGAAGGCATTGATTCTTCTATTGCTCAACAAGCGCAAATAGCAGTGCGTTTAAGCGACGCTGTGATTTTCCTAGTAGATGGTCAAGTTGGTTTAACAGCTACAGACGAGCGTATTGTTTCAATGCTTCGTGCTGCAGGTAAGCCTATTACTCTGGCAGTTAACAAGGTTGACGATGCTAGAAGCGAGTATTTGACTGCAGAGTTTTGGAAGCTCGGAATGGGTGAGCCTTACGGAATTTCTGCAATGCACGGCAGAGGCGTTGGAGATTTGCTTGATGCAGCTCTCAATTCTTTGAAGAAAGCGAATAAAACTTCAGGATTCTTAACTCCAGAAGGACTTCGCAGAGTTGCTTTAGTAGGTCGTCCAAACGTTGGTAAGTCTTCGCTTTTGAATCATTTAGCTCATGAAGAGCGATCTGTTGTAAACGATTTGGCTGGAACTACTCGTGACCCTGTTGATGAGGTTGTGCGAGTTGACGGCGAGGATTGGCTGTTTATTGACACTGCTGGTATTAAGCGCAGGCAGCACAAGCTTACGGGTGCTGAATACTATTCTTCACTTCGTACGCAAGCTGCGATTGAACGCTCGGAACTTGCTTTGATTCTTTTCGATTCTTCCCAGCCTATTGCAGAGCAGGATTTGAAAGTTATGAGCCAGGCTGTGGATGCAGGTCGCGCAATCGTACTTGTGTTTAACAAGTGGGATTTGATGGACGAATTTTCCAGACAGCGCATGGAACGCTTATGGAAAACTGAGTTTGAGCGCGTAACTTGGGCTGAGCGCGTAAATCTTTCTGCAAAAACAGGATGGCATACGAATCGTCTTGCGCGCGCTATGCGAACAGCTTTAGACAGCTGGGATAAGCGCATTCCTACAGGCAAGCTCAACGCTTTCTTAGGGCGTATTCAGTCTGCTCATCCGCATCCTTTGCGAGGCGGAAAGCAAGCGAGAATCTTGTTTGCCACGCAAGCTTCTACGCGCCCACCGCGTTTTGTAATATTTACAACTGGCTTCTTAGAGCACGGATACCGTCGCTTTATTGAGCGATCACTTCGAGAAGAATTTGGATTCGAGGGAACTCCTATTCAAATCTCCGTAAAAGTACGAGATAAGAAGAAGCGCAAATAAAGCGCGATTAAGTCACAAGTAGGTTGGTGTTAAGTAAAGTAGGAGCGTATATGGCTGGTTTGAGCGAGTTAGCTTTCGATTTGCATCATGCTAGCGAAGATGAGATTTTTCAAGCATTTGTTGATTGGGTTAAAGATAACAAACATGTAGATTTGTGGCCGCATCAAGAAGAATCCATCATGGATTTGCTTGCAGGAGACCACGTTATTTTAAACACTCCAACAGGTTCTGGAAAATCTCTAGTAGCACTCGGCATGCATTTCACAGCACTCGCCACCGGCAGACGCTCCTACTATACTGCGCCAATTAAAGCTCTCGTATCCGAAAAATTCTTCGATTTAGTAGCTATTTTTGGGCGTGACAACGTTGGTATGATTACAGGCGACTCGCATATTAATGCGGATGCTCCAATAATCTGCTGCACGGCGGAAATCTTAGCAAATCAAGCTTTACGTGAAGGTGTAAATGCTGAAGTTGATTGCGTTGCAATGGACGAATTCCACTACTATGGTGATCCAGAGCGTGGATGGGCTTGGCAAGTTCCGCTGCTTACACTTCCAAATACGCAATTCTTACTTATGAGTGCAACTCTTGGAGACGTAACGGATATTGCGGAACGCTTAGAAAAATCAACAAAAAGAAACGTCGATATTATTGCAGACGCTCCAAGACCAATCCCACTCGAATATGAGTACACAGATAAGCCACTTGCCACAACTGTAGAACTCTTATTTAACAAGGGTTTAACGCCAATCTACGTAGTTCATTTTTCGCAAGACGCAGCTCTAGAAACAGCTCAAGCGCTAGCTAGTACGGGAGTTTCTAGCAAAGAGCAGCGAGACAAAATTGCTCAAGCGATTAAAGGCACTAAATTTACTACAGGCTTCGGCAAAATTTTGCAAAGGCTACTGCGCACAGGCGTTGGCGTACATCACGCTGGCATGCTTCCGCGCTACCGCAGGCTTGTTGAACAGCTAGCTCAGCAAGGATTGTTGCCCGTTATTTGCGGCACAGACACTCTTGGCGTTGGTATTAACGTGCCAATTCACTCTGTTGTGCTTACAGCGCTAACAAAGTTTGATGGGAATCGTAGTCGCAAGCTTCGCGCTCGCGAGTTTCATCAAATTGCAGGTCGTGCAGGCAGAATGGGGTTTGATACAGAGGGCTTAGTAGTTGCAGAGGCTCCAGAGTTCGAGATTGAAAACGCGCGCGCTGTTGCAAAAGCTGGCAATGACCCTAAGAAGCTTAAAAAAGTTAAGCGTAAGAAGGCTCCAGAGGGCTTTGTTGTTTGGGGCGAACCAACGTTTACTAAGCTTATTGAAAGTGCTCCAGAAACTTTGAATCCTCATATGGTTGTAACGCATTCAATGATTTTGAACGAAGTTACGCAAGGCGGAGACGCTAGAGCACGCGTTGAAAAACTTATTGAAGATAGTGCGCAAAAGCCGCAAGATAAAGAGAAATTGCTTGAGCGTTGCAACGATATTTTCCAAACTCTGCTCGATACTCAAGTTATTGAATCTAAAAAGCGCGCGAACGGTTCTTGCGATTATGAGCTTGATGTTGCAATGCCTGAAGGCTTTGCGCTGGATCAGCCGCTTTCTCCGTTCTTGCTCGCAGCTTTGGAACTTCTTGACCCAGAATCTCAAAGCTATGCGCTTGACGTAATTTCTATGGTTGAAGCAACTTTAGATGACCCTAAGCCTGTTCTTCGCGCGCAGGAGCGTAAGGCTCGCGATGCTGCAATGGCTGGTATGAAGGATGATGGCATTGATTACGAGGAGCGCATGGAACGCTTAGCTGAAGTTAGCTATCCTAAGCCTCTTGAGGATTTGCTAGCTCCTGCTTTTGCGCAATACCGCAAGGACGTGCCGTGGGCAAACGACTACTGGCTAAAGCCTAAATCTGTGCTTCGAGACATGGTTGAAACCGTCTCTGATTTTACTGGATACATTTCTCGTTATGGCATTGCTAGAAGTGAGGGAACGCTTCTTCGCTACCTTTCGGACGCTTACCGTTCGCTCGCTCGCACTGTGCCAGAAGACATGCTTAACGAAGAATTGCGTGATATTATTTCGTGGCTTCGTCTTGTTGTGCGCTCTATTGATTCTAGTCTTGTTGACGAGTGGGAGAGTGCAGGAGGTTCGGACGCTGAAGCTAATGCTGTAACTACGGCTGCGCCTGGAACTTCTGAGTCTGTGGTTGAGGATCGTCGTGGACTTATTGTGTTGATTAGGAATGCAATGTTCCGACGTGTGCAACTTATGGATTTGGAAGATGCGGATACTTTAGGAGAGCTTGACAAAGCTTGGGGTTATGGCGTTCACGAGTGGAATGATGTGCTTGACGACTATTACGATGAGCACGAGTATGTTGGAATAGATGCTAAGGCTCGAAGTGGCGACTTGTTTATTTTGGATGATTCGCTTGAGAAAAGTGAACATTCGTGGAAAGTTCGGCAGATTATTGACGATTCAGATGGGGATCATAATTGGGCTATTACTGGCGTTGTCGATTTAGATACAACTCAAGACGAAGGTGAAGTTGTGTTCTTTGATTACCAAGTTTCGCACGTGTGATTTTTAAAAATGTGTTAACAGAATACGAAATGCAAGACGCAAAATGCAATCGAACGTTTGTTCTATATGTAGTGTAAGCTGGTATTTATGGAGCAGGATTTATTTGCAGCAAGTAGCGCGCCGAGTGATGTAACTCGTCCGTTGGCAGTGCGTATGCGCCCGAGCAGTATTGAAGACGTGCTAGGGCAGTCGCATGCTCTAAAAGAAGGTTCTCCTTTGCGCAGGCTTGCAAATCCGCAATCTAAAGGTTCTCTTACTGCTCCAAGTTCTGTTGTGTTGTTTGGTCCTCCGGGAGTTGGCAAAACTACGCTCGCTTATATTGTTGCTCGTCAGTCTGGTCGCGTGTTTGAAGAGCTTTCTGCTGTAACTTCTGGAGTTAAAGACGTTCGAGCGGTACTTGATCGCGCGCATGAGCGTTTAGTTAGTAATGGTCAAGAAACAGTTTTATTTATTGACGAAGTTCACCGTTTTTCTAAATCTCAACAAGATGCTTTGCTTCCAAGCGTTGAAAATCGCGACGTAACTTTTATTGGTGCTACTACTGAAAACCCGAGCTTTTCAATCATTAAGCCGCTACTTAGCAGATCAATAGTTGTTAAACTTGAGTCACTTAGCGTTGAAGATTTACACACTCTTATAGAACGTGCACTAACTAGCGAAAATGGTCTTAATAATCAGCTTAAAATCGACGATGACGCTATTGATTCTATTATTCGCTTAAGTGGGGGAGATACTCGCAAAACTCTCACTATTTTAGAGGCGGCTGCAGGGGCAGTAACAGGAGATGTTGCGTTACAGCATGGCAAAAAGAAACCTGTTATTACTGCCGATGTTGTTTCTAACGTAATGGACACTACCACAGTTCGCTATGACAAAGACGGCGACGATCATTACGATGTGATTTCTGCTTTTATTAAGTCGATGCGCGGAAGTGATGTTGACGCGTCCTTGCATTACTTAGCGCGAATGCTTAGAGCTGGGGAAGACCCGCGTTTTATTGCCAGACGAATTATGATTGCTGCTGCAGAAGAAGTTGGCATGGCAGCTCCGCAAATTTTGCAAGTAACTGTTGCTGCAGCTCAAGCTGTTGCTTTAATAGGAATGCCGGAAGCACGCATTATTCTTTCGGAAGCTGTAATTGCTGTAGCAACCGCTCCTAAATCAAACGCAAGCTATAATGCTATTAATCAGGCTTTGCAAGATGTTGATGCTGGAAATATTGGTCAAGTGCCTCTTCATTTGCGAAACGCCCCGACTGCTTTGATGAAAAGTTGGGGAAACCATGATGGGTACAAGTATGCTCACGATTATCCGGGTGCTGTGGCATCGCAACAGTATATGCCAGATGAGCTAGTTGGTCGCGAATACTATCAGCCGTCGAATCGTGGCTACGAGCATGAGCTTACTCAACGCTTATCTCAAATCCGTGCCATTCTTCACAATTCTGAAAATAAAAATAATAAAACTAATTCGTAAATGTTTTATTTATTTATTCACGCACAAGCATAATGTGTTCAACGCTGTCTAATGGGGATACGCGGAACAAAACAAAACGATTGCCGATTACTTGCACGACTTCGGCACCGAGCTTTTGAGCAAGTGCATCAGCAGCTTCTTTGGCGCTTAATCCGGAACCATCTTGCACAGCACACTTCATGAGCTCGTGGTACTGCATGGTTTCGTCTGCTTGCTTCACAGCTGCATCAGTAATATCGTTCTTGCCAACGTATAAAAGTGGGCTAAGCGTATTAGCGAGCGCGCGAAGTTGCTTAATCTGCTTCTTTGTCAATGCCATAAGGAGTCCTTTCAAATGCAAGTTTTATAACGCAAATATTACATAAATTACATAGTGCTTAACGGATTATACAGTATATTGCGCATTGTTGCATGTGATAATACAAATTTATTTATTGCGCATTTATTCCGTAGTTATTCCGTATTTATTGCGCTTGCTGCAAAAGGTGAAATATTTTCAAAATTTTTTATTACAAAGGTAGCATTTTGCACACAATAATCGCGCTTACAACACAAAGAGTAACTACTAATAGCAGTACATCTTTTATACGCATTTTCCATGAGTGCAAGTGAGTTCTTTCAGCTCCAGGCGTGTAACAGCGTGCATCTAATGCGAGCGCAAGAATGTCAGCATGGCGAATTACTCCTGCAAAACCTGGCACAATTAAAGCTGTTATAGCGTGTACTCGTTGTTTAAAAGAACCATCGCGAATGCTACTTCCGCGAGCGATTTGCGCTAGTGCCACAGAGTGCGCTTCTGCGCTAAGCGTTGGTAAGAATCGTAGCGCTAGGCTCATAATAAGTGCTATTTCTTGCGTTGGTATTCCAATATGTCGAAGTGGTGATAGTAATCGTGTGCAAGATTCGTTAAGCGTTGTTTGGCTCATTGTTAGTACTAGAACTGCTCCAATGATAATAACAAGCGAGAATCGTGTTGCAAAAAGTATTGCATAGTTAATTCCATCGGTTGTAATAGGAATAGTTGCAATATTTGCTAGCACTGTGCCGGTTCGCACTGCGAGAATATTAAGTAGTCCGGAGAAAACAAATATTGCAATAATCATGTGCAGCGAAGCAATAAGTTTAACGAATGGTATTTTTGCAGCAACAGTTAGAGTAAATGTTACAAAAGCAAGAATAGCTAACTGTATGTAGTTAGTAATACTAAAAGCACTTAGCATAAGAATAAAGCATGATAGAAGCGTTGCGCGTGGGTCAAAAGATTGAAGTAACGAAGTTGTTTTTGCTTTTGTGGAACTTTCTTTGTTTTTGGTATTTTCAATATTTTTTGCTGTGCTGCATTCTTTATTGCTTGCTTTATTCCTTGTTTTTAATGTTACTAGTCTTGCGCCTAAATTTTCTGCTTCTTGAAGATTATGCGTAATAAGTATTATGGTTACGCCTTGATTATGTAGCATTCCAAGAATTTTTCGGATACGTAACGCAGCTTCAAAATCTAATCCAGCTGTTGGCTCATCCAGTACGAGTACGCGTGGCTTGCAAGCTAAAACGCCAGCTATTGCAACAAGACGCTGCTGACCTCCAGAAAGCGCAAAAGGTGATTTTTCAGCCAAATTCTCAAGGTTCAGTAAGCGTAGTGTTTCATCCACACGTTCTTTAAGAGCACTGTCTTTTAGCCCAAAATTTTTTGGCCCATAAGCGACATCGTTCCGTACTGTATCAGCAAAAAGCTGTTGTTCTGGCAGTTGCATAACGTAGCCAATTGTTTGATGTAGTTTTTGTCGTATTATTCTAGATGTTTTACCTTTAACAGATATGCCATGTACTGTTATATTTCCTGAATTGGCTTTTAACAATCCACACATTGTTTTAGCAAGAGTTGATTTACCGCAGCCGTTTTCGCCCATTATTGCAACTGTTTCGCCGCTTTTAACAGTTAGTGAATAATCGTCAATAACAGCTGGAGAAGTTTTATCATATTGAACAGTTAGTCCGGAAATTTCTACAGCGATATCTGACTTATTTTCTTTGAATCTGCTATCTGTTAAGTTCTTGTTCTCGCTAATTTTAGTTACATGATTATTTGCTAATTCAATATTAGAAAAGTAAGTTTTTAAACCATTAAAGCTTATTTCTTTCAGGTTACCATTTTCTAGTAAAAGTATGCGATTTGCGCGTTTGCATTCCTCAAAATTATGTGTAATTTGAACGATAGTAGTGCCATTTTTGTGCAAATTATCAAATAAAGCATCAACGTCTTTACGTGCGAACGAGTCGAGCATAGAAGTAGGTTCGTCAAGAACAAGCAGTTTAGAATTCATAGCAATAGCACTTGCTAAAGCTACTCGTTGCTGCTGTCCGCCGCTCATAGTGCTAGGGTCAGCGTAACGTTTATCTTCCATATGAACAGTTTTTAAAGCTTCACTGATACGCTTATACATTGCTTTTTGAGGGAATTGCAAATTTTCTAGTCCAAAAGCAACATCTTCTTCAGTAATTGTGGTAATAATCTGGTCTTCAGGACTTTGGAAAAGTGCACCAATATATTTTCGTGCATTTTTATATGATTCAGCACAAGCAGTAGTATTTTCAAAAACTTTTTCGTCGCACAATGTAACATAACCGCTATCTGGAGCTGTTAAACCTGCAATAATTTTTGCTAAGGTTGATTTACCAGAACCGTTTAATCCCACAATTGCCACGCGTTCGCCAGGATTAATTGTAAGACTTAAATTATTAAGCGTCCAAGTTTTTCCATCATCGTAGCTAAAGCAAATATTTCGCAACACTACTTGCGAATTGTTTTCAATCATGTGCTTCTTAGCTTCGTTCATGCTATTACTTGTGTTGATATTATGCATAACTATTCCGTTTGGGATAATTATTTATTTTCGTGTAGCAGGTTAGAAATTGGTTTGTAAATAAGCATAGTTACTACTACGTGCAAAGCAAGTTTAATAATATTAAATGGCAGTAATGCTGGAAGAATAAGAGCCGCAACCTGCGAAACAGTTATGTGAGCGTAAAGAGGAGTAATAACAAGATTTCCACCTATTGCAAGAGCAATAGCAACAATCGAGCCTGCCAAAAGTGCAATGATTGCGCCTTTTTTGGTATGCATTTTTTTGTATACGATTGCTGCTGTAACGCTAGCTCCTAAAGATACTAGCACTGCCATAACTGTGCCGAGTGGATTGGTAAATAAGTGTGGTGCAAAGCCGAGTATGCTTACGATTGCTGCAGCTGCAGGACCATACGCGAATCCTGCTACGAGACACACGATTCCAGAAGGATCGTATTTAAGATAGCTGAGGTCTGGAATAAGTGGAAATTCTATGAAACTTACAGCCATTGAAAGTGCCACGAATAGAGCGTATTTTGCTATTTTTTCGCTAGACCAGTTAGAGTTCTTTGCATAAGTTTGGTGATTATTTGTATTAGAAATGCCCATGATGGGTCTCCGTTTCTTTCATCCGGACTGTAACCGTTGGCTTCGGAATTTAACCGAATCAGCAGCTTGTAAGCTGCTCGCGGGCTTCAAAAACGCATGAAACACGTATTTTGTTACCGCCAGTAAGGATTTTCACCTTCCCTGAAACTAACTATTCTTTTGTATCTCATGCTAAGAACATTGTTGTGATAATTGTGTGGCGAGGGTAGGTGCGAGAATACAAGTATGAGCAATACGAGTGCATCAAAAAAAATTAGTACTAATAACGCAACTAGCATTGATAAATTAGCTATTGTTGTTGTCACTTATAAGCGTCAAGAGCTTTTGGAGAATTTATTTCATTCGTTTGAATGTTTAAAAGAATGCCCTTGGCGTATTGTCGTTGTTGACAATGAGTGCAGTGACACAACCGGCGAAATGGTTGCTCGTCTTGAAGCTTCTTTAACTAATCGTTGGGGTAAAGCTCAAAAAGATTGTGAAGGCAATGAACTTCATGTTGTGTATGCTCCGCAAGATGAAAATCTTGGTGGTGCTGGCGGTTTTAGTGCTGGTGTTAAAAAAGCTTATGAACTTGGAGCTAAGTGGTTCTGGGTTATGGATGACGATGTTGAAACAGTGCCTGAATCTATTGAGCGTCTTGCTCCTTGGACTAAGCGTCACGCTGTTGTTCAAGGAAGTCGTTTAGATTACGACGGCGGTAATTTCTACTGGCAGTATGATTTTTTGGTTCCGCTTGGTATTCCAAATCCTATTGCTTCTGCTGCTTTCGGCAGAGCTGGATACAAAGTTATGAATACGATGTGTTTTGAGGGCGGCTTGATTCGTCGAGATATAGTTGAAAAAATCGGCTTCCCGGATTCGCGCTACTTTATTTACTGGGATGATACTACTTACGGGTATCTTGCGAGTAAGGTTACGAACCCTATTGTTGTTCCGGATATTATTCTTCGTCGCACTCGTGATATTCCTAATTGGGATATTGCAGGAGTGCGTCAGCTAAATTCAACATCGGACATGAATCGTTATCATATTATGCGAAATAGAGGCTTTATGGCTCGCTACTTTATGGTTCATGGCGATTTTCGTCCGTTTATGTTTGCGCTTGGAACTGCTTTAACAGCTGCTAAAGAGATTATTCGTTTGATTGCTGTCGATCGTGAGCATATTATTTCGGGTATTGGTAAATTGTTTACCGGTTGGATTGATTCTCGAAAAATTTTGCACGATCAAGACTGGAAACCTATGCCTTCGTTGAAGTAGAAGTTAGTAAATAGTAAGCGTGTCGTATCAGATATACGATAGAATACTGGTAATTGTCCATACAGCACACATTCAGAGGGGAGTGTTAGTGAAATGATTGACACTGCACAAGCATTTGGCGTCGATATTGGTGGCTCTGGTATTAAGGCTGCTCCAGTAAATTTGGAAAAGGGAGAGTTTGCAGAACCTCGATACAAAATTCTCACTCCTGCGGTTTCTACGCCTCAAGCAGTTGCAGATATTGTTCGTCAGCAGCTTGAACATTTTGAAGTACCTGCAGATGTGCCTGTTGGAATTGCGTTCCCTGCTCCAATTAAGCCTGGTAAGAAGCTCGATTTTATGGCAAATCTTGACCAGTCTTGGATTGGTGTTGATGTTACTGAAGTCTTTAGCGAGGCTTGTGGTCGTCCTGTAACAGTAGTTAACGATGCCGATGCTGCTGGTTTAGCTGAGCAGCGTTTTGGTGCAGCAAAAGACAAGGATGGCTTGGTTATTGCTACTACTCTTGGCACTGGTATTGGCACGGCTTTGATTTACAACGGTGTGCTTATTCCAAACACTGAGCTTGGTCATATTCAGCTTGAAAAAGGTAAAGGCGATGCTGAAAAGTACGCTGCTTCTTCTGTTCGTGAAAAGTTGGATATGGGCTATAAGAAGTGGGCTAAGCGTTTGACTAAGTACTATGGCTTGATGGAAAAGTATTTCAACCCGGATTTGTTTGTTGTCGGTGGTGGCGTTAGCCGCGTAAGCGAAAAGTTCTTGCCGCATATCGATATTAAAACTCCTATTGTTGTTGCAACATTGCATAATGAGGCTGGAATTATTGGTGCAGCTTACTATGCAATGCAAAAAATGCAGCAAAACTAAAAAATAACTAAATATTATTTATTATCTATTGAGCTGGGTGAGCAGTTTATGCTGCAGCCCAGCTTTTGTTATGCCAAGTGTTAGGGTAGTTTTGTGCGATTTTCTTCTAGAGTAGATGTGAGTGAGCCAAATTCTATTATTTTAGCTCAGCGAAAAGCTATTTTTAATGGCGTAAAGCTTACTAAATTAAACGATTCCAATCCAACGTCTCACGGCTTAGCTCCTCAATGTTTAAGTGGACGTTACACAGCAGACCCTAGAGGTCCTAAGGAAATTCGCGATATTCTTTCAAACTTCATCAATAAGCGAGATAACCGCACTGAAAAGTCTGTTCCACCAAAGCTTAATCCAGATCAGCTTTATGTGCTTTCTTCAACTTCTCAAGCTTACGCATGGCTTATGATGCTTTTATGCGATGCAGGGGATGCCGTTATGGGACCAACTCCTGGATACCCTCTTATAGAGTCTATTGCACGCTTGCAATGCGTGAATGCAATACCGTATCCTTTGCACTATGATGGTTCTTGGACTATTGATATTGCGCGTGTTAGAGAACTTTTAGAAGATGCGTCTTTGCGTATTAAAGCTCTTGTGCTTATTAATCCAAATAATCCTACAGGCTCATATGTTAAGCCTGAAGAACGTGAAATACTATTGCAATTATGTCGTGATAATGGTGTTGCGATTATTGCAGACGAAGTATTTTATGAATATTCGCTTGAGCCTTTTGCTGGCAATGCTCGTTTTGCTGGAGAATCTTCCACTTTAGTTTTTGCGCTTGATGGATTCTCCAAAATGCTTGCTGCTCCTCACGCAAAAGTTGGTTGGATTGAAGTTTCAGGTCCTAAAGATGATGTTTATGAAGCACAAAAAAGGCTTGACGTTATAGCGGATGATTTTTTGCCTATTGGTAATACTGTTTCTGAGCGAATACCAGAATTATTGCAATATGCATCTTCTCAAAGCGCTATTGTACGGAATCGTGTTATTAATAATCTGCATACGCTTCGAGAAACGTTGGTATCCACGCCTAAATGCTGTGTTAGCGCGTTGCGTGCAGAAGGCGGATGGAATATTTTATTGCGTGTACCATCTTGCATTGACGATGATGTATTAGCTTTGAGATTGATGAAAGATTACAATCTAGTTTCTCAACCTGGATATTATTTCGATATGCCAGTTAATGGGTATTTAGCATTGTCATTATTGCCAGAGCCGCAGCAGTTTATTAGCGGATTGCATGCGCTTCTTCGAACTGTAGATGCATTGTTAGAAGAATAGTAATTATATAAATAATTATTTAAAACAATGTCATCCAACTCCTAAACGCGAACCATAAGTTTGGATTAAAACGAAGCGTGCTGTCTTCACGTCCTGTAACAAACCAACTGAGTACAGCGATAGCAATAGAAGCAAATAGCAATACTGCTACAAGTAAGCGTATTGTGTAAGCAATAGTTTTTTTATGTAAAGAATTTTCTGATTGCAAGATGGACGCATACTCTAAAAGCAAGCTAATTCCAATTGCGGCAGCTATAGCAAAAGCCCACGCAAAATCAGCGATATATCTCCATCCGATACCAGCTTTTAAACTGTCGAAAACAATGAGAACAAGCCCAACTATTATAGCTATTACGCTTGTGCGCCAAGCAATATGCGTGTGGCAGCGTTTTTTCATAATAAATACGCATATTATGCCAACTAATGCCAATGGTGAAAGTGTAAACATTCCGCCAATCATAGGCTCTGCGTATTGCCAACGGTCAAATGCGATAGGCTGAATACCAATCCAAGGAAAAGTTGGAATAAAACGCAAAGGTAGCGCAATATAGCTAAAAATAGACGGCAAAATATTTTGTGACGGCAAACGCATAGTCGTCATGTCAGTAATAGTTATTTGATACTCATTGCCAAAATTTAACGGTGAGCCAAAGCGCAAAAGATTATAAACGCCAAATGGAATTGCAGTCATTACGCATGGCAGTATCCAAGCTGCAAAATATTTAAAAGGCTTATGCCATGAAGAAACTTTTTTCCAGTTGCGCAAAATATTTGGTAAATCTTTTTCTATATGCGAATAAATTGCAGGAAGTGCAAAAAGAACAGCTATAGAAAAAGTAGGTCTACATCCTAAATTTAATGCAATAAAGAAAGAACCTAAAACAATATTTAGCAAAGAGTGTGTTTTATTAAAACCTAGGTAGCACCACAATCCAAGAGATGTGAAGAAAAGTGACGCTGCCATAGGTACGGAATAAAATGACGTTCTAAACCACAAATACACTGTATTTGAAGTAATGAAGAATAAAGCAAGAACAATGGATGTCGTTCCTAAAGATACTTTTTTTGAAGTCTGCTCAATAATTCGAATAACCAATAGGGAGCCTGCTATAAGAAAACCAATTAAGAATATTATCGTAGCTACTGTTGTTGGAAGCATAGAGCCTTCTGGAGTCCATAGTCTTGAAATAATGCGATAAGGCAAAAATAGCAATATTGCTGGAAGAACTCCGAAGTAGGAATACCAGTGACCTTTGTAGTATGCGTAATCCCAATACATATGTTGTACTGAGTGGTTTAACAAATTATTTCTAGCCGTAGGATCGTAAGGATTTTGCAAGTGTTCTAATTCATTAGGAACAGGGAGATTTAAATGCACTTGACCTTTTAACAATGCGTCTGCAGTGTGAGCATATTGATCAAAATCATATGCATAATTACCGTTTGTGTAAAAATGCATAGGAGTTGCGTTTCGTAAATTCCAAAAAATAGTTATTAAACCAACAGCAATAAATGGAAGAAGAGAAGCAGCAAAGCAGCAACGTTGAATAAGACTATGAGTGTTGAGTTTAATTTTCCAAAGCTTGGACCAAGGATTCCAAAGCGTAACAAAAAATGCAAAAATAGCAAGTATTAATACGCGACCCCATGACCACCTAAAAGGCACTCGAACGTTTGCTCTTGAGTCTTCAATATTTAATATTGATCCTATTGGATGTTGCAGCCACACCCTAACAATGCAAGATTTTCCTACTGCTTGTTTTGGAAGTTTAAGCAAAGATGGGTTTAGAGAAGCAGTGTTTGTGCTTTGAGGTTTGCTTAAGTATTTGTTTGCTTCAACTAAAACATTGATGTTTGAAATAAGATTATTATTTTTGCTTTTCTTTTTAATAATCGCAGGCTCTAAGCGAATATAAGGCGAACTTCCGTCGGATGTTACTTCTAAATATGCTTCTGAAGGATCCGTTATAAGAATGCCGCCGGAATCTAAGCGTCTAATTCCAGAACCTATATCGTTGTGCGCAGAAATGCTATCTGTACTTCCTGTAACACTACTCCAAAATGGCAGATTTCCAATAGAACATTCAAATAAGGTTATAAGAATTATTACGATGAATGGTATTCGCAAAAAATGTAGCGCACGTTTTATGCAATGATTGTCAATTTGATTGCTTATACGACTGTTGGCACTATTCGCCGTATTTGGCAAAGTCTTAGACGCGTATGTTGAAATCACTGCTTAACCATTCTATTGCACAATTCAAGTAATTCAGTTCAACATTTTACTCTTCGGCAACTAAATCGAGATATTCGTCATTCCACAAATCTTCGTCGCCATCAGGCATGAGTAGCACTCGCTCAGGTTGTAAGGCTTGAACTGCACCTTCATCGTGTGTAACAAGAACAATTGCTCCCTCATACTTTGCAATAGCTTTAAGTATTTCATCTCGAGATGCTGGGTCTAAGTTGTTAGTAGGTTCGTCTAGTAGTAGCACATTGGCTTTGGAAGTTACTAGTGTTGCAAGTGCTAGACGCGTTTTTTCGCCGCCTGAAAGCACTCTTGCAGGCTTCATTGCGTCGTCGCCGGAAAACAGGAAGCTGCCAAGCATAGAACGTGCTTGCGTGTCATCCAGGTTTGGTGCAACGTGCTGAAGGTTTTCCAAAACTGTAGAATCCAAGTCTAATGTATCGTGTTCCTGTGCAAAATAACCTATTTTGCATCCGTGTCCGTATTGAACTTCACCAGTATCTGCTGTTTCTTCTCCTGCCAAAATGCGTAATGTTGTTGTTTTTCCAGCACCGTTATAGCCTAGAATGACAACGCGTGAACCTTTGTCTATAGCAAGGTTAATTCCAGCGAAAACAATATTAGAACCATACGCTTTGGAAATATCTTTTGCCATAATTGGAGTTTTTCCGCATGCAGCTGGTTCTGGAAAACGAATATCTGCAACTTTTTCTTGTTTTTGAGCTTCACTTGTTTCGCTTAATAAGCGTTCAGCTCTTCGCATCATGTTTTGAGCAGCAACTGCTTTTGTAGCTTTAGCATGCAAGCGAATGCCTTGTTTCATCAGGCGTTCAGCTTTCTTTTCTGCAACTTCTCGTTCGCGACGACGTCTTTCTTCGTCTACTACGCGCTGATGCAAGTATGCTTTCCAACCCATTGAGTACATGTCTATTTTTGCAAGTTGAGCATCTAAATGCCATACTTTGTTGACTACTTCGTCTAGTAATTCTGTGGAGTGAGAAATTACTAGGAATCCACCTTCAAATCGTTTAAGATAATTGCGCAACCATATTATTGAGTCTGCGTCTAAGTGGTTTGTAGGCTCATCGAGAATTAATGTGTCTGCGTCAGAAAACAGAATTCTAGCAAGTTCTATGCGGCGACGTTGACCACCTGAAAGTGTGCCTAAAGCTTGTTGCATAACTTCTTGTGGAAGTCCCAGGCTGGTTGCCATCGATATTGCTTCAGATTGCACTGAATAACCGCCTGCTTTTTCAAAATCTTGCATTGCTTTGTCGTAGCGGTTCATAGCTTTAGTCATTATGTCTGGATCTGGATCTGTCATTTCTTTTTCCGCTTTGCGAATACGCAAAACGATAGAAGCAATATCTCGAGCGCTCATAATGCGATCTATAACACTTTGCTCTGGGTCTGCTGCGTGCGTGTCTTGAGGTAAGTAGCCTAAACCTCCACTAACTCTAACCGAGCCTCCTGCTGGCAGCATGTCTCCTGTAATAACGCGAGTAAGCGTAGTTTTGCCTGCGCCGTTTCTGCCGACTAAACCGATCTTATCTCCTTTTGTGACGTGAAAATCGGTAGGATTTAACAGCGTTCGCGCACCAATCTGAATGGTTAAAGCTTGTGCGTCAATAGGCATAATGTCTGTTCCGTTCCCCAAAATTTAGGCTGCTACTATTTATTACTTATAAAAGTTATAAGCAAACTCACTACTATACTGCTTACTGGTAACGAATACAGCATGTGGTTGATAGTCAAATACTTTACTTTTTCGAACACTTGTTCTATAATTTTCCTGTTAGTAATAAAATTGGGTATTGGTTGGGAATATTCAAGTGATTATGGGGAAGTGTGGAGGTAATTGTGTCAAAACAGGCGAATGAACAAAACAACTCGTTGCAAGAATTGCTTGATAATGCTCCTATGCGCGCTAACAACGGTACTTTTATAGCTGATTTATCTAGTATTCCTTCTGAATGGAAAATAACTATCCAGGGTGCTAGAGAGCACAATCTAAAAAATGTAAGTTTGTCGATTCCTAGGAATCGTATGGTTGTTTTTACTGGTCTTTCTGGATCTGGTAAGTCCTCGCTTGCGTTTGATACGCTTTTTGCAGAAGGTCAGCGACGCTATGTTGAGTCGCTTAGTGCTTATGCTCGCCAATTTTTAGGGCGTATGGATAAGCCTGATGTTGATTTTATTGAGGGTCTAAGTCCTGCTGTTTCTATTGATCAAAAAACTACGAATCGCAATCCTCGTTCTACTGTTGGAACTATTACAGAAATATATGATTATTTGCGATTATTGTTTGCAAGGATTGGTGTGCCTCACTGTCCTGAATGTGGTCAAATAGTAAGTTCTCAAACTCCTCAGCAAATGACAGATTCATTGCTTGCTATGCCAGAACGTACGAGATTGCAAATTCTTGCTCCAGTAGTTCGTGGTCGTAAAGGAGAATTTAAAGACACGCTTGAGCTTTTACGCTCAGATGGTTATGCTCGTGCGATTATTGACGGGCAAATGCATGAGCTTTCTGAAGATATTACTCTTACTAAACAGAAGAAACATACAATTGAAGTAGTAGTAGATCGTTTAGTTATTAAAGATGGCATTCGTGTTCGATTAACTGATTCGATTGAAACAGCATTAAAACTATCTAAAGGAGTAGTAATTGCTGATTTTGTTGACGAACCAGAAGACTCGCAAACGCGTCGTAAATCATTTTCGGAACATCGTGCATGTCCAAATAATCATCAATTAGAGCTTGATGAGATCGAGCCTAGAACATTTTCATTCAATGCTCCTTATGGTGCTTGCTCTGAATGTTCTGGCATTGGATACAATCTCGAAATTGATCCTGAACTTGTTATCCCGGATCCAGACAAATCTCTTGCGCAAGGAGCTATTGAGCCGTGGGCAATGAATAAGTCAGCTGGAATGTATTATCAGCACATACTTTCAGGACTTGCTAAAGATTTGCATTTTGATATGAATACTCCGTGGAAGGATCTAGCGGAAGACGTTAAACATGACATCATGTATGGTCATGATTTCACGGTTCAAGTTTCCTACACAAATAGGTGGGGGCGTCAGCGTGAATATTCTACTGGCTTTGAAGGTGTAGTTCGTACGCTTATGCGCAAACATGACGAAACTGATTCTGATCAAATGCGTCAATATTATGAGTCGTATATGCGTGAAGTTCCATGCCAAAAATGTAATGGAAAGCGTTTACGCCCAGAAGTTCTTGCGGTTACAGTATCTAATACTTCCATAGCTGAAGTTTGCGATATGCCAGTAGAGCGAAGTCTAGCATGGGTAAATGCTTTGCATTTGGATGGTTCTCAAGCAGTAATTGCAACAGAAATATTAAAAGAGATTCGTGCTCGACTTGGTTTTTTGAACGATGTGGGTTTAAGCTATCTTACTCTTTCAAGAGCTGCAAAAACTTTGTCTGGTGGAGAGGCTCAACGTATTCGTTTAGCTACTCAAATTGGATCAGGTTTAGTTGGTGTTATGTACGTGCTTGATGAGCCGTCTATTGGATTGCATCAAAGAGATAATGAGCGTTTGATTGCAACATTGCATCATCTGCGAAATCTTGGTAATACGCTTATTGTTGTTGAGCATGATGAAGATACTATTCGTCAGTCTGATTGGCTTGTTGATATTGGTCCAGAAGCTGGTGAGCATGGAGGAGAAGTAGTATATTCAGGTCCGTCTGATGGAATTATTAAAGCTCAGCGTTCAATTACTGGAGATTATATTGCTCACAGACGCTCAATAGATGTGCCAAAACAACGTCGTAGTGTAGACGAAAATCGTATGCTTCATATAATTAATGCCCATGAGCATAATTTAAAAAATATTGATATAAGCATACCTTTGGGAGTATTCACATGCATAACGGGTGTATCTGGATCTGGTAAATCAACACTTATAAACTCAATTTTGTATCCAGTTCTTGCAGACAAACTAAATGGTGCTCGAATTGTGCCAGGAAAACACAAATGTATTGATGGTATTGAGCTTTGTGACAAAGTAGTGCATGTCAATCAGAATCCTATAGGAAGAACTCCTCGTTCTAATCCAGCAACTTACACTGGTGTTTGGGATAAAATACGTTCATTGTTTGCTCAGACTCCAGAAGCAAAAGTTCGTGGCTATGGTCCTGGTCGCTTCTCGTTTAATGTTAAAGGAGGCAGATGTGAAGCATGCCATGGCGACGGTACTTTAAAAATAGAAATGAACTTTTTGCCTGACGTATACGTAGAGTGCGAAGTTTGTCATGGTAAACGTTATAACCGTGAAACTTTGGAAGTTACATATAACGGAAAGTCTGTTGCAGATGTTCTTAATATGCCTATTTGTGAAGCTGCAATATTTTTCAAAGCATATCCTTCTATTTCTCGGTATTTAGATACTTTAGTAAAAGTTGGCTTGGGCTATATTCGTCTTGGTCAAAGCGCAACAACACTTTCTGGCGGTGAGTCTCAACGAGTAAAGCTTGCTACAGAGCTACAGAGAAGATCTACTGGTAAAACAATTTATATTCTTGATGAACCTACTACTGGACTACATTTTGAAGATGTTAGGAAACTTCTAGCGGTTTTGCAATCTCTTGTAGATAAAGGCAACAGTGTTATTGTAATTGAACATAATCTTGATGTTGTCAAATCTGCAGATTGGATTATTGATTTAGGTCCAGAAGGAGGAGATAAAGGCGGAACCTTAGTTGCGGAAGGTAGTCCTGAGAGCGTAGCGCGTAATGGCGAGAGTTGGACAGGTAAATTCCTTAAGCAAATGTTACATTAAGCGTTCAAAAAAGTTACCGATTTGTAATTTGCGAACTTAGAAATTTATTCGACAAATCTTATGAATAGTTGCATAAATCTTGTTTAGGAAAGGAGGTGAAAATGAAAGATAATGATCTTAATAAAAATTCTCATAAAGCATATGATTTGCAAGAAGGAAATAGGATGAGAGATAGTGAAAAATGGCGTAAAACGCAAGAAATGATAGATGAACAGTTTTCGAAAGATTCATCATTTGATAATGAAAGAGTAAATGCATTAGGAGCTCCATTGCTTGGTGATACTCGTGATTTATTCCGTCCAGCTTCTCGTGATATTCCAGCGCAACCTGGAGTATACAAGTGGCGTGATGGCGAGGGGCGAGTTATTTACGTTGGAAAAGCAAAAAATTTACGCAATCGTTTAGCGAATTATTTTCAACCTCTTTACCAACTTCATCCTAGAACTCAATCTATGGTTCTTACAGCTCGCAGTTTGGAATGGACTGTTGTAAGCACTGAATTTGAGGCTCTTACACTTGAATATACTTGGATTAAAGCTTTTAATCCTAGGTTTAATGTAGTTTTTCGTGACGATAAAACATATCCTTATGTTGCAGTTTCGCTAGAAGAAACTTTTCCAAGAGTATGGATTACTAGAAATCGTAGTGCGCGGCATGCTAGATATTTTGGTCCGTATGCAAAAGTGTGGCCTCTTCGTCATAGTTTAGATTCTTTACTTAAAACTTTTCCTATTCGCACATGCTCATCCTCTGTTTTTAACAAAGCTCATAGGACTGGTAGGCCTTGCTTATTTGCTTCGATTGGTAAATGTTCAGCTCCTTGTATAGGAAACATAGATCCTAGCGAACATCGCAAGATGGTAGAACATGTAGTTGGCATACTTACAGGCAGTGTTGGAGAGTCTTATATTTCACAAATTAAGAACGAGATGAAAGAAGCAAGTGAAGAGCTAGAATTTGAGCGTGCAGCTAAATTGCGTGACGAGATTGCTGTTTTGAACACTATTTTGCAACAAAATGCAGTTGTGTTTGACAATGATGTAGAAGCAGATGTTTTTGGATTCTGCGGAGATGAGCTTGAAGCGTCAATTCATGTATTTTTTGTCAGAGCTGGAATGATTCGTGGAGAGAAAAATTGGTCAGTAGAACGAAATGAGCATATCAGTGACAGTGATCTTATAGCTGATTTATTAACTCGCGTATACGCAGAATATGAGCAAAATTACACACAAAACCATGAAGATACTATTAGCATTAAGAAAGTTCGCGACGCTGTTAGCTCTACGCAACAAGCTACTGCAACTGATGTAATATTGCGAGCACAAGCTACTAAAACTCGTCGTGAACGTCAAGAGAGAACAGGTCGTGAGGATTTACTTGCTCCTATTTCGCCTGTTCCTCGTGAGATTATAGTTCCAATTAAAATTTCTGAAGAACGTAAGCAAGAGCTTGAATTGTGGCTTAGCAATATTCGTGGTTCTCAAGTAAGTATTAGAGTTGCAGAGCGCGGAGAAAAACGTGCTCTTATGGATCGTGCAAACGATAATGCTAGTCAGGAATTGAAACGCATAAAATCTAGCCGTATTAACAGCATAGATATGAGAACAGAAGCTATGAATGAAATAGCAAAAGCGCTTGGAATGAGTAAATCTCCTTTGCGAATTGAATGTTATGATATCTCAAATACAGTTGATGGCAGTTATCAAGTTGCTTCTATGGTTGTTTTTGAAGATGGTGTTGCTCGTCCTAGTGAGTACCGTCATTTTGCGGTTCGAGGTGAACACGGTGATGGTAAAACAGATGATTTAAGTGCTGTTTATGAAACATTATTGCGAAGGTTTAAGCATAAAGATGTTTATGCAGAAGATAAGCTTGATACATTAGATGCATCAGATACATCTGACTCATCTGACATTAATATTTGTGATTCCAACAGTATTTCTAATAAGCATTTTTCAGGTAATTCGTTGACTAGTGCGCGGCATTTTGCTTATAAGCCTCAATTAATTATTGTCGATGGAGGAAAAGAACAAGCAAAAGCTGCTAAAAGAGCTATGGAAGATGCTGGCGTAAGTGATATTACTGTTTGTGGTTTAGCTAAGAAGCTTGAAGAAGTGTGGCTTCCTGACGAAGATTATCCAATCATTTTTAAGAGAAGCTCAGAAGGATTGTATTTATTGCAGCGCGCTAGAGATGAGTCTCATCGTTTTGCTATTTCGTATCATCGTAAATTGCGAAGAAAAGGTTCATTGCATTCTACTTTTGATGCTATTCCTGGAATTGGATCAGTGTATCGTAAACGTTTGCTTGCATTTTTTGGTTCAATAAAATCTTTGAAAAATGCTTCATTAGAAGATTTGCAAAAAGTGCCTGGAATTGGTGAGAATAAAGCAAAAGCTATATACAGTGCTTTGCGTAAAAATAATGATGAATTACTATGAGTCGCAACTCGTCAGCATAGGGCACTAGCCTAAGAAGTATGTCTCAGGAAATTGAAATTGGTTTGGGCAAAAAAGCCCGAGTTGCATATTCGCTTGACGATATTGCTATTGTTCCTTCGCGTCGCTCGCGTGATCCTCAAGCTGTATCTACTGCATGGCAAGTAGATGCTTATACGTTTGATATCCCAATTATTGCTGCTCCGATGGATTCGGTTACTAGCCCGGATACTGCGATTGCAATTGGTCAAATGGGTGGTCTTGGAGTTCTTGATCTAGAAGGTTTATGGACTCGATATGAGAATCCAGAACCTTTGTTAAAAGAAATAGCTGAGTTGCCGTCAAACATTGCAACCCGCCGCATTCAGGAGATTTATACTGAGCCGATCAAACCAGAATTGATTGCAAAGCGTTTGCATACAATCAGAGATGCTGGAGTGACAGTAGCAGGAGCTCTTTCTCCACAACGCACGCAAGAATTATATAACACTGTTCTAGAAGCTGGTGTTGATTTATTCGTGATTCGCGGAACAGCAGTATCTGCGGAACATGTTTCTAAAGATCATGAACCTCTTGATTTAAAGAAGTTTATTTACGATCTCGATGTTCCTGTTATTGTTGGAGGTTGCGCAGATTATACTTCTGCTCTTCATTTGATGAGAACTGGAGCTGCAGGTATTTTAGTTGGATTTGGCGGCGGAGCAGTATCCGCAACCATGAATACTTTAGGTGTGCAAGCACCTATGGCTACTGCTATTGCGGATGTTGCTGAAGCTCGTAGGGATTATATGGATGAATCCGGCGGCCGTTACGTGCAAATTATTGCTGATGGAGGAATGGGTAATTCCGGCAGCTTTATTAAGGCTCTTGCAGTTGGAGCTGACGCAGTTATGCTTGGTACTCCATTAGCTCGCGCAACTGAGGCTCCTGGTCATGGCACTCATTGGGGTGCTGAGGCTCGTCATTCATCACTTCCTCGCGGGATGCGTTCAAATGTTGGCACTGTGGCTCCGTTAGAGAATATTCTTTTTGGCCCAAGTCATGAAGCAGATGGTACTACAAACTTTGTTGGTGCATTGCGCAGAACAATGGCTTCTACAGGTTATGTTGATGTTAAGAGCTTCCAGCGTTGTAGCGTAGTATTTAACCCATTCCATCAGGATATTCGTTAGTGTTATAAGTATGATGCTTATTGCATAAAATATGGCGGTTCAGTAATTTGTTCTGAGCCGCCATTTTTGTTTTCAAAATTGTTATATCTATATGAACATTCTATTGATTTATGCATAAATATGATTTTTAGCTATATTTGCTATTCTCTTAAACCGTAATGTGTATAATTCAACACGCATAAAATCGTTTATTTTCAATAAAAATGACGAATATTTTGTAATTTATCCACATTTTTATTAATTACGCAGTTAGAGAAAAATTACGTTGTAAGCTTTTATCTAAACTCGTTTAGTTTGTAGAAATATAAACTTAACAAGTTTTAAATAACAACAGTTTTAAATAATTGTTAAAACAGGAGAGAAATATGAAGATAGATTTTGCTGATGCCTATGGCATGGATGATAACGATTACAGTGATGATGAGCTGAAAGATAAGTCCTCAAAGACTAAGAAAAACAATGACGAGGATCCTCCACATGTTTTCTGTAGACCTCGTATTAGCTTGCCTGTATATGAGGGTGAAGTTAGTGTTGGTTTTTCTCGTGAATGCTTGAAATACCATGTTGGAATGTGTTATTTCGACAGTAGAGATGAGCAGGCTTTTGTTAATTTAGCTTTAAAAACTTGTCAAATTGCTTGTATAGCTGCAGATATTTCGAGAGGTAGGCCTATTTCTCCAGCAATGTCGCAGCTTCTAACAAAAAGTTGTATTACTAAATTAACTAACATGTGGAAACTGATGGATGAGTATTTCACTGATAATAACGATTCGGAAACTCGCTCTGCTGTGCGTAGTTTTCCTGCAGTTCCGAGTTTGTTTAATGGAATGTTAGTCAGCCCGAATCATTTTGAAGGTGTTGTGCGCATTTGTGCAGGACCTGTGAAATACTGGGCGTCGTTATCTTTGGAATTGAAAAATAATCGTTGGATTTGCACGTATGCAGATCTAGGATAAAATCGTCGCTTATAGTAGGTAGCTGAAATAAGACATCTATGATAATGCGTTTGAAGACTTATGTACATATATTCAAATAAATATGAGCCCCTTATTGCTTGATTTGCTGATTTTTCAACAATTTTAGCAATAAAGGGGTTCACTTTTGTAAGATTAAACATTCTAACTTGTACGACTTGTAGAATCTAAGTTTTTTCCCAGTGTTTGTTTGTAAATGACAATATTAAGTATTATTTTTTGTACTTCGTGCAGTCGTGTCGATTCTGTTATCAAGTACAATAAATAATATGCTCCGAGAATTTGCTGTAGAAGCCATTCACCCAACTCAAGACGGTGATACCATTTATTCCTTACTCGCCAATCGTGCTATGCGTAGCCCACAAGACTTGGTTGCTCAATGGCAAGACGATGAAACTCGTCGTTGGCATGATGTTACTTCATCTGAAATGCTCGCGAAAGTTCGTGCAGTAGCTCGAGGCTTAATAGCGCTCGGAGTTCAGCATGGCTCCAAAGTTGTTATTTACTCTGCTACATGCTATGAGTGGGGTGTTGTCGATTTTGCTTGTGCATGTATTGGTGCTGTAAGCATTCCTATTTATGAAACAGATTCAGCATTGCAGGCAGCTGACATTATCGATGAAGTTAAGCCAGTTATTGCTTTTGCTGGAGACGATGCGCATGCTCAATGCTTAGAGCGTGTTCGTCAGGATCATAAACATATAACTTTGAAAACCGTATTTAATTTCAAAGCTGGTGGCTTGGAAGCCGTTGTTGATTTTGGTAAATCTACTACTGATGATGAGCTTAATAAAGCTGTTGATGCTGTTAAGGCAGATGATTTAGCTACTATTGTTTACACTTCTGGTTCGACTGGTAGACCTAAAGGCGCAATGCTTTCAAATCGTAATTTTACGCATATTGTTTTTGCTGGTTATGATGTTCTTAACGATATGTTATGCAAGCCAAATCGTTTGCTTTTATTCCTTCCATTGGCGCATTGTTTTGCTCGGTACATTCAATATGTTGCTATTGGTGCTCACGGTGTTATTGGATATGTGCCTAATGCTAAGCATCTTTTGGCTGATTTGCGTAGTTTTAAGCCTACGTATTTACTTGGCGTGCCTAGAGTTTTTGAAAAAGTTTATAATGCTGCGTCACAAAAAGCTGGTGCTGGTATAAAGGGTCGTATCTTTGCTAAAGCTGTAAAACATTTCATTCAATGGTCTCGCGACAATGTTGAAGGTAAAACTCATTCTCTTGCTGCACGCATGAATCATGCGATGTATATGAAAACAGTTGGCTCGTCTATTCGCTCAGCTTTAGGCCCTAATCTTTCATGGTTGGCCTGCGGTGGAGCTCCAATGGATGCTGATTTGGCTCATTTCTTTAATGGTCTTGATGGCATTACTTTTATTCAAGGCTATGGAATGACTGAAACTGCCGCTCCTTGTGTAGTTAATTTTGAGCATGCAAATCAAGTTGGATCTGTAGGTCGACCTGGTCCTGGTATAGCTATCCGTCTTGCTGACGATGATGAAGTGCTTATTAAAGGTCCTAACGTATTTATGGGATATTTCAATAAGCCTGAGCTTACTGCAGAAGTTATTGACGAAGATGGATGGTTGCATTCAGGCGATCTTGGCTCAATAGATGATGAAGGATTCTTGTCTATTACTGGTCGCAAAAAAGATATTATTATTACTGCCGGTGGCAAGAATATAAGTCCTGCTCCTATGGAAGGTATTATTGCTCAATGCCCATTAGTTTCTCATGCTGTAGTAGTGGGCGATGGTAAGCCATTCGTTTCTGCTTTAATTGAGCTTGATCCAGATATGGTTCGTTCTTGGCTAAAGAATAAGGGCATGGATGTTAACCTTACTATGAGTGAGATTGCTACTAACGAAGCAGTGCGTTCAGTAATTCAGCAATTTATTGACCAAGCTAATAGTACTGTTTCTCGCGCTGAGTCTGTTCGTAAGTTTGTTATTTTGCAAGATGAATTTACTCAAGATGCTGGAACCTTGACTCCAAGTATGAAGATTGTTCGTCCGAAGATTCTTGCTCGCTATGCTGATATTATCGAAACGCAATTGTATGCTCCAAAGCCTAATACTCGTCCTTTGCCAGCAACTGTAAAGATTCTCGATAAAACTACTGAGACTGTTAAGCAAGCACAGGAGACTGTTAAGCAAGCTCAGGAAGCTGTAACTCCTCGAGTACGTCAAGCTATCGATCAAGCTGCGAATCATTTGAAGCGTTTTGGTGAAGAATCTTCATCAGATTCCTCTTCGACATCGCATAGTGATCATAATGAACATGTCGAGTAAAAAGCTTACATATTTGTAGTTGTTTTCGTTATTTCTACTTACATAAAAGAAAGAGTAATCGAGTGTCTATTAGAAAAATTCGTATTGTTCCGGATCCCGTATTGCGAACTCCTTGTGATGAGATTCGTGAAATTACGCCAGCTGTGAAACATTTAGTTGATGATTTATTGGAAACGGTAAATGACCCAGGTAGAGCTGGATTGTCTGCTAATCAGATTGGTGTAAGTTTTAGAGCTTTTTCTTACAATATAAATGGTCGAATCGGCTATATTTTAAATCCCGTAATTGAAGAGCTAAAAGGTGAACAGTACGACGACGAGGGTTGCCTTTCTGTTCCTGGATTATGGTACAAAACTAGGCGTGCAAATTATGCTAGAGCTTGTGGAATTGATTTAGATGGTAAGACTGTAGTGCTTGAAGGTGAAGGTCTTATGGCTAGAATGATTCAGCATGAGTGTGATCATTTAGATGGTCATATTTATTTAGATAGGCTTGAAAAGGACGTGCGCCGTCAAGCGTTGCGTGAGTTGCGCAATAATATGCGTAACTAAGTTTTAGTTTTTATGCTTTATGCGTAAATAATTTTTTAAAAATTATCGGCGTTTTTGTTGCTTTTATCACTACAAGAATGCCGATTTTTAGTATTGAGCATCTGATATAATCGCTCTTTGCGTGTCCATTTTGAGCATGAGTATTGCCGCGTTGTATGATTGCTCGCTTTTTATTGTCTACACGGATTCGCAAATACGCGCCATGTACGCGTCCGTTCGTGTCGGTCGGCTTGGATTTAGACATGTGTTAACCAAGTTGCATGCGAACAGACATGGCCAGGAAATAACCGACAAGAAAGGTATATAGATATGGCACAGATTACCATGAGCGAAATGCTGAAGGCTGGTTTGCACTTCGGTCATCAGACTCGTCGCTGGAACCCAAAGATGAAGCAGTTCATTCTTACCCAGCGCAATGGTATTCATATCATCAATTTGTTCAAGTCTCTCGACATGATCGACAAGGCTTATGACTTCATCAAGCAGACTGTTGCTCACAACGGCACTGTTCTCTTCGTGGGTACTAAGAAGCAGGCTCAGGAAGCTGTACAGAATCAGGCAACTCGCGTAAACATGCCTTATGTTTGCGAGCGTTGGCTTGGTGGTATGTTGACTAATTTCCAGACTGTTTCTACTCGCGTAAAGCGCTTGAAGGAACTTGAGGAAATGGACTTTAGCGATGTTCGTGGATCCGGCTTGACTAAGAAGGAACTTTTGCTTCTCGAGCGCGAGAAGGACAAGCTTTCCAAGCAGCTCGGTGGTATTCGCAACATGAACCGCACTCCATCCGCCATGTTCGTTGTTGATATTAACAAGGAAGCTTTGGCTGTTGAAGAAGCTCATAAGCTTGGTATCCCAGTTGTAGCAATTGTTGATACCAACACTGATCCTGAGGCTGTTGAGTATCCAATTCCTGCCAACGACGATGCTATTCGTGGCATTGAGTTATTGACTAGCTTGATGGCTGATGCTGTAGCTGAAGGTTTGCTTGAGCATGCCGGTAAGGGCGCTAAGTCTGAAGGTAATGATGCTCAGCCAATGGCAGCTTGGGAGAAGGAATTGCTCACCAAGGAAGGCGAAGCTGAAGCTAAGCCTGCCAAGGAAGAAAATACTGAGGCAAACGCCTGATAAGCTAATTTGCAACCAGATTCTTATTTAGAAGCTGCAAAATCCAATTGATTTTGCTTTTTGCAGCTTTTAAGAATCATATTGATACGAGGAGAACAAAATGGCAGCAATTACTGCAGCGTTGATTAAGCAGGTGCGCGAAGAAACTGGCGCCGGCATGATGGACGTTAAAAAGGCTCTTACTGAAGCTGAAGGCGACGTTGCCCGCGCTAAGGAAATCATCCGTGCTAAGGGTATTCAGGCAGCTGGTAAGCGTGAAGGTCGTAAGGCTCAGGAAGGTACCGTCGCTTCTAAGGTTGTTAAGTCTGCTGAAGGCGAAACTGGTTACGCAGTTGAGTTGAATTCTGAAACTGACTTTGTGGCAAAGACACCAAAGTTTGTGGAATTCTCAAACACTGTTCTTGACCATGCTGTTGAAGCTAATGCTTCTACTGCTGAAGAAGTACTTGCAGCCCCAGCTGATGGTGCAACTGTTAAGGAATCGGTTGAAGAAGCAGCAGCTTTGTTCGGCGAGCATGTCAAGGTTGGTCAGGTTGCTAAGGTAAGCGGTCCACACGTTGAGATTTACGCTCACAAGAAGTCTGTGGAATTACCTCCAAGCATCGTTTCCATGATTGCTACTGACGAAGCTGGTGCAAAGGTTGCTCACGAAGCTGCTTTGCAGATTTCCGCTATGGGTGCGCAGTGGCTTCGCCGTGAAGATGTTCCAGAAGAAGTTTTGGAATCTGAGCGTCGCGTTGCAACCGAGAAGTCCTTAGCTGAAGGCAAGCCAGAGAAGATTGTTCCAAAGATTGTTGAAGGACGTATGAACGCCTTCTTCAAGGAAACTGTACTTCTCGAGCAGGCATACGTTAAGGATCCATCCAAGAGCGTTGGTGACTTGTTCAAGGAAGTTGGCGGCACCGCTCTTGCCTTTGCTCGCGTTGAGGTTGGCAAAGGTGCTGCTGAATAAGCACTAATTATATAAGAATTTATTTTTGTTCTTGTATATAGGGTTGCGTGCACAAGTTGTGCGCAACCCATTTTTATATTCATTGTCCAGCTTAACGTGCGTTTTGAGTGTCGTTATTGATAGATAAACTGACAAAGATATACCTCATTCGCCGTTATGACTGGAGGAATCTGTATGGCTATTGCACAAACGGATGAAGGAAAGTCCCGTAGGGTTTTATTAAAGCTTTCTGGAGAAGCATTCGGTGGTGGTGCTGTTGGTATTGATACTCATGTCATTCGTAGGATTGCTGGCGAAATAGTAGCTGCAGTGAATCAAGGCGTTCAGGTTGCTATTGTTGTCGGCGGCGGTAACTTCTTTAGGGGAGCAGAACTGCAGCAAGCAGGTATTGATCGTAGCCGTGGCGATTATATGGGTATGTTGGGCACTGTAATGAACTGCTTGGCTCTTCAGGATTTTCTTGAGCAAGCAGGGCAAGCAACTCGCGTACAAACTGCTATTACAATGGGTCAGGTTGCAGAACCTTATATTCCGTTGAAAGCAATTCGTCACCTTGAAAAGGGTCGTGTGGTTATTTTTGGTGCTGGTGCCGGAATGCCATATTTTTCTACTGATACTGTTTCTATTCAACGTTCATTGGAAATTCATTGCGATGAAGTTCTTATGGGCAAGAATGGTGTGGATGGCGTATATAGTGCTGATCCTCGTAAAGATTCTACTGCTCGTAAGTTCCTAACATTAAACTACAAGCGCGCTATCGTTGATGGTTTAGCTGTTATGGATGCGTCTGCGCTTTCTATGGCTCGCGATAATAATCAAAAAATTCGTGTGTTTGGTCTTGAGGGCGAAGGTAACGTAACTAGTGCTCTTGTTGGAGAATCTATTGGCACATTAGTGTCTAATGCAGAGCCAACATTTGCTTAAATATTATAAAGGAGAACACATGTCAGCAATAATTGATCAAGCCCGTGAACAGATGAATAAGTCTGTTGAAGCTACTAAAGAGAATTTTATGGGTATTCGCACCGGTCGTGCTAATCCTGCTTTGCTAAACGGAATTATGGTTGATTATTATGGTGCTCCAACTCCAATTAAAGCTGTTGCATCTATTGGTGTTCCAGAGCCTAGAACTCTTTCAGTTACGCCTTTTGACGCTTCTCAAGCGAATGCTGTTGAAAAGGCTATTCGCGATTCTGATTTAGGTGTAAGCCCTAATCGTGATGGCAATGTTATTCGTGTTACTATGCCAGAGCTCACGGAAGAACGTCGCAAGGAATACGTCAAGCTTGCTAAGAATAAAGCAGAAGAAGGCAAAGTTGCAGTTCGCAATATTCGCCGCAAAGCTAAGGAATCTATTGACAAGTCTGTTAAAGATGGTGAACTTGGCGAAGATGAAGGTGATCGTTTACAAAAAGAGCTTGATAAAGTAACTAAGCAAGTTACTGATTCTTTAGACGTTTTGCTTGAAGGTAAGCAAAAAGAAATTATGGAAGTCTGAGATTTTTGTAGTTTCAAACTGAATGGGTGCCGTATGAGTCAAATAAAACAGCATAATTTTGTCAATGAAGTCAGTAAAGCAAATGCTGAAAAAACTGCATCAGAAGTAGGATTGTCTTCTGACAAAGCAGATACTGCTACACATGGCACCCATGAAACTTTAAGTGATATTAATCGTCGCACAGGCAGGAATATGCCTCAGGCAATTGCTACCGCCGCAGTACTAGTTGTTGCAATTGTTTCTTGCTTAATTATTAGCATTGATGTCTTTATAGTGCTTATGGCCATTTTTATGGTTCTGGCATTGTGGGAATTACATGTTGATTTTGCAACTCTCGGTTTGCGTATTCCTTTCGTGACGTTATCAATATGTTCGCTTGTAACTATTTTTGCAACATACTATGCAAAATGGCATGCTGTTGCTATGGCTAGTGGAATTACTGCATCTTTGCTTCTTACAGTAATTTGTGCGACTCTTAGCAGTACTATTTCAGATAGAACGATGCAAGCTGTAGAAAAAAAGCTCGATGGTTCTAACCGCTCATCATACGAACATACTTTATTTACGAATACGTCTGTTTCGCTATTCGTGGTGTTGTACATTCCACTTTTAGCTTCTTGCATCGTATTAGCTCTTACAAATACAAAATACGCAGTTGCTCACGCTATGCTTTTGGTATTTTTACCTGCATTAAGTGACACTGGCGGATTATTTGCTGGTGCATGGTTGGGCAAACATAAGCTTTCTCCGCGAATCTCTCCTAAGAAGTCTGTAGAAGGCTTAATAGGCTCAATGCTTTTTGCAATTATAGGAGCATATGCAATTATTGCAGGTTTTTATGGTTCCTCTTGGTTCAATTTCTGGTGGATGCCATTAGTCATGGGTATTTCTTCTGGAATTATTGGCACATTCGGTGACTTGTGTGCTTCTATGCTTAAAAGAGATATTGGTATTAAAGACATGGGACATTTGCTAAAAGGTCATGGTGGTGTTCTTGACCGAGTAGATTCTATTTTGCTGTGCGGTCCTGTGCTGCTTGTGCTTTTGCAACTTGCTCATTTCTGAATTTATCTGTCGCAATCGTGGGCTTAGACTAATATCGACGCCATGACAGTCTGTTTTATTCCGTCGCCAAGTATTTCGCAATTTTCTCTTGGCTTTGTAAACATAAAGTTTTACGCTCTTAGTATTCTTGCCGGTATTTTGATTGCAATGTGGATTACTACGCGTCGATGGAAGCGTCTTGGAGGAGATTTTAACCAGATACTTGATCTTGTTTTAGTCAGTCTTCCTGCTGGAATAATTGGTGCGCGTTTGTATCACGTTATTACAACTCCAGAAAAGTTTTTTGGCTCTAATGGTGATTTTTTAGAAATTTTTAGAATTTGGAATGGTGGTCTAGGAATTTGGGGCGGCATATTCTTAGGCGCATTGGCTGCTTGTGTATTATGCAAGTATCGTAAATATCCTATTGGATTACTAGCTGATTGTGCAGCTCCTGCAGTGCTTATTGCTCAAGGTATAGGAAGATTGGGGAATTGGTTTAATCAAGAACTTTACGGAGCTCCTACTAACTTGCCATGGGGTTTGAAGTTAAATTATGATACCACTCAAGCAATAGGTCATAGCGAAAGATGTTATGATGGGTTAACGTGCCCAGAAGGCACATTATTCCATCCAACATTTTTATACGAGATGATTTGGAATTTCATCGGTGCTGCATTGCTTATTTATTTTGGCAAAGTTATAGCTAAGAAATTAAAAGCCGGTTCCGTATTCGCACTTTATGTTATGTGGTACACAATCGGACGAGTATGGATTGAGGCATTGCGAATTGATTTTTCACATGTTTTCTTAGGTGTTCGCATTAATGTTTGGGTTTCTATTATCGTATTTATTTGTGCAACTATTGTTTTTGCTTTGCTGCAAAAGAGTGCTAGTACTCGTGAGTCTCTTGTTGAACGACTTATAGATATAACTTCAGACGAAAGAGAACGTGAGTCTCAGAATACTTCTAGTAAATAAGATTCAAGTATTTGAAAAAGCAATTTTAAAAATTTTGTTTTTATAAAACTAGTCGCTTGCATTTTCTAGAATAGTACACATGAATATACAAATAGCACCTAGCATTCTTTCCGCAGATTTTTGTAATCTTGAGCGTGACCTTGATGCAATATCTAATGCGGATCTTGTTCATGTCGATGTAATGGATCATCACTTTGTACCTAATTTGACTTTGGGTGAACCAATTGTTAAGCGAATTTGTGAGGTTACTAAACTTCCAGTTGACGTACATTTGATGATTGAGGATCCAGATCGTTGGGCTCCAGAATACGCTAAGCTTGGAGCTGCTTCTGTGAGTTTCCATATGGGTGCTACTCATGCTCCAGTGAGATTAGCTCGTCAGCTTCGCGATATGGGTTGTAAAGCTTGCTTTGCTGTGCGCCCTGCGGAACCAGTTGAACCTATTTTCGATATTCTTGATGAATTCGATATGGTTCTTATTATGACTGTTGAGCCTGGTTTCGGTGGACAGAAGTTCTTAGCTAATCAAATGAATAAGGTTCGCCGTTTACGCGACGAAATTACTCGTCGTGGTCTTAATACTCATATTCAGGTTGATGGAGGAGTTAGCCCTTCGACTGCAGCAATAGTTGCTGAAGCTGGTGCTGATGTGCTTGTTGCAGGTTCTGCAGTTTATGGAGCAGAAAGTCCTAAAGAAGCGATTGAAGCTATTCGTAATACTGCAAAGGCTGCTTGGCGCGAATAAATATTAGATGTATGTTGGGGACATGAAATATGTCCCCAACATGTTAAGTATTGCACAACAAGCGAGTTTTTTTGATGCGAATATATGCTGATTAATTGAGTGATTTCGTATGAGGAAGATATTATGACTAAGTTCGCTATTAATCAGGAATATAGTCCTGAAGCAATGAATCGAGTTTTGACGATACCTAATCTAATCAGTTTTTTGCGCATATGTTCAATTCCTTACATTGCTTGGCTTATTACACAGCATCAGATGACTTTTGCTCTTATTGTTTTAGCAATATCTGCGTTTTCTGATTGTCTTGATGGTTATATTGCTCGTACTTTGAATCAAGTTAGTAAGTTGGGTCAAATCCTTGATCCTATAGCTGATCGTCTATTGATTTTTTGCAGTACGTTAGCTTTAGCTGTTGCAATGATTATCCCTTGGTGGGCACTTTTATTAGTAGTATTGCGTGATGCTATTATGGCTGTACTTGTAATAGTACTTGCGCAAAGAGATTATGGTCCTTTGCCTGTTAACTTTGTAGGTAAAGCTGGCACAGCACTTCTTATGCTTTCAATTGTTTCTTTAATGATTGTTTATGCTGTACCTACTGAGTCTATGCTCGTACTTTATGCTGCTGCACTTGCATGTGGAGTGTGGGGTATTGCTCTATATTGGTATGCTGGTCTGCTTTACTATATGCAAGCTTATTTGTTACTTGCTAAGTCAACAAAAACTAAATAAGGCGTGTACGCACATATGACTAAGCAAGATGAATTTGTTAGTTTAAAAGATAGTATCAAAGATTTAGATGTAAAACATACGTCTCATAAAAGCACTATGCCAATGTCTTTTGCTGCTCCTGATGGGATGTCGCTGACTAGGCGTAGGGCATTATTTTCGCACTCATTTACTGGTATTTCAACGCATCATGTTGTAATGTCTTCCAGTGGTTTTGCTCACAATCATGATCGTAGACGTTATATTGACGATTATGCTTTGCGTCTTATTGATGATTTAACTAATCGTCCAGTTGATCCAATGTTTATGGATGCAAGATTAAGTAAACAACCTGTTAAACCGTTTAATCTGTGGTTCACTAGAGCTATAGTATTTTTATTGTGTGTTTCTATTGGTACTGTTGGGAGCCAGTTTGTTCGCAAATTGCACACTGATCCTAGAAAAGCAATACGTTCTTCATTAGCTAATGAGTTGTCTGGCTATACGTCTCGTTTCGATAAGCTTGTAGAAGAAGTAACGTCATTGAGAAATAACGTAGATCATGAGTCGCAAAAAATTACTACGCCTGAAGAGGATGAAGTTAGTAAATCAGATGATATGGTTAATGGCACTCATGCTGTAGAAGGTTCTGGGATTACTTTGACTATTGCTAATCCTATTTCTGCTTCGAGCGATGTGAATAGCGGTTCTTTACCTCGCGAAAGTAATGGCGCAAGAATGCGATTAGTTACAGATCGTGATATTCAACAATTTGTGTCATTATTGTGGGAAGCAGGTGCTGAAGCTATTTCTGTTAACGGGCATAGACTTGGAGCGCAAACTTCTATTCGTGTTGCTGGTCAAACTATTCTTATTGGAGTTAATCAAACTCAAAGTCCATATGTTATTGAAGTTATTGGCGATTCTGATGATTTAATTAAACAATGTAATGATATGAAACGCATGAAATGGTACGCATCTTTAGTTAATGCAGGCATTAATCCACAGGTTTCACCTTCGAGAGTTATACGACTCAGTGCAGCAAACACAGGCGATATTAGTTTTGCCAATGAGAGAATTAGGAGATAAGCATGGCAGCGATTTTTGGATTAATTTTGGGAGTATTAATTGGAGTTGTTGTTCATCCAGATATTCCTATTGTCATTCAACCTTATTTACCTATTATGGTCGTTGCAGCACTAGATGCGTTGCTTGGTGCTGCACGTGCATATTTTGAAAGAAACTTTTCGGATAAAGTTTTTGTTATTTCATTCTTCTCAAATGTTATAGCAGCTACGTTGCTTGTTTTGCTTGGAAATCAGCTTGGCGTAGGTGCGCAATTACAAACTGCAGTTATCGTTGTTTTAGGAATTCGTATTTTCTCTAACGTTTCTGCAATTCGTCGTTTCATCTTCAGGAGTTAGCATATGGTTTCAATGTTTTCTCATTCTCCACAAGATGATGATATTCTTCATAAAATGCGTCGTCAAAAATCGCATGATCGTGAAAGTGATGAAACTCAAACTGGATCTTTCCCAGCAGTTCATCGTAAAGTAAAATCTTCACTAAGCGGTCACGTTACTCGAGCGCGTATATTTACGGGTTTTTTAATGATGTTGCTCTGCGCTTTATTAGGTTTTGCGTACATGATTCAAGTTAATCGTAGCAACTCACTTTTGTATGAAACAATGAGCGAAGAAGAATTGACTCGTCTTATTACAGAAACTCATTCTCAAATTCAGAGTTTGGAAAGCCGAAAAAGTGAATTAACAGGTCAGCTTAATTCGTTGCGTGAAGCAGTAGATAAACAAGATGAAGCTCGTCGTATTGCTCAGCAGAATGCTCAAGCAAATGGTCTTATTTCTGGACGTCTGCCGGCAGTAGGTAAAGGTATTGTAGTTCACATTACTGCAGGTGAAAAAGAGAATATTGATGCCGCTACGATGTTTCAGCTAATAGAGGAATTGCGAAATGCTGGCGTAGAAGTTATGTCTATTAACGATGTAAGAATAGTTACTTCAAGCTATATTTCGCAAACTAAACATGGTCTTATATGCGACAATATTATAATTGATCCTCCTTATATTGTGAAAGCAATTGGTGACCCTCAGAATTTGCAAAATGCTGTTAATATTGCAGGCGGTGTTGGGTCGCGTTTAAAAATTAAATTTGGTTCTTCTGTAATGGTTTCAGTGCCTGATGAAGTAGAAATTACTTCGACACGCGAACCAAAACAGTACGAATATGCAAAACCAGTCGAGTAACAAGGTAGAATAGCAAGTATGACTGAACCGATTCCTACAGCTGGCGAAACCACTATTATTGGTATGCCAGCTATTCATATTCCAATGAATACAACTTCAGATCGTCCTATGCAGCAGGATGATTTTGATACTATAGCGAAATTACTTCCTGGTACTGCGTTGTTGATTTCAACTAGGGGAGCAGTGTCTGGTTCTCGCTATCTTCTCGATGAAGATTTAGTAACAGTTGGACGTGATTCGCATGCTGATATTTTGTTAGACGATTCTACCGTTTCGCGTGCGCATGCAGTGTTTAAGCGCCATAATGGCGTGTTTAGCATTTCAGATTCTGGAAGCCTAAACGGTACGTATGTAAATCGTGAACGTGTTGATGAATCAGTGCTGCATAATGGCGATGAAATTATGATTGGCAAATTCAGACTGGTATTTTTCGCACATGACGCAGTCACAGTCCGATAATGTGATTAATGCAGTACAGGGGGAGCTTTTTAACTTTTCCTTGTCTGCTGATCACGCTTCAGGATACCGTGGTAGTGTCGCTATGAAGGTTGCCGGTATTACTTACCGGCAACTCGATTATTGGGCTCGTAAAAGCATTATAGAGCCTTCAATTCATGCATCTAGCGGTTCTGGTTCTCGTCGTTTGTATTCTTTTAAAGATATTGCGATTATGGCTGTAGCTAAAAGGCTGCTTGATGCTGGTGTTAATTTAGTTAATGTTACTACGGCTATTATTTTTCTTAATCGATACTCAGAAGAACGTTTGAGAAGTATGACTATTATTTGTGATGGTCAATCTGTTCAAGAGTGCGATGAGAATCAAGATAATATGCGTCGTATGCTTGCTTCTGGTTTAGCAGTATTTGCTATTGCTGTTGGTCGCATTGTTTCTAGAGTGGAAGAGGACTTATCTTCTGAAAATTCTGTTGATGCTACGCAAGTTGAAGAAAAAAGTAGTAAGTCTACTCGCAAATCTTGTTCAAAACCTACTTCTCATACATCTTCAAACTCATGGAGTCTTGTTCAGGAAACGTGGGGATAATGGCATGTTCGTAGTTGTTATTATCGCTGTTATTTGCTGGTTTGCTTCAGTATCATTGTTTTTATATAGTTTATTTGCTTGCGTACGTTTTTTAGTAAAATTTCGAAAAAATGCTTATTTGAAATCAAATAGTATTAGCAATAGTGATAAGAGAAGTTCTATTGGTTTAATGCCTTGGAGTATTGTTATTACGCATTGTTGTGGGCTTCCTTGCGCAATGCTTGCATACATGCTTTTGCATATTGTTCGCGATTTTGGATTTGTTTGTGATGATTATTGGTTATTAATGAGATCAACGCTGATTGCGTCATATGCGATTATTATCGCGCTTATTTTTGCTAATATTTTTGCAATGCTATTTTGTGCGTACCGAAGTTGCAAGTCTTAGATTATTTAGCAAGAAGTATATCGTAGGGATATTATTTGATAGTAGTGTGAGACTTTGTTGGTTGCGTTTGATTATTATCTCTAATTTGACATAACGTACATTATCGGATAAATATCAAGTAAATCTAGTCAAATAATAAGCTCAACCGGCAGAAACTGTGCAGCGTTGTAAAGAAACTGTCGTTTTCTCACTAAAAAACGACCGAAACTTTACGAGGGTGTAAAGAAAAAGCCGTTACGACAAAAATTCTGATTAGATTAAGCGAAATATTCGCAAATTGCAGTGTTTAATTCGTTTACGCTATCAATAATTCTGTAAGATCCGTGTGCTTCAAGCTCGCCAGGCTCAGCATAGCCCCAAGCGCATCCCAAGCAATCCAAGCCGCAATCTTTTGCTCCGTCAGCATCAGTCCAGCGGTCTCCAACCATCAAAGCTCTGTCGCCTTTTTCTGGATTGTAATCAATCACATCAAAAACATAACGAATAACTTGAGTTTTGCTAATACGCGACATATCTTTACTCGCGCCATAAATTCCGTCAAGATACTTCGTCAAACCAAAATATTCGCAAATAGGCTTTACTTGATATTCTGGCTTGCAAGATGCGGTTGCTAAATAATATCCAGCTTCACGAAGTTTTGTAAGTTGCTCAAGTATTCCATCGTATACTTTGTTAAGTAGGCATCCTGGAATTTTTTTACCAGGATTATTAGGATCATCAAAAGTTGCTACTTCAGAATAATACTTGCGATACGTAGCAAGTCCCTTTGCTAGCAGCGATTCAGGCACATTATTGCGTTGAAGAGATTCTAAAATTGAAGGACCTATAAAACGGTGCATTTCAGCATCGTCCGGAATAGGCTGTTTCAACTCTTTCAATGCAAGCTTTGCGCAAGTAATAATACCAGCATCTGACTTTGTTAATGTGCCATCAAGATCAAGCAGAATAATGTGACGACTAGTACATCCTGAAGACACTGAGAATTCACTCATAGTCAGGAATCCAGCCCTCATGATGCATTTTTAGACGCTTGTCTAGTAAAGTTTTTAATTCTTCTTCACTACGACGTTCAAGCAGCATATCCCAATGCGTCCTAGACGGCTTGTTGAAATCATCATCTGGGCGATCATCGTCGCCTTCGCGATGTGCAATCGTGCCGCAGCGGCATTCCCACTCTTCAGGAATTTCTGCGCCTTGAGCAAAAGGAAGAATCGTGCGATGCCCCTTTGGGCACACATACACAACATCATTTCGTGCAGCGAAATCTACATTATCGTCAGATTCCAATGATTTCGCACCAATGCTCATACCGCGTAAACTGCGTTCTGCCATAGTATCTCCTTGTGTAGTACTTTATAAAATTACCGAATTGCACGGACTATATATATAAAAACGATTTATATATACAAAATACATGCGTTTTATTTGTATATGCTCATACTTATACATCTGAGTATGCTACAACTCCACGGTTTAATAGTTTTGCAGCTTCATAAGCGCATGAAGCAAGATTTTTATCTACGCCATCTATAGCTTGTAAATATTCTCCTGTTGCAAAAAGTTGAGTAAGTAAATCAATAAGACGTTTAGTTTGACGCACGAAATCTCCTCCAGTGCTGTCGGTATTGCGCAAAACTTCAGCTAGATCAGCACCATTAGCCCAATCGTACATAATATCTACAGCACCAAATTCAAGCGGTCTTAACGCTGGCAAATGAGCGTCTGCGCATAATGCGCTAGTACGCATAAATAATTCTTTCATTCGCAATACTGTATTAAATATCGCGCCATCTTTGCCGCCTGGATATCGTCTAGGTTCTCCCCCTGCAGGTCCTCTAGATTCATAAACTAATGCAGACAAGCACGATAATAATTCAAGCGGCGAAAGATCATTAAAAATTCCTTCGCAAATAGCTTCAGCAAATACAATGTCTAGTTCGTTATACAACCTTCTTAACAATTGACCGCGCTCAGTAAGGTGCAAAATTTGGTTTTGTGAAGAATCTTCAGATTGTAAATAATCCAAACTGTACAATACGTCACAAATATGGTCAAAAGTTCTAGCAACAGAACCAGTACGAGATTCGTAGCGTTCACGTACTTGATCAAGTTCCTTATGTTCTCTAATCCAATGGTAGCCCCAACGCAAATGTTGTTGAATATCTGCACAACCTGCACACGGATGCGTTCGCTCAGCTTCTCTAAGATTTGCAATAACATCATCCAACGCTTTAAACGCTGCTGTGCGTTCTGCATCTGTGCGGAATAAAGTATGTTTAAGTTTACGGCGTTGATCGTGTTGAGCTTCTTTAAGCTTCATGCGTAATTGTAAGAATTCAGCAAAATCTCCATGTTCGCAGTGGAATGCTTCTTCATAGCCTTTAAGAGCTGTTTCAAGTTCGTTCATGCGATTATGTAAACGTTCAGCAGAAGCATTAGCTTCCCATTGAGCAAAAGAACAATCTAGTGTTGTTCTAGCAGTGTCTGCATCGCTTGAGTTCAGCAAATTAACTGCCATATTAAACGTAGGAACGAAGCTGGAATGTAGCGGGTATACGCGTTTACTAGAAAGTGCTGCAGCTTGTTGAGGGACGAAATCAGCATGATCTACAAGAATTGCGTAACCAATATCGTCAATTCCACGTCTTCCAGCACGACCTGTAAGTTGCGTAAATTCTCCAGGCGTAAGAGGTACATGCCCAGTGCCGTCAAATTTTACTAGCTTTTCTACAACAACGCTTCGAGCTGGCATATTTAAGCCTAAAGCAAGTGTTTCTGTTGCAAAAACAACTTTAATAAGTCCGCGTTCAAATAGTGTTTCAACAATGTGACGGAATAATGCAATCATACCGGCATGATGTGCTGCAAATCCTTGTTCGAGAGCAAAACGAAAACGTTCAAAGCTTAAAGCGTGTAAATCTTCTTTAGAAAGTTGATTTGCAACCATACTGTCGACAATTTTACGTATTTCGTACATTTCTTCATCAGAGGTAAGTATTAATCCTGCGTTTAAACATTGTTGAACAGCTTGATCGCATCCGGAACGAGAGAAGATAAAATAAATTCCTGGCAGCATTCCTAGGTAATCTAATTCGTCAATAACAGCCCAGCGGCGAGGAGTATGTCGTTTCGCGCATTTATCTAACTGTGCAACTCCCCCGTTAACTCTGTGTTTCTTACCTTTTCTGTAACGGTATTTGCTATCGCTGTAAGATTCTTTACGGCGACGAGCTCGGTACTCGAATTCATTAAGTTTCCTAGTCAATGCAGGGTTAACGCGCTTAGTTACGTTTCCATTATTGTCATGGTCGTATAAATCGAGTAACTCAGGCTCAGTTGCAGAATCCTCTTGAATAACAACATGTCTTTCTAAAGGCACAGGTCTGTGTTCGTCGACAACCAAATGAGTTTCTCCACGCACTGATTCTAGCCATGCAGAAAAATCTTCAACATTTGAAACAGTTGCAGACAACCCAATAATTTTCACCGATTTCGGAAGGTGAATAATAACTTCCTCCCACACAGCTCCGCGGAATTTATCTGCAAGATAATGAATTTCGTCAAGAACGACAAAACCTAAAGATTGCAACGTAATCGAATGCTCGTAAAGCATATTTCTTAAAACTTCAGTAGTCATTACAACAATGTCTGCTTCAGGATTTACAGAAGTATCGCCAGTTAATAACCCTACTCTGTCTGAGCCGTACAGTTCGCAGAAATCGTGATATTTTTGATTACTTAAAGCTTTAATAGGTGTTGTGTAAAAAGCTTTTACATTGCGATTTTGCGCAAGAAATACAGCAAAATCCGCAACAACAGTTTTACCAGCTCCAGTAGGAGCAGCAACTAAAACATTATTGCCATTTTCTAGTGCATCAATAGCTTCAAGTTGAAAATCATCAAGTTCAAAAGACAAAGAACGCTCAAATTTAGATGCCATCGAGTGCTCGTGCTTCATTATATTTTTAAAAGCTGCGAAACGTTGTGAAGGAGATAATACTACATCATTCTCATTGCAGTCAGTTGGATTGCCTGATTTATTTTTGCAGTCTTTTTTCTGTGATAAATGAGACATAAAAAGTATTAGTCGCTTTCTTATATGCTATAGCTGAATGTCTTCTTCGCGAAGAGATTTTTTATCCCAATGCTGCCATATTTTACGGTGATTTTCGCGAATTTTTTGATGACGCTCAATAACTTTTGTGTGCGTTCGCTCATATCGATTCGTTGCATCTTTAATAGGAAGTGTAAATAATGGATCTCGAGGATTTTCATTATCTTCTTTATTTGGTTCATGCAAACGTTCAAATCTAGAAGAAACGTCTTCGGAAATACCAAAACAGACCTTAGCTATTTTTATTGCGCTTAAAATGACAATAACAACTCCTAGCGCTACCATTATCAGCATAAAAACTGTTATGAGTAGCCAAATCCACCAAGGCATTGTTATTCCTCTGTATTCGCATTATCAGCGTGATTAACGCTTAATTCACGTTGAGCGCGAGCAATAATCATACTGCGCAATGTTTCAGGAGCAACAGCTGTAATATGACGTGCGTGAGCAATGCAAAAAGCAACGAACCATGAATCAGAAGAAACAGTAAGATGGACTTTTACTCCGCTGCCACAAGTTTCCATAGTGGCTCCAGAAAGATTCTTCAAAAAGTTCAATTCTGTTTCATCGGTAATGAAGCAAGTTTCAGTTCCGTTATCAAAGCTCCACTTGCGAAGTTCACTAACTGGCACATCTGGAATTTTAACTTGAGATACAGGCTCTACAACTTCTGCACGTTCAATACGTGCTACGCGAAGAACTTGCCAAATGCGAGGCAATCCATTCGCTTTATTAATTGTCGTATCTTTAGCAACAAATTCACGTTTATCTTCTGGTGTTTGCTGCTCTACATCAGTCCATACTGCAACATAGTAAACGCCTTCATCAACGTAAATCTTCGACGGTGCAACAATCTTGCGACGAATACGTCCTGCCCCGTCAGTGTATTCCATATCTAGTAAAGATCCAGAGTTAATAGCACTGCGAACAATAGAACAATTTCGAGGCTCAATTTCGTAACCTGTTAAACTCAGCCATGGAGTTTGACCAGGAAGAACATGACGGCGAAGACGCTTATACAAGGATTCAGCTTGTGTGCGCTGTTCAATAGGCAAAAGCAAGGAATGCGCCAAATAATTAGCAGACGCAGTAAGCATGCTCAAATATTGCTGTGAAATTCCAGCAAGTCTTTCCAATCCTAAAGAGTTAGTAGCAGAAACAATTCCCTCGTTCTCAAGAAGAGTCCAATCTATATCAAAGAATTGGCTTCCGGCCATTTCCCCATCGTCAGAAACAGTAGTAAGAGTATTTATATCCTTGTGAAGAATTGTAACAAATCGACGAAGTTCATCATCGCTTTTTGGTCTACCAATAAAACGCTCAGCAAGCTCGTCTAATGGGAATTCCTCTCCAAGATGAGCAGACAAGAAAAGCATCAATCGAAGCCTACGATCTACTTCACTTCCAGTTTGGAATGAAGAGCCTTTTTTGGTATGCGATTTATCAGTGTTGCTATTTTGTTCTTCAATATTTTGCGCTTCTTGTATAGCACCTTCTTCATCTTTTTGCTCATTTTCGTCATATTGAGCAAAATTAACTGCTGCGTGCAAACGGCGATGGAAAGCATCAACCGCTTCTTGAGGGCTTACTACGCTAGATCCAGGATGTTCTAGTACAAACATCGCTAAATCGTCAGCATCAGTATAAGCAACGTTTAAATGTTCACCATCGACATCCACAGTTGCGGCAAATCTGCGAGAATCAATAACTTTTACCAATGAATCAGGTAGCATTTGTGTTCCAAGACCAGGTGCGATTGAATCTAATCCTAAGCCAGGAATAGGAGTTTGTGGAACTCTAGGAGCAGTGCGAGAAGTGCGCTGTTGCTCGTGTTGACCTGAATCAAGAGAAGAAATAGACATTGAACGAGCAAGATAATTTGCTGCAGCTAAAACTGGTAATTCAGATTGGTCGAAACGTAAACGTACGCGAGGCTCATCGCCTAATTGCAAACGATAAGACGCAAAGTCTTGACCTTCGGACTTCGAAGAATATTCTGGCTGCCTAGACTCTATTGCAATACCCATAGCAGCAAGCTTTGCGCGATCTCGCTGGAACTGTTTTGCGAATGCTGCTTTAGCTGCTTGATCTGCAAGCTCACCGTATGAATCTGCATATGCCTTTACGCGCTGTGCAATTTGACGCGAAGTCAGCCATTGCGGGAATGCGGAAGACAATACAGCGAGTACATCTAACTCGTGTTTGCCCCATTTGTCGGAAAAACGTCGCCTTCCGTTGCTTCCTTCTACCATTAGTCCTCACGTATCATGTTTGTATCAATTTACTTATGCGCCTTGCATACAAGCGACTACGAAATGCAGCAAAACTTGTGTTGCAATATTGCGCACACCTTTTCTATTTTAATGGTGTTTTGCGGTACGTGTGGACATTTTTTTAAAAAACTTCTAATAATTATATATTTTTTATTCACACGAACATCAACAACGTTGAAAATACGCCATTTTTTCGCGACACGCCATATAATTTTTTATAGATAATTTTATTTACTATCAATAAAAATCGCATATTTGCAAGAAATCTGCTTTAAACCCAAGAGTCTGGTTCAATTCCTTGCGGTCCCACGAATTCTCCATTTGGCACATAACTTGGTTCTCCTGTATCTTCTAAAACAGCGTCAGCAAACATTGAAACTTGGTTTCCAAATGTCCAATCTCCCCTAATAGTTACTGATTTTGCAGCAGCTAAAGCTGGAACAGAATATGGGAATCTTTCGTTGAAATCATTGATGTTTTTGTAATAACGTGGATCCAAATCAATATCAGGAAATATATAGTTACCATCTTCCATTTCATATGAATCAGTAAGATGGAATCTATCTGATCGCATAATAAATAAGTCATTGGTTGTTTTAACAGGCAAGAAACGCATGCGATCAACTTCTACGCAAATTGCGTCATCGAAAAGTGAAGCTATTGCTCCCATTGCTGTTTCCAATTGCACTACCGGAGTGCTGCTTTCGTCAGTTGGGTCAACAGTTTTGTGATTAAAAATAACAGGCAAAGGCAAAATCCCTTTGTGCTCTTTTAACTTTTTTTCTAGAGCATCTACACGAACCCAAATATTATTTGTGTTGAAGTATGGATGTTTTTTAATGCTTTGTGCGCTTCTACGATCCTCAGGATGAACCTGTGTCATTTCTCGTAGCATTAGTCTTCCTGTTTTCGCGTCCCTAACAATGTGACCGCCCTTACGATCTGCTTGAGTTCGCTTCGCAACCTCAATCATGATAGGTGCGCCAGTATTTTCAAAATGTTGAGCAAGAGTGCGCGACGGTCTAGCACCTAAATTGTCAGAATTTGAAATAAACAAATACTCAATTCCATTTTCTTTAAGAGTATGCAATAAATCAGATTCCCACAGAGTTGAAAAAATATCGCCGTGACCTGGAGGACACCATTCAAGAGATCGATCTTCCTTGTGAGAAACCGGTTCTCCAGTTTCCTCTGCTAATTTTGGTTCTTGATGTTGAATAATTTCTACAGGAATATTGTCTTGCACAAACTTGCGATTGCGTTTTAGTACTTGCAAAGTATCATGAGACGTGCGGAAAGAATTCATGAAAATAAGCGGAAGATTAACTCCTAATCGCTGACGAGCTGTAAGAACTTGTCCAATAATAATATCAATAAAGCGCATTTGGCGAGCTTTATGCCTACGAACTGGTAGTAAAGATTTTGCGCAAGACAAGCCCATAGATGTTCCCAAACCGCCATTTAATTTAATAAAAGCAGTTTTTGCGAATGCGTTAACAGCTTTGTCGTGATCAATAGTTTCGTAAATTTCGTGGAAAGTTGGAACGCTTTTAATAGGCTCAACCGTGCTCTCGCGAATAAACTCCGCAGACTTATCCCCTGATTTATCTAAATTCCAAGCATTATATAAGTGTTTAAATTGTTCAATAGCAATTTCGCTCATGCCTTGTTCGCGCATCTTTGCAGCGGACAACTCAAACGCGTCATCCATGTAAAAGCCTCCTCGTATGCATGTGACCTTAATAGTTTAGCGATTTGTGCGTTGCTGCGCAAATATTGCTTTTAACGGTTATTTTGAAATACTATTATGATTCTACCAAAGTTAGAAATTGCAAGATAGAAAATAATAAGCGCAGCCAATAATAAATACCGACTGCGCTTATGAGAAAATTTGCTACTAAACACCACTAAATATGAAATTTAGTTATTTTCTGCATTGTTGTCATCATTTTCTTCCGGTTCATCGCCAGTTTTTAGATGATGCTCGTCGTAGCCTTGCAAGTAACGAGTGTGGCGCCAATGGTGAATAGAAGCGTTCGTACCGCGATGATGTACGTGATACTTACGTGGAGTACCGCCATAAGGAAGCTCTTTAACTTCGCTAGCAACTGCCATTTGGTTCACATTAGAAGGATCCATAATAGCAATTGGAGCAACAGGCTCTGGTTCTGTTGGAGCGGCAGTTCGATTCTTCAAGTGCGATGGCAACCATTGTGCAAACCAAGACAATGCCAAGCAAATAAGGAAATATATTACTGCTGCAACGCTTAATGTTTGCAAAATATTAAAGTACATTGATCCGAGTCTGCGCGATTCCTGAAGCAAATCAGTGTACATAATAATTGAACCAAGTGCAGTATCCTTCAAAACAACTACAAGCTGAGTTACTGCTGCAGGCATCATAGCAATAATTGCCTGAGGCATTTCAATTTGTGTCAATGATTGGTACTCGCTCAATCCTAATGCAAGTGAAGCTTCTCTTTGACCGTTTGGCAAGTTGCCAACACCTGATCTAACAAGTTCTGCAACAACAGAGCCGTTATACATAATCAGTGCCAAAACAACAGCCCAGTATGATGATTCTTTCATACCAGAAAGTGCGAATGCTCTCCACAAGAAAATCATAAGCATCAATACTGGTACTGCGCGGCAAAATTCTACTACTATTGCGGAAATACTACGAATAATAAAATTAGGTAGTAAACGGCAAAGTCCGAAGAATAAGCCAAATACAATAGAACCAACTACTGCAAGTAACGATGCTTTTAGTGTCATCCATAATCCAGGAAGATAAAAATCAACCCAGGCCTCAGATTCGAGTGCAGGATTCCAAAGCGTCCAAGAAAGTTGGTTTTCTCCCTCTGGAGGATTGCTCAAACGAACGAGAATAGCAATAATGCAAATAACAAAAATGCAACCGGCAATAATATTAGCTATGCGAATTTTCTTAAGAGCTTTTGGACCTGGAGTATCGAATAATAATGATTGTTCACGTTGTTTAGCCATTGTTATCACCTTCTCACAGCAAGTTTATTTGACAAATAAGTAGTCAAAATGCCGATAGGAATGATGAGCATAATGTATCCGCAAGCGAAAATTAAGAAGATTGGAACAATCAAATCTGCATGTTTCTCAATCATTTCGCTCATCATTGTTGAAGTCTCAGTGGCAACTGATGCTGCAGCAGCAACTGTAGAATTTTTAAGCAAAGCAATAAATGTATTACCTAATGGTGCTACTGAACCGCAGAAAGTTTGTGGAAGAATTACTTGTGTTGCAGATTGGAAGAAATTTAATCCAAGGGCGCGGCAAGCTTCTGCTTGACCAACAGGTACGGTATTAAGACCAGATCTCAAAGATTCGCAAACAAATGCTGCAGTATAAAGCGACAATCCAGCAACTGCCAGCCAGAAGAAATTCACTTCAAAAATTGAGGAGAATCCTATCTTAAGCTGAGCGTAAACGCCTAAAACCATGAAAACCATAATGATGGTAAGTGGCATGTTTTTAAACAATTCAACATAAACTGTAGCAATCATGCGTAATGATGAAACAGGGCAAATGCGCATAGTAACAAGAATTACGCCAATAATTGATGAAAAAAGTACACTCCATAAAGTTATTTCAATATTAACCAAGAATGCTCCTGGAATATTGTAGGAGGTAAATAGCTGCATAAAATCTTGCATATTACTTCTCTCCTTCTTGAGGAATTGGCGGATTATACTTTGCGTTCGGCTTAAAGCCAGTGCCTCGTAAATTGTCGTCTAGAGCTCTTTTCCATGATCCGTTACGAATCATGTCTTTTAAGGCTGCATTAATTTTCTTAGCTAAGCCTGTATTTCCTTTTTTAATGCCAATTCCGTAATATTCTGCGGTAAATGGCTTGTTTACAAGCTTTAAACGACCTCGAGAAGCGGTTGCTAAACCAGCAAGAATAATGTCGTCGGTAGTTACAGCATCTACAATTCCTGAGAATAATGCAGTTGCACATTCTGCATAACCAGGCTGTTGCATAAGCTGTACTTTTGAAGAGTAACGCTCCTTAATAGCAATTGCAGATGTTGAGCCTGAAACTGAGCATAAACGCTTTCCGTCCAAATCATTTGGACCGCTTACTTTATGCTCATCTTTTCGAATTAGCAAATCCTGACCGGCAATAAAGTAAGGTCCTGCAAACGAAACCATTTTCTTGCGAGCGTCAGTAATGGAATATGTTGCAACAATCATATCTACATCACCGTTTTGAAGCATTGTTTCACGCTGTTTAGATGGTGATTCTTTCCATACGATTTGATCTTCTGAATAGCCGAGCTTTTTGGCAACGTACTTAGCAACATCAACGTCGAATCCAACGTAAGTTCCTGATTTTTTGAAACCCATACCAGGCTGATCGAATTTAATACCAATGCGTATGACTTTTTTACCATCGCTACGATCGCAAGCTGTAAGCGGCATAACGCAGCATATGGTACAAAGCATCGCTAGTATCGCACGAAAAATGCGATTTTGTAATATTTTCATATCTTTTCCCTTCGTAAGAACTGTTTTAAAGTTTCAGAATTTTTACTGAAAGATAAAACAAAAAAGCAGATTAATGCGTAAGAATCTTGGAAAGGAAATCTTTTGCACGATCAGTTTTTGGATGTTCAAAGAATTCTTCAGGAGTGCCTTGTTCAAGAATTTGACCATCTGCCATAAATACAATTCTGTCAGCTGCCTTGCGTGCAAATCCCATTTCGTGGGTAACACAAATCATAGTCATGCCTTCTTTTGCAAGCTCAACCATGACATCAAGAACTTCATTAACCATTTCCGGATCTAGTGCAGATGTAGGCTCGTCAAAAAGCATAACTTTTGGCTGCATAGCAAGAGCTCGAGCAATTGCAACACGCTGCTGCTGGCCGCCGGAAAGTTGTGAAGGCATTTTGTTTGCTTGATTATCAACTCCGACTCGAGTGAGCAATTCCATAGCAAGAGATTCAGCACTTTGCTGATCCATATGGCGCACTTTCATTGGAGCAAGAGTAACATTTTCCAAAATAGTCTTGTTAGCGAAAAGATTAAAGGACTGGAATACCATACCAACTTCTGCTCGCAAAGCTGCAAGTTCTTTTCCTTCTTGAGGAAGTGGCTCACCGTCAATACGTATGTCACCTGAATCAATAGTTTCGAGACGGTTAATTGTGCGACACATTGTCGATTTACCAGAACCAGATGGACCGATAATAACTAGTACTTCGCCTTTGTTAACAGTCAGATTGATGTCTTTTAGCACATGAAGTTTTCCATAATGCTTTTCGACATGACTTAGTTCTACGAGGGGATTTGCCGCTTTTTGCACTGAAATAGTGCGATTAGTCATATCCTCGGCGTTTGGATTTGACTTTGATACTTGCTTATCCATAACAAGAAGTTTAGCTAATCTGTGTTACAGCTATTTATCACTATCGTTACGTTTTGTAACTCTTACGTTACAAAAAAGCCGTTGATTGTGATTATAAAATCAACAATCAACGGCTTATCAATAATATTTTTTACAAGTATTTCTATTTACTCGTTTTCTTCTGGATCGTAATCAACGCCAGTTTCAGCACGCTGCTCGTCAGAAATCGGAGCAGGAGCGCCGGTTAGAGGATCTCGACCGCCGCCAGCCTTAGGGAATGCAATTACGTCGCGGATTGAGCTTGCGCCTGCCAAAATTGCAGCAGTACGATCCCAACCCAAAGCAATACCGGCGTGAGGTGGAGCACCATACTTGAAAGCTTCAAGCAAGAAGCCGAACTTTTCGTCAGCTTCAGCCTTATCGATTCCAAGAACATTAAGCACACGATCTTGAATATCGTCGCGGTGGATACGAACGGATCCGCCGCCCATTTCATTACCGTTGCACACGATATCGTAAGAATCGCTCATAGCGTGCTCTGGATCTTTATCAAACTTATCAATCCAATCAGCAGATGGCATTGTAAACGGATGGTGCATAGAAGTCCACTTTGAGTGACCAACGGCAACGTCGTCATCATCTGGATCATCAGTGCGCTTAAATAGTGGGAAGTCAACAACCCAAGTGAAAGCAAACTCATCTGGGTGAAGCAATCCTGCGCGGCTAGCAAGTTCAACGCGCACTGCGCCGAGCAAAAGCTGCGAAGACTCGCGAGAACCTGCTGCGAAGAACACTGCATCGCCATCTTCTGCTCCAACAGCTTCCTTAAGACCTGCGCGCTCTTCTTCACTAAGATTCTTAGCAACAGGACCCTTTAACTCGCCATCTTCACCAAACACAACGTAAGCCAATCCCTTAGCTCCACGCTGCTTAGCCCAATCCTGCCAAGCGTCAAATTGGCGACGAGGAGTTGCAGCACCGCCCTTAAAGAGCACAGCGCCAACGTATGAAGCTTGGAACACGCGGAATGGAGTGTTCTTAAAGTAGTCAGTCAACTCAATAAGTGGGTTTCCAAAACGCAAATCAGGCTTATCGGAACCATACTTATCCATTGCTTCCTGCCAAGTAATACGAGGCAAAGGAAGAGTAATCTCGTGACCAGCTTCCTTCCAAATAGCAGCAATAACGCGCTCTGCCATAGCCATAACATCTTCCTGGCTTGCAAAGCTCATTTCCATATCAAGCTGAGTGAACTCAGGCTGACGATCTGCACGGAAGTCTTCGTCGCGATAGCAACGAGCAAGCTGATAGTAGCGCTCGACGCCAGAAACCATGAGCAACTGCTTTAGAAGCTGAGGAGACTGTGGAAGTGCGTACCAAGAGCCTGGAACCAATCGTGCTGGAACAACGAAGTCGCGAGCACCTTCAGGAGTTGACTTAATGAAAGTTGGTGTTTCAACTTCAGTAAAGTTCATGTCTTCCAAAGCATGGCGGGCAGCCTTAGCCATATCAGAGCGAAGCTTCAAATTGCGCTGCATAGATGGGCGACGCAAATCAAGGTAACGATACTTCAAACGAACATCTTCGCTTGGAAGCTTGTTCTCGGACTCGTTTTCCAAAGCTGTTGAAACCTGGAATGGCAAAGCGTCTGACTTTGCGAGAATAGTAACAGTTTCTGCAACAATCTCAATTTTACCGGTTGCTAAATGATCGTTTTCGTTGCCATCTGGACGCAAGCGAACTTCGCCGGTCACTTGCACAACGAATTCACTACGCAATGGTCGTGCAGTTTCTTCATCGTAAATAACAACTTGCACTAAGCCTGTGTTATCACGGACATCAACAAAGGCAACTCCACCATGATCGCGGCGACGATCAACCCAACCAGCGATGGTTACTTTTTGCCCGACTAATTCTTCAGTCACTTCAACGGCATGATGTGTGCGATACGCCGTCTGGCTCATAAGTCCACTTCCTCTACAATCTAATTGATATATTCATTTGTTTCTATTGACATGATTTTGCGCACAATATTCAAGCAAATTTGCAAGAACATTATTTAGCGCAAGAAACTGTCTGCCGGGCATAAACAGTATCCGGTTGCCAAGACGTGGCATCCGCGGTTTCCTGTTCGCCAGTAATAATATTTTTTACTTCATCGTGAGATGACTCTGATTCAGTGCTATCAGCAGGGAACCACACATAAGGAATGCCGAGCTTGTCAGCATATTTTATTTGCTTACCAAGCTTTGCTGCGCTAGGAGCAACATCTGCTGCAATGCCTCGATCTCGTAAAGTTTTAGCAATAGCATTGCATGCAGGACGATCTTCTTCATTCCACACTGCAACAAGTACTGCAGCAGGAGAAACTCGGGAAACAGTAGCTCCTGCAGTGTGAAGCATATAAGAAAGCAGTCGAGACATGCCAATTGAAAGTCCTACGCCTGGATACTTCTTCTTGCCCTGTGAAACTAAATTATCGTAACGTCCACCAGAGCAAATTGAACCAAGAGATGCTGCATTATCAAGGAAAGTTTCGTAAACAGAACCAGTATAGTAGTCAAGTCCACGAGCAATCTTCAAATCAGCAACAACAGCGCCTGGGCGAATACGTGCTGCTTCGTCTACAATCATCGCAAGAGTTTCAACACCTTGAGAAGCTAAAACGTAAGACTCGTTATCATCACTTCGAGAAATATTATGCTTATCGCATAATTCGTTGAAACGAGACTTCAACTCATCTCCTGTTTCGGCAGTAAGTTCAGCTAATTCTAAGCATGCATCAGCTTGAGAAGCCGTAGCGCCGCATTCTTTTACCAAAAGCTTGGATACTTCTTCAGCGCCAATTTTGTCTAGCTTATCGATTTCTCGAAGAACTCCCTCGATATCGCTTAATCCAATACCGCGATAAAAACCTTCAGAAAGCTTTCGATTATTAGCATGAACAGTTGCCTTAGGAAGACCAAACTTACGTAAACGCTCAAGAGCTTCAACCATAACAAGTGGAAGTTCAACTTCGTAGTGTGAAGGTAATTCGCCATTTCCTACGACATCGATATCTGCTTGAACAAACTCACGGAAACGACCTTCTTGTGGACGCTCCCCTCGCCAAACTTTTTGCATTTGCCAGCGCTTAAATGGGAACGTCAAATCGCCAGTATGCTCAACGACGTAACGGCTGAGTGGAACTGTTAAATCGAAATGTAAGCCAATGCGTTCTTCTACAGGAGTGTCGGATTCGTGACCAACTTCTTGTAAACGCGATAATAAATAAATTTCTTTACTGGTTTCGCCTTTTTTTAATAAGCTTGAACCCTGTTCTACTGCACGCGTTTCAATTCCAATAAAACCGTTGAGTTCAAACACTTCTCTTAGTGTGTCAATTACTTGCTGTTCAACAGCGCGTTCACTAGGAAGCCATTCAGGGAAACCCGATATTGATGAGCCTTGTACCATGTCCACTATAATAGGTGGTGTTGCGGAAAAATCATGGCTTACCGTCATACTTATTCGTAACAATGTTACCGTGCATCTGCTGTAAGGAGTCGTCCCGTGACCGAACAGTCTAAACCTGAAGAAACTACTAAAACTACTACCGCGCCAAAGCCAGTTGCTCCATCTCCAGCAAGCTTCGCGCATAAGACTCGTGTTGTTGCTCAAGCACCAACCATTTCTTATAGTGAAGAGGATATTAAAGCCGCAAAAACCTTTGGCCGTGTTGATGAAAATGGCACTGTTTACGTTACTGAAAACGGTGTTGAGCGTGAGGTTGGTCAATACTCCACTGGCACTCCTGAAGAAGCGTTGACTTTCTATATTCATCGTTATCTTGATTTGAAGATTAAGCTTGATCTTTTCGCTAAGCGCTTGGAAGCTTCCAATGTAAAAGCAAAAGAAATTGACGAAACGCTTAATACTTTGAAAGCTGAATTGGAAAATCCTGCTGCCGTAGGCGATATTGCTGCTTTACGTGCGCGACACGCCGAATTGGCTGCAAAAGGTAATGAAAAGAAGGAAGCAATCTCTAAAGCTCGAAAAGAAGCTCTAGAAAAAGCTTTGAAAGAACGTACAAATATTGTAGAACGTGCAGAATCGTTAGTAGCACAAATGAATGAATCTACAAACTGGCGTGAATTAAACGATAAGTTACGTGCTTTATTTGACGAATGGCAGGAGCATCAGCGTACTACTATTCACTTAAATAAGTCTGATGCCGATGCTTTGTGGCAGCGTTTTTCAAAGGCTCGTTCTGCATTCTCTCAGGCTCGTAACTCTTGGGTTAAAGAACGTGAGCACGTGCGTAATACTGCTAAGCAGCTTAAGGAAGCTATTATTGCAGAAGCTGAAAGCTTAAAAGATTCAAAAGATTGGCGTGAAACTTCTATGAAGTTCAATGCTTTGATGGATCGTTGGAAGAAAGCTGGCAATGCTGGTCGTCAGCACGATGATGCTTTGTGGGCTAAGTTCCGCGAAGCTGCTGATGCTTTCTATCATGCTCGTCAAAATGACCGTGAAAAGGTTAATGCTGGAGAACACGAAAATCTTGCTAAGAAGGAAGCTTTGCTCGTAAAAGCAGAGGCTTTGTTGCCAGTAGAAAATGAAGAAGCTGCTAAGAAGGCTCGTAAGGCTTTGTCTCAGATTCAGGAAGAATGGGATGCTATTGGTTTCGTTCCTCGTGAAGATATGCGTCGTATTGAGTCTCGCTTGAACGACGTTGATAAAAAGATTAAGGCTGTTGAAGACGCTGCTTGGCGTGAGGCTGATCCTGAAGCTAATGCTCGTAAGTCCAGTTTTGCTTTACAGTTGGAAGCGCAACTCGAAGAGCTTAACGCTGCTATTGCTAAGGAAACCGATAATAAGCGTAAAGCTAAGTTGGAAGCTGAAAAGGCTACTAAAGAGCAGTGGCTTAGCGCTGTTAAGTAAATTAGTTTTATAACTAATTAAAAGTATGGGGTTGCTTAAAAATCAAGCGACCCCATACTTATTTTTCGGCTGTATTTTAAGATTTATTTGCTTTTAAGAGTTTTTTATTAAAGATTTAGCTAAATGAATAAAAGTATTAGCTAAATTAGAATCTGCCAATTTTCCATTTTCGGTTAGAACAGCAGGTCGCCCTGCTTCACCAGTTTCTCTAAGCGCAGGATCTAAAGGAAGTTGAGCTAAAAGAGGCACATTAGTGCCAAGAGCGTTACAAAGTTGTTCGCTTACTCTCTTTCCTCCCCCTGAACCAAACAATTCTAAGCGCTCGCCGTTATTTTCAAACCAGCTCATGTTCTCAACAACTCCGCGAACTTTTACAGGAATTTGCAAAGCCATAAGACCTGATCTAACTGCCACATCTGATGCACTAGGCTGTGGAGTTGTTACTACAACAAGCTCTACGTTTGGTAAGGATTGCGCTACAGCTAATGCCATATCTCCTGTGCCTGGAGCTAAATCAAGAAGTAAAACATCGGGGTTGCCCCACCAAACATCGGAAAGAAACTGTTCTAAAGAACGTTGTAATCGTGGCCCTCTCCACAAAATAGCACGATCGGTTCCAGCAAACATTCCAATAGAAATAAGTTTTACTCCCCAAGCAACTACAGGCATAAGCATTCCGTTTAAATTTGTTGGTTGAGAATTAACTCCAAACATTCGCGGTAAAGAAAAGCCGTAAATATCGGCGTCAATAGCTGCAGTATCGTAACCTAATGCTGCAAAAGTTGCAGCTAAATTAGCAGTTATAGAAGATTTTCCCACTCCGCCTTTCCCAGAAGCTATAGCAAAAATTCTCGTGCGAGTGCCAGCTTTATTAAATGGATTTTCTTTGCGTTCAGCTTTTAAATCTGCAACTAACTTTTCTAATTTAGTTTTACTCATTGCAGTAGCGTTAACGTGCGGTATGAGTATTGCTTGAGGATATTTAGATATAGCTTCTTGAACTCGTCCTGTAATCACTTCTGCCAGAGGGCAATTTGGCACAGTAAGTTCAAGATTTATTTCTACATCATAAGCAAACTTTGTTGCATCAATGGTTTCAGCTTTTTTTATCACATGCACTCCGGTTACCATATTTAATTCGGTAACAGAGCGACCTAATTCTGGATCAATAACGCTACCCAGTAAATCGTAAACTTGTTTTTCGAGTTCACTTGTATTCATGCGTTATGATTCCTCAGCAATGAGATTTGGCACAGTATTATTTGCAATTTGTAGTATTTCTTCTAAGTTCCCAGTTTTTAAAAGAGTATTAAACTGTTGTTCGTTAAGCATAGGAATGCCAAGTTCTTGCGCTTTAGTTGCCTTGGATCCTGCATTTTCGCCTAGAATAACGCAATATGTGTTCTTGCTTACTGACCCTGATGCTTTGCCGCCTCTTGAGACTATAGCTTCTTTTGCGCTGTCCCGTGTAAATCCTTGCAAAGATCCTGTAACAACTATTGTTTTACCTACTAATGTTTGAGCGAAAGATGATGCTTCAACTTTTCCTACTACACCTGCTCCTTGCCACGATTTTAATACTTCAAATTGCCAATTAGCAGGGTCTTTAGCTTGCTGGAACCAGTTGTATACTGCTTGCGCAATTTCAGGACCAACTCCATCAATTTGTGTAAGTTCTTCAATAGATGCTTTGGAAATATTGTCTAAAGATCCAAAATTTGCCGCTATAAGACGTGCAGTTGGTGGACCTAGTCTACGAATAGATAAAGCAACCAAAACTCGCCACAGTGCTGCATTTTTGCCTTTTTGAGCTATTTCTTCAAGCATGCTACGAGTAGTTTCAGAAGGTCTTGTATACCATGGCACATTTATTGTTTCTTTAGCGTTGTCGCTAGTTTTAGCATTTCTAGTAATGCGCTTATTTTTCCAAAGTACTACTTTAGCGTCAATTGGAACCTGGAATTTAGGATATTGAGGATCCCATTGTTCGTTTAGTGAAGTAGTTTTTTCGGAAGTTTCTGCTGCTTCGTAATTTGTAGATAACTTTGCTTCGATTGTGCGAGTCCAAAATGCTCTAACTTGATGCCAAAGACCAGATCCGCCTATTTTGCGTGTACGCTTTTTAAAGCTACCGTCTTTACTAACTTCTTTCCACTCTTCAACAAGAGGAATTTCTTTCCAAACCATTACATTTTGTAAATCGTCGGCAGTAATACTAAATAATCCAGCTTCATTTCTAAGTACTGGAGTTTGTGGTTCAGGTAGCGTTAAATCTGGTGAAGGTATATATGGTTGTTGAGTTGCGCCTCGCTGAATTATAATTTTATCCATATCTGGGCAGTAAACTTCTGCAGTTGTAGGCCTGCAATCCTCAGGATTTGTGAGAGCTAGCGCAGCGTTATCGCCCAAATTTTCAATATCAAAAGCTTGTCTGGAAGCCAAGTGAATTATTCGTTCTGTAAGTTGAGCTGGACAGTTTTCTACATTTGGGCAACGAATGTCTTTATCTCCCTCTTTTGCAGGAGCTAGCTTAGTTCCACAAGATGGGCAGTATTCTGGCATAACAAACTTTTTAAGTTCATTTTCTCGCCCTTCCCTAGCTTTAAGTACCGGTCCGACTAATTCCGGAATAACATCCCCAGCTTTACGAACTACGACAGTATCGCCAATTAGCACACCTTTATGTTCAACTTCGTAAGCGTTATGAAGAGTTGTACGCGAAATTGTCGATCCTGCTACAGTAACAGGTTCAAGAACAGCTACAGGAGTTACTCTTCCAGTTCTTCCAACCTGGACAATAATATCCTTCAAATAAGTATTAACTTCTTCAGGAGGATACTTGTATGCAATAGCCCATCGTGGAGCTCTAGAAGTAGCTCCTAGTTGATGCTGTAATGCTCTGTCATCAACTTTTACAACTATGCCGTCTAAAGCGTGCAAAATATTTGCTCTATGCTTTCCGTAATAGTCAATCATTTCTTCTATTTCAGAAAAATTTGTGACTTTTCTTGTGTACGGAGAAACAGGTATTCCCCACTGTTGATAGAGCTTATATGCGTCAGACTGATTAAATTTTGTTTCACTATTGTTATGGCTTGTATTTTCTTTCCAACGAAGCTCACCTAGTCCGTGTGCAAAAAAGCTTAATCGACGCGTGGCTGTAATTCGTGGGTCTTTTTGGCGCAAAGAGCCAGCTGCAGCGTTACGAGGGTTTGCAAAAGCAACTCGTCCAGCATTTTCTTGTTCATCATTTAATTTTCTAAAGTCTTCCCATTTCATAAAAACTTCGCCACGAATTTCCACGAACTCAGGAATATCGTCAGGATTATCAGAATGAAGCTGTGTTGGTATTGCTTCAATCGTTCTTACGTTTAATGTAATATCCTCGCCAGTTACGCCATCGCCTCTAGTAAGACCTTGTTCAAGAGTACCGTTGCGATAAATAAGATTTAAAGCAAGACCATCAATTTTTACTTCGCAAGTCATAGGAAGAGGTTGAGACTCATCCCATTGTAAATCGCGAATTACGCTGTTATACCAATCGTGTAATTCTTCAATTGAAAATACGTCATCCAAACTCATCATTCGAGACGGATGCTTTACAGAAGTAAAATCGTTAGAAAAAGTTCCACCTACGCGATGTGTTGGAGATTGAGGTGTGTCTAAAGTTGGGAAGGCAGCTTCTAAAGCGCTTAGCGCTCGCATTCTTGCATCATATGCTGCGTCTGAACTAGTCGGAGAATCTTCTACGTAATAAGCAATTTGATCAGATTGTGCCCAAGCTGCCAATTTTGCCCAAAGTTTCGCAGCTTGCTCTATAGTAAGCGTCGCTGGCTGCAAGTTTCCAAGAGCCAACGCATCAGTGTCTGTTGGCTGAAGTTGAGCAATCCACGTATCTGTTTTTTGCGTATTTTCATGAGTCTCATTTTGCTCGTCAAAATCGTCAAAAAGAGTCCATTGTGCGTTTTTTGACTCGATATCATCGTGAGCCATACTCATGAAACCCCCTTCAAATCAGCTGTTGCTTTATATAGATTATGTCACTTACCATTTACGCATTTAATGAACGTAAGAACTGTGATTGTACTGCACCTTCACAATCGTCATTCAGTGACATTCGAATATGTGCTACACACAAAGTTCTTGCAATTACAAACATTCCATCGTCAACAGTTAGCTTTGCAGCTTTTCCAATAATATGATTTGCTTCAATATTAGGCCAGACAGGAATATCGTCACTCATAAAGCAATGTCTGACATCATCCATACTAGTAGGAGCTTTATAACACTGCGAGCGCATTCGTGATAATAATTCTTCTAGTTCCATTTGTAGCGGTTCTATTCTTCCTGGAGCTAAATAGTCTGCCATTCGGTAAGCGCTTGCTGCCAGAGTGAACTTGTCTTGCATCCAAGCTGCATAAGCTAATCTATAGTATGCGAATGCTGCGTCGTCTTTGTCTAATGCGACTCGAAGTGCGTTTAGACATGCTGCTACTGTTGACGTCCAATCTTCTTGTTGCGATAATGCTGCTGCAAGTCGCAAATGCGATAATGCGTATGTTGGAGCGTATGAAACCATTGTGTTTAAATGTTTTAACGCCGCATCATATTGATGTAGTTGTGAGAGCAAATCTGCTAATTCCATGTGGGCGTAGAATAATCCGTCTGGAATAAGTAGTGTTTGCTCGTCTGGTGTTGCGAATAAGCGGTTGTACACTACTCGTTCTGCATATGAATTAAAGTAACGTGGCACAGCATTATCTATTGTGAACATGGTGTCAAATTTTGCAATATTGTTCTCATAAGATTCTAATGCTTGTTTAATGTCGCCCTCTATGAGTTGTTCTTGGGCGTGTATGCGCATATCTCTTATATTTTGAGATGCTTTGAAATGAAGTTCCGGTATTGTAGTTTCGTCAATAAGTGAACGAGTTACTATATCTGCTTGGTTGTTAAGCTCTGGGTCGCCAATTTGTTCGATGATATTCATTGCTTCACGAGCTTTTTCAGCTGTTGTTAGCAATGGTTGTGAAGCAATATGATGAAAATCGGCGACTGCTTGCTGTAGCAAGTCTTCTCGTTGTATAGAAAGACCTTTAGCATGTTCTGTTCCGAGTATTTCTTCTTGTTCTTCGTTAAATAGTGTGTCTGAAAACTCTGGCTCTTCCTGTGCGCCGTTAGGCGAGAAGCAAGTGTCATGCAAATCGAATGATGGTTCTACAGTGTTAAGCTTGCAATTTTCGTTTAAGCTTATACGCGCGTTAGATTTTTTGTAGAATTCTATAGGATTTTGTAATCCGTGCGAACGAATATGTTTTACGAAATTGTCACGTTCGAAAGTGACGGTCATTAAAGTTCGCACTTCTGGCGGTTCGCTAAATGCTGCTAAAGGATTTGTGTTATTTGTGTTGTTTGCGTTGTTTTCATTGTTTCCGACTTCCATCGCGCTTGTTAAATCATCACTATGCTCATCTACTAATGATTGCGCAGCTTCTACAACATCAGCAAACGGTAGGTGTTGCAAATCTTGCAACTTAGAAGGGTCACCATGAATGTCTCCATCTTTTGGCTCACCTTTTTCGTGCGTACTATTGTTATCAATTCTATTTAGTGCTCTTAGCGTACGATTTAGTAGATTGCTAATAGCGCTATCTTGTGCAGCAACCATTTCTTCTAAACCTATAGAGTCAAGTCTAATAGAAACTTGCTGTATTTTATCGCTAATACCAAAAGCGAGAGTTGCAAGCATAATTCCAATTCTCAAATTGTAATTTACTGAAATATTGGACTTTTCGCTATCGCTATACTCATGCCACTTATTTTTATGAGTATCGTAGATACTTCTTGGCATTAGTGATGATCCTGTTGCTGTAAAAGCTAATGCAACTTTCCCATCTCCTAAATTAGAGCGAAAATCTGCATCAAAACGGAACGGTAAATACAAGCTACGAATAAGTTCAGCTAAAGATTGGCGATACAACCACTCTCCTGCTTCAGTCTGTTTTAAATACGATGCAGACTGTTGGCACTTGCGAGCTTTGCGCCATAAATGCATTAATGGGCGAATACAGTCATCTTGCGTAGGATCTCCGAAACTTTGCATTCCTAAATCTTCGCTAGCAATAAAAGCTGGATCTTCAATAAATGAGTTATCGATAGCACAAATGCGCTCGCAAGTAATATTATCTTCTAAACTTTTACCACCTTGCGATGCGTTTGCTTGAATGCATTGATAAATTGCTTGTAGTCTGTTTAATGCACCTTCAATGCGCAACACTTTCAAAGCTGCAGAAGGCTCTAATGAATCATCCCAAATCAAGTAATGTGCTGAAGTTTTCTGTGCAGGTTGTAAGTGTAATCTTTCCGCTGCATGGACTGCTTCTAGACTGTGAGTTTGCTCTAATGCTCCAACGTCGCGCATGACGCGTTCGTAGTATTCTTCCAAACCGGAAACTCTAAAACCTTCTTTGCGCGCAGTTTTAATATCGGAAACGCTTCTTCTTATTGCGCCAAGAGGAGCTTCTGTATGCAAGCGGTGTAATACGTGAAAATATCCAAAACCAACTAATGATTGGTGTAAATCTGGCACAAAAAAAGTCGCAAAAAATACTGTAGCAATAGCGTCTTCATATGAAAGATTGCATCTAAAATCGTCACTCAACGATACGCGTGTGCCTTCAATAGTATATTTTTTATGCTTTCCATTGTTTAAGCAAATCCATGAAGCAACTTGATGCAAGCCATCATCTAAAGAAACTTGCATAACAACATCGCCATAGACAAAAGGCTTATCGTTAATGTTTTGTTTTGCGTATGAGCTTGAAGTATTCTTATTTACTTTCTTTTTTCGTAAATTTTTAAATACGCTTTGTAGTTGTTTTGTAAAGTTATGTGATGCTTGTATTTGCTTAGATCCATAGAATCTAGTTTTGTTATATAGATTAAAAGACCCTTGCTCAATAAATGACAATTGTGGTATGCGCTCAATTGCTTCTACAGGAGTTACTTTATCTCCTGTGTAAACTCTCCCATCTTTGTCTGCGATTGCAAGTTGACGAAAATGTTTTCCATCATCTTTGCATAAACCTAGTGCAATTCCAAATAGTTTCCCAGGGATTTTAAACCAAGCTAGTTGGGTATTTGCTGGAAGTCCTGGAAAATCACGAAAAATACGGTGTTTAGAAAAAGTAGGAATGGAAGTAATTTCGCCTTGTTGCCATAAGGAATCAATAGCGTCTGACATGATTGACATACGATCTTCTTTAGAGTGTGTCTGCTCGGTAGATTGCACGTCTTCAGCCATAATCCCCATTCTTTCAAGTCGTTGACATAATGCAAGTTGCGTTCGTAAGCATTCAGCATTTAATCTTATGCGCTGACTGCACTCGTCACATCATAGTTCAGTATATAAGTAGTATATAGGAAACGCATGTTCGATGTGTGAATGTTGCAGAATTGTGGATATTTTATTTTCAAATGGAGCGGACAACGGGACTCGAACCCGCGGTCTCAACCTTGGCAAGGTTGCGCTTTACCAACTAAGCTATGTCCGCAAACAAGTGAATACCTTATATCATTTTCATAAAAAGTGCAAATTAGGTATGTCGCAAGCCTTACAAGTACTGGCTGTACTTGTAAGGCTTACTTATTTCAGATTTTCAGTGTTTTAAGTTGAAGACTTATTTTATTTGTTTGCTTACTTGCTTTCGTCATCGCGCTTTGGAGAAGATGGTGTTGCACCTTTTTCAAGCACTCGACCAGGGCCTGCAAGATAAGCTGCGCGGCCTGCCTCAATACCAAGCTTGAATGCTTTAGCCATAAGCACAATATCGTTTGCAGTAGCAACTCCAGTATTTGCCATTACAGCTGCAGCACCCATTTCCATTGCTTCAGCAGCCTGGCTTGGAACGCCAATGCCGGCATCGACAATAACAGGAAGATCGATTTCGTCGATAATAAGCTGAATAAACTTCTTAGTTTCAAGACCCTTGTTAGAGCCAATCAAAGAGCCGAGAGGCATAATTGCAGCAGCTCCAGCGTCGCGCATTGCCTTAGCAAAGTACAAATCTGGATACATGTAAGGAAGAACAGTAAAGCCTTCGTCAGCCAAAATCTTTGTTGCTTGCAAAGTAGCTTCATTGTTTGGCAACAAATACTTGCGATCAGGAATAATCTCAAGCTTGATGAAGTTTCCGCAACCCATTTCGCGAGCAATATGTGCAGTGTTAACTGCTTCCTCTACAGTTACGCATCCGCTAGTATTAGGCAAAATGGTAACGCCTTCTGGAATATGCTTTAAAATTCCTGCAGCTTTCTCGCTATAGCGAATTGCTACAGTAATCATTTCAGCTTTAGCACTATTTACTGCGGCATCAATAAGCTCCTCAGAATACTTTCCAGAACCCAAAATGTATCGAGAAGTAAACTTCTTACCGCCCAATTCTAAATAATCTTCATTCTCCATAATTTCCTCCATTTTTTATCCATTTCAACGCTTCTAAGGCTTCTAAACTTGCGATAATCGAAACATAAGGCAAATACAAGCCTTCTTCGGGAGAAGACTTAAAATCACCCACTAAGCACACGTTTGAAAGATGCTTAATTTTTACGTTCCTAATATCTCCTAGTCCAGATAAGCCAGAAGCAGTAATAACATATTTGTTAGGATGATTCATGAAATAGTCAAGAACCATTGCTTTCGATTCGCGATTGTCGAATGCTTCAATAAACAAGTCGGAGCGTTCAGCAATCTCATCCAACGATTCCGGCGTAACTTTTTGCACAAAAGCTTCTACTTCAACGTACGGCAAAGTTTCATTAAGTCGCGCTTTAGTAGCATATACTTTGTGTTGTCCAATTTCGTTAATCGTATAATTTTGACGGTTTAAATTCGAATACTCGATACTGTCAAAATCGTAAATGTACAACTTTTTTACGCCGGCTCGCGCAAGCATCAACGCAATATTTGATCCTAAACCGCCGCAGCCAAGTATTGAAACTGATTGTTGAGCAAACAAATCATTATCTTCCTTTAGCTGACGTTTAAGAACTTTTGCGCGAATATCGTCACTTTCCATTCATCCTCCTCCCATAATGCTAAATACTTCAATTTTTGCGTTATCTTTAACTATGAAAGTTTCAAAATCTTTGCGTTTTACTAATTCACCATCAACTTCTATTGCAACAAAAGTACTGTCGTAGCCTTCGCGCTTAAGTAGTTCAAGTAAATTCTCGTTCTCAACATAATCCACAGTATCGTGATTAAGTTTCAGCACACTTACCTCCTTTCTATAGAATATGCTTTAAGTTTTGAATATTACGTTTGAATATTACGTTTAAAGATTCTACCTAATCCTTAGCTGGATGAAGAATAAACTTGCCCTTGAAGCCTTTGCAAACGCCATTTTCTTGGCTGTAAATTTCTTCGCCGCGAAGCAAAGTTCTTACCACCTGGCAGCCAATAGTGCGACCAACGTATGGGCTGAACTTGTTTCGATACTCAAGGTCTTCAGCTTTAAGAACATAAGGAGCGTTTGGCTTAATGAATGCAAGATCTGCGTCGTAACCCAAACGTATGCTTCCTTTTCCTTTCAGATCGAAGCGTTTTGCAGAATTGCTAGAATTCAATGCCACAAATTGAGTTAATGACATTCCGCGCTTTTGCACAGCTTCATCAAAGAACACATCAACATCGTTTTGAACGCTACCAATACCACCCCAAGCTGTGAAAGCATCATCAGTTTGCTTCAAACTCAAAGGAGCTGGCGAATGGTCGGAAACAATGAAGTTAATAGAACCGTCAAAAACCTTTTCCCACAAGCCATTCTGGTTTTCCTTGTCACGAATCGGCGGAGTGCACTTAGCAATATTTCCAATCTCGTCAAGCTCAGAAGTGTCGAAATACAGGTAATGGTTGCAAGTTTCGCAGCTTACGTCAACGCCATTCTTACGAGCGTCAGCAACAGCTTGAGCACCTTCTGGTGAAGAAACATGAACAATATGAATTCTGCATCCAGTTTCTTTAGCAAAAAGACAAGCGCGCTCAATAGCTTCAACTTCAGTGAAAACAGGTCTGGTTGCTACGAACTCAGAAAGCTTTCTAGCTCCCATTTGATGAGCTTTCTTTCCAAGCTGGTCTGTAATAGGAGCGTTTTCGCAATGCATAATCAAAATTTTGCCGGTTTTTGCAATCTGCTGCATACCGGTGTAGAGGGAATAATCGTCGCAATTATACAAATCAACTTGCAAATCCTTGTCGCCTGTAGTTCCAAGGAATGCCTTGTAATTAACAACACCTTGCTTATCTTGCTCGCATATCCCACCGTTTAGATTTTGTGGCTCCAAACCACCAGTTTGACCAACATCAACCTTGAGCTTTCCGTCGGCTTCTTCAAGCACTGCTTCAAATGACTTTCCATCAGTAGTAGCAGGAATCTGATTGCAAGGCATTTGCAGCATTGTAGTAATGCCGCCTTTTGCGCCGGCAGAAGTTGCTGTTACAAAACCTTCCCAATCGTCGCGAACGCCGCCGCCTGGAGCGTTAATATGAACATGAGAATCAACTTTTCCAGGAACAACTATTAAACCAGTTGCATCAATAGTTTTATCGGCTGTAAAGTTGCTTCCAAAAGCGGCAAACTTGCCGTCTTTAATTGCTATATCGGCTTTGGTGGCTTCATTATCGAATACAACCAAACCGTTTGTGATTACTACATCGTAGTTCATATTATTTCCTTTCTTTAGCCATTGTTGGCTGAAAAACTTTTGATAGTAATATTTGACACACGAATCCTACAGCGCATCCCACAATCCATGAGATTTGAGTAAGCGGTGAAAGTAGAGGAATTATCTGCCCGGAAAGAGCAAATAAAAGCCCAAGTATCGTAGAAGTATAAGATATCCAGTTAGTTCCAGAATAAGCAGATTTTGACGAGCTATTTGTATCGTAATAAATTTGATCAAGATCAATATGCGTGCGCTTTACTACGTAATAGTCGGCAAGTAGAACACCTGCAATAGGGCCTAAAAGCATGCCAATAAGATTCAAAAAGCCTGTAATATTAGCCATAAACTTCCACGGCATTAACACAGTGCTTACAAGAGCTGCAATAACTACGCCACGCTTATAATTTACAAATCGCGGAGCTAAAGCAGTTAGCTGGTATGCTGCAGGAACAATATTGCCAGTAGCATTTGTACAAACTGTAGTAAGTAGAAGCAACCCAGTAGCTATTGCAATTGCAGGAATACTATCCCACTTGTTTATGATAACAAGAACATCTGTAATAGTTTCATGGTAAAAAAGCGATCCGCCCACTAAAATAACTACGCTTGTAAAAGCAAAAAGCGCGTAACTCAGCAAGAAGCTAGCAATTTGACCTTTTAGTTGAGCCATAGTTGACTTTGCGTTTTGCGTAAAATCAGCAATAGAAACGGCAGGAGCAGCCCAAACACCCAGCACAGAATTTACAACCATCATCATGAAAAGCCCAAGACCGCAATTAGTTGGAGCTTGAACGGTAGCATGATATTGCATGATTGCAGATAAACCACCAGCACAGCTAATAGCCCATACGCTCATGCAACCAAAAACAACGTAAATAAGCGGGCTTAATACTACAGTTAGCTTATTAAGAGTCTTTCCTCCACCTAAGCCAATCGCCAAATTAAGCAACCAAAATATTGCGAAGGAAATAATAATAGGTATGTGCGAACCAACAAATGGTATTTTGCTTCCAAACGTAAGAAACTCAGGGCAAATTTTGCCAACTAGAATCTCTAAAGCTTTCGCACCTATATATGTTTGAATGCCATACCAGCAGATTGCAGCAACTACTCCCCTAAGGAATCCTGGTAGCTGAGCGCCTGCTTTTCCGTATGTTGCGCGCAAATGCATAGAAAACGGTATGCCGTATTTGGAACCTACAACACCGTTAGCAACCATGACAATTGCTGTAAGAATTGCGCCAAGCATGATACCAATCATTACGTAAATTGGAGAGTATCCCATCAAAAGGAACGCGCCAACTGCAGCATAATTAGGAATATTGTGTACAGACTGCATCCACAAAGTGCAAAAATTAAGAGCGCTCATTGTGCGTTTTTCTTGCGGCTTTGGCAGTAAATCTTCGTTGGTGTAGCCGCGCTCGCGGTAACATTCCAAGTTTTTACTAGCTACTGGCTCGTCTTGTAGCAGTTTACTAATTTGCATGCGCACCTCCTTACTTTTCTTGTTTGTAATTTGATTCTTTTTTGTGTTTTGAGTTTTTTGAAAGTAATAATCGCAACTTTGCTCAAAAATAAAAAAAGATACGAAAGGATTTCGTACCCGTGGTGGTGCGCCCCTTCGTATCAGCCTCTTATTCGTGAATAAGCGTTGTACTCTCATTCGATATTCACTTTTCTTCGCTGCGATTAATTAAGCAGTGAAGTTTGCATCGTATATGCCTTTTGCGTCCTTCCTAGATTTCTATTTATTTGGTTTTCGTTATCTTTTTAGTTGGTTTTTAGTTAGTCCTCATAAGCCAAACTATGCAGAGCATCTCGTAAAAGCTTTACTCCGTGAACAGCGTCTTGTGGATCTGTGTACTCTTCTGGAGCGTGACTAATACCATCTTTTGAAGGAACGAAAATCATTCCGGATTTTACAAACGGAGCAAAAATTTGCGTATCTTGACCAGCACCTGAATGCATGACTCTGTACGCATAACCTTGCTTATTAGCTTGATCTTTCAAAAGATTAATAATATCGTCGCTAAGTGGTGTAGGATCGTCAGACATCCACTTATCGATCTGCGCTGTAATGCCATAAGACTTGGCAGTTTCGTGAATATCCTCGTCGAGTTCCTGCAAGAATTTATCAAGAAAAGCTTTATCTGTATGACGGCAGTTCATTGAAAAAGTAACTTCTCCAGGAACAATATTTACTTGATTTGGAACTACGCTGATTCTACCGAAAGTAAGTACCAGTGGGTCGCCTGCTTGCTTGGCTTTGTCAAGATTCTTGGCGATTATATGAGACATGCAATCTACTGCATCGTGCCTGTAGGACATCATTGTTGTGCCAGCGTGATTTTGTACGCCTTTAAGATGAATATCCCAACGATGCTGACCAGCAATGCTAGTGATAATACCTAAATCTTCGTGATTGCTGTAAAGCGTTGGTCCCTGCTCAATGTGTAGCTCAATCCAGGCTTCAAGATTTGCGAACTTAGGTTGAGTTGTTTGATAATTGAACCCAGCTTCACGCATTGCTGTTTCGAAAGGAACACCTTCACTGTCGCAAATATTTTCTACGTCCTCTTTTTTGGCTAGTCCGAAGAAATTCTTTGAACCCCAGAATACGTATGGGAAACGTGAGCCTTCCTCTTCTGCTAAGCAGATAATGCGAAGACTTTTCTTTGGCTTTCCATATCTAGTAAGTAAATTCTTAATTGCTAAATATGCTGCAACTATTCCAAGTTGACCGTCAAAACGACCTCCTCTTGAAACTGTGTCAATATGCGATCCACAAGCTATTATGCTTTCTGGCTTTTCGCATCCTTCAACAGTTGCAATTAGGTTTCCAACTTGGTCGAATTCTACAGTCATACCGAGTTTTTCAAATCGTTGACGAAGAGCAAAAAGAGCCTGTTTCCAAGATTTTGTGTAAAGAGGTCGAGTAACTCCTTGTTCTCCTGGTTTTTCTGTGAATCCTGCAAGCCAGCTTATGGCTGATTCTATAGTTTCAGCACTTATGCTGCTATTAATCATCTGCAGTATTCCTCCTCACTTGTGCAAGTTTCCCCAAAAGTGACATTCAGGCGGATATTTTTTGGTTTTGGTTGTTTAGTTTTTTTTTTAATTGTTTAGTTGATACTCGTGTAATTGCTACTACTTTGTGGCAACGCAAGATATCACGAAAATCGTGATAGAAAGAAATCACTTACTGTAATTGCTCCCTACGCATGTCTTAACAAAACAGGTTCAAAGGGTGTTTCTCAACTGTTTCCAGTACCCCTGCAATTTTCACTTGTACTCGGATGAGTATAGCACGATATTAAATGAACTCAAAATGAACATTATCATGTGTGTTTCTGTGAAGAAATGATTGGTTGGTTGACTGATTGGTTGACTGCTATGAGATATTGCTTCCATTTGTGGTTGCATGTGTGTTCGGCTGCGAAAAATTTTCATATGAAGGTTAGCAAATAAAAAATAGCCAGATAACAAAAAACGCAGTGCTTCTACACTGCGAACATATTGTGGGTGATATAGGAATCGAACCTATGACCCCTTCCGTGTGAAGGAAGTGCGCTAGCCGCTGCGCCAATCACCCAAAATTTTTTAATTATGCGTGAAAGGCAATCCTTTCGAGTGGGCGATACAAGGTTCGAACTTGTGACCCCTTCCGTGTCAGGGAAGTGCGCTACCACTGCGCCAACCGCCCAGGTTGTTAATTAAGCTTGAAGCTTAATCGAGGTGGGTACGAGAGTCGAACTCATCTATACGGCTTTGCAGGCCGCTGCCTAACCGCTTGGCTAACCCACCGTAAGGTCGAATAACTCATCGGACCTAGAGCGGACAACGGGACTCGAACCCGCGGTCTCAACCTTGGCAAGGTTGCGCTTTACCAACTAAGCTATGTCCGCAATGCAACTTTACTGACCAATGTCAGCGCCGAAGCACGAGTAACTACTATACCCGAAATATTCTCAAATGCAAGCCCTCGCCTATTTGGCGTGTCGTTTGGTGTGCTATTTGGCGTGTTTTTCAGCGTGTCTGTTGGTGTGTCATATATTCTATTCGGCGAAGGTGTATCAAAATTGTTGCGTTAAGGAAACAGTTTTGATACATGCGATTATTGCTTATGATAAATCTAGCCAAACAATAACAACAATATGAGTAACCTTTGCACATAAGGAAGGTGCTCATATGATAGAATCGAATTGAGAGCTGGGGCTCCCCCTTACCCTTGACCCTTCACGGGGTAGGTTTGGGGGAATCACCAGCTCTTTTGTAATAGTTAATTTTCCCGTTTTCTATTATGCAAACGCAATTTAGCTTTGTATCTTCCCTAGATAAACGTTTTTGAACAATAGTATTTATTGAATCCTTTGGTACATTGGATATTATAAAAAATAAAGCTATAATGAACATAACGCGAGGGCCTCGCAGCTGCCGTTTACGTCAGATTGTTAGTCGAGGGGTTCCCTCGCAATTTTCATTTTAAGTGTTTTTTAATATAAGATTTATTCATCTTCGTCGTAATCTGCAGAATGTTGGCGACGTGGAATCCCTAGTTTATCTGCCATTTCGTTATATGAATCAAGATAGTCATCGTCGATAAGATTGTATGCTTCAATAATAAGTTTGCGAGGAGTATCTTGCTGCTCCCATGCAAAACTTACAAAACTTACAAAACTTAAGTAATCTGCTAACGCTTCATAAGGCTCTCTTGCGCATGTAGCATTACTAGCTGCTTCTTTGCAATCTTCATTCATGTATGGCTCAGCATAGGGACGAAGTTTTTCAGCCATGTCATAATAAATTTTCTGCATGTTCATCAGCTTCTCACTCCCCCTTCTTATTTTCCACAACTGGGAATGCTGTATTAACGCTCCACACTTTTTTTATTTTCTCTCTCAATCGTTGCAAAAACTGAAAAACGTGGGGTGCTCCTCAGACTAATGTTCCAGTCTTGAAAGCTGGTTGCCGAGGTCCCCACGTTGGTTATATCGTATCACAATATTTATAGGATCACCTCAGCGTATGCGGTAATAGCGCATATTGCCGAAATAATACCTAATACTCTTGCTCTACTCATAATCTGTGGAAAGATTGAAGGCTAGGGGTTCTAGCCAGTATGAGTGGTTGGAACCCCCGTTTTTTACTTGCGCTTATTGTCGTGGCGGAAATCTAACCAAATCATAATGATAATAGTTAAAATGGGGTCACTCCCGCGTATGCGGGAAAGAGTATGAGCCAAGGCGAAAAATGACACCATATTCCAGCGATAATAACGAGTGAGAGTATGGCTGATAATATCGCATCTAATTTCATAATGAGCCTGCAGTATAGTGGATAGTGAGTCCTGGACACTTCGGCTGTTCGGGACTTTTTATTTACTTAGTGCGCTTCAAGGATTACCACTGTGTAGAATCACCCCCGCGTATGCGGGAAAGACATACCCTGCGTTTCGCCATTATTAGTGAGCTTGGGATCACCCCGCGTATGCGGGAAAGACCCCATGTTCCTGTTGACAAGCCAGCCAAAAGTAGGATCACCCCCGCGTATGCGGGAAAGACATGCTGCTCAATTTTTTCACTTACGCGATAATAGGATCACCCCCGCGTATGCGGGAAAGACCAATTTCGCGTTCTAGTGCATCGTTAAGGTTTGGGATCACCCCCGCGTATGCGGGAAAGACAGAACGAGCTTCGTTTAATATTTGTTGTATAAGGGATCACCCCCGCGTATGCGGGAAAGACTATCAAAAGCGATTATACATCAACAACATTGTTATTGTGATTCCTTGAATCTAGATCTTGTACGCCTTCAGTTAATCCGTTTGTAGTATAAATTTAAAATTGTTCAAAGTGGTATAACTCTTACAAAAGTAAAGCAGATGTAGATGTTTAATGCGTAAGAAGAGTATCATTCACAAAAATAGATATAACGCAAGTGTATCAAAATTGTTGCGTTAAGGAAACAGTTTTGATACGCGGGTGCGAGCGGTTTTAAATACTTTGCGGTTAGATTATAGCGACAAAAAAAATATTGGGCACCAACTGCAGTGCTCTAGTGCCCAATATGATTTATTACTTTGCTAAGTTGCTTTCAGTTTCCACTTTTCTATGAGTCGCAATGCTTCTCGCTCAGACGCATGGTTAAAGTCATCACTATTATTTTCATAATTCAATACAAACGACGCTAATTTTATTTGTTCTTCTTTAGTAAATTCATCTAAATGATTTTTAACGGAATCATTAATTTCATTGTAAAGATTTTCTCTAGAAATATAATTTGAGTAACTTTTTAAATTAAAATCCCATCCATAATCATTCGAACCACTGAAGAAATATGCTTTAGTGCATATAAATTTAAGTTTACTCACTTTATCGTTAAATAGTTTTTTAACATAATTTTCAGCTCCTTCTTTATCAAGATCTTCCCACAAATAAAATACTATGTTAAATACTCCTATATTTAACATATTTTCAGATTTTGAAATGAGCTCAATTTTGTCTATATAAATTTTTTCAAGAGATTCTAAATGCTTTAAGTTAACTAATTGCAAATCCTTACGCTCGGGTTTATTATTAAATCTCCCAAATGCCATTTCTTCTTGATTAAGAATAGCTGCAATAAGTCCAAGATTAGATTTATTGGAATTTTTAAGAATAGAATAAATTATTTCATAACGTTTATATTCAGAGTCTAATGTTTGAATAAAATAGAGTACAAATTCAGATACTGAATCAGAAATATTATTTATCTCATTTATTTCTGTTGCTTTATTTACAAATTCTCCATACAAATTTATAAGCGTAAATACAACGAACTTAAAACGCTCATAATGCTCTTTATCAAACAATGACTCCATGCTTCTTAACAAATAGTCAAGGTTGCCTTGCGAATTAATATTTTTAACAGTACTAATTAAAAGATCTTTATCATATTTATACAAGCAATCATAAATTTTCTCTCTTGAAACCTTAATTCTATCTATATCGAACATAAAATATAAACTAAATTTTTCAACAGATGCGATGCGATTATCTCTTAAAAGTTGCAAATCGTCTGAATGAGAATATTCGCCAATGTAATTAATAGACCTAGCAAATTGGGGGAACATCGATATGAGCATTCGTATAGATGACTCTGAATTTAGTCCTAACTGTTTGAATTCATTTTTATAGTATTCATAAGTTCTTTTTTCATATTTATTTAAATCGTTATATGATTGTGGTCCACATACATAGATTGAATTATCAATAATCCATTCATATAGCTTAGGCTCAAAAATTTCTATTGCAGTAATAGCTAATAAATCAACAAATGATGTTTCTTCACATAAAGCGCCATACTTGAAGCGGAAAGCATTAAGTAATCTATTTACATCCCTTATATTATTTACATATGGATTTACGCACTTTTCAAGTACTGTTTCAAAATATTTGTTATTTTCAAATTCTTCTTCATTCTTGCTTTTATGAACAATATCATTAAGGCGATCTCTTAATATTTCATGCACTGTTGTTTTATCAATTTCAGGAACTTCAAAAGAAACTTGAACAATTTTCTTTAAATATTCATCTCCGTCAATATTGTGATATTCAGACAAAGCATTGCAAACAATTTCCCTATCCATTGTAAGAACATAAATTATGTTAGGAAAATCGCCTACTTGCTTAACCAATTGGAAAATGTCTTTAATCTGAGGAGTAGTTAATCTGTCTATATCATCGATAAAAACAATTATTTTGTGGTTAAAATCTTCTAGCGCCTTACACAGTTTTTCTTTAGCTTCATCTAAACTAGGAGCTTGCATCAATTTAGCTCCTTTTGATTTGGAAATAGTTTTCAATATAGGAGCGATTGCAGGCCCAACTACTGGAATAAGTAATGAAACGTCAATAATATCGGAATATTGACTTATAGCCTTTCCGATTTTTCCTTTATTCTCTTCTCCTTTAGTTACGCCTAATTTATTCTTCAATTCATGGAAAAATAAACTAATCAAATTGTTTTTATCTGAATAATTCCATGGCGAAAATCTTATAATTATTGGATAATGACATTGATCTTCTTCTTCAGCTTTTTGTGAAGTAAAAATTTTTTTGATTCTTTTGTATACTTTTGAATACCATTTTTTCTTCTCTGATTTATTTACTGGAATCTCGGATATTGCCATGTTAATAATAGATGTCTTGCCGCTACCCCACTTTCCATACAAACCGATTACAAGACCATCTTTGCTATCATATTCACAAATCGATTTTCCAAATTGTTTAGCAAAATCAGATCTTCCCAATAAATCTTCATCAGCTTTTTCAATAGGTTTATCCGCAACGTAGCTCATATGCTTTCTCCCTACTTTTGCAATTGCAGTATTTCGTATAATAATTTATATTCTAATCATTTATGCAAATTATTCTTTAGCTAATCCTTACAATAATATTAGGTATTCTAAAAAATTGAGTTATAAGGTTATAAACACAAAAATTTGAAAATACTATTACATAGAATACAAACTGGCATACAGAGTATTGATGGTTGAAAATCAAAAAAATAAAGGAGCCCACACAACGCCTAAGGTGAGTAAATCACCGACGGCATGAAGCCGACTTTCAACGCAGGAAGACTCCTATAACTCATGCTACAAAATATTGCTGTATTTACAACTTTGACTTTGTTTGTATACCAAATCTAATTTACAAAGTTAGTGTGAAGATGTATCAAAATTGTTGCGTTAAGGAAATAGTTTTGATACACAGGTGCGTAATATTCTCAAGCGAAATTATTGATTGCTGCATTGGTTTATATCACTAAAAATTACAGACAATAAATTGCAGCTGTTTATATTTGTATATAAATATCATATGCAAAGTTATACAAGCGTATTAATCACATCTAGACCGTTTAATTTATGCTTGGCATCTAGAGTGTCCCAGTATATTGAATCTTTAGTAAGTTTTGATTTTAAAAATCTTAATCTTTTATAATCATTCTTACTGTGCAATCTGCTAGCTTCAGAATCTGGATTGTCTATTAAAGATGCTATTAGCGCTGCATCATACAAATGCTTTTCCCTGTCTCCCATATTATCTGCCTTATATGCAGCACTTTTCAATATGAGCGCTCCAAGTAAATCTGGGATTCTTAGCATTGCTTCATTATTTTCATGTCTATCAATAAGCGTTACTAGCATGCTTCGTTCTATTGCTTGAGCTCCGCCTGGCATGGATAAAAGTGGAGTATTAAAGATATTCAAAAAGACTAATAGATTTTTGGGAGTATGATCAGCTATTAGCACATCAACAACATCATTTTTGTTATTCCTTAATCTGGTTGCGTATCCAGTTAGGCCAGTTTGTAGTGCAAATCCTAGATTTTTTAGAGCGTTATAAACTTTACGAACGTTATCCTTATTAGAAATTACATCAATCAATAAATCAGCATCAGAAGTAGGGCGTGCTGTAATTCCATTCATTATTGCGTGTAACTGAATCATAAGTCCGCCAGTTAAAATCCATAGTGAACTATCACACGATTTAGATAGTGCATATATCGTGCTCCACGGATGTGTGCTACTAGAAATTTCAACTGTAGGTGTAGGTACACTTATATCAATCATAAAACTCCCCCAAAAACTCCCCAATATTGTTTCTAAATTTTAGCAAAAGGTATGATTCTTTTTTATTGATTTGTTGTGTGACTAAATTTTATTTTGCATTATTGTATGTTGTAAGCAGTTCTGAGAGCTTGTTTAATCCTGCTTGGCGCTCGCGAACGTCAAACGATTCGGCAAGATCTGCAGCGCACACTGCGATCGGCATAAAGGATTTTACCGATGATTCTTGCGTGCCTTCAGTAATGCGTGAAGACGAATTTTGGCGAATAAAATAGAAAACTTCAGAATCTTCAATAACGCGGAGTCTAACGTTAATTATTGAACTGTCCGCGCCGTCTTCGCTCTTTTTAAGATGAAATTTATTTATTAAATCCCCTAGATTGTTACTGCTTATATATCCTTCTATTTTGTCAACTTGCGTAAGTTGGAATTGTGTATGCATATTTCCAGTTGCAGCAGAAAGTATTAAGTGCTTTGAAAGTTCTGCTAAACGTGATTTTCTGCACCAATATTCCATTGTTTTCGCGCGATTTTTAGATCGGTTAACCAAATCTTGCGGACTAATCGAGCGCAAATATGCTTCTATACGATACTTCTGCTGCCTATTGATCCACGAAACTTCACAACCGCTAAGCATAAACAATGCTGCAAAAGCTAATGACGGAGCATACGCCCTACCGCTTTTAGAGTTTTGTTGTTTGTAACGATTTACGGAATCTAGTGAAATTAAGATCTTCCTACTTCCGAATGTGTATGCTGTTAGTAAATGATTAGAGCATAATGCGCTAACTCTCTGAGTGCTAACTGCTAGCTTGGCTGCAGCTTCCTCACGCGTAAGAAGAGTATCATTCACAAAAATAGACATAACGCAAGTGTATCAAAATTGTTGCGTTAAGGAAACAGTTTTGATACTTCTTTTCAATTATCAGTTTAAAGATCAAACACACCTTGCTTCAATATAGGTTTCCATTCCTTAATATTTAATGAAGGATCAATTGTAGGAAGTGAATTTACAATTAAAGCAACTGAATGTCTAGCACGAGTAACAGCTACATAAAACTCGCAAGCAGATTTCTGTGTCAAGACTTTATCTTTATTTTTAATAAAATTCAATATTTGCTTGGTGACTAATATTGCAACATGGTCAAACGATAATCCTTTTACTTTTCCAATGGTTTTAAAATCTAAATTTTCTAAATTTTTACCACACGCTTTGCTGTGACGTAAAAGTTTAGGATTATATTCATTAATATAATCCTGCAAATCTTTACGCATAACAATATAAACACCCTTAAGGGGCGTTCAGTAAGGGATTAAGAGAAAACCGACTGAAAGCCTTTAAGCGGGAATATAAGAAATAACGGCCATACAAGAGTAGAGGTACTCTGTGTGGTCGTTTTCTTATACTCAAGTATCAAAACGGTATGTGAGATTTTTTAGAACAAACCTTGCATTTTAGCTTGTATTACCCCTGCAGTAACGCCGGCACCTGTATTGATTAAAAAGTCTTTTAGTCCAACCAATGCTGATTTTAAAATATGCGGTTTCTTCTCTTCTTCAATTTTTAATTTGATGTCAGCTAATAATTCTGTTGCTGTTTCTATATCCTCTTTTGATAAATCAGATTCACTAATACTTTTTTCAACGGCATCAACTACATCCTTAACTTTATCATATGAAAATGTAACTGTGTTCTCACTTCCAGACACTATCTGTACATTATCGGATGGTGAATTGATAACACTTGTATTTCCGTAATAATTATTCACGGTTTGCGGCATGTTCACTGCGGATTCTTTTTCAGTCTCAGAGAAAACCATATTTTCCCCTACAATACCTTTCGATTCTAATTTCAATGTCCATTCTAAAATAGTATTTTTGACTTTTTCTTCAATGTCTTTAACTGCAGTTGTAGGTACATGTAATGCATACCTCATTGGAAGTGGCGAATCAAACATTTTATCAAACAATGCAAGTTGTTCGCCTGAAAAATCTAAAATTAATACATTTTCTGAGGACTGACATAAAGAAATGATTTCAGAAATTGAATTTACTAACTTTCTTTCACAAATCATTTTTTCGAATTCATTATCCTGTATTAAGGTTGGAATCCAACCGCGATAAGGATTGAAAGCTTTTAAACTTCCACAAACCTTTCTATACTCAGGACAAGATTCTTTGTCAGGATAACCATTTAATTCGTGTTGAATCCATTGATCAAAATCAGCAAGCTTTAATTTTGATGCAATCAAATGTGCTTTGCGTAATATATTAACAACATCGCAATTTGATGACACAATTTCATTCTGTAATTCTAAAACAATACTTCCCATGTTATTCACCATCCTTCTTTCTGCTATATAGGGCACTATCCTCATCAAACATCATAGATCTTTGTGTAGGAGCAGAACAAGGAAAAGGAATAACCTAACTTTCTGAAGTTGTTTCAGAATGCTCCTCAAAATTTTCCACCTGTTCCATAACCTTTGTGAACACTTCAGGACTATACTGTGGCGGATAGCCGTTCTTAACCAAACAAATCTTTATCTTTAATTTTAACTGATTACGCACATTCTGATTGTTGAGCCAGTCCACAAATGAAGACTCGGTATCTATTATTTCCTTAACTTTTTTAGCAAGTGTCTTGCATTTATCGTTTATCACAACACCGTTAACTTCTTTGTCAATGCCATATTCAAACTTATACTGGTCACGAAGAGCAATCAAAATATCATAGAATGCCTTTTCTTCAAAGGTTAATCCTATTTTACGGAAACTCTCACGATTTTCGTTCATCTGACGAAGTATCACTAAAGCTTGTTCAGTTGCAGCCTTAATAATATCTTCTGAGGCAGCTTCCTGTGTTGCCCCGGCTTCTTCAGCAGTAAGGTGCTTACGTCTTTCATGGTACTCATCAATAGTCTTTTCAATCATTTCTTGGAAAGATTTCGCTGCCAATTGGTTAACCCTGCCATATTCCTTTATTTGCTTACGGAGCATTTTGATAAGTAATTCTAACTTTGTAGCAGGCATTTCTACATCTGATAATTTTTCAAAGTATTCAGGAGAGAAGATATCTTCTTCCTCGCCACTTTCAAGAACACTTTCTACCTTATTGTATTTTAATGCCTCTTCAACCATCTTTGATACCACAAGATTCATAGTTTCAGCATCAACATCGCTGGTTCCGCTCATTTTACGAACGAAACCTGCTATAGCCATAAAGCACTGTGCAAGCGCAGATTCTTCTTCGCCCAGATTCCCAGAAGGTTGGCAAATATCAAAAGCACTTCTCATTCTCTTAACAGACTTTAAGAAATATGTCTTAAACGAGACCTGATTAGTTTTTCCGTTTCCTTCTGTCTGCAAGACCTGTGCTGATGTAAAGACATACTCAGCGGCTTTGGAAAGTAATTTATATCTTTCAACAGGGTCACATTTCGTATTAAGGAATGGAGCTAAGTCATAATCTGTAAACAGTGCTTTAAGTATTTCAATCTCCTCCCTGAATGCAGAGGTAGCCTGCTCAACGTCATCCGATGTGGGAGCAACTGATGTATCACCACCGTAAACCTTCATGGCCTCACGCATATTATCGCGAATGCCAATATAGTCGATAACCATACCATATTCTTTGCCGGGATATTTTCTGTTTACACGACTGATAGTTTGAATCAGCAAGTGCTTCTTCAAAGGCTTATCATTGTATAAATAGGTAAGTGACGGAACATCAAACCCTGTAATCCACATATCAACTACGATAACTATATGGAAATTAGACTTTTCTTGTTTAAAGGCTGCATCCAGTTCTTCGCAACGTTTATCATTTTTAACGCCACCAAGATAGTTATACATCTCAGCTTCATCATTACTTCCAACACTCGATACCATAGCCATAAATGGCATAGGTTTTAATTCTTTAAGTTCTTCATCTGTTGCAGTAACTCTGTCAGGAGTTTTCTTTTCTTCAAACCATTCTGGGTATTTATCTTTGAATTTCAAAAGAAGTGAATATGCAATTTTTCTGTTAGAGCAGACAATCATTGCTTTCTGAATTCTATCTGGGTCACTATCACAAGATGAAATATAATGGTCATGAATATCTGTAGAAAGCCTTTCCAAGCGAGAAGGCTCAGCAAGGATAACTTCCATAGAACTCATTGCATGTTTACTGGCTTCAATATCATCATACGTTGCACCATCATCGGCACACTTTTTATAGTAATTTTCAATTTCTTTTGCCTTGTTCTTATCAAGCAATACTTTGGCAATACGAGGATGATACTTAATAGAAACAGTTAGTCCATCTGCGACCGCCTGATCCATAGTGTATCTATCAATTTCCTGACCAAAGGTCTGATATGTTTCGGCAATAGGAGTTCCTGTGAAACCTACAAACGTAGCATGCGGAAATGCTTCCTTTAATACTTTTGCATATGGCTTTGATACCATAGCTTTCATATTTTCATCAGCATCTTTACTGAATTGAATCTTTTTAGAATGTTCAAGCTGAGTTCTGTGAGCTTCATCAGAAAAACATATAATGTTCTGACGGTCATTGATAAGCCCGATTTTATCATCTTCACGGTCGCAGAATTTCTGAATTGTGCAGATATAGAAACCACCGCTTTGTCTTGCACCCAGCTCCTGTCTTAACTGTGCTCTGTTTTTAACAACAGATACTTCACCAAGATTTAAGAATTCTTTACTTTTGGTAAATAACTTTGCACCCTGCTTTTGTAATTCTTCTCTGTCAACGATAAGAATAATTGTCGGTGAGCCTACTTGAGGAATATTAGAACAACGAAGTGCAAGCTGCCTGGCAAGAAAAGCCATTGTATATGTTTTACCACAGCCAGTTGCTCCAAAATATGTACCACCTTTACCATTTCCGGTAGCGATAGAATTAACAATGCTTTGCTTTAATAATTTTGCAGCAAAAAACTGCGGATATCTACATACAATTTCAACTTCGGCACTGTCATAAATACTATCTTGGAAATAAATATAATCTCTGAAAATCTCTAAAAATCTGGCAGGTGAATATACACCTTTAATCATTGTTTCAGTTTCAGCGAAAGGAAGCGTAGAAACTTTATCATCATCATTCACACGTCGCCAGGCATAAAAATGCTCATAAGGAGTGCGAACTGTTCCCAGACGTGTCTTCACACCGTCGGAAATACAGGCAAGAGGACAGTAATGCAATAAATGGGGAATATCTCTCCAATAACGAATATTAATCTGTTCCCACGCGTCATACACTGTTGCATTGACATCAGCCGGATTTTTAAGTTCGACAACGCATAATGGCATACCGTTAACAAACAACAGCACATCAGGTCTGCGATTTTCCTTCTGTCCGTTATTTGTATATTCCACAGTAAACTGGTTCACAACACGGAATATATTATTATAAGGATTTTCAAAGTCGATAAGAGGTATCATCTTGGCTAAACCGTCTTGCGGTGTAAACTGAATACCATCAACCATCCAACCATAGACTTTATGTAAGGTTGCAAAATCACTTTCAGCACCGACAAGACGAACATTGTCGAAAATCTGTGTAACCTCATCTTCGGTAAGTTCTGGATTTGTCTTGGCAATAAACTTTTTGAAATCATCAGCAATCAATACATCTCTTTTGCTGATGCGATTGATATTATTGCCGGCGATATAATCCCAGCCTTCCGCTTCCAGGAATCCAATGAAGGCATACTCATACTCTGATTCACAGTAGTGGCCGTTATATTCCTTTAAGTTTGCCATAGATTATGCCTCCTTTGTGTTTTTTCCTTCTTCGATAGAGCCTTTAATTAAAATAGGGCAGATAGATTTGATCTGGGCTTTTAGTTTTTCATTAATTGACCATCGTTCTTTATAAACCTTATAAAGATTTGCTATAGCAACCTGTTCTGAAAAACTTGGTATTGGTATTTCTATTTCACTTAGGTCATCAAATCCGAAAACAATAGTTGAGCTTCCAAAGGAATTAAAAAGCACTTTTCTTGCAAAACTTTCTCTTTGTAAAAGCAAATATAAATAGAATGGATATAGTAGCTCTTTGCCCTTCTCTATATAAAATGACTCATAAGCAGGGCTAACAATTACATCTTCAGCTTCGTTTATTACGATACTTAACTTTTTTATTGTGCTATTAATTCTCGAATTATATACGAAATCATTTTTTGTTATTATTTTGAATGTAGATATATCGCCAGAAAACAACCTCATTGGTTCAATAAACAAACCATCATTGTTAAAGCCTTTTACACCAGCTTTGGTAAATTTTTTTCTTGATTTCTTTTTCTATTCCTTTTAATGTAATTGCCTATTTTATGCCAATCACAGGTCGATAAATCCTCAATATAAGCATCGCAAGTAAGCTTTAAATCTTCTAATCCACGCTCGTAGGCTTTTTGGTTGGCGACCATGGCATTGTAGACATCTACATACTTTTGCTGGATGGCAAGTGACGGAAGGTCAATATCCATATCGCACATATCTTCCCAGCTAAAAGTTTCTCTTGCTGAACCCCAAGAGTTAAAGCGTGAATAGCGGTCAAATTCCGGACGGTTGAAATATATAAATAAAAAATCAGATAAAAGCAAATCAGTTCTATTTACTTTAAAAACGATATATGAAGATGAAACGATATAGGTGTTAACAGTTGTGTTATGTGCTAATGTAATTTTTTCACCGTTTCTCGAAGTAACTGTAACATAAGCAAAATTATCAGGCCGCACCAATTTATATGGGGTTAGCGATACATCCTTCATATCAGCTTTAGTTTCAATAAATATCTTTTGAATTGATATTCCTTTAACATCTTCCAACGTGTATTTCAGCTCATCGTTTCTTTCATCACATTGCTCAATCAATTCACCAAGTTTGTATTTACTCAATCCCATAACCGATCCCCCTGAAGGCGTCCTCAAGCATCTTTTGCGACTCTTTTTCCTCATGCAGGAGATCTTTCATCTCGGCTTGAATGCGTGCCATTTCCTTGTCATAGTCTATATCTAAATCATGGTCGATAAACTCGATATATTTGCTTGGTGTGAGAGCCCATCCCTTGCTTTCAATTTCTGTCATCCCAACACTGCGATAAAGTTCCGGAATGGCATAATTATTGCCGTCTGTGCCTTCACTTTGCCAAGTGTGGTAGATATCGGCAGCATGCTGAATCTGCTCAGCACTAAGGCGTACTTTTTTCTTGTTTTCACCTTTGACAGCATTTTCCGTCCAAGTGCGTAAATCCATGAACAAAATTTCATTCTCACGATTACGAAGATTTCTATCGTGGTATTTTCCGCCCTTTTTATTCTGATTCAAAATCCAAAGTGTTACACTGATGTCCGTTGTAATAAACAGTTCTCGCGGAAGAACAATAATAGCTTCCACCTTATCATTTTGGATAAGTCTTTTGCGAATTTCCAATGTATCGCTGTCGTTTAATGCACCGTTAGCAAGCAAGAATCCAGCAACACCGTTAGAAGGTTTTAAGTGTGAGAGTATATGTAAAATCCACGCATAGTTGGCATTGCTTTCAGGCGGTGTGCCATAATCTGCCCAGCGAGGGTCATTCTTTAGATTTTCATCATACCAACCTTTAAGATTGAAAGGTGGATTTGCCATGATGTAGTTGAAATACAATCCCTTGTGTAAATCATGGGTAAATGAAGAATCATTTGTGCCACCAAGGTTATGGCTAATACCACGAAGTGCCAAATTCATCTTTGCAAGACGATAAGTTGCAGCTTCCTTTTCCTGACCATAAATATTGATGCTATTAAGATTACCCTGCTTTGATTTCACAAGTTCGGTACTTTGAATAAACATACCTCCAGAACCGCAGGCAGGGTCATAAAGTGTGCCTTCAAACGGTTCAATCATAGCTGCAATAAGCTTAACTACATCGTGAGGAGTATAGAATTCTCCTTCTTCTTTTGTTGCATTAACTGCGAACTCTTTAAGGAAGTATTCATACACATAGCCAATTAAATCTTTTTCTTCACCAAAAGCCTTGTGACTGATTTTATTAACTTCATCAACAATTTTCTTGATGTCATTAGCAGCTAAATTACGAGTGGTAAATGTACCCTTTATAAAGCAACCTTTAAGCTGAGGATCTTCCTCTTCAAGTCTGCTTAATGCAGTGTCAAGTGCAACATTGAGTTTTGGAGCCGGTGTGTTAATGATGGTTGACCATCTTGCTTCTACAGGAAGGTTGTATGTTCCATCTGCAAAAGTAGCATCATCAAAGAATGCAGCTCTGATGTTTTCATCATCAGGGTCTAGTCCCTGCTCAATTAAAGTCTTACGGAGTGATTCGATGCCGTCTTCGTATTTCTCACCGATAAAACGCAAGAATACAAGTGTGAGCATCATATCTCTTTTTTCAAAAAATGAGCCAGAATTTCGTGCTGCACGTAAGTAATCTCTACAATTAAAAAGTATACTATCTATATTTAATGCCTTTTCAGCAGTTTCCTTTTTAGCCATTACTTTTCATCCTCCGCCATAAATTCCAAAATATCGTTGGGCGTGCAGTGTAAAGCCGTGCAGATGCCTTCCACTTTTTCCAGTGATATATATTGCCCAGTGCGTAGTTTCGTAATAATGTTGGCGGAAATATTGCTCATTCTCATTAAGTCCTGATTGGAAATATCTTCTTCAATCATGCGATGTAATAGTTTTTTATAACTAACAGCCAAAACCCCCTCCTTATTTTAATAATTAAACATTATCACGATTCTGTGAGTATATCAACGATATAAAGAACTAGCTGTTGCTGTGAAAGTGAAAGACAAATATGACGTGGGTTGTGATAAATCTTGTTGATAATCTCTTAGGTATCGATTTAGATCATTGCTGATAATTGAATTATCAAAGATAAATAAGTAACAAAGAGCTATAAATTTACGCAAATAAATCAGTCTTCATTAGAATTGTCACATTTGCTAGAATTTTTGTTTTTATTGTCATATGCATTTTTACTAAAAACTGATAGACAAGCAATAACAGCAGTACCAGCAGCGAAACAAAACTTATTTTTTGCATCTAAGTAACATCTTTTACATAAATGTTTCTCACATATAAGCAATTTCTTACAAAGCTTACAACGACGCTTTTCGCATTCTTTACTCATTTTCTAAACGCTCCGCCTCTAAACACAAGATATCTCTACTCTTATTAGCCAATAGAGCCTTATATGAATCAACTGAATTAATTATCTGTTTTGGCTCTTCAAGCCAAAAATTAATATTTTCCTCATTGTACTGGTAATATTCGTGAATTAATTCAAAAGCAGTATATTTATTACCGCTATAAATTCTTGCTTCATTTAATTTACGTAGAAAACCTGAATAATGCTCGAAAATAGACTTTATATCCTCAAACTTTCCACGATAATGAAACAGATATGTTCTTAGCCCAAGATATTTCGGTATTATTTTCATATCTTCAGTAATATAAGAAAGTATTGAATCTACATCATTAATACTTCCACATACTCTTTTTTTATTAATCTTATCTAAGTCTTTGACTCGGTTATATATATTCGAATACAAAGAGTTAAGACCTTCCATTAAATATGTGTCTGCTTCTTTTAGATATTCTTCTTGTTCTTCTGATGACGCATTAGATGCTAACTTAATCTTGTCTCTCGCATTCATAAACTTATCAATCAAGCTTTCGCTACGAGCGTCTTCAATCATCATATCAATTTTTCTACTTACATCAGCTATTTGTGAAGATATGTGCTGAAGAGATAGTTGTATACACAGCATTGGAACATTAGAAAAAATTTGTGTTGAATCAATTGCTTTTCTTAGTGTAATAGACCTAACAATACGTCCTTTTGCATTAACAATGTTAGAACAAAAATTGCCAACACACTTTTTTGATTCTTGAATACTATACGTACCATTTTTAAGACCGTTAATAATATCTTCACCAAAATGCGAAAAATCTGCAACAAGCATATTTGCATTAGAAACATCAAAGCCAATCTTAAGAGCATTTGATACTAAACCAACAACGTTTCCAACATTATCAATCTTTTCCCACAGTGTATTCACTTCCACATCACGCTTAATTCTATCTATGACATCAAAAAAATCAGACATTGCTAAAATGTCATTTCCAGTTTTATCTTCTTCGCTCACGAAAATATCCAATAACCCTGACTTAGTCAATTCTGACATTTCGTTATTCTGCGACATTTAAAGCACTCCTTAACGCAAGAACACTTGCCGGCTATGAACTAGAACTTCTTTATTCTCACCATATTTGTATCAATGAAACTGTATCACAAAACCACCTTTTAGCTCAAACCACAAAACATTCAGTTAAAGACTATTGATATAAACAAAGGACTCCCACGCATAAAACACTAAATATTAGAAGTAGTTTCGTGCGTAATGCTCCTCTCGTTAAGCTCATTGCGCAATATGTTTCCTACTTGACATACTTTGTATGCAAAACCGCCTAATCCTAATATCCAATCACATCTTTCTCAACTTCGCGTATAACTTCCTCGGATATGTTTTCAACAGCAATTCGATAAACCTTATTCATGCGCGGATTATAAATACCCAAGTACTTAATATTCTGAAACTCTGGATGAATAGAACGCAAACCCATACGCCAATACATAAGCAGTTGAAGAGTCTGATCCTTATCCAGCTTTTCTTTAGAAACTTTAAAATCCCACAAAGTATCTGCTGTTATAAAATCACCATCGCCAGCACTTACCGTATCAGTGTAACCGCCCTCTAGCGTAAAACCATCAAGCACCTTCGGGCCATAACACTCAAGAAAATGAAGCGAGCGCTGAACCATAACTCTGATGTTCTGGATTGTGTGCTCATCGGGATTGATTTCGTCAAAAGGCCTGTAGCCAATAGGACCATATCTAAAGCATACGTCGAATCCAACAAGTTTGACGGCGTTAACTATATCTTCATCGCCAAGTCCTTTAATGCCAGACATAAGTTTCGATGCATTATCGTGTTCGTTTATAATCATTGCGCCCAATAAGGAAATTTTAAACGCGTCTATTGCACTCGATCCAGACATTAAACGAGTCATGTAGTCAACTACTATACCAACTAAACTTGGGTGAATGTTCTCTTTATCGTATAAGTCTTCTATTCCTTCGCCTAATGATTCTTCAACAAATTCTTTTCGTGGCAAATATCCACCATAAGGTTGTTTAATGCTCTTAATGCGTTGTGTAACTGAATATCCCATAACTAAACACTCTCCTCATTAAAAGTGCGTACAGATTATGAAACTATTTTAATAGAATCAGCGTACGTATTTAATAGAATCAGCGTACGTACGAATTTGTTGATGCAGAAAACTGATATGTAATCCTTTTGTATTATCCCACTGCAATTTTTAACGTGTTAACAAAAGGCTCAAGTAGCGTGATGCTTGCGAAACGTATAACACAGAAAGCAAACAGTTTCTGTAATCACATGACCCCCAAAAGCGCGTTATTTGTTCGTCAATGCGCCTAATTCACATCCAACAAAAAACACCTAAACCAACAACGGAAAGCTATAATCTGAATAGTAGTTAAACTTTTGCTTTCATCTGCTTGCGTATGCTTGCAACTATTTTGTAAAATAAGGTCAGAAAGGATGCGAACACAATGACAAACACAAACGCTGTATATGCAAGAATAGATACAAATCTTAAAGAAAACGCTGAAAGCATATTGAACCAGCTTGGAATAACTCCATCTTCAGCAATCCAAATGCTTTATAGTCAAATCGTTTTACAAAAAGGCATGCCATTTGAACTTCGTCTGCCGACTAATACACAAGAAAAACCGCTTGCTTTAGGTAATTTAACTCGAGCCGAACTGGATGCAGAATTACAAAAAGGCATCGATTCACTTTCGACTGGCAAACAATATAGTGCAGATGAAGTAGAACAATTCTTCGCTAAGGAATACGGCGTATGAGCACAACCTATAGCGTCATTTATTCTCCGCAAGCGTTCCTTGATCTTACAGAACTATACGAATACATTCGCTTTACATTACAAGTTCCAAAAACAGCTGAAAAACAAGTCAACCGCATTAAGAATGCTATCCGTTCTCTTAACACTATGCCTATGCGCTATCAGCTTGTAGAGTGGGAGCCGTGGCATTCTATGGGAATACGCAGAGTTTCAGTCGATAACTACACAGTTTTTTACCAAGTAGACGAAAACCAAATGACTGTAACAGTTATTCGTATCTTCTACTCAGGCAGAAATATTGAAAACATTGTTAACGACTCAAACAATTAATGCGCGATTTGGGATAGAAAAGTACTGGCAACGTATTCACACTTTTTAGTGCACACTATGGATATTGGGTGCACCTTTTAACGATAGGAAAATATCGCAAAAAGGTTTAAGATTGGCTTAATAGCTTGATTTTTGGGAATGAAACCAGCCTAGAAGCCCCCCAGGCTGGTCGTAACGTTTCGTAGGATTTGACACTCTTTTTAACTTTTGCACTAGTTTATTTCTATGTCTTCTAATCGTTCCTTTTCTTAATTATCTTTCTTTCTTAATTATTCTCTTTCAGCGCAAGTTCTATAAGCTTATCCGTGTAATCAGCCATAAATAACGGAATATTCAACATATCATCGTCTAGTTTGAGATTATTCAGCGAGAATCGTATGCGTAATTTCGTTTGATTAGGGAATAATTCTTTAAACTTTTTCAAGCTAGGTCTGTCTAGATTACCTTTACTAGTTAACAACGACATCCACGTGTTAACATCAAGTAATCTTCCGTATGCGTCAAAATATCTCTAAACTTTATGTCATGCTCGTAAAAGCAAACAAAGTCTTGCTTATCACAGCTACACTGCCTTTGAGAAAACGGCACAAGACCACTAGACACAACAATATAATTTGGAGCATCAATATGTGGTATGTCAACCATTCCTGAGATCTGAAAATTTCTTTATCCTGAAGCTTTATACAGTCTTTTTGCGTAGCGTATAATAGGTCTTTGGAGATTTTTACCTACCACTTTTTAATTTTGTTGCCTTTGTTTCTACATTGAAGTATGTTATCAGCAATAGGAGGTACAAATTTATGGATAAGAATGAAAACATTAATTTACCTAAAACGGTCACCATTACTTTAGATCTTGACAAATTATACAATGAACTAAAAGAAAATGGTTGGAAACCTAATAGTACGGCTAAATACTACAAGCATTACATCCTTAAACATATTGGTAAAGAAGATACTATTCTTGGGCCTGACGAAAGCGTGAGATATCTAATTGATCTGCTTACAACAATTTCATCCCGTCATTTCTTATCAATGATTGAACCAGGCCCCGGTAAAGAAGCTCTTATAAAACGTGTTATACACGAATATGAAAAATAGGGATATACAAATATTATTTTTTCTTATAGCCTATAGCTGCTTTACTTATTTTCTTACGTAAAATTATCAAATACCCCCCTATTTTTTCAAGCACAAAAGTCTAACTTTTTGGGGTCACATCACATTTACATCTGATAACTATTTCTTAGTTCTAAGTAATATTATTTATTCAACTCCTATGGAATTTAAAAAATCAATAAGTGCTTTTCCAAGTTCTTCGTTTTCTTTTACTAGTTTTATGCATTTTTTAGGAATGTAGTAGAATTCATTGGCTTCATCTCTTAAAACTATGAAATTTTTTTCTTCGCCTTTAGGGCAATTGTTTTTTTCGCATAAAACTCCGTAGTGAGATTGATTTTTATATGTATTTCTTAAGGTATTTCTTACTAGCATGATTTGTTTAATTTTTTCCCCTTTTATTACTCCCTTCAAAGCATCATGTGGGTGAAAATTACCTGTAGTTATATCTACGTTATAATTGTTAGAATGTATTTTAGCTTTTTTATAATTTTTTTGTTTACTTATGCGATAAAATAAATTATTACCTTCTTCATCAGATAACTCATCATTTTCTTCATAATTTCTCAAATCTATTATATCCGTACTTGTATTTGTATTTAAATCATCTTCTGTAAGTCCAAAAGTATATGGCATTAAAAAAATTTTGTTATATTTAATCCTGTAAATATCCACTTCATTTTCTAGATCTATTACCCACCAATATAAATTTTTGAATTTACCTCTACCTCTATGCATGTTAATTTGATTTTGATTTGTTTTAAATTTACTTAAATCCTTATTCAATGTTTCTATCTCAGAATATGCTTTTCCAGCATTTTTTATTTCAGTATTTAACTCTTCTTTCGAACTATTGTTACCCATAATAAACTCTCTCTCCTTCTGCGTAAAATACACATACAAAGCCAGGTGCAAATGGTGTGCATTTTTCTTACATCAATCTTGTACACTCCACGCGTCTCGACATTACGCCTTGGACATTAGGCAAACACACTCCACGTGTGATAGTTAGGTTATATTCTATCTCATTTTTATTTCATAAAACCGCTAATTATTCTTGTTTTACATCATTATCGTCTGCACCAACTATTTTTTTGATTAGGCTAATATATGACTCAACTATAGAAAGTGCTAAAAAATAATTATTATTTCGTTATAACCTCTCTCATAAGATTTTATCTATATAGTAATGAGTTGTATTTTACCAGCTTTATTTCTGGTGTATTCCCATAAGAAAAGTCGAGATACCCTAAAATTGCTATATCATATTCTTTAGTTTCATCTATTTTATCTTCAACTCTTCCACGAAATACTTTTGTTTTATATCCCCATGTCTCATCTCTTCTTTTGGTATAAATCAATAGTTTGAAAAATTCTTCAGATGGCTCAACTCGTCCCTCTTGCTCTGCTTGTTTCACTGGCTCAACCTTTAATTTAACTTTACCATAGAATATAAAAACTTTACCTTCATATTCTTTATCTAACCGCATACTAAAACTCTTTCTTGGGATTGTTCGTTGTATTGAATTGCCCCCGTTAGAACTTTTTATAATAAGTGGATTATCTCTTTGTGTGTGACTATTTATCTTAATGTCTGTTGATGTGTCTCTATTCATCAGCATATTTAATGCTGATTCGAGCTTATCTTGAATTTGGTCTTCATTAATTGTTTTTACATACTCAATTATTTGTTTTTTAGTAGCATAATCATAATTATAGGAACAGTTGCCTAAATGATTCGAAGTAGGCTCTTTTGATAAGTATTCACGGTTCTTTGATGTTTTGTGTGTAAAAGCTAGTCTGGCTTCTTTACATTCTGGACATCTCATATTTCCTTTATAATAAGATATGTCACCGTTATTTTTTTCATAATGCTCTTGAACTTCATCTAATTCATGAAATTGAACGTCTTTAACAAAATAAAAATCATCAAATTGTTTTCTTTTCACCATCTTACCTCATTTATATTTACAATTTTGTGTTATCCTCTGATGTACTATAACATAACTTTATTTTTTTGAACTATATTTTCTGCTCTTTCTAACATTGTCCTCATTAAGATTACTTCTACTTGATTTTTCTTTTTGAACCTTATTAAATACTTCCTCTGTAATAATTGCTTCATGATTGTCTTTTAGAAGATAATAATTTTCTTTATTTACTGAATCTAATAGTTTTACAGAACCTGTATATTTTTCATTTTCTAACATGGTTTCAATACTTCTTTTTGGCCATTTGTTTTTCTCTGTTGGAGATTTAATATTTTCTTTTTCAAGTTCTTTGACAATGCCTATGACACTTTTCCTATCTAAGTACCAATTAAATATTTTCTTGACTATTTTTGCTTGTTGGAAATTTATAATCAACTCTCCATTTTCATCATGATTATAGCCATAGCTCTTTCGATTATAAAGTTTTGATGTGCCTTGTGCTGCTCTTTGCTTCAGACCCCATTGTATATTTTCACTTCTCTGTCCGTTTTCTGATTGTGCTAATGATTCCATAATGGATATGATCATATCTGTATCATCTTCTTGGCTATCTAGGTTTTCTTATTCAAAGATAATTCTTGCACAGGCTTGTTTTATTACTTTTAATACTTCTAAAGCATCTACTGTATCACGACCAAAACGACTCACACTTTTAGTAAGAATAATATCAAGATTACCTTTCTCACACTCATCAATCATTCGATTAAACTCGTTTCTTGAAGATCCAACCTTAGCTGAAGCAACATCAAGAAAAATATCAGCAACAAACCAAGTCATGTGAGAAGCAGCAAGACGAGTAAGACCAGACACTTGAGTCGAAAGACTATCCAGCTGCTCTTTACGATTCGTACTCACACGAGCATAAATACCTACAGCATAATCCTTAACAACCCGCTTAGGTTTGATGACTATCACATCACTATTTAGCTCATCTATCTTATCCATAGCCATCTCTCCTTATTTTTAGACTAACGAAACTTAGATTTCTTCTCCATGATAATTAGCCTAAACCTTATTTTCCCACTTCACCAGCTGGGTGCAAAGTGGCGAATCGACTTGCATGAGCGATTAAATATAATTCGCGAATGCACTTCGATTCGCTGAGCTTGCTCAAAGTTGAAAGCACAGTGTGCTTTCAACGCAAGCGAAGTACGTTAACATCCTGTGCACGCGACCCTAGAACGTTGATATCTTCCCTCAAACAGCCAAAATACGTTCAAAAACCGAGCAAAGCCAGCTTAAATCCACCACAGGCTAAACCCTTTAACGATAACTCTCACTAAACCCTGCTACACAAGGGCAAACTTGCACTCACCTAATCAGCCCTAGACATCAATACGACACTCTCAACATGATGAGTGTTGGGATATATAACACAGAAAGCAATAGTTTCAGAGTATAAAAGCAAACAGTTTCAGAGTTTAGAAGGAACAGTTTCAGAGTACGAAAGCAAACAGTTTCAGAGTATCCAAGAGTTAAGAAACTAGACCGACCTACATGCCTCCAGATTTGCGCAAAGCTCACAACGAGCTAGATAAAATAGTAGATGTTGCTTTTGGTGCTACAAAGCCTTGCACTAATAACGACGAGCGCCTAGAAATTCTCTTCAAATCCTATATTCACATGACTAAGGAATGAATTTAATATAAACAAACCCACAAAACTAAAAACAAATCTGTAGTTTCTACAAGTCAGGATTTATATTAAGAAGTGTTGATTGCTGTTAGCAGAGGGTCACAAGTTTTGTGTGACCTTCTAGCATATTCATTCTTCTGAAACAATACGCAGTTGAATTGTGAAACTCGTAACTGAACCTTTTATCCTCATAGTTCGAAAAAAATATTGCTTTTTTTTTAAGTGAATAAACTTTATTGTGATGTATGCAAATTTTGGGGCTGACTCTAATTTTGCATAATTTTCAAATCGAATTAAGAAAGGAAGAAAGATGAATGGGGAGAATATGGAAATGCCTCCAGTGAATAATGATAACAATAACAAGCATTTGAGTGGGCTTGGAGTATCTGCGCTTGTATTGGGTATTATTAGCATTGTATTTTCTGTAGTTCCAATTATTAACAATTTGTGCATAGTGTTGGGAGTTCTAGCAATAGTTTTTGCTGGATGCTCTTGGAAATCAACTGGTAAAAAAGGACACAAGCGTGGTCATGGAATGGTAATCGCTGGTCTTGTTCTAGGTATCCTTTCAATAGTAATTACTTTATCTATGCAAGCAAGTTTTAGTGCTTCTATAGATAAAGCTAAGTCTGGCTTAGATAAAGCAAGTAAAAAGCTAGACAATATGGCAAAAGGTATTGCCAATGAGAATGCTAAAGAGATGAAGATTCAAGTTAAGGGCACTGCTCCAACTGATATTAACTTATTAGTTTCTGGTTCTAACAGCAATGAAAGCACAAATAATGGTGTTTGGGAGAAAGTCTTTACTGGCAAGGATGCTCAAAAGGATTGGACAATCATGGCATCGCCAAAAATAGACGTTGATAATCCAACGCCAGACAATTACAAAGTTGAATGTTCAATTACTGTTGATGGCAAAGAAGTGTCTCATAAGAGCGCAGCTGGAACTTCTGCTAATGTAATGTGCACTGCGTCTGACATAACTGCTAAGTAATTTATACGTTTTTATAAAATTTATTCAAACAAAAGCCCGACGAGTTTACGCGCCGGGCTTTTAGTGTATTCAGTTAGTTATTGTGTAACTTTACTTATTCTTATTGCTATCTTCTTTAGCTGCGCTATCTTCTTTTTCGCTATCTTCAGACTTATTATCCTCAGATTTATTTTCTTCAGTAGCAACAGCAGCAGTTGTGTCTATTGTCTCAAACTTTTCGCCTTTAATTGTGAACTCCCCCAGCAATCCTTCGCCTTCAGCATCCACCTTAATGTGTTCGCCGTCAGAAAGTTCACCAAGCAAAATCTTTTCAGAAATAGTATCCTCAATATCTCGCTGAATTACGCGACGCAACGGACGTGCACCAAGCAAAGGATCAAAGCCTTTCTGTGCAAGCAAATTCTTAGCGGCATCCGTAATTTCTAGAGACATGTGACGATCAAACAGCCTGTCGTTAAGCAACTTCACGTCCATGTCAACAATTTGACGAACTTCTGGCTCCGTAAGCTGACGGAACACAATAGTGTCGTCCAAACGGTTTAAGAACTCTGGACGGAAATGACGCTTAAGCTCAGAATTAACCTGATCTTTCATGCGCTGATACGTGGAATCAGCGTTATTTCCAAGTGTAAAGCCAGTGTTTGCAGCCTTCGCAATATCGCGAGTACCAAGATTGGTGGTAAGAATAATAATCGTATTCTTGAAGTCCACTTTTCTACCCTGACCGTCTGTTAAGTGACCGTCATCGAGTACCTGCAAAAGCGTGTTGAAAATATCTGGATGAGCTTTTTCAATCTCGTCGAAAAGCACCACAGAGAATGGCTTTCTGCGAACTTTTTCAGTAAGCTCGCCACCTTCTTCATATCCAACATATCCAGGAGGAGCACCGAAAAGCCTAGACGCAGCATACTTTTCTGCAAACTCTGACATGTCAACTCTGATTAAGGCATTATCGTCATCAAACAAGAAGTTTGCAAGCGCCTTGGCAAGCTCAGTTTTACCAACTCCAGTAGGACCAGCAAAAATAAACGATCCAGAAGGACGTTTAGGATCCTTCAAACCAACTCGAGCACGACGAATCGAGCGAGCTAAAGCAGACACAGCTTCATCTTGACCAACAATACGCTTGTGAAGTTCAGATTCCATTTGAAGAAGCTTCTGTGATTCCGCTTGAGTAAGCTTTACTACAGGAATGCCTGTAGTGCTCGAAACAACGGAAGCAATCATGTCTTCATCAACAACCATCTTGACGTTAGACTCGCCTTCGCGCCAAGCCTTTTCCTTCTCTGCAGCTTCATTCTCAAGCTTTTCTTGATCGTCGCGAAGATTGGCAGCTTCTTCAAAATCTTGCTGCTTGATTGCTTCATCTTTCTTTTCGGAAATCTTAGCAATCTTATGGTTTAATTCTTTGAGCTCAGGCGGCTGAGTCAAGCGCTTAATACGCAAGCGCGCACCAGCTTCATCAATAAGATCAATAGCCTTATCTGGAAGGTGACGATCTTGAATGTAACGATCAGAAAGCTCAGCAGAAGACTGTAAAGCTCCATCGGTAATAGTTACATGATGGTGATTTTCGTAGCGAGAACGCAATCCTTTAAGAATCTCGATAGTTTCAGCAATTGTAGGTTCTGGAACTTGAATCGGCTGGAAACGACGCTCCAAAGCAGCATCTTTTTCAATATACTTGCGATACTCGTCAGTAGTAGTAGCACCAATTGTCTGTAGCTCTCCACGCGCAAGCATTGGTTTAAGCATATCGGATGCACCAAGAGCTCCATCAGCAGAACCTGCTCCAACAATAGTGTGAATCTCATCAATAAAAAGCACAATATCGCCGCGTGTTTTAATTTCTTTAAGCACTTTTTTCAAGCGCTCTTCGAAATCGCCACGGTAGCGAGATCCTGCAATCATTGAACCTAAGTCTAGAGAATAAACTTGCTTATTTTTTAACGTTTCCGGCACATCGCCTTCAACGATTTTCTGTGCGAGACCTTCTACAACTGCAGTCTTACCAACTCCAGGCTCTCCAATAAGCACAGGATTATTCTTCGTGCGTCGGCTAAGTACAACCATAACGCGTTCAATTTCTTCAGAACGACCTATAACAGGATCAAGCTTTCCTTCTTGAGCTTCAAATGTTAAATTGCGTCCAAATTGATCAAGAAGAGCAGAGCCGGATTGATTTCGCTTATCTTGCACACTTCCAGCATTAGCTAACTCGCCCTTCTCGCTACCATTAGGAGCATTATCTCCACGAATTAAATCAACAGTAGTGCTTCGCAAGTCTCCAAGATCAACTTCCATCTTTATAAGTACTTGCGTGCCCACACCTTCGCCTTCGCGTATAAGCCCTAGCAAAATATGCTCAGTACCAATATAACTGTGACCAAGCTGAAGAGCTTCGCGCAAACTCAGTTCAAGCACTTGCTTAGCGTGAGGCGTAAAAGGAATATGACCAGCAGGCGAAACAGTGCCTTTGCCGATCATCTCTTCAACCTGTTTGCGAGTGCCTTCTAGGCCTACGCCTTTTGAGCTTAACGCTTTCGCGGCAATGCCCTCACCTTCGCGAATAAGCCCTAGCAAAATATGCTCAGTACCAATATAATTGTGCTGAAGTGAGCGAGCCTCTTCCTGAGCTAGCACAATCACGCGTCGTGCGCGATCAGTGAACCGTTCAAACATAACTGCCTTCCGTTCTTTTCTTTCATTCCATGGTAACGAGTCGCCATGACGCGAAGCGTCGTATATATTTATTCATTCGTACAGCATTCCATAGCATCACAATAATCATGAATGATGAACCTAAATATTCATATTCTCGTTTCTTGCATAATTACTTATGTTGTCTGCGAGATTTTCTTTTATATAATCGCATTGATGTGAATGCTGTAGTTTTTGAAGTGTCTTCAGATTCTTGTGACTCTTCCACTTTTCCTGTTAACGGTATTTCTTCTGTAACAGAATTTTCGTCTACTAAGTTTACTTCTGAAGAATCAGGATAATCTGTATCTTTTTGGGATTTTTCAAATTTTTCAGATTCATTAGCTACAGTCTCTTCAATTTTTTCAGTTTGATTTTCAACTTCAATTTCGCGATTTTTGTCATCATTATTTTCATATGATTTTTCGCCAATAGTTGAATTGTCTATTAAATCAGATTCAGATAAATTATTTTGTTCATCGTTGTCTGTTGAGACTTCTCTTTTGTTGCGCAATTTTGAATCTAATTTTCTGCGCTTACGACGATGCATCTTACTGTCTTCGATTGCTTCCTCAATAAGCTCAACGTCTGCTCGCTCATCTCGTGGAGCTTGTTGCAAAATGTCAATATGATAATCGTCGTATGCAGGCTCAGATTGAATCCAAAGCTGCGATGGCTCAGGTGGTTCAATGTCAGAATGCTCACCACAAGCATGATCAAGCGATACAACTCGCCCATCGTCTGGGCTCCACATGTTTGCGCATACGCCAAACATAGAGCCTAAACTTCCAGCTAGAGGAATGAGGAATCCGCATGATGAACATGCTTTGCCATCGGCAATTTTTGTAGATAACGACTTTGGGCCATGTTGACCTGCGTACCAGCGTTTAGCTGTTTGCGAAATTGCTTCCGCAGTCATTACTCGTCTGCGAGACAGTCTTAGCGTTGAAACAGCTTCTTCAAGATCTTCGTCAAAATCATTATTTGCATCGCAAGATTCTTGATTTTGATTAATATCTTTTTCTGCGTTTGCGTTTGTGTCTGCATCTTCTTCGCTAGTATTAGCTTTAGCGTCATCTTCAGTTTTAGACTCAGAATAATCATCTGAATTTGCTGATTCTATATTCTTTTCAGAATTATTATCATCAATATTATTTACTTGACGGAAGCCATCTTCTAGTCGAGAATCGTCTTCAGATGTGCCAATAGAGTCCATTACAGAAAGATCACTTGGTTTCAAGCGGTCTTTCCACGGAATCCATGGTGGTGAAAGCAAAGAATTTTCAGTAGGAACAAGCGTTGATTCGTTCACGGTCCAACGTTGCGTTTCTTCATCATGATACAACGTAACTGACCACTGCCAGCCTTCATACCCAACTAAATTGCTTACGAAACGAAAGTCTGTAACTCCGTTGCCAAGCTCTATAGAAGATACAAAATCTCCTACTGCATCAGTACGTTCTGAAGTTTCCACAGCTATACTTCTAGCTAGTTCTTGTGGATCCATCACTTCATCAGTCATAAATAATATTCCAGACACTATTCCTGAACGTCAAAATTATCTGCCACTGCACGCAACAATGTAGCAAGTTTTTTGCTTTCAGCAGTTGATGGGTAATGACGTCGACGCAAACCATTACCAGCAGAATCAAGAAGCTTAATAAGATCTTCTACAATAGCTGCCATATCTTCGGCTTTAGGACGAGTAGCCTTTACAAGCGATGGTGCTGTTGCAATAACATTCAAGCCCATAGCCTGTGGTCCTTTGCGACCTTCAATTACAGAAAACTCAACTCGTGTACCCTTGTGTAAACTTTTTACAGTAACTGGCAATGCTGCTGCTGGCAAGAAAACATCCTTACCATCATCTCCAACAATAAAGCCGTACCCCTTCTGCGTATCGTACCAACGCACGCGCCCATTGGGCATAACACACCTCACTCCAAATAATTCTCATTTCGCACGCTGAAGTGCACAAGGCATAAAGTATCAGCATATGCGATAGGTTTATAGATAGTGTACCAAATATTGTTATTACTTGTTTCCTTATTACATTGTAGCGCATACACGCGGGCAATAAAATTTTTTTAACCTACGCAAGTGTTGCTAATGCCAATATTTTAATCGCTAACAATTTTAGAAGGCTCATCGATTTCATTAACTGGCAGAACTACAGTAAGAGTTAGGCCATGAGCTTTAACATCTATTTGCTCAGACCCATCCATAGTGTCATCAAGATTAGTTTTAGAATTGGTCGATGCTTCTAGTGGAGAAGATATAGTTGCGCAAATAAAACCATGATGTGCTTTTACTACAGATTGCGCAATTGCCATACCCAAGCCAGTTCCACCTTTTTCTCTAGCTCTTGATGGGTCAGCAATATAGAAACGCTCGAAAATTCTAGACAATGATTCTTCTGGAACTCCAGGGCCATGGTCAACAACTCGAATTACAGCATACTTATGACCCGTATCAGTAGATTGGCTGACTTCCGCTGCTTCCAAAAACTCCTTCAGTGATTCTTTTACAGAAGGTAATTTAGATAATTCATTTGGAGTTATAGACGCCTTCATAACTCCTACTGCAATTTCTACAGGAGAATCAACAGGGGTGTATCTATGAATATTTCCTACGATATTTGTCATTACTTGGCGTAATCTAGCACCATCACCGAGTAGCGTAACAGTTGGAAGTGTACCAACATGGAATTGGAGCTTACGCTCAAAATCGCAATTTGTGCAACTCATAAGCTTCCACTCATCTGAAATAGTTAAATAGCCTTGTTGAACGGATCTAGCAGGATCAAGAGCATGTAGATCATTAGCCGCGTCAGAAAGTATTGGAGATAAGCTAACTTGCTGTGAAATATTAATTCCACGACCCTCATCAAAACGCGCCAAAGAAAGCAAATCTTCTACTAGTTCAGTCATTCTCTCGCTAGAAGCCTTAATGTGGGCAATAGAGTCATCTGCTCTCTCCTGCTCTCCTGGCATGTTGCGCCACATTGTATATAACTCAGCATATCCATGAATTGCAGCTAATGGAGTACGTAATTCATGACTTGCATCTGAAACGAATCGCTTCATTTTTTCTGTCATATCTTCTTGCTCATTAAATCCTCTTTCAATACGAGCAAGCATAGAGTTAAGAGAAGCTGCTAAAGATCCAACCTCAGTATTTTCAGGAGCAGATGGAACTCGTTTGCTTAAATCTCCAGAAGCAATTTTTGAAGCTGTTTTTTCAATTCGTTTTAACGGTCTTAAAGCTGATTGAATAATAATTGCTGAAAATACTGCTCCAAACAAAATAACTGCAATACTCACCATTATACAGTAACGAGTAAGTGTGCTAACGGTATCAATTTGATCGCTAAGAGATAAAGCAATATAGACATAACCGCTAACACTTAACTCTGAGTTATAGCTATTTTTTTGACCCCACGTTAATACTAAAACTCTCCATGGAGCTGTTGCAGCCTTTTTAGTGATTGCATCGACTTTATTAGTATTCCCCTTGACGATTGCAGGTGCTGTGTAAGGCTTGTGGGTAACAATTTTTTTACTATCAAAACCGTCTGCAGGAAGTTTAGGAACCGAAACAACCGATCCTTTAATTGGTATTAATGGAGTAGAAATAATTTTATTATGCGTATCTCTAACTTGCATAAAGTAATTATTTGGACCTACTGAAGATTGATTTGAGTTTTTCATGCGCAATGAATCAACATTGTCATAAACAAATTGCGCTTGACTTGCTAATTGTACATCAGTTTTTTCTAGCAAATAATTTCCTACGAGCTGCTGAATTGATAGTGATATGCAAAAAGCGGCTACAGTTAAAATAGCGAGAGTACATGCAACTAAACGCGTACTCAGTGGTATTGCATTTATGCGACGACGTAGCCAGCAGGTTTTACGAGGCTTTTTGTTTTTTTTGTTATTTTCACTTAGCTCTATCGCAACACTTTTTCCAGCAGTTCTAACATCTGAATCATCTTTAGAGTTATTATTTGTGCTGTTGCTAATAGTTGATTCAGCGTTATTGTAGTTATTATTACTAGATTGCATGATCAGGCTTGACCTGCCTTAGGCTCTCGAATCATATAACCGATGCCACGTTTAGTTTCAATAAGAGGAACTACTTTTTGCTGTTTTCCTGAATCATCAGTAATTTCAATGCCATCAATCTTCTTTCTTAAATAAGAAATATAAGATTCAACGATTGCTGCGTCTCCGCCCCAATCGTACTGCCATACGTGATTCAAAATCTGGCTTTTTGACAGAACTCGACCTTCATTGTCCATAAGATAATGAAGTAGTTTGTATTCAGTTGGGCTAAGTTCGATTGGCACGCCGCATCGAGTTACGTCATGAGAATCTTCGTTAATCTCAAGATCTGCAACTTTTATAATATGAGTTTCTTCATCAGGTTCTTGTGTTCTGCGAAGAATTGCTCGTATTCTTGCCACTACTTCTTCCAAGCTGAATGGCTTTGTAACGTAGTCATCTCCACCAACGGTTAGACCCATAATTTTATCTTGTGTATCGTCTCTTGCAGTTAGGAACAATACAGGAACTTTAATTCCATTTTGACGAATACGCCTCGTAACAGTAAAACCATCAATATCTGGGAGCATAACATCCATAACGATAAGATTTGGATTTACTCGTTCAATTACTTCAACAGCTTCTGAGCCGGATGCAGCAGTTTCTACTTCAAACCCAGCAAAATGCAAAGATGCTACCAAAAGTTCACGGATTGATGGCTCGTCATCGACCACGACAATAGATGCTTCAACGTTCTTACTCATATTGATTAGCATCACTTATCAAGCTGAATGTTTCCTGAATAATTGCTGAAAATAAAACAAGTTATCGAATATTTTTGTCTACCTGTGACGAGCGTGCCTTCTACGAGCTTTTCTAACACCAGCAAGTATTTGACGTTGTATGCGATTCTTTCTAAACAGAATAATCGCGACTATTGAGAATAATGCCAACAATATTAATAGCATAATAATTGTAGAAATAAGACTTGCAGAAGAAGTTGTTGACGTACGTTTTGCACGCATTATTTGTTTCATCATCATTATTGCAGATTGATCCCAATGCGTTCCAGTTGTGCTTACTAATGGCTTATAAGCTGCATCGGATAACGAGTCTACAGTATTTTTATTTTTGAGCCATTCATCGGAATTAGGCGAAACAGCTACAACTAATCTTCCATTATGAGTTGCTACTGCAAGCAGCACAGTATTTTTAGCTGGAAGCGTACTAATCAACAAATCACTAGCCCATTTTGATGGATTTTTTGTATTTCCAAAAGTAGACAAATATAAGAGCCTAACATTTACTCCTGTACGCTTTTTTGTTGTCTCAATCATGTCAGCAACTTTACTGACAGAATCCCCAAGCAAATTTTCTGTGTCTGTTATTGAGTCTGTTGCAACTATTCCAGAATTTTGCTCATTACTTTCAGCATATGCATTAATTGTATTTACTCTATTTAAAGGTAAAAATATGAGCGAATTTATTGGAAGAGTTGGAAGAATAAAAGAAAAACTAAATAAAAATGCCATTAATAAAAGCAATACGCGTTTAGCTAAAAATAGTTTTGAATGAGAATGCTGGTAGTTAAAATTTGCAATACGCGTGCAAGTTAAGCTTTTAACCACATTGGTGCATGAATCTTTTTCGTAGTTTTTTGATGGCATATATTCATAATAGCGTGACATCACACAAGTAAAAGTAGCATTATAAAAATCCTTGCTTAATTTATTTGGAATGTTTCGCAAAATAATTTATAAAAAGCGTTTATTTAGACGCAAAACAAATGGAGGGGAAATATGGCACAATTTCGAGTTGATTCAGAGCAAATTCAGCAGGCTGCGGCAGCCGTTGGAACCTCGGTTAGTGCAATTAGAGATGCAGTCAACGGGATGTATACCAATTTACAGCAATTGCAGAGCGTGTGGACTGGATCGGCGGCTACACAATTTGCGTCGACCGCTCAGCAGTGGCGAGCGGCGCAACAACAAATGGAACAATCATTAGAAGCAATTCAGCAAGCTATGCAACATGCGTCAGGAGTGTATCTTGATGCGGAAGCTCAAGCTACTTCCCTATTTGGAATGGGCTGAATAGTCTGAATAATCTAATGAAATATAAATGGCGGTATACTTTACTTGTGAGCATACCGCCATTTACTATGAGCTATTCAGCTATAAAATTTTTACAACTTTTAATTTAGTAGCCCATGTCGGCACCAGCTTGTGGTGCTGCAGCTGGTTTTTCTGGCTTGTTAGCAACCACAGCTTCAGTGGTTAAGAACAAACCTGCAATAGAAGCAGCGTTCTGTAGAGCAGAACGAGTTACCTTAACTGGGTCAGTAACGCCAGCAGCCATCAAATCTTCGTAAGTGTTGGTTGCAGCGTTGAAGCCTTCGCCTTCTGGAAGCTCACGCACCTTGTTGAGCACAACATCTCCAGAAACGCCAGAGTTCTGAGCAATCTGCTTGATTGGAGCTTCTACAGCGCGGAACACGATTGCAGCACCCGTCGCTTCTTCGCCCTTAAGCTCTGTGATTGCTTGAGACTTTTCAATCTTTGCAGCAGCCTGAACCAAAGCTACGCCACCGCCTGGAAGCAAACCTTCCTCAATAGCAGCCTTAGCGTTACGAACTGCATCTTCAATACGATGCTTACGCTCCTTAGCTTCAACTTCAGTAGCAGCGCCAACCTTAATAACAGCAACGCCGCCAGCAAGCTTAGCAAGACGCTCCTGAAGCTTTTCGCGATCGTAATCGGAATCAGTGTTCTCGATTTCTGCGCGAATCTGAGCCACGCGAGCATCAACATCTTCCTTAGATCCAGCACCAGAAACGATAGTTGTTTCATCCTTAGAAACAATAACCTTAGCTGCGTGACCAAACACAGAAGCGTCGATAGAATCGAGCTTTAAGCCAAGGTCGTCAGAAACAACCTGTGCACCGGTCAAAATAGCCATATCTTGAAGCATAGCCTTACGACGATCGCCGAATCCTGGAGCCTTAACAGCAACAGTGTTGAAAGTGCCACGAATCTTGTTCAAAACAAGTGTTGGCAATGCTTCACCATCAACATCTTCAGCAATAATAAGCAATGGCTTGCCAGACTTCATAACAAGCTCAGCGATGTGGACGATATCCTGCTGGCTTGAAACCTTGCCAGAAGTGAGCAAAATGTATGGATCTTCAAGAACAGCAGTTTGATCGTCAGCGTTAGTGACGAAGTAAGGGGAAATATAGCCCTTATCAAAGCGCATACCTTCAGTGAAGTCCAAGTCAAGACCAAACTTGTTGTTGTCTTCAACTGTGACAACACCATCCTGACCGACCTTATCCAAAGCTTCAGCAATCTTTTCGCCAACTTCAGGATCAGCTGCAGAAATCGTAGCAGTAGCAGCAATCTGTTCCTTGGTCTCAACATCCTTTGCAGAAGCAAGCAATTCCTTGACGATTGCTTCAGCAGCCTTTTCGATGCCGCGGCGAAGAGCGATTGGGTTGCTTCCTGCAACAACATTCTTCAAACCTTCATGCACCAAAGACTGTGCCAAAACAGTAGCAGTTGTAGTACCGTCGCCTGCAACATCATCAGTCTTCTTAGCTACTTCCTTAACAAGTTCGGCGCCAATACGCTCGTATGGATCTTCAAGATCTATTTCCTTAGCGATAGAAACGCCATCATTTGTGATAGTTGGTGCACCGTAAGTCTTATCTAATACAACGTTGCGACCCTTTGGACCAAGTGTAACTTTAACAGTGTCTGCAAGCTTATCCAAACCGGCGAGCATACCCTGGCGGGCGTCTTCCTGGTAGGCAATAATCTTTGCCATAGTTCCTCCACATACGTTATTTATGAACTTTTCACTGCAATCTTGAGTAATAAGCCGTCAGCTGCTTATTATCACTCTCAAGGCTTGAGTGCTAATTTGAAGATTAGCACTCTATGTACCCGAGTGCCAACTTTTTTGGCGTTTATACATAAAAACCGGTTAGAAAATAATTCTAACCGGTTATTTTTATGCGAAAAATATTACTTGCAAAGCACAACTACAATCGGAGAAACGATTTGTTTTTCATTTTCGACAGCACTAATACCTAAAGTCTTTGCAATATCTTCAGCTGCAGCTTTTTGTGAATCGTCTTTATACCAAACAACAGACTCGCCTGGGACTTTACCAGTTGGATTTCCAGCTGTCACATTTGCGTATCCCGCTTGCTTTAACTTATCTGCGCCAGCAGCAGCATGACCGCTTATCTTGGTTGCGTTAAGAACTTTCACAGCAACTGATTTATCTAGTGAAGTTTGCGTCTTAGAATCATTTGCTGAATTATCCTTAGAGTCACCAGCATCTTTCCTATCTGATTTATTTTCTTCAGATTTATTATCGTCGTCATCTTCGCCTTCAGAAGATTTATCTTCGTCGCTTTTAACCGACTTTTTGTTTTCAGAAGTCTTAGAAGGCGATGCTGATTGAGATGATTGTTGCTGATGATTCCAAGGCAACGGAAGATGTGAGATTTCGCCAGAAGCGATAGCCCAAACCAAAACACCAACAACCGCTGCAACAATTAATGCAACAAAATAAGGAAGTATTACGGCATACCACGCAGGATTTCCACGATGAACTCCAATCGGTCCCTCTGGTGGCTCATCAAAAGCATCAGGCGTATACGACACGTTCTGATTATTTCGCGCCATAATTGCACTCCTTATAAAATCATTTAAACAATAATGAATCTATACTATCTAATGCTTAGCACAAAGCACAAATTTAGAAAATTTGATTGGTTTCCTTTTATGGTATGCCTTGACATACAGTAGCAATATGAATCCTCAAAATATTAAACCTTTAAACGAGCTAATGGATCCTGATTGGGCTGAAGCATTAAAGCCAGTTGAGCCACAAATACGCGCAATGGGAGTATTTTTGCGAGAGCAGATAGAAAGCGGACATCATATTCTTCCTGCTAGCCACAACATTTTGCGTGCTTTTTCTATTCCACTAAAAAGCATTAAAGTTTTAATTGTTGGCCAGGATCCATATCCAACGCCGGGCCATCCAGTAGGCTTAAGTTTTTGCACAGCTGCAAAAGTGCGCCCACTGCCAAAAAGTCTCATAAACATTTATAAAGAATTAGTAAACGATTTAGGTGTAGAAACTCCAAAAAGTGGAGATCTAACACCGTGGACCAGGCAGGGTGTGATGCTTCTTAACAGATGTTTAACTGTTGAGGCCGGTAAGGCAAATAGCCACCAAGGAAAAGGTTGGGAGCCTGTAACCGATGCAGCTATTCGAGCATTAAACAATAGAACTGATTGCAATGGTAATCCATTGCCGCTTGTAGCTATTTTATGGGGTCGTAATGCGCAAAGTTTGGCTCCTTTGCTGACGAATGCAACTCTTATTACTTCAGCGCACCCAAGTCCTCTTTCTGCAATGCGAGGATTCTTTGGATCGCATCCATTTTCAAGAGCTAATCAGGCCTTAATTAATATGGGAGTTTCGCCAATTAATTGGTCCCTAGATTCTCAAGAAATCTAATTGTCTTAAATATTGCAAATTATCTTATAAAGACAATAAAAATGCCATTTTTGAACATGTCAGTACTGCATATCGGTTAAAATGTCTCTTATGGCATTATTTCCACCGCAACCACAGAAGAAACCGTTAACCGATAAAACTTCAATTGCTTCTAAGCTTGGCATTGGATCAGCTGTACCTCAACCGTCTGCTGTTTCTAATGCAAGTGCGCAAGTCACTGCAACTATTTCGAGTGATGACATACGTCGTTGTCAGCAAATTGCAAATATTTTGCGCGCACGTTTTGCACAAACTTTAGTCGGTCAAGACGCTTTACGAGAGTCTCTTATTCTTACTCTTATTGCAGGCGGACACATTCTTATTGAATCAGTACCAGGTCTCGCAAAAACTACTGCTGCTCAAACTCTTGCAACAGCTATGTCAGGTAGTTTCCGTCGTGTGCAGTGTACTCCGGATTTAATGCCAGCAGATTTAGTTGGTACTCAAGTTTTTGATTTTGCTTCTCAACATTTTACTACGCAAATTGGTCCTATCCATGCAAATGTTATTTTGTTGGATGAGATTAATCGCTCAAATGCAAAAACTCAATCTGCAATGCTTGAAGCTATGGCAGAAGGAGCAACAACTATTGGAGGCGAAAGAATTCCTCTGCCTCAACCATTTATGGTTATTGCTACGCAAAATCCAATTGAGGAAGAAGGAACATTTAATCTTCCAGAAGCCCAAATGGATCGTTTTATGGTAAAGGCAGTTATGACTTACCCTAATCCTGAAGAGGAAGTTCGTATGCTGCAATTACTTACTCAACGCGGATTGGATGTCGTTGATCCTTCAAAGCTAAATACTCAACGCATAAGTTTGCAAGATGTTGTTTTTATGCGTACTGCAGCGCGTCGCATACACGTTTCTGAAGCAGTTATGAAATATGTAGTTGATTTTGTTGCAACTTCTCGCGGTGAAGGTACGCATCCACTTCCTACAATTAATTCATTGGTTCGTATGGGAGCTAGCCCGCGTGCATCAATTGCACTTATTCGTATTGCTCAAGCTCACGCTTTACTTTCTGGACGCGATTATGTGATACCTGAAGATATTAAATTGTTTGCGCATGAAGTGTTAAGGCATCGCATACTTTTAACTTTTGAAGCTTTAGCTGATTCTATTACTACAGATCAAGTAATTGATGCATTAGTTAAGACGGTTCCTGTGCCATGATGCGTACGAAGCGGTTAGTATTATCTGAACCTGCTAAAGCCGTGCGTCGCAAAATTGAGCTTTTGGATCAGCGAATTGATTTGCCTATTGCGCGTAAAGCTTTAGGCTTATTAGAGGGAGACCATCCTTCGCACAGACGTTTTGGCACAGGTGATATTATTGACATACACGCGTGGCAGCCAGGAGATGAAGCTCGCATGATGAATTGGTCTGCGAGTGCTCGAACTGGACAACCTATGGTGTCTTCTAGAGAGCGTACTTCGTCTTCTCATACTTGGATTGCTTTAGATACAAGCATCAATATGAATGGAGCTTGTGTTTCTGGAGAATCTCTGTATGAAGTTGCGTCTAACTCTGCATGCTTTTTTGCATCTTTGAGTTTAAAACGTCATGATGCTGTTTCTTTGTTGTGTGCAGATGGAAAAAACGTTATCAATGTTCATTCTGCTAGTAATCTTTCTGATTTTGAGCGAAATCTAGATTATACGTTGCTTAATACTCGTAGGAATACCAGAGACATTGATGCGTTGCTTACTTCGTTACTAAAAAATATTGACAATAATGGTCTGGTAGTTTTAATAACTGATGAGTATGCATTACAAGCTCATAACTCTGAATCTTTGCGTAAAATTACGCAAAATCATAAGCTTGTAGTTATTGTTGTCTCTCCTATTAATCCTTTTGATTCTGCAATTGATTTGCAAATATTTGATGGAATTACTTTACGTAAAGTACCGGCGTTTTTGAAAAAAGAATCAAATAAAAATGAAGTCGAAGCTCGTAGAAATATTAGAATAAACGCTTTATACGATATGCTGCTTGGTGTTCAATCTTCAATAATTCATGGTTCTTCAAGTGAAGAAGTGTTCCATATTTCTGCACAAAAAGTGAGCCGTACAAATTATCTTGCTGACTCATTTAACAAGGAGGTTGAATAGAATGAGCCTGGAAGATATTCAAAAGCCCTTACATGATGAAACGCTTTTTTTAATACTACTTTCTGCATCGTTTGTTGTTATCTTTATTGCTTTTGCGGTTTTATATTTTTCTTTTAAAAAGCCAAAAAAATTAACTGAAAGTAGCAATTCTACAGAAGCAGTTCACGTTCATAATGTAGACAAACAAGCTTGGCGTAAAGATATTGATGCGATTGTTGAGAAGTATCATAACAATGAACTTACTAAAGATCAGGCTTGTGCAGAATTGGCTTCTATTGCTAGATTATATGTTTCGAAGATGAGCGGTGAAGATATTCAAACTCACACTTTGGGAGAATTGGCTTCTTTGCGTTTGAAATGGCGCAATAAAAAAGGTGCTGATATGTTACGCCAAACAATATCTGCTTTGTATCCTCCAGAATTTGCTGATCGCAAAGCAAACGAGCAAGCGCGAAATACTACTGTTGAGCAGGCTGCTGAATGGGTTTTAGTATTGCTTGAAGGCTGGCAAACGAAGGACAAACGTTGATGAGTAATAATGTTTGGGAATACATATGGCCATGGAGATGGCAATGGCCTTTGCTTTTTGTTGCAGGCGTTGTTATTTCTGTAGCAATTTTTGCTATCTTACTAATTTTAGATTCCATTCGTAGCAATATTTTAAAAAAGAAGTATAAGAGTCAAACTAGTAATATTACGCGAAAATTCTATACTTTTACTTTTGACAATGATCTACAAGGAACTACTACTAGTCATTCATGGTATATGTGGCGAATGTTTAGAAGGTTTGCTGCAGCTGCATTGGTAGTATCTTTATGCAGTTCGCTTGCTGTTGCTTCTAGACCAGCCCGAGTGTTTAATGCGAACGAGCAAGTTAGTTCTAGAGACATTGTTTTATGCTTAGACGTTTCAGGTTCTGCTTTACCATATGATCGCGAAGTAATTCAAGCGTATCTTAATTTTATTGAGCATTTTCAGGGTGAACGCATTGGATTAAGCATTTTTAACTCCACATCTAGAACAGTTTTTCCACTGACTGACGATTATCGACTAGCTAAAAAACAATTGCAATATGCTGCAAATTTGCTTGGCGGAGTTCAATCGCAAAGTCGTATTAATCGTTTACAACAACGCCAATATCAGGAAATTTCTGACTGGCTTGAAGGAACTCAAAATCGCAAAAACGCAACATCTCTTATTGGAGACGGTTTAGTTAGTTGCGCAGCAATGCTTCCAGGTTTTATTTATGGTTCTGCTCATAATAACCATAAAATACAAAGCCGTTTTAATAGAAGTGCTTCCATTGTTCTTGCTACAGATAATGTTGTTTCTGGAAAACAAACTTACTCATTAAAGCAAGCTTTAGATTTAACAAAGCAAGCTAAAATTACTGTCGACGGGTTATATTCCGGCGCAAAACAGAATGAGAATGATGATGCTACGTTAGAAATGAAACAGCTTATTGAATCTCATGGTGGAATTTTCCTTTCTCAACGCAATTCTGATTCTGTTATTAATTTAGTAAAAGAAATTGAAAAAAGACATACTGCAATTCCTCAAGGCACTGCTCAGTCTGCATTTAGCGACGATCCTGGTCTTTGGGTTTTGCTTACTGTGTTTAGCGTTGTGATTTGGTTAGCTATTGCAAAGAGGATGAAGCGATGACAACAACACTATTTTCTGCTACTACCCTACTGTTTGCACACGCTAAAATTGAAGCTTCTGACACTTCTCAAGCAGGTCAGTTGGTTTTTTCTCCATCATATGGCTGGATTATTGCGATTATTGCAATATTAGTTTTGTTGGCAGCAATGTTTTTTGAAATTGTGCCTATACGTAGGAAACCTGGATCAAGTGATGAAACTTTTTGCATGAGATTAAGACGTATTGGCATATGCATAATGCTAATAATTTGCGTGCTATCTCCAAGTATTATGCGTTCAACTTTACAAAGAGCAGTAAATGCAACAAACGTGATTATTGCTCTAGATATAACAGGTTCAATGAGAGCAAAAGACGCTGATTATGCAAAAAATAGTAAGATTGAGCGTATTGATGCAGCAAGGAATATTATTCGTCAAATAACAAAATCCTATGCTAACTCAAGTTTTGCTGCTATTTCTTTTGGTGCTTCTACGTCTGTCGATGTTCCATTAACGCCTGATGCTAGAGCAGTTGACAATTGGATAAATACTTTACGAACTGAACCAACTAGCGTAGCTACTGGAACTAGTCTTGACGCTCCTATAGATCAAACTTTGCTTACTGCAAAAGCTATACATGATGCTCATCCAGATGATACAACAGTTTTGTATGTTTTAAGCGATGGTGAGGAAACAACACAACGAAAGCGCCGCACATTTTCATCGCTCAGAGCTTATATTACTAACGCATTTGTTATTGGAATAGGCTCATCTAAAGGAGCTAAAATACCTTTGGAAAAAACACAGCTGCAACTTGACGACTACAGCGAAGACAATACCTCTAATCAATGGGTTATTGATCCTGCTACAGGAAATCCTGGAATTTCAAAGCTTGATGAAAAGAACTTGCGAAATATTGCCGATGAGCTTAGCGGCAAGTATATGCACTCATCTTTAAACGTAACATTTGGAGACGAAGCAAAACCAATTCTTTCACACCAATGGAGAATGAACGAGACAGCAAAACCTCGTTTGAGACCTGAACCAATTATTTGGCCGTTTGCAATATTTGCGTCGATACTTTTAATTTGGGAATTAATGTCGTGGTTTATAACTTCAAGGAAATTAGTATGAAGCACATGTCTAGTCGCACAATTATTCGCATTGTTACATTTTTGTTCTTGATTATTGCGATATTCGTAGCGTATTTTGCTATCGTAAATTGGAGAGCACAATACGCGTATAATACTGCTACGGATAGCCTTATTTCTAACATAAAATCTGCTAAGAGTATCGATAGCGACAAGAATGTGCTTTTAACTCAGCAACAGCAAACTGATGCGCAATTTGATGATGCTAAATCTCAAGAAATGATACTGCTTCCTCAACTTCGAAATAGTATTGACAAAAATGCTGAATTATCACGAAAGTTAACAGAAAAATTAAAGCAGAATCAAAACAATACTAATAAGCAACAGAAACCGAAAAAGCATAACAATCATTTTAAAAACGATAATTCTAACAATTCTTCTAAAGATAAAAAGCAGTCAGATTCGTCTAAGCCTCAATTGAGCAATGCTCAGCGCAATAAAGTTGAAAACTTGCTAAAACAGAACGATCATGTGGATTCTCAATCTTCACAGAATCAAGAAGACCAGCAAGGTTTAGAAAAGACAGAAAAACGTACTAAAACTGATGAAAGCAGCAATAAGCCTTGGTAATTAAATCTTCAACGATTATCTATAAGCGAAGCAATAAGCATTAATAACCTTTTAACCACATTGAATATTTTTTAGTGACTTTTCATTAATAAACGTGTGTAATAACGATTATGCACACATATTACGAATGGCAATGGCTTATACAACGCACTCAAGAGTGCGCTCGCTGCGTTATGGCAGAATCCGCAGCGACTGAATTAGAAGATTGGCAAGGGCTTGCAGCCGAACATTTTCGTCATAGTATGAAAAATATTTCTGCACAAGCGTATGCGTTATATAACATTCGCGGAGGAATATAGTATGTCTTGGAAAGTTAAGTCCTCTGTTGTAGGTGGAATGACGCTTAGCGTTGCTGATAGAGAAGCGTATATTAGTTTTTCCAGAAAACTCAATAATATTGCTAAAGAATTACTTACGCTAAAAAATTTATGGCTTAATGCAGCGATGGTTATTGCCGGTCAAAATTATGGTATACAAAAAGAATCAGGAGCATATATTCATGATTCTTCGCAATCATTTTTAACTGAAAGCATATGTCATGAATATGCTCATAAATGTTATTTAATGTCTCAAAATTTAGAAAATCTTGCTTTTCTTATTGCAAGAGCAAATAATTTGTATGAAGATGCAGAATTTCGTGCAAAAGCCGAGTTAGACAATAAAATTTCTTTCTTGGCTCTTGCAAACCCTATTTTTGCTTTACATGTTTTATTGTCCGCAGGTCTCGCCGTTAATCAAGATAATAAAAATCATTCAGGTTTCCAAAATCTTGCTAGATGGTCCTACACAACTAAGAATATACAACAAGGAATTATTCGAGGTTTATCGCAGCACCTTATTTTAAATCCTATTACAAGTTTGCCAATATTTATTGCCGGAAATGCGAAAGGCCCCATAAATAAAAAAGAGCGTGAAACCTCACTAAACTTTTTATCCAATGCTCAAAAATATTTATCACAAGCTATTCCATTTATTTCTAGTGCTCTTAGCTTCGTAAGCGCGCCTATTAATGATCGAAAGCAAGGTAATAATTTACTTCTCACTAAAGTAAATGAGATGTGGAGAAAACCTGGATCTGTTCTTGCTAGACCTGGACGTAATCTGCTTGAAACTTTAGAAAATTTAACGGAACTTGGAAGCGAAAATTTGGGCGTTAGACCACCACTTGTTAATCCAGATGCTGCTACTATTGCAATTCAACGTTTTAGGCGCAGCGATGGCAGTTCGTCATGGTTAGTAATAATTCCAGGAACTGACGGTAAAGCACACTCTCCTTTTGGTTGGGCACAAAACGCAGAAGTAATGAGTCATAGTTCTTTAGTTAGAAAACAAGCTGATAGCACTCGAATGGTTGTAGAAGCTATGAAACGTTCTGGAATTAAATCTAACGAGCCTGTTGCTTTAGTAGGACATTCTCAAGGAGGTATTGTTGCAGCAAGCATTGCAAGCGATTACGCTAAGCAATACAACATACAGCATGTTGTTACTGCTGGATCTCCTATTGCAAATCATCCAATTCCTAAGAAAACTTGGGTTACTAGTATTGAGATGGACGATGAGATTGTGCCTTCTTTAGATGGCAAAGAGAATCCTCGTAGAAATAATTGGGTGACTATTCACGGTCATGCAATTCATGTTAAAGAATCTAAGCGTTCTTTACCTCCTGGAGTCACGCGTTTTTCTGGCAAACAATATTCGACTAAAAAATTCAATAATGACGGAATATTCGTTAATGACGTTCCAGAAGAAAGAACTTTAACTCATGATTTGCATTACCATACTGCAGCTTATGAAGATGCTCTTCAACTCGGATCTAAAAGTGTGCGCGAGCAAGATCGACATTTTCAGAATACTATTAATGGCAAATTGCAAAGTACTACATTGTGGCAAGGAGTAATGAAAAAATAAAATAATTAAATTCTTATTGAGCAAAATTAAGCTAATTCGCAGCATGATGTAACCTTAAAACTATGAAGCTTACCGATATTTCTCCTGCAATAGCTCTGACTCCTCTCGATGGACGTTATCATAATCAAACATCCACACTCGTTGAATATTTAAGCGAACCTGCGTTAAATCGCGAGCGCATGCGTGTAGAAGTTGAGTGGATGATTCTTCTCGCAAATGGTTATGAAGCTAATCAATTCCAGCCAATTGTTAAGGGTGTTAATCCTTTAACTGATGAAGAATGCTCATATTTACGTTCTATTCCTGAAAATTTTGATGCTGAAGGAATTGCTCGTCATGCTGCGCATGAGGCTATTACTCATCACGATGTTAAAGCTGTTGAATACTACATTGACGATGCGTTAGACGAAGCAGAAAATAAGCTTGGTCATGCTACTGAGCTTTCAAATTTAAAAACTTTAGTACATTTTTCATGCACAAGTGAAGATATTAATAATCTTTCTATTGCGCGTTGCGTAAAGCAAGCTGTTTTAAACGTTTATCGTCCGAATTTAGAAGCGATAGTTGATTATTTAGTTAAGAATGCTAACGAATATAGAGATTTATCTATGCTTTCGTTAACTCATGGCCAGCCTGCTACTCCAACTACTTTAGGTAAGGAATTGGCAGTGTTTGCATATCGTTTGCGTCGTCAACTTCGTCATCTTGATACTCAAGAGTATTTAGGAAAGTTGAATGGTGCTACAGGAACTTTTGGAGCTCATTTAGCTGCTTTCCCAGAAGTTGATTGGATTAGCGTATCTCAAGAGTTTGTTGAAAATAGAATGGGTCTTCAATGGAATCCATTAACAACTCAAATTGAAAGCCACGATTGGCAGGCTGAACTTTATAGCACTGTAAGTCACATAAACCATATTCTGCATAATCTTGCAGTTGACGTATGGATGTATATTTCCAGAGGTATTTTTGTGCAAGTTCCTGTAAAGGGAGCTACAGGATCTTCTACTATGCCTCATAAGGTTAACCCTATTCGTTTTGAGAACGCTGAAGCTAATCTTGAGATTTCTTGCTCACTGTTTGACACATTATGTGCAACTCTTACTGAAAGCCGCTGGCAGCGTGATCTTACAGACTCTACTACTCAAAGGAATGTTGGCTCAGCTTTCGGCTATGCTCTTCTTGCTTTGAATAATCTTTTAGGCGGTTTGAAGTCTATTCATCCTAATAAAGAATTTATGGCAAAAGAATTAGACGAAAATTGGGAAGTTCTTGGAGAGCCAATTCAAACAGCAATGCGTGCTGAAGAAATTGCTGGCGTACCTGGTATGGAACGACCATATGAGCAAGTAAAAGAATTAATGCGCGGTCACCATATTTCACAAAGTGACGTAGAAGAATTCATTAAATCTCGTAACTTTGATGCCAATACTGCAGCTCGTTTGCAAGCAATGACACCAGAATCTTACACTGGATTTGCTTCACAATTGGTGGACTTTATTGATTAAGTAGACGGTAAAGCCATGCAATCTAGCATAAATCCAAATCTTGTTATTGAAGATACTCAGCCTAGCTTAGTACGTAGTTGGGCTGATTTGTTGTATGCAATATCATCAGTTGTAATTGGCGTTTTTACTTTGTTGTCGTCAATGTGTTTATCAGCAACGGCTGATGCTATGAAGATTGATGCACGAAGTGCTACTCAAATTATAGGATTATCTTTTAATAATCTTTCATTTGTTCTGATACAGCAAGGTCTTACTCTTATTGTTGTTGCAGAAGTTATTGCACACATGGTTTCTGACAGGCGTTGGATTGATACCGCTATTTCTGTTATTACGCTGTTTATAAGTTATGGTTCAGTATGGCTGTTATCTATTGCGATATTTTCTACACACAATATAGCTTTGATTGAATCTTTACAAATGCGGTCTAATAACACTTGGGCTGATTTGCTTCCAGACATGTATGCTGTTCTGGTTGCTTTTCTTACAGTTAGTGGTCCTAGACGCGAATATAAGCATGTAATGTGGGGCTGGAATGCTTTATTCATTGTTACAGCAATACTTCTATTTTCATCTTGGGATTCCTACTCTGCTATTCTTGTATCATGTTGCTTAGGAAGAGCAATTGGTACGCTTATTCGTTTCGCAAAAGGCACACGCAGTAAGGGTGCTTGGGGTGACGATATTGTTCTTGCTTTAAAAAATATTGGCATAGATAATCTTACTCAATTAACTCGTAGAACTCAGCAAGCTGATCATACTGGAGTTCTTCGTTCAAGTCTTGATGACGATTTAATTGAAAATTCAAGATTGTATGATGCAACAGACATCCACGGCATACGTTATGTAATTTCAGTATTAGATAATCAAGTTCATTTACCAGGTTATTTAAATCAATTATGGCAGTGGGTGCGTTTAGTAGATATACCAACTCGTAGAGATCGTTCTGCTAGACATTCTGTTCATCACCACCTTTCTATGCTTCTTGTTTTACGAAATATGCATTTGCCAACAGCGAATGTTTATGGAGTAAGCGACAGTGATAAATCTTCAATAATGGTTTTTCACGCTTCTAACGCTCTACTGCCTTGCAATTTGAACACTTTAACTATTGATGATGCAGCAAAATTAATGCGTTATGTAGATGCTGCTAACACTCGCGGTATTACACATAGACGCATCACTCCTGAAACTATTGCTAGACTTGAAGACGGAACACCAGTTATTGCAGGTTGGCAAAACGGCGACGTTGCCAGCGATGATACAAATATTGCACTTGATAAAGTTCAGCTTTTAACGCTTATTGCATCTTGCACAGATATTGACACTGCTCTTAAAGCTGCTATTAACACATGGGGTGCAGAAAAGTTATCTGCACTATTGCCTTTTATGCAGAAAGCTGCTATTCCTGCTTCCACGAGATCTTTGCCATCTTGGAATAAAAAAGTTTTCCAAAATCTTTGCAATAAGTTAAGTCAAATAGTTGCTTTACACACAGATGAAGAAGATTATGATACTGTGCGTTTAGCGCGCTTCAATATACGTTTCTTTGTTAGCTTGGTTCTTTCGATTGTTGCTGTCGCTGTTATTGCTACACAGTGGCATCCTCAGGAAGTATTTGCTGCCTTGCGTCACGCAGATAATGTAATGGTATTTATGTGCTTTGCTTGCAGCATGTTTGCTTGGATTGGATCTGCAATTACTCTCGGCTCATTCATGGATGATCAAAAACCTTCTGCACATGTTTTGTTTGCATCTCAAGCAGCTACTGGTTTCACAGCAGTTTCTATGCCTGCTGGTGTTGGTCCTGCATTTGTAAATATGCAATTATTAAAGAAAAGCGGGTACACTTCAGCTCAAGCTACAGCAATTACTAGTGCAGTATGGCTTATTCAAGCATTAATGACAACTTTAGTATTACTTTCTATAGGCGTTTTCACTGGTAAAAATGTGCTTTCTGGAATGATTCCTACTCATATGCTCATTACTTTCATTGGAATAATCACACTTATAGTTTGTGTTTTAATGGTTATTCCGTCCGCTCGTAAAGCAATTCGAAAGCATTATTTGCCAATATTATCTGATTACGGCCATCAAATTAAGGAACTTATTTCACATCCTATGCAACTTATTGCAGGCTCTTTTGGTGCTATTGTGCTTGTTTCATGCATTGGATTGGGTTATTGGATTTCTTTGCTTGCATTTGGATATTACGCAAATCCTTGGGAAACAATCTTACTATTCTTACTTGCTAACGCTGCTGGATCGGCAGTGCCTACGCCAGGCGGCTTGGGTGCTGTTGAAGCTTCTCTTACTTTCGCATTTACATCTGTAGGTGTTCCTCCAACAGTTGCTTTGTCTGCCACTCTTCTGTATAGGCTTATGTTCTACTGGTTGAGAATTCCGTTAGGCGCGTTTGCAATGAAGTGGCTCAGCAATAATGAGCTTATATAAGTGAGATTTACAAACATTTGTGTATTTTTATTAGCAAATATCGTATCTGTTTCAATGCAAGTACGTTTTAAATAAAAAATAGCAAAAAATAAATAAAAAATATTAAGAAAATTGCAAAAATGGCTACATTTGTAGGGAAAATGTACTAATATCTAGTATGAACGTGACCTTTGAAGAGAAGGTCCCCTGACACAAAGGATGCTGCATGGCATACAACAAGTCTGATCTCGTTTCTAAGATCGCACAGAAGTCCAACCTGACCAAGGCACAGGCCGAAGCCGCCGTCAACGCATTCCAGGATGTGTTCGTTGAGGCTTTACAGTCCGGTGAAGGTTTGAAGCTTACTGGTCTGTTCTCCGCAGAACGCGTAAAGCGTGCTGAGCGCACTGGCCGCAACCCGCGTACCGGTGAAACCATCAAGATTCCAGCTTCTTACGGTGTACGTATTTCCGCTGGCTCCTTGTTGAAGAAGGCTGTTACTGCCTGAAATTAAGCGTTTTTCGTATTTATTACATTAAACAAATACTATTTGCGCAAAAACAAAGATGGGCACTCCAAAGCTGGGGTGCCCATCTTTTATAGATTTCCTCGTTCCATTTTTCGCAAACGCGGCTCTGCGCTATCTTTTGCTCCCGTAATGCGGTAAACGTCAAAAACGCCTTCAATTTTACGGATAGCAGCAAGTAGAGTTGCTAAGTGCTGAGGATCTGCCATTTCAAAGGTAAATTGACTTGTTGCAACACGGTCATCGCCTGTAGCAATAGTTCCGGAAAGAATATTTACTCCATGATCTGAAAGAACGCGAGTAACATCCGAAAGAAGATGTTGTCGATCCAATGCTTCAACTTGGACCTTAACCAAGAACAAGCCTTTATCGCTAGTCCATTGAACAGGAATAACGCGCTCTGATTGAGTTTTTTGCAAATCGAGCATGTTCTGGCAGTCAGTCCTATGCACAGACACACCTTGGTTTCGTGTTATAAAACCAATAATCATATCTCCTGGAACTGGCATGCAACATTTTGCAAGCTTGACCCAAACGTCTCCAACACCCTTAACTGATACTCCCAAAGCACCGTTAGACTTATGGCTGCGCTCAACATGGCGTAAAGGCAATGCTTCTTGTTCTACTTCTTCTGCAACTTCATCAGCGCCCGCATCTTTTACTAAACGCGAAATAACATTCTGTGTAGAAACTTGACCTTCGCCAATAGCCGCATATAAAGACTCAACATTAGTAGGCAAATTCAATTCATCAGCAACGCCAATTAATGCCTGCTGCGTCATCAAAGTAGTTAAAGGCAAGTTACGTTTACGCATAGCGCGAGTTAGCTCATCCTTGCCCTCTTCAATCGCCTCAGAGCGGCGTTCCTTGCTAAACCATTGACGTATTTTATTTCGAGCACGAGGAGATTTTACAAAACTCAGCCAATCGCGAGATGGTCCAGCTGTATCCGACTTTGAAGTAAGCACCTCTACAGTGTCACCGTTTGAAAGTTTCGTATCAAGAGGAACCAAGCGTCCATTTACACGCGCACCCATCATGCGGTGACCAACTTCAGTATGCACAGAATATGCAAAATCAACAGGAGTTGCATCCTGCGGAAGCGCAACAATACTCCCCTTTGGAGTAAAAACATAAACTTCAGAAGCACCAAGATCTTGTTTTAATGAACCTAAGAATTCATCTGAATCTGGAGTCTCACTAGTCCAATCAGCAAGCTGTTGAATCCACTTAAGATTATCTGCTTCGCTAAGCTCTTTTTTGTCATCAATATTATTTTCGCGTTTTAAATCATCATTATCAGGCTTACTTAAAGCGCGACCAGCCTGACCATTAGCTTTGTACTTCCAATGAGCTGCGATGCCGAATTCAGCACGCCTATGCATATCCCATGTGCGTATTTGAATCTCTACTGGCTTTCCACCAGGGCCTACAACTGTAGTATGCAAGCTTTGATACATATTCAACTTTGGAGTTGCAATGTAATCCTTAAAACGTCCTGGAACAGGGCTCCATCGAGCATGCACTGCACCTAATGCTGCATAACAGTCACGAATAGAATCGACTATTATTCTCACACCAACTAAATCGTAAATATTAGCAAAATCATGACCTCGAACGATCATCTTTTGGTAAATAGAGAAATAATCTTTTGGTCGACCTTTTACCGATGCTTTAACATGTTGTTCTGCAAGATCTGCATTAATTTCTTCAAGAATTTGTCGTAAATAAACTTCACGCTGACCTGCTCTACGAGCAACTAAAACAACAATTTCATTATAAATTTTTGGATACAGTACTTTAAAACTCAGCTCTTCAAGTTCAGTTTTAATTGCATTCATGCCTAAACGGTTAGCAAGAGGCGCATATACGTCAAGAGTTTCTCTTGCTTTTTTATGTGAACTTGATGGCTTAACATACCTCCAAGTACGAGCATTATGCAAACGATCCGCAAGCTTTACTACAAGCACTCGCACATCGCGGCTCATTGCAACAACCATCTTACGAATAGTTTCTGCTTGAGCACTTTCGCCATATTCCATGTTGGATATTTTTGTAACACCATCTACAAGACCTGCTACAGTATCGCCAAATTCAGCTCGACATTCTTCTAGCGTGTAATCTGTATCTTCTACAGTGTCGTGTAATAATCCTGAAGCAACAACAATTGGTCCCATTCCAAGATCTGCAAGAATTTGAGCTACAGCAAGAGGATGAATAATGTATGGCTCACCAGATTTGCGTCTTTGACCTGTATGCTGCTTTACAGCACGATCATAAGCTCTATGAAGAATGCTCATATCCTCATTAGGATGATGCCATTTGCACATGCTCAATATTGGCAATAATGGATTTCGAGAATCTTCGCTGATTTCACATCCGAGCCTATTGGATCCTTTTACATCCTCTTGAAGTTCACCCATTTGGCACCTCCTGGTACTTTTTACTATCCTACCTGCAACTCGCTCAATACACTACCAAAACAAAAAATACATACAATAAATCCGACTCAGTTTTAAAAACCGGTCGGATATTTATAAAAAGATTATTGTACGCCAGTGGAGCCAAAACCTTTATCAGAGCGATCAGATTCAGGTAATTTAGATGCGGGAATAAATTGTGCTTCTACATAACGTTGTATAACCATTTGAGCGATACGATCACCTTTATGGAATTGCACTGTGTTCTCAGGATCTAAATTAATAAGAGGAACCTTAATTTCACCACGATACCCGGCATCAACTGTTCCAGGTGCATTTAGCACAGTCACACCCTGTTTTGCTGCTAAACCAGAACGAGGATGCACTAAAGCAACATAACCTGCAGGTAAAGCTATAGCAACTCCAGTAGGAACAAGTGCTCTCTGGAAAGGACGCAAAGTAAAATCTTGGGTAGTTCTTAAATCGGCACCTGCATCACCTGCATGCGCGTAGCAAAGCGGCTGTAATGTAGATGTTTCATCATCGAGATACTTAATTAATACCTCAACCTGTTCGGGGCCAGTATAGGTCTCGTCATATGCCATTTAAGCTGCGCACTCCTTGCAAACAGGCTGACCATCAGCATTAGTTTCAGCTAACTGGCTGCGATGCTTAACTAAGAAGCATTCAGAACAAATAAATTCATCGCCTTGCATAGGGATAACAGTTACGGATGCATCTTCGTTACTTAAATCAGCACCTGGCAACTCGTAGTCTTCAGCAATAGCATTTTCATCATCGTCAATATCGCTGTTTGAATTTTGAGAACCTTTACTCAAAGCTTCCAACGACTCTTCGTCCTCATCTTTGCTACGAGGAGAATCATAATCCTGTGCCATTATGGTCCTTTCGTTTTTAAAGCTACTTACGCGCATAGCATACACGAATGCTACCCCGTATATTACACATTTTTTATTTTAAATAAAATGGTAAAGAATGCAGTGTATGGACTAAAGTATATAAATAGTATTGTTAAAAGCGAAGAAAGTGGTGCATAATGCTTGAAAATCCGCCAAAAGAGGCGAGTTTCGACCATATTGACGCAGACGGTAATTTGATTTTCATTTGTGAAAACACGCCGTTACGTATTCAAGTGGACGACACGCTGGAACGCGCCATCGCTGGTTCACATAAAATTACGAGTAAAAACAGCGATGAACATAACTCAGCAGATGCTGGCACAAATTCTATGCAATCTAATGCAACATTGCCTATTTCGCAAATTCAGGCATTGATTCGCGCAGGAGTTGCACCTTCACATGTGGCGCAAAGATACAACGTTAGTGAAGCACAAGTTAGGCGTTTTTCTGCAGGCGTTGAAACCGAAAAGCAGTATGCAATTGAGCAGTTCCTTCTAGTACCTGCTCCTAAACAAAGCAATATGCGCACTATTGCAGATTTAATTGAAAGAACATTAGCTAAAGCACATATTGGCATGGAAACAGTGCAATGGAAAGCAACGCGTAGAGGATTAGAGCCATGGCGAATTACTGCTACTTTCAAAACTGCTACTCGCACTATTAAAGCTGAGTGGACATGGAACATGCATGACAACTCTGTTACATGCGCGAACCCTTCGTCTAGATTATTGCTTGGTGAAGATGTTAATGCAGCGGATACTTCTAAACAATCTCCATATGGTGGAGCTTATAGAGACACTGTAAGCATTAATTTCCCATTCAACACTGAAGAGCTTCCAGGAAATTCTATTCGTTCTGCCAGAATCGAACGAGCTGTTTCTCAATGGGAACTTAGAAACAGTGACAAACTTGCAGATGCACAAGCCCAATCTTCCTTCGAAAATCAGGACAATAATTCTGACATACAGCAAGTATTAGAAAAAGGCTATTCTAGGCGTTCTACTGAAACAAATACGCAATTTATTAAAGAAGATAATCCTCAGCAGACTTCGCTAATACAACCAGATGCTGAATTTATTAATAGAAACGAAACGAATAGCAAAATCGTCAATGCGTCTAATGAAGCACAAAAATCATTGGCTGCGAAAGTTCAAAATGCTGAAAAAGCAGATATTGTTAGTACGAATTTGCAAAAAAATGCTGCTGAAAGTAATCAAAATTCTACTAAAAATAATCAAGAAATTAATACTAATGGCCAAGAAAAATCATCTTCTGAGCACAATAAACGTAAAGCTGGAAGAGCAGCAGTACCAAGCTGGGATGAAATATTATTTGGCGAAAGCTAAATAAGAAGTTTAAAAATAAATTTTTCGCTTATTAATAATATGTGTGACACTCTTAGTAAAATTTGAGTGTCACACATTTTATTTGCTAAGTTACGATTTATAAAATATTCTCAATAATAGAAGCAAAAAATCGCTTACACTAAATCTATGAGGCACGGAATATCCATTTCCATATGAGTCATCGATCCATGAACGCTAGGTAAACTCATAGCTTTATCAGATTGAATGCGAGAATCAACAATTGTGTAAGCTCCACAAGCTTGCACAATAACATCGCCAATAACATCCTCTGCCCTGTTGTTTACTAAACCAAAAATACCATCGTCAATGGCTTGTTTTTTACTGCGTACAATTGCATTAGTTCCAAAATATTCACGCCAACGGTAAATAATATCTTCAGGATTTGCGTCACTGTTAGCATACAACATTACAGAACGAGGTTCACCGCCAACCATCGATACGCCTTTTATCAGCTCATCATGTTTAGCAATATCAATTCGCTTATTGGGATCGGATTTAATCATCCCATGATCTGCAGTAATAACAATTAATGTTCCAGGAGCACAATTTGCTCGCAAAAGACGCAACTGCTCGTCAATTTGCTCAAAAACAGAAACCCACTGCTGAGAATCCCAACCATAATTATGACCGGTTTTATCAGCGTCACGTAAATACATATAAGTTAAACCTGGAGTTTTACTGTTATTAGCAGCCTTAAGAATGCGAGCTCTAGGAGTTCCAGCAGTAATATAATTTGCTCCACGAAAAGCAGCTTTGGTAAGAGGAGTATTTTCAAACTTTGGTAATCCCACGCTATCTGCACGGACTCCATTAGAAACTAAACTTTCAAATATAGTCGGCTCTTGCTGCAAAACTAGCGGATCAGGCGCATCATTAAATTGAATAAGCTGCGCAAGTTTACCAGTTTGAGAATTCTTTTGCGTGTAACCGGTCATGCAAGTAAGACCAGGACATGTGCCTGTTCCAAAAGTAGCCATTGCAGCAACAGTTGTGCTTGGAACGCACGTGCTAATTGGTCGTTGATTTATTGATTCGTTAAGCAAGGATCGTAAATAAGGAGCGTGACCTTTGCGCATAAGAATATTCCAGTATCCTAAACCATCTATTAACACTACAATTGCAGAATTAGATTTAGGGAAACCAAGACTTTCTCGCAAAGCGTGTGGATCGTTATGAATAGCTGTTTTAACAGGAGCATCTATTGCATCACTTAAAGCTGGAAGAACCGAAGATATATGTAACGCTCCACCAAGATTTTTTTCATTAAAATCGTAAGAAAAATTTTCATTAACTGCGGAATTAGAAAAATCACCGTACTTAACATTACCAACAAATTGCAAAAGATCATTTTCAGACGGTATTTCAGCACTCATACTTACTATTGAACCACTTATATTGCATTGAACAAAACGCGAATAACAAATATTTATATAAATAACTAGTCAAATTGCTGAAAAATTCAGCAAAAACATGCTGTTTGTGCATATAAATTGGTAAGATTGATAGCCGTAATGTCATTCAAGGAGTTCTAAATATGCCCTCACGCCATCACTCAACACAGCAAGCTTTCGACCCAAGAAAAGTTAAAGAGCATATTGTTGAAACACCATTAAACGAAGAAATGAGCAAATCCTTCTTGGAATATGCTTATTCAGTTATTTATGCTCGAGCTTTACCGGACGCACGAGACGGAATGAAACCAGTGCAGCGACGCATTGTGTATCAAATGGGCAATATGAATTTGAGTCCTGATCATGCTTATATGAAATCAGCGCGTGTTGTTGGTGAAGTAATGGGTAAACTTCATCCTCACGGTGATTCTGCAATCTATGAGTCAATGGTTCGTCTAGCTCAACCATTTTCCCTACGCTTGCCGCTTGTTGACGGACACGGTAATTTTGGCTCTCTTGACGACGGTCCAGCAGCTTCTCGATACACCGAAGCGCGTTTAGCTCCTGCATCACTAGGTATGAACGCGGATATCAACGAAGACACAGTTGATTTTGTACCAAATTACGACAATAAACTAAAAGAACCTACTGTGCTTCCTGCAGCTATTCCAAATCTTTTAGTAAATGGCGCTTCTGGAATTGCTGTAGGCATGGCAACAAATATGGCAACGCATAATCTAGGCGAAGTAGTTGCTGCAGCAAAATATGTTATGAAACATCCTGATGCAACCCTAGATGATCTTATGAAACTAGTTCCAGGACCTGACTGGCCTAGCGGAGGAATTATCATTGGTCGAAGTGGCATTCGCGAAGCTTACGCAACAGGTCGCGGAGCATTCACTACAAGATCTACAACACATATCGAAAATATTACTGCTCGCAAAAAAGCTATTATTGTTACAGAACTTCCGTTTATGGTTGGCCCAGAGCGCGTTTTGGAAAGAATTTCTCAAGGAGTTAAATCAAGAAAATTAGACGGTATTTCAGGTGCTATTGATTTAACAGATCGACATAACGGAACTCGTATTGTTATTGAGATTAAGACAGGTTTTGATCCTAACGCTGTGCTTGCTCAACTTTTTAAGCACACTCCTTTGCAAGAGAGCTTTACTATTAACAATGTTGCACTTGTTGACGGTAGACCTCACACAATGGGCTTGCGAGAGCTATTAGACGTTTGGATTTCTCACCGCAGAACCGTGGTACGCAGACGCAGCGAATTTAGGCGCAAAAAAGCTCAAGAACGCTTACATTTGGTTGATGGCTTGCTTCTTGCACTTCTTGATATTGATGAAGTAATTCAGGTCATTCGTTCATCTGAAGATGCAGATAGTGCAAAAACTAAGTTAATTAAAGTATTCGATCTTGATGAAATTCAAGCACAGTATATTCTTGACTTACGTCTTCGCAGACTTACTAAAATGAGCCGAATAGAGCTCGAAGCTGAACGCGACGATTTGCTCAAAAAAATTGAAGAGCTAAATCAAATATTAAGTTCTGAAGCTAAACTCGACAACGTCGTAATAGCAGATATGGATTCTGCAGTTAAACAATGGGATACTCCACGCAGAACAATTTTGCTTGACGAAAATGAAGATGGTAGTTTTACTCCAGTAGCCTCCAGCATAAATAAAAACAGTGAGGATATTGCGATTAAAGCCGTTCAATCAGCAAATAAAATTACTTCAACTCAAGCAGATTTGGCTGCAGCAGCTAATGCAGCTCGTAAAACTGGAGAAGCTGACGCATCTTCTGTTGCAATGCAATTAAGTGACGAACCTTGCGCAGTAGCATTAAGCACTTCAGGGTTAATTGCCAGAACAAGCATTGCAGTGTTAGAACATTGGAATTCGCACAACAACAACGTATTTAACACTCCTTGTAAAACAATGTTTGCAACAACAACGCGTTCAACTTGTGCTCTTGTTACTTCATCTGGTCGACTAGTTCTAGCTCATGTTGCAGATTTGCCACAACTTAACTATGAAGAAGGAAAACCTGCGCTGCTCAACCACGGAGTAAAAGCACAAGAACTGCTAACTTCCACGCAAAGCACGGATCCAGTAAGAGGAGAACGCGTAGTTTCAGCAATAGCATTTGATGCCTCACAAAACGCTACTCCACTTGCAATTGGAACACGAAACGGTGTAGTTAAAAGATGGAATTTTGAAGCTCCAACTACCATGGATTCATGGAGCATAATTGACTTAAAAGACGACGACACCGTTATTGCCGCAGCTCCAGCAAAAGACAACGACAGACTCGTGTTCATTAGTAGTGATTCTTCATTACTTACCTTTGACGCTAAACAAGTTAGACCACAAGGACGCACAGCAGGCGGAATGGCAGGCATTCGTTTAGCAGAAGGTGCTAAAGTTGCAACCTTCGCAGTAGTGCCAGAAAAATCAATAGAGTGGCATTACGAAGAAGGTGAAAATGGTTTATTCTCCGCTTCTGGAACAGTTGTATTCACCGTTGCTGGAGACAGTGAAGCTCTTCCTGGAACCGAAAACGGTTCTGCAAAGATTACTCCATTTGACATGTACCCAACAAAAGGTCGCGCAACTGGTGGCGTGCGCTCGCAAAGATTCCTTAAAGGTCAAGATACGTTGATACACGCATATGTTGGATACTATCCATTGCAAGCAGTTACGGAAGGCGGAAGCAATGTTGAGTTACCTAAACCAGATATGCGTAGGGACGCTTCTGGAACTGAGCTTGTTTCCCCAATTGCACATATTGGGTAGTAATGTTTTTGCTTGCTAGTTTTACACTTTTTAAAGCTAGTTTTTGCGAGCATGCTTGGAATATCTGCGAAGTGATTTTCTAGCTTCTACAAGTGCAAAAATTCCTGCAGTCACAGATGCAAACAAATAATTTATTACCATAGCTACTGAAGAGCCAGTTTTAGGAAGATGCTTAACAACGCGCTTAGCTTCCGGTTGCTCCGGTTGCGAAAGAGCTGGAGCAGACTCAGGTTCTGGCTCAGGCTCAGAAGGTGTCAGAATCGGACCTGGAGCGACAGGGGCCGACGACTCAGGAAGTGGAACAGGAGTTGGAGTTAGCTCCGGTTCCGGCGCAGGAGCTGGTGGAATTAGAGGCGTTGGCTTCTTATTAACAGTTACTGTTGCAACTGTTGTTGCAGTAGCACCGCCATTGTCCGTTACGCTAAACGTGATAGTGTAAACGCCTGGAACATTGTTATTAAAACCACCGTCACTAATACGCTTAACCTTAGTTGTTATAGAATTATCCTCAATATCACTAACAGACACAACAAGACTATTCAAATCGAGTGAATTACCCTCAGTAATAGTCTTATTCTGAACTGTAATAACTGGTAAGTAATTCTTAAAAATGGAGTAAACTTTCAAATTTTTGTTTACACTAGTGCTGGCAAGGAACACTGCACCAGTACCGTCTTGATCTTCATTCCACCCTTCAAAAGTGTACCCAATCTTCGTAGGATCTTTAGGCATAGACTGACTATCAACACTCTTATCGTTTATGCTTTTGCCTTCCTTAACTTGCACAGAAGCATAATGAGAATTAGCGCCATTTACAAAAGTAACTGTGTAAATCGTAGCTTTAGGAACAATGTTGTACGTAAAATGCGATCTACCAATCATCCTAGGCACACGCTGAACAAAGTCATAAAAAATGCACTGACCTTCAAGTGTGCCAGTTTTTACAGCTACATATTTGCCATCAGCATTTTTCTTAAAATATGGTGAGAGGTCAATCGTTACAGGATTTCCATTCTCCTCAAAACCCTCCATAACACTGATTGTATGACCAGCGCTTTCTTGCGTAATTTTGATAGGACTTTTGTATTCCTCTCCCACTTCAATAGTGAAAGGTCCAGGATTTTGATTGTCAAACGGTGAATCATTTTCCCCTGAGCGAAACTTATATTGTCCTAAATTACCTTTTACGACAATTTCAGAAATTTTATTACCTTGGAAAGCAACACTACCAACTCCAGCAAGATAATACGGATTAGTATCTGTATCGTGCTCTTTTCCCTTATCATCAAGCACGCCTTCAAACACAACTTTTTCAATTTCATTAGCAACAAAGGCTGCATCGCTTACTGAAACCACATTTTTTGGAATAACAACGGTTCCTTTAATTTTATTCCAACCAAAAGCTCCATATTCTATTATTCTAAGAGATTGCGGAAGAGTGACACCCTCAATATAAGTCTCGCCGTCAACGTGTTTATGCTTATTCCCGACTTTGTCAGCCTGACCGGTAAAAGCACATTCATGAATTACCTCAATACCCTCAGGAATCACAACATGATGATTTTTCTTAAGTTTCTCCTTGCCTTTGGCACTAAGTCCGTCCACATACTCATTTACCGTTTGACCGGTCTCCGGATAATAAACATTTTTCCTACCTCCAATAGTTTTACCATCGTCAGAAATGTTAAAGTCGTCCTTCGTCCAAGTTAAAGATGCATCATCTGTAGTACCCGAATCAGTTGATGCTGCTTTAGATTCTGCAGATGCGTGTACGCTTCTATCTTCACGATTATTTGTTTGAAGATTAGTATTGCTTACATCTATAAGAGTTTGTGTAAGTCTAGCATTTTCAGAATTTTCAGCATCAGTTACAGATTCAGAAGCTTTAGAAGATTTAGTAGATTTTGTGGTTTCGGCAGTTTTTGCAGTTTCGCTAGACTTGGAAGGTACAGTATTTCCAGAAGGTTTTGCGGAAGTGCTATCTAAAGCAGACCCCCCCCATTGGGCGTATTAGAAGCTGCGTTATAAGAAGTTACGGAAGAAGAACCTTCTGTAGAGGAAGTTTCTGTATTAGAAGCTGTGGTAGAAGAATTATTTGTAGAAGAATTTACAGTCGTATTAACACCAGAAGAAGCTGAAGTTTCGGCAGCATTCGCACTTTGCGCCATGCAGAAAGCACAAGCAGCAGTAGCAATACCCATCATAGTGCTAGTCAACATAAGACCAGTTCTCTTATTCATTTACCCTCTTAAAAAATAGATAACGAGATAATGTAAAAACGTATACACATTGTACGCTTTATAGTCGAAATACAAATGCAAGCATGGTATATCACACAATCGTTTAATTTATTACAAAAGTCATGCATTAACACACATTTTAGAATTATGCATCTCATCAAGCAAATCTTGAACCAAATATCCGTCGCTCATACAATGCATATCCGAAATACCATTACGCATCAAATCGTAAGTAACAGAATGGTAAAACACGTCAAGCGCCTGCTCATAACTCAACCCAGCACGCTCAGCCAGAAGACTTACAACCCTAGCATACTTCTTTTGCAACAAAATAGGATTCGCCTTCAAAATCCATCACTCCCCTAAAAACTTACTATTTACACACTCGCTTTTTATGTATGTAAGACACAAATCAATAGCTTTTTGACTTCTAAAACATATTTGATTATTAGGTTTTTCATATTTTAGTCTGCCTAAAGCTTCAGACTTAGTAATTAAATCATCAAAAAACAATTCAAGTGTGTTATAAACCTTATCGTTTGCTACACCGCCAATTACTACATCAAAACTGCTTGTATCATTTCCAGAACGAGCATTAAGTATGAAATTAAGCCATTCTTCAGAATATGAATCAAACTTAAGAACAGATAATTCATTAAGAACATTATTGTCAAAATTATAAGAAGAAACAAAAGCATCTTTGTCCTTGCGAATAAATTTCTTCGCCCAATTATCAGCCTGACTACGTATTGATGTAACGTAGAATCCTGCGCCAAAATCAACATCTTTACGCGAATGCAATACATCTGGAAATTCAACAGGCATAAAAGAACCGTGATAAACAATCATACTTTTACACCTTTTTCGCGCATGAAGGAAATAATATCGTTTGTAATATACTCTTTGCCTTGAGTGTGCAAAACGTCATAAGATGGAACAATATAAGACATAAGAATATTACTCTTCTTAGTCAAAGCATCATACGTATCGCGAGGGTTTTGATTAAGCTTCTTAGCAACATTTTCAATACAAAATATTGCAAAATCAAGCTTATCTTTGTCAAAGACTTCTTGCTTAATATCATTCATAACCCCTCCTTTTGTAAAAACATTATTAGAAATACATCTACTAGATAATGCGTATACAACAAGTTCTAACACACCTAGCACACATAACACATCTAACACAAGTCTACATCAAAAAAATATAAGCAATCGCGCATACAAATACTTTCACGCTCAACTTTCGCAAGTTCGAAGCAAGCGCACGTGCATAAAAGTCATTACAGCGAGAAGAATAAGCAAATAAGCCGGAAGAAGCACCATAGAAACATTCTGCGCAATTAGTCCAAAAATCGCAGGCATTACCATAGACCCAATATATGCGCTTGCCATTTGCATGCCAACAATAGCTTGAGACTTATCTGCACCAAAATAATGCGGCGTGGAATGAATAATGCATGGGTAAACTGGAGCGCAGCCTAGTCCAATAATTACAAATCCTGCAATAAGCTCAATATGATTCGGCAAAGGCAGCAACAATACTAGAATGCCCATAAGCATTACGCACTGCCCAATACGAATCATCGTTGCATCGTTAAAACGCATAGTAAGAAATCCGCTTACAAAACGACCAACTGTAATGCCAACATAAAACAAGCTTGCCCAACCTGCCGCAACAATGCGGCTAACTCCTCCATGCAAAACCATGTAACTACTAGCCCACAATCCTGCAGTTTGCTCCAACGCACAATAGCAAAAGAACATAATAAGAATATTCTTAGCTCCTGGAATGCGCAAAACTTCTGCGTAAGATAGCATCCCAGAAGATTGTTTCTTTACCTCAGTAAGATTATGCGTCTCTGCCTTTTTATTATTATTTTTCCACAGCGGCAAACTTATGAATAACACAAGAGTGAGAGCAATTTGTATAACAGCAATATACTGGTAGCCTGCAGGCCAGCGCTGACCGTGAGAAAGTGCGAAACCCATAACATAAGGACCTGCGGAAGCACCAATTCCCCACATGCAGTGAAGCCAGCTCATGTGCCAGCTTTCATAGTGAATTGCAACGTAATTATTAAGAGCCGCATCCACTCCTCCAGCACCTAAACCGTATGGTATAGCTAGAAAAATAAGCACAAGATAATTCGGAGCAAAAGAAAAACCTAGTAACGCTAAAGCTGTTAAAGCAACTGAAATAAGCGTAACCTTCCCAGGGCCAAACTTATGCGTAAACCTATTAGATAGCAGCGCAGAAACAATTGTTCCTGCAGAAATAACCATTGATATTCCACCAGCCCAAGAAATTTGCGCACCAACATCATGACTCATCGTAGGCCACGCAGCTCCAAGAAGAGCATCCGGCAAACCCAAGCTTATAAAAGCAAGATAAATAACAGCAAGAAGAAGGTTAATCATAAAAATTCCCCAACACTAGTACTTCATATTTGTAATGCCAACGCGACTTTATAAAGCAATATAAAGGAATACAAATATACAAGGCGACATAAAGCGACGCGAGCAACATACCGATATCAGGTATCGATTTTGGAACGATCGAAGTCGTCTGCGTTATCAACAATAAACTGCTTGCGCGGAGGAACATCATCGCCCATTAGCAAATCAAATACTTCACTCGCTTGCTGAGCATCTTCCATACGAATCCTTCGAAGCATGCGAGTTCTAGGATCCATGGTTGTGTCTGCAAGCTGATCTGCATCCATCTCGCCCAAGCCCTTGTAACGCTGAATATCGCTGTTAAAATCAATGCCTTTAGCTTGCAAATCATCAAGCTTTCCAGCCAATTCATCATCGGAATACGTGTAAATATACTCGCCCTTGCGCTTTCCAGCGAGCGCAATCCTGTGAAGAGGTGGCACTGCAGCATAAACATGGCCGTGCTCAATAAGCGGGCGCATATAACGGTAGAACAGCGTCAGCAGCAAAATACGAATATGCGCGCCGTCAACATCTGCATCGGTCATCATAACAATCTTGTTATAACGTGCTTGTGAAATATCGAAACTTGCGCCAGATCCTGCTCCAACAACCTGAATAATTGCAGCGCACTCTTTGTTGGAAAGCATTTGTGCAAGACTTGCTTTTTGCACGTTCAAAATCTTACCGCGAATTGGAAGAAGCGCTTGGAAAGCAGAATTTCGAGCAGCTTTTGCAGTGCCAAGTGCAGAATCGCCCTCGACGATGAAAAGTTCTGCAACATCGTCGTTTCCAGGCTGGCAGTCAGAAAGTTTCGGTGGCATTGAAGCAGACTCAAGAGCGTTCTTTCTGCGCGTAACTTCCTTAGTTTTACGCGCTTGAATACGCGCATGCATTTCGGAAACAATTTTTTCCAAAACTCTAGAAGACTGCTCTTTAAAACCTCGCTTAGAACCGGTAATCATCTCACCGAATTGAGCGTCAGTCATTTTGGTAACGATTGGCTTAACTTGAGCAGTTCCAAGAACATCCTTAGTTTGACCTTGGAATTGAGGCTCAGCAATGCGAACAGTTACGACTGCTACCAATCCTGCTGTAATATCATCGCGCTCAATTTTCGTATTCGAATCTTTAAGATTTACTTTTAGTTTGCGCGCGTTGTCTTCAACAGCTTTACGAATTTGCTTAGTCAATCCTTGCAAGAATCCGTCTACGTGCATACCTCCGCCAGGAGTTTCAACAACGTTTACGAAACTAATAATCGTTGAATCGTAGCCGTTTACCCAACGCATTGCAATGTCAACGCCGCATTTTCGAGTTACTTGCTGCGCGTGTAAATCTCCTGCAGAATCAACAGCTTGCGTTTCTTCTACATATGTATCTTCGCCAGAAATACGCCAAATATCCGATACTGCTTCACCTTTTGAAAGAAAATCAACGAAATCTTTAACGCCACCATTATGCAAAAATTCAACTACTCGAGGATGATGCTTATTTTGCATTGAGTTAGCAGACTGAGCATTTGCAACAGATTGTGCAACTGATTCTTCAGATTCAGCATCTTCAGCCTCATCTTCAGTCGCGATATTTTCAGTCTTATCTTCAGAATCATCTTCATCTTCTAATGCTGTTTCAGATTCTAATTCTTCAAATTCAGACACAGAGTTATCGCTATTATCAGACTGGTTTTCAAGAAGATTATCTTCTGCAACATCATCTTTAGTAGAATCAATTTCTTCAATATTTGCAGATTCACCTTCAGGAACATGCTCGTCAATAACAGTAATTTTTAAGCCTGGAACCAGGAAACTTGTTTGACGCACGCGAGCAATAAGCTGCTCATAGCTGAAATGCGCAGTCGAATTAAAAATTTCTGGATCCGCCCAGTAGCGTACACGAGTTCCGGTAGTTTTTGGCGAAACAGTGCCGATAATTTCAAGCTCAGTAGACTTGTTCTTACGCGTACGCTTAAATGGAGAAGCTGGAGATGGATGCTCCGGGTCAGCATCGCTATACACACCAGGATGCCCTTGATGGAACGCCATATGATGCGTTTTACCGTCTCTATCGACTTCAACATCTAAACGCAAGCTTAAAGCGTTTACAACAGAAGATCCAACACCGTGCAAACCGCCTGCAGCATTATAAGAAGCGTTACCAAACTTTGCTCCAGCGTGAAGCTTAGTTAAAACAACTTCAACACCAGTGAGCTTTGTTTTTGGCTCAACATCTACTGGAATACCACGACCGTTATCTGCAACTTCAATAGATCCATCGTCGTGAAGAGTAACAATAATATGGTCACAAGCACCCGCCAAAGCCTCGTCAACCGCATTATCAATAATCTCCCAAAGGCAATGCATTAAGCCTTGGCTGTCTGTAGTGCCAATATACATGCCTGGACGCTTTCTTACAGCATCCAAGCCTTCTAGCACTGTCAAACTGTCGGCATCATACTGCTCTTTATGAGAGACCACTTCTACCCCTTGCACTTATTAAACGTACAACCGATTATTTTAAGCAATAAGTGTCGTACTATCGCAAAAGCAACAATACGACACTTTGTAATATAACTTCACACAATCACTGATCTAAGAAGTCACGCAAAGTTTGCGATCTAGAAGGATGACGCAGCTTAGACATTGTTTTAGACTCAATTTGACGGATACGTTCACGAGTAACACCATAAACGCGACCAATATCGTCTAAAGTTTTTGGCTGACCATCTTCCAAGCCGTAGCGCATCTTAATAACTCCAGCCTCCCTAGGAGCCAAAGTTTCCAAAACTTGCCTGAACTGTTCTTGAAGGAGCGAGAACGCAACAGCATCAGACGGTGCGATTGCGTCAGTATCTTCAATCAAATCACCGAACTCGGAATCGCCGTCCTCGCCCAGAGGAGTGTGCAAAGAAATTGGCTCACGACCGTATTTTTGTACTTCCTGAACCTTTTCTACTGGCATATCTAGTTCGCGAGCAAGCTCATCCGGCGTAGGTTCACGACCTAAATCTTGAAGCATTTGACGCTGAACCCTAGAAAGCTTATTAATAACCTCAACCATATGCACTGGAACTCGAATAGTACGAGCCTGATCTGCCATAGCACGCGTAATAGCCTGGCGAATCCACCAAGTTGCGTAGGTTGAGAACTTAAAGCCCTTCTTCCAGTCGAACTTTTCAACTGCACGAATCAAACCAAGGTTACCTTCCTGAATTAAATCAAGGAAAAGCATGCCTCGACCGGTATAACGCTTAGCAAGAGAAACAACAAGACGCAAGTTTGCTTCAAGAAGATGATCTTTAGCTTTCTTGCCATCTGCTGCAGCCCACTTAAGCTCACGTTTACGCTTAAACTCCATTTGATCAATTTGAGTATCAAGCAAATGCTGAGCATACAATCCAGCTTCAATACGCTCTGACAAATCAACTTCTTGCTCAGCATTAAGCAAGCTAACTCTACCTATCTGCTTTAGATAATCCTTAACAGGATCCGCAGTAGCACCTGTAGCAATTACACGACGCTTAGGATTACCAGATGGAGTTAGATTATCGTCATCGTCATCATCACGTACAACAAATGCGCCTTTTGCTTGTGGCACTTGCGGAGCATCATGCTTAATTTCGTCGTGATCATCAATTTCATCAAGATCTTCAGACTCTTCATCATCAAGATCATCTGCAACGTCAATATCGCTTAAATCGTCAACATCAGATATATCTTCTGGCTGAATATCGTCCAAATCATCAAGATTCAAATGTTCATCACCAACATCAAGATGTGAATCGTCATCTAAAGGATCGTCAATAGATAATTGATCTTGAGATTCAATGTCTACGCTATCTTCAGTTTCGTCATGTTCAGCATCAGCCGATACTGATTCAGTATCAATCTTGTTGTCTTCAGTTTTCTTTGAGCGAGAACTGCGCGTCTTGCTATCAGCTGACGAAGTTCGAGTACTGGTTTTACGCGCAACGCTAGCCTTGCGAGTTTTTACAGGCTTAGTATCATCTTGCATTTCGTCGCTGTCGACCGTTAATCCAACTTCACTCGTCAAACTGTTCCTCCTGTATTATCCCCTTGTAACGCATATAGGCATAGTTCATGCAAGGGCAAGTTTTACCTTAAGTAGTAAACCATTTAAGCAAGACGATTATTCCACAACTAATTTTTGCGGCGTGGCGAATTATTCAATCCATGCTGGCTCAAGACCATTTTCGAATGCTCCACACACTATTTTTGCCATAGAACAATCAGGATCAATGCGCAATGCACAATCACAATAATATTTTACTTCTCCGAGCCTAAACCACCAGCTGATATAAGCTAACAAAGCGTAAACTTGCACAGATAATTTTGGAATGCTTCTAGTAATAATAGCCATAGATTTTAAAATTTTGCACGCGAAAATAGCTCTCTTTATATCAGGCTTATTATTTGTTTGAGTGAATTTTGCTTCTAAACAATGCCGCAAATTACGAGATACTTCAGGTGTATGAGGGCACCAAGCAAATTCCGACAAAGTTTTTTCGTCATACCATTCTTGATTTTCATCCAGAATAGAAATAAGCATTGCATCACGAACATTAATATTATGCAACATTGCTATTGGCAGATTTACTAAATCATATCCAAACATTTTTTCATCGTAAGCAAACATGTTGTACCATCGCATAAGTGCTCTGCTTGCAATATCTCTAATAGCATATTGCTTGCCATTTTGATCAACATTTTCTATAAAAGCTTCCGAAACTGCCGGAACCCAATATTCTAATCCTTTAATCCATTGCGCACTATCACTACAGTTGTTGTAAATATATTCCTTAGAAAAAGTCATAAAAAAGCTGCACTCTTTGGAAGGATATATAGTCCCATTAATATCTGAAATTTCTCTTCCAGCAAAACTTTCAAAATCTTCTGAACCTGCAAAATCTAAACAACCATTAAAAGAATTAGCACTTTCACCATAAATTTGCATAAGACTTTGCATATCAAAGTCATCAATACAATTATGCGATATCTTCGTTTTCAAATCATCCTCTACAATTTCCATGCATACTCCCCCTCATTTTTTACATGATTCTTTATTTTGATAATCAAACTATGCAATAGCATTTTTGATATATTGAAGTTTCTCAAGATATGAGTCAGCATTCAATAAAAAACTATTTCCGCGGTGAAAAGCTTATTAAACCATAATAATAACTGCGTTTTGTAATGTTCAGCCCTGTGGATAACTTTCATAATATGAGCACATTTATAGGCAACAATTACAGTCTTAACGATATTGAATCTAGAATTACTTTTTTAATTTCTCAGCAATTTAATACGGGATTAGAAAATAATCTTTCATCCACATGTGCGCAAATACTACAGCAAGTAATAAAGCAAGCTATTGTTTCAAGCGAAGGCGGAAAACGTCTTAGAGCTCTTCTTACGATTTCAGCATTTTACGCTGCATCAAAAGAAACCAATATTCAAAAAATCCATGAACAGTCTGTATTTGACATAGCTTGTGCTCTAGAAGTATTTCAAACAGCTGCATTAATTCATGATGATATTATTGACGAATCTTATTTAAGACGTGGAAAGCCTAGTGCGTATTGTGCATTAAGTAAAGTTTGCAATAATAAGCATATTGGCACAGGCTTAGGTTTAATGCTGGGAGATCTACTTGCCACAGAAAGTTTCGATATTGCAAGAAATCGTGCGAAGAATTTTACTTATGGCGAGGAATTGTTAGCAGCATTTGCGTCTATGCAAAGAAATGTTGGTATTGGTCAAGTATTGGATTTGTCAATAGAAATGATGCAACTAGATAATCCAATACAACTTGCGGAATCATCTTTGAATGTTTTTAGATGGAAAACAGCCAGTTACACTACTGTTGCTCCATTAACTCTCGGCTTTCTTGCAGCAAATATGCAACCAACTGAAGCATACAATCTTGCTAATTCTATTGGCAATTCGTTAGGTGTTGCTTTCCAAATTGCTGATGATTTGCTTGATATTGTTTCAGATAGCAAGATTACAGGTAAGCCTATTGGCGGTGATATTAGAGAAGGTAAGCGTGCGGTTCTTCTTGCAGATGCTTTGCAATACGGAAACGATAACGAAAGAGAAATACTATTAAAAGCTTACACGAGTAGTACTCGAAGCGAAGATGATGTAAATAAAATAATACAGATTTACCATACTTCTGGTGCTATTGAAAAATCAAAAAAGCGAATTGAGAATCTGTGGAATGATTCACAACAAGCAATCGAATCAAGTACATTGAGCGACAGTGGAAAAGCTATTTTGCATGAAATTAGCAAACGATTTATACCTGAAGCATGGCGTAATGTACAATAATATCTAGCAAATAACGCTCGAAATTAGCTTTCTTTACTATCTTGCTTGTACACTCGTAAGTAGTAAAAATGGTTTTACGCGTATAAGGATTGTGACAATGGATGAAGCTACGCAGGCGCAGCCAGGTATGCGCATTGAAAATCGCTATCGCATTGTGCGCAAAATAGCTCAGGGTGGCATGGCTACTGTGTATCAAGCAGAAGATGAACGCCTTGATAGACCTGTAGCAATTAAAATCATGCACACTCAACTTGCTCAAGGGGTGCATCGCCAGCAATTTATTGCTAGATTCCGCAGAGAAGCAACTTCTGCTGCAGCAATTGCAAATCCACATATTGTACAAGTTTATGATACAGGCGAATATGACGGGCTCGATTATCTCGTAATGGAATATGTTCATGGCGTTAATTTGCGTTATGAAATGAATATGCAAGGCACATTCAGTGTGCGAGATACGCTGCGTCTACTTGCAGAAACTTTGGATGGTCTCGCTTCTGCACATAATGCTGGAGTTGTACATAGAGATATTAAGCCGGAAAATATTTTAATTAACGATCGAGGTCATGTTCAAATTACTGATTTCGGTTTAGCTAGAGCAATTTCGCAAGCAACACTATCTTCTACAGGATTACTTCTTGGCACAGCAGCTTATCTTGCTCCTGAACTTATTGAGCATAATCTTGCAACTCCTCAAGGTGATTTGTATTCAGCAGGCATGATGGCTTGGGAAATGCTTGCAGGAAGAGTGCCTTTTACTGCAGATAATCCTGTTACGCTTGTTTTCAAGCATGTGCATGAAAACACTCCTTCAATTGCTACAGCTTGCCCTGGAATTAGCGAAAAAGTTGCACAATTCATAGCAAACCTCACTGCTCGCGACATGAACGAACGACCTAAAGATGCAAGTGAAGCATTAGCAAAATTACGTGCACTTTCTACACAATTAAACTCTGAAGATTGGCAATACAAAGCAGAAGAACCACAAGAGTTTTCAGAAGAAACAGACTTTTCTCCTATTAATAATTTGCTTGTTTCCCCTGAAGCAAATTATTCGGACAAATTGAATCCTAATAATGACTCAGATGCTACACGAGCAATAAATACTTCAGGCTCTAATTTTTCTGCTAATTCCAACTCTTTATTGCAAAATGCTACAGACGAAACTGTTGCAATACCTAGAAATAATTCTGTAAGTGAACTCGATTCACACAAAAATAATGATTTACATAATCCTGAAGTCAATAATGTAGCAATAGACAATTCACTAGCGAAGTCCGACAGTGCTTTCGATGCGAATAATCTTCAAAAAACACAAGCTATGCAATGGAGTGCTGCTAATGCAAAAGATGTGTCATACAATTCGCAAGATAATTCTTTAGAAGAATTTGACGATAGCAATATGCCAACAATTGCTATTAGCTCTCGCAATTTTAACAACAACTTAAATGCAGCAAAACCGTTTGGCATGTCAGATAAGGAAAAAAACTTAGGAAACAAGCCTAATCGTTCTTCTAAAAAGCGTGTTTTCCTTATTGCAGGTTTAAGCACAGCTGGAGTATTAGCAATTGCTGCTATTGGTGGTTTTTGGTATTTCTTAGGTCCTGGCAGTTATTGGACGCTGCCTAAGCCCGACGACCTTCAATGCAAAAATTATGCATCTTGCAAAATAACTGATGTCAATTGGCAACAATATGAGCACACGCTTAAAATTGCTGGAATTCCTTACAAAGTTTCAAAAGATTATAGTGACGATGTGCCAGAAGGAAAAGTAGTTTCAACAAATCCTGATGTCGTCGGCAGCCATATTCAAAAGCACAATAATAGCACTCTTAATGTTGTGATTTCGCGTGGAATTCGTAAGGCTACAATCCCGGACGATATTACAGATCCAAAGACTTACAATGGCAAAAATCCTTTGAAAACATTGCGTAAAGCAGGATTTACTAACATTGTTCACGATAAGTCAGGAGACACGTATTCTATAGACATACCAGCTGGCAGCTTAATTGATATTAACCCTAAACCTGGCACACGCATGAACCATAACGAAGAAGTAAGTGTTTTACTTTCCAAGGGACCTAAGCCTGTGCAAATGCCAGATATTGTTGGGAAAACAAAGAGTGAAGCTGACTCAGCTTTAACTGACGCTAAGCTGGATGTAAAGTACGAAGAAGAAAATAGCGATACTGTAGCAAAGGGTAAGATTATCCGCGCTTCCGTTGAAGCTGGTTCTGACTTACATTGGGGCGATAGTGTTAAAGTTGTTGTTTCTAAAGGTCCAAAAACTGTTACATTGCCAAACGTTTGCGGAAAGAACAGTGATGAAGCTAAAAGGATTATTGAAAATCTAGGACTGAAAGTTCGTATTTCTGCTCCACTTGGTGATTTAATGCACGTAGTGCGCTTCCAATCCCCTGGAGCTGGAAGTGAAGTACCATTGAAGGATTCTAATGGAAATCCTTCTATTATCACTCTTACAGTAATATAAGCGTGTTTTAAGTATTATAAAAGCGGCGGAAGCTAAATAACTTTCGCCGCTTAAATATTTGAATATAAATAAAATTTAAATATCTAATAACGCTAGCCTAATAGCATTAGAATTATATTATTTATTTTCATTACTTTCTTCACGTTTTTTACGCATACGTTCTTTTACAGTTTGAGCATATTCATCAACGTATTCTTGACCACTCATTTGCTGAATAGACTTAGTTACTTTATCTGTAATTTCACGTAAACGCTCGTGGGTAATCTCGCTTTCGTCACAAACACGCTCTACTTGAATAGGCTCGCCATAAATTGCCTTAGTTTTACCTTTTGCAGGAATAACTTGACCATGCACTTGCAATTCTCTAGTTCCAATAATTGCAACTGGTATAATCGGGCAACCTGTTTCAAGAGCAAGACGTGCAGCACCAGTATGACCGCGATATAAACGACCGTCTGGACTTCTTGTACCTTCAATATGAATACCAAAAAGCTGACCTTTTTCTAATATTTCACGAGCATGATTCAAGGCGCCAAGCGATTTTGCGCCTCCAGAACGATCTACAGGAAAAACGCCAACAGAAGTAAACCACCACTTCTTGAAACGACCCTTTAAACCTTTGCCTTCAAAATATTCTGCTTTACCCATAAAGTGAATCATACGAGGACAAGTCAATGGCAGAAGCGCGTCATCAATAACAGCAAGATGATTTGCAGCAATAATAGCTCCACCCTTTTTAGGTACATTTTTAACACCTTGCGCTGATGGATGAATCCTCATGCAGGCAATACCCCCAAGTCCCTTCACGAAGAACCAGTACAACATACCATATCCTTTCTTGCAAGTCCAATTTCGAACATTTTAAGCATAGAATCAGGAAGACTTGCTACAGTATAGTTCATGACTTCTTCTAAGAATACCAACGACCCTCGCCGTGATGACGAGTTAACGTCAGAATCATTAAAGAATAATCAAAAACAAAACAATAGAAATTTTGATGATGATTGGTCATCTTTTATTGCAGAGCATTCTGACGATATGAATGATATTGCTAATTCACGTAGCGCAAAAAGCTTTGAAAAGCACGCTCAGAAAGAAGAAAAAAAGAAAGAACGCAACAGTATAGCAAGCGATAATAATTCTAAAAATCAAAAAAATGCTATAAAAAATAAATTTAGCTTAAAAAATCTAAGCAGCCATAAATCCTATATTATTCCTACTAGAATGCAAGACCCTCACACGATCATAACTGCTAAAGGTCCTCGTGATAACGCACGCACAAGTTGGCTTGATTTAGATAAGACTATGGAAGACTATGGAGATGATTTTGTGCCCCCAAATCCACGATTTTATAACGTATCTTTAGTTAATGTAGTTTTGTGGATTCTATTTGTTATAGGTATCTTCGGTGTTATTGTAAGTGCTTTTATTCCTGCTATAGCAAACATTGTTGGTATTATATGCGGCCTATTAATGCTACTTAGTGGAGCAGGATTACTTATGAATCGCAAAAAACCTGATCCGTATAAAGAAGATTACAGCGATTATGGAGATGGTGCTCGAGTATAGCTAATAATCAATCGAATATAATAAAAAGGCGGCATGATTATAATCACACCGCCTTTTATTTATTTTACTTAGCAAGCTTTCAAGTTACTCAGCTTCATTTCCAGATTCGTTTTGACCATGGCAAAGCTTGTACTTACGACCAGAACCACATGGGCACTCTTCATTCTTATTTGTTCCTGGGAATGTACGACCATCAGACCATGGAGTCTTCCATTCTTCATTCTTTGGTCGCATGCTCAACGGAACATCTCCCTCAGCATGACTCAAAGGTGCAGGACCAACAATACCAGCAGCCTGATCTTCAGCATCTACCTCAGACGAAGCTTGTGCAACATCTTCATCAAGCTCATCGTCAGAAGAAATATCTTCAGTAGAAGCAATCTGATTGATATCAATGTGGAATAGAAGCTGAATGCTTTCTTCCTTAATTGCCTCAATCATCGAATTGTACATCTGGTAGCCTTCACGCTGGTATTCAACGAGCGGATCACGCTGACCCATACCACGCAGACCAATACCATCCTTCAAATAATCCATCTCATAAAGATGTTCACGCCACTTGCGATCGAGAACAGAAAGAACAACGCGACGTTCAATTTGACGAAGTGGATCAGCGCCGAGACGATCTTCGATGAGAGAGTAAACCTTTACTACACTGTCGACAATCAAATCACGCAAAGCAGAAACAGCTTTTTCGCCCTTAAGATTGATAATCGTTTCACGCACCTGATCCCAATCAAGAAGTACAGGCATTACAGAGTTAAGAGCATCTTTTAAGCCGTCCAAATCCCAATTCTTTGGCTTATCAGAACCGTTCATTGCGCCACGCACATAACTTTCTACGGTGTCACTGATGAACTTCAAGATGTCCTCGTGAATATCTTCACCCTTAAGAACCATCTGACGCTCTGCATAAATCACAGTACGCTGCTTATTCATAACATCGTCATACTTCAAAACGTTCTTACGCATTTCAAAGTTACGAGCTTCAACAGTCTTCTGTGCCGTGCGCACACCGTTAGAAACGTACTTAGACTCAATTGGTTCGCCTTCTGGCAATCCCTTAGCCATAACACGAGCAACAAGCTGAGTGTTGAACAGGCGCATCAAATCATCTTCCAAGCTTAAGTAGAAGCGGGACTCGCCAGGATCACCCTGACGACCAGAACGACCTCGAAGCTGGTTATCAATACGACGAGATTCGTGACGCTCAGTACCAAGCACATACAAGCCACCAAGATTCTTAACTTCTTCGTGCTCGTCCTTAACTTGCTCTTTAACTTCAGCTAAAACGCCTGGCCAACGCTTCTCATACTCTTCAGGAGTATCGTCTGGAGAATATCCTTCAGCCTTCAACTTAGCATCTGCAAGGAACTCAACATTGCCGCCGAGCATAATATCGGTACCACGGCCTGCCATGTTAGTAGCAACAGTTACAGCACCCTTACGACCTGCAACAGCAACAACAGCAGCTTCCTTAGCATTCTGCTTAGCATTCAAAACCTGGTGAGGAATGCGAGCAACGTCAAGAAGCGAAGAAAGAATCTCAGAAGATTCAACAGAAGCTGTACCAAGCAACACAGGCTGACCCTTTGCATGGCGCTCAGCAACATCTCGCACAATAGCAGTAAGCTTTTCTTTCTTTGTGCGGAAGATCAAATCGTCCTTATCTTTACGAATTACTGGACGGTTGGAAGGGATTGGAAGAACACCAAGCTTGTAAGTTCCCATGAACTCTGCAGCTTCAGTCTCAGCAGTACCAGTCATACCAGCAAGCTTGTCGTACATGCGGAAGTAGTTTTGCAAAGTAATAGTAGCAAAAGTCTGATTTTCTGCCTTGACTTCCACGTTTTCCTTAGCTTCAATTGCTTGATGCAAGCCCTCGCTATAACGACGACCTGGAAGAACACGACCAGTATGCTCATCGACAATCAAAACTTCGCCGTTTGTAACAACATAGTCACGATCTAGAAGGAAAAGCTCCTTAGCTTTCAAAGCGTTATTCAAATAGCCAATAAGAGCTGTATTGCTTGGCTCATAAAGGTTATCGATGCCCAAGTAATCTTCAATTTTTGCGATGCCAGGATCAAGAATACCTGCGGTTTTCTTCTTTTCATCAATCTCGTAATCAACATCGCGAGTAAGCTTCAAAACAAGCTTTGCAAATTCACGATACCAATGAGTTACATCACCTTCAGCAGGACCTGAAATAATAAGTGGCGTACGAGCCTCATCGATAAGAATGGAATCGACCTCATCGACAATTGCATAGTGATGACCGCGCTGCACAAGCTCGCTCTTTTCCCACGCCATGTTATCACGCAAGTAATCGAAGCCAAACTCATTATTTGTACCGTAAGTAATATCAGCATTGTATTGCTTACGACGCTCTGGCGGCTGCTGGTCTGTAATAATGCATCCAACACTCATGCCAAGGAATCTATAAATACGACCCATAAGCTCGCTCTGGTAGCTAGCAAGGTAATCGTTGACTGTGACAACGTGCACACCTTTGCCTTCCAAAGCATTCAGATAGCTTGGCAAAGTAGCAACCAATGTTTTACCTTCACCAGTTTTCATTTCTGCAATATTGCCCCAATGCAATGCAGCGCCACCCATAAGCTGCACATCAAAATGACGCTGGCCAAGCGTACGCTTTGAAACCTCTCGCACAGTAGCGAAGGCTTCAGGCATCAAATCATCAAGCTTTGCACCATTGTCTAAACGCTGCTTGAATTTAGCAGTTTGACCCTTCAATTCTTCATCGGAAAGCGCGGAAATTTCATCTTCCAACGCATTCACAGCCTTTGCTACGTTCTCAAGGCGCTTCAATTGATGGCCTTCACCCATACGCAAGGCTTTATCGACGATATCTACCACGTTTTGCTCCCTTAGGTCATGTCTATGACGACGGCCTAGCCAACATAGACGTAAACTGTGCCTATATTACGCGACGGCTACGATTTTTATAAGTTAGCGAGTCTGATTACTACATAAAAATGCCCGCCCAACATTGTGCTAGACGGGCATGCGCACTTATTCGCGCATTTTAGATGTGTTTTAATTATTACTTTTGCTTAGCAACATTTTCAGGTGTATCAATTTCAAATACGCCATAGCTCCAACCATGTCTGCGATATACTACAGATGGTCTCATAGTTTCTTTGTTTACGAACAAGAAGAAATCATGCCCGATAAGCTCCATCTCATACAAAGCCTCATCTATGCTCATAGGCTCTGCAATATGTAACTTACGACGAATCACAATAGGAGTGTCGCCAACACTTACTTCCACAGATTCACCAGGACCTAAATCGGAAGCAACAGCAGCATCTGCGCTATTAACCTCATTTTCTTCTGGCTCTTCAACAGTAGTCTCAATCTCAGGCTCTACAGCACCCATGTCTACAGGAGTCATTTCCGTATATCCACGGCGATGATCCTTACGACGATCGCGAGTGCGACGCAAACGAAGCGTCAACTTATCAAGCGCCATATCTAATGCACTAAATTGATCAGTGCTAGAAGCTTCTGCGCGAATCACTGTGCTTCCTGCAACAACAGTAATTTCAACTCGCTTTGCTGTGTCAGCCTGCCTTGGATTGCCTTCATGAGTCAACACGATTTGCACGCGCTGCGCATCAGGCGCAATGGCGGTCACACGATTCATCTTACTTTCTACAACGTCACGGAACCTTTGATTAATCTGCGTATGACGACCAGTAATGACGATTTCCATGCGAAACCTCCCCATATAGACTCGAACCTTAAGCTCGATTTGTACAACCCGACTGCCACGATGCCGTCGGTTCTTCTATTATATCTGCTAAATCCATACAAACCTAGCGATTTATTAAATTAAAATAAAAAAATTAACGTTTATTACGGAATTTCTTATAAAATAACGAATTTTTTACGATATTAATATCATCTGCTATAATTGGGAAGGTTGAGGTTTCACGATGGCCGCGGTCACAATGTTCATTCGGAGTGGCTGAGGAACTTCCGGGCTCCACAGAGCACAATGGCGGATAACGTCCGCCCAGGGCGACCTGAGAGATAGCGCAACAGAGAATAGACCGCCTGAACGTTTCGTTCGGGTAAGGGTGAAACGGCGGTGTAAGAGACCACCGGACTTCTGGTAACAGTAAGCCGCATGGCAAGCCTCATTGGGAGCAAGGTCAAGCAGAAGACGCTTTAGAGCTGCTCGCTCAAGTCTTCGGGTAGACTGCTAGAGTTTGGCGGTAACGTCAAATCGAGATGGATGGCCATCCGCATGCACTTGTGTATGCGACAAAACCCGGGGTATGTGAAACCTCATCAACTCAACCAATAGCATATTTTCAACTTATATCGCTGATTCTTGGAGCGAAAGAAAAATCAGAAAATACTGCTAAGCATTTATTAAACGACGAATCTAAATCAATTTTTACGTTTGAATTATCAACTACCCCACATGTTTGCATACCAGCTTGCTGAGCTGAACATAAAGCTGTAGCAGAATCTTCAAAAACTACACATTTAGCTGGATCTACTTTAAGTTGATTAGCAATATCGATATAAGTTTTAGGACTATGCTTACCTTTTTCAGATAAATCTTCTCCAAAATGAATAAAATCAAAACAATCAAAAATGCCAACTCTTTTTAAAGCTGGAATACACAAGCGTTTAGAAAGAGTTGTAACAAGAAAAAGCTTTATACCATTAGAACGCAAATAATGCACATATTCATACGCGCCTTTTCTTAGCGGAAGATGATTAGCATAAGCGTCAAAAGCCATATCTGACCACTCCGTCATCAAATCTTCAGGAGCATCAGTAAATCCGTAATTTTTAATAACATATTCTGCAATTTGTCTAGGATTCATTGTTGCAGTCGTATTCGCAAAGATTGAAGGAACGTTCATACCACGTTTCGCAAAACTTACTCGATCAATATCATCCCAAACGCTTAAAGAATCAAGTAACGTGCCGTCAAAATCAAAAATCGCTGCAACAATAGACGAATTATTTTGTAAATCCATCAATGATTTTCCTACTTGCACTCAATAGCTCACGAGCATGTTCTAATGAAGTTTTTGATTCACTTCCATCAAGCATCCTAGCAATCTCTTGCTCACGCATCAAATCATTAAGCTCAATAACAGAAGTATCCGCAACTATAGCAGAAGAACTATTCTCACTATTCTCAACAAGATTTTTTTGTACTGCAAATTGTGCATCTGCAAAAGAAGCAACCTGAGCTAAATGAGTAACAACAATAACTTGAGCATGTTGAGAAAGTTGAGCCAAACGTTTACCGAGTTCTACTGCCGCAACACCACCAACACCAGAATCTACTTCGTCGAAAACAAATGTAATATTTTCTTCGTCGCAATCTGTCAACTTCGCAACAACAAGCTCAATTGCAAGCATAAGCCTACTTAATTCACCACCAGAAGCACTTTTGCTCATCGGCAAATCTGAAGAAGCAGGAAATGGTCGGAACAAAAACTCTACATCATCACATCCGTTAGAATCAAGCGGAATAGAACCAGATAAATCTTCGCAACGCCTATTTACACTGATAATTAATTGAGCACCTGGCATAGCCAAAGAGTTTAATTCTTCACTAACTAAAGTGCCAAAATCATGAGCTGCATTTAAACGAGTTTTATATAATTCTTCAGCAAGTTTAAGAGCATCATCATATCGTTGAGCACACTTAGCACGCGCTTTGGCAATAGCTTCAGGAGAATCATCTAAATCTTCAAGTTCAAACTGAGCTTTTTCGGACCAATCAAGTACGTCATCTAATGTTGGCCCCCACCTACGAGTTAAATCAGTAAGATCATGAATACGGGAATTTAAATCATCTAAATCTTTTTCACTTACATCGATATCCAACTGTTGAGCAAGCTGCATTACGATATCGTCAAGTTGAGCATGAATATCGTCAAGTTGATTTGCAATAGAATTGAAAGAATCATCTACACGAATATTTCGTAATGCTTGAGAAGCTTTATCTACAAGAAAACAAGCATCTTCAGATGATTCTGAAGCACCATAATCTATTTGACTGGAATCAAGGGATGCGAGCGCAATGCTCACTGCTTTAACAATTTGAGCAGAATTCTCAATTCTTTCTCTTTTTGCACGCAATTCCTTATCTTCATTAGGAAGCGGATTCACATCTCGTATTCGCGCTAACGATTCTCTAAGGTAATCTGCACGTTGCCGCGAAGAAGACGCTTGATTTTCTAGTCGATTACATGTTTCTTTAGCATCTTTCCACGCTTGATACGCACATGCGTATTGCTTAAGTAATTCACTATTTTTAGATACAGTATCAAGCAATTCGCGTTGTTTTGAATTTGTTGCTATACGTAATTGGTCACTTTGTCCATGAATAACTATCAATCGAGAGCATACTTGTTCAAGAACTGTTTTTGGTACTGCGAAACCAGAAATTGTTGCTCTTGAACGACCTTCTTGCGGTACTGTTCTAGAAACATACATATCTGATTTATTTTCGTTATTTTCTGAAGGCTCTAATTCAATACCGGATTTTCCAACAGCATCTACTAATTCACTTGTTTTAGGAATACTAAATATGCCTTGAACCCATGCTTCTTTAGCATTTGGAGAAATCCTTGCAACTTCTGCTTTGGATCCAGAAATAAGCTTGATAGCACTTAAAAGCATTGACTTTCCAGCGCCTGTTTCACCCGTAATAGCTGTCATGTGAGACGAAGGAGTAATAAGCGCATGTGAAATTGGCCCAAGATTACGTATTTCTAACTCTTCAAGCACGCTGTACCTCGTTTTATAAATGCTATATTTAATATTATTTTCTACTTAAATAATTCATTTTAAAGAATTATTATTGTGCTCACGCCATCCAACTATTGGCAAATCAAATTTTGTAACTAAACGCTTCGTAAAAGGAGCACCAGAAAGTCTAGCTAATAATAGGTCATCTTTTGATTGACGAACTTGAATCCTTGATCCTTGAGGAAGAGCGCGCTGTCTTCTACCGTCGCAACAAATCCAACCTCCAGAAGACGATTCATTAAGAATATCAATAGTAAAAGTAGAACCGGCACCAATAATTAGAGGACGCGCAAAAAGAGCATGAGCAGCTAATGGCACTAGTTGTAACGCTTCTACATTTGGCCACATGATTGATCCACCTGCTGAAAATGCGTAAGCTGTGGAACCAGTAGGAGTTGAAACTATTATACCATCGCAACCAAAAGATGACATTTCAACATCGTCTACTCGTATTGAAAGTTCTACCATTCGACCTCTGTCTTCGCGATCAAGAGTTATATCGTTCAACGCCCAATCACTTAAAGGCTTACTTTCGCCAGGAAGCCACACATCTACATGAGCTTCCATTCTCCTGTCAATAGTGTAATCCTTGTTTGCAATCCTACGAATTGCATCGTTAATTTGAAAACTTTCAAATTCTGCCAAAAAACCAACATGACCAAGATTTATGCCGATAATTGGAACAGTAGTACAATGCACTAACTCAGCAGCCTGAAGCATGGTGCCATCTCCCCCAAGCACCACAACTATTTCCGTATTTTCGTCAACTATACGAGTAGTTTTTTTAGCAAAATCAGACACAGACGCACTGTTGAATACATCAACAACGAATCCAGCTTTAATAAGTTGAGTCTTGACTTGATTTACCACATCACTGTGAACATCAATCCTAGCGTGAGTAACTACAAGAGCACGACGAGCCGCCGAAGCGGAATTAGTATCGAAATGTTCCTGCATATACAGCCCCTTCGTACTGTTTAAACACAACTACTACTATTGTAATTGTTAGGATACATATTGAAGAATGCTAAACATTCAATGATTAATTTATTTCTCGTAACGCGCATAAAGAAGATACTCCGTATTGCCATGCGTTCCTTCAATAGGAGATTCGCAAGAGGAGATAACCTTTAGACCGTTTTGGTTTGCACAACTTTTTATTGTTTCTAAAGCTTTAATTCTTAAAGTTTCGTCAGTTACTATTCCACCTTTTCCAAGGTTTCCTTTTCCTACTTCAAATTGCGGCTTAACTAAAAGCACAATATCTGCATGCAATTGAGCTATTCTAGAAATTACTGGAATAACAAGCGTTAGAGAAATAAAAGAAACATCCGAAACTATAAGATTTGGCTTATATGGCAAGTTCTCTTCGTACACATCTCGAATATTTACTCCACTCATTTCAATTACATGTGAATTGTTAGCTATTTTTGGATGCAATTGACCATGACCAACATCTAAAGCTATTACAGAATGAACACCTCTTTGCAAAAGAACGTCGCAAAAACCACCCGTTGATGCACCTATATCTAGAGCTTTAGTTGATTTGGAAGTAGTTAAACCATTTTTAGAAAACGCTTCGAAAGCACCTTCTAACTTAAGTGCTCCACGAGAAACGTATCTAATACAAGATTGCGTATTTTTTGATTCGTCGATTGTTATTGTATGTGAATTGTTTACTAAAAATGAGGATTTCGTAATATTTCGATTGTCAACACTCACTACGCCAGCACGAATTAAACGTTGAGCAGTTGTCCTACTTTCTGCTAAACCACGATTAACCAAAGCGCAATCTAAGCGTTGTGAAATATTGCTATTTGAAAGTTTACTTAAATCCTCATTCAAAGTCATAAGGAAAACTCCGGAAGAGTATAATTTTCCATATTTTCACCGCAATCTTGCAAGCTCCATGCCAGCGCGCAAGCAGCTCTTAAAGCATTGCAATCGTTAGTGTTATTAACTTCAATAATATTATTATTCACAACTCTTGCTATAGCATCTTCACAAGTAAAAGTACTACCGTTAACGCGTTCAGGAGCGTTATGAGATTCGTTTAATCCTCGCAAGTCTTTAGAAACAAAACTTGGACGCAAATGTTTTGGCGCAAGCATAAGCATGCGAGGATCTGTAACTCCAGTAAGAACAAGTAATGAAGCATAGCCTCCTCTTGTTCCAGCCTCAATATCAGTATCTAAACGATCTCCAACTGCTAATGAATGTTCAATACTAATTACAGGATTCCCATACTCGTCTTTTTCAGTGTATTCTTCACATTCAGAATCATCATGCTTAGCATTAGCAGCAACCAAAAACCTTGCTTCATCATACATTGCAGATTCTGGTTTTCCAGCAGACGAAATAGGCTCTACACCCGTAGCATTAATAACAGCTTGAATCATGGAACCGCATCCAGGAGCAATACCATGCTCTCTTGGAATAGTTAAGTCGCGGTTAGTAACGAAATATTTTGCACCATGCTCAACAGCGAAAGAAACTTCCGCCATTTCTTGCCAAGTCATTTGAGGATACCAGCCTTGAATAACAGCTTTAGGATTATCTTCGCACGAATCTACGAGTTGTAATCCTACGCGTTGCACTTCTTGACGCAAATGTTCAGCGCCGAGAACAAGAACTTTGGATCCTTTCTCAACATTGCGAGCTACCATCCTTGCTGCAACAACAGAAGACGTTATAATCTGCCATGGTTCTACTTTTAAGCCAAAACTTTCCAGTTGTTTTGCAACAACAGATTGGAAACGCGAAGAATTATTAGTTGTGTATTCAATTGCCATTCCATTTTTTTGCGCAAACAAAATGGAATCAGACGCATATTCAACAGCATTTCCACCACGATATACAACACCATCTAAATCAAGCAGTGCTAAACGAAATGCATCGCTTAACGGACGATTACATGAAGAAAAATTCTTTTTCGTTTCAACTTGCATACTATACCTCATTTAAGTTTGCTAAACACTGCACTTAATTTAGATTCAAATTTTTCAAATATATTTTATAAATATCAACTCTCAAAGCAGCAAGTGCCCGGCTTACTTAAAAGCAGCCGGGCGCAAATATTCAAATGTTACGAACTACTCTTCGTCAGCGTGAACAGCACTCATCTCGATTGTATCCGTATTATCCGCATTCTCAGAGTTACTTGTCTCTTCTGAGTCTTCTAAATCTTCAGAATCTTCAGTTGCTTCAGATTCTTCATCAGCATATTCATCAGATTCTTCATCAGGAGCAAATTGAGCATCATCTTCACTCATGCCAATTTCATCCATCATGTCATCATTCAAATGCTCTAAATCATAGTCGATAACAATATCATCAGGATTTATATCTTCGTCATCAACATCAGCATACTGTTGCTCAAGCTTATCAAGCAAAGACTCTAATTCAATTGCTTCGTCACTACGCCCGGCTTCTTCCAAGAAGTATTGTTCTGCTTGAACTGCACGCATACGATACTCCCCAGGAAGACCCTTTGAACGACCCATTGCATGAACCAATTCAATAGCCTTATCAGCATGACCAGTATCAGCCAAAACACCTGCATAAACGAGGAACATTTCGGCTTTTACTTCTCCCCTTAAGGTTTTTGCTTCATCTGACATGCAAATTTCTAAAGCCTTATCTAGATTTCCCATACCGCGCTCGCAATCGGCAATAAATGGCAAATAATCAAGGTAACCATTCATTCGCATTGCAGTGCGGAATTCCTTAGAAGCAAGCTTGTAATCGCCCTGACGATAGGCCACAAAAGCTAAAGTTTCGCGAGCAAAATCAATACGAGAAGCTTGCTTAGCAGCCCACTTTGCATGTTCTAATGCAAGTTCAGGATTTTCTTCTTGCAAAGTATAAGCTGCAAGAATATGAAGACCAATATTTTCAGCATGCTCCTTTGAAAGACCGCGCAAACGCTCGCGATCTTCTTTAGAAAGCATTGCCCATTCCAAACCTTTTGGCATCTTAGGTTCACCAGGGCGACGTGCTGTATAAGGATTTTGAGATGGATAAGAAACAGTTCCGTCAGAATTGCGGCGTGGACCATCTTCAAAGCGGAAGTTACTACGCGAATTTGTGCTACGATTATCTCTGCGATCGTCACGACGATCAAAACGACGCTCATTATCTCTGCGCTCATCGCGACGATCGTCTCTGCGGTCATCACGGAAGCCACCCTTAGAGCCTTTATGGAAATCTTTATGGAAATCGCCATTGCTATGGTTCTCACGACGATTATCCCTGCGATCGTCACGATGGTTAAAACGATGTTCACCATCAAACTTCTTGTAGCGTGGGTTGCCACCTTCTTCACCAGAATGTTCAAAATCTCTAGAGCGACGGTCATCGCGACAATCATCTATACGATCAAAATGACGGTTACGATCAAAGCGACGATCATTATCGCGATTCTCTGAGCGGAATCCGTCCTTCTTAAAACCATTCTTCTTAAAACCACCGCGACGGTCATCTTTACGATCGTCATGACGGTTAAAACGACGATCACCATCACGCTTTACGCCAGAGTGGAAGCTCTCTTCACGGTCATCATCATTACGGCGGAAACCACCCTTCTTAAAACCGCCTTTATGGAAACCATCCTTATGGAAACCACCGCGACGCTCGCTACTTTTACCACCATTGCGATGACCAAATCCACCACGTTCACCAAAAGATTTCTTACCACTCCGCGAGTGTTCGCGTTCTTCGCCCATTCTGGCATACCTCTCATCTATGTGCAATTTTATTACAAAATCACATTTTAATTATATTCATAAAACAACTAAACATCTGCTGAAGCAAGCTATAGCATACATCAAGCAGCAAGCTTACAACAGATGTATTTTTAATAAATCACAAACATTTATTAAGCGCGCTCTACGGCACCGATAGCTTTCTTGCCACGGCGAAGCAAAGCGAAACGACCGTGCAAGAAAGAGCCCTCACTTAACACATCGTCGACACCACTTACACGTTCATTATTCAGATACAAACCGCCTGCTTCAATAGCACGACGAGCTTCAGAAACAGTGCGGAACAGACCAGCGGCAACTGCAGCCTCAACAACACGATCTGCAACTTTAGCCTTAGCGAAATCTAAACTACCGTCTTCAGCCTTAACCTTAACGCCATCTAAAGCAGCTTCAAGAGTCTGCTCATCAATATTGCAAAGATCACCACGTCCAAACAAAGCGGAAGAAGCTTCAATAGCCTGGTTTGTTAAATCTTCACCGTGAACGAAACTTGTAACTTCCCACGCAAGCACGCGCTGAGCTTCACGACTTCCAGGATCATCCTGAATTTGCTGAGCTAAACGCTCAATTTCATCTTTTGGCAAGAAAGTGAACACCTTAAGCAACTTAACAACTTCATCATCAGGCTGATTGAACCAGAACTGGTAGAAGCGATAAGGGCTAAGCATAGAAGGATCAAGCCACATGGCATTACCTTCTGACTTACCAAACTTACGACCTTGATTATCTGTAATAATCGGGCTAGTAAACACGTTTACGGATGTGCCACGAACCTTACGAATCAAATCCATGCCGGAAGTGAGATTACCCCACTGATCCGAACCGCCAAGTTGCAAAGTTACGTCGTAATTATCAAACAAGTACAAGAAGTCGTTGCCTTGCAAAACTTGATAGCTAAACTCAGCAAAAGAAATACCTTCATCGGAATTTAAGCGACGAGCCACAATATCCTTAGAAAGCATTGTGCCAACACGGAAATTCTTACCAACATCACGCAAGAAGTCGATAGCAGACATCTTAGAAACCCAGTCGTAATTGCTGACAAAACGAACAGGATTTTCACCATCAAGAGGCAAAATTCTGCCAATCTGCTTACGCAAACGTTCAGCCCAGCCAGCCACAATATCCTTAGAATTAAGAGTGCGTTCTCCGCTTTGACGAGGGTCACCAATCAAACCAGTGGCACCACCAACTAAAGCAATAGGATGATGACCTGCAGCCTGCAAATGGCGCATATTAATAAGCTGTACAAGATTACCAATATGCAATGAAGCAGCAGTAGGATCGTAACCGCAATAATACGTTAATGGTTCTCCGTCAAGCGCTTGAGCAAGCTGCTGCTCATCAGTAGATTGTGAAATTAATCCACGCCACTTAAGCTCTTCAAACAAAGAAGCAAAACCTGCTTCCTTGTAGTTCCTGACCTGAGCCATTCGTATCTCCTTAATACAGAATACCGATAAATATCGGGCGCTTTGCGCGTCCACAAGCCTTTCAATTTTTGCAGCACATGACGACACGCATAATAAAAAAGTGCCAAATATCATAAAGTACAATATTTGGCACTATAACGTGACAGCTAATAATCTAATTTTAAAATTATTTTATAGGCGAGATATAAGCAGAGCCATCACTTTTCGAATTTGCAAATTTATAATAATTATCCATTGCGTTTTCAGTCTCTACAATTTGCTCTTTAACTCGCACGAAGGCTGTACCACCACGACCGCATCTGGCAGATACAGATCCAGCACTAGACAATATTGTTCTAATATTCGCAATTTCTGCGCTATCAACAAAACCGCTTAGAATATTTAAAAAATCATCATCGCTTAAATCAGCAAGATCTCCCCCAATTTCCTCAGCTCGCTTTACACACAAACCAGACAAAGTATGAGCATTACGGAATGGAACACCCTTTTTTACAAGCCATTCTGCAATATCTGTAGCAAGAGCGAAACCAGTAGAAGACTGTTCATAAAGTCTATTTAGATCAAATTTCATAGTTTCTACCATTCCAGCAAAAGCTGGAAGAAGCACTTCTAAAGTGTCAATTTGATCAAAAACAGCTTCTTTATCTTCTTGCAAATCGCGAGCATAAGCAGTAGGAAGACCTTTAAGAGTTGCCATTAAACCAGTTAAATCGCCTATTAATCTACCAGCTTTACCGCGAGCAAGTTCAGCAATATCTGGATTCTTTTTTTGAGGCATAATCGATGAGCCAGTTGAATAAGCATCATCTAAACGAACAAATGCAAATTCTTGAGTATTCCAAATAATAATTTCTTCACTTAATCGTGATATATCAACGCCAATCATTGCTGCGATGAATGAAAATTCTGCGACTAAGTCTCTACTTGCAGTTGCGTCTATAGAATTAGCGCAAACTTTAGAAAAACCAAGCTCTTTAGCTACTTCTTCTGGATTAAGACCAAGAGTATTGCCTGCCAAAGCTCCTGCTCCATAAGGGCTTTCATCTGCACGCAAATCCCAATCTATGAAGCGATTTACATCTCGTAAAAGCGGCCAAACATGTGCCATTAACTGATGCGCAAGCAAAATTGGTTGAGCATGTTGCATGTGAGTGCGACCCGGCATCACCGCGTCTTTTGCATTTTTTGATTGATTCAGCAACGCTTGGCAAACTGACAACAATAATGATGCAATAATGCGCGCATGCCTACGCAAAAACATACGTATTAAAGCTGCAATTTGATCATTTCTAGAGCGACCTGCACGAAGCTTTCCGCCAAGCTCATTTCCAGCAATTTCAAGTAAACCGCGCTCTAATGCTGTAGCTTCATCTTCATCTTCCTCAATGGGTGCGAAAGTTCCGTCATCTACATGCTTTTGCAATTCATCTAATGCACAAGATAAATCAGCATACTCTTTTTCGTTAAGAAGACCTGCACGATGCAACGCATGCGCATGAGCTCTAGAACCAGCAATATCATCATCCGCTAATCGCCAATCAAATTGTGTGGACTTGCTTAGTTTCGTCAGCTCTGCTGAAGGACCTGAACTAAATCGTCCACCCCACAATGCAATAGGGTGATTAGTATTATTACTTTCATTATTTTCTAGTTCTGCGGCTGCTGCTTTTGTTGCATCGTGCATAGTTTATTACCTTTATATCTTTTTATATATATATCGTATTAGTTGTTGTTTGCAACGCGCATATCTCTTGCTGCTGCAACCTTGCTAGACAATCCGTAGATTTCAATGAATCCATTGGAAGCACGCTGATCAAATGTATCTGAAGAATCATACGTTGCTAAATTAAAGTCATACAATGATTCCTCAGAACGACGTCCAGTAACTACAGCTTTGCCAGCATACATAGTCATTCGAATCTCTCCAGAAACATGCTCTTGAGTTTCATTAATAAATGCGTTAAGAGAACGCACAACTGGAGAGAACCACTGACCATCATAGACAAATTCAGTCCACTTTTTATCAAGAGCACGCTTTAACCTATGCTGCTCACGCTCCAGGCAGCAATTTTCAAGCTCTTGGTGTGCAACAATTAAAGCTTGAGCACCTGGAACTTCGTACAATTCACGAGATTTAATTCCTACAAGACGATCTTCAATAATATCGATTCGTCCAATTCCTTGCGCTCCAGCTCTTGCATTCATTTCTTCAATTGCTTGCAAAGGCGTTACGCTATGACCGTCAATTGCGACTGGAATACCTTTTTCAAAAGTAATTGTAACTTCATCCGGTTCTTGAGATTCAAGAGGATTTTGCGTATAAGAATAGCACTCTTCAGTCGGAGCATTCCATGGATCTTCTAGGAAACCGGTTTCAATTGCACGACCCCACACGTTTTGGTCAATCGAATATGGGCTTTTCTTGCTTTGTTCAATTGGAAGCTTGTGCTCGTTAGCGAATTCTATTTCAACATCACGAGTAAGTGACAAGTCTCGAATTGGGCTAATAGCTTTTAATTCTGGATCCAAAGATTGGATTGCAACTTCAAAACGAACCTGATCGTTTCCTTTGCCGGTGCAACCATGCGCAATTGTGTCTGCATCAAATTGATGAGCTGCATTCACTAAGTGGCGAGTAATCAAAGGCCTAGAAAGAGCAGAAACCAATGGATACACGTCTTCATACATTGCGTTAGCTTTTAATGCAAGCATGCAATAATTATCTGCGAATTCTTCGCGAGCATCGACAACATATGCCTCAACTGCACCACAAGCCAAAGCACGATTCTTAATTACTTCAAGCGCTTCACCGCCTTGACCAACATTTAGCGACACAGCTACAACGTCTTGACCTGTTTGCTCTTTAAGGTATGGAATTGCTACCGAAGTATCGAGGCCACCTGAATACGCCAAGACAATACGTTTTTTATTAGTCATTGTGACCTCCCAGGTCATGTATTGAATAAATAAACAATAAAGAGCATATTATACATCTAAAATAAAATCAACAGATGCGCCAAAAAATTATTATATTTTTATCATCTTCGAAGAGTTATTATAAAATATAAAAAATATATCAATTATAGTTATACATGTAAAAACGCGCGCAGCTCAACAATGCACTGCACGCGTATAAATCTTTTCGTTACTGCAAAATTATTTTTTAATACAATATTTAATTAAATAGCCACAATATTTTTTAATAAATTGTTTAACGAGAAGCTACTGAAAGCATCCAATTTGCTCGATTTTCAGCTTCTTCATTTGAAACGCAAACCATAATAACTGTATCATCTCCAGCAACTGATCCTAAAATACCTTTCAAAGGCTGACGATCTATAACACTTGCAACATATTGTGCAGCGCCTGATGGAGTGTGAATAACAACAATATTATTTGCATGTCCAACTTCAGTGACAAGACCTGCTAAAGTGCGAGCAACTTGCTGATCAATTCGCACAGTATCCATAGCATGACGATTGCCAGTACCATCGCCAAGCACATACGCAATCCTGCCATCCGTCAATCGAATTTTAACGGCATTTAACTCATCTAAATCTCGGCTCAAAGTAGCTTGAGTAACATTAAAACCATGACGCGCCAACACTTTAGCGAGTTGAGATTGAGAAGTAATCACTTCTGCCAGTAACGCTTGTTCAATAGCGTTTAAACGCGCTGCTTTTGTTGCAGGACGTTGCTGTTTTATTGACACTTCGTTATTTGATTCTGCATCCGTTTCTGGATTCATCATAATTTTATCAAAACCTTTCATAAACATATTTTCAATTAAATATATACGAATATATGTATACATATCTACATGCATAAAAAAATTATTTATGTGTTCTTCGTCACACATATCTATTATGCATGAAAATGCTATATTTTATTTAAAAAATAGATGTTACTTTACATAAAAAGAAAAAGAGTTAATAATACAATAAATGCGATTATGCATACTACTATTAGAACGTATGCACAATCGCATTAACTAAAATATATTATATTTTACACTCGCAAAGTTGCGTGCAAGACTTCAGCAGCATCCGTAATCTTCTTACGAACTTCTTCCATCTCTTCGCCAGAAAGTGTTCTATCATTTGCTCGGAACGTTACGGAATAAGCAAGAGAACGCAAACCTTCTCCAAGCTGCTCACCCTCATACACATCGAACAACTCAACAGATTCAAGCAAATCTCCAGCAGACTTTTCAATAGCAGACTGCAATTCATTCGCTTTCAACTCAATTGGTGCAGTGAAAGCGAAATCTTGCTTTACAGGAGGGAAAGTCGAAATTGGTTTAGCTTGAACAGGCTTCATAATCATATTCTTAAACAATTCAGTTAAATCAAGCTCGAATGCTGCAGAATGCTTAGGTAAATCTAGCGCTTCACAAACATGTGGATGCAATTCGCCAACAACACCGAGATTGACGCTTGAACCATCTTCAGCAAGAACACAAACTTGAGCACTACGACCAGGATGCCAAGAAGATGGAGCATCTTGAGCTTTAAACTGTTCGAGAATGAACTTAACACCAATTCTCTTACCAACTCGCTGGAGTGCTTCAACAGCATCGCTCCAATCAACATCTCTATGAGTACCAAGCCAACCAGTTTCTTCAGCATGACCAGTTAGCAAAGCAGCAACATGCAAAGGTTGTTCCGGTAATCCAGCATCCAACGCAGCAAGCTCAGCATTAGAAGGTCTAACAGAACCAGGTAATGCAGGAATTGCAGGAGCATTTGGATCACTAAAGTACACATGACCAAGCTCATACATGGAAATATCTGTTAAACCACGATGAAGATTGCGTCGAACAGTACCAGCCAAAGTCATCAAAACAGAACGACGAAGCCAAGGCCTGTCTCCAGCTAAAGGATTAGCAATACGAACACTTACTTCAGCAACTTCATCCACATTTTGACGGAAAGCTTTAATATCTTCCTCACCAACAAATGGATAGCTTAAAGATTCAACAAAACCAGTTTCCGCTAACTCATAAGCAATAGCTCGTCTAGTTTGCTGTTGCGCAGTTAAGCCAGTTCGACCAGTAACAGGAACAGCAGGAACCTTAACAGGAATCTCATCATATCCAACAAGTCGAGCAATTTCCTCTACTAAATCGCAAGGTTCATTCAAATCAGGACGCCAAGTTGGAGGAAGAACGGAGAAGGATCCATTGCCACCACCAGCAACAGAGCAACCAATATCGGTAAGAATATCGCTAATGCGATTCAAATCAACATCCAAACCGGCAACTCGCTGCACTTCATTAGCTTTAAACACAATCACATTTCGCGACTGAGTATTATTGACATCACACGGCGATGTAGATGGCTTAGCTCCACCAAACTGTTCCAAAAGATTTGCAGCCATTTGTGCAGCTGCTGGCTGCAATTGGGTATCAACGCCACGCTCAAAACGACGAGAAGCCTCAGAAGGAATCTTATGTCGACGAGCAGTACGAGCAATTGAAACGGGATCAAAGTGAGCTGCCTCAATCAAAATATTTTTCGTTTCACTCGTAACTTCGCCATACATGCCGCCCATAACACCTGCCAAGCCAAGCACGCGTGAACCATGGTTTCCACGAGGAGAATCGCAAATAACTAAATCCTCAACATGCAATTCATGATCTTTGCCATCCAAAGTCGTAAGATGTTCGCCCTCATGTGCACGACGAACTACAATTGGACCTTCAATTTTGTCTAAATCATAAGCATGAAGAGGTTGACCCAAATCAAGCATGACATAATTAGTGATATCAACAGCAAGAGAGATACTGCGCATACCTGCACGCGTTAAACGACGCTGCATCCAACGTGGGCTTGCACAAGTGGAGTCAAAACCGTGTACAGCACGCGCATAATATCGATCACAACCAGGTACACCATGAATTGGATTAGTATCTTCAATACTCACGTCAATATCTGAAGTCTTGTGACCTTCATCATTAATTTGCGATACTTGCTCATTTAACTTTGAAACAGGATCCGTATAAACAGCACCAGTTGAATGATGATATTCACGAGCAACACCACGATAAGAGAAAGCATATCCACGATCAGGCGTTATGTTAATCTCCAAAATCGGCTTATTAAGATGCAACAACTCCATTACATCGTCGCCAGGCTTCAACTCATCATATTCAGCCTTAGAGAAGCCATATTCACGCAACAAAATAATGCCATTGTGGCTATCTCCCAAACCAAGCTCACGCTCTGAAGCACACATACCGTCAGAAATATGACCGTAAGTCTTACGCGGCTCAATCTTAAAATCTCCAGGCAGAACAGCACCAGGAAGAGTTACAACAACCTTTTCACCAGCAGCCATATTAGGAGCACCGCAAACAATGCCACGAGGAACTTTCTTGCCGTTCTCGTCAACATCGTTGTATTTATCTCCAACATCAACATGGCACCAATTAATAGTTTTGCCATTTTTCTGCGGTTCAGGAGTTGCATCAACTACGTAACCGACAACAATTGGACCGGTAACTTGAGAAGTATGAATTTCTTCTTCCTCTAAACCAACACGAACTAAATCTTTAGCAAGCTGTTCGTAAGTTAAACCTTCTGGCACTTCAACATGATCTTTGAGCCAGTCAATATCTACCATTGGCATGAGTTTTACTCCCCCATTACAAACTGTTCACTGAAGCGCTTATCGCCTTCAACCAAATCATGCATATCGTTAATATCGTGACGAAGAAGCAGAGTCCTCTCCAAGCCGACACCAAAAGCAAAACCGGTATACACTTGTGGATCTAAACCTGCAGACTTCAACACATTAGGGTTAACCATTCCGCAACCGCCCCATTCAATCCAGCCTGGACCGCCCTTTTTATCTGGGAACCAAAGATCCAGCTCAGCACTAGGCTCAGTAAATGGGAAGTAGCTTGGTCGCAAGCGGCTCTTTGCATCTGGACCAAACATCGCAACAGCTAAACGATCGAGAACACCCTTTAAATCAGCCATTGTTAAATGCTTATCTACAGCCAAAGCTTCACATTGATGGAAAACTGGAGTATGCGTTGCATCCAGTTCATCAGTGCGGAACACTCTACCAGGAGAAGCAATATACAGAGGAACTCCACGCTCAATTAACGCACGTACTTGATCAGAAGAAGTTTGCGTGCGCAAAACCATGTTTGAACCAACAAAGCCTGCAGCATCCTTAGCTTGATTACCCTGAACGTAGAAAGTATCTTGCATTTGACGCGCAGGATGATCCGGACCAAAGTTCAATGCATCAAAATCAAACCATTCAGTTTCAACTTCTGGACCTGCAGAAATCTGCCAACCCATAGACACAAAGAAGTCTTCAAAATCCTCAATAATACGAGCAATAGGATGACGAGCACCTAAAGGCTTACGATTAATTGGAAGAGTCATATCTACAGTTTCTGCAGAAAGCATGTTAGCCTCTTCAACAGCTTTAATTCGCTCTGTAGCTTCTGCAAAAGCTCGACCAAAATCAGCTCGCAAAGTTGACATCACCTTGCCAACTTCCTTCTTTTGATCCGCAGGCAAAGAACCAATTGCTTTACTTGCAACAGTCATCACTGACTGCGCGCCAGCATACTTAGTTTTAACAGCCTTCAGCTCTTCCATAGTTTGAGCAGCTGTAACGCTAGCAATACCTTCTTTTACTGCTTTACTTACAGCTTTAATATCGAATGGCTTATTATCGGTCACAGCACCTTTCCTATCTGTGTTATACGTATATTCATTGTTTATATACGCTATTGCAAAATATTGCCCAAAGCTATATTTTTCGCTCATGACTCGACATAGCCAAGCCCATAAGCATTACTGCTGCACTTGTTGCAAGGTTCATTGATTCCGCTTTTCCATATATTGGAATTATTGAAATATCGTCAACCTGTTGCAATACTTCTTTAGGTAAGCCTCTAGCTTCATTGCCAAATAAAATAGCCAAAGAACTGCTAATAACCTCGGAATTGACTAAAATTTTTGGAAATGGCACAGGTTTAATCTTGTCAGTTCCGTAAATATCAGCTGCAATAACTCGAATATTTGCTTTTGCAGCGCATTCGAACCAGTCTTGAACGCTTAATTGCACTACAGGAAGATGAAATAGTGAGCCAGCAGTCGAACGCACAAGCTTAGAATTCCACCGACTTACGCAATCATCAACAAAAACAACAGCATCGCATCCAGCAACATCTGCAACACGAATAATAGCACCAGCGTTGCCAGGATCTCTTACCTGCCAGCAAGCTGCAATACGAAGAGGCTTAAAATCGTTTTTTACTTTCACTTGTGCTGATTGTTGCAAATTTTTAAACTCACTAAAATAAATATCGTCCAAAGATTTCGAATTAACAACCGCAACAATTCCCTGTGAATCAGCACTAATTTTTTGCATAATATTCGACTCAACAGGATGAACATAACAAGATCGAGATAAAGCTTCTTTAACTATTTCCCGCAAAGAAGAAAATTGGGAACTTTCCTTTTCATTACCTTCACAAGCATCTTTAGTAACATAAATATCACATAACGAATCTGTGACATAACGTACAGCTTCGCGCACACTTTGCGGACCTTCAACTAAAAAACGCTGCAAATCATGCGACTTTGCGCGACCTAAAGAAACGAGTCTGCGCACGCGCTCACTGTGAGTATTATCAATTAGTTCTTTTAACGGCATAAATATAACTTTACTTCAAAAACAATTACGACACAGGAAATACGCATTCACGTATTTATGCAAACTTGTCACGTTCTTTACAACAAGACTTATAAGCAAAACCTTATAAACTCTATTCATGATGCTCTGAAGCACTAGAAGTGGTATAACCCTTAGGCTCAAGCTGGAAAGTAGTGTGAGAGACAGAAACAGGAAAATGCTCGCGCAAGCAGTCCTGAAGCTGGGAAAGCACCTGAGAGCATTGAGTCATTGTCATATTAGGATCCACAACAACATGTGCCATAAAAATCGGCATACCAGTAGAGACAGTACTAGCGTGCAAATCATGAACTGCAAGAACATGAGGAACATGCTCTAGATGTTCACGAACTTTGTTTAAATCAAGACCTTCAGGAGTCTGCTCAAGAAGAACCTTAACAGCATTCTTAAGAAGCTTTAACGCACGAGGAATCATAAGAAGCGCAATAATACCGCCAGCTAAAGCATCAAAACCTGCCCAACCTGTACTCATCATTACAATAGCTGAGACTACAACTGCAACAGATCCAAGAGCATCGTTCATAACCTCAAGAAAAGCAGCACGCATATTCATATTGTCTTGCGATTGAGACATAAGAATTACAAGAGAACCTAAATTCGCAGCTAAACCAAGGATACCAAAGAATAGCAGCTGATTTACATCGTGAATGCCTTGATGGCCACTACCAAAAAGACGCATTCCAGCTTCAACAAGAGCATACACTCCTACAAGCAGTAAAATAAGAGCTCCCGCAGCAGCTGTAATAACCTCAAGACGCGCCCAACCCCACGTGCGCTTACTATTTGGACGACGACGCATAAGAATTGCAGTAACTGTTGAAGCTGCAAGAACCGAAATGTCTGTAAGCATATGACCTGCGTCTATAAGAAGCGACAAGGAATTGGTTATGAAAGAACCAATTACCTCAGCAAAGAACACAGTTGCAGTAAGAGAAAGCGTAAGAAGCAAACGATGCTGATGTGCATGACTTGCGTGAATTGCTTCTGCTTGGGAAGCTGCGTTGGCGTTATTGTAATTAGTATCGGAAGAGTTGACATTTGCATTCACACTGCTTGAGCGTGAACCAGTGCCGTTAGTTTGAATTACATCGTTATGATTATGCACTTTCCAACCTCCTAAAATATTAAAATATTTGGGCGATATCGTTTCTCAATATCATTCGCATTTTGCCTTATACGCAATGAACCCCAGCCTAAGCCGGGGTTCACTATTATCAATTACTTTGTCTATAACTATGTAATCACAAGCTGTCAACATGCACGCATTATGGGTTATAGGTAAAACCAACAGAAAAGCAAAAGGCGCCACACAGCTAAAAACTGTGCAGCGCTTTGTTTGTGCCTCCGGTGGGACTCGGACCCACAAGCCCGTAAGGGCGTCAGATTTTAAGTCTGATGCGTATGCCAATTCCGCCACAGAGGCAGCAATCACTTATTATGCCATATATCTAAGCAAAGAACAAGCTCAGCGTGTGGCGAGTAACTTTCTTCCCAAATCAAGCGTAATTCCGTCAAGCAAACCATGCTCACTTGCAACAAACGTATCCAAAACCCCACCGTGATCCTCATACGCAGCTTTTGCTAATCTCTCCAACACACGGCTCCAAATCACTGCTCCACCGCCGACAACATCCACACGCCCTGGGTGAATCGTCGCATACGTGCGCCTGCAGTCCCTAGGCATACGCAAAAAGCGATTATTAACAGCATAAGCCTGCTCTAATCCAATATGCACACCATCGACAGCAGTATGATCATAATGCTGCAATCCCATAGTCAAAGCAGCCATAGTTGTCACAGTTCCAGAAACGCCAATAATAGTACGAGCTCGCCCTGCAGGGACAACTTTGAAAGCATCATCAATATGCTTGTCAATATCTTCAATCGCAGCTTGAATTTCCTCTTCCGTAGGAGGATCAGTATGCAAATGCCTTTCCGTCATTCTAACAGAACCAACATTCATGGAGTATGCTGCAGAAACCTTGTGCGCCGGCAAGCAGTCCCCATCCCCTCCAAGCACTAACTCAGTAGAACCTCCACCTAAATCAACTACGAGATACGGTGGCTGCAACTCATCGCGAGACACAACGCTTGTTGCACCAAGGAAGCTAAGAGCTGCTTCTTCAGTACCACTAATAACTTCAGGACGAACACCAAGCTCATCAATCATCATTTGTTCAAAAATCTCACGATTTTCAGCATCTCGTGTAGCTGAAGTTGCCACAAAACGAATCGCATCAACTGGATGTTCTTTCAAAACTTGCGCAAATTCGTGCGCAGCATCCCTCACTCGCTCCAAAGCGTCATCTGCGAAACGATGAGTTTCGTCAATTCCCTGACCTAGTCTAACAACGCGAAGCATACGAGGTACAATATCTTTCATTCCATGCTCAGAAACTTGCGCAATTTTTAGTCGAATAGAATTCGTACCACAGTCAATTGCGGCAACCTGTACTGTTTTTTCTGCACAAGTAGTCGTGTCGCTTTTCACAGCTTCGCCCTCTGCAGTTTTATCTTTTGCAATCGTTTCGTCTTCCACAACAACTTCCGTTTCAGTAGCATATGCATCATCGCTCCACGGAGTAGTACAACGGCACACGTTAGGATCAAACTCATCTTTAATGCGCTCTAGCATCATGTCACCAATCGGATTTACACCTTTGCCCATTACCAATGTTTGCGCGAGCAAAGCATGCAAGCATTTAACACGAACTGGCATTCCACCAGCGCTCATCTGACTAATATGCTCTTCACTATCCCCCAAAGACACAGCTAATTCATGACGGAATTCCAAATAATACTTATGCGCACGCTCATACTGTTTCTTCAGATCTTCGTCCGATTGCAATAGCTCGTTATATTCTCGCATAATACCGTCTGCTTCTACGCGAGACACCGCTTTTACAGCTTCAGGACTGGTAAGGTAGCATGTAGTTGGGAATGGTGTGCCATCTTCTAAGCATGGTCTAGTAATAACAGCAAGAGGTCTACCACAAACGCAACGCGCACCAACAGCTACCATTCCTCTAGGGAATCTTCCAAGTTGCTTTTCAACAATTGTACGCTCAGCATCACTTGCAGGTGTAGTAAATAAACGTTTCACAGCTTCTTCTGGAATATATTTCTTATTACTGTTCTGCATTTTATCTGAACTTTCTTGGCTGTTAGCCATGCGTTTCTACTCCTGTTAAAGCTGTTTTACAAATAAATAATCTTTTACTTTATCAGTTTATATATTTTATCAGTTTATATGTTATAAGGATGGCACAGTATCTGGTTTGTCTGCTTTATGTATTGCATACATTAAGTCACTATACCAAGGCAAGACTGAATGAGTCTTAGTTTCGCTATTTTCTTGAGCAAATTCATTCGGAACTTTTCCAGTTACTGCTTCAGGATGCTCTACGCGAACAGCCTGCTCACCGGGAAAAATAAAGCCGAGACGATCTCTAGCTTGAGCGGTAACGTATGCTTTGTCTTTCCATCGGTCAATATTATTATCCAACGTACGTTTTTGTTCACGTAAATCACTTTCTTCACGCTGAAGTGCATGAAGCTCAGATAAGCTTAACGCATAATTTCTAACTGTTGAAATGCACTCAATTGAACCAACAGTAACTACAAAAACCATAAATAAAAACACAAGTGGTCCTGAAAGTAGTCGACGCTGTTGCAATGGTGCTACATCTTCACCTAATGCTGTTTTACGACGCTTTTTCATAACCATACTCTCTAAATTACTTGATGTATTCGACGTGAAAACATCATACATTCCGCTAGTATCTTACGCGCTTTTAGATGCAAAATGCTGTTGTGCCACATTTACAGTCACGCTACATTTACAGTAACTCACATTTATTCGTTATTAAAATTAAAAAAACTGACGAACAAAACTGCAAAAAAATATTCAAATTTTTCTACTTAAACCAGTAATTTCTATTAATAACATCGATCATTTCAACTAATTGCTTTGTTTCTGCAATATCATGAGCACGTATTACACGTCCACCAGCCATAAACATCGCTGTTTCTGCAACTAAAGTGACAGGCAAACGATCTTCTTTATCTAAATTAAAAAGCTTCTTACCAAAGCCTTTTCTAGAAATCGCAACCAGTATTGGTCGACCAAAACGATGCAATTGATTAATATTGCGCATCATTGCATAATCTTGTTCACCATCAGCAACCTTTGCATAGCCAATTCCTTGATCAAGAATAATCCTATTTAAGTCAACTCCTCCATCAACAAGCATTTTTAAATTATCGCTAAAGAATTGACACATAACCTTTGTTAAATTGTCATATTCTGTATCTCTATTGCTATGCATTGTTACTAATCCAACGTTAGAATCTGCCATAAGCTTTACTTTTTCTGGAGAATCAAACGCACGAACATCATTTATAATATCTACGCCAGCTTCAATTGCAGCTTCCATTACAGGTAACTTGTAAGTGTCTACTGCTACAGCAATTTGAGGATAATTTTTGTGAATATACTTAATAGTAGGTATAACGCGACTTATTTCCTCTTCTGGAGTAATTTCTAAATAACCGCCAGGTTTTGTAGTTTGACCGCCTACTTCTATAACATCAGCACCAGCTTCAACTATTTCTTTAATATGGCTATTTACTTCGTCTTCACTTTGGTACTTGCCGCCGTCATAGAATGAGTCAGGAGTAATATTCAAAATCGCGTAAACTATCGGCTTGTCAAGTGTATCAAAGCAGAATCGCCCTGCATTCCACACAATTGCTTTTTGCTTTAATATCGAGCGCAAACTTGCAAGTAATTCTTGATCTTCGTACCATGCTTTTTCGCATTCTTGCATAAAAGGTTTAAGAGCAATAAGCGGCAAAATGAAGTCAATAGAAGACTCGGAAACTTTGATAGCTGTATCAAAATGATCGAGAAAATCAGCTACTTTGCTTAAATCGTTTTCGCTAATATTTTCCCACGTGCATAAAATTTTTTGATTTACACAAAGATCCTGCAGCAACGCTATATCTGCAATACTTTTAGAAGACGCATTCTCCAAATTGCTTTCAATAATTCGCATTTGTATTCTTTCTTTCTAAAACCTCATATTTAAAAAAACTAAATTTATATTCCAAACTAATTAAAAACTTCGCTACTTTCAATAATATTAATCCAATTAGTGTCGCTAGTTTTATTAAGCTTATCTTGTATAAGTTCATGATAATTTGCATCGTCTGCGCTTATTTCAAGCAAAGGAACTAATACAAATCTGCGATTATCTCTTTCTTTGTGCGGAATCGTAAGATTTTCACTTTTTATAGTTTGACCACCAAAATCAATAATATCCAAATCGATTGTTCGAGGACCCCAACGAACTATGCGCTTTCTGTGAAGACGCTGTTCAATATCATGAATAAAATCAAGCAATTCAAAAGCTGTTAAATCAGTGTCCAAACGTAAAGCAATGTTATAAAAACTGTCTTGCACTACGTCACCAACTGGTTCAGTTTCATACACTGAAGAAACGATAATATTGCTTATATGTGAATTTTGCTTCAATAGCGAAACAGCTTGACGCAAATTAAGTAATCTATCACCTATATTGCTTCCAACACTTATGTATGCACTGGAAATCATATTTCCACCCCCAAAAAAATAATTCAATTTATAGTTAAAAGTATATATCATGAACAGTTAGGACTAGCCAACTTTATAAATTCAAATAATAAATAAGCTAATATCAAAAAATTTTTATAACAAAAATGTCGCTGTAAATTCAACACTCTTTAGGAGCAATTAAACCTACAACGACATTTTCCAATACGCTTTTATCTAAAATCTGTAAAATATTTTAGATTCAAAAGTAGTATTTTTTAGTTATTTTATTTTTTGACTTATCTATTCTGCTTGAGCTTTACTCAAAATTGTATCTGCAGAATGCTGCAACTTTTGCAACTCTTCTTCAGTCAAGTCAAGTTGGCATTGCTTAACAATTCCTTCTCTACCAACAATTGCTGGGTAAGAAAGATAAGAATGGTATTCTTCGCGATAGTTAGAAACAGGCATTTGCTCTTTAGAATCTGAAAGAACTGCATCCACTAAACGAACTGCAGCAGCACCAATACCGTAGTTTGTGTACTTCTTTCCGTAGAACACTGTAAATCCGCCTTCGCGAGTTTCCTCATCAATAGCGTCTAAATCCATGTTCTTTTCTTTAATAAGCTCTGTTATAGGCTGCTCAAAGACCTTAACAGTAGACCACGCAACGAATTGCGAATCACCATGCTCTCCTAAGCTATATCCCTTAACAGCCTTTGGATGCACGCCAAAGAACTTGCCTACTGCACGATGCAAGCGCGCAGAATCAAGCAAAGTGCCAGTTCCAATAATCTTTTCGTAAGGAAGACCAGTAGCTTCCTTGTAAAGCTGGCAAATAGCGTCGCAAGGATTTGTTATGTCGATTAAAACACCGTGGAATCCCGAAGCCTTAATCTTTGCACCAACTTCTGCAACTTCCTTACGATTATACTTAAGCTCTGCAAAACGATCTGGATGAGGAACGTCTAAAAGCTTTATATGACCCAAGGCGCTTACGATTACCTCTACGTCTTTTAATGCTTCATAATCATTAACCGTAATATTAACGTTAAAAGGCACATTATCCATTGAATCTTCAAAATCCAATGCGTCGGCATTCACCTTCGCCTCGTTTGTATCATAAAGGTACAAATCATCAGCGTGACCGCCAACAACAAGTTGATGCGCTACTGCTGCACCAACGTTTCCCATGCCTATAACTGCTACTTTTCGCATAATGAAACATCTCCTTCCGTTTTTAGTTTTCCATAAAAAATAGCACTATTTTGATGAGAATAAAAGTAATGTTAGAAAAATTTATATATTTTTTCAAAAAATCGCTAAAATATACGAAAAACGGTCAGCCGTAAACACGACTGACCGTTAAAACTCAAAGACTCAAGAAGCCACTAAGTTACTTAAAACTAAAAGTTACTTCATATACTTCTTGCAAGCCTTGAATGCGCCGTAACCAGCATACTGAGCGGTAGAACCAAGCTCTTCCTCAATCTCAAGCAAGCGGTTGTACTTAGCAATACGCTCGCCACGAGCAGGAGCACCAGTCTTGATTTGGCCAGTGTTCTTAGCAACAGCAAGATCAGAAATGGTGGTATCTGGAGTCTCGCCAGAACGATGGGAAACCATAGAAGTGAAGCCGTTCTTAGTTGCAAGCTCAATAGCGTCGAGGGTTTCGGTGACGGAACCAATCTGGTTCAACTTCACGAGCAAGGAGTTAGCTGCACCAAGCTCAATACCCTTAGCCAAACGCTTTGGATTGGTGACAAGCAAGTCATCGCCAACGAACTGCAAACGATCACCAAGACGCTTGGTGATTTCTGCCCAATCATCCCATCCTTCTTCCTGGAATGGATCTTCAATGGAAACGATTGGATACTCGTTGATGAGCTTCTCGTAGTAATCAAGCATGTAAGCAGATTCGCGCTCTTCACCGTCGAAACGATACTTACCAGTTTCCTTGTTGTAGAACTCAGAAGAAGCAACGTCAAGAGAAATACCAATCTGCTTGCCTGGCTCGTAGCCAGCGGCTGCGATTGCATCCATGATGTACTTCAAGGAATCCTCATTGGACTTCATCTTTGGAGCGAAGCCACCTTCGTCGCCAAGACCAGTAGCCAAGCCTTCCTTCTTCAAAACATTCTTCAAGGTGTGATAAACCTCAACACCAGCGCGCAAAGCATCGCTGTAGGTTGCGAAACCGTATGGAGAAATCATGTATTCCTGAATATCGGTTGCAAAATCAGCGTGAGCACCACCGTTCATGATGTTCATGTTTGGAACTGGAAGAATGTGACCATTGGTGCCGCCAATGTAGCGGTACAACGGAAGCTGAGCAGACTCAGCAGCGGCGTAGAGAGCAGCGAGGGAAACGCCGAGAATTGCGTTAGCACCAAGCTTGCCCTTGTTTGGCGTGCCATCAAGCTCGATCATCGTCTCATCAAGAGCGCGCTGATCGGTGGCATCCATGCCAATAACCTTAGGAGCGATTACTTCGTTGACAGCCTTAACAGCTTCCAACGTGCCCTTGCCCTGATAACGGGACTTGTCGCCATCGCGACGCTCCCAAGCTTCTGCTTCACCAGTAGAAGCACCAGAAGGCACTAAACCAATACCCTGAGCGCCATCTTCGGTCTCCAAATAAACCTGAACAGTAGGATTTCCACGAGAATCCAAAATTTCGCGTGCATATACGCTTTCAATAGCTGCCACAACTACTCCTTTATACCTATGGGTTGTGATGACTCTTTTAAGACTAGTGCGTTTTATGGACGTTATATTGAGTACCAGCGTATTTATGCCGTGAACGTTCACAATATTTTGATTCAACTCGAGTCATATGAGCCAATTGTATATTTTTAAGCAATATCGTTTATAAATATCGATTTAAAATATACTTGTCCATACCCTTAAGTGATAATGACCTCAGACACGGGGTGCGCAACTACATCGTGCCAAACAACAATACATATAGTGTTGCGCTGAGAATACACTCGTTGAACCTGATATAGCTAAAACTATCGAAGGGATTGTCGCATGACTTACAGTTCGCCTAATAAAGCGAAGAACATATTGAAGATTGCATTTAAAGCGGTATCTTCATGTAAAGTGTGGATTTCAACTATCCTCATTTTGGTTTTGTGGTTTTTCACAACTCTTTCTCCAACCGAAGACCGTTCTTTGCCATCCCCATATGAAGTAATACAAGCTTTTATTGATTTAAACAACGAAGGCATATTATTAAAATCCTTAGGAATAAGTATTTTACGAGTTCTTTTAGGACTTTTGTTAGGAATTATTTTTGCTGTTCCAGCAGGAATACTTGCAGGAGGCAGTAAGCTTGGCAATATTGTAGTTGATAAACCAAGCCACATGTTGAGGTCAATTCCATTCCCGGCTTTAGCTCCAATATTAATAATTTTCCTCGGAATAGATGAAACGATGAAAATAGCACTTATAGCTGTTGGCGTTTTTGGACCTATGTACGTTAATATTCGCGACGGAGTTCGTAATATTGATTCAAAACTTCTTGAATTAGCGAAGGTTTATCACGTTAAAAAATCTACTATTTTTATATCTATTTTGCTTCGCGGCACACTTCCAAGTTTTATGACAGGTTTGCGATTTGCAATATCTGTAGCATGGGTTGCATTAGTGACTTGCGAGACAGTTAATTCTTCTATTGGAATTGGATACATTCTTTCAAGAGCGCAAGAATTCTTTAGACCAGATCAAATGATGGCATGCGTTATTATGTACGCAATTGCAGGTCTTGGATCTGAGCTTACTGCAAACATATTAGAGTATCTTCTTATACCTGAACGCAGATTAGATAAAAAATCACGCCAATAATCTAGTAATATCAACATTTTTCTAAAATTAACTACTTTTTAAAATGCAGTAAATTGCTTTTTAAGAATTAGTCAATATTTAGATTCAACAACCAAATAATAACAACCAAACAAACAACAGATAAACAAAACAACAACAAAAGGAGCTGTATATCATGGCTAATTTAAAAATGCGATTTTCTAAAAAGAGCATTATTGCATTAATCTGCGCTGCTTGTGCAACTGTATCTCTTGCAGCTTGCGGAAGCTCACAAAAATCATCAAACGCTTTTTCAAAAGAAGATGCTGGAACTATGAGAGTTGCTTATCTTTCTACAGCAAATTATCTAACTACTTTGAAAAATGAGAAATTCCTTCAAGAAGAATTTGGAAAATCTAAAGTAACTTACACTGGTCCTTACACTCCAGTTGACGGTCTTACTGCTGTGATGAGCGGAAATGCAGATGCTACAACTACTGGAACTGGACGCTTCATTGATTTGATTGCTGAAGGACAGCCATGGGTAGCTTTTGCGCTCGAATATTACAATGGTGATTCTCAAGGAATCGTTGCATCCGCAAAAAGCGGAGTGAAAACACTAAAAGACTTATATGGTAAGAAAGTTGCTATTATTCACAACGGTGACACTGGCGATTACATGCTTCACCGCGCATTTGATAAAAGCGGTTTAGACGTTTCTAAAGTTAACAAAGTTGAGATGAGCCCTAAGAACTTCCAGGCAGCATTTACTTCTGGACAGATTGACGCAATTTCCTCATTCGATCAGAATCTTGCTGCAGCAATGACAACTCCAGGCGCAAAATTGCTTGTAAATGCTAAAAAGTACGGCAATATGAACGTTACTATTCACGTTGTTTCTAAGAGCTTTGCCAAAAAGCATCCAGATCTTGTTAAGAAGATGTACAAGGCTCTTGTTCGCGAAGCAGAAAAGTCTCATAAAGAAAACAATGTTATTGGAAACGCTTACAAGCAGCTCGGAGCAAGCGAAACTATTATTAAGCAAATTGAAAAGTTTGACAATCCAACTATTCGTCCAATCGATGAAAAAGGTTTGAAAATGATGGAAACTCAGGCTAAAGAATACGTGAAATATGGTTTAATTAAGCAAGCTCCAAAGAATTTGAAAGATTCTGTAATGGATTGCACAAAGTAAATTAATTCATTTATCCATAAAACACATATTCATAAAAAACAAAATTAAATATCAAAATAAAATAATATATAACTGATTAATCAAAATTAAAACAAAGTTATATAACAAGATTATATAAACATGATTTAAAGCAACGCAGTAGGAGTAAATATGAACACTCAAATAGAAGAAAACTATGAGACTAAAGATAACTCTTACTGCGTTACTCTAGAACATATTGGCGTGACTTTTAAAAATAACGCTAAAATATTACGAGATATAAATCTAAATATTAAAAAAGGCGAATTCGTATCTCTAATAGGACGCTCAGGATGCGGAAAAACCACTCTTCTTAAAGTTATTTCAGGATTAATCAAACCTGATTCTGGAACAATAAACGTCACACAACATCAAGCAATAGGTTTCCAAGATGCAAGATTAATACCATGGCTAACAGTAAGTAAGAACGTAGTTTTCGGCATGCAAGGAAACAAATCAGAACTAAAATCTATTGCAGAAAAAGCTCTTAACGATATGCAACTTAATAATTATGGTTCGAAATGGCCATCAGAACTTTCAGGTGGTCAAGCCCAACGAGTCTCATTAGCTAGAGCTTTAGTTCATAATCCTGAATTACTACTTTTAGACGAGCCTTTCGGAGCATTAGACGCTTTAACTCGTTTAGACATGCAAGATTTGCTTGATAATCTAAGACAGAAACATGGTTGGACCACAATAATGGTCACGCACGATATTTCCGAAGCAGTAAGACTTTCTGACAGAATTCTTATGATCAAAGACGGAATCATCGAGAAAAACTGGAATATTGATCGAAGCCAACTTGATGCACAAAAGCGTCCAAATAATCATGTTGAAATAGAAGATGAACTACGCATGGCATTGCAATAAATATTTTTAACACTTATATTGCAACAGATATTACAAATCACCACGCTAAGTCTTCAAGTAATTGCTTAGACCACTTAAGAATATCTGATTCACTCATTGAACCAGACCCGAGTGAAGATTCAAAAGGAGCTGGAACAATAAGCATATGAGTAAGAGGACGATACTGCAATCCTTTATAAATACGCTTCAAACGCATCATCACAGACTCTTTTGGATCGATGCCAACAACTCGCACTGATTTTCCTTGAGAGCTGATTTGCGTAATACCAATCTCGCGTGCTTTAAAACGCAAACGAGCAACATCACACAAAGACTCAAACTCTTCAGGTGGATTACCAAAGCGATCAAGAAGCTCATCGTGAAGTTCTTGCAAATCACTATTATCCTTAGCAGCAGCAAGCTTCCTGTACGCTTCCAAACGAAGCTTGTCAGAGGCAATATAATCAACTGGAAGAGAAGCTTCAACAGGAAGATCAATAGTTACGCAAACAGGCTCAACTCTTTCAGGTTCCTTATATTTTTCAACAGCTTCAGAAACCATACGAACATACAAATCAAATCCAACACCCTCAATGTGTCCACTTTGCTCATCTCCAAGCAAATTTCCAGTTCCGCGCAATTCCAAATCTTTCATCGCAACATCAAAACCAGAACCAAGTGCAGTATGCTGAGCAATTGTTGAGAGTCTATCGTGAGATTGTTGCGTCATAGGCTTTGAAGGATCATACAAGAAGTAAGCGTAAGCACGCTCATGACCTCTACCTACTCGACCGCGCAACTGATGCAACTGGCTTAAACCGAATCTATCTGCGTGGTCGACAATAAGTGTATTCGCATTAGAAATATCAAGACCTGTTTCAATAATCGTTGTACAAACAAGCACATCAATATCTCTATGCCAAAAATCACGAATAACAGCATCGAGCTGCTTCTCGCCCATTTTTCCATGAGCAATAGCAACACGGACATCTGGCACAAGCTCCTGAATCTTACTTGCAACAGAACTAATATCTTCAACACGATTATGGACGTAAAAAACTTGACCCCCACGCAACAATTCGCGCTTAATACACGCAGCAACTTGAGAATTATCATACGCACCAACGTATGTAAGCACTGGAAGCCTATCTTCTGGAGGAGTTGCAAGAGTAGACATTTCACGAATACCAGTTACAGCCATTTCAAGAGTTCTAGGAATTGGCGTTGCCGAAAGACTTAATACGTCAACGTTTGTGCGCAAAGCTTTAAGCGTTTCCTTATGTTCCACACCAAAACGCTGCTCTTCGTCAATAATAACCAAACCTAAATCTTTGAACTTTATACTAGGATTCAAAAGCTTATGCGTTCCAATAACAACGTCAATGCTTCCATCTTGCAATCCAGCTAAAGTTTCTTCAATCTCTTTAGAAGTTTGGAATCTACTCATTGCAGCAACTTTTACAGGGAATCCTTCAAAACGATTTGTAAAAGTCTCGTAATGCTGTTGAACAAGCAAGGTCGTTGGAACTAAAACAACAACTTGCTTAGAATCTTGCACAGCTTTGAAAGCTGCACGTAACGCAATTTCAGTTTTACCAAAACCAACATCTCCACAAATTAAGCGATCCATTGGGATTGGGTTTTCCATATCTGCTTTTACTTCATCAATAGTTGTAAGCTGATCAGCAGTTTCTTGATAAGGAAATGCGTCTTCCAACTCTTTTTGCCAAGGAGTATCTTTACTAAATGCAAATCCGCGAGATTGCTGCCTTGCTGAATAAAGTTTAATAAGATTTTCAGCAATTTCATGAACATGCTTTTTAGCCTTTGCTTTAGTTTGAGCCCAGTCGGAACCTCCGAGCTTGTTAAGCTTTGGTATTTCTGCACCTATATATTTACTCACTAAATCAAGCTGATCAGTTGGAATAAAAAGCTTATCGTTAGGAGCGTTACGTTTGCTAGGAGCATATTCAATGACTAAATATTCGCGAGTTGCACTACCACCCGAAACAGCAATATTACGTTGTTTCATGCCAACAAAACGTCCAATACCATGCTGCTCGTGCACAACGAAATCACCAGGCTTTAGTTCCATTAGGTCGATTGCTTTGCGCCTGCGTTTTGGAGTTTTTAGTTGAGCTGATGCAGAAGATTTACCTGTCAGATCACGCTCTGTAAGAATCGCGATACGCGCAACATTATCAATGAAGCCATCCGAAATACTTGAGCGCACTGTAGTAAATTCATGTACACCAGTCGCATATATAGCGCGCCTCAAGCGTGCAAGAGTACCAGAAGCCGCTGCAGTAATAGTTACAGCAAAACCATTGTCAACAAGAGAAGTGATGCCGCCAGAAACTTTCGATTCATCTCCTCGAAACTCTTGTGGCGCCGATGCTGGCAAAGCAATATTTCCATAAATTTGATTGTCAACACCAAAAGATGTTAATTTCCATACGTCATGATTAGACAATTCTAACGATGAAATCGTTTCATCAAAATCCAAGAAATTAGCTTGATCGAATGTTATTGGAGCTCCAGAACCGTGACCAGAAGCAGCAACATGCCAACTAGCTGCTAAGAATTCGTTAGCTGTAGCAGTTACATCATCTGCAGCTCTACGGCATTTTTCGGGATCAGATAGAATAATAACAGATTCCTTTGGAAGCATATTTTGCACTGATTCCATGCGATCAACTAGTGCAGGCAACAAAGACTCCATACCTTCTACAGGTATAGAATTTGCGATTGATTCAAGCATATCGTCAGCATTTGGAATTGAGCCAATAAGAGAACGCGCACGCTTGCAAATTTTTTCTGTAATCTGAAGCTCACGACAAGGCGTAGCCCAAATACTTGCAATATTATTGCCATAAGTGCGCTGATCAGAAGCATGAAATTGCTTTATAGTATCAATTTCATCACCAAAAAATTCAATTCTCACAGGATGTGTCATCGTTGGCGCAAAAACGTCAATAATTCCACCGCGAACAGCAAACTCTCCGCGTTCCATCACCAAATCAACACGATTATATGCGTTTTCTACCAAACGTTTCACAGCATATTCAAGAGTTAATTCTTTTCCGCACTCAAATAACAGAGGATCTATATCACCAATGCCCTCAACTACAGGCTGAATAAGCGATCGCACAGGCATAACCAACACGCGAATCGGACCAAAAAGTGATGTGTTATTTTCAGGATGGCAAAGCCTACGAAACACTGCAATCCTGCTAGCAACAGTATCTGCTCTAGGCGAAAGCCTTTCATGAGGTAACGTTTCCCACGCTTCTAATTTAGCAACGTCTTGAGCATCACCATCGTACCAATCACGTACAGATGCAATAAAATCTTCAGCATCTCTACTCGATGGAACAATAACAACAACCGGCTTTTTCTTAGCTAATGCAGCAACAATAGCAGAACGAATGCCAATAGGAGAAGAAATTGTTAAATCTCCACTTATTGAATCTAAATCTTTACGATTTTTATTTGCACTTTCGCAACAATAATCAGATATCGCATCAAGATTATATTCAGATAAAGCTTTAAAAAGTGAATCCTTAGTTGATAAATCATTAAGAATATCTCTCAAGCTTATTGCTGAAATATCATCAGTCTTATCATTCTTGTTGTTTTTGATATTAGACCTGCTATCAGCGGCCATTAAACTTCTCCTGCGTTGCTGCTAATCCATGGAAAATAATACTTTCTGCAGCATCAGCACCATCTGCTAAAAAGTTTGGAAGATCAGATTTTTGAGCTGCAGCAAAACCTCCAAGAACCCAATTGACAGTATTATCGTGCGCGTGAGCACCACGCTGCGCATGACCAACACCCATTCTCACTCGAGAATATTGAGGAGTGCCAAGAGAGCGATCGATAGAACGAATACCGTTATGTCCTCCCGCAGAGCCTCCTGCTTTTACTTTAATGCGTCCAAAATCTAAATCCATATCATCGTGAATTATCACAATATGATCCGGTTCTATTTGATAATAGGAGCTTATAGAAGATACTGCAGCACCAGAATCATTCATAAAAGTCAACGGTTTAGCAAGGAAAAACTTTGCTACGCGACCATCAAGATTCATAACACCTTTGCCAAGTTTAGCTAAACCTTTGTGATCAGAAAGAGATACTGACCAACGTTGTGCCAAAACGTCTGCAACCATAAAACCCATGTTGTGTCTAGTACCCTCATATTTTGTACCAGGATTTCCCAAGCCAGCAATAAGCCAAAAATCCGATGCCATGGCAGACCACTCCCCATTCAAATATTTAGCAAAACAACAAAACGGGCGCATCGATTGTAGCTGAACGTAAAATTACAACTACTCGATACGCCCTTATATACTTCAGCCTATTCTATCAAGACTCAAGTCATTATGTTATTTATTTCAAAAATTCGTCAGTAGACAATTCTTTTGCTTGCGGAGTTTTATGAGTTACTTTGCCTTTAGAATCAGTGTAAGCACCTTCCTTACTTAAGAAGTTAAAGTAAGCTTGAGCGCCTTTAACATCAGTGGTTCCGAACACAAATTTTCCGCTCTTAATATCCGCGCGATTGCCCCAATATTGACCGTCAACAATCATCTTCATGCTACGCTGAACAAACTTTATGTCGAGATTAGCATCTTTTGCTTCTTTCACAAGAATTTCAGAAGCCTCATCAGGATGTTCATAAGCATACTCATATCCGCGCTTTGCAGCTTTAACAAATGCTCGAACAAGCTTAGGGTCTTTAGCTACAGTACGCTTATTTGCGATTATTCCAATAGTATCTGGCTGGCCTGGTACACCGTAGTCGCCCTCCATGAAGCAGCGAAGCTTTGGCCCAAACATTTCAGACTGTACACCTTCCCAAGTGCCGTAGAAACCACCAAAATCAGCTTTGCCAGATTCAAGAGTTCTAAAAGTTGAAGTTCCAACAGTCACTTTGTCGAACTTACCTTGACCACCATCGTGTTGAATCATCCTACGAATTACAGCATCACCTTCAGCTGAACCAAAAGTTGCAAAAGTACGACCATCAAAATCTTTTGGAGAATGAATTTTATTGTTCGAAGCAAGTGAACACCAAATAGCACTTGGCTTTTGCTGAACTTGCATAACTTGCTCAAGATTTGCTCCCTTTGTTGAAAAATCAGCAGCATTTGTCAAAGTGCTAAGAGCAAAATCAGCAACACCACTATCAACTGCGTGTTCCGAACCAGTCTGAGCAACAGCAAGTATATTGACATCTAATCCAGCATCTTTAAACCATCCTTTATGCTTAGCAACATAAATACCAATATGATTAGTATCCGGTGCCCAAAATAGCATAAACGACACTTTACGAAGATTTGCATTCTTACTACTACTTGCAGATCCACATGCCGAGAAAGAAAATACGCAGCACGCAGAAAGAACAAACGCAAGAGTACGCTTTACAATACGCATATTCATGAGTTCCCTACTTTGTTTCTTGTACCGTTCTTCTGGGAAAGTGACACGAACTCGGCAGAAAACGGTAACAAAGGGCCTAGCTCGCGCCGTTCAATGCCCCTGCGCAGATTCAACCTGCTACAGTTTGCCACACATTGACTCACGAAACATTTAGATTATGCACGGTTAAAGAGACAAATAAAAATCATGTACACTATTAAATTCACAGAAGTTGTGCGCTTCTAATAGAATGTACATGCTATTTGTAGTCTTAAATAATTCGGTTGGGGCAGCAATCGAAGTCATTTACAGAAAGGAATCGAGTTTTCATGACGCAATCGCGTTTTAAACGTATGCTAATTAAATATCTGCCAACTGTATTTTCTGTAATAGTTTTACTTGTTTTTTGGCAGTACGCATGCGAATATTATAAAATTTCGGAAAATTTGATTCCAACACCATCTTCAATTGCTCAATCAACAGCTGACTCTTTGCCAACTCTATTACCTGCAGCATTAATTACAACACAAGAAACAGTTATCGGTTTTTCTATTGCAATAGTAGTTGGAATTCTTTTAGGTGTTATTTTCCATGTTTGTAAGCTTGTTAAATCTGCTTTATTCCCGCTTTTATGCGCAGCGCAAACTATGCCATTAATTTCTATTGCGCCAATTTTTTTGATTTGGTTTGGTTTTGAAATATCTGGAAAAATTGTAATAGTAATGGTTTTCAGCATGTTCCCTATTGCTGTGCAAACTATACGAGGTCTTGACGCTGTTCCAAGTTTTTATACAGATGTTGCTTTAACTTGTGGAGCAAGCAGAACTTGGACTTTGTGGCATGTTAAATTAAGAGTTGCAGCTCGCCAAATTTTTGGTGGCATACGCATTAGTGCAGCTTATGTTTTTGGAACTGCTTCAACTGCAGAATATTTGGGAGCCAAAGATGGGCTAGGAATTTGGCTTCAATTCGCTTATAACTCATTTAGAACACCACTTATTTTTTCTGCAACAATAGTAATAATAATTCTTACTGCGCTTCTTATGTGCATCGTTAACGTTTGTGAAAGAATTCTGCTTGGCTCAGCAGACGAAGATGAGGATCCAGATAACCAATTGTGAAATGAATTAAAATAGCCCATGTGAGCTACAAAAGTAACGAAAATAACGTAACATTCGCTACTTTTGTAACTCACAAACTGATATATTAACGAAAATCTACTTACTTACCTGATTCTTCTTTCATTGCTTCATTAATAGCATCGCTCAACTCTTTTTGTGCCTTTCCGTAAGCTTCCCAGTTTCCGGATCGCATAGCAGAATCAGAATCTTTTAATGCTTGAGCCGCACGTTTAAGTGCTTCTTTAGCTTTTTGGCTCATAGAATGAGATTTTTCTGAATTCGTAGACTCATTTTCCTTAGAAGTACCTTCTTTAGAATCAGCATCCTTAGATTCATTATTTTCAGCAGCATTGTTTGAAGAAGAATTATTAGAAGCATCTCCAGCCAAAGCGCCCGAGTTTCCGCCAAATACTTGATTAAGTGCTTCATCTAACGTATCTGCAAATCCAACTTGATCTCCAAACGCAACTAACACCTTCTTAAGCAAAGGATAGCTAGTAGAACCGCTAGATTGCACATAAACAGGCTCTACATAAACCAGCCCACCGCCAAGAGGCAATGTAATCAAATTGCCGCGCTTAACTTTAGTAGAACCGGATTCAAGCAAATTCAATTCTTTAGAAACATTTGCATTAGCGTTGAAATTATTCTGAGCTTGACCAGGTCCTGGAACATTAGATATTTTAGGTAATTCTTGCAAACGAATCTTACCGTAATTTGGACCAATCTTTCCAGGAGTATCCCCCGCATCTGAATCAACAGACAAGAAACCAGTTAATATTTCACGAGTACTTTTACCTGCCGGAATATAAGTAGAAACAAGCGAAAATACTGGTTTCTTTGCGTCTCCAGTTTGCAAAGTCAAATAGTATGGAGGTTGCAAAATATCTTCTTTTTGTGCTTTTTGAGATTCAGTTGGATCAACAGGAATCTGCCAGAAGTCTTCTCCAGAGAAGAATTGGCTTGCTGTATCGACGTGATACTTTGCTAATAAGTGACGTTGAACTTTAAACAAGCTTTCTGGGTAACGCAAATGCTTCATCAAATCGCCAGAAATCTTAGAAATGTCATGATAATGACCTGGGAAAATTGAACGCCATGCTTTAATCACAGGGTCTTTCGTATCCCACACATACAAATCAACAGATCCATCATAAGCATCAACTGTAGCTTTCACAGAATTACGAATGTAGTTTGCGCGCTGATTTGTCAACCCTTTAATAGAATGAGAAGTTGTTGTTGTGGAATCTTGAGTTACCTTACCAAAATCAGTCATTTGAGAATAAGGGTAAGAATCAGAAGTAGTATAGCCATCAACAATCCACTTAACGCGACCATCTACTACTGCAGGATAAACTCGACCATCCAAAGTTAAGTAAGGAGCAACCTTAGACACGCGTGTCTTAGGATCACGATCATACAAAATTTGAGATTCAGAAGTCACACGGTCAGAAAAAAGAATCTGATCAGACTCAAATCTAATTGCATGCAAAAGTTTAGAGAAGAAGTTTCCTAAACTTGGACCACCATTGCCTTTGAAAGTAGTTAAAGCACCTTGAGAGCCAGTCGGATAATCAAACTCCCATGGAGATGTCCCTTTTGGAGAACCAACGATAGAATACTCAGGAGCATTTGGTGAGAAGTAAATACGCGGTTCATACTTTTGTGACTTAGTAAGTTTGCCTTGAGCAGGAATACCATACTCCATAAATTGTGGCTGTCCATCTGTTGTTACTTTATTTCCGTAAGCTGCAACAATTCCATAGCCATGCGTATAAACTGTATGATCATTAACCCAGTTTCGATTATCGTTGCCAGCTAAATCAAGCTCGCGCGCAGCAATAACCGTATCTTGACTTACACCGTCAATATCGTATTTATCAACTGAAAGCGTATCTGCGAAAGTGTAATATTGCTTCGATTGCTGCAATTGACGGAACGTTGGAGACGTAACTTGTGGATCTAACAAACGAATTTGCGCAGTTGACTCTGCTTCTTTTGATAATGCACCTGATTTACCTTTAGAAGTAGCGTTATACGATTCTTTCTTTACGTTATTTAGCCCGTAAGCAAACTTTGTTGCATCGATATTACGCTGAATATAAGTAGCTTCCAATTCTTGAGCATTAGGAGCAACTTTAAATCGCTGCACAAGTGCCGGCCAAGCGAAAGATATAACAATTGAGCAAACAATCATAAAAACTAAAGCAATAATTGGTGTTTTCCATGCCTTAATTGCTGTTTTAAAACGCACTGAAATTGGTGCTTCTACAGATAAAGCATGAGATTTCATAAACCAAAATGCAATAACAGAACCAACTAACACTGTTATCACTGCCATTGCTATGCTTCCAGGAACACCAGCATTCATGTCAGTGTATGAGCCACCTGTAATTCGAGATCCATCAAGAGTTACTAAAGCGAACATGTCTAAAATCTGTTGAAGTGCCCATGTCAAAATCACAAGCATAAACCATACAGAAATTTGTCTACGTGCTCGTTTTGTAATACTTAATATGCCTTTACCATCGATAGGCATATTAAAACGAATTGCTCCCATAAGAATGTGCGTAATAATAGAGAAAACAAGAGATATTACCAATAAAAGCACAAATGCATTTATAAATAACCTTAATCCTGGAAGCACAAATACATAGAAGCCATTGTCAATTCCAAATTGCGGATCTTTAATGCCAAAAGGTTGGGCGTTAAACATTAACAAAATTTGCGCCCAATGATTGTAGAATTTAAATCCAAATACTGCGCCTACAATCAATGAAAAAATTCCTGCAACATGCAAAGCAAGCTTTGAACTAATTCCCTGCTTTAAATCAATAACATTGCCTTTAATTCGAATATAAGTTCCATCTGCATTGCTTGGACGCGCTTTTATTGCCAAAGCTGCAGACAAGTATCCAAAAGCAGACATTAATATTGCATAAAGCACCCAAACGCCCACTTTTGCTGCAAGCTGAATCCAAATAACACTTTCAAATCCAAGCTGTGAATACCACATGCAATCAGTTATGAACCTTGCGAGAGCAAATATTGCAGCTACAGCAAACGCGACGATTAACACTACTATCGCAAGAATCCACTTCCACTTTTTTGCAGTATAAGTAAATTTTGCAAAATTCAGATTAACTTTCATAGAACAATTTCTTTCATTCTTAAGCTTATTGTTGTTATCTTTCTCATCATCATTGAGAATATAGTCTGTACATTTTTGTTACTTTTATTGCTCGCACTGCTCTTACTATTTTTATTATTTTTAGCCATATATGCACCAGCAACAACCCACATAATGCCAATAATTACTTCTATGATGAGCTTCAACATAAGGTTAATGATACTATACTAATTATTCCCAATCTATATATTATGTAATCAAAATTAATTACAAAAAGCGCACCCGCAAGTTAATGCGAACGCGCTTAAAGCGATTAAATTAAATCAAATTGGAGTATTTAAGCTAGGCAACATCAGGATCATCTTTAGCAATCGTACCAGTAAGCTTTCCAATAGCCTTCAGTAAGTGGTATACAACCAACACCACAACGGTTCCGATTGCAATACCGTTGAACTGAATTCCAGAAATAGCAAACTGGAAGTTAGCAATACCAATAATCATAACGATTGCAGCAATCATAATATTCACTGGTTTATCGAAGTTAACTTTGTTTTCTACCCAGATTCTTACGCCAATCATGCCAATCATGCCGTAAAGCAAAGTGGTCACGCCACCAAGAACACCAGCTGGGATTGAATTTACAACAGCGCCAAACTTTGGGCAAAGGCTCAATATAAAAGCAAAAGCTGCAGCACACCAATAAGCCGCAGTAGAATAAACCTTTGTTGCAGCCATAACACCGATATTTTCACCGTATGTGGTGGTACCACAGCCGCCAAATAAACCAGCAATAGCTGTACCAAAACCATCTGCGAATAATGCAGTTCCAATCTTAGAGTCATAGTCGCGACCAGTCATTTGAGCTACAGACTTTACGTGACCAACATTTTCTGCAATGAGAACAAGTACTACCGGCAAGAACATAAGTAGAACAGAGAAATCAACTTGTGGCGTGTGGAATTTAGGAAAACCAATCCAAGAAGCTTCTTCAATCTTTTTAAAATCGACTTGACCTTGGAAGCATGCATAAGCGTAACCAACGAGAACACCTAAAAGAATATTTAAACGACCAAGAAGACCGCGAAATACTACAGCAATAAGCATTACAGCAACTAATGTCACAAGAGCTGTATCTGGAGCTTTCTGGAAGTTAGTCCAAACTGCAGGTCCTAAATTAAAACCAATAATTGCAACGATTGCACCGTTTACAACAGGTGGCATAATAATGTCAATCCACTTAGCTCCTGCAAAATGTACAAGCACACCTATAAGAGCAAGAAGCAAACCTGTGCACATAATGCCAAAGCTTGCAACTGCAATACCTTTATGAGCTGTTGTTACAGCCATAACAGGTGCTATAAGACCAAAAGAGCTTCCCAGATAACTAGGAAGCTTATTTGCGTTAATAAGTAAGAACAGTGCTGTAGAAATAGCAGTAAACATCAATGTTGTTGATGGATCAAAGCCCGTAAGAATAGGCACCAAGAACGTAGCACCAAACATTGCAATAACATGCTGAGCACCAATTCCAGCAGTACGAGTCCAAGTCAAACGCTCGTCTGGCTCTACAACTTCACCAGGCTTTAACGTTTTGCCATTACCGTGAAGCTGCCACGTGAATAATGAATTCATTTCTTCTCCTTGCAAAAACAAGCTATGCAAAATGTTGTGTAAAACAAGTGTCGCTAAAAAACAAGCACTCATTGAGCGCTGGGATGGCAGCTTCTGGGAGGTCCATTGCACCACCGACCCATATGCCAAAGGGACATTCTAATGTCGCAAAACGAAAGTGTCGAGCATAAGAAAAAAATTACAGTTTTGTTTTTTATTTTTGTTGGAATATCAAGCAAGGTCGGCGTGTTGAAAAGAATGCAATGAACACCAACTAAAGTTGATACTTACTAACTTATGTTTATAAAATAATTAAAGTTAGGCAAAGTTAAACAATCGCAAAATTAGTAAACACATACTCAAGCAAGTAATTTTTGTAAATATTCTTGCAAAACTAATGCGTGATTTACTTTTGGATTTTTTGCAGCATACAACAAAGTTATAGTTTGATACTTATTAAACAAATCCATAATCACACCAACAGCTTCATGATTTGAATCAAGTTCTTCAACATAACGATGTGAAAATTCTTCAAAATGCTCCGGGTCATGATTAAACCACTTGCGTAACTGCGAAGTAGGAGCAATATCTTTAAGCCATTTATCAATATGAGCATATTCTTTGCTTATACCACGCGGCCAAAGTCTATCAACCAAGACTCTCACACCATCATCTTCACTAATCGTTTCATACACACGCTTAATCTTCACAGTGCACTTGTTCATAAAATCTCCTTTATACGTTTACCATAATCGCAGCTTTATTTATTTTTTCAAGGAATTATTTACTAGCAAAAGATATCTGCGATATAAATTGAGTTATTATGTTCGATTATGTGATTTTATGTCGGCGTGTCGCGTTTATTTGCAGCAAAATTATATAAAATTTGCTTAATTTTTTTAATTTATGTTCGTTTTTGTCCGATTATGGGAGAATACTTGGCTAAATGGTTAATTTCTTTGATACATGGAAAAAGAAAATCTGCACCATCGATATGGCTCTTATTGCTGTATTGACACTTCTAGCTTCCTTTATTGGCAGCTGGCTTAAGCAGTACCCAGGTTTCCAATTACTTGGTGCTCTTATTATTGCGTTGCTTGTTGGCATGGCTCTGCAGCTGCCATTGCACGTGTACAAAATGAATAATGATTCAAGGCGAGCAGGCGTTAAAAGCGCTGCTGGTTTGATTGCAAACAAACTTCTTCGCCTAGGTATTATTCTCCTCGGATTTAAGCTGAATTTGCATGATTTGTTTACCAAGGGCATTAAATGCTTGCCTATTGCAGCTGTGTTAGTTGCAATAATGGTTTGCGTAACTTATAACATTGCTAAACTCTTGAAAGTAAATCCTCAGCTTGCAATGCTTACAGCAGGGGGCACAAGTATTTGTGGAGCTGCTGCAGTTATGGGTCTTTCTGGCTCAATGCCAGTTCTTCCAGAAGAGGAAGATGAGAAAGAACAGAACGAAGTTATGGCTGTTGCAACAGTTGCAATTATGGGCACTATTTACGCTCTTGCTGAAATTTTCATCCTGCCTAACTTTGGCATGACTAAGCAGCAGCTTGGCATTACAGCAGGTGCATCACTTCACGAAATTGCACATGCTGTTGCAGCTGGCGGAGCGTTCAATAGTATCGATGTTGCAACAATCATGAAGCTCTCGCGAGTTCTTATGCTCGTTCCAGTCTCCATCTTTATTGCAATTTGGTGGAATGCTCGTCATAGCAAAGTTGAAAATGGCGGAAAGCATAAGATTAGCTTCCCATGGTTTATGCTTGGCTTTATTGCAGCATCTGTTATTGGAACTTACGTTCCTTTCGTAGCGGCACACGCATCAACTCTTGTAGAAGCAGGATACGTTTTCCTTGGCATGGCTATGGCTGCACTTGGAATTAACGTAAACTTCCGAGCTATTTTCAAGCAAGGTCGCGCAGCATTTGCAGCAAGCTTCCTAGCTTCTATTGTTTTAGTTGCTTTGGCTTATGCAGCTGCAGTACTGTTCTTCTAAATAAAACATTACAGAATAGTTTTGCTTAACAAATGAGGGTCTTCGTTTGAAGATCCTCATTTTATATTCTCGATAATTTATTTTCGCGTATTCTTGAAAAATCTATCTAATATGCACAGCCGTTCCATCAGGAATATTTTTATAAAACCATTTGGCATCCGCAACACTTAAACGCACACAACCATGCGAAGCAGGCTTACCAAGTTTCATGCCCTCCGACGGAATATATTCACCAAAGTTGTAGCGCGTTGGAACCGAATGGAATAAGTATTCTCCACCAATAAAACCAACCCAATAATCAGCACCAACTTTTTCCTCATGATTAAAGAAATGTTTTCCGCGCATATTAATGCGATAATCACCATGAGGAGTGGAATCATCCATTCCAGAACTCATAATCATTGTATATACAGTTTTACCATTGGCAAGAATATGCACTCGTTGCTTTTTTAAGTCCACATTAACTTTTAAGTCAGAAACTTTAACCCCTGAAAGATTTGGATATTCACCACCAGTAGGATGTTTCCAAAAAACATGATTAACCGTTGATTTATCTAACTTTTGTTTGCAATATTTATCGAAATATTTTTCAAACGACTTATTATCAGCAACCTCATTGTCTTTATTACCAAGATTGTCACTATAAGCATTTTTTTCGCGCTGAATTAATACAGAATTCTGCAATTTTGCGCTGTATCTAGACGAGTAAGAAACCATATTAACAGTTTCGAAAATAATAAAGCACAACCATGCAATCAGCAAAGAAGCTAATAAAACAGAAGACGTAATACGAGCAGCTTTAGAGCTTCTCCTCCACCAGTTGCGCATTTTCGCAGCAATGCGAATGCACTTTTTAATGTCATTCATTATGTTACGAATAAACTGCATTATGTCTCCTATATAAATGCAAAAGCGTTGCATCCAATAGTTTAGCAGGAAATTATTAGATGCAACGCGCAAAAAGCAATATTTTTCACTTATTAATTCAGCAATATTAAATATGAATCATACTGCTTTTATTTTCGCAAACAATCTCATACGTTGAACTTAAATTCAACAATATCGCCGTCTTGCATCACATAGTCGCGACCTTCAAGACGAAGCTTTCCTTCTTCCTTAATTTTTGCCATAGAACCGTCAGCAGCAACAAAATCATCATATGACACAATTTCTGCCTTAATAAATCCACGCTCAAAATCAGTGTGAATCACACCAGCAGCTTGTGGAGCAGTCCAGCCTTTATGAATCTGCCAGGCGTGAACTTCCTTAACACCGGCAGTTAAATAGGTTTGAAGACCTAAAATATCGAATCCTACGCGAGCAAGCTGATCCAAACCAGATTCCTTCAAACCAGCATCTTCAAGCATTTCACGAGCATCTGCTTCGTCGAGCTCAGTAAGTTCGGACTCAAATTGAGCATTAAGGAATATTGCTTTTGCAGGAGCGACAGATGCAGAAAGTTTAGACTTTAAATCTTCATCAGCCAACTCCGAATCATCCACGTTAAACACGTAAATAAATGGCTTAGCAGTGAGCAAGTGCAAATCATACACGTCGTTTTTATCAATAAGCTTTTCGTTATGAGCCTGGTCAATAGTTTTGCCAGATTCAAGAATTTCCTTAGCTTTATTTACAGCGTCTACGTATTCTTGCGTAACTTTCTTACCGCGCAAATCTTTTTCAAGCTTTGGCAAAGCATTATCAATAGTTTGCATATCGGCAAGAATTAGCTCAGTATTAATCGTGTCAATATCGTCAGCAGGATCTACTTTCCCGTTAACATGCACAATATCGTCGTCATTAAACGCGCGAACAACTTCGCAAATAGCGTCTGCTTCGCGAATATTAGCAAGGAACTTATTGCCCAAGCCTTCACCCTCGGAGGCACCCTTAACAATTCCTGCAATATCAACGAAAGTAACTGTTGCTGGAACAATCTTTTCAGTATTAACTAATTTAGCTAAAACTGGAAGACGATGATCCGGAAGCGGAACAATACCAGTATTAGGCTCAATAGTTGCAAACGGATAATTCTCCGCCAAAACGTTGTTGCGAGTTAAAGCATTAAACATAGTGGACTTACCAACGTTTGGCAATCCAACAATTCCAATAGTTAAAGACATATTTACCTAGTTTAGACCAGCGCCGGGAAAGCCGACACAACTTGATTTTATTTACTATTTATTTTCAATAGCATCAACTGCAGCAATCACATCTCCCCTAAATCCGCGAGATTCTAGCTCAGCAACGCCACGAATAGTTGTTCCTCCAGGAGAGCACACTGCATCTTTCATAATCCCTGGATGAGTGCGCGAATCCATATATAACGCACCTACTCCTTCAATCATTTTTGCAGCCAAACGGTAAGCACAATCACGTTGCAAACCATATTTCACACCAGCATCGCCCAACGCTTCCATATACATTGCTGTAAAAGCTGGAGCACAGCTAGAAATACACATTGCAATATTCATATGATCACTATTCACTCGCTCTACCAAAGAAATTGGCTCAAATAAAGCACTAAACATTGAAAGTTGACTATCACTAAGCGTATGAGTAGTTTCAGCTAAAGTCACGCCTTGGCAGACCGCAATAGGAGTATTCGGAATAATGCACTGAACATGAGCATTCTTGCCAAGCAGTTCCATGTAACGCTCAAGCGTCCAACCGGCTGCAACGGAAATAACAGCAATACCTCGTTCATTAATAACTTCACAAACTGGCTTAAGCACTTCAGCAACCTGATACGGCTTTACAGCAATAATAATCACATCACTTGCTTCACACACTTCTTGAGCAGTACGCACAGCGCGAGCGCCAATTAGTGAAGTATTACGCTCGAGTTTTTCAAAATTATGCGCGCACGCAACAATATTTTCACCTTGCAATACTCCTGCATTCAGCGCACCTTTAGCGATTGCTTGTGCCATATTGCCATAGCCTATAAAACCAACAGTTCCAGATACACAAGTACCCATACATGCCCCCCTTTAGCGCATTGATAAAACAGTAGTGCACTCATTACTAAGCAAACAGATGTATAGCATAGCAAAGAGTGCACTATAATCATTGCGCATATTAAAAAATTATTACCTTTGTATACGGCTTATCTCTTGTAAATTCCCTCTAAATCGCCGCGATTCAACGCCTCATCAAACAAATGACGGAAAACAATATCTCCATGTAAACCATCATGCTCAAACTCATTCGTCGTCCAATAGTGAGAGTTGGCAATATGAGAAAGAGTGTCAAGCTGAAGACCAGAATCTACGTACATGTCATCAAAGTAAACTGCAGATTGCAATGGAACTTCGTTATTAGCAAGTTGATCTTGATCGTAAATTTTGCCAAACTGCTTATCTTTCATCAAGCAGTCAACAGCTGGAAGGAATGGTTGCAAAGCAAGCTCTTGATCATACATCCAAGGAAACATTGCTTCGCCAGTGAAAAGAAGAGGACGAGCAGAACCAGAAAACTCTGGCATAGTTTCTCGAACCTGTTGAGCAGCCCACAAAATTGGGTGTTCCAATTCACCGTCAGCATAAATAAATTCTTGCAGCGGCCAATAAAGTGGACTAGAAGCTGTAGAATCCATGACACCGTACACAAATTCGTCACTTAAGCTACCTGCAGAAGCTCCTCCGCCGTGCTTAAATGCTTTCAAGGAACCATCACCATCTGCAAACGCAGAATCAAGAAGCCAGTGCACTCGCTCAAAACTTGGTTTCATACCAAAGGAAGAGCCCAACATTTGGAATCGTTCAACCGTAAGTTTTTCGCCATTTGGAAGCATAACGTCTCCTTGAGCAATACGGTCTGCAATAGCAGCGGCGCGAGCCACATCCTGCGGATAACGCTCATAGAATTGCTCTGTTTTGCGAGCCATACGCGGGAACGTGTGTTCGTAAACTTCACGCGCATTCGCCGGAACATGAGGAATACCGCCGGTTGTGAAGCTTGCAATTAATCCTTGCGGGAACAGTGACAAATATGTAAGCGTAAGGAAACCGCCGTAGCTTTGTCCCAAAGACACCCACGGCTTCGCATCAAACTCAGTAAGTCGCAAATGCTCAAAATCGCGAATAATTGAATCAGCTAAGAAACGCTTCAAATACCATGCTTGACGCTCAACACTAACGCCGTCATCCAACATACGCTTCATGGTTGAAGCATCTATCCTTGAGGAACGTCCAACACCGCGCTGATCCGGCAAAACTACGCGAAAATGCTTAATAGCCTCTTGAATCCAACCATCGCTAGAAGGTGAAAGCGGACGTGGGCACTGCCCGCCTGGGCCTCCTTGCAAGAACACAAGCAGCGGCAAATCGTCATGCACATGCTCAGGAGCGCAAACTACTCTGCAGAATAAGCGAATAGTCTCACCTTTGATAGCACCACCCGGAGTGTTACCCTCCCAATCAAGCGGCACATCAATCGCTCGTTCTTCAATGTGCAATCCCGGAACATAATAGCTTGTAAGCAATGCCATCTTGCCATCCCTTTCTTTATTTTCGTGCTACATTGCAACTATCAATTACACACTCTATTTATAAATCATACTCAAGTTTGATTGTTCTATAAAGTACTATGCACTAGCCTAGTAAATATGAAAATATCTCACACGTTTAACAGTTGCATACAACGCTTACGCACTGAACTTACGCTAAACGATATATTGTGGGGTATTATTCCGTTTATTCTTTTTATGCTTTCAAGCGATCGCTACGTTATAAGCAACGTTGATGGCTTTTTGACTCAAGGTTCGCTTATTACAGTAACGCTTATCAATATTGTTGTTGCATTACTACTTTCAGTCCAAAAACTATGGCCTGAACAATCGGCTACTATTTTTATTGTTATTTGCATTGTGCAAGTAGCATTTGGCTCTACTCAACTTTTCGCTGATTTCTTTGGTTTCGTGCTACTTGTTAATGCTATTGCGCGCGGAAATCCAGAACATTCAAAAGCTTTTGTTATTGCAGCTTACGTAACAACAGTATTATCTTACGCAATAATATCGTGGAATATCGTAATGGGGCCAATATATGGCAACAATCATTCAAAAGCTAGTTATACTTGTAGTGTACAACATATAAATAGTAGTAACATAAAAAATTGCGTTTCAAATATACTTAATTTTGCAATTCCTTCAATAATTTTTGCGATTATTATTACTACTATTACGGTTATTATTGGCTACTGGCAGCGCACTCACGTGCATACTATTCAACTTTTGCAAGATCACAATAATGCTATTCGCGCGTACCGCCGAAAAGCTCAACACATTGCTGTTACTGCAGAGCGCGCAAGAATTGCAAGAGATATGCACGATATTGTTGCCCACACGCTTTCTATTATTATTGTTCAAGCAGATGGTGGTCGTTATGCAGCAACCAAAGATATTTCTCTTGCTAAAAAAACAATGTATATTATTAAAAACGAAGCCGAGCGCGCCGTTCATGACATGCGCCGACTTCTAGAAGCTTTAACAGACGCTCCATCGGGTCAGTTGGATTTCAATCACATACCTTCGCTTATTGAGCAAGCAAAAATTGCATCTCCTAAAAATATTTTTTGGCATACTGTTGATGGCATAAATTCTCAAAATAGGTTTAACACTGACGCACAAACCGTTGCATACCGCGTTGTTCAGGAATCTCTTACTAATATTCGAAAGCACGCAGGAGATGGCGTTAAAATAAACATTCATGAACAGTGGAAGAACCAAGGCTTAACACTAAAAATCACGAATGAAATACACAAAACCGAAGCTAACCAAACGCAAAATAGCAATGCGCAACATAAAAACGGTTATGGCTTAATTGGTATGAAAGAGCGACTTGAAAATCTTCACGGAACGCTTGATTACGGAAAAATGAATGATGGAACGTTTAGTATTGTTGCTTTTATTCCATATTCCTACAGCGCAGACCAGTCAAACAGTACTGCTTCTGTATTAAATAGTATTCATAACGTTACTCATAAGAATGCAAAAGTTAATAATCAAGCAGAAGCACAAACAAAACCGGAAAATGCAAACGTTTCAACATCATCGGAAGTTTCGACAAACGTTTTGCCATACGTTTTACCAGAAGCAAATACTTCAAAAAATAGGATTGAGAAAGTATCACAATGGTTTGAACAACATTGGCTTATTGGAGACATTATTTATGCATTACCTTGGGTTGTTATGATGCTCTTTCTGCCAACCTACGATTTTATTGTTGGAGTTGGAATGTCTTCACAATATTCCAACTCGCTTTCATTACAAATACTTTATAAAGTATTTACTCTTACAACCATGGTGCCATTCATGTTTCGCAGAAAAGCTCCAACCGCATGCGCAATTGTTGCAGCAGTATTTTCTGCAATACAGCTTATACTCTTGCCGAATATTTTATTCGCTAATTTTTTCATACCAAATATTATTTACGCTGCTGTGCTCTACGGTAAAAAACGCGCATGGCAATGGGTTAGCGCAGTAGTGCTTGCCGAATCTGCTATTTTCGCCGTAAAAATTGGTATTTCATCAAAAAATATTCCACAAACTGAAACTCCAATACGATTCTTTACATCAAATATTGCCACAACCAATTTTTATGACTTTATGCAATTTGCGTCCGTTGGATTAGTTTTTGGTTTTATAGTTGCGTTAATTTGTTTTGCGGCCATTGCATTTGCTTATTCCCGCAGAAACGATGACAATAATTTGCTGATTCTAAAAGCGCGCAGAACAGAATTAGAGCAAGAGCAAAAACAGCTAGAAGTACTTGCAGCTAACGCAGAAAGGCAACGACTTAGCTCAAATATTCAGCAAAAAGTTGCTATTACATTGCATAAAGTAATCGATGCCGCAAATAGCGGAATTGATATGCTAAATAAATACGAAAAAACAAATAGCAATGCAGAAAATCGAAAGTTATCAGAACCAAAGCAATCACAGGAACAAAGTGAAGAAATTAGTAAAGCCTTTAAAAATATTGGAGATGAAGGTCGTTCGGCACTGAAATATATGCGAAAATTGCTTGGAGTTTTGCGAGAAACAGGTTCAAGCGTTCATTCAGCAAATAATGCTGCGAATGTAACTGAGATTGCTATTCGCCCTGCTGCCCCACTTGATGAGCAAATTCAACACAACGCATTAAATAAGCAATAGTAAGTTGATACTATGGAAAATATGGAAAACAATGAAGTAATTCGCGTTGCAATAGCAGACGATCAGGAGCTTGTGCGAGCAGGATTTGCGATGGTAATAAATTCGCAGCAAGATATGCACGTTGTATCTCAGGCTTCTAATGGATCACAAATTGTGGAGCTTTCTAAAAGCCAAAATCCAGACATTATTCTTATGGACGTTCGCATGCCTGTAATGGACGGATTGGAAGCAACTCGCAAAATTCTGCAGCAAAAAACTAACGAAAATACTAAAATTATTATTCTAACAACTTTTGATTTAGACGAATATGTTATGGCTGCAATTCATGCTGGTGCTTCTGGGTTCCTTTTGAAAGATACTGAACCTGAAACTTTGCTTAATTCAATACGAACAGTGTATCAAGGAAACGCAATTATTGCTCCGACTGCTACGAAGCGTTTGATTGAAAATATGATTCAGCAAGGCAAAGTAGCAACAAATACTACAGAAAACAGTGCTGCGAATTACACTGCGAATTACGCTGCACAAGAAAGTTACGATGTACAAGCAAATCCGGCTGCGCAAGCAACACAAAGCTGCGCGTACACAAATTCAGCTATTACAGAACTTACTGATAGAGAACGCGAAGTTCTTGTTGAAATTGCTCACGGACTTTCAAATCAGGAAATTGCTGACAAACTATTTATTAGTTTGCCAACAGTTAAAACTCATGTTGCGCATATTTTAGGAAAAATCGGTGCTCGAGACCGCGTGCAGGCTGTAGTTTTCGCTTATGAAAATGGCTTAGTTAAGCCGTAAGCATATAAATCTGCGGCTATTTATGCATAGACACAAATAGCCGCAAATTTAGATTATCAACGTACCGAGTAGTTTTTTAATTTATGCTCTCGGAAGGCGACGGTGACGCATAACAGTAACGCCGGCAGCAGCAGCTCCAGAAATAGTTAGCACACCCAAAACACCCAACATTATATTGCTAAGCATATTGCCAGAAGACTTGTTCTCGCTTGTAGCACTAGCTTGAGTTTTTGGCTTTTCGCTTACTGTATCCGAAATCTTTTCGTCAGTTTCGTTAGCAGGACGATCCTGAACATCATCATTTTCGGCAGTTTCAGTACTTTCTGCAGTTTTAGCGTTTTCTTTAGCCACATTAGATTCAGAAGTCTTTGCAGAAGGCTTTGCAGATTCAACAGTCTTGCTTTCAACAGGCTTTGACTGCTTATCTGCAGCATCTTCAGAAACAATATCCTTTACTGCAACAGTACGAACAGGATTAGAAGACTGAGCTGCAGGCTGCTCCTGAGAAATATTCTCATTCTGTTTCTGTTCTTCAACAGCAGTTACCGGAGGAACATAGCTTTCACTAGAAGAAGAGGTTTCTTTAGTCGCACTTGAAGGCGCTTCAGAAGGAGTTTTAGAAGAAGTTCCAGAATGCTTTACAGAAGGCGCTCCCGAAGTTTCTACATCAGAAGGAGTAGAAACTTTAGGATGCATAGAAGAATCAGCATTATCTTTTGAATTTACAGAAGATTGCGGATTATTAGGAGCAATTCTTCTTTCAGAATCATTAGATTGTGTTTGAGAATCAGAATTATTTCTTTTAGGAACAGGTGAAGTAGAGTCACTTTCAGAGCTCTTCTTCTTTTCCGATTGAGAAGCTTTCAAAGCGTCAAGTTCAGCTAATGCAAGACTATGCTGATTCTTAAGATCATTCAAAGTATCTTCTAAATTCTTCTTTGCTTTTTCATTGTCTACTTTTTGAACTTGGAAATTTTTTAGAAGATCTTTAAGTACAGCAATATTTGTTCGCAAACCTTCAATCTTTTTATTTCTTTCAGATTCATTATTAGAAAGCTCATAACTGTTGATATCTACTTCTATTGCAGAAAGCTCTTCTTTAATGTTTTCAATAGAACTAGTCTTATCATTCAAATCTTTAAGCTTATCTTCTGTATCTTGTTTTGCAATGTCTAAATCTTGCTTAATACTTTCAAGCTGCTTAGATTGTTCTTCGAACGACTTTACAGCTTCATTAAACTTAGGCTCAAGCTGAGTTAAAGAAGAATTCATATCGCTAAGCTTAAGTTTCTTTACACCAATTTCCTGATTTAAAGAATTAAACTCTTTGTCAGCATTTTCAAGATTAGAACGCAATTTATCAAAATCTGCATTATCTTGATGCTCTGCATCTTCCAATGCTTTCGCATCTTCATCTACTTTAGCACTAAGTTTTAGCAGAGCAGCTCTATCCTTTTCTATTTCTTCAGAAAGAACTTTAATGTCTGAATTAAGATTCTGCATCTTATTCTCATAGTTTTTATATATTTTCTCGTATGAATCTTTCTTAGAAGATTCTTCACTCTCAAGAGAAATAAGAGAATCTAATTCATTTTTTGATTTTTCATAATTATCTTTAGACTGTTCTTTCTGAATCTCAAGACTTTTAAGTTCTACTTCTTTTAGCTGCTTTTTCTTCTTAAGATCTTTTAGAACAGCTTGTGCTTGAGCTAAATCAGTTCCAATAACTTTATTTATTCCATCAAGTTCTTTTTCTTTTTTAGCAATACCTTTTGTAAAAGTATTAATATTCTCTATAGTCTTATTTAACTTATTTACTACATCTTCAAGTTTTTTAGTTTGCTCATCAATTTTAGACTTTAATTCTTCAATGTTATGCTCAACTTGCAATAATTTATTTTCAGTAGATGCTTTTGCAGTCACCTCTGTTTGAGCTTGCGTATTTTGTACAACCTCAGCAGCTTCTTGCGCCCATGCTGGCATTGGACCTTGCAGGAACAAAACAAATCCTGCGATTGCTGCGGCAGATTTTTTCTTGACCGTTACCATATTTGTTACTCCTTGCTCGTAGCGGCCTTCATGTCTAACTTATGTCAGCAGTCATTTTGAGCATAACAAAGAAATAAATACATTTTCAATGCCATTTATTCGGAATATTTCCGATAAAACTTGTCATGATGAATAATAATCGTATTATTTTTGAATATTACTAATAAAAAATGCTCTTTTTTTACATAATATTATGCTAGTCGCATAATTATACGCACGTTTTAATAAAAAAATAATAACAATATTACAAATTTTTTCAGAGTGTCGAAAAAGCCTAAGAAAAAGATAATGCCGATAAGTAAAATTTACATACCGGCACTATCTCTATTTTTTCTGCAACTTAACTTCTACAGACTATCTTTTCACATATGTTCTTACGAAATTTAGTCCTCCGCAAGCGCAACTACTGGCGAAGACTTCACTGCTCTACGAGCTGGAAGCACGCTGGAAAGAAGCGCTGCAAGCAAAGCGATGAGAGCAAGAACCGCGTAAATAGTCCAATCAACTACAAATGGAACTTTGCCAATTACGCTAAATACCATGTAGGATCCAATCCAACCAAATGCTGTTCCAATAACCAATCCAGAAACAGTGCTTGTTAAGGAAATTAACGTTGCCTCCAACGCAAGAGACCTTCTAACCTGACCCCTTGTCATGCCTATTGCACGCAAAGTTGCAGATTCTTTGGTTCGCTCAATAACAGACAAGCTTAATGTGTTTGCAACGCCTATTAAAGCAATCACAACAGCTACTGCTATTAAGCCAACAAGCAACATCATCATTACGTCGATAGCACTCTCCCACTGGGCTCTTTGGAACACGCTTCCAGCAGCCATAACCTCCGCATAACTAGATGTAACATTTCGAATGTTTTTAACAATATCTATAAGATTAGCTTTGCTAGAATCTACCGAAATAAGCAGCATATGTGTTGTGGGCTTAAGGTAGCTATTGAAGTAGGATTTGCTCACAAAAGCAGTATTATTTGAATACACACCAACATTTCGATACTTCTTAAACTGAACTTGCTTTACAGTAATGCTCTTATCGTTATTACTAGAGTCTGTATTCATGCCAGTAAATGGCGTAATATTATCACTGTCTGTTTCACCAGAACTGTACTTTTCTACATAAGCCTGCAGATTAAGACTTCCTTTTTTAAGATCAAAAGGCTCTCCACCTTCATCATTAAACTTAGGCAAAAGCACAGAATCTTTGTTTATATTAACGCCATCAAGGTCAGTGTGCATTACATTTCTAAGTTGATTTACATTATCAACTCCAGCTGCCATAGCGTACTCAGTTTTGCCCTTAGCGTTCTTAAAAGTCATAGGAACTGCAGGAAGCAACTCAGTATACTTTATTCCACTAATCTTTGAAATGTCGGCAGCTAAAGATTCATCAACATTCTTGCCTTGAATAATAATGTCAACACTGTAACGGTCATCAACAACACCTTTAAGAGTTGCTTTACCGCAGATTGCGCCAGTTACTACTGTTGAAACAAGAGTTACGCCAATAAGCAAAGCTGTTCCAGTTGCTGCAACTCTTCTAGGGTTTCGTTGCACGTTTGCGTTAGCAACTTTAGAAGCAGGCCCACAAAGTGCCATAACTGCGCCAGTTGCCTTCATAGCAAACGGCATCCAGAATGTTGCTGTAATAATAATTCCAATAAACACAAGCGCGCATCCAAAAACTGCTCCAATCAAAGTCCTCCAAGAGTCAGCACCAGCATTAGGTGACTGCTGAGCAATCATGCTTGCCAAAGAAGTAGAACTTAAAGCCGTAAATAAAATACCTACAACAATAAATAGAACGCCAAAAACAGCGCGAATAATGCTTGCACGCTTATCTTTCATCAAATCCATTGGTCGCAACGCTTCCATAGGCGTTACTTTTGTAGCAGATCGCGCAGCACCCATAGATGCAAGAACTGTTACAATCACGCCAATTACTATTGGCCACACAATCGCCGGAAGTGAAACAATCAAAGGAATTTTAGATAATGGTCCAGAATTAATATTCAAGTTACTAATTGCGCCCATAAATCCTATTGCGCAAAGCACGCCAATAGCCGCAGAAATAACTCCAAGTATTGCAGCTTCAAGCAAAACTGCTGTATAAAGCTGATGCGATTGTGCACCGATTACGCGCAAAATCGCAAGAGTGCGTCTGCGTTGAGCAACCAAAACTTGGAATGTGTTTGCTATAACAAGCGAAGAAATAAGCAACGCTAGAACACCAAACGATAGCAAGAACATAGTCACAAAATTTGTGCCGTTTGACACACTTCGAACAGCTCTTACACCAACTTCATGCCTAGACATAAGAGAAAATTGCTCTGGAAGCAAAGCGTTAATCTTAGGAGATAAATCGTTTATTTTAGATTCATCAATACTCATGTATACTTTGCTTTGCACAACTTGATTGTCAAAATTTTTAAGATTGTTGAGTTTTGCACAAAAATCATTCGTTATGCCACCAAGATACGTGCCGCGATTTGAAATTGGTATTTGAGAATGTTCTCCATCGTCAACAAGACCAACCACACGAACATCGTATGATTTTTCTTTATTTCCGCCAGCTTCATCTACTTTAACCAAGGTTATAGTATCGCCAATATTTGCATGTATGGATTTAGCAATACTTTTAATAAGCGTAATTTCGCCTATTTTTTGCGGATCTCTACCTTCTGTTGATTTATACACAGGAAGATTTCCATACAAACCACTAGACCAAGCAATACTTGTAACTGATTTATCACCTTTTTCTACTCCTACAAGCGCAGTCGCATCGTCACTACGAATACCGTTGACACCAGGCATCTTCGATATTTCGTCTAAATGAAGGTCTTTATAATGAATTCCACTATTCGGAGAACTGTTAGAGCTTTTAGCTGAGATTGCATAATTTGCGCTATGGAATTCTTCCGTTGCATTGCGAACCATCAAGTCGTCAACACTGTTTACAAAAAGCAAAGTAGCGCTCATAAACATGCTGCCTATAAGAATTGCAATTCCAGAGGCGATTAGCATGCGCACGCTTTTACGCATAAGTTTTAGCGCGATTTTCCACATTCTAACTTCACCACCTTTTATTGCAATTGAGCAGACTGATTACTAATACCAGCCTCGCTGCGTTCCATAAGCATCTTGCTCATACCTTCCGCAGTAGGATTTTGCACATCTTCAACGATTTGGCCATCTGCAAACACGATTGCTCGATCCGCGTAAGAGGCTGCAACAGCGTCGTGAGTAACCATAATCACAGTTTGACCAAGCTCAGTTACGGACTTCTTCAAGAAATGCAAAACTTCTGAGCTGGAAGCAGAGTCAAGATTTCCGGTAGGCTCGTCTGCAAAAACTACGGAAGGCTTAGAGATTAAAGCTCGAGCAATCGCAACGCGTTGGCGCTGACCTCCAGAAAGCTCAGCAGGCCTATGCTTTAAGCGATTTTGCAAGCCAAAAGTATTAACCAAAGTATTAAACCATTGCTTATCTGGCTTTTTGCCTGCCAAAGTAAGAGGCATAAGAATATTTTGCTCAGCACTAAACATTGGAAGAAGATTAAAACTTTGGAAAATAAATCCAACCATTTCGCGTCGCATAAGCGTAAGCTGCTTATCGCTCATGCCTGTAATATCTAGGCCATCTACCAAAACTTTTCCAGAATTAACGCTGTCAAGACCAGCCAAAGAGTGCATTAAAGTTGACTTTCCGGAACCAGAAGGACCCATAATCGCCGTAAACTTGCCGCGTTCAAAACTTACGCTTACATCTCGCAAAGCGTGAACAATGCCTGCACCCTTGCCAAAATCTTTAACAACATGCAAAGCTGCAACCGCAGTCTCACCAATCAAATTTTGATTAAAATCTGCTCTAAAATCTAAAGCATTTTCTTGCTCATATGAGCTTGTTTCGTACGGACTGTTCATAACTGCTCCTTTTCTTAAAAAGTAGTAATCGCATAGTTATCTATTGCTAATACTTAAATTTACGGAAAAATACAGCTGATTACCATCGTACGTAAGGCGGAAATTATTGAGAAAAAATCAGCATCTCATCCTAAAGTATGATGCACAAATTTACAAAATGTATAAAAATCGGAGCACATACAAATACAATATGCGCTCCGAATAAAACGGTAATGGATCTTCAGGAATATTTTTAATTAATAATTTTTGCTTTGCTTTCTCTTTTCTATTTAAGCAAGTCCTGCTTTACGAACTGCATCAAACCCGCGCTGTAAATCAGCAAGAATATCGTCAATATGTTCAGTTCCAATAGACAAACGAATAGTGCCTTCATGAATGCCTTGATCTTCCAATTCTTCAGGAGTTTCCTGAGAGTGCGTAGTAGATGCAGGATGAATAACCAATGACTTCACGTCAGCAACATTTGCAAGCAATGAGAAAAGCTGTAAATTGTCAATAAATACGCGAGCTGCATCCCTTCCACCTTTAATATCAAACGTAAAAATAGAGCCTCCACCATTCGGGAAGTAACGCTTATAAAGCTCGTGATCAGAACGACCTTCAATAGAAGGATGACTTACAGATTCAACCTCTGGCACAGTTTGCAAATATTGAACAACCTTCAACGCATTATCAACGTGACGCTCAACACGCAAGCTCAAGGTTTCCGTGCCTTGCAAAAGCAAGAATGCTGCAAATGGGCTAATGCAAGCACCAGTATCGCGCAAAATAATCGCACGAATACGCGTCACAAAAGCCACAGGTCCTAAAGCTTCATAGAAGTTCAAACCGTGGTAACTTGGGTCAGCTTCTGTAAGAGTTGGGAATTTTCCAGGGACTTTAGCCCAATCAAAATTGCCGCCTTCAACAATAATGCCACCAAGAGTTGTACCATGACCACCAATAAATTTCGTAGCAGACTCAACTACAATATCTGCACCATGCTCAAGCGGACGGAAAAGATATGGAGTTGCAAAAGTGTTGTCAACAAAAACAGGAATGTTGTGTCGATGCGCAATCTCTGAAATAGCCTCAAAATCAGGCAAATCAGCATTAGGATTACCAAAAGTTTCAAAGTACACAAGCTTTGTATTTGGTTGAATAGCATCCTCGAAGTTTTGAGGATTCTTAGGATCAACAAAAGTGGTTGTTACACCATCTCTAGGAAGAGTGTGACGAAGCAGGTTATAAGTGCCGCCATACACATTCTTTGAAGACACGATATGATCGCCCTGCTGCGTAATGTTACGAATAGCATAGTCTACAGCGGCCGCGCCAGAAGCAACAGCCAAAGCAGCAGTTCCACCTTCGAGAGCAGCAATTCTGCGCTCAAAAACATCTTGAGTAGAATTCGTTAAACGACCATAAATGTTCCCAGCGTCACGCAAATCAAAACGAGCTGCAGCATGATCAAAATCATGGAACACGTAGCTTGTTGTTTGATAAATAGGAACTGCACGAGAATCAGTTGCCGGATCCGCCTGCTCTTGGCCAACATGCAATTGCAAGGTTTCAAAATGATACTTTCCTTGCGTTTCTTCAATATCGCTCATAATACCCCTCCAGTTTTGCGACTTTTTAAACAGTAGATTAGTTTGCTTCAGCTTACTTTGCGCATCCACTTACTTTTCCGTTTTCTGTTTACATATTTATTTAAGTGATAACGACAATATGCCACTATGGTTCATTCGTACATACCTGCGGTTATCAAAATTAGCTATAACGAATTAACAGTTTGCAAAAAATAGCGAAATCTGTTTTAGAAAAATACAGAAAATATACTGAATTTCTAATACAACACGCCGTATGCAGCTTTTATCCACAATGCTTAAAAAATCTGGATTACTGCTCAATAAGCACAGAAAATAGCAGCATGATTACACAAAAACACATTATTGACGATGAAATTATCTCGCTTGACGAGATTCACGACGCTGAGACTGCTCAAGTATTTTTGCAAGAAAAACTTGAACAAGTGTCCAACGAGCTTCAAGATGATTCTCTTGAAAGTAAAGAGTTGGGAAAACTGGGAGAAACATACGCCGCTTTGCGACTCATACAAAAAGGGTGGCACGTTATTGACCAAAACTGGCATTGCCGTAATGGAGAGCTAGATTTGGTGATGATTACTCCAGAACAAAAATTGGTATTCGTGGAAGTAAAAACTCGAAGAAGCGTACGTTGTGGCACTCCACTTGAAGCAATTACTCAAGAAAAACGTAGCAAATTACGTACAACTGGTATGAAATGGCTGGAAGAATTCGGAAGCGACATACCTCATTACCGTATTCGATTTGACGCTGTATCAATTCTTATTATTAACAAATACACTTATCCAGATTCTGCATATGAATTGCAATCTTTGGAAGAAATTGAAGATAATTCATCAATCCAATTCAAGCATGTTCAAGGAGCATTCTAATGCATATTGGAAACGCAACGTCAATAGGGCTTATTGGTCTTAAAGCTTTTACTATTCAGCTGCAAGCTTTTATATCTGGAAATATGCCAAACTTTTCTATTATCGGCTTACCTGACACTTCATTAAGCGAAGCAAGAGAGCGCGTTAAATCAGCTCATTTTGCGTTGCATTGCAAATGGCCTGAAGGAAGGGTAACAGTAAACTTATCACCTGCTTCAATGCCAAAAAGCGGAGCATCATACGATTTAGCTATCGCAGCAAGCATACTAAGCGCAGAAAAGTATATTCCACTTACAGAATTAGAAAATACAATTATTTTAGGAGAACTAAATCTTGACGGGACAGTATTACCTATTCAAGGCATTCTTCCTATTGCACTTTACGCAAAAAAGATGCATTTTAAACGAATGATTATTCCACAAGAAAATCTTGCCGAAGCACAACTTGTAGATGGAATTGAATCTATTGGAATACACCATATTTTAGATTTAGTGACGCAATTGCATGGCAGTTTGAGCGAGGAATCATTAAAGCTTATTGAAGAAGACCCTGCGTATAAACATATGCAAGTTCTTGAACGAAATGGAAATTATAACAATGGAGAAGAAGATTATAATCCGTCAATTCACGAAGAAAGCACTTCCCCACTACAAATTGAACCAAAACATGAAATTGGAGATATGTCTGAAGTAATAGGGCAAGAACATACAAAATGGGCTCTACAAGTTGCTGCAGCTGGAGGACATCACGTGATGATGATTGGACCTCCAGGATCTGGAAAAACCATGCTAGCTTCACGAATACCAAGCATTATGTGTCCACTTAACGAACAAGAACAGCTTGAGGTTGCTTCAATTCGTTCACTTTGTGGCACACTTCCCTACTACGGAATTAGCAATATTCCACCATTTGAAGCACCTCACCATACTGCTTCAGCAGCTTCTCTTATTGGAGGAGGAACAGGAGTTGCAAAACCTGGGATTATTACTAGAGCACATTGCGGAGTGCTGTTTATGGATGAGGCTCCAGAGTTTTCTCCTAGAGTATTGCAAACCCTAAGAGAACCATTGGAATCAGGGCATATTGCTATTTCTCGTTCAAAAGGGACAACTCTTTATCCAGCTAAATTCCAGCTTGTTGTTGCTGCAAATCCTTGTCCTTGCGGATACGCATACGGAAATGGAGAACGATGCACTTGCAAAGAGCGCGAAAGAGCACGATATTTTTCACGCCTTTCAGGTCCAATTCTTGACCGTATCGATATTCAAATGGATGTGCCTCCAGTAGAACGAATTATTATTTCAAACCATCATCACGACAATGCACAAAACTCAGTTAAAAACACGTATCTGAATAGCAAAACAATGCGAGATAACGTAATAGAAGCTCGTAAAATTGCTCGCGACCGTTTTATAAAACAAGGCTGGGATTGCAACGCACAAGCATCTGGAACATGGCTTAGAAAATACACTTCACAGCAAGCTGTAGGACTTATCAACCGTGCATTAGAAAAGCATCAACTGAGTTTGCGCGGAGCAGATAGAGCATTGCGACTCGCGTGGACGCTTGCTGATCTTTCTGGACACACTTCACCAGACATGACAGACATTGCACAAGCTATCAGTTTAAGGACACGAATATGAATACTAAGAGCATAAACAACACGGATAACACTAAAGAAACCATTAGTACATCTAGCGATTTTTCTTCACCAGACGAAGAAACAATATCTCGTGCAATACTTACATTCTGCCTTGAAGGAGCGGATGCAATTATGTACACACTACTATTGGGATCTAAAAGCGCTAAAGAAATTGTTTCTCTATTAAAAACAATTGTGAAAAATTATACGAAACAACAATCAGCATGCTCAGCTCAACAAATGCAACTTCCAATTATTAGTGAAGTAGCAGATCAAGAAAACGATGCCAATTCTAAAACTTTTACCTCAAGAAAACGTAACAAAAATCAAGAATTAGTATCTACAATGTTAAGTTTCATAAAAAAACATAAAGAGCTTGCTCTCTTAGAAAATTATTTCAAGAAGGGCTTAACAGCGTGGGGTTATCACAACAATAATGCGCCTAAATCTTTAGAAGTGCTACACAATTCTATTTCAACATGGTGCGTTCGATTATTGCATTTGCCGACATGGAATAGTGAATCACTATGTCAATGGTTCACTTGTGGCGGAAAGCAATGGATTATTGCACCACACAGCAAATATTGGCCGAAACAATTACAAGATTTGGCTTTTCAGAGTCATTTCTCACCACCTTTATGCTTGTGGGGCGTAGGGAATCCACAAACATTAACACAATGTCATAATCCACTTGCTATTGTTGGTTCACGCTCTTGCACAGACTACGGAAGAGAACTCGCATATCAATTTGCTTATGATTGCGCTTCGAAAGGTCATACTGTTATTTCTGGTGGAGCGTACGGAATTGATGCAGCAGCACATTGGGGCGCATTAGATGCACAAGATATAGATGAAAATAAGCCTACAGGAAAAACCATTGCTGTATTTGCAGGAGGATTAAATCATATGGGCCCCAGATGCAATTATCAGCTTTTTGAACAAATTATTGCAAAAGGCGGAGTGTGTATTAGCGAACTATGCCCAGATACAACACCAGTAGGCCACAGATTTTTATTGCGAAATAGAATTATTGCAGCTCTAGCATCAAAAATTATAGTTGCTCAAGCAAGATTACAATCCGGAGCGCTAAATACTGCAACATGGGCAACGGATTTAAATCGCGAACTATACGCTATACCAGGAGATATCAATCAGCCTAATAATGCGGGATGCAACAAGCTAATACACGATTCACAAGCTATAATATTGTGTTCAACTCAAGATATAGATATTCTGTTTCCTCAATCTCATCACTACTTTGCTTATTCTCAACCTAAACCAGAAAAATTAAGTATAGACTATAAAAATTATGACAATACACAAAAACTAATTATCGACGCAATTACAACGTGCAAACGCAAACACGAACTTGCAAATGTTGACAGAATATACGAAATAATAAAAACTTCTTACAAAGAAAAACAATTAGATTACATACCATCTATTGCTGAAATTTCTGGAAAAATTGCATTGCTAGAATTGGAAGGAATTATTGTACAAAATAAAGAAAATTTAACATTATCACAGCAAAAAGTAGCGTAAAATAACGCGCTCAATACAAGATATGTGAGAAAATAAAAGTATGCAATCAAGCGAATACTACGATGTTATTATTGTTGGCGCTGGAGCTGCAGGATTATCTGCAGCACTAGGATTAATTAAATCCGAAGAATACGCATGCATGAAAAAAGAAGGAAAAACACCATCAATTTTAGTGATTTCTAAAGTGCCAGCATTGCGTTCACACACGGGTTCTGCTGAAGGAGGTATAGCAGCAAGCCTTGGGAATGTAGAGCACGACAAATGGCAATGGCATTATTATGACACAGTTCATGGCGGAGATTGGCTAAGCGATCAAGATGCAGCAAAGCTACTTGCAAAAGAAGCACCAAAAACAGTTATTCAGCTTGAACATGATGGCGTAGCATTTTCTCGAACACAAAATGGATATATTAACCAACGCCGTTTTGGTGGACATACTGCTAATTTTGGAAAGAATCCAATTGAACGTGCAGCTTTTGCTGCAGATCGTATTGGTCACCAAATTTTACATAGCTTATGGCAACAATGTGTTTCCGAGAATATTGTATTTGCTGAAGATTGTTACGTAACAGATGTTGCTATAAACGATCAAACTATGAGCGTTGAAGGAATTGTTGCATTTGATTTATCTGCAGGAAACTTGCGAGCAATAAAGTCTAGATTCCTACTTTTAGCTACAGGCGGATCGGGAAGATTATTTGCAACAACATCTAATTCGTGGGATTTAACAGGCGATGGCATGGCTTTAGCTTTAAAAGCAGGATTACAACTTGAAGACTGCGAGTTCATTCAATTCCACCCTACTGGACTAGCTCATACTGGTATTCTGCTTTCAGAAGCAGCAAGAGCTGAAGGCGGCGTGCTTAGGAACTCAAATGGCGAAGCTTTTATGAAAAAATACGATGAAGCACATGCAGATTTAGCTCCAAGAGATGTTGTTTCTCGTGCAATTGCCCAAGAAATTCGCGAAGGCAGAGGTGTAAACGATTCAACAACTACGCAACAAAGCAATTCACATAACGATTGCGTTTGGCTAGATATGACACATATCAGCCGAGAAAATATGTTAGAATACTTGCCACAAGTCACAGAAACTATTGAAAAATATGCTCATCTTGACCCAACTTGCGATTTAGTCCCAATTCGTCCTACAGCTCACTACACAATGGGCGGAATACCGATAACTTTGGATGGAAAAGTATATAGATGGCAAAATAACAACCAAACTATTGTTTATGGTTTATACGCTGCCGGAGAATGCTCATGCGTAGGAGTGCACGGAGCTAATCGATTAGGAGGAAACTCCTTGCTTGACGCATGCCTTTTTGGAAATCGCGCGGGAGCAACAATAGCAAAAGAATTGAAAAACTTAAACAAGGATGACGAAACTAACAGTAACAAAACCAACGAAACCAACGAAACCAATAAAACTTTCTCAAATAATACTGCACTACAAGTCTTATATAAACAAAGAAATAATGAACTTAATCAGCTTATGGAAACAAGTGCGAAGCAAGCTACAGATTTTACAAACAACAGCTATAACGACGAGTCTTCACAAATAGAAGAAGATAATCCTTATAAATTATTTGCAGATTTAGGAAAAATCATGGAAAACGCTGTTGCAATATCATGTGACGAACAATCAATTAAAAAAGCACTCAATGACATACAAGAATTTATAGATCCTAAAATTCAATCATTACACATCCATAGCAATAATTTAGTTTTTAACCAAGAAATTACTGCAATATGGGAAATAAAGAACATGTCACTACTTGCAAAAGCAGCATTGCAATCTTCACTTGCTAGACATGAATCTAGAGGTGCTTTCTTTAGAAGAGACTATCCAAAACATGATATTTCTTCATTGCCACAACACTCGTTCATTGACTTTGATGGAAACTTGGCAAAAAAGTCAGTGAATATTATTGATTTTAAACAAGATAGTAAAGGAGATTTTTATACTGAAAATAGCATAATTTAAAACTATTATTACTATTTTCATATATAAATATTTTGAAAATTCGTAATTTTTTCAACACGCCGAAGCGAAGAAGAAAAAAAGATGTTATAGTCTTATCTGTTGTCTAAAACACCTGTCCGGGTGGCGGAATGGTAGACGCGCTAGCTTGAGGTGCTAGTGCCTATTTGTTACAGGCGTGCGGGTTCAACTCCCGCTCCGGACACGAAAAAACCTTGCTGGAAAACCAGCAAGGTTTTATTGTTTTTTAACACAAAAATGGGCTAGCTAAGACATTCTTAGTTAGCCCTAAAGTTTAATTAAGCAGCATTTGAATGCAGGTGGAAACGAATCTCACCAGAATTTGGCGCATAAACAGATGCACCAAAAGCAATAATCGTACCAAACTTATCTTTTACAGTAGAATAAGCTGTAATTGCAGGAGTTCCAACTTCAAGGTTAAGTACTGCTGCAAGCCTGTCACATAGATTTTCTATATGCACAGACACTTCATTTTCTACAAGTTGAACAGCGTACGCTTTAAGCAAAAAATCAGATAACGACTCATCTGAAAAATCATGCGTCAAAATTTTAGGAAAACGAGAAGCAGGCAAATAGAGCACACTATAACGCGATAAAACATCGTCAACATAACGCAAGCGTTTCAAACATATCAATTCATCTACTGGATCAAGGCCTAAACGAGCAGCAGCATCTTCATCATGAATAACATCGTTTTCAATAACTTTTATTCTAATTTTTGCATCATTAGAATAAGTCTGCTCGTAAAATCCTTGCGCACGATCAGAAATTACTTCTTGACTATAACTAGGAATAATTGAAGAAGCTCGAAATGTTCCTCTACCCTGCTCACGAACAAGTAATCCTTCAGTAATAAGGTTATCGACTGCATGCCTCAAAGTAATACGGCTCACATTGTATTGTTTGCACAATTCAATTTCAGGAGGTAATTGTTCGTTCGCTTCCATAGAATCAATGCGAGCGCGTAGATTATCTCGCACAGCAATGTATTTAGGCACACCTTCGACCATTATCACTCTCCCCTAGCTAAACGCTAATATGAAAAAGCCGTTGATACTAGTTTGTGTAAAACACAGCATAGTAACAACGGCTCATGCAAAACTAATAACTCTGTTATCCTACCAGTCATACAATAAAATGTACAAATAAATAAGAAAATGAGTAAAAAAATTTTTAATTTTTATATGTATATACAATTATTTAATTGTATTTTTATTTTCTTTACTTATTTTATTTCTTCAACCTTTTCAAAATTATTAGAATCGCGTTTATTCATCAATATCGAAACAGAATAGAACAATATTAGTGCAATAAGTATTACAGAAATTAAAACAGTACGACCACCGACAATATTTGCGTGACCAAGTATTACACCAAATACACCATAATCCGCATCAGAATATGTAGAATTTGCGCTTCCCAAATCGCCAAGCACTGGCAAAAGGAACAACGGAAGGAAAGTAATAAAAAGACCATTAATAAATGATGCAGTCAAGCAACCACGTATTCCACCTTGACCATTACCGAATACTCCTGCAGCACCACCAGCCATGAAATGCGCAACAATTCCAGGAATAATAATTGTCGTTCCCAAAATCGCCATAAGCGTCATTCCAAGCAAACCGCCAAAGAAACTAGCTAAGAAACCAATAAGAACAGCATTAGGAGCAAAGCCAAAAGTCATTGGTGCATCTAAAGCAGGACGCGCATTTTTAACAAGCTTTTCCGATATTCCCTTAAAAGCTGGAACAATTTCGTCAAGAACAATCTGCACGCCTGCAAGAATAATATAAACACCTGCAGCAAAAGTTGCAGCCTTCAACATAACGAAAACAATGAAGTTTTGACCATTAGATAAATGTGTTTCGACATACGAAGATCCAGCAAAAAGTGCCACTACTATATAAATAACAGCCATAGAAAGCGTGATAAGAACTGTTGTATCACGCAAGAATCCCAATGCTGCTGGGAATTTAATATCCTCAGTTGACTTAGAAGGACGCTTTTTTGAAGCAGTAAGCTTTGCAATTAACGCACCTAAAGCAACACCAGTACCAGCAGGATGTCCTAAAGCAACATCATCTTTGCCTGAAGCTTTCTTCATAAACGGCTGCACCAGTGCTGGAGAAATTGTCGTAAACAATCCTTGAGCAATTGAACCCCATAAAAGAACTTCCCACATGCTAAATCCTGCAACATTAAATATAACTGCAAGCATACTTGCCATATAGAAAGCTACGTGACCCGTTAAATAGATAAATTTAAAACGAGAAGTAATAGAAAGAATAATATTAACAATCATTCCAAAGAAGAAAATAAGCGCAGATTCAGAGCCATACTTCAATAAAACAGTTCCAATAATTGCTTCATTATTCGGCACTACGCCTTGCACATGAAATGCGTATTGAAACATTTTGCCAAAGGGGTTCAACGCTTCAGTAATAACTCCAGAACCAGCTGCTAAAACAAGAAAACCAACAAGAGTACGGATTGATCCTTGCAAAATATCCGAGAATTTCTTTCTTTGCACTGCAAGCCCAATAAAAGAAATAAGCGCAACTATAACAGATGGCTGTCTGAAAATATCGAGCAGTACTGACAGAATTCCGTCCACGTAACTCTCCTTACCATATTAATCGATATAGTTTGAGCGGCTTACGCAATTATTGGCGGCAAAAATATCTTACAAACTTCGCAAACGATACCGTAGGCGAAACTATTCGAAATACACGATTAGTTTCGTAGCACAGTAAAACTACACATACAAAATTCACGGTTCCGCAATGAAGCAAAGTAGTAAGAGCTACTACGAGCAGTAGTTTTTATACCCAGCCAACAACTACTGTTACAGCTCATACTGTTGTTTCATGTCAAATTCATTATATCGTTAAACATTATAAACAATTAAAATAACACTATTTATAACTAAAATATTTATTAAATATCAATAAAATTCGAAATTTTTACCTGTTTTTAGAAAATTCGACACACCAATATACAGAAAAAAGCACTCCATTTTCACGAAGTGCTTTATAAAATCAGTAATTATTACAGTTTTTAATGAAAATAAACATATGTTTTACTGTATAAACATATGTTTATATTTCGGTCAATAATTCTCATCAAAAACTGTCACTCCCACTTTTTCAAATATACAATACATATAAAACTGCTGAGTAAAATATTTTTAATTTTTAGCACAGTTCATACCACATAATTGTTTTTATCGTTTTTGAGTGCAAAACTATTAAATTTTTCGATTTATTTCGTAAATGTGAATTGTCTTACATATGTCTAATTAGAGTATGACTTTTATTTTTACTCAATTAGAAGTTTTTATCCATTCTATAGCTAGTTGCACGCGATCACGCATCCCCAGTTTTGCAAGAATACGAGAGACAGCTTTTTTGGCTGAATCAGGTTCAATAAAAAGCTTCTCAGCAATTTCTGCATTATTGAGACCACATGACACAAGGCTTACTATTTCAATTTCATGTTCTGTTAGAGCATCAAATTTAGCTCTAGCTATTTGCACATCTTGACTTGCACTGATTTGAGAAACATGACGAGCTAATATCTTTCCTGTTATTCTTGGAGTTAGCACAGCATCTCCTGCATTAATAGCTTCAATAGCAGATATAAGTTGCGGTCCGCGCACATCCTTTAGTAGGAAACCGGAAGCTCCAGAACTTAGCATTTTAAATACATAGTCGTCATAATCATAAGTAGTAAGTGCAAGAATCTTAATATTTCTGTATTTAGTTTTAATATGTTTTGTCGCAATGATCCCATTCATAACAGGCATCCTAATATCCATAATTATTATTTCCGGCAACTGCTCACCCGATGCAGATAACCTTTCAAGCATATCTAATGCAACTAGCCCGTTTTCACAAGATCCTATGACAGTACATGTAGCAGATTTGTTAATTATCATTGAAAATCCATAACGGATAGCTTTCTGATCATCGACAATAATAACTCGGATTTTTTTGCGATCAATCATAGATATTTTCCTTTGGTATAATTGCATGCACTCTCCAGCCACCTCTAGCATAGACCCCTGCAGTAATAGAGCCTCCAATACTGACTAAATCAGCAGCGATATGAGCAAGACCATAACCAGTAGACGGAGTCTGTTCATGAATACCCATCTGTTTGCCATTATCAATTACAACAACTTCGAGTTCTCCTTTCAACGTTATGGTGATTTGAACACTAATTTCTGTAGCATGTGTAGCATGTTTCAAAGTATTCGTTATAGATTCGCGAATAATCCTGTATGCCCATTGAATTTGAACCCCCACTTCTGGAACTACTGGTGTTATTTCTAGCTGTGCACGTATTCCAAGTTTATTGATTCCTGCAACCAGTTCTTCAATATCGGTAATAGAATGTTCCTTATTACTATCTTGTTCTCCACCAGATATCGAGTTAACTAGAGTTCTCGTTTGCCGTAAGCCACTTCTAGCATATTCGTTGATAAGTTTCACTATTTCATGCTGTTTCACATCTAAATCATCATCTACTTGCAGACCCTCAGTTAGGCTAATAATTGCGGTAAGACAATGTCCAACAGAATCGTGTAGCACAGTTGCCATTCTCGTAGCTTTCTCATTAACTCGTGCTTGGGATTCACTCTCATGTAGTTCAGATAATATGGCTTGTTCTTGTTGTTTCTCTCTGACCTGATTTGCTCTCATTCGTATTAGAGCAGCAGTTAGAGATGTAAATACAAAAACAGAAATGGCAGGAATAATTAATTTCCTGCCGAAGACTACATATCCATAAAGAGTTGATAAGACAACTCCAGCACCTAAGGCTAATATACCTATTAACATTTTTCGCATATCAAGCAAACATATACCTGAAGAAGCCAGAATATACATGGTAAGCAATCCAATATTTACATCTCCACAATAGGCAGATATACTAGCGGCCATAAGAGATAAAGCAACAGAAATATGCCAATATCGGCGCCTACCAAATACTGCAATAGAAGTTAGCACAACCGTCATCCACACTATAATCGGATCAGCATCACTACGTAATCCAATTATTATTTGATAGATAGTCGAAAGTATTCCAATAATCCATACCGGCTCAGAGTTATTTATCCAAGCTGCATATATTTGGTCAAAGAACCCAAGCCGGTAACTACTTGAGGATATTCGTCTAGCGTTATAATCGTGATGAAATAAAGCTTTCTCACGCATATAAGTGCTCATAGCCTTGCTCGTTTGAATTGAACCTTTATGAATATCATTCCCAAAATTATCCACATTAGATTCATCATAACAGAGATAACAATCGAACCTACCGCATAAAAATCACCTATACAACGTACAGCACTTGCATACGCAAGAAGAGCCGGTGGATAAACAACAGATAATGCGGGTGCAACAATAGCCATTCCAAATCCTATGAGTGATGAAACCAACACAACTGTAACAATTGAAGAAAATCCTGAAAGGCGAACCCCAATACCCACTACAATCAGTTGCCAAGCTGTCATCGCTAATGCAATCGCAAATAAACGAGGAACTAGAGAAAATACATCAGAAATATGAAAATGAAGAAATATGCCAGCAACAAGTTGTAAAGTGCCAAACAGCAATACAGAAAACATAGAAATAACAAAGGAATGAAGCGTCAATGTTGTAATATACTTATTAACAACTCCAATAGCCTTTAAACGAGCAATATTACGGCCATTATGCTCATTAGACATTTTCTGCGCTTGCAGTGCACCAAGCAATATAGGAAAGAATAATGTCGTTGGCAACAACGCAGACTGACCCCATACTGCTAAATAGGTAACTCCTTGAGCCTTGAACTCTGCTTCATATGACTCATATTGACTAATTCCCATAAGCAATCCAAGAAAAGACGTACACAATAAAGCAATCCAATACCAAGTAATGTTATTTTTCCTACATTCCCAAGCAAATGTTTTTTTTATCATTGTTCCACCTTTCTAATTTTAATCAAAAACATGCACACACTAGACCAGAAAATCCCAACAATCACTGCTACTACGCCAAACAGTAGTGCTTCGGAGCTAATAGTAACCACGCCACCAGTTGAACCAAGTACCGGATTCGCAGCACTAACAATACCCCAAGGCAAAATCCAAGATAAATAATTTAAACCAGCAAATGGAAGTGCAGATGTACCTATAGCAGCAACCACAGCCATTCCAAGAGTCACACCTTGTTGTGAAAATTGTGTAGCAGCCCATGTATGTATAGCACTTACAGCAATCGCATCTCCTACCAGTGCAAGTAAAGCAGATAATGATATTATTGTAATGTTGTTTGGTCTATTAAATCCATATATTAACGATGATACGAGTGCTAATGCCAAAATGAAAACAGCAACTAGCGTAGTAATCATTATAGTTACAACAAGATTTGCACCAAACTGGCGACTAGCAGAAATTCCCATAGAACGCAGTTTAGTATCCATACCACCATCACGCGATGTGGTTACCACCCTAGAGGCGACAATTGCAGCAATAATCGGTAACACGTAGATAGCTAACATCATCACCTCATTCAATGCTAGCAAATAAAGGTGAATCTCTTTGGGGCCACGAGCACGTTTAGCAAGCGCTGCACCCAACCATAAGCCAACAACAGCAATGAATAATAATGTAATCAGCAAAATCTGTCGATGACGCAAACTTTTTAGCGTTAAAATAAACTGCTTCATTTTGCGACCACCTTTGATGTGTAAATTGGATCTGTTAGTTCTAAGAATGCTTCTTCCAAAGATTGACGAACCATTTGTACCCTATATACTTTCACATTTTGATTCACAAGATGTGCAACCAAATTTGCTACTACTTCATTAGATATAATTGGCAATATTAGGGATCTACTAGCCTCTTCCACTTTATAATCAATACCACAATTAGATAATAGAACTACTGCAGATTGCATATCAGAAACTTGTAGTTGCAAGTACCCTGCAGAACAAATATCCTGCATACGCCCCTCAAAGCGTAAAGTTCCTGCTGAGATAATCCCCACATAATCAGCCATCTGTTCAATTTCAGAAAGTATATGAGATGAAATCATCACCGTCGTACCACGGTTATGCGCCCAATTAACAATTAGCTGACGCATTTCTACTACACCAGCAGGATCTAAACCATTTGTTGGCTCATCTAAAATCAACACAGGTGGATTCGCTGCCAAAGCTAGCGCTATACCTAGACGCTGCTTCATTCCTAAAGAAAACGCTTTCACTGGTTTTTTACCAGTTATACCTGAAAGCCCAACCATGTCGAGTGCTTCTCGACCTTGAGCACGAACAATGCCAAGATAATCGCAAACCAAATCAACGTTCTCTAAGGCACTTAAATTAGGATAAAATGCCGGACCTTCTATCAACGATCCTACCAATAACCCCGGCAACACTTTCTTAGAGCTACCATTACTTGCAGAATTCCGAAACTCTACAATCTGACCACTTGAAGGTTTAACAAGACCAAGCAACATCTTCATAGTTGTTGATTTGCCAGCACCATTTGGTCCAAGAAAACCATAGATGCTTCCACGTGGAACATGAATAGACAAATCCCGCACTACAGCCTGATCACCATAGACTTTTGATAGTCTACAAGTTTCAATTGCGTACTTAGACATTAATATCTCCATTCATTTGTGATTTGTAATAATTTCGATACATTTCGCTACTATTCAATAGCTGCGAATGTGTACCAATTTCTGGTGATGCAATATCACTGAAAAATATAACTTTGTCTTGCGGTTTCAACATTCGCAAGTTGTGCGTAACTAACATAATTGATAATTGTTTGTTGTTTTTAAGATTCGAATGAATAGTTTTTATAAGTTCTTGATTTAACCCAATATAAGGCTCATCCAAAAAAACCCATCCGTTTTGAGCCGAAACAAGAGCGCGAGCAATAGCTAATCTCTTTTTTTCTCCACTTGACAAATTAGAAGCATTTTCCAACAATAAGGAATCCAATTTTAAAGGAAATTCTTTTATACGTTGATCTAAAGAAACTATTTCCAGTGCCGACCAAAGTAAGTTAGCATCTTTTTTATCATATTCACCCACAAGAAATTCTCGGATGGTGGATCCGCCTAAAGGTGTATCAGCTAACGAAACTCCAACTTTATCGTTAAAACTACTCGGCTGATACAACAGACCTTGATGAGGTATTAAACCAAGCAGAGTCTTAATAAAGGTTGTTTTTCCAATACCAGATCTGCCTATTAGAAATACCTTCTCTCCAGGAGTGAAATGAATAGTCCCATAATCTAAATGTTTATTTCCTGGTAAAGTTACACTCAAATTTGTAGCAACTAATTCAGAGCTAGAAGAATCTTCGACAAATAATTGTTTAGGTTGCGTAGCAGTAAGGTCATTATTCCTATCTAGATTTTGTCGTACAGTTACATATCCAGTAAACGAGTTAAGCACATCTTTTAATCCTGATACAGATAGTGCTGCACATGATTGTATCATTAGCATTTCACCCAGGTTAACACTGCCCATTTTGAAACAAAATGCTAGATAAACGGCCAGAAAAATATTTGAAGCATATGTGAAAAAAGAAGAGAACGACTGAGCTAACGTAACTAGTTTTGTTAGCGATAGATAACTAGACGTTAGTGAATCATTTAATTGAATCCATTTATCTGCAATATAATTGGTTTTACGAGTAGAAATAAGAACAGCAATATCTTCAATATCATGTTGAATTCTAGTTGATAAGTTTTGCTGAGATTGAATAAAATCAAACGTCAATTCTTTTTGTCTATTAACAATGAAATAGTTAATGGTTGCAAAAAAAGCTAACCCTAAAAGTAGAACGACTGAAATAATAGGGGTAAAATAGGCTATGAATCCAAGAAGGACAGTAGAAGATATAGCTGAAAACAGTTGAGGAATGATTGCCTTTTGTAGCGTATCACGCACCGTAGTGCGTAAAGCTAACTTCTCGATTAAAGCACCTATGCTGGAACGTTCGAAATAAGATAATGGCTGTTGTGTCATTGATTTGATTAGACGATTTGAATAAGCCCTATCAAAATCTCTAGCCCCTTTTTCTAATGCTTTTACCTGCACAAAATAATTCAATACAGTAATTAGCCCTATACACCCTACTGCTATAAACAAATAGTTAAAACTATTGTTTTTCTCAACTATACAACGCAATAACGCAGCGTATAATAATGAAACACCTTGAATACAAATAAAAGAAAGCAGCATCCACAAAAAACCAGTTTTTGAAAATAAAGAAAAAACATTAGTTTTTTTCACAGGATCTTTTTTATCGATTTTCACTTTTGATGAAGAATCTTTAGAAATCGACAACACTGTTCCTGAAAAAATTCTACTAAGTTCATCAATACGAATACGTCTTATACCGTATGCTGGATCGTTTATAACTAAAAACTCTTTTTTACTTTTGATAGCACAACATAATGATTGTTGATCAAATGTAAAATCAAGATTGAATCACTTTGCTTGGCATATTCCAACAACTCTAAAGAATTAATACGATATGCTTTTAACAGTAGACCATATTTTTCACATAAAGATCGCAAACTAGATGCTCGTAATCCATCAGACTCAAATAGGTAGTGTTCAGGATTAATCGAATATGGATCTCTGCTAATCCCATAAACAGACAAAACCATGGCAAAACATGCGAGTAAACAATCTTTTTCTGACTGTTGTTTAATCATTTTCATTTGCATCACTCCTTACTGGAATAAGAGGAAACAAAGTTGCTTTGTCATTAGAGAGTTCATCGAGGAACAATTTAATCCCTGCTAGTCCTGTCATAAGTCCTAAAGATTGAAAACGATTATTACCGAACCCACATCCAAAATCAACAATATAACGTAGGAATAGTTTAATCTGACGACTCAATTCAACACTTTGATTTACAGATAAAAGACCTTGCTTATCAAGAAATATTAGCAACTTAAGGTTACCTGAAATGCCATGGCACATAGAAAAACTTGTTAATGAATAAAAGCTAGAAAGAATATGTTGAATCCCTAAATGAATTTCTTCACGAGCTTTTTGACGTTCAAAATAATCTAGAAATCCTACTGTTTTATCCAATTCCAATAATAAATATCGGCTAAGAACCATACCAGTTGTTCCATTACACCAGTTAGCAGTTGGAATTGATGGAATATGACGCGTATCCACCCATAAACCACTTGCATTTATAAATGAATCATCTGTCTTTATAGCTTTTAATCCAAGATCGACGTATTCTTCGTTATGGAGAACTATTCCAGCCTTAAGAAGCGACAATCCTATGCCAGCATTACCATGCGCAAAGCTGGCATTAGCTTTTCTTACTTCATTTCCGATAGGCCATCGCAAAATCCCTTCTTCACAGATCATTTTTTTCTTTAAACTGTATGCAGCTTCTTGAATAAGAACATGCGTATAATCAGTGTGCATATCAGCCAAAGAAAAAATAAAACCCGCGTTCCCTCCAAGAACATCATGAACACTATCTTTTCGAACACAATTCAAGATTTCATTAATATTGCACGATAAAAATCGATTACGATCTTCACCAACAATCAAACGAGACATATAACTCAAATAAACTGAACTAGATGTAAATTGACCATTCTTATCATCGGGAAGACTATTTTTAAGAACAGTCTCAATACCGTCTCTTCCAGAATATAAATTACTGGAAACAACATCAATAACTAGATTGTCCCGATCATCAACATTGGCTCCAAACCAATATCTATTCTTCGAATTATGTTTATCAATTACAGCATACTTTGTAAAGAATTCTTCAATACTAAAAGATAAATCGGAAGCTATCTGTGTTTGTGACTTTAGCGCAATTAAACTATTTTTTTGCAAGTCTCACAATAGGTTATCCATTGCGTGTTTTGCACTGTAGCTACACCTTTAAGAGAAAACTCAATCACATCAACTTGAAATTTAAGATCTTTTGTATTCAGCCTTTCAAGTTGTTGTTTCATTAAAGTCATAGGAGTCAAAGAAAGCTCACATAGTAGCTGTTTATTCCCACCATAAAGATCTTTTGAATTTGCTCTACAGTAAAAAGACGGAATAAGTCCAACTTCTAGAACCGAACGCTCGTAGTCAACTAAATTTGAAGATAAAATACCATACTTCTTTTCGCAAAAAATCTTCCAAATATATTCCTTACGTTCTTGAAAACGATATGATTTCAACGCCTCTATAACAGCAGCATATTCTCGGGTATTACGTAATAAAATTCTACTTTCTATAGATGTAGCAACACTTTCTAACTTAGCAATCAACTCCTTACGCACTTTAAGAATAGCTGTATACGTATAATGAAAACCATCTAATATATCATCGTAATAATCTTCCCATGCCAAATTTTCTTCACCATCATATTTACTTAAGAAGGGAGAGGCAGTGTTAGTAGAGACTATTCTATCTTTTCTCTCAAACCTCATATCTAAAGTTCCTATATCAACCAGTTCCTTAACAGATCTAAGTATTCTCTTTGAAGATATAGCACCAACATCATCACGCTCAGATTGATTTGCAGCTAGTGGAAGCATTCCTGTCATAAGAACACTGTTATTTATCCGCTTCAATAGTTTATAATTAAAACTAACATCATTCTTGCGATAACTTTCATTTATATTTAACGCACCTAGTGTCTCATAATCAATAATTACAGGATATTCTCCATGAGCAATAATATTTTCATAATGCAAATCGCTCATACGCAACGCATAAGCCAAACACATAATTTGTCCAAATCTCCGGTAGTATCTTGAAGCCTGTTCTTTTGATGATAATGGTTTGCGATCAATAGATTCATACCAAGAATGATCCCCCAAATTTAAACTTTTTGGCCAAACCAAATCCAATATTTTCTCATCTTCAGATATTAAGCTCCATAGAACTTCCAATACTTGTAAATTACCATTTGAGCCACGCTTCAAATACAACTTAAAGTCTTTTGATTCTACTAGGAAAGAAGGAGGTGTTTCATGTAAATCACCGCAAACTTTAGTTAATATTTTATTATTCTTATTGAAAGAATAATTGAAAACCTTGTTTATCTGATGAACATCACTATGCAAACAACCTGTAACCCATTTTTTATATTCTTTCTTTTTTAATTCTAGTTTTGCTACATTTTCTAGCCTATGCCTTGCTAAATGCATGAATTCTGAAAAGAAAGTATCATCATGCTCTAAACGACTGATGAAATCAGCAAAAGACGGTTTCCCATTCTTGGCTTTATAGTTCGCTAGGAACAGTACTATCGTTGGCCCAAGCACATGCTCCAGCTCCAGATTAGAAGTATCTATAAGACGAATATCAGCACTTCTAACTTTTTCGAATACACCATTAAACTGATATAGCTCATTGGTTTCATCAGTAACCATTTTAGGTGAAATCCTTCCTAACTTCTTTATGGTCTTAACAGCAGGTTAACAAGAATTGCCAAGTGTTCATATGGCATTCATGAGTCAATGTATGCATGACTCCATCTCCAGCACCGAGAATTTCATCTAATTCAGCATCTGTAATCTCAACAAGTACATCTTTCATGTTCGTCTCCTTTGAGGTATCCAAATAAAATAATGTAGTCAATAGAGATTAGGAAGAACTTCACCTATTCCTAGTTACTTAGGACAATTTAATAATCACAAATATAAAAGTGCCTATCCATCAACATGCATATTTTGTCCACTATAGGGTACATGTAGTTCTATGCATAAGATATATATCTTCATGTTAGTTTTTGATACATGCAACTCACCTAAGCTATTGAATACACAGCATCATAAACATTCCTCATACTAAAATGATAGCTTTTAAAACATATCTACAAATAACTTCACCACTCAACAACGTTAGGGATCCTCTTCAAACAATACAGGAATAGCTAAGTTTGTCATAGCCTATGTCTTTGCAAAATAAAAACCTCTAGAGTAAAACACCAACTATTAATGAGCCGTGCACACAACTCGGATTATAGGCGAAAAAATTCGATGAGGACCAGACAAAAGACAACTTTTATTGAAAACTCCCATTTATAAGAGTATAAAAAACTTTTCATATTACTTTTGCAAAACAGCAAACAAAGAATCATAATATTTAAACAACAAATATAAACAATAATTCAATCTATAGATTATAGATAAATATCTATTAATTGATACGTATTATCCAAGATCTTTACCAATACAAAACTAATTATAATCATGATACATCAAATAAGAAATGAAAAAGTTACAATACAAAATCATTAACAGATATACTTTCTGCAACTCACTCTGATACTACATGTGCCCCTTTTCTAAACATTTATAGGAAAGGGGCACACATATCCACGTCATTTTAAAAACACACTGGTAATAGTAAACGCGACTCATAAAATAAAACTTCTAAAATTAAGCATGCTACTTTTGAAAGTCATTGACAATCTATTTCAGTTATAAACAAATTAATTTATATAATCTTAATTTAAGAAGACTTAAATAATCGTTACAGATTACATATTTACTTTGACGGTCACTCCCACTCAATCGTGGCAGGCGGCTTAGAAGTTACATCAAGCACTACACGATTAATTTGACGACATTCATTCGTGATTCGAGTAGAAATATTTGCCAATACATCGTAAGGCACACGAGACCAATCAGCTGTCATGGCATCCTCAGAGCTCACAGGACGCAAAACAATTGGAGAACCATATGTGCGCTCATCACCCTGAACACCAACAGAATGAACATCAGCAAGCAAAACAACTGGGCATTGCCAAATATCGCGATCCAATCCAGCTTTAGAGAGCTCTTCGCGCGCAATAGCATCTGCTTCACGAAGAACAGCTAAGCGTTCGCGTGTAATCTCACCCACAATACGAATACCTAAACCAGGACCCGGGAATGGCTGACGCCAAACAATTTCATCTGGAAGTCCAAGCTCAGTTCCAATAGCACGAACTTCATCCTTAAACAAAGTACGCAAAGGTTCAATAAGCTTAAACTTCAAATCTTTTGGCAAACCTCCAACATTGTGATGAGATTTGATATTTGCAGCACCATCACCACCACCGGACTCAACTACATCCGGGTAAAGTGTGCCTTGCACAAGGAACTTAACTTCAGCTCCAGTTTTACCAGCTTCTTCAATAACTTGACGCTGAGCTTTTTCAAAAGTGCGTATAAACTTTTCGCCAATAATCTTGCGCTTGCGCTCCGGCTCACTCACGCCTTTAAGTGCGTTCAAAAAGTCATCTTCTGCATCAACTGCAATAAGTTTAATGCCTGTTGCTTCAACAAAATCATGCTTAACCTGCTCAACTTCGCCTTTACGAAGCAAACCGTGGTCAACAAAAACGCAAGTAAGCTGATTGCCAATTGCTTTATGCACCAATGCTGCAGCAACAGCAGAATCTACGCCACCAGAAAGACCACAAATAACTTGTGCATTCCCAACTTCTGCGCGAATCTTAGCAACCTGATCTTCAATAATGTTAGAAGGATTCCAATTATTATTCAGTCCTGCACACTTATGTAAGAATGTAGATATAAGTTCCTGACCCAATGGAGTGTGTTTAACTTCTGGATGCCATTGCACACCGTAAAGTTTGCGACTTTCGTCTTGCATTGCTGCAACTGGAGCACCTTCTGTGTGAGCCAAGACCGTAAAACCTTCTGGAGCACGCTTAACAGCAACACCGTGACTCATCCAAGTATTCTGCGCAGATGGAGATCCGGAAAGTAAACCTTCAGAATCATCAATAGTTGCAGCAGTCTTGCCATACTCACCAAGTGCAGCTTTATCGACATCGCCACCAAGCTCATGAGCCATTACCTGGAAGCCATAGCAAATACCAAGAACCGGTACACCTGCTTCAAAAATCTTTGGATCAATGTCAGGAGCACCTGGTTCATAAACAGAAGCAGGACCGCCTGAAAGAATAATAGCTTGAGGATCCTTAGCAAGCATTTCGTCAACTGGCATAGAGTGAGGAACAAGTTCTGAATACACATTTGCTTCGCGCACTCGACGAGCAATAAGCTGAGCATATTGAGCGCCAAAATCAACGACAAGCACTGGTCCTTTTGCCATGATTCTCCTTATATATAAGTTCTAATACGATTCAACTTATAATAGTGAAACTTTGCGACGTTACGTAATTACAAAACGCCGAAAATTAAACACAAAAGTTACACGTACAGTCTAACACTGCAAAATAACGTTGACAGATTTTTGTGCGAAACGCTTAACTATAAAGTATAAAATGAACATTAAATATAACATAATCTATACAAATGGCTCATTTTTTACGCACATAATCACACATTTTTTCAACACAAATGCACGAAGAAGTAACCAAACGAACAAAAGTCAGACGCTGGCACTATACTGAAACGGATGGAAAAAGAGCTGTAATACATTTGTTTTCCAGTCTCTATAACCAAATGGTAATGATCAAATTGCACTGAAAAGTGCTTGAGTACAGGAGTACACATGACGAGTCCTGTTATTGGCACACCTTGGAAGAAGCTCAACGCTCCAGTTTCCGAGGCAGCTATCGAAGGCGTAGACAAGTACTGGCGCGTTGCCAACTATCTTGCAATTGGCCAAATTTATCTTCGCAGCAACCCTCTAATGAAGGAGCCGTTCACTCGCGAAGATGTTAAGCATCGTCTGGTGGGCCACTGGGGCACCACTCCAGGTCTTAACTTCCTTATCGGCCACATCAACCGTTTCATTGCTGACCACCAGCAGAATACCGTGATTATCATGGGTCCAGGCCACGGCGGCCCAGCTGGTACTGCTCAGTCCTACCTCGACGGTACTTACACTGAGTACTATCCAAAGATTACAAAGGACGAAGCTGGTTTGCAGAAGTTCTTCCGCCAGTTCTCTTACCCAGGCGGTATTCCTTCTCACTTCGCTCCTGAAACCCCAGGCTCCATCCACGAAGGTGGCGAGCTTGGTTATGCACTCTCCCACGCTTACGGCGCTGTTATGAACAACCCAAGCTTGTTCGTTCCAGCAATCGTTGGCGATGGTGAAGCTGAGACCGGTCCTTTGGCTACCGGTTGGCAGTCCAACAAGCTTGTGAACCCACGTACCGATGGTATCGTGCTTCCAATCCTGCACTTGAATGGCTATAAGATCGCTAACCCAACAATTCTTTCCCGTATTTCCGATGAAGAGCTTCATGAGTTCTTCCATGGCATGGGTTACGAACCATACGAGTTCGTTGCTGGCTTCGACGATGAGGATCATATGTCCATCCACCGTCGCTTCGCTGACATGTTCGAAACTATCTTCGATGAAATTTGCGATATTAAGGCTGAGGCTCAAACTAACGATGTAACTCGTCCTTACTACCCAATGATTATCTTCCGCACTCCAAAGGGTTGGACCTGCCCGAAGTTCATCGATGGCAAGAAGACCGAAGGTTCTTGGCGTGCACACCAGGTGCCACTGGCATCTGCTCGCGATACCGAAGCTCACTTCGAGGTTTTGAAGAACTGGATGAAGTCCTACAAGCCTGAAGAGCTCTTCGATGAAAAGGGTGCTGTTAAGGAAGACGTTCTTTCCTTCATGCCAAAGGGCGAACTCCGTATTGGCGAAAATCCAAACGCCAATGGTGGTCGTATTCGTGAAGACTTGAAGCTTCCAAAGCTTGAAGATTACGAAGTCAAGGAAGTTAAGGAATTCGGTCACGGCTGGGGTCAGCTCGAAGCTACCCGTCGTCTTGGTGTTTACACTCGTGACATCATCAAGAACAACCCAGATTCCTTCCGTATCTTCGGACCAGATGAGACTGCTTCCAACCGTTTGCAGGCTGCTTACGAAGTAACCAACAAGCAGTGGGATGCTGGCTATCTCTCCGGCTTAGTCGATGAGCACATGGCTGTTACCGGTCAGGTCACCGAGCAGCTTTCCGAGCATCAGATGGAAGGCTTCCTCGAGGGTTACTTGCTCACCGGTCGTCACGGCATCTGGAGCTCTTACGAGTCCTTCGTACACGTTATCGACTCCATGTTGAACCAGCACGCAAAGTGGCTTGAGGCTACCGTTCGCGAGATTCCATGGCGTAAGCCAATCTCCTCTGTGAACTTGTTGGTGTCCTCTCACGTATGGCGTCAGGATCACAACGGCTTCTCGCACCAGGATCCAGGCGTAACCTCCGTGCTCTTGAACAAGACCTTCAACAACGATCACGTAATTGGCATTTACTTCCCAGTAGATTCCAACATGTTGCTTGCTGTTGCTGAAAAGGCTTACAAGTCCACCAACATGATTAATGCTATCTTCGCTGGTAAGCAGCCAGCTGCTACTTGGTTGACTCTCGACGAAGCTCGCGAAGAGCTCGAGAAGGGTGCTGCTGAGTGGAAGTGGGCTTCCAACGCTAAGAACAATGACGAAGTTCAGGTTGTTCTCGCTGGTGTTGGCGATGTTCCACAGCAGGAATTGATGGCAGCTGCCGACAAGTTGAACAAGCTTGGCGTTAAGTTCAAGGTTGTTAACGTTGTTGACTTGCTCAAGTTGCAGTCCGCTAAGGAAAACAACGAAGCTTTGACTGACGAAGAGTTCACTGAACTCTTCACTGCTGACAAGCCAGTCCTCTTCGCTTATCACTCCTATGCACATGACGTTCGCGGCTTGATTTATGATCGTCCAAACCACGATAACTTCAACGTTCATGGCTACAAGGAGCAGGGCTCCACCACCACGCCATACGACATGGTTCGCGTGAACGACATGGATCGTTACGAGCTTACCGCTGAAGCTTTGCGCATGGTTGACGCAGCTAAGTATGCCGACGAAATCAAGAAGCTCGAGGACTTCCGCCTCGAAGCCTTCCAGTATGCAGTCGACAAGGGTCTTGATCACCCAGACTACACCGATTGGGTATGGCCAGGCGTTAAGACCGACAAGCCAGGCGCTGTCACCGCTACCGCTGCAACCGCAGGCGATAACGAGTAGTTTTAAGCTGATAAAGTTAAAACTGGTTAGCTAAAACATTTCGGGAGTCAATCGAAAGGTTGGCTCCCGTTTTGTGTATTAAAACAAAAAAGCTTCATCTATTAAAAACAAACAATGCAATAAAACTGGTTATATGCAAAATAAATTACATTTATAATTACTATTTTGTGCGTGTACAACGTAGATAAGCCGTACAATAGAAAAAGTTTGTTTATATTGCAAAATGCAAAACTTACATTAACAATATAAACCTAGCAGTAACACGAAGTATCAAAGGAGAACGCATCGTGTCGCATATTAATGTAACAATTATCGGCAACGAAGATATGTACGGCAGAAATGCTGTTGCATTCGGAATAACACATATTCTGTCTAATAACTACAGCACTACTGTTTTTCGTCCATGCGCTCAACCAAATGACACTTTTACTAAACAACTTTTGGGTATCGCAAATACTTCAACGAAATTAGAGCAAGTTATTGCAACAACTCCAGAAATAGTTAGAACAAATAAAGATACAGTGCGCGGAGATATCGTTGCACGCTATAACGAATTATTGCAATCCACTTCTGCTCAAGCTTCTATTATTGTTTCTAGTGACGCAAACCCAGCATATGATCCAGAACTGTTTTCTTTCGACGCAACTGTTGCAGCTGACTTGGCATCACCTGTTTTTCTCACAGTTTCAGCTCAAGGCAGAAACTCACAACAAATTTTACAAACTATAGATTCTGCTAATGCTTGCGTTCTTAAATCATGCACACAGGTTTTAGGAGTATTTGTTACAAACTGCGATCCAGAACTTGGAGCTGAGTTGATGCGTGACTATAGCTCTAGGAATTATGCAAACTCAGACGACGAAGCATCCCGAGTAAGCCAAACTCCATTATGGGTTTTGCCACCAATAGATGAAGAAACTAAAAATTCTTCATTAGAAACATTCGTAAATTGCGTTCGAGAAAATGATGTTCTTAATGCTCTCCACCAACCATTTAAAGCTCCAACTACACCTTATGCTTTCCAATACAGTTTATTAGGAAAAGCAAAAGAAAATAAGAAAACTATAGTTCTTCCAGAAGGAGAAGAAGATCGCATTCTTAAAGCAGCAAACTATTTGCTAGAACGTGATATTGTAAATCTAATTATCATTGGAGAACGCGAATCTATTCTTGCTCGAGCAGAAGAACTAAACCTCAATTCTCTTTGCAAAGCTAGTTTCCAATCTATGCACGATGAAGCAATGCTAAGCCATATGATTACAAAACTTTGCGAATTAAGAGCAAAGAAAGGAATGACAGAAAAACAGGCACGTGAACAACTAACAGATGCAAGCTACTTCGGCACCATGCTAGTAGTACTAGGTCAAGCAGACGGTCTTGTTTCTGGTTCAGTTAATTCAACCGCTAACACTGTACGTCCTGCTCTTCAAGTTATCAAAACTAAGCCTGGTTCTAAGCTGGTTTCTGGAGCATTTCTTATGTGCTTCAAAGATCACGTATCTGTATTTGCAGATTGTGCAATCAACCCAAATCCTAGTGCAGAACAGCTTGCTGATATTGCTATTCAGTCTGCACACACTGCTGAGACTTTCGGACTCAACCCTAAAGTTGGAATGCTATCCTATTCAACGCTTGGTTCAGGAAAAGGGCCAGATGTTGATACTGTAGAGGAAGCAACACGCATTGCGAAAGAAAAAGCACCTGATTTAGCAATTGTTGGATCTATACAGTTTGATGCAGCATGGTCTCCTACAGTTGCTGCAGCAAAAGCAAAAAATAATAGTATTGCTGGTCATGTGAATGTATTTGTATTCCCTGATTTATGCGCAGGAAATATCGCTTATAAAGCCGTGCAACGCTCTAGCGGAGCACTGGCTGTTGGTCCAATTTTGCAAGGATTAAATAAGCCTGTAAATGATTTGTCTAGAGGAGCTTTAGTACAAGATATTATTAATACCGTTGCTTTAACCGCGTTAGAAGCACAATCAGAATAAACATAATAAAGCTCCTAAAACAGCACCACAGTGCATACACGATTTTTAGGTATTGCATTGCACTCAATATCTTTAAGTTTGTAGGAACTTAACGCTAAACTAGAGCGTGGCAATTTATAAGCCTTATCAATACTTATGGAGGATGCCCACATGGCAAAAACCGTTCTTGTTATCAATTCTGGTTCCAGTTCGATTAAGTATCAACTCGTTGACTTGGAAAGCGGTGAAGGTATCGCTTCCGGCATCGTTGAGAAGATTGGCGAGCCAGTTGACGGACACTACAAGCACGTATTCAATAGCGAAAAGCATGAGTTCGATGAGCCAGTTCACGACCACGAGCAGGGCTTGAAGCGCGTACTTGGATTCTTCGAAGAATATGGTCCAAAGCTTTCAGAGTCTGGCATTGTTGCTGTCGGTCACCGCGTTGTTCAGGGTGGCTTAACATTCCCTAAGCCTGCATTAGTCAATGAAAAGACAATCAATAAGGTTAAGGATTTGGCAGTTTTGGCTCCACTTCACAACGGCCCAGAAGCTGTTGGCGCTGAAGTCATGACTGAACTTTTGCCAGATGTTCCGCAGATTATGGTATTCGATTCTTCCTTCTTCCATGCTTTGCCACAGGTTGCAGCAACTTATGCTTTGAATAAGGAAATTGCAGACCGCTATCATATTCGTCGTTATGGTGCTCACGGCACTTCTCACGAATACATTGGCTCTGTTGTTCCAAGCGTTGTAGGTAAGCCTGCAGAAGGTTTGAAGCAGATTGTTTTGCACATTGGTAACGGTGCTTCTGCTTCTGCTCAGATTTCTGGTAAGCCAGTTGAAACTTCTATGGGCTTAACTCCACTCGAAGGCTTAATGATGGGCGGTCGCACTGGCGATATTGACCCAGCTGTAGTGTTCCACCTTATTCGCAACGCTCACATGAACGTGGACGAACTTGACACTCTCTTCAACAAGCGTTCCGGCATGATGGGCATGACTGGTCACGGCGATTTGCGTGATATTCACAAGCTCATCGCAGAAGGCGATGAAAACGCTAAGCTCGCTCTCGGCGTATACGTGCACCGCATTGTTGGATACATTGGCAACTACACTGCTCAAATGGGCGGCGTTGACGTCATTACCTTCACAGCTGGTGTCGGCGAAAACGACGAAATCGTGCGCGCTCGCGTATGCGAAAAGCTTGAGCCATTCGGCGTTAAGCTCGATAAGGAAAAGAATTTGGTTCGTTCTAAGGAGCCACGCGTTATTTCCACTCCAGACAGCTCTGTGATTATTGCTGTAATTCCAACGAACGAAGAGTTGGCTATCGCACGCAAGGCTGCAGCTATTGCTGAAGCTGGCGAAGATAGCTACGGCAACAAGTTCAAGCACTAAATTGTTTGCGCTTAACTGCGTAGAACAAACAAATAAATAGATATAAATAATCCCGGGTCAAAAAGGCTCGGGATTATTTGTTATTCAAGCATTTTATGCCACATGCCTGGAAAATCAGGAATCGTTTTGCGAGTAGTAGAAATATTTTTGATTCTCATATTTTCTATGCGCAATCCAAGCATTGCAGCAAAAGTTGCCATTCTGTGATCCGCATAAGTTTCCATTACTTCCCCATGCATATGATTACTTGGCTCAATACGAATTCCATCTTCGAGCTCTTTAGCGCCAATCCCAACTCGATTCAATTCATTAACTAACGCTTGCAAACGATTCGTTTCATGCCCTCTCAAATGCGCGATACCATGAAGTTCACTTGGACCGTCCGCAAAAGCAAGAATAGCTGCAATACTAGGAGCAATCTCCCCTGCTGCACTCAAATCAAGATATGGAATTGCTTTAATCGCACTATCGCTTTCCACATGCATTATTCCAGCATCATCACCTGTTTTTTCAAAATTAACTTTTGCACACATTTTTTCTAATATTCCAGGAAGCAATCCTCCAGGTTGAGTTGAAGAAAACGGCCAATTAGGTATACTGACACTTCCTCCAGCAATCAATGATGCTCCTAAAAATGGCGCAGCATTAGAAAGATCAGGCTCTATAGTAACAACGTTAGCTAGATTTATTTTACTCTCTTTAACATGCCACATTGCGTTGCTAGTCATATTTACAGACCCACCCGCTTTGCAAATATCGTCCATAGTCATGCGAATATGTGGCATACTTGGCAATGTGTCACCAATATGTTTAAGCTCTAATCCACCAGGAATACGTGAACCAATCAGAAGCAGCGCAGAAATAAATTGTGATGATGAAGAAGAATCAATTTGCACGATTTTTTCAGAAAAATTATTTATTTTAAATTCGACTGAAGGTGGCGTAATAGTAAAAGGTAAAAAACCCTCTTCTTCGTGATATTTTACGCGAGCACCAAGCTGCTCTAAACCGTCAAGAACTGGCTTCATAGGACGAGCATAAGCTTGCTTATCGCCATCAAATCGCACAGCTTTATTTGCAAATAAAGCTAAAGCTGCAACGAAACGCATTACAGTTCCAGCTAAACCGCAATACACTTCAGCATTATCTGGAACCCTAAAAACTCCGTCTTCTGGAGGAATTACACGAAGCTTAGTTCCATCTTCATTTAATGACTCACATCTAACGCCAAATGTAGATAAAGCGTTAATCATAAGATCCGTGTCGCGCGAGCGCAATAATCCTTGTAAAACTACTGATTTTGTGCCCAAAGCTGCCAAAATTAAATAACGATTCGACAAAGATTTACTGCCAGGAACCTCAATATAAGCTTTTAATTGATGATTAGCATACGGTGCTTTCCAAGGAGTAGTGCAATCTGCAATATCGTTAATATCACTCATACTATGAATACTATCGATTAACATGTACTGCTAAATAAGAATAAAAAAGCAAAAATACGCATATTTCATTAGATATAAAAAGTCGGGGTGACAGGATTCGAACCTGCGACATCCTGCTCCCAAAGCAGGCGCGCTACCAAACTGCGCTACACCCCGAGACTTTTGAACTGATTACCAGTTCCAAGCACAATCAATTACAATAGCGCACTTTGCAGACAAATGCAAATTACGACACACGTATTATGAAAATTTTTTCTTCATTACAAAATTCAACTAGCAAAACTCATTACTAGCTACCAAACGATACAATAGAATTAGTTTGAAGAAAAAGGGGCTAAGTATGGGACGCTTCCAGCGAACAGAGGCAATGGGCTTAATATCATTCATAGTTTGCGCAGCTTGTGGAATGATTATTATGAGAATGTATATGGTAACAATGCCAGCGTTTTGGCAAATTAGTCAGCGACTATTCCTTACAGCTTCAACTATTGTGTCTTTGTGCAGCGTAGGCGCTTTTATTGTTGGATACTTGCGTACAAATAAAAAAGTTATCAGCCATCACTTAATTCGAGTAGCTAAGCATGCGTTTGAAATAACAGCACTTTCTACGATTTACGGCGCGACAATGTTTCTTATGTCTTTTGCTTTGCTATCTATTATTAATAGTATTATTGGCAGAGCAGCAATGAACAGTTATTTACCAGTATTATGCTCAGCATTATCTGGAATTGTTGGATACGCAACTCTTATTCAAGCTGAACTTCTCGAAGCTAAAACAGTGGCTTCTCTCCTGCCATTATTCGTTATTTCTGGAGCTGCAACTGCAGGTCTTACGACAGATGATCCGTACTGGTATAACAATAATTTCTCTCAACTTGGAGACCGCACAACATTTGCAGCTAGTATGTTTAATGCAACACTTGTTTTGTCAGGAATTTGCATTATCATAACGAGCTACTTTGCTATTACTGAATTCGTTGCAACGCAGCATGAAATGCTGCAACACAATAGCCAAAAACTAATTAAACACTTCAAGATGCGCACAACTGTTATGGCAGCTTTGCTGATTCTTGGAGGAATATCGTTTATTGGAATAGGAACTTTTAGATACACACCACATCCTTTCTTACATGATTTGTGTGCTCGAGGAGTAACAGGATTAATTTGCACAATGCTTGTATGTCTTCCATGGCTTGCGCCTAAGCTTTCTCGCACATTCTATATTGCTTCCGATTTAGCGGTTATTCTTACTGCGTGGGCAGGAAATCAGTGGATACATGGAAATAATACTCTTACAAATGTTGAAGCATTATCGTGTCTGCTATTTCTTGGATGGATTATTGTATTTTCACGACAAGTTGCGGCTATGCAAAGCGATCGTCTTCAATCAAAAATAAATCAAGCTTTAGTATTAAATAGAAGCTCAAAAGCACAAATAGAATAAGAACAAAAGATAAATTAAACTAACAAAAGCAGCGTAGAAACTTAAATTTCTGCGCTGCTTTTAGTTTTTACAAGTCACGAAATTCTTTACAAATAAAGCATAATATTTAATGTTCTGGTTTATGCTCACTCATAAGAAGCAAGAAACTACGAGATTGTGCAACAATATTAAATCCTGCCTCATATAACAATTCTGGACCCTTTGGATTATATGTGTCCACAATCAACTTCCACTTCTCACCATAACGTTTATCTGGCAAAGTAAAAGTAATAGGTTCATAATGCGCATTAAAAATAAGAATAAAGTCATTATCAACCATTCTCGTTCCATACCAGTCAGTTTCTGGAATATCCGAACCATTCAAATAAATCATCACAGATAAAGCATGAGTATTTGACCAGTCCTCCATATCCATAACAGTACCGTTATGATCAAGCCATTCAACTTGTGGAATATCGCTTACATCATCTCCAGCAGAACGACCCGTAAAGAAACGACGACGATGCAACACAGGGTGCTTTAATCGCAAGTGAATAAGCTTGGAAACGAAATCGAACATATCTCGTTGAGTTTCGTTATAATCCCAGCTTATCCACGAAATAGCGTTATCTTGACAATAAGCATTGTTATTGCCCTTCTGCGTACGCATGACTTCATCACCAGCGCATATCATAGGAATACCCTGGCTCACCAAAAGAGTTGAGAACAAATTACGTATTTGACGTTCACGCAATTCATTAACATCGTGAATATTAGTAGGTCCTTCAACACCGCAATTCCACGAACGATTGTCGTTCGCACCATCGCAATTGCCTTCCTTATTAGCTTCATTATGCTTTTCGTTATAGCTAACTAAATCGTTCATAGTGAAGCCATCGTGAGCTGTAATAAAGTTCACGGAAGCTACAGGCTTTCGTCCATTTTGCTCATATAAATCTGAGCTACCCATAAGTCTACTGGCAAATTCAGGTAATGTAGATGGTTGTGAACGCCAAAAGTCGCGGACACAATCGCGATATCTTCCATTCCATTCGGACCAACTTGGAGGGAATCCACCAACTTGATATCCACCAACACCAATATCCCAAGGCTCAGCGATAAGTTTTACACTTGAAATAATAGGATCCTGCTCAATAATGTCAAAGAATGCAGAAAGTTTATCTACTTCTTGGAACTGACGCGCAAGAGTTGCTGCTAAATCGAAACGGAAGCCATCAACATGCATTTCAGTTACCCAATAACGCAAACTATCTGTGATTAACCGCAATGCTTTTGGAGAACGCATAAGTAAGGAATTACCAGTACCGGTAGTATCAAAATAATGACGCTGGTCATTATCTACAAGGCGATAATATGCGCGATTATCAATACCACGGAAACTCAAAGTAGGACCACGGTCATTGCCTTCAGCAGTGTGATTGTAAACCACGTCTAGAATAACTTCCATACCTGCAGCATGATATGCCTTAACCATTGATTTAAATTCGTTAACTTGCTCTCCGCGCTGACCAGAACTGGAGTAAGAATTTTGAGGAGCGAAGAAACCAATAGTGTTGTATCCCCAATAGTTACTTAATCCTTTATTTTGCAAGAAAGAATCGTTTACAAACTGATGAATAGGCATCAATTCTATTGCCGTAACACCAAGCTTCCTTAAATAAGAAATAACGCTTGGATGTGCAAGTCCAGCATAAGTGCCTCTAATATCTGGAGGAACACGTTTATCAAGATTAGTCATTCCACGAACATGAGCTTCGTAAATAACGGAATCATGATACGGAATCATAGGGTGCTGATCATTACCCCAATCAAAATACGGATTAATAACTGCAGCCTTCATCGTATGATCCGCAGAATCTAAAGTATTCATTGCTGAAATATCATCTGGATTATCAAACCAATAAGAGAAAAGACTCTCATCACCGTCTATATTTCCTTCAATCGCCTTGGCATATGGGTCAAGCAACAACTTATGAGGATTACACCATAAACCATGAGAAGGATCATAAGGTCCGTGAACACGATAACCATAACGCTGACCAGGCTGTATGCCTGAGACATAGTTATGCCACACGTATGAGTTCTGCTCAGTCATATCAATACGTGTTTCGTTATCATGCTCATCGAATAAACATAATTCAACGCGCTTTGCAACTTCGGAAAACAGCGCAAAATTCACGCCAGCGCCATCATAGTTTGCGCCAAGCGGATACATGGAACCTGGTCGTATATGCATAATATAAGTATCTCATATATTCGAGTAGTTTTCACGTCATGTTGACGTTATTTAAAAAAAGATTGAATTTAAATGAAAGCCTCAATTAATAACGTAATTCCATGGATCGCAAGCTTCACCTAACCAAGCAACTTCTGGACACTCTCCATACATTTCTTCTATGCAATCAGCAATATCATTAATCGCATAAGTAAACCACAATGATTCAATAGCACTATGAGAAGTGTTAATAATCATAGGATATGTATGTTGAATGTAATCTTCACCAGAAGAAAGACGCAGTTTCGATTCATATTTAGCTCGCTCAATTGCATCAAGTGCAGGATGATGACGCAAATCGCTTGTAACATATACGTCAACTTTTTCCTTGCGAACTTCATCTAACAAGCTTTCCCCAGAACCAGGCAAAACAGCTACTGTACTAACTTTCGCATCAAGATTTCCAGCAACTTGAACACCAACTTTTGTATGAGGAAGAACGTTAAAAACATTTTGCGCAAAATCACGCAATGATATTGGCACATCCAAAACACCAATTCTGCCTAAGCCAATGTTACGTCCAGCAGAATCAATCTGTTTAGAAACAACAATTGGACGCAAATTATGAAGACCAAAATACTCTGCCGCAGCATGAGCAACTCCGCGCCACGCGACATCCGCATTAGTGTGACCAACCCATAGCGCACAATTATTACTAATTAAGCGTTGCACAATTTCGCCACGAACAGTTTCGTTTGAAACTCCATGCACAGCTTTGAAAAATAGCGGATGATGAGTCACTAATAGGTTTGCACCCATTGATAACGCTCGATCAACTGCGCTAATCGTAGGATCACTAACACATACGATTCGCTGAATTTGGGAATTCAAGTCTCCAACAATAAGACCAGGCTCATCCCACTCTTCAGCAAAGCTTAATGGGTACAATGTTTCTATAGCTTCAATTACTTTGCTTAATCTAATCATTTCTTCTACCTTTAAGCAGTGCTAATGCGCTGCTAGTTGCCAATCTACACCAACTCCAGTAGAAACATTAAGAGGAACGTCTAAATGCACAGCATTTTCCATAGCTTTACGCACAATATTTTCTACCTGCGCTTGCTCACCATGTGAAATTTCCAGAATCAATTCATCATGTATTTGCAATATTACGCGGCTGCGCACTTTTGCTTCACGCAATCCCAAATCAACACGAAGCATAGCAAGTTTCATAATATCTGCGGCAGTACCTTGTATTGGAGCATTAAGAGCTCCGCGCTCAGCAGCTTCACGAGATGCACGATTATTGGAAGAAAGTTGCGGGAAATACCTACGTCGACCAAACATAGTTTCTGTGTACCCAAGTTCTTTTGCCTTCGACACAAGAGATTCCAAATAGTCATGAACATTGCCAAAAGTATCAAAATACTTATTTTTTAACATTTCAGCTTCAGCCGGACTAATAGAAAGCTGTTTTGCCAGCCCATAAGTACTCAATCCATATGCCAATCCATAGCTCATAGCTTTTACGTGAGAACGTTGATCCGGACTTACTTGTTCAACAGGAATCTTATAAACTAAGCTAGCAACATATTTATGAAAATCTACGCCGGAACGGAATGCTTCGATAAGAGTTTTATCATGAGATGCATGGGCCATAATACGAAGCTCAACTTGTGAATAATCACAACTCATTAAATATTCAAATTCTTCTCCTGGAATAAAAGCAGCACGAATTTCACGACCAGCAGCATTCCTATTAGGAATATTTTGAAGATTAGGATCAGCAGAACTTAAACGACCAGTTGCTGCAATAGTCTGCTCAAAAGTTGTATGGATGCGCCTATCGTCATAATGAGCTGCATCAATTAAACTTTGCACAATCTGTTTCAATTTATTAGTTTCGCGATGTTTAAGTAAAGCACCCAAGAATTGACTTGCAGGTTCTTCGGGATCGAGTTTAACGTACATAGCTTGCAAAGCTTCGGCATTAGTCGTGTACGAGCCATTCTTTGTGCGACGAGTAGGTTTAAGACCAAAATGCTCAAAAAGTATTTGTTGCAACTGCTTAGGGCTTTGTAAATTAACAGAACTACCTGCAACTTTCCAAGCCATATTTTGCGCAAACTCAGCATCTGCAGAAAATTGCTTAAGCATACCACTTAAACGTTGCATATCGACTGCAGCACCGACGTCTTCCATGCCACGCAAAACTCGCGAAATAGGCATTTCCAAATCAGTCATCAAACCAGTTTGTTTCCTATCGTCAAGTGTTGAAGCAAAATGAAGAGCCAAAAGACGAATAAGAAGCGCAGTTTTCAAGAATTTTGCTTCACGTGCTTGAGTTTGCTTTTCATTAGTTTCTTCTTCACTAGATGACACTTCATTGTCAATAAGAAGATCAAGCTCACCTTGCTTAGCTTCATTTTCACCCAAATTATCTTCAACTGACTGAATATCTAAATAATGCTCAGCCATATTTTCTAAAGTCTCAGCTCGAAAATCTGGCTCCAATAAATATGATGCCAATCGAGTATCAAGAAGTGGAGTGCCAAATGAATTATTCGAATCGAATAATTTTAGCGATTTTAGCAATCCCAAATGCTTTTTATAGTCATGCAATACTGTTATTGAGGAATTTTTTTGCAAGAACTTTCGCAACATCTCAAGCAAAGCTTGATCTGACGATTGCAAATCAGTCGTATATAATATTGCAGCTTTATTAGCAATAAGAATTATTAAACAATCTGCAATCAACTCAAAATGATGTTTTGAATTCTTATTGCACTCATGAGCGTATATCACTACTTCTTGATTTTTCAGTATAGGTTCAGCACATTTACGAGAATTATTTATAATTTTTTCGGAATTTAATTCTTCAAAATTCTCTTCCTCAGAACTTACTTGATCGAAAGTATCTTCAGTATTTTTTGAATCTTTCTTTATTTTTGTATAAAGCAAAGAAGAAACTGAATTCTCCCAATCAATAAAGTCCTCTACAGTTTTAACATGATGTAAGTCAATGCCTGCTAGCATTTCTTGAAAATTTTCTGCGTCAATATTTGATTGAGCACTTTGAGCTAGCTTATCGTCATTAACGTCACCTTCATACGTAGACGAAAACATTATACGCATATTATTTTCGATAGATTGTTGCATACCGTTGCTAAAAGTTTTGAGAATCTTTCTCTTTTTTAATTCGCCAAATTCAAGTTGAGACAGCAAGATTCCTAATTTTGCAGCATCAACATCACCAAAGCACAAATCATCTACAGTTACGCCTAAATCCAAATCGCAAACTAAAGCATTAACTTTACGGTTTAAACGAACTTGATCAATATTTTCTCTTAAAGCTTCTCCCTTTTTACCGCTAATCTCATTCGAATGTTCAATAATATTTTCTAGGCTGCCGAATTGATTAATCCATTTAGCAGCGTACCCATCTCCAACACCTGGAACTCCTGGAATATTATCTGCAGTTTCTCCTCTTAACGCTGCTAAATCAGGATATTGCTTAGGCGTAACATGATATTTTTCATAAACAGCATTCTTATCCATTTCTTTTAAGTCTTTAAAATGCTGTCCTGGATATAAAACAGTAATATTGTCATCTATCAGTTGGAATGCATCACGATCGCCAGAAAGTACTAAAGTTCTATAACCGGCATTCGAACCCATTACTGCAAGAGTGCCAATAACATCATCACCTTCATAACCGGGTTTCTCAATATAAGTGACACCAAGAGCTTTAAGCATCTGTTGAATGATAGGAAGCTGCGAAAGAAGCTCCTGTGGAGCAGCATCACGAGTACCTTTATATTGAGGCAGCATAGTATTTCTAAAAGTTCCACCTTTAACGTCAAAAGCAATAGCTAAGCGGTCAGGCTTCTCTTTTTTTACAACCTGTGAAAGCATAGTAATAAATCCCCAAATGGAATTTGTTGCTTGCCCAGAGCGAGTAGAAAAATTATCCGCAGATATTGCAAAAAAAGCACGGAACGCAAGAGAATGGCCATCGACAACCAACAACGTTCCTTTCTCATTCTTAAGTTCCGAAGAATGTTCTTCAACGATGTCGGTATTCACTGTTGACTACTCACCCACGTTCCGTAAATTACTAATAAATAACTATGCACTTATATAAAAATGAATAAATATAACCCTACTAATTTTCAGATGAAGATTCTACTTTATCATCGCTATACTTTGCAATAATAGCCATTGCAAGACGCTTCTTAGGGATACGCTGATCCATAGAAGTTTTTTGAATCCAGCGGAAAGCACCCTGCTCAGAGAATCCAGCCTTATCCATAAGAAGACCTTTAGCACGGTCTACAAGCTTACGTTCTTCTAAAGTATCTTCAGCTTTCTTCAACTTTTCTTCTGTTTTCTTCAACTGATCTTCAGCATCGTGTAACTTGTTTTCTGCACGCTCAACACTATCTAATAAATCGTTGATTTCACTAAAGCGACCCATAGCAACTTCCAAAGCAGGAAGAAGTTTAGATTCTTCATATGGCTTAGTAACGTACGCCATCGCTCCAGCACCAGTTGCTTGTTTTACTAAATCTGACTGTGAAAAAGCAGTGAGCATTACTACAGGAGCAATATTCTCATCACAGATTGTTGCAGCGGCAGTAATGCCATCCATAACAGGCATCTTAACATCCATGCATACAACATCTGGATGATTTTCACGAGTCAACTCAATAGCTTCTTGACCGTTAGCAGCCTGACCTATAACTTGATATCCGTTATCTTCAAGCATTGCAACTAAATCCATACGATTAACTGATTCATCTTCTGCAACTACTACAGTACGAATATGATTGGCCTTTTTTTCTTTAGCTTCTCGCTGAACAGCTTCATCATCTGCAGCTTTGCGCAGCTCATCATCAGTAAGTACCTCAGGCATTGCTGGCTCTGTCCCTTCATTTTCATCCATACCTGGCATATCCAAAACCTCACTTCATTGCCACACATTCACAGGGCAACATCGCCATGCATCTTTAACATGGCGTTCGCGCAACGGCACACTCACAAACACTAGCGAAAATTGCGCATCATAACACAATCTGCAAGTCATTAAAATACCGCATGCGCACCATGTTCGTGTCAATTAATAATATCATAAGAATTGCAAGACGCGCGAACAAGCACATACAATTAGCACTATTTTGCTTATTTTATATAATCGCAGATAATAATACAGCCAACGCACCAAGTATTGCCTGAGCAACGCACATAGGAAAAGCATCCTTATAGTCACCCATAAGCACACATTTAGTAAATTTATAGGCTTTAATAATAATAACCAACAATAAAATCCACTGAAAAGTAGCAAAAAATAAATGCCACGAAGAATTGCATACAATTGCACTAAAACTGAGGAAAATTTCAACACTATAAAAGCGCCATATTGACGGCACTGCTGAAGGTAACGCAATAATCAAAACAGAATATGCAATCAAAAGAACAGCAGAAACAATGCTCATAGCAGCACATAAACGTCTGCCATTGCGCTCGCCAATTTTAACCATAGCAGTTATTTTTCCATGTTCTTTATCGCTTTTAATATCTCGAAGATTGTTTACCATCATTAAGCAAGCCGAATAAGCACCAGGAATGCAAGATATTAGCACACAAGCCAAAATCCTTTGCCTGTTATTGATAAATATGCTAGTTTCTGGAATACCAATTCCATATGTAATTGCGCATAACGAACCAATAAAAGGAACAGGGCCGAAAAATACAAACGCACTTACTTCTCCCCAACCCTTATAACCGTAAGGATGTTTACCTCCTGCATAAAACCATGCTGCAGCAAAGCACGCAATTCCAAGTAAAATAAACCAATATATTCCAGTTCGCAAAACAATAATCAAACCAAAAATACAAGAAATAAAAGCAGAAATTATTACGGCTTTAAGCACAGATTTCGCGGAAATTCCAGCATTTGCAAGGCGCCAAGATACATCGCACAAAGGTTTTGAATTATTGCTACTTAAAGCACGCAAACTACGATTCTCATCCAAGCCATTCAATCCGTCACAATAATCATTGGCATAATTGACGGCGATTTGTATAAACGCAGCAACCATGCAGCACAAGAAAAATTGTATAAAACATTGCTCTAGATGCATAACTGGTTCTTCAAAATACGAAAATCGTATCATTCTAAATGAAACCGCAAACGCCATAACAACAGGAACTAAGCCTATTGGAAGCGTGTAAATTCTTGCACCCTTAAGCCAAATTTTTACACTTTTCATCAAAAGCCTCATAAATTATTTATGATTTATTTATTTATGATTTACACAAATATTTTATACTAAATTTGGCAAAAAGATTGAAGTGCATATTGGTAAAGCAATAATAAGTGCAGAAATAACTAGAGACAAGAATCCACGCCATCCGAATGGGTATTTGTAATACGAAGACTTGCGTGTGCGCAAATAAAAACCGCGCTCTTCCGCTGCTAGTGCAGAACTATCTGCTTTACGCACTGAAGAAACCAAAAGAGGCACAATAAGAGGCATCATAAGTTTTAATTTTTTAAATGGATTTTTACTATCGTATTCAACTCCGCGAGCCATTTGAGCTTCTGTGATTTGAGACATTTCTTGCGCAAAAATAGGCACAAAACGAACCGCAGTAGTTATAGTAAAAGCGTAACAATATGGAATATGCAAATATTGGACTACAGCATTTGCAAGATCGTTTAATTTAGTTACTGTTAGTACGGTAACAAGAGGAAAAGCAAAGCAGAACAATCTCAAAGCAGCTTTTGCACCAATATCAATGCCGTGCAATGTGAACCACAAGAAAATATAGTTGCCACTTTGAGCAATAACAGTCTGCAGCAAAAACATTACGCAAGAAATTATTAACATAGCTTTAATAAGACCAGATAATGTTTTAACAACACGAGTAAAAGCCATGCCAATAAAAATAATAGCTGCAAGCGCAATAAGCGCGGAATACTGTTTAGCAATAAACACGCTTATTACAACACTCGTAGCAAGAATTAGTTTTGCAATAGGATTAGTGCGATGAAGAAAAGTGTTACCTGGCTGGTAAGTTAATAATCTCGTTTTCATAAATATCAGACGCCTTTACTTCTACTTTTATTTGCTACTTTTATTTGCTATTGCTTCTGTTAATTCTGCTGATTCTGTACAGTCTGTTTTGTGATTTTTTCGCCGCGCAACGCTTCTACTAATTCTTCGCGCACATACAAGCCATTGCACTTATTAAATCCATGCGCAACCAAGCCTTGAGAAACGGAACACAATAATGGTGGATACAATGCTGCAGCAGAGCACACTTCCGGTTTTTCAAACACATCGTACGCTGAACCATCAATAATAAGCTTTCCATCATTAATTGTTATAAGTCGAGTTGCATAATCAAGCACAACTTCCATATCGTGACAAACCATAATCACGCAACAACCGTTTTTTCTTAAACGCTCTACAACTTGCATAATTCTCATGCATTCCTTGTAATCAAGACCGCAAGTTGGCTCGTCAAGAAGAAGAATCTTAGGATTTGTTACAACTGTTGCAGCTAAAGCAACCATTTGACGCTGGCCACGAGAGAGCATAAACGGGCTAGCTTCAGAATCCAGCTCCAACTCATCAATAATTTCCATTGCGTGAGCTTTAGCTTCGTCCTCATTCTGACCAATCAAAATACAGCTTAAAGTAACTTCTTCAAGTACCGTTTCTTTGCATAATTGTCGGTCAGGATTTTGAAATAAGGTAGATACATATTTTGCTATTTGACTAATACGAAGAGACTTAGTGTCAACGCCATCAATTGTTACGTTGCCTTCTGTTGGTTTTAATAAACCATTAATAATTTTGGTAATAGTTGTTTTGCCAGCACCATTTCTACCAACAAGAGTTACGAGCTCTCCAGCGTAAGCTTCAAAAGACACGTTTTTTAGCGCACTAACGCCACTTTGATACAAAAAACTGACGTTTTTAAGCGAAAGACATGGTGAATCGTTTTTCGATTTATTTTGTGCGTAAGATTGTGTAGAGACTTGCGATTCGTGTGAAAAGTCGCAAGCAAGCGCCGATTTATTTGAATCGCATTCACGATTATCAAATTCACTATGTGAATCAACATGTGAAGTCAAAGATTTTTCACTATTAATCGTATTAACAATAGTATTTACTGTATCTTCTACAGACACAGGCAAATCGCTTTTAGAGCAAATATTCTCACGCTGTAAATCATTAACCAAATGCGTAGTACGCGGATAATTTATTCCAATAGAATAAAGCAAATCCATATTTTTCAACGCTTGGCTAACAGGCAAATCAAGCGACAAAATGCCATTAGAAAGCACAACTAAACGCTTGCAATACTCGCTTAAAAGCGCAACTTTTTGCTCAATTACAACAACCGTTATTCCAAAATTCTTATTCAAATCTTTAAGAATCGAAAAAATCATTTTAGAAGAAACAGGATCTAAAGCGCACGTCGGCTCATCTAACACCATAACTTTAGGCTTTAGCGCAAGAATAGCAGCAATTGCAACCTTCTGCTTTTGACCTCCAGACAAAGTGTCTAAATCACGGTTACGCAAATCACTAATGCCAACAATTTGCAAAGCTTCATCTATTCGACTTGGTATTTCGCTATGCGCAACGCCAAAATTTTCTAAGCCAAAAAGAATCTCATCTTCAACATTTGCGGCAACCATTTGCGCATCAATATCTTGAATAACAGATCCAACCAAGCAAGCAATGTTAGTTAAAGCAAGATTGTTAGTGTCTTGACCCGCAATCTTAACGCTTCCTAAAAGTTCGCCAGAATAATGATGCGGAATCGCGCCAGAAAAAAGCGAAGCAAGAGTTGTTTTTCCAGAGCCAGAAGGACCAATAATTCCCACAAATTCGCCAGATTCTACGCTAAGACTTACATCTTTTAGTGCAAAAGTGGAATCTTGTGCCTCTGAAGAGTCTAAAGAATCATCTTTATTCCGATTCACATACTTAAAAGACACATCTTTTAGCTCAAGCAAAGGCACAATAATTCCTAACTCTTAGAAACCTAACAATTACAATTACTAATGATATCTTACGATTATATTTATTCTGCGATTATATTCTTTGATGATTATATGACTTGCTGCATATTATCCAGCACAAACTATTCAACAAAATCATCAAATACATATTATCCAAAATACATATCATCTAAAATAAATCATCCAAAACAAATTCAAACACTTACTTATGCAGAACGAGTCGAATTGGGGTGTAAAGCACTTCAACAACAACAGCATTAAACACAGCAGTTCCAAAAATGATTGGAAGCATAACAAAAATCGTCTTAGGAGAATGAAGAACAAAGAAAGATGCAGTAGAAGCAAATATTAAACCAGAAACAACTGTAGTTATAAAAGTTGCTATAAGTGGGAAAATACTGAACTTTCTAGCAGCATCCTTAGGGAAAACGCGAACATAAGCCATAATCATCAAAGTCATAACAATCGCTGCCGGAATATCGCAAACATAATTAAGACCAGGAATAGATGCGTTAAATTGCATCAAAGTTGCAGCCAAAGCACCAATAATCGCGCCCTGAATAACATTTGGACGAACAAGCAAGATTGCAAGACAGAATGATGCGATTAAAAAGTTTGGTTTAATGTTTCCAATTGAAAGTGCTTTTGCAGCAGTAAAGTCAAGAATACATCCTGCTGCAAAAAGAACTGCAACCAACACTAAAGACGTAATATCTAAAGCATGCTTTTTAATGCTTACAGCATTAATCATGCTATCTGCATGTTCGCTAATTTCCTGATTCATAATCTTCTCCTTCATAATGCGATAATCAAATTTTAATTATCGACTTTTGATATTTATTTATGCTTACTTACATTCATTTATGTTTGTTTATATTTGTTTGCGTTTATTCAAGTTAATTTATTTACTTATTCTTCAATGTTGTTTTACTTGTGCAAAACAAGTCGAATTGGAGCGTAAAGCACTTCAACAACAACTGCATTAAATACTGCAGTTCCCAAAATAATTGGCAACATAACCATTACCATATTTGGAGAGTGAAGAATAAAGAAAGCTGCAATAAGAGCAAAAATGCAACCGGAAATTACTGTAGTAATGAAAGTAGCAATAAATGGGAATACGCTTACTTTACGAGCTGCATCCTTTGGGAACACGCGAATATAACCAATTAATATTGCAGTCATAATGATTGCAGCTGGAATATCACAAGCATACTCAAGGAACGGAATCGAAGTATTAAATTGAATTAACGTTGCAGCCAAAGCACCAATAATAGCACCCTGGTAAATCTTCGGTCTAACAAGCAAAATCGACAAGCAGAATGAAGCAATAACGAACTCAGGCTGAATATTTCCAATAGAAAGAGACTTTGCAACAGTAAAGTCAAGAATGCATCCTGCAGCAAAAAGCACTGCAACTAACACCAGTGAAGTAATATCTAATGCGTGATTCTTAACTTTCACATTTTGCATCATTGCAGCTGCAGCATCTGTAGTTGCGTTTGCACCATTGTTGTAAGCTTCCTTAACGGTTTCGTTAATTTCTTGAGCCATGATTTCTCTCCTTGTTTAAGCTTCATATTATTTGAATACAAAGCTATCGAATATTTTGTTGTTATTTGTGATTTGTGATTTGGTTATTTTTTAAAATTTAAGCTTATATACAAAAAGACCTCCGGGCTTACCCCGGAGGTCTTTTATAAGCTTTTATACGCAGCTTCTAAAACTTCAGAGTAAACTCACACCAAAGAGAAGACTGCCACCACCACATACGAGCAGCGTTAAGAGCATTGTGAGATTCAGCATTCATGTTCATGTTACGCATGATAACTGCCTCCTTAAGCTCATTAGCTGACTGTGGCTCACACACAAACCTCAACCGAAGTATTCGATATTTATTTGTGTTGGAAATGATGCTAACACTGCAAAAGTACAAATGCAAATATTGATTCGTAAAATATAATCATATTTTCAAAAATATAAGCAAAACATTACTTTTTAAAAATCTCCTATAAACCATTCTTACATAAGGAAAACAGCTACTATAATTTTAAAAAACGCCCGAAATTATTCAAAGCAAAAAATTTCTAAAAATAAGCGCAACACGCAAGCAAAAATAAAAAATGAGGGTAATAGCTTAGCAATTGCTACTACCCTCATTTTTTATTAAAACCTCAGTACTTAATCACAAAACACAAAATTATGCGAAAAGCACTTTGGATTTTAATAATTGCAAGACAGATGCTTAGAACGCCTTACTTTAATCAAGAAAGCACCTGCAACAGGCAACAATATTGCAATAATAAATGCGATTTGCGCTACACTACTGCCTGTTGAACTTAACGCATGAACATTCTTCTTAACAGCATTATTTACTACTGTTATTTCAGTCCAAGCAACTTGATTACCTTTTTCGTCAACCAAAACAACCGTATGCTTTCCGGTATATCCAGCTGGGAACTGAGCATCAAATTGAGGCTTGCCATTAACCATGCGAACAGTCACAAACTTTGAACCATCAGCACCCTTAAGCAAGCGTGGAGATGAATAGATATACGCGTAAGCATAAACTACTCCATCACGCTGCAAACGCTCGGTGAACTCTTTGTTTACAACATTAATTCTCACACTGTTAACAACACCTGCAGTTGCAACGTTATTGTTACCAACGCTAAGAGTTCCCTTTAATTCTGGATTAAGCTGCTGAACTGTTTTCGGAGCAACAGGTACAGGAGTAGATTCTGCTGGCTTAGCTGGAGCTGGTTTAGCAGAATCAGCTGGAGCCGGCTTTTCTGTTTTTTCCGACGGAACTGGCTTTTCCGACGGAACAGAAGGCTTAGACGGCTTTGATTGTTCACTGGACTCAGACGGAGTCGGCTTCGGAGCAGGAGCAGGAACTTGCTGATGCTCACCAGGTTTTGGAGCTGGAGCTGGCTTTGTGCCAGGCTGATCAGGTTTTGGCTTCTCAGGCTTCTTACTAGGATCCTCACCAGGCTTTGGCTTTTCACCAGGCTCAGACGGATTCTCAGGCTGTTTGCCAGGCTCATCACCAGGCTTTGCATCCGGAGGAATTGGCTTAGATTCCTTATCTTTACTAAGCAATACTGCTGTAGAAACAGGAGCAATCTTGTATGTGCCATCATCAGCAACAGTTGCATCTTGAGCAGTATCATTCACTTTGCCATTAGCAACAAGTGCAGAATACTTTCCTGCTGGAATCTTTACTTGAGTTTCAGCATTATTAGCATTGAACACTACAACATATTGCTTATCTGCATCGTTAAGTGTGTAAGCAATTACACCATCAGGAGTGCCATCAATCATCTTCATGTTCTTGTTAATTATTGCATAATCAAAATCACGAAGAGATTTAATGCTCTTACGTAGCTTCAACAATCCCTTGAAATAGTTCACGGAATCAGACTTGTCAGCAGCACGATTCCAATCAAGAGCATTGTCTTTATCGCCAGCATTGTAACTATTATCGTTACCATTCTTAGTTCGCAAGAATTCCTGACCAAGCTGAATAAACGGCATGCCGCGAGAAAGCAAAATCATTGAATTTGCAAGCTTTACTCGTCTCAATCGTACGTCTTCAGTGTCGTTAGGAGCAGAGACCTTTAGCTTATCATACAACGACAAGTTATCGTGAGCTTCAACATACTGAACAATTTGACCTGCATCAGCAAAGTGCGTTTCAGCATTACCATTCCAGCACTTAACAGTACTACTCGTGCCAAATTGGCAACCAAGCAAATTATGCTCAAGCAAAGCCTTAACACCTTTATCTGTATTGCCATTGACAAAACCAGTACCCTTAGCAGCAAACACAGAACCTTTTACAGAATCGCGGAATGAATCGTTAAAGAACGCTACTCCTGGAATCTTATAAGCATTTGGTTGAATAGTAGACTCGCTCTTAGGAAGCAGTTCATTCATATCCCAGCCTTCACCAAGCACAATAATTGAAGGATCAATCTTATTAAGCTCAGCACGCACTTCTTGCATAGTCTTCAGGTCAATTAAGCCCATCAAATCAAATCGGAAGCCGTCGAGGTTGTAATGCGTAGCCCAATACTTCACAGAATCCAAAATATACTTGCGCATCATTTGACGTTCAGACGCAGTATCGTTACCGCATCCAGAATTACCATTCAGAGCACCATCCTTATAGCGGAAGTAGTATCCAGGAACTGTCTTGTTAAACGAATGATTTTGTGCGTCGTAAACATGGTTGTAAACAACATCCATAATCACGCGCAAACCAGCCTTATGAAGGCCAGCAATCATTTGCTTAGCTTCCTGAACTCGCGTTGTTGGATTGGCAGGATTTGTAGAGTAAGATCCTTCAGGAACATTGTAGTTTTGCGGATCATAACCCCAGTTTTGAGCGCCTTGCTTTCCATAGCTCAAGTCACCAGTTTCATTCACAGAACCAAAATCATACATTGGCATGATTTGTACGTGAGTGACACCAAGCGACTTCAAATAATCAAAGCCAGAAACATTCTGCTTATCTTTAGTCTTAGTGCCTTCTTCTACTACGCCAAGATACTTGCCACGATGAGCATCGCTAATACCAGAGTTTGGATTGATCGAAAAGTCACGAACATCCATTTCTGCAATTGTTGCGTCACTTGGATTCGTAAACTTTGGCATACGATTTCCAGCACTGCCTGCGTCTTTATCTGCTAATACAACAGAACGCTCACCGTTTACTACTGCAGCTTTCGCATAAGGATCAGCAGAAACATTCACTGTGCCATCAGCAAAATGAACTTCATATGCGTAAGCTGTATTAGCTTTGTCACCTTCAAGCTTTACAGACCATACGCCACGATCTTCTGCTTTCATAGCTGTTTCTTTGTCTTTTTCAGCTTTTTCAGCAGTCGACTTATAAGTAATCAGCTTTACTTCAGTTGCTGTTGGAGCCCAAAGCTTGAAAGTAGTTGAAGAAGCAGAATACACAGCACCTAAATCATCACCATTGTACGCGTATTTCTTATCGAACTCATCGGTACGAATTACGCTAGCACCAGTTTTTGAGGAAGCAGAAAGCTTAATACCTGTAGCTAATCCTTTAATACTCAACTCATACTTATGCTTAATATTAAGGTCATTCTTGGTTTCGATAGTAATCTCTGAACCATTAGCTTTAGCAGAAGCAATTTCAACTTTCTTGCTAGGATTTTCACTAGTATCCAAAAGTGTTACGTCAGAATCTTTTACAGAAGACACGTCACCAGACACTTTTACAACTAACTTCTTTAAGCCAGCAATATCAGCAGACATCACGTGAGCTGTAAGTTGTGGCATAGTAGCGTTTAAGTACACTGTCATGTCATCTTGCATTAACCAGACTTCAGCACTACCCTTGTTTGGATTATTTGCATCTAGCTTAATCGCATTGTTTGGAATACTGCGATTGCTAGGATCTTGTTGATCCCAAGCGTTAATTGGCGTAGATTTTCTAACTTTGAAGCCAACACTGTCAATACCAGCATCATTCTTAGCAGTAAAGGTTGCAACTTTGCCATAATCGTCATGCGAAGTGAAGTAACGAGCAGTACCACCGGTTCCGTCATTCCAAGTCCACATGTTCCAGCCTTCATAATCGCCAGCATTCCTGCGATAATGAACTGTTACCTTTAGCTCTTTTGGCTTCTTCTTAAGGTTGTCTGGAGCAGCAAACTGCGTAGTATCCGATCCGCCTGTTACCCAAGCTTCAGCAAGACCACTTGCGCAGTTTTCAATAGCACGATCGCCACCGTCTTTATTCCAATCTTTTGTAGTAGTAATAAAGGAAAGTGACTTGTTTTCAAAAGAACCATCAACCGTAGTTTCAAAAACTTTTCCGAATTTATCAGTGCCATTAAATTTATGCCAAGCTCCAGGTAAATCTTTACCATCCTTGTCTTTGCCCCACAAATAAACGCCAATATCGCGAGTATCACCAGCTTTTGGCTTGTAGTGGATACGAACAGTAGTCTTTGGATTATATGCTACTGGGCAAGGATTTACTCCAACGCTACCCTTGTGATCTTGAGCTACATACGAATCAGTGTGAGCTGGAATCTTAAAGTTATTATTATCTCCTTCGTGATACCAGTAACCTTTGCCATCGTTAAACACTGCTTCATAAACTTTGTCATTGGTTCTAATTGTCTTCTTATACCAACTATCGCAAGCCTTTTGCATCTCATCGCCAGGAGCTTGAGTCCAGCTTGAGCCTATACCGTAGTGAACATATACTTTTTTACCGTTAAACTTTTCATCTGGCTTAAAGTAAATGGTCGTTGTAGGATCTTCTGGCATACCTGCATCAGGCTTTTCTTCACCATATTGAGGATCAGATGCGTCTGCGGCAGAGCCTGCCGGAGGATTAGCCTTTGTGGCATTAACATGTAAAGCTACTGCTTCGCGAGCGCCAATCTTGGTTCTAACTTCACCTTTTTCAACTTTAACAGTCTTAGAGCAGTCTCCTGCAGCATACACATTGCAGTACTCACCATCAGGCAAATCAGTCTTATAAGAAACTTCTTTTTCGTCAAGAGAATTGTTGATCGCTAAGAAGCCCTTCTTTTCGCGGCTAAAAGCAATGTTGTTATCGCCATCATCCTGCCAATTTGTGACTTTCGCACCTTGAACAGCATTGTAGAATCCAATCATTCCACGAATCGAAGTCCAACGCTGAGTGCACTGCCACTTTGAATTAGCACCACAAGTTACTTCCGGAACAGACGTTTCAGTTGCACCAGGAGCACCATCATCATTCTTATCGAACTTGTATCCGGAATACACGTTTGGAGTGCCGTATGGCCACGCGAGCATGAAAGCGTTTGCTAAAGCGTAACGACGACCGTCCTTATACGTAAGCACGCTGTTACCGCGCTCTGTATCCCAATTCGTAACGAAAATAGCAGCTTTATCGCTCTTAACCATTCCGTCTTGAACTTTGTTCAAAGGCTTACTTGCCTTCATCAGCGAGCCTTTGAAACTTTGCATAAGCTGGTAAGAGTAGCCAAACTCGTTAACTTCGCCTTCATTCAAATGCGCAGCTGGCTGAATTTGTTGAGCTTCTGAAGGATTGCCAATAGTTTCCTGCATCCACCAGATGTCATGAATCTTTTTGCTATCTTCAACACTTTCGTTGTATTGCCTTATAGCAGAAGCTTTAATGCCCCTCATATCTTCTGGCGAAATATGCTTTACAGCATCAACACGGAAACCAGCAACACCAAGCTTCAACAAATCTGCAAAATACTTACCTAAAACTTGCTGAACATGCGGCTTAGAAGTATCCAAATCAAGCAAACCAACAAGTCTGTGAGTCCAAACTTCTTCAGCATTCGTGTAATCTTTAATATTTTCAGTGCTCTTATGGAAATCATCCTTAGTGTATCCAGCGTCTTCAAAAGTCTGCGAAGCAGCATCATACTTACTACCACCAACGCCAACAGTATCCTTATTATCAACGCCAGCCATGTGATTAATCACAGCATCAGCAATAATCCCAACGCCCTTTGCCCTGCAAGTAGTAATCATATTCTTAAACTCAGATTCAGTGCCAAGTTTAGAATTTAATTTGTAGCTCACAGGCTGGTAAGAAGTCCACCACGCTGTACCTTTAATATGATCCTGCGGCGGAGACACCTGCACATACTTCACACCTTCAGGACCATAAGTTTGCTCACATTCCTTAGCAATACTTTTCCAATTCTGCTGGAATGCAGTAACAATAACTCCCTTACCTTTAAGAGTTACATTAGTAGAAGTTTCTTTGCTATTGGCAGACTCCCCGCTAGTCACAGCGTTTGCGCTAATTGTAACAGCAAAACCAGTTACAAGCATTGCAACAGACGCAACAATAGCAACCATCTTCGATGCAAAGTGTCGACGATGACTCATCAGTATCCTTTCCTCCATTGGTATTAACGCGCTCCTTCCTTGGACGCATTAATAGCTCTAATACACAAGCGATGGCTAGCACAACTATGATGCTAACCATCGCCTAATAATATGTACAATCAGCGGAGAAAATTATACCATCTGCATACTGACAATATTGCAATAACTATACAAAAACTGTAATAATATCAATATAAATTTATTTCCAAATCGTCTTTTACTTCACATCCTACTTATTAGAACCTGCCTTATTTTTGCGCAAAATCAAAGCTAGTTCAATCAATAGCACAGCGAAAACAATTACAATCATCGTAACAGTACTAAACGTGGAAGTACTTCCAAAATGCTCTACAGCCTTAACATGCAAAGCAATAGCAGAATAAGCTGGAATAGTTGTCTCTACTTTCCCACCATTTACAGTAACTGTGCTAAAGCATTTACGTGAAGCATATACGTTGCAATACTCACCATCAGGCAAATCAGTTTTATAACTCACATTTTTAGGCTTGTCAGTATTGTTAATCGCCAAGAATCCCTTGTTTTCGCGACTAAAAGCAATGTTATTATCGTTGTCATCTTGCCATTGAGTCACTTTCGTGCCCTTAACAGCATTATAGAATCCAATCATTCCACGAATCGAAGTCCAACGCTGAGCGCATTGCCACTTTGAATTCTTGCCGCACTTTACATCTGGAATGTGCGTATCAGTTGCACCAGGAGCACCATCATCGCGCTGCGTGAACTTATATCCAGAATAAATATTTGGTGTTCCATAAGGATAAGCAAGCATAAAAGCATTAGCTAACTCGTACTTTGCTCCATCCTTATAAGTGAGAACTCGAGTCGAATTGTCACGCTCAGTATCCCAGTTAGTCACAAAAATAGCGGCTTTCTTATTAGGAATAAGCTGATCTGTAATATGAGACAAATTCTCAATTGAACCATAGAAATAATTACGCAAGCGATACGAGTATTCAAACTCATCTACTTCGCCTGTACCAACATATTGATCCGGCTGAATTTTAGGATCTTGTTCAGGGAAACCAATTGTTTCTTGCATCCACCATATGTTTTCAGGCTTCGTTCCAGCAGCTTTAGCAGCAGCTTCTTTTATGCCTTTCACATCCTCAGGACACATATGTTTTGCGGCATCAACTCTAAAGCCTGCAACACCCATTTTTAGCAATTTTGCAAAATAGTTACCAAGAATTTTTTGCACATGCGGCTTAGAAGTATCCAAATCAAGCAAACCAACTAAACGATAATTCCAAACGACTTGCGCATCTTTATATGTGTAAATATCTTTATCTATTTGGTGAAAATCATCTTTTGTGTAACCAGCATCCGGATAGCTTTGATTTGCCGCATCATACTTACTACCGCCAACACCTACAGTATCTTTATTACCATCGCCGGTTGTGTGATTAATTACAGCATCAACAACAATTCCAACACCAGCAGCCTTGCAAGTAGTAATCATATTTTTAAACTCGTCTTCAGTGCCAAGCTTTGAATTTAGATTGTAACTAACTGGCTGGTAAGAAGTCCACCACGCTGTACCTTTAATATGATCCTGCGGCGGCGAAACCTGTACATAACTCACACCCTCAGGACCATAAGTTTGCTTACACTCTTTTGCAATACTTTTCCAATTTTGCTGAAAAGCAGTAACAATCACACCTTTTGGCGGAAGACCGTCTGTTGATTTAGTTGAAGCAAATGCCGAAGAGTTTGGGACAATAGCAAAAATACACATTAATACTGTTGCTACAGCAGCAATTGCAGCAATTGCAGTAAAAGAGCACATTACATTGCGCTTGTAATTATCGATTAATTCGCAAGCATAATTACTTTTTTTACGCTCACTTACTTGCAATTGTGCACTGTGGATCATCGTTGTTCCTTTCACATACGTACAGCACTTTTCATTGTGCGAGAATACTTTTATTATTATACGCTTATTGTTTATGTACGAGACATTAAAATACAAAATAAAAACGTCGCCTAGCAAGCTAAGCGACGTCGTGCACGTGCCCCCGGTGAGACTCGAACTCACACTGCACAGATTTTGAGGCTGTTTCCTCTACCAATTGGGATACAGGGGCATTTTTAATTTTCCGCATTTTTTTGCGACTTGTCGACTATAGCACACTTTAAGCCACATGCAAATAGTTAAAGCATTTTGCGCGTGTCGCAAATCAACAATATTGATCATACATAACATAATGCGCGCGAACTGCAAAACAGCTAGCGCGCATTATGCAAACTATACTACTGCGCAAATGCACTTAAACTAGAAGAACTAGCGTATTAGTACAAGAACGCAGAATCAAATAATTAGTCGCAAGCACCAACGGTGTGAACGTAGATGGAGTCAGTACGACCAGCCTGGCGTTCACCCTGAGCAGTGCTCAAGATAACAATCTGATCACCATCGGAAACCTTACCGGCTTCGCGAAGAACCTTGTCGGTGAAGATCATCAAATCGTGACGATTCATGTCATGGTAATCTTCATCAATCAAGAAGCCTTCAGTGCCCCAGCTCAAAGCCAACCAACGATAAGTGTGCTCATTGTTAGTCAAGCCAAAGATTGGAGCGGTTGGACGTTCACGAGAAATACGATGAACTGTGCGACCAGTCTGAGTGTAAGCAACAATAGCCTTAGCATTAAGCTTATCTGCCAAATCAACAGCTGCAGAAGAAACAGCACCGGTGCTAGACATATCAAGCTCAACAGCAGGAATGCGATCATAGCCGTGCTCAGTTGCGTACTGAGAAATACGGGACATGGTCTTTACGGTAACATCTGGGTACTTACCAACAGCAGTTTCGTTAGAAGTCATTGTTGCGTCAGCACCGTCGAGAACAGCGTTAGCGCAGTCAGAAGCTTCTGCACGAGTTGGAACTGGAGAGTTAACCATTGTGCCAAGAACTTCAGTAGCAACGATAACTGGCTTTGCATAGCGACGAGAAAGCTCGATGCAACGCTTGGTGACCAGTGGAACCTCTTCGAGAGGCATTTCAACAGCCATATCACCACGAGCAACCATAATGCCATCGAAGGTCTTAACAATCTCTTCCAAGTTTTCAACAGCCTGTGGCTTTTCAATCTTGGCGACGATTGGAATACGACGACCTTCTTCGTCCATGATTTCGTGAGCGCGATCAATATCGGTAGCGAAACGCACGAAGGACATAGCAATAATGTCAGCGCCGGTGCGAATAGCCCAACGAAGATCAGCCTCATCCTTTTCAGTCAAAGCTGGAAGAGAAACTGCAACACCTGGGAGGTTAATGCCCTTGTGGCTGGAAACTGGACCAGCAACAATAACCTTAGTGTGAACGTCGTTGCCTTCTACCTTGGTTACCTCAAGACGAACCTTACCGTCATCGATAAGGATTGGGTCGCCTGCGTGGCAATCTCCTGGCAAGCCCTTAAAAGTTGTAGAAGTGCGGTGCTCGTCACCTTCAACATCATCAGTAGTGATGATGAACTCCTGACCTTCTTCCAAATAAACCTTATCTTCGTCTTCAGCGTTCTTCTTGAACCAACCGCAGCGAATCTTTGGACCTTGCAAATCAACAAGAGCAGCAACATTGCGGCCAGTGGACTTGGAAGCTGCACGAACGTTGTTGTAAACGCGCAAATGATCTTCAGGAGTGCCGTGAGAACGGTTCAAACGAGCAACATCCATACCGGCTTCAACAAGCTTGGTAATACCTTCCAAGGATTCGGTAGCTGGACCAATAGTATCAACGATTTTGGCTTTACGCATAATGCCTACCTATTTTCTATTTCTGTTTATTTTTTATGAGCGATTTAATGATAGAAACCATAAAACGCCCAATTCCGCTTTCCAGTGTATCAACGTATTGTGACCGCTTATTGTATTTATTCGGCGTTTTGTGAACGCTCACAGAAAATAACATAAAATCGCAGATAATACTTGAATAACGCTCAGATAATGCTTGAACAATAGTTGAATAATAATTGAGAATAATAGTTATTTTCTAACTTTGAGCATCGCTTATTTGGCGCAACTCTTTCTTTAGATCGCGTATCTCGTCGCGCAAACGCGCTGCAAGCTCGAATTGCAACTGCTCTGCAGCAACATGCATCTGCTCACTCAAATTTTTAATCAGCGACATAATATCGTCTTGCGGAAGCTCAGAAACATTCGCCATACGCTTTTCTTTGCTTTGCTGCCCAAGATTCGGCTCTTTTGGCACGCCATAATGCGAGTTCCCAGCCTTATTAGCATTCCTGTAACCGCCTGCTAGCAAAGTTTGCGTATCAACATCCTCTTTAGCGAGCATATCGTTCACATCGCTAATCTTCTTTCGCAAAGGCTTAGGATCAATTCCATGAGCCTTGTTATACGCGATTTGCTTTTCGCGACGGCGCTCTGTCTCGCTAATCGCCTTGCTCATAGCATCAGTAACAGTATCCGCATACATAAGAACAGTTCCAGAAACGTTACGAGCAGCACGGCCAATCGTTTGAATAAGCGAACGGTAGGATCTTAAGAAACCTTCCTTATCTGCATCCAAAATCGCAACAAGCGAGACTTCCGGCAAATCCAAACCCTCACGAAGCAAATTGATGCCAACAATCACATCAATTTTGCCTTCGCGAAGCTCACGCAAAAGCTCCACTCTGCGCAAAGTATCAACATCTGAATGCAAGTACTCAACTTTAATACCAAGCTCAAGGAAGTAATCAGTTAAGTCTTCCGCCATTTTCTTTGTAAGCGTAGTAACAAGCACGCGCTCATCTTTTGCTACTCGCTCCTTGATTTCCGCAAGCAAATCGTCAACCTGACCTTCTACAGGGCGAACCTCAATCTTAGGGTCAAGCAAGCCGGTAGGGCGAATAATTTGCTCAACTACACCATCTGAAAGCCCAAGCTCGTAATCTCCAGGCGTTGCAGAAAGATACACAGTTTGACCAACGTGCTCCAAAAATTCTTTCCACTTTAACGGTCGATTATCCATTGCCGATGGCAGTCTAAAGCCATGTTCTACAAGCGTTCTTTTGCGCGAAGCATCGCCTTCATACATAGCTCCAATTTGCGGCACTGTTACATGCGACTCGTCTAAAACTAGCAAAAAGTCATCCGGGAAAAAGTCAAGCAGAGTATGCGGAGGCGTGCCTGCATCGCGTCCGTCAAAATGCCTAGAATAATTCTCCACTCCTGGGCATACACCAACTTGGCGAAGCATCTCCAAATCGTACGTAGTTCGCATTTCCAAACGCTGAGCTTCCAGCAATTTGTTCTGCTTTTTAAGCTGAGCTACTCTCTCGTCGCGCTCTTTTTCAATCGCCTCTAACGCGCGCTCCATGCGCTCCGGTCCTGCAATGTAGTGAGATGCTGGGAAAATATGAACGCTACTCTCCTGGCGAATTACTTCTCCTGTAAGAGGATGTAACATAGTAATTCTGTCGATTTCGTCACCGAAGAACTCAATTCGCACAGCTAATTCTTCGTACACTGGAATAATCTCAACCGTGTCACCGCGCACTCTAAAAGTTCCGCGCGTAAACGCAATGTCATTGCGCTTGTATTGCATGCTCACAAATTGGCGTAATAAATCGTCTCGCTCAAGCTGCTCACCAACGCTTAGCATAAGCATTCGCTCGGCATACTCCTCTGGAGTACCAAGGCCGTAAATGCAAGAAACAGTAGCCACAACAACGCAATCCCGTCGAGTAAGTAAATTTGCTGTAGCTGCGTGACGAAGACGCTCAACATCGTCGTTAATATTCGAGTCTTTTTCAATATACGTGTCTGTTTGCGGAATATACGCTTCTGGCTGGTAGTAATCGTAGTAAGACACAAAATAGCTCACAGCATTATCTGGCATAAGCTCACGAAACTCTGCGCAAAGCTGAGCTGCCAAAGTTTTATTCGGCTCAATAATAAGGGTAGGCCTTTGCAAACGCTCAATAAGCCAAGCGGTTGTAGCGGTTTTACCAGTTCCTGTAGCACCCATTAAAACAACGTCGTTTTCGCCGTTTTCAATGCGATTAACCAGCTCGTCGATTGCTTGCGGTTGATCTCCTGAAGGCTTGTATGGTGCTTTTACTACAAAAGGCTTGTTTGTGCGCTGAATTTTATTCGACATGTATTTACTTCCCCAGTTTTTTACTTCCCCAGTTTCGTCATTTCAGCACTTTTATTGTTTGCGTCACACAACCATGATTTTAGCGTATTGTCAACACTGTTAAGCATCGATTCCATTGGTTTAGTGGAATCAACTACAAAATCTGCGATATTTTTTCGCATTTTACTAGGAAGCTGACTATTTATGCGCGCCAAAGCCTGATCCTCAGTCATATTTCGCTCGCTTATCATTCGTTTAACGCGAATTTCTTGAGGCGCTTCAACAGTAATAATATGGTCAAAACTAAATGGAATGCTGTCGATTACTTGCGCAAGGAGCGGAATATCGTGCACAATAACTGAATTTATACTGTCCAACACGTTGCGATTTTCCTTAGAAATTTTACTAATATACTCGCTTTCATACTTGCTTTCTAAGAGCTTTGCGCAATCATAAATAGCAGGATGAATAAGCGACTCAAGCTTCTTACGATTTGCACAACTCTCATCGGAGTACCCAAAAATATGCTTTGCAATAAACTCGCGATTTAAAGAGCCATCATTCAAAACGACATTCTCCCCAAAAATGCTTACGATTTGCTGAAATACGTAACCTCCTGGCTTCACAACCTCGCGCGATAAAACATCGTAATCTATAACAAAAGCGCCAAGCGAACGCAAATGGTTTACTACAGTAGATTTTCCAGCTGCAATTCCGCCCGTTACCGCAATACGCATTATTGTCATATATAAATTATAAGTAATGCCCCAGTAACTAATTACCGGAGCATTATACGCTAAATAATAATTGTAAAATTAGTCTTGAAGTTCAGCTCCATCGGCATCCTTATGCCACTTAGAACCAGGCTGAGAGCAAAGAATGCAAATTCCTTCAATAAATGCCCAAATTCCAGAAACAAAAGCCAGCAAGCCGAAAGAAAGAATAGAAATAAGCAGCTGAGCAACAGCCTTGCCTTTAAAACCAAGATAGAAATTGTGCACACCCAAAGCACCCAAGAAAATGGCTAACAGGCCTGCAGCAATCTTGTTATGAGAGCTTCTGTATGTGTTTGATGAATAATTAGACCCATAGTTAGAGTATGAAGATGCTTGATTGTACTGAGGAGTAGACTGAGAGTACTGACCATATTGCGGCTGAGCATTGTATTGCGGCTGAGCATATGAATTCTGATCATACTGAGTCTGACCATACTGTGGCTGAGCATTGTACTGAGTATGAGCACCATACTGGGATTGGTTGTTATATTGTGGCTGAGCCTGGTTATACTGCTGGGACTGATCATTGTACTGTGGTTGTCCGTACTGAGTCTGTCCGTCAGAGCCGGAGTAATCTCCAGTTTGATTATCTAAATCACTCACAATAATCACACTTTCTCTCGTAAGAAATTTATTTTCTTAAAAACTGTATAATAAAAAATTAATAAATCAAAGCGTTATTACTAAAGATATTAAAAGATGCCCCGATGATTACTCACCGAGGGCATCTTATTTATAAGCTTTTAGTAGAAAAATACTTCTTTTCGCTCAAAAGCTGTTCACACAAAGCTGCGAGCTGATCGGAATCAGCTAAAGCACCTTCGATAGAAGTTTCATTCACGCGCTAAAACATCGTAATCTATAGCAAACGCGCCAAGCGAACGCAAATGATTTACTACTGTAGATTTTCCAGCTGCAATTCCGCCCTTTACCGCAATCCGCATCATTGTCATATATGAATTATAAATAATGCCCCAGCAAATAATTACCAGGGCATTGTTTATTAACAATAATTATAAAACACTAATCCTTTAACTCGGCACCATCAGCATCTTTGTGCCACTTACTTCCAGGCTTTGAGCAAAGAATCAAAATACCCTCAACCAATGCCCATATTCCCGTAATAATCGACAGGAACCCAAAGGAAAGAACAGAAATAAGCAGCTGTGCAATCGCCTTTCCTTTAAAACCAAGGTAAAAATTGTGAATACCCAATGTGCCTAAGAAAATCGCTAGCAAACCTGCAACAATTTTCTTGCGCGAGCTTACTAAAGTTGCTTTAGTGTTCTCCTCACTATTTCCATCGTACGAAGGGAACTGAGCATTTTGCTGGTTGTTTTCCAAAGTGTTCATATTTTAACCATCCTTTTAGTAAATACGATTAGTAAATACGATTGACGTTTTACATCATATAATCACGATTATTAAAAGAAAATTGATTGTACCTATATTTAATTACAAAACTTGAGTTATAAAATACTTGTCAAATATACTCAAGATACTCGTAAAACATTATGAACAACAATACGCAAGATGCCCCCGATGATTAGTCACCGAGGGCATCTTACTGTTTTATTTACAAGCTTCTAGTAGAAAGTAGAAACTACTTCTTTTCGTTCAAAAGCTGTTCACGCAAAGCTGCGAGCTGATCGGAATCAGCTAAAGCACCTTCACTAGTTGCTTCAGAAGAATAGTTGGAAGCAACTTCTTCCTTCTTTTCTTCCTTAGCTGGCTTCTTTTCAGCTTCTTCGCTCTGACCGTCAGCAGCAGCAGATTCAGCTGCAGCCGCAAGTTCCTTAGCAGCGAATGCCTTGTGCTCTTCCCAAAGCTGGTGTGCTGCAGCATACTGAGCTTCCCACTCTTCGCGCTGCTGCTCGTAACCGACCATCCATTCGTTAGTGTTTGGATCGAAGCCTTCTGGGTACTTGTAGTTGCCTTCAGCATCATATTCAGCTGGCATACCGTAGAGAGCTGGATCAAAATCTTCAGAATTTGGATCTACAGCTTCAGTAGCTTGCTTCAAGGAGAGGGAGATGCGACGACGATCGAGATCAACGTCGATAACCTTCACGAATACTTCTTCGCCACCCTTAACAACAGTTTCTGGGTTCTCTACGTGACGGTTTGCAAGCTCAGAAATGTGAACCAAGCCCTCAATGCCATCTTCAACGGAGATGAACACACCGAACTGAACAATCTTTGTGACCTTGCCCTTAACGACCTGTCCAGGAACATGAGTGCGAGCGAAGCGCTGCCATGGATCTTCCTGAGTTGCCTTAAGGGAAAGGGAAATACGTTCGCGATCGAGATCAACGTCGAGAACCTCAACGGTAACCTTATCGCCAACCTTAACAACCTCAGATGGGTGATCGATGTGCTTCCAAGAAAGCTCAGACACGTGAATGAGACCGTCAACACCGCCGAGGTCAACAAACGCACCGAAGTTTACGATAGAAGACACAACGCCTTCGCGAATCTGACCCTTCTTAAGCTGCGAGAGGAAGGTTTCGCGAACTTCGGACTGGGTTTCCTCAAGGAACTGGCGACGAGAAAGCACAACATTGTTGCGGTTCTTATCGAGCTCGAGAATCTTAGCCTTAATCTTCTGGCCAATGTATGGAGAAAGATCGCGCACGCGACGCATCTCAACCAAGGAAGCTGGCAAGAAGCCGCGAAGACCGATATCAACAATCAAGCCGCCCTTAACAGCTTCAATAACGGTACCTTCAACGATGCCGTCTGCATCCTTAATCTTCTCGATGTCACCCCAAGCACGCTCATACTGTGCACGCTTCTTGGAGAGAATAAGACGTCCTTCCTTGTCTTCCTTAGTTACAACAAGGGCTTCAATGGTGTCGCCAACCTCGACAACATCATCTGGATCAACGTCTTTTTTGATGGAAAGTTCACGGGAAGGAATTACACCTTCAGTTTTGTAGCCGATGTCCAGCAATACTTCGTCGTGATCAATCTTTACGACTGTACCTTCAACTAAATCACCATCATCAAAATTCTTGATGGTTGAATCGACTGCCTTGATGAAGTCTTCTTCGGTGCCAATATCATTAATCGCAACCTTGGCGACTTCGTTATTATTCTCTGCCATTAGTTATTAGTGGTTTCTTCTTGGGGTGGATATTACTCGATATTTAATTATGTATTTATGCTACATGTGCATACTATGCACACGCTTTGTCGATTTTATATACAGGTATAGCCAAAATTTACGTTTTACTTCGGGCGTGTCGCATTTTATTTGCAATTAGCTGCTCGCTCAGCCATATCTACAACATTCGCCAGCAACATAGCTCGAGTCATCGGACCTACCCCACCAGGATTCGGAGAATACGCTCCAGCAACTTCTCGACAAGCTGAATCAACATCACCTTTTACACGATATCTGCCAGCCTCTTCATCAAAAACACGAGATACACCAACATCAACAAGAACAACGCCAGGTTTAATATCTTCAGGCTTAACAAAACCAGCACAACCCATTGCTGCAATTATTACATCAGAACGGCGCATAATCTCCTGAACATTCCGAGTATGAGTATGGCACAACGTAACAGTTGCATCTACTCCCCTGCGTGTTAACAGAAGACCAATAGTACGCCCAACCGTAATGCCACGACCAAGCACACAAACTTCCTTACCAGAAAGTTCAATACCATACTCATCAAGCAAAGCTAAAATTCCACGCGGCGTGCACGGCAAAGGTGTTGTAATATTACCGGAAATATGCGTAACAAGTTCACCCAAATTATATGGATGCATTCCATCACAATCTTTTGCAGGATCAATAGAAGAAATAACTTTTTGAGCATCAATACCTTTTGGCAATGGCAGTTGCACAATAAATCCAGTACAAAGAGGGTCATTATTTAATTTCTGTAAAGCAGCAAGAATCTCATCTTCACTAGCATCTTCTGGCAGATCGCAACGAATAGAATTAATCCCCACTTCTTCGCAATCACGATGCTTACCAGCAACATATTTCAACGAAGCAGGATCACTACCTACAAGCAACGTACCCAAACCTGGATTAATGCCTTTTTTATGTAAAATAGCAACGCGCGCTGCCAAATCTTTTTTAATTTTACTAGCTAAAGCCTTACCATCTAGCACAATAGTCATAAAAAATTCCTCCCAACTCGCACAATTCGTAAGGATAGGCTATCGTGAAGTATAGAAGATATGGGTCGACTAACAATTTTACGTGCGCCGACGCACCATTATCACGGGAGGAGTCACAGTGATGCGTACCGTTCTTTGTGCAGTAAAGAAGTTTGGAAAAACTGCCATAACATGCCTTATTGCTTCTGCAGTAATACTTGGATTTGCAGCTTGTGGAAAAACTGAGGAAAAACCAAAAGAAAAACCAAAAGCTGCAACAAATATTTCTGTTGTATCCACTGTTGACACCTGGGGTAGCTTAGCTCAAGAGATTGGTGGCTCTGACGTCAAAGTTGAATCAGTTATGACTGGTTCAGATACAGACATATCGTCGTTTAAACCTAGCTCAAAAGATTTAAAAAATATGCAGAATGCACAAGTATTAGTTACAAATGGTGCAGGCTACGATGATTGGGCAAACAAAGTACACCCAGCTAAAGCTGAAGTGCTTAGTGCAGCAGGTACTGTAGGAGCACTTAACGGAGACAATCCATATCTTTGGTTTTCTCACGATGCTAGGAATGCTATGGCATCTGCCATGACTGACACCTTCTCCAAAGTTTTGCCATCAAAAAAGCAAGCTTTTTCTAAGCGACTAGCACAATGGCAGGAAAAGGAAAAGAAATTAACCACCTACTTAAGTGATTTCTCTAAAGAAAATGGTAACGCAAAGTATGCTTCTACATCTCCTATTCTTTTCTGGCTAATGTCTGATGCCAATTTGAAAGATAGCTCACCTAAAGAATATGTTGACTCAGTAAATAACAATAATGAACCAGAACATTCAAGCGTTGAGGAGTTTCAGAAGCTTATTGAAGGTCGCAAAATTGATGTGTTGATTAGCGATAGCCAGCAAGGAAACGATGTTCTGAACTTGCTAAGCGGAATCGCAGGACGCAGCTACACGTCTACAGTACGAGTAAGCGAACTTATGCCAAAATACGCAGATCAGCTTGATAAATGGATTATGAAGATTTGTGACGACCTACATAATGCTGTAAAAGCAACAAAGGATATGCGTAAAGACATTGATGATAAAGAGCCTCAAAAAAAGCCAATCACTGAGAAGCCACATGTAGCAAAGAATACTAATCCTAAAAATTCTAACCAAGGTCAGCAAGATCCAGGCAAGTAAATTTAGGTGAATCTATAAACATAAAAATCCTTGTATTTTACAAATGCAAGGATTTTTTATTATCTGTTTTAAGCAAGAACAAAAGCAAAACATACAATAAATACGTAAGCAAATATATAAGCAAAAGCCCTTCTAACTCGCCGATATACCGACATTTAGAAGGGCTTAAATAATATGAACAATTAATATTTATTTATTTTGCATATCGCAAATCATTTTTTCTTAGATTTCTTGCTACGCTCTTCTAACAGCGCTAAAGTTCGCGATGCAGGCTCTTCTGGAGCTACAGTATGGTGATTTTCATCGCCTTCTTGAGGCTCCTTGTATCCAAGATTCACATCTAAAAGTCGCTCCGCCTCAATCTCATCAATCTTTTCAGACAAAGCAATTTCGGAAATTAAAATACTGCGAGCGCGAGCAAGCATTCGCTTTTCTCCTGCAGATAAACCATGTTCATCAACATCTCGCTGAGATAAATCACGAACTACTTCAGCAATATTGTTAACATCGCCAGTAGCAATCTTCTCTACATTAAGCTTGTAGCGTCTAGACCAATTCATCTCTTTTTCAACTATTGGAGTACGCAAAATCTCAAAAACTTTTGCAACTTCTTGCGCTCCAACAATGTCTCGCACGCCAACTTTTTTAACATTATCGACAGGTACGTTAATTTCTAAACCATCAGATGATAACACTACCAATCGTAAATATTGACGAGTTACACCTTTTACGGTGCGCTCACTAATTTCTTCAACACGAGCCGCACCATGACGAGGATAGACGACCATATCGCCGACTTGATATTCCACAGAACCCTCCGTATGCACAGAAAAACTCATAACAGTTTCCCATAAGGTCACGACTTGAAAAAATTTTCATATTTTTTTCACAATAGCGCGAAACACACGCGACTTACAGCAATAAAGCATGTATGATAGTCAACATGAGTACAGTTACTAACATCAATGAAGATGCAGTCGCAGTTCCAGTCCGACAGGACGTATTAGCTGCGGTGAGCAATGCAGAATATTACAATCCACATGAGGTTCTTGGAGGTCACCTTGGAACTGGCAAAGGTGCCGACACTGTAACCGTCCGCGTATTGCGCCCTATGGCAAAGAAAGTTGTTATTCTTACTAAGAACGGTGAATACGAAGCTAAACACGAATATAACGGCATCTTTACAGCTGTTATTCCTGCAGTAAAGCATACAAAAACAAAGTCTTGGTCTGTTCCTAGTTATCGCGTTTACACTGTGGAAATAGACGGTTCTGAGTCCACAGATGATGATCCTTACCGTTATTTGCCTCAAGTTGGCGAACTTGACATGTACTTATTTGGAGAAGGTCGTCATGAGCGTCTTTGGGAAGCATTAGGCGCACACGTCAAAACGATAACAGATTCATGGGGACTTATATCTCCTGAAACTGGAAAGATGGTAAAGAAAGTTACTGGTACTGCTTTCTCAGTGTGGGCACCAAATGCTCGTGCAGTACGCGTAGTTGGTAACTTTAATTACTGGAATGGTCGTCGCCACGCTATGCGTTCACTCGGCTCTTCTGGCATTTGGGAACTTTTTATTCCAGGAGTTACAGCAGGAGAAGTATATAAGTACGAAATTCTTACACAATCTGGCAATTGGATTATGAAAGCCGATCCAATGGAGCGCTCTCATGAAGTTCCACCAAACACAGGATCTGTTGTTGTTGATTCTGAGTTTAAGTGGCACGATACTGATTGGATGGATGAGCGCGCAAAAACAGATGCTCACAATGGTCCAATAAGCATTTACGAAGTACAAGCTAACAGCTGGAATCGCGATTTGGGTAATTATCGCGAACTTGCTGATCATTTAGTTGATTATGTGCAAAGAGAAGGCTTTACTCACGTCGAGTTTATGCCGTTGACACAATATCCATTCTCTGGATCTTGGGGATATCAAGTAACGGGTTATTATGCAGTAGATTCTCGCCTTGGCTCCCCTGATGACTTTAAGTACTTGGTAGATAAACTCCACAAAGCAGGCATTGGCGTCATTATGGATTGGGTTCCAGCTCACTTCCCTAAGGATGACTTTGCACTCGGTCGTTTTGATGGCACAGCATTATATGAGGATCCTGATCCTATGCGAGGTGAGCATCCTGATTGGGGTACTTACATCTTCAACTTTGGTCGTCATGAAGTTCGTAACTTCTTGGTTGCTAATGCTTGCTTCTGGCTTGATGAATACCATGTTGACGCGTTGCGCGTTGATGCAGTATCCTCAATGCTTTACTTGGATTACAGCCGTGAAGCAGGACAGTGGAGACCAAACATCTACGGCGGACGCGAAAATCTTGAAGCAATTGACTTCATTAAGGAAGCAAACGCAACTGCATACAAGAATAATCCTGGCATCATGATGATTGCTGAGGAATCCACTGCTTATCAAGGCGTAACTGCACCAACCGATATGGGCGGCTTAGGATTCGGCTTGAAGTGGAATATGGGCTGGATGCACGACACTTTGCAATATCTTAAAGAGGAACCAATTAATCGTCGTTGGCATCATAACGAAATTACATTCTCAATGGTTTATGCATACTCTGAGCATTATGTGTTGCCATTAAGCCACGATGAAGTTGTGTACGGTAAGGGTTCGTTACTTGGAAAGATGCCAGGAGACGAATGGCAACAGTTCGCAGGATTGCGAGCATTGCTTGCATACCAGTGGTCTCATCCAGGCAAGAACCTTCTGTTCATGGGTGGAGAAATTGGACAGTCCAGCGAATGGAACTTCAATACTTCGCTTAACTGGAATGAGCTGCAATGGCCGTTCCATCAAGGTGTGCAAAAGCTTGTTGCAGATTTGAATACTCTATATAAGAGCTCTCGTGCATTCTGGAGTCAAGACTTTACTCCTGATGGTTTCCAGTGGCTTACAAGCGACGATTCCGATCACAATACTTTAAGCTACATGCGTATTGGCGACGACGGAGAAGAAATCGTTGTAGTAGTAAACTTCTCGGGTCAAGCTTGGCAAGACTATCAGGTTGCGTTACCAAAAGGCGGACAGTGGGAAGAGATACTCACAACTGATGATGCAAAGTATTGCGGATCTAATATTCACAACGGCACATTCACTGCTACTGCTGAAGAGTATCATTCTCGACCATACTCTGCAAGAATCACTGTTCCAGCGTTAGGTGCGGTATTCTTGAAGCCAGTACAACACTGAAAGGTCTTTTTAAAATATGCTAAACGCTCCATCAGCTAGCGTAAATGCTCGTACAATTCTCGTTGTTGAGGATGAGCCAGATCTTGCTACAGCAATTGCACAACGCATTACTGCACAAGGCTGGAGAGCAAGAGTCGCTACAGATGGAGCGTCTGCTGTTAGAGCTGCCGAACAACTAAAACCTGATCTCATAATTATGGATATTATGCTTCCTATTATGGATGGGATTGAAGCAACTCGACGAATTATCTCCAAAATGCCTGTTCCTATCCTCATGTTAACAGCACGCGATGCAGAAGCCGATAAAATTGTTGGCTTAAGCGCAGGCGCAGATGATTACATGACTAAACCATTTTCGCCACGTGAGTTAATTGCTCGTTGCGCAGCATTGCTGAGACGCGTAGAACGCGCATCGCAAATAGCAAAGACAATGGAACATGAACGCACAATTAATTTTGGGTCACTTATTATTAGACCTCGTCAAAGACTTGTAACTTTAAACGACAAAGAGGTACATTTTACACCAACTGAGTTTGACTTGCTCGCTACTCTAGCTCGTCATCCTCATACTGTATTTAAGCGTGAAAAGTTACTTGAAGAGGTGTGGGATTGGCCGGATGCTTCTGGAACTCGCACAGTAGATTCACACATTAAGTCTTTGAGACATAAAATTGGATCGGAATGGATTCGTACTGTACACGGAATAGGATACGCATTCGAGCCACCTATTAGTGATTACGACAAAGTTCTGCAATCACAAGTTTCATAAATAATTATTACTTTCATAAATAGTAAATAATTACAACACTTTAGCTTCGGAAAATTCGTAAATGGTATTAGAAAATAAAATAGATAATGCTAATTCTGAGCAATATAAAAATACTAAACAACGTAATTTATTAAATAAAAACTCAAATGCTCAACTTAAAAATAAGTCAAAAATGCGATTTACGAATTCTTCTGTAAAGCATAATTATCCAAATCGACCTGTCGGATTTTTTTCATCTCTAAAAATTGAACTTTCGGCAATTATTGTTTTTGCAACAGCAATTGCTTTCGTAATGGCATGGTTTTTACTTAAAACTGGTCTAAATGGCTGGATTGCAATGCCATTAACACTTATTGTTGCTCTGGGAATTACATACATTTTTTCTAGAGGACTTACAGCACCACTTCGTCAAATGAAAAATGCTGCAGAAGCTATGGCTGACGGCGACTATTCTGTGCGAGTTGCTGTAGAAAATCGTCGTGACGAAGTAGGTAAGTTAACTCTTGCATTTAATGAAATGGCAGAAGAACTTGAACATGCAGATCAAATGCGTAGAGAGCTTATAGTAAACGTAAGCCATGAATTGCGCACTCCTGTTTCTGCTTTACAAGCGATGCTTGAAAATCTTGCAGACGGAGTTGTTGATCCTACTCCATCTAATATGGAAGCTATATTAAACCAAACTCATAGACTTGCTGATCTTATTACTTTCCTTCTTGATTTATCTAGAGTTGAAGCAGGCGCGGAAAGCCTTAATATAACTTCATTTAATTTCACAGACTTTATTGACGAAATTATCGAACCACTAGAAATAGCTGATTCAGGTCATAATCATAATATTGAAGTTCAAATTAATGATGAGATTGAATTAACAGGAGATCAAGCTCGCCTTTCGCAACTTTTTACTAATATTATTTCTAACGCTCTAAAACATTCAGATGATGGAACTCGTGTTCTTATAAGTGCTCATATTAATCACAGCCAAAACTCTGTAATATGCAATGTTGTGAATTTTGGAGAACAAATTCCTCAAGAAGATCGCGCCGATATTTTCAGAAGATTTGTTAAAGGAAATCAGCGAATTGGCACAGAATCAGGAGGAACAGGATTAGGATTATCAATTGCTCGTTGGGCTGCACAATTGCACCATGGAACTGTAAAAGTAGTAGACGATAAACGCGGTCCGAACTTTGAAATTGCGCTTCCGCTAAACTATAGCAATACAATAGCAAACTAACATTCGTAATCTGCTGTACGATCATCCTTATTGCATACACATGCTAAAGAAAAGCATGCTAAAACAGTAATTCCACTACTCTGTAAAGTTGAAACGCAGCTATTCATAGTTGAGCCAGTAGTTACAATATCATCCAATACAATAGCTTTGTACTCGCGTTGATTTTCAAACTTTTGCTTTCTCAATTCTTTAAAATCGATGCTAAATGCCTTAGAAATTCTGTTAGACCTTCCGCGAAAACCGGAAGTTTGCACTGATTTCGCAGTAATTCTAACATCCATACTTACAATATCTAAAACGTATGCTCTAATGCCACTATTACACAATCGTTTAGCAACACAATTTGCAACAGGCAACATATGCTTACGTCCACGATGCCTTGATGAATGCTTAGACGACGGGACTGGTATAACAAATATAGGTTTTTCACTTATATAACAAGAATGCGAGCGCAAGAATTTAGATATAACTTCTACTACTAAATCGCCAATAAGTTCACCAAATATTTTGTCACATGCAATATCGAAATGATCCTTCCACAATAATATTGAGCGGCGAACAACCGTAGAATACGAACCACACGCGTAGCGATATCCACATACTGTTCTGGCAAATGGTGCACGTTTCCAGCATTGCAACGCTTTCTTGCAGTTTTCACACAATATATAATCTGGAGTATCACAGCCTGCACATGCGCGAGGCAAAAATAAATTAAATAAAGCAATCGCTACATTCTTCCAACTAGCAAAACGCCAATTTATAAAATCAACATCCTTGTTTTCACATACACCACAAGGTACAGATGCGTGACATGCTAATCCCCCATGAGATGTCACGCTTCTATACTTCTTTTTGTTTTGGTGGTTTATAACCTTGCGTCTCCCAACCATAATGACAGCATATGCGATAGCTTATTGGCTATGCAAATAAAAAATGTTATTGTGGATAAAAGGTATCTTAAAATGAAAAATTAATAAAATTCTATATTTCTAAAATATTAAGTACCTTATTACAAAGCTCTAAAGTATCCGAAGGATTACTTACTTTAATAATTAAAGCTCCTGTAAAGGCAGTAGGATAATCGTTTCCTCCAGGATACATACGATCGCCAATAAAAGTAATTTTTTCAATATTAACATCACAATATTGAGACAGCATTCGCAAAGCTTGAGCTTTATCGTCACCGCGCCTGTATATATCGATGCTAGTATCTCCTCCAGCGCGTACAGCAAAATTAGGTAAAGCTTGAGAAATGCTTTGTGCAAGTTGAGCTTTCAAACAACCGCTAGGATCCCAAGTTTTTTTATATTCAATAGGAGCTAGTTGTCCTAGTGCCGAAAAAGTAATTTGACTACCGCGGTTCTCTATCTGTTCTCCCCACAGCATTGGATCGCCGGGTTCTTTCCAAACGCCTATATTTTTTGCACACTTGTGTATTGCATCAATAACGCATTGCGCTTGCTTAAAATCGATAGTATGTTCATAAACACATTGCAATAACATGTCATTATTCACACGATAATAACTAGTTCCATTAGTGGGCATTATGTGAATATTTTTAAGATTAGTGCCAATAGTTAGCATATTTAAAATTTGCTTCTTAACTAACTCTAAGCAGCCACCTGTTATTACAGCAACAGGAATTATATCAATCAGCTTACTTAATGATTCAGCCATCGATTTAAGCATAGGTTTTTTAGAACATGCCAGTGTGTTATCTAAATCAAAAGCAATAAGAGACGATTTAGCAATGCTCAAGTCAAGATTAAACTCATTCCAATCATGCACTATTGGTTTGAGCATTACAAATCCTCCTGACTTTTAAAACCATATATACAGTATTCTATAGTGTGAGCGTATTTCACACACCGCATATTAATTATTTACATATTATTGCCCTAGCCTTCTCGTAAAGTGGAAGCATGACAGGTCTAATTTGGGAAGAACGTCACTATAGAAATAGGCATGGTAGAGGTCTTAGGGCACCAATATTTGGTACTCGCCTGCCACAATATAGAACTGCTAGCGGAATGTTTGATGCCATGGTAGCAGCTCAAATTAGACGCCTTAACAGTGCTTGGCAAGCATTAACTAAAGACGTTCAATTCGCGGTAGAAGATGTGCCGCCTTCGCAACCACTGTTATGGGAGCAAAACCGCAGAATACTTTCGCAAGCTTTTCCAGCTAGCCGTGGTATGCAATCTAGAATTGTATTGTATAGGCTTCCGCTATGCACTCATGTAAGCAGCAGAAGTGAACTTCAATATGCTATCAGAGATGAGCTTGTGCAATGCTTAGCAGAACTATACGGTCGCAGACCAGAAGAAATTGATCCAGATTGGGGTTTGTAAACAATTTTTAAATTAATTAAAATTATTAAGTATTTTAATTAATTTATAGTCGCTTATAGCAATATTTTTATTCGTATTATTGCACAATATGATTGTCAGTTTTAACGTATACCTTCATTTCTTGCGGTTCCAAAGATTGCGCAGAAAGCCAAGAAATACCTGCTATACCAGCCTTATCGATTTCATCTTTATGAATACGGGCAGACAAAGCAACTTTGCTATGCGATTTCGCAATAAACATAACTGCATCGTGCGAAATTTCTGAAACAGGAATTCTTAAAGATGCATTCGCAGGAATCGTTACGTTTTTTGTAGCAGCTAATACACCATTTAAATCAAATCCTTGCAAACGCACAGCAGTATCTTTATCACTTGAAGAAGAAAGGTATAGAGCTGTTTCATTAGCAGAAACAGGCGATACAATTGCGCCACTACCTTGTACGTTAGATGGTGTAATAAAAGCTACATCTGATTGATTATCCTTGCCATCTTTAGTAATGGACATCATTACTTGAGTAGGAACATCTCCACTTACGCTCAAAGCATTAGCATGCTCCGGAACTTTTCCAAGATCGACAACTTGCAAATGGTGTGCTTTTAACGTCAAATTCTTTACTTCTTTAGAACCTGTATCATTCATCCATGAAAGCGTTACATTACCATCTTTATTTGGCCATACATATAACTTAGATTGATCGCCTTCACTAATACCTGAAAGAATATTTGTATTAGATTGAGTGCTTAATTCATGAACAATATCTACACCTTTTACAGATAAGCCACTCATATGAATGACTTTTACAAATGATGCTATAGGTGTCTGCTCGCTTTCAACTTGCACGTATAATCCAGAAGTCTTAGGAGAGGCAGCAGCAAGATCAAAATATGCATGAGAACGAGCAGGAACAGTAGAAGCACTTCCTGTAGAAAGATTTAACTGATTACTGCCATGCTCTGCAGACCAAGCTCTAACACGAACAACAGTGGATTTTGAAGCAGCATTAAACGCTTCTAAACGAATAGAAATTCCATCAGCAGATTCCGGAACTAGGAATGTCTGTTTCATAGACGGCATTGAACAGGTAGTTGCAGATAAACCTTTTACGTCACCTTTAGTAGCCCATGAAACCATGGAAGCAGATATTCCAGTGCCAGATCCAACTCGTGACAAATGTCCTTCTAGAACTTGAGCGTCATGATTTACATTATTGTTAGCAATAAAAGCTGACGTATCATCATCAGTTGATTTTGAATTCAACGTAATAGATTGATCATTGTTATCTCGTATGTTACGCAAGCTAGAACTATACACATCTCCAAAAGCACCATAACGAGCAGAAGATTGTAAATCGCCTTCTGATTCGTTATATTCGCTATCACCATATTGAGTCAAATCTGGAAGAGACAATCGAATAGGACAAATAGTTTGCAAACGAGTAGAACCAACACTACTTATAACGCCACTAGATGGAGTATTAGGATTGTCTACAAAGTGAGGCATTGGTAAGCATAATGCAACAACACATGCAGAAGCAATAAGTATTATTGCACTAAAAATAGCAAGTGAGACAATACTGACTATTTTGTTCTTGCGATTAATATCTACATCCGCATTTACTTCACCATGCTTAGAGCCCTCATGAGGATTTTTATGCCAGTTCATCTAATTCCTCCTCATGCCTGTCATCTGAACGTTCTATCATTGCATGTCTGCCAAATCGAGGCACGGCAACAATACAGTACAGCAGTAATACCATAGAAGAAACAATAATCCAAGGAACTCTCCACGCAAGAGGCCTAGATCGATAATACGGAGATGTAGAAGACAACGACTTAGAATCAGGCACACCATCAAATCTGCAATAAGTTCCTTGCGGTGATGAAACAACCAATTGTGTACCGTCAGAAGCGTTAACGTGTGCAATTAATTGTTCAGTAGCTTCTTTGTTAATATTACTCACAGTTTGCACAGAAGGATGTAACAATTGTTGTATTGACATAGAAGTTTTATGGGAAACCTGCTTATTTTCTGAACTATTAACAATATAAATACCACCAATTCCAAGTTGCTTTAACGTTGAAATTGCGCCATTATCTGCATGAGATAACAACTGTGCTGAGGCACGATATATTGCTTTATTGCTTGATGAATCACCAAACATTACTTGTCTAACACGAAGTGCTGGAGATTCGTCTATTGCATCTCCCTTAGATGTTCGCATAATAGAGATTGACAAATCATGGCTACTTTGAGCTCTTAAAGCAAGTATTCGCCGAGTATCGTCTTTTCGCAAATAATCAGAAACAACCATAGGGAGCTCATTGTTATTTGCGCAAATAGATGTAGCAGGTCCGCTCAATACAGCAAAAAGACCCAAAAGAACCGCCATAGTCAACATGCTACTTGCAAGAACAGCGCGTGCTATGCGAATTATGCGCTGCAACAATTGTGCCGCAGAACGACGCATTGCAGCACGTCTACTTGCACGAGTTTTATAGTTATCAAAAATTTGAGACTCAGATTCCTTCGAAGTACGTAGTGGCTCAAAGCGTCGAACAGCTTGACCGGCAACCATGCACATACAAGATAAAATGCCGACAGTAGATAATGCGACTCCAGGCAAAACGCTTGCAGCAACAGGTCCTGAAATATCGGATGCAACTACAACACGAGCGGCAATAAGAGATAACAGCATTCCGGAAATAATCACAACCCACATCATTCGAGAAACTCGCAAAGCAAAAGGCAAAGTTAATGACGTAACAGCCATAACAACAGCTAGAATTGCAAAAATTACCATTATTATTGTTCTTAAGCTCATCAATGGCATATTAATTTCAACATTAGGAGAAGCCATATTAAAAGCGTGCAACAAAACATCAGCGTAATCGCTTACGCGTGGAGCACCTTGCACACTTCTCAATGGCAAAGCCATACTAGAGAACAATTGACGCCACATTCCAGATTCGCCATATCTAATAGCACTTCCTATTGTAGGAAGCAAAACAATTATCGATGGTATAGGCATAAGCGCGAACATAATACGATGAGAGCGCACCATAATAAACGACGCAATAAAAATAACAATAAGAGACAAAACAAGCTGCGGTTCTGCAGCTACTGGAACCATAAAGCATAATGCTGCGCATGCTGCACATTGAGTGGATTTAACAGGACGCACAGGATCTTCTGTTACGTACATTCCAACAGCATGGAACGCAAAAGCAAATGCTGCAGGCAAAAATGCCATAGTCATTAACATTGGCAAATCACCGCGTGCAAACAAACCAAAAGCAATAGCAATCATAGTCCAGCAAATACCAGCGCATACACGCACAGTATCCGAGCGCGTAAATACGCCAGCAAGAGCCCAAAAACTTAAACACATAGCTGGAGCAGCTAAGAAGAACATTAATGTGACAGCCAATAACGGGTTAGCACCAACCACAATTGATGCGATTGCCCAAATACTTAGCCATGGTGCTGGAGGAATTGCAGGTCCAAAACCATCATCAGGAACCCATGCACCAATAGCAGAATTCCATAGTTGATTGAAATCTGCACCCGTTGGTAACCATTGCTGTGCATTCCAAGAAGCGCCACTTAAAATTTCACGCCATGGAGAGCCATATAAATTCAATATGACTGCAAAAAGAAGAAGAGATGCAAGAATAACAGCACTCCACCTACGCAACACTCGAATATGCAAATGCCGCTTCGCTAGAGGACTTAACAGCACGAAATGCTGTTGAGCTTGGAAAGCAGAACTACGATCACGCCAACGTGCAACTTGATGACGATCTGCGATAAGAGGAACAAGTCGTTTTAAGGGAACACGAGTATTCCTTGCAACCCTTCTGCGAGCAAAAACTGCTCTAGGTAATTGCATAATAGCAAGCCATGGCAAAAGCAGACGAATCCACGCTATATAAGGATGTTTAGCAAACAGCGAATGCAAAGCGCCAACGAAACAAGCAGGCAAACTAAGAATCCATATAAGAGGCCACAAAAAAATACTAATATCAGTGTATTTGTAACGCTGCTTAGCTACGAGAGAAGCTGCTACACCATACTTAGATCCTGAATTATTATGATTTCTAGCATCACCGTTACGAGTACGGATACCTTCTAACCTTGCACGCCTGTGTGCGATACGAGCTGAAGGAACTACAACAACACGACCTCCAGATAGACATACTCTACGACAAAAATCTCTTGATTCGCCAAAAGTTGTCATCCATGGTTGCGTACCGCGTAAAGTCTGCCATGCAGTTAATGTGACTAAAGCACCTGCTAGCGATACTGCATACACATCTCCACGCCCATCATACTGTTCTTGATCTGGCTCGCCGTCAACAGTAAGAGTATGAACACCGTGACGCCAAGCATACATTCCAACGTTGTGCAAGATATTTCCTTGCCAATCAACTTGTTTAGCTCCCAATACTGATGCAGTCGGAGTATTGTGCCAAGTTTCACGCAAATATTCTAAGCAATGGAAGTCTGCAGGACGAGAATCATCATGCAAAAGCCATAATGCAGAAACTCCTGCACAAGGCAAAATCTTGCGCAAAGATTTTTCTATTGCATCTCCAAAAGAATGAGCATAAGAAATGGGAATAATAATTATGTGTACAGATTTATTTTCACTATTGTTTACGCGAGTATTATTTACGCGATTAGTATTTGGTCTATATTTTGAATCGCTATCAATTGCATTATTGGAATCGATATTATTAGCATTCTGCAATAATGATTTCCTAGTATTAATTGCTCCCGCAAGCTTAGATGAATTAATTTTTATTTGTAAATTCGTTTGCATAGTCTGCTTTACTCGACTAGCACAATCGACTATTACTAAAGTTCCAGGAAGAATTGATTGACTTAGTACTGCATGTAACGTATCAGCATAAAAACGAGTATCTCGCTCCACACACATCATTGCCATAATGGACGAATCCACATCATGAGGATGCGCATCTTTCGCAGATGACAGCACCTGTAAAACTTCGTCTTCAAATGTAAGATTATGAGCGGTTATCGAATCCATACTTACCAGTTTACGCAGGGGGTATGTATCCGCCAAAACACAAGTCGTAATTCTAAATAAATTTATACATATTTTATTAATTATTTTTGCTCATATTAACCAGTATGCTTCATATAAATTTAATTAGAATATTTGCGTAAACTTATTAAAATTTTCTTTAAAATATCAAATAATATTCAACACAACCAGATGTCATAAATCTCACTGCAGCATGCTATAATTACACGCTATATGTGTCCATTGAATATTGATTTATTTGATGACAAAAGAAATGATATTGCCACAACCTAAAAGGTTACTCATTATTGAGAAAGAAGGTACGATGACAACTTCACGGTATCCTGAAGGCATGCGGTACCAACCAGGCGAAGATTGGAACTCAACTCCTCATCATAGTCTTGGTTATAGAATGATTAACCGCACGCGCAAGATACTGTGCATGTTTGTTATTTCAGTACTTACATTCTTTTCAACAATCATAGCTGCAGTGTGGTTAGATTTTTCTTCTGCTGTAAGTAACAGAGTCATAAACGTTATATCTAAAGATCCAGAAGCTAATCAAACACTTGATATTAACGCAGGCAAACCAGTAACTTTTCTTGTTTTAGGTCAAGATTCTCGAGATGGGAATAATCAGAGCTTTACACATGACGGCGAAACTGGTGATCATCAGTCAGATACTACTATGGTAGTTCAAATTAGCGCAGATAGATCATACATGAATATCGTTTCTATTCCACGAGATTCTATGGTAAACGCACCAGCATGCGACACTACAAAAGGACATATTCCTGCAAGAAAACATGTGATGTTTAATTCAATTTTCGCCTTAGGATATGCGCAAGGTGGAGATTTAGCTTCAGCAGCATCATGCTCGTTAAAAGCTGTTAATTCACTTACCGGTTTAAATATTCATCATTTTATAGTCGCTGATTTCAGTGGATTAAGCAATATGATTGATGCAGTTGGTGGAGTATCTGTGTGCATCCCAACAGCAACTCGCGATGCCTATACGGGCGTGAATTTCAAACAAGGAATGCAGCATCTTAATGGTCGACTTGCTACTCAATACGCTAGAATGCGCCACGATACAGCAAGCGATGGCTCTGACATAATGCGAACAACAAGACAGCAATACTTGATTAAACAGCTTTTACATCAAGCACTATCTAAAAACTTATTTACTCAGACAAGTGAGCTTTACCAGCTTGCAAAAGCATCGTTGGGAGCATTGAATATAAGTGAAGGCTTGGCCAATCCTACCACTTTGGTCGGTTTGGCATTAAGCATGCGTAAATTAGATTCTTCACATATTTATGCTCGTACTACTCCTGTTATTCCAGATCCTTATGATCCAAATCGTGTTGTGTGGTCTGATGAAGCAAACAATATTTGGGATTTGATGCGTGAAAATAAACCGCTATCGCTAAATCATAAAACTAACGGCACTAACAAAAAGAATGCCAATAATTCGTCTAAGAATACGAATAATCAAGACAATGAAGATACGGATGACGATAACAATATAAACGAAAACGACAAGCTTAATAAAACTACAGATCCAAAGAAGATGGGACGTGTTGATCCAAAAACAGGATTAATAAAAAATTCTCAAGGACAACTTATTGATCCAAATACTGGAGGAATTGTAAATCCTGAAAATGGAACTATTCACAATCCACAAACAGGACAATACGTTGGCTTTGCAGACAAGTATGCAAACAATGTACTTTGCGCTGTGCCTAGAAAAAAATAAACACTTAAGCAAGATGTAATCTATGAATATATAATGTACGAACATAAAATTTATATATTATGTATTCATAGTCATTGAAGATACATGCTTATTTTGGAGGATGAATGAATTCGAGATTGTATGAGGACCCTTCTGAAGATAATATAAACCCACCTATCTTCACTCCTTCTCATAATAACGATTCATCTAACTCGAACGTGCCTCCTAGTTTCACTCCAAAACGCGTAAAAAGAGGCAAAATAGAGTCTAATGCACTTCCATCACAAGCGCCGTCTTTTGCGCCTACAACTCAAAGAACAAGAATCTTAAAAAGTCCAGAACAATGTTCTTCTAGACCTGTTTCTTACACATCGCAATTGCAACCAAGACCAGCACCGCGCACAAGTTCTATTTCACAAATGCGTATTCCAACAACTATAAATAAAGCAGTTGGAAGTACAGCAAAAATACTACCGCACAAACCGCACAGAATTTTACATGCATTTATTGCATTTTTTGTTGTTCTGGCAATAGGTGTAACTGGTTTTGGGGTATATTCATGGAACTGGGTTGACTCAAGAATTAACCGCACTACTTGGCTTACTAGTACTCCTAGCACTCAAGGCAAAGCATGGCTTATTCTTGGTTCTGATCAACGAGAAGGCGAAGAAGCTAAAGAGATAACAGGATTTAGAACAGATACTATTCTTGTATTGACAAAGCCGAGCAATGGTCACAGCTCTCTAATTTCTATTCCTCGAGATTCTCTTGTTTCTTTAAATGGCGAACAAGTAAAAATTAATAGCGTTGCGCAAGCAGCTGGAAATAAAGCATTAACAGCAGCAATAGAAAAAATTACAGGTCATCGCATTGACCATGTTGCAGAAATACGTTTTGGCGGTCTTACTAATGTTGTTAACGCTATAGATGGCATTGATTTATGCTACAACCGTACAGTAAGCGATAAGTTTAGCGGGTTAAATTGGACTTCTGGATGCCATCACGTTGATGGGAATACAGCGTTGGCATTTTCGCGAATGCGATACGCAGATCCAGAATCTGATTTTGGACGAGCTGCACGTCAACGAATGGTTATTGCAGCTATTATGAAAAAAGCATTAGATCACAATACCTTATTGAATTTTGGAAAAGTAAAAAAACTTGCTGAAACGGGACTTGCTTCAGTTATTTTTGACGAGAAAACCAATCCAGGAACATTATGGGAAATGGCTCAAGCATTCAAAGAAGCAACTGGGCCGTCAGGCATATCTGGAACAATATATTGGACGAATCCTGATTATCAAGTTCCAGGAGTTGGTTCATCCGTGCTTCTCGATGATGCTAAAAACTTAGATTTATTCAACCAACTTGCATCAGGAACTCATAAACCTGGATCAGTTGGAACTCTTGCAGAGCAACAATAATTTCGAAGTATTGTTGTGTAAACAACACTTCAATTAGATACCACAACTTAGAAAGCACTAAACTCGTATCTTTTAACCACAATCTTGCATAAGTATTGCACAAAAATCAAAAATATTGTCTCATACATTTATGAGTAACAAATCTAATACAGGAATGTCTACAACTAAAGTACTTATGCATGTACAGATGACAGCGAGTATAGTTCCCATATTCGCTCACGTAGCATTGGCTATAATGGCATGGATGCAAGATAATTGGATGATGCTAACCATGATTATTCCAAGCATTATGATGTACATAGCAAGTCTTATTCCACAAATTTTTCAATACATATCTGAGAAAAATTCTGTTCAAAATGTTCAACAAAATCAGCAAATTCAATTATTAAACACTACGCAATCGTCAAATAACGTAACTTATAATCAACAAACTGTAGAAAGTTTGCCAGATACTATTACACCAGTAAGTTTAGAAACATTACTTATGAGAAGAAATGCAATTTCTAATACGCAACATCACTGGAAAGAAGTATTGCAAACATGGCTAAAAAATGCAGGAACATACGACATAAAAAACAAATCCAATAGTATGAAGGAAAATCTAAATACAAATATTTATAACTACTTGCCTAATTCAAAAACTAAACACCTTATAACTCCACTTGGAATAAGTAATAATGGCTACTGCTATTTAGATTTAATTAACAATGGGCCACATGCTTTAGTTGCTGGAACAACTGGTTCTGGTAAATCAGTACTTCTTACGACTTGGTGTTTAGCTTTGGCTTTTCAATACGGTCCGCAGCAGCTACGGTTTGTTTTTATGGATTTTAAAGGAGGAGCAACTTTTGACATACTATCTAAACTCCCACATGCTATGGGAAATGTGGGAGATTTAAATCTTAAACACGCAATACGCGCTCTAAAAGGTCTCGAACTAGAACTAAATAGACGAGAAAGACTAGTAGCTCATCATGGATGTAATAATATTGCACAAGTAACCCCAGCTGAACCTTCATTGCTTATTGTTATTGACGAATTTCATGCTCTAAAAGATCAACTTCCCGACTACATGCCTCGTCTTATACGAATTGCATCAGTAGGCAGATCTTTGGGAATGCATATTATTGCTGGAACTCAAAATCCACTCGCACAAGTAAGCGCAGATATGAAAGCTAATATTTCTATTAATATTTGCTTGAGAGTTAGAGACGGAATGCAATCGCAAGAATTATTAGGAACAGCGCATGCAGCTAGAATAAGCCCAAATACGCCAGGAGCCGCATATTACAATATTGGAGAAGGAGTAGAAGCTTTGCGATGTGCTCAAAGCAGCAATCCCGCACATTTAGTACGAGCAATACAGTTAGCTGGTAGATTCTGCCATCATGATCATTCTCCAGAATTATTTAGCAAACCATTGCCGTCGATTCTTTCAGCAAAACAACTTGCAGAGTATTCAAATAATTACAAATACAAAAATTCGGAGCAAAAAATATCTCAAAGTTTACGTACTCAAGAATTTTATACGAAGCATATTATTATTGGGTTACAAGACGATACCATACACTTATATCCTGCTCTATTACCAATTCACCTTGGGAATATAGCTGTTATTGGTAGTAGGAAACAAGGCAAAACAACAATATTAAAAATAATTTCTAAAACTTTAAACCTGCCAATATATTCAGGAAAATCACTATATGAACAAAACATTAATAACATTTACAACGAAAATACGCCAATCATTATTGACGATGCAGATGAATTGCTTGATCCGCTAAATACGAGACAAACTGCTATTGCTTTTCAAAAAAGATTAAATAGTAAACAATGCCCAGTTATTATGAGCACTAGCACTTCTCGCTACTTACGTTTACCTGAGCAAGCACCAGTGAGGATAATATTTCCAACAGGAGATGTGGGCACAGATACAATGCTTGGAATACCTTCTGCTTTATCTAAAAGTTTTGATATTGAAGACTATCAACTTCCAGGACGATGTGTTTTAATCACTCCAGGATCAGCAAGTTTAACTCAAATAGTGCACCTAGAATAAAATTATCTATAGTGACGCATCTTGATTTTTACGTGCGCGCATTGCTCGACGCTTTAGAGTTCTACGCTCATCCTCGCTTAATCCTCCCCACACACCGTAATCTTGGTTAGTTTCTAATGCGCATTTTAAACACTCTGTTGCAACATCACATGAGCGACATACTGCTTTTGCTTCTTCAAGCTGTTGAACTGCTGTACCAGCACTTCCAAGAGGAAAGAACAGTTCAGGATCTTTGTCACTACATGCTGCTGTTGTGCGCCAATCAAACGAGTTGCTCATGAATTATTATCCTCATTTCTTACCTACAACGGTGAGCTTTAGAAGTTCCCCTGAATGTAAGGAAATCATGAAAAGAAAGTTTTTTCAAGGTATTTTGCATCTTTATTAGCAATTTTAATTGTTCCTGTACTTTTTACACTAAATGTATAACATTTAATGCACGTTGGAAAACAATTTTTACTAAAGCTACTCAATACCAGATACGCGCAATTTAATGTCTAACACTACCCTAGTTCCGCCCTCTCTTCGAGGAGACCAACGAACTGTACCACCAAAATCGTTAGTGACAAATGTGTTTATAATCTGCGTTCCAAGGCCAGAGCCAGATGGTTTAGCCATTCCATGAGAAGACTCACTATCTATACCATCTCCATCATCTTCAACGACAATATTAAGATTGTCTCCGCCCCTACCAACTGCAATACGAATATGACCTTTTTCACGACCTTCAAAACCATGTTCAACTGCATTCGTCACTAGCTCAGTTAAAACAAGAGATAATGGTGTAGCATCCTGAGCTGCTAATCTGCCAAATTTTCCAACAAAATCAATATCAATATTTTGATTCTGAGACGCCAACTCAATTGACATCTTCAACAAACTCGAAATAACTTTGTCAAAATCAACAATTTCGTCAGCAGTTTGGCTCAAGCCTTCATGAACTAGTGCTATAGTTTGCACACGACGTTGAGCTTCCTCAAGTTCTTTTCTAACTTCAATAGATTTTGTCTTACGAGCTTGCAAACGCAAAAGAGCAGAAACAGCCTGTAAATTGTTTTTTACGCGATGATGTATTTCAGAAATAGTGGCATTTTTAGTACGCAATTCTTGTTCGCGCCGCAAAACTTCAGTAACATCACGGCATAACACTACAGCTCCAACACGATTATTTGGACCCCACAGAGGCAAGGAGCGCATGGAAACTATAGAATGGTTCGCTTCAAGTTCACAATCTACATCAGCTTTTCCAGTTAATACAAGAGGTAAACTTTCGGGAACATTATCGTTCGTATGCAACAACCTAGTGCCAAATTCGCTTAAATATTCACCTTGCATAGTGTTTAATCCGCCAAGTCTGCGGAAACAACTAATGGCATTAGGGGAAGCATAACGAACTATTCCATCGTCTTCTAGCACAATAAAACCATCGGATACTCGAGCATTATGTCGTTGATTTAATACAGATTCACGATATGGGAATTGTTCACGAGGAATCATGTCAAATAAAGTCTTACCAGCATTAATACTTTCAGTTTCATAACGACCATTAGATTCACGCGTTGCCAAATTAGTTTCGCGCATAACCAATCCAAGAGTTTTACCCCTATGACGAACTGGAGCATAAACGTAGCATACAGTAGCTCTACCAATAGAACGTAAGGTCGAAGAGTGGAAACTTGTCTCAGATTTCATCGCCTCATTAAGCTCAGGCACTAAAGAATCATCTAATTTTTTACCTAACAAATCATCAGTACGCAAAGTAATAGCTGTTGAAGGACGACATTGTTCAGCAACAACATAATCACCGTCACCATTTTGAATAATCAGCAGCAAATCTGCGAAACTCAAATCTGCAATAACCTGCCAATCGACCACCAAATGGTGAAGCCACTCACGATCACTGTCATTAAAATCAGGACGAGTAGCAAGAATGTTAGAAAAATCAGCCATAATGTAATAATATATCGAACTCACAGAAAATTCTGTGAGGTATGTTGTTGTTTTAAATAAGAAAAGCCGCTCCTCCTCAATTAAAAGAAGAAGCGGTTTAATAATTTATAAATTACTCTTTAAAACTAGAAACCAAACTTAGCAGCAGTTTCGCGCAAAGTTTCAGCAGAACGCTTCAAAGCAGCCAACTCACGATCAGAAACTGGAGTGTTTAGACGAGAGTTTACACCATTGCGATTAAGCAATGTTGGCACAGACATGCACACATCAGAAATGCCGTGGAAGTCATCGAGCAAAGAAGACACTGGAAGAATGCGGTTAGTATCGCGAAGAACAGCCTCAACAATATCTACACCAGACATAGCAATAGCATAGTTTGTTGCACCCTTACCGTTGATAATCTTGTAAGCAGCGTTAACAACTTCCTGATGGATTTCTTCGCGCTTAGCAGCATCAAGTGGCTCATGACCTGGAAGAGCGTTCCAATCGCACATTGGAACACCACCAATGGTTGCAGAAGCCCACAGTGGAACTTCAGAGTCACCGTGTTCGCCAGCAATGTATGCGTGAACGTTCTTAACATTAACGCCAGTGTGCTGAGCAATCAAGAAACGAAGACGAGCGGAATCAAGGTTGGTACCAGAACCAAACATTTGGTTTGCTGGAAGACCAGAAAGCTTCATAGAAACGTGCGTAACAACATCAACAGGATTAGTAATCAACATGTAAATTGCGTTAGGAGCAACCTTCACAACGTTCGGAATGATTGACTTCATGATGTTGATAGTGGCACCTGCAAGCTCCAAACGAGTCTGACCTGGCTTCTGGCGAGCACCAGCAGTAATCACGACCATGTCAGCATCACGGCAAATTTCCACATCGTCAGAACCGGCAATAGAAACTGCAGGATAGAAGCTAGAACCATGCTGCATATCCAAAACTTCAGCTTCAACACGTTCCTTAGCAATATCTTCAAGCACAATCTCACGCGCAACACCACGCTGAGCAGCAGCGAAAGCGAGAGTAGATCCGACCGCGCCGGCACCAATAATTGCAAGCTTAGTTGGCTTAACCTGCGAACTCACCATGAGCAAAAACCTCTTTTCAACAACCTATCACACCCTTATAAGCACACAAAATACCACGATTTATGCATTACTAAGGGCTGCTCTCACATTAAGAGCTTTTGGTATGAACACCTTTACTCTAATCGCACCACCGGAATTTATTATTACAACGCTACTTTCATAAGTTTTGCAGCTAACGATGGTCCAACCCAAGCAATAAGTTCAACCCCCGAATCTACATATTCTGCTTTTTCAACTACACCATTTTCACGAACTTTTGATAATAATCCACCAAACTCGTACGGCAAAGTTACATCTACACGAACACGAGGAGACGGTAACAATTCTTCTAAACGATTGCGCAATATTTGCAAATTTTCGCCACTAAATGCAGAAACAATAACGGCATCAGAATAAAGAGAAGAAAAACGTTCTCGCGCAGCATCACTCATCATGTCTGATTTATTCAATGCCATAATTTGAGGTATATCTTCTACACCAGAAATATTAGCGAGAACTTCGTTTACTGCATTAATTTGCGAAATAGGATCTGGATGCGAACCGTCAACTACATGTAAAATAACATCTGCTTGTCCAACTTCTTCCAAAGTGGATTTAAATGCTTCAACTAGTTGAGTTGGAAGTCTGCGAACAAAACCAACAGTATCTACCAAAGTATAGCTTCTACCATCTTGAGTTTGAGAACGACGTACTGCAGTATCAAGAGTTGCAAACAGTGCATTTTCTACTAATTCTTGTGATCCAGTAAGGCGATTTATAATAGACGACTTGCCAGCATTCGTATATCCAACAACAGCTACAGTTGGAATATCTTGTCGTCTACGAGAACCACGTTTTACATCGCGCGCAGGTGCCATATTCGCAATATCGTGACGAAGTTTAGAAATACGATTGCGAATAGCTCGACGATCCATTTCGATTTTAGTTTCGCCAGGACCTCTAGAACCAATACCAGCATCTCCTGCAGCTCTACCACCAGCCTGCCTAGAAAGAGCAGCACCCCAGCCTCTTAACCTAGGTAGCATATATTGCAATTGAGCAAGCTCAACTTGAGCTTTACCTTCACGGCTTGTAGCGTGCTGAGCAAAAATATCCAAAATAACAGCAGTGCGATCGACAACCTTAACTTTAGTCGCATCTTCTAAAGCTCTACGCTGGCTAGGAGGTAAATCATCGTCAACAATAATCGTATCCGCATCATGCTGAGCAACTACTGCTGCAAGCTCACGCGCTTTACCTGAACCAACATAAGTTGCAGCATCCGGCCTATATCTTTGTTGCAACATGCCATCGCAAACAACAGCACCAGCAGTCTGTGCCAACGCTGCAAGCTCACGCAACGATTCTTCAGCTTGAGCAAGAGTTCCTTTTGCGCTAGACCACACTCCTACTAGCACAACGCGCTCAAGACGAAGCTTTCTATACTCAACTTCGGTAACATCTTGTAATTCGCCAAGACCAGCTACTCGCTTTAAAGCATTACGAGATTCACGCTCCTGCCAAACTTCATCATGCTTTTCACTGTCAGAAGTAGTGTCTAGAAGCACATCCGAATGAGCATAAAGCACTGCATTATTGGTGAGATTATGCTCATTCATATTATTAGAATCATTTTCGAGGGAGGAAAAATCGTTTGAATTAAGCACATCATCTCGCCCGGATGCCACATTACTATCCGCCAACTGTCCCTCCTCTATTTCATTGTAAATAGCGTTTTACAACGTTTGTCTTATTATGGTAACTTGAGACGACAATATATGAACACAACATATATGTATGATATGTAAATAAAGATACAATAGAAAAAAGTATATTAATAAATCTAAATTTATAGGCGAAATACGGTATTTTTGAGCGAAATCATGGACAGTCATCAACAATTTAAACAATACGATAAAACCAAATCACCAAAATCAGAAAAAACGCAAAAAATCAGTGGCGAACAATACTTTTCTGCAACACCATCATCTTGCGATGAGCGAAGAACGTTACATGTAACTTTGAGAAATCATGAAACTGTTGTACAAGTTTCAAACGGAGTATTTAGTGCTTCTAAGCTTGATCTAGGCACGTCTGTGCTACTAAAACATGCTCCAAAACCACCGGAAAATGGCAAATTCCTTGATATTGGATGCGGATGGGGGCCTATCAGCATTGCAATGGGCTTAGAATCTCCAGAAGCTGAGATTGTAGCTGTAGATGTAAATGAGCGCGCGCTAGAGCTTACTGAGCTAAACGCAAAAAACGCTGGCTTAAAGCATATTCGCACTTCTTTAGTAGATGACGCTTTAAAAGAAAATAATACTTTGGAATTTAATAATTTTGATCTCATATGGTCCAATCCCCCAATTCGCGTTGGAAAAGAAATGTTGCACGACATTTTGATGACTTGGATTCCGCGTTTAAAAGTAGGAGGAGCAGCTTACTTAGTTGTGCAAAAAAATCTTGGCTCAGACTCACTTATTCCTTGGCTTGCTGCAAATCTTGGCGAAAACTACAACGTTGAAAAATATGCAAGTTCTAAAGGATACCGAATTATAGAAGTAATAAAAACGAAATAATAAAACGTACTAATACTAAAGAAGTACTAAAAAGCAAAAATCTACGAAAAGAAATATACACTATGAAATTCGACTACCCTGCTGAGCTTCCTATTTGCGCAGCACACGACGAAATAATAGAAGCAATTAAGTCTTCACAAGTCGTGATTGTTTCCGGACAGACTGGCTCCGGTAAAACTACGCAAATCCCAAAAATGGTGCTTGAGCTTGGAAGAGGCGGAAGAGGTAAGCAAATCGTGCACACTCAGCCTCGCCGTTTAGCTGCACGCACTGTTGCTGAGCGAATCGCAAACGAAATGGAAGTAAAACTAGGCGAAGAAATCGGCTATCAAGTGCGATTTACCGACGAAAGTTCACCTAAAACAAAGCTTCGAATTGTTACTGACGGTATTTTACTTGCGCAAATTCAGCGAGATCCTCTTCTTACTAAATACGACACGATTATTATTGACGAAGCTCACGAACGCAGTCTTAACATTGACTTTTTGCTAGGATATTTAACGACTTTACTTCCGCAAAGACGCGATTTGAAGCTGATTATTACTTCAGCAACAATAGATTCTGCAAAATTCCGTGAACATTTTGAGCAAGCTTTACACATAAAAGTTCCTGTTATTGAAGTTTCTGGACGCACTTACCCTGTGCGAGTTCTTTATGAGCCGCTTGGATCCGCGCCTTCACTTATGCAACACGTCCCCGGCTTTGCAGACATAACAATGGATGAGGAAACTGTTGCAGAAAGCCAATCTAACGAAAATAATCGAGACGATATTACAGATGAAGATATGACATCTGCAGTAGCTCGCGCATGTGCTCAATTAGTGATTCATTCAAACCACGAGCAAGGCGCGCGCGACATTATGGTTTTCGCTTCTGGCGAGCGCGATATTCGAGAGTTTGAAGCAGGATTACGCTCATATTTTGGCACTCGAGCAAGTGATATGAAGCGAGCTGATGCTATTGAAATAGTGCCGCTTTTTGCGCGTCTTTCTGCAAAAGATCAGCATCGAGTATTTGAACATCACTCTCATCAACGCATTGTTATTGCTACGAACGTTGCTGAAACTTCGCTTACTGTTCCTGGGATTCGATACGTTGTCGATCCTGGTTTTGCGAGAATTAGCAGATATTCTAAGTCTGCAAAAGTGCAAAGACTTCCTATAGAGCCAATTTCTCAAGCGAGCGCAAATCAGCGTTCTGGGCGATGCGGACGAATCGCGGACGGAATTGCTATTAGACTTTACTCGCGCGAAGATTACGAAACTCGCCCTCGTTTTACCGATCCTGAAATTTTGCGCACTTCTCTTGGTGCAGTAGTTTTGCATATGCTTTCGGTTGGTGTTGCTAAAACTGGCGAAGATATTACGAATTTCGGTTTTATTGACCCTCCTGATATGAAAGCTGTAAGCGATGGCTTTAATGAGCTTAACGAGCTTGGCGCAATAAGTAGAAAAACAGGTTTCATCACTTTAACTCATATTGGCCGCGAGCTTTCTAAATTGCCGATTGACATTCGTTTAGGACGCATGATTATTGAAGCGGCGCGTAAAACAACTCCGAATACTCTTGCAGCTGTGCTGGTAATTGTTGCGTTTTTGAGTTTGCAAGATCCTCGCGAGCGTCCTGAAGAACAGCGTGAAGAAGCGGATAGACTTCATAATCGTTATGCGGATGAAACAAGCGATTTCTTAACTGCTTTAAATATTTGGGATTATATTTTCCAAGCAGACGGAAATATGAGCAATAATGCTCTTCGCAAACTTTGTAAAGCGGAATTCTTCCACTTTTTGCGTTTAAAACAGTGGAAAGATTTAGTTAATCAACTTCAAGACTTGTGTAAAGAGTTGCATTATAAAGTTGGCGAGCCTATTCCATCTAAAAGAGTATCTTTGGAAATTCGTCAGCTTCCTAATAATCAACAGGCTGCTCACAGCTTGTGCTGCTCTTGGGATTCGCAAGGAATACACTCGTCGATGCTTGCAGGATTGCTTTCTATGTTGGGAATGCAAGTAGTGCGTGAACCAAAAGCTTCAGATTTTGCTAATTTGCATGGATCAGCAAAAATTCGAGCTATGAAACGCGCTCAAAAAATGGCTAAAAACGACTATCAAGGCGCACGCGGAGGAAGATTCGCAATATTCCCAGCTTCATCTATTTCGAAAACAACTCCTTCATGGGTTATGTGTACGCAATTAGTTGAAACATCTAGACTTTGGGCAAGATATTGCGCACAAGTCGATCCTGCGTGGGCTGAGCCTCTTGCTAAAAATCTTACTAGAATCACGTATTCTGACGCTCATTGGAGTGCTTCTAAAGGTGCTGCTGTAGCAAAATCTAAAGTATTACTATACGGATTGCCTATTGTTCAAGATCGCACAGTTCAATGGACTAGAGTTAATCCTTACGAAGCTCGAATGATTATGATTCGTCAAGGCTTAGTTGAAGCAGATGTGCAACAGCGTTTTGCACACGATGAGTTTATTTTAAATAATCACAATGTGCTTGAAGATGCAGATAATCAAGCAAATCGCACTCGTCAAATAAGCGAAACTGTAAACGACGAAGATTTATTTACTTTTTACGACACTCGCATTCCTCAAGAAGCAACTACTATTGCAGCTCTTGCAAAATGGTGGAAAGATAACCGCGAAGAAAATCCACACAAGTTAGACTTTAATCCCGATGAAGTTGAACGTTTACAAACTACGCAAAGTACTGATTTAGCTGACTATCCTGACCATTGGGATACAGTTGGTACAGATGGTCAGATTATAAGGTTGCGTTTAAGTTATGTGTATGATCCAGCTAATCCTTTGGACGGCGTAACTGTGCATGTGCCGCTTTACGTACTTTCGCGCTTAACTCCTGAAGAATTTACTTGGAATGTTCCAGGTTTATTAGATGAGCTTATTATTGGCATGATTAAATCTTTGCCTAAAGCTCTACGAGTACAGTTTGTTCCAGCTCCTGATACTGCTCAAAAAATTCGCTCTTGGATTGACGAACATTACGACGAGCTTCCTGGGACTGGAGAAACAGAAAGCAATATAAAAAGCGAATGGCAAGATTTTAGAGAAGTTTTCACTAAAGCTGCAATTTGTGTAATTGGAGCGCAAATACATCCTGAAGTTTTCGACGAGGAGCAAATAAGCAGACTCTCACCATACTTGCGCATGACGTTTAGTGTTGAAGAGAGAAAAGCTAACGAAAGTCGCAATAAACCTGCAGGTCGTAACAAGTACTCTAATCGCGTAAAACCTACAATTCTTGGAACAGATAAGTCATTAATTGCATTGCAACAACGCTTTGCAAAAGAAGCTCAAGAATCTGCGCGAGCGGTTGTAAATCGTAAAGCAAGTAAAGCAGCTCAAGCTGGAAACGTTGTAGAAAGAGCTGATTTATTGCACAAATCAGGCGCTACAAATCTTTCGCGCGCGCAAATGGTATGGCAGGGTGCGCTAAACATGTTGCATTTAGACAATAAGCGTATTACTTCTCGCTGGCTTGGCGCTGAATCTTTAATGCTCGCATCTGCACCTTATTCAACTTCTAACGCTTTAGCAGAAGACTTGCAAATGGCTGCAGTAAAACGACTAATTGCGAACACAGATAATATTACTGACGACAATTTATTACGCGAAACTGTTGCCAACATTTCCGAAATATACGAGGATACGGTATACGATGTAGCTCACGATGTGATTGCTATATTAAAGCGTGATGCGGAAGTTAGTAAAGCTGTTTCTGGCAAAGCAGATTTGCCTTTGCTTTCAGTGTTGCAATCAATCCGCGAACACACTGCAAGTCTTGTATACGAAGGGTTTATTGCCAAAACTCCATCTGATTCTCTGCCTCGTATTGAACGCTACTTGCATGCAGACGTGATTCGTCTTACTAAAGCTAAGGCAGACAAAAACCGTGACGTACGTTGGGCTTGGCAGGCAGATGAAGCACATAAGCTTGTAGTAAAAGCTCAAGAAGACGCTCAGAAAATCCCATCAGGACCAGCACATGACGAGTCACAAATAATCGCTGAGAAATTACGTTGGATGTGCGAAGAATTCTATGTATCTCTTTGGGCGCAAGAATTGGGAACTGCATATCCGATTAGCATACAACGCATGCGAAAGATGATTGACGGAAGGTGAAAGCTGTTTCGCATATATGCATATATTTTTTCTTAGCGCTTGCAATGTTGTAAACAATATTGCTCATAACGTTGCAAACAAACTTTATTTGCACAGTTGCTAAGCTATTGCCAATTATAATTCTATTGCTTTTGCTTTTACTATTATTTTGGTCTTATTCTTGATCTTCGTTTACTTCAATTGCATTGCTTTCTTTAGTAATAAAGTTTCTGAATGTAAATACGATAATTCCTAATAATGCAACAGCAGCACACATAAGAGATATGTTTGCAAATCCAGACGAAATACCAGAAGCACCCGTTATAGAATTTCCACTCAGCATGTTTTTATCTAATATTCCGTCAAAAATTACTACACCAACAGACGCAGAAACACTAATAACTAAATCATTCATTCCGCACCCTCTGCCAGATTCTTCAACTGGAAGAGATGAAAGAATTGTTGAGGCCAGTGGAGAATACACCATTCCACAACCTGCATAATAAATGCATGCACACAAAGCTATAGCCAAGAATCCAGAATTTATTAATACTGCAATACCAATCCATCCGCAAAGTATAAACAATATTGCTAATAATAAACCTGTTTTTCTTCCTATACGACTAATTATTAAGCCTGAGCATGAACCGAATATTGCAGCAACAATAAAAGCCCAAACTAAATAAGAAGCTACTTGTGAAGTAGTCATGTTATACAAAGTTTTTCCAACTCTATTGAACAGTGGGCTTATGCAATAATTTGTGAAGTATATTATGCCCATCAAAATTATGCCAGAAAGCCAACGAATATTTTTAAAGAAAGCTGGTGTAACAAACGGCTCTTTAGCTTTACTAATGTAAATACCAAAAATTATAAACAATATAATTGCTGAAATAAGCATCAACAAGTTTCTGTATGAAATGAACAATGTAAGAGATGCAACAGCAAATCCAAAGACTGTAAAACCAACAACATCAATTTTTTTACCATTGCCGTTTTTTGTTGGTAAATAATGCAATAATGCCGGCAATATTAGAATAGTTAATGCTGGAATTAAGAATAAATATTGCCAAGCAATAGAGCTTAACAATCCCGCTGAAAACACTCCAATACATGCAGAAAGCTGGTACGATGCTGTAAATAATCCGAAGAAGATAACTTTCAAATCATTTCGCAAATATTTTGTTGCAATTACTAAGAATGATGAACCTGCTACTTGTTCACCAGTTGTTTGCATAATACGAGCAGCAATAACTGTCCACAAATTTGGCTCAAAACAAGAATTAGCTACAAATCCAAAAACTGAGCCTATAAACAAAGATGTTAATCCAATAGTTACTAGCTTTTTTAATGACACAAAGTCGCCTAAAGAACCGTAAATAAAGCATACAATTCCTAAAATAATGCCAGGTAAACCAGTTATAAGAGGCGCTTGATCAACAGCTTTCACATCTATACCAACTTGTTTATAAACAAGATTGAAACCTTGCAAGCACAAGGTGCTAATAACAAATGTAATAAGCAGTAGTATTAACGCACGAACAGCAACCTTATCGCGCTTTTCTGGGTCATCATAAGGATCCACAGAAGAACAATCAAATCGTTTAGTCCCAATCATCACCGTCTTACTCCCCTACAACAGCCTAATAATTCCAAATATTTATGCAGAAAACTACTGCAAATAAATCAATCTGCTCTAACAATCTAAAGTTAATCGCAACAAATTCTTCGCGCGTAGCTACTCAATCGGATAATTCTACAGTTTGATAGTTACAATCAACAATAAAAGTTAGGAACAATTTTAAAAAATAATCACAATAATAAAATGATTCGCATATCACTTATAATGTAACAAGCTAAGTAGGAGGAAACATGGTGCAGAGAAGAAAGAAACATGATTCTATTCATGTCAACCTAAATAGTGAACATAATAGTGGTGCTCATCACAATAAAAACAACAGTTCATTAAAGCATAAGTTTTACTCCAATAAAATTTTACGAAACATTATTATTGCTGTCATAGGCATTGCTATTATCATTCCTGTTGTTCAGTGGATACGTTGGGAACAGACTGTTTCTAATCTTCGCAACAAACAAGAACAACTTGTGTCACGCTTTGATTTTAATCCAGGCAATATTATTTCTGATTCTCAATTTTTTGACGATAACGCAATGAGTAAAGACGAAGTACGCAATTTTATACGCAAAAAAGGAGCAAAATGCACTGGTAAAAATTGCTTAAAAAATGCGTACTTTAATACTCACACTATTCCTGCCGATTCACTATGCTCAAAGTATCAAAGTGTAAGCAAAGAATCTTCTGCAGACATAATATACAAATCAGCAAAAGCATGTCATATCAGTCAACGAGTATTACTTACCATGCTGCAAAAAGAACAACATCTTGTAACAGACACTAATCCTAGCGATTTCCAATACAAATCAGCTATGGGATTAGATTGTCCAGATGATTCTCATTGCAACCCACGTTTTGCAGGATTCTTTAAACAAGTAATTGGTTCCGCAAGAAGATATAGATATTATCTTCTTCATAACGATCAATATAACTACCACCCTAACACGATTAACACAATTCAATATTCGCCAAATAAATCATGCGGATCTAGCAATGTTTATATCGAAAATAAGGCTACTGCATTGCTTTATATCTATACTCCTTATCAGCCAAATATAGAATCGTTAAAAGCTGGATACGGCGAAGGAAATTCGTGCTCAGCATATGGAAATCGCAACTTTTCATTGATTTACTCTGCTTGGTTCGGAGATCCTCGCAAATAATATTCGTTAGATCGACATAGGAATACAATCTCGGTGTATAAGCGTCGAGGTATACTTGAACGCCTAATTTTGGCACAATTTGTTAAAGATTACAAATTGACTGCTTCTATATTTAACAAAAACAACAAAGACTCACTTACTACAGATTTAATTTTTAATGCGAAAGTTGATGATGATTTTGTTCGAGGCAGAGAATCATGGTGGAAAGACGTACTAAAAAGTGATGTTTTTGGCTATAACGACAATTAATTTAAATAATCATTAGAAATAAGCTTCACCAATACAATATCAAAAGATTAGTATTCAGCGCATGAAAAAACTATGTTAGCGTAAAAACTATGTTAGTTTAAAAATGCGCGGCATAAGACTACAAAAAAGTGGTCACTATCCACGCAGCCAAAGATGACTGCAAGATAGTGACCACTAACATATTGAGTAAATAATAATTACTCTTTAACCATAAGGCTACGAGCAATGTAAACTACTAAGCCAATAAAGGCTACAATAGCGCCCATCATAAGCAAGTTAGAATAACCTGCACCTAAGCCTTGGATTCCAGCAAAAGAGAATCCTTTTAGCAAGTTTCCGCCAAAGAAACCGCTGAAAATGGAAATACCGATTGATGCTGTAACATTCATAACTAAATCGTTCATACCGCATCCACGACCCGATTCTTCAACAGGCAATGCGCTAAGAACCGTTGAAACGATTGGCGAATACATAAGTCCGCAACCAGCGTAGTAGACGCATGCGCACAAAGTTAGAACAAGGAATCCGCAATTGATGAATACAGCAGCTCCAACCCATCCAAGAATCATAAGAACAGCAGCTATAATAATGCCAGCTTTACGTCCAATAAAACCGATAATTGTTCCAGAGCATGTTCCAAACACTGCTGCTACAACGAATGCCCATACAAGGTAGGAAGAAACTGCCTCAGTGCTCATATGATACAAAGCACCGCCAATCACATTGTAAATTGGAGGCATGCAATAGTTAGTAAAGTAGAAGATGAATATTAAGACAATGCCCGAAAGCCAACGCTTATTCTTAAAGAATGCAGGAGTTACAAACGGGTTCTTTGCCTTCATAATATAGCCAGCAAACACAACAAACAGCACGATGGATCCAAGCAACAATCCCCATGCCTTGTACGAGAAGAACAAAGTCAGCAATGCAACAGCAATACCAAACACTGTAAAGCCGAGCTTATCTATCTTCCCACCAATACCATTCTTTGTAGGCAAGCACTTAACAAGAATTGGCAAGAACAGAATAGTAATTGCAGGAATCAAGAACAAATACTGCCAAGCAATAGAGCTAAGAGCACCAGCAGCAAAAACGCCAATAGAAGCAGAAAGCTGATAAGCAGCAGTAAAGAGTCCAAAGAAAATTACCTTAAGATCGTTGCGCAAATACTTAGTTGCAATAACAAGGAAGGAAGAACCTGCTACCTGCTCGCCAGCTGTTTGTAAAATACGCGCAATAATAACAGTCCACAAGTTTGGAGTGAAGAAGAAGTTTGCAATAAAACCAAACAACGATCCAACAAACAGTGTTACAAGTCCGATTGTTATGAGTCTACGAAGCGACACAAAGTCACCCAAAGAACCGTAAATAAAGCACACAATGCCTAAAACAATAATTGGCAAACTCGTAATAAGAGAAGCTTGATCAGGCGCGCCAACAGCTTTACCAATCTGATCGAATACCAGATTAAATCCTTGCAAACACAATGTTCCAAGAATAAAGGTTATAAGAAGTAAAATTAGCGAGTAAATCGCCACTTTGTCGCGGGTTTTTGGATCCTCGTATGGGTCTACCGCGCTAGATTTTGCAATCTCAGTCATAATAATCCAATCAATTAATATTTTTAGTTTTTACATTGGCAAATAAGACACGTCGCATATTGCGGAAAATGTTGCGATTTGCGGCGTGTCGAACAACAAAAAGCGGAGTTAAAACGGAATTAAAAACGCGTAAAATCCACACTCATCCAGCGATTTTTGCCAAGCCAGAAATGCGCGTCATAAACTCGTTCAAGAATCGTGGAACATCAACGCCAACAGCAACTTGCATTGTCTTAACAGGGTCATTCAAGCGCGTAACATCACCAATTGTGCGTCCACGAGTTGGGCCTTCAACATCAACTTGCATATTGATTGGAAGCGTTGTAACAAGCGTTGGATCCACAGCTACAGCCACTGCCAAAGGATCATGCAAGCCGCATCCGCCAAGGTGCGGAGCCGTAGTCTCATATGCCTTAATGTAAAAATCAGTCATATCTGCAAGGAACTTGCCAGCCTTTGTGCCAAGGTCACGCCACTGCTTTGTCTCCTTGTAGGTAAGCAAAGTCTGTAAAGTAACATCCAAACCAATCATTGTTACTGGAGCACCAGAGCGGAAGAGTACATCTGCAGCATCTGGGTCTTGAGATATATTCGCTTCGGTCCAAGCGTTTACGTTTCCATGAATGGTAAGCGCTCCGCCCATAAGAACAATCTTGCCAATCTCATCCTTGATTTCTGGAGCTTTCTTCAACGCAGCAGCGATATTTGTCATTGGTCCTGTTGGAACATAAATAAGATCCTTGCCATAAGTCTTAACTGCATCAATTATGAAATCAACAGCTGGCTCAGACTCAGCTTCACGCTTTGAATCTGGAATAACAACATCGCCAATACCATTGTCACCGTGAATGAATGCAGAAATAGGCAGAACTTCAAACGAATCTTTCTTGCTCGCATGCGGCAAACCACGATACACTTTAACTTCTGGATGTCCAAATAAATCTGTTATAGCAAGAGCATTACGAACGCCCTGTTCCATTAAAACGTTGCCATACGTACCAGTAATACCGATCAGCTCAACCTCAGGGCTACCAAGAGCATAAGAAATTGCTAAGGTATCATCAACACCAGTATCCAAATCAAGAATAAGCTTCTTCATGTGAACTACCTTTCTGATTACAAACTCGCTACATCAACAGTGATGCAGTAAGCCATTCTGTTTATTTTTAAGTTGCAACAAACTAGTAGGCGTCAACCTCATCGTTTTATGCTTCACAACTCAAAAATTCTATCTCTCTATAATTCAAAATCAACCCTTATAAACATATGTTTAGATTATATTTTTGCGACAAAATAAAACGCAATTATTCGCTAAGCTTTTAGCTTGTTTTAATTTAGATTACAACACGAAATAAATCAGTGGTTTATGCCTCGAGATACACTTAAATGCCTAAAAATTGGCTTTGATTTGGCTGCAGATTTTACGAAGAATGGAAGCGTATGTCTACCTATTCCTCACAACTTAGCGAAGAACAACAAGCTGTTGACCGAGCTTATAGCCGTCTAGATGATTTGCGTAATACTATTCGCGCGCGCTTAGACGCTGTGCGCGCGTCAGGTTCGCACGGTTCACCAACACAGCGCACAGAGCGCGACTCATTCGCAACCATGTACGAAGATCGTCTTACACAATTACGAGCTGTTGAAGATCGTCTTGTTTTTGGAAGACTTGATAACACAGAAGGCATTAGGCGATACATTGGTCGCATTGGTTTGCTTAGCGAAAACCATGATCCTATTCTTACAGATTGGCGCGCTGAAGCTGCACGACCTTTTTATGAGGCAACCCCTTCGCATCATGGCGATATTGTTATGCGTCGTCATATTACACTCCGTTTCAGAGACGTTATTGGTGTTGAAGATGAAGTACTTGACATACATTCTGATGAAATAGGAAAAGCTTCACAACAAGGTACTCTTACTGGCGAAGGAGCACTGCTCGCATCTTTAGGTTCTCGCAGAACCGGCAAAATGACTGATATTGTTGCCACTATTCAAGCAGAACAAGATCGAATCATTCGCGCTCCTCTTGATCACACTATTGTTGTACAGGGAGGTCCTGGCACAGGAAAAACAGCTGTTGCTTTGCACAGAGCAGCCTATTTGTTATACACTCACAGGCGCAAACTTGAGCGTTCAGGAGTTCTTATTGTTGGTCCAAGTTCGGCATTCTTGCGTTATATTGATCAGGTACTCCCCTCTCTTGGTGAAACAGGTGTAGTAAGTAGAACTATTTCCGACTTAATTCCTGGAATTTGTGCTACAGATGAAGATTCTCCATACGCAGCAAAATTAAAAGGAATGTATCGTATGCGAACAGTTATTGCGAATGCAATTGCCGCTCGTATTCGCGTTCCTAAAAATCTTCCAACAATTCATGTTGGAGGATTTAGTATTCCTCTTCTAAAAGAAGATATTGAGATAGCTCAAGCAGATGCTCAACGGACTCACCAGCCGCATAACCAGGCACGAAATACTTTTATAAAAACCGTGCTCAGCATATTGAAAAATCGTTATTTGGAAAAACTTGATTATGTTCCAGATCAAGCTGAATTAAACGATATAACTTCTCAACTTCGTCTTGACGATAAACTTCGCATTACTTTAAATCTTGCATGGTTACCTATGACTGGAGAATGGCTCATTGACCAACTTTTTGCTAAACCTGACAAATTACGCACATACGCACCTTGGTTAAGCGACGAAGATATTAACTCACTTACTAGGCCAAAGGGCAGCCCGCTTACTCGTTCTGATATTCCATTACTTGATGAAGCTATGGAATTGCTCGGTTCTGATCCAAAACTTGACGCTCAAAGATCTGCAGCACAAGCAAAAAAACTTGAAGAACAACAATTTGCAGCTGACACTTTAGCACAAGCTGGTATTGGAAATGGCATAGTAACTGCCGATATGCTTCTTGATAATCTGCAAGGCGACGATGCAGGAATGATTGCCCGTAAAGCAGCTTCTGACCGCGAGTGGACATATGGTCACGTAGTTGTCGATGAAGCTCAAGAGCTTACAGCAATGGATTGGAGAATGCTTATTCGTCGTTGTCCTTCACGCTCCTTTACTATTGTTGGCGATGTTGCACAAACTTCTGCGCTCGGAGGAACTCACAGATGGCAGAAGAATATGAATTCTCTATTTGGAGAACCAAATTGGGATCTTTACGAGTTAACAATTAATTATCGAAATCCTAGTGAAGTTTCTGAAGCAGCAAGCAAAGTTGCAACAGATTCAGGATTATACATTTCTACTGTTCATGCAGTTCGCTCAGTACCTGATTCACTCGTATCACAAACGGTTGAATCACAAGATGAACTCGATACTGCACTTGCAGAATCTTGTACAAAACTATTCGAAAAATTTGTCTCTGATGATGGTAGTGGTCGTATTGCAATCATTACTCCTAACAGTATGGTTAGCCATGCTAAAAAGGTTGTAAATCAAGCATTAGAACATGCATTACCTGAAAAATTATGGAATCAGTTAAACAAACAAAATGCCGATGATTGCCAATGCAGCGTTTGCAAAGCTGAGGAAGTAAAAGGTCTTGAATATGACGCTGTCATAGTGTTGCAACCTTCTCAAATTGAGCAGGAAGCAGCATCTAGACTAACTGCTGCAGCCAATCTATATGTTGCAATGACTAGACCAACTCAAAAATTGCATATAATACGCACTGCAGATGACGCAAATTTTGAGAAATAGAACTCAAAATAATGCAAAAGCGCAGGGAATAGATATTCTGTAACAATAATCGATAAAATTATTATTTTTCTGTTTTACTGCGCTTTAAATCTTCAATGGCATGTTCAAAATCTTCAAGACCTGCGAAGTTTTGGTACACACTTGCAAAACGAAGATATGCAACTTCATCTAATTCACGCAATGGCTTAAGAATAGCTTTGCCAACTTCTTCAGATGTAACTTGCGCTAAACCTCGTGCTCGCAAATCAGCTTCTACTCGCATACCAATTGTCTTTAACGCTTCAGCATTAATGGGACGTCCTTGACATGCTTTGCTAACACCGGCAACAACTTTTGCCCGATCAAAAGGTTCAATAGAGCCTGAACGCTTCATTACAAGCAACTGAGTTGTTTCCACCGTAGTAAATCGATTACCACAAACTTGGCATTCACGTCTACGGCGAATAGAGTAACCATCTTCACTGATACGAGTATCTATAACTTTCGTATCAGAATTCTTACAAAAAGGACAATGCATATATTCAGCATACTAAAAAATAGCGAAAAACTACATAATATTATTTACTTTATTCAAATATTTCCGAATATTATACGATTTTATTGTCCATAATCCGAAATACTCCATAAAACACACTGAATATTACATCAGCATTTTCAGTAAAACTTAGCTCATCACTTTCAATTTCAAATATAGTAATATTTTCCCTTCTCATATTTCCCCCATTTTCATACTATTTGTACTCAATCAACTATTGAGCATCATTTAATGGAACATTAATAGACTGTCCGATAACCAAATCTTCAGAAGAAAGATGATTTAAAGCCATTAAACGCTCTACATTATCTGATATATCACCGTTTTTAGGAGTAATAGTAGCAGCATAATTCCATAACGTATCTCCAGGACGAACTGTATATGTAACAACTCTTTCAGGTATTGCAGAAACAGCAGTCTTTGGCATAAACAATGTACAGAATGTTATTGCTGTCATCAAAAGTACAGTTACACGAAAAACTCTAGTTTTGCGCGCATGCTTATTAGAAACGCAGCGTTTACGAATCAAATAAGTATTTTCTTGCATACCTACTCTAACTTCCCTGCCACTTCTAATTAATGACGTACTCATAATTATCCTTTCTCCTTCCTTAATCGACTGAACATTTGTTCTATCGAACAGATGTATTAATAATGACACATCTGTTCGATAGTTGCAACGGCGTGTCGAACAGATGTTTGATTTTTTTAAGAAAGTGCGTTAAAATAGTAAAAGCGAAAGGAGCACCATGAATAACGATGGCACAAATAACGATAACAATGGCATTAATGCTAGCGATATTAGCACAATGTCACTTAGTGACCGCCAACGCAATATTATCAATGCCATCCAAAACAATATAAAAATTCATGGATTCCCTCCTTCTTTCCGCGAAATCGGAGAAGCGGTTGGACTTAGAAGCCCATCTTCTGTGAAACATCAATTGCGAACACTTGAAGATAAAGGGATTTTGCGAATTAATGCAAATAAAGGTCGCGCTATTGAAATTCTTGATAATTCAATTGTTGAAAACAATTCAAATAACAAAATTAATAAAAATTCTTCAAGAGTTGCCAATATTAGCGCATACGAATCTGATTCTGTTATAAATTCTAGAGATGTTCCTCTAGTGGGAAGAATCGCAGCAGGAGCTCCAATAACAGCAGAACAGCATATTGAAGATGTAATGCGATTGCCAGAACGTCTTACAGGTACAGGAAATCTTTTTATGCTTGAAGTACACGGCGATTCGATGATTGACGCCGCTATTTGCGATGGCGATTATGTAGTAGTTAGAGAGCAGCATGAGGCTGTAAATGGAGACATTGTTGCAGCACTGTTAGATAACGAAGCAACTGTTAAAACTTTCAGAAATGATCACGGTCACGTATGGCTTATTCCACATAATCCGGCTTACTCTCCTATTGACGGATCACACGCAACTATTATGGGAAAAGTTGTTACAGTTTTGCGAAAAATCTAACAAATATAACTGCTTAACAAACAATAGAATTTAACACAACAAGTTGCAATTTGTTATTAACTCATAGAGTTAAAGCAGCAGAGAACATAGATGGCAAATCATAAAAAACAAGTTCTAAAACGCAAAACTTAAAACCCAAACCCTAAAAAATCTCCCCACCTATTCACAAACGAACTAAGTGGGGAGATTAATACTTATTTACGCAAGTGGATGCGAATCCTTAATTGTCACTGAAATTTCACGTCCATTTGGAGCTGCATAGCTAACAGTATCACCAGCATGAGCACCCATAATAGCTGCCCCAATTGGAGATTCCGGGCTAATAACGTCATAATCCGTAGCTACAGCAATATCGCGAGAACCAAGAACATAAGTCATTTCTCGACCTGCAAGCTCAAGAGTAACCAAAGAACCATTGCCAACAGTGCCATCCTTCGGTGCTTCAAGAATCTTCGCATTACGAAGCTTTACAATAAGCTCATTAATGCGACCTTCATTCTTTCCTTGCTCTTCACGAGCAGCCTGATAACCACCATTTTCAGACAAATCACCTTCAGCACGAGCTGCAGCAATACGCTCAGTGATTTCTTCTCGATACTCACCTTCACGATGTGCTAACTCTTCTTTTAGTTTGTCATACGCTTCCTGCGTAAGTAAAATAGTTTTTTCTTCAGCCATTGCTACCTCCTTATACAACAATCTCTAAAAATAAAAACTATGCGTTCGTAAATAAAATTCACGCTCTTCTATCAACGAGTTGAAATAATATCAACAACAAATACCAACGTGTCTCCGCCGCCAATACCGGCTTGCGGTATGCCACGAGAGCCATAACCATACTCTGGAGGAATAGAAATCAACAAACGAGATCCAACATTATGACCTGGAACAGTACGATCCCAGCCCTGAATCACTTGACCGACACCAATACCAAAACTAGCTGGAGTATGACGAGCAAAGCTTGAATCAAATGGCTTGTCGCTACCCCAAACCACACCATGATAATTCACAGTTACAGTGTCACCTGCACGAACTACAGGACCATTACCTTCAACTAATTCAACAACTTTAAGGCCTGCTGGCGGTTCAGATTCAGGGAACGTCACCGTTGGCGTAGTGCCAAATTCTGCAATCACTTCTGGCATATCTTGTGCCATATTTCCTCCTTTACAAACTCCAAACAGTATAATCTGAACAGTATAACATCTACACAGACAGCTTTTAACCATCCTGCATTACTAAAGCAGCGCATTTTAAATAGTACATTTAAGTAAATGCACATTCGAATAAATGCAGTTTAGACTAACACTTCCTAGATTAACCTGTCCTAGATTAGCACTGAAACGTTACGTATGTACATGAAATATACGCATTGTGTATAACTTAGCAAAAATTAATCTCAAAACATCAACGAATTAATGCAAAAATATTAGCAAATTAGCACTCAACAACGTTTACAGCTAGCCCACCTTTTGAGGTTTCGCGATATTTAGACATCATGTCATGACCAGTTTCTTTCATAGTCTTAATCGCTTTGTCAAGGCTTACCATGTGCGAGCCATCTCCAAGCATTGCCATTCGAACAGCATTAATTGCTGTATTTGCAGCCATAGCATTGCGCTCAATACAAGGAATTTGTACCAAACCGCCTACAGGATCGCAAGTTAATCCCAAATGGTGTTCTATACCGATTTCTGCAGCATTTTCAACCTGTTCCGGGGTCCCTCCCAACACTTCGCACAATCCTGCAGCAGCCATCGAACAAGCAGAACCAACCTCTCCTTGACAACCAACTTCAGCTCCAGAAATTGAAGCATTTCGTTTAAATAAGTAACCAACAGCACCTGCAGCAAGCAAGAATCGCACAACTCCATCTTCATTAGCAGAATCAACAAATCGCCAATAATACTGCAATACTGCAGGAATAATTCCTGCAGAACCATTCGTTGGAGCAGTAACAATACGCCCACCACCAGCATTCTCTTCACTAACAGCGAGCGCAAAAAGATTAACCCACGCAGAGTCTGAACTTTCTAAAGCAGCATCCGAACGACGACGATTGTTACGAAGCATGTCTGAATTTGCAGCCAAACGCTCATACATGTGAGGAGCTCTGCGAGGCACATCAAGACCTCCTGGCAAAATCGGTTGCTTTGAGTTGCATCCGTTTTCTACACATTTACTCATAACTTTCCAAACATGCAGCAAATAGTTGCGCACGTAGTCAGCATCACCTTCATGCAATGCAAGCTCGTTTTGCCACACAACATCGCTTATTGACATATACTTTTCTCGGCAAATATTTATAAGCTCGTCGCATGAAGTAAAAGGATAAGGTACAGTGGAATCTTTTGTTTGATTTGAGGAGCTTGCAGCATTATCACTACTATTTCCGTTATTACTTTCGCTATTACTTTCGCTATTATTCTCGCTTACACCATTCTTATTGGCATTATTTTCATCTTGCTCAGTAACACGCTCATGCAAGCCAACCATTGCATCATCTGCACACCCTTGACGAATAAATCCGCCGCCAATTGAATACCAAACTTGCTCATCGATTTTATTTCCGTCAGAATCAGTTGCAACAAAACGCATTCCATTAGGATGAACAACCATTCGCATCCATTTTTCAAAAATTACGTCCTTATCGTAATCAAAAGCAATAGTATGTTCACCTGCGAGCGTTAAAGTGCCAGTTTTTTTGCATTCCTGACGAATAGTAAGCATATGATCAGTGTCTACATTATCTGGAAGATTTCCTTCAAGACCTGCAACGCAAGCGCGATCAGTGCCATGACCAAGACCTGTTAAAGACAGTGATCCGTAAAGAGTCACACTTACGTGCGCAACGTTTGCAAGACTACCACTTTTTTTAAGCGATGAAACAAACGAACACGCAGCTCGCATAGGACCTACTGTATGTGATGAACTAGGACCAACGCCTACTGAAAACATCTCTAAAATACTAAACACGTATCTATTGTAAGCATCATTAAGCTCACGTCGACACACTAATTACATGAGAAATATGTTAGATTGTTCACTTCTTACTTTGTTTAGACAACAAGTTTGCTAAACTCACGCACACAAACCATAAGATTACAGCTAAAACAACAGCTATAAGCATTACAGTAAACGCGCTTCCTGCAGTCGGCACGTGAATTTCGAAGAATTTTGCAGTAAACGGTATAAAAGCTCCAGCAACTCCAGCTGCAGCAAATAGCGCAACCATAATTCCTCTCCACGAGCGCAACGGCTTGGCAACGCTTGCAAGCACGAGTATGCCGAGAACAAATACGATTACGGAACAAATACTGCGAGTAGTTACCAAAGCTTGCACGTTTGAGACAATAAAACGAGATGCTATCAAATTATTTGCAACAACATCGTCAAGATTTAATCCCAAAACTCGCGGAGCTATAACAGCAGTAGCGAGCACAGAAGCAGCTATAGCAAATCCGCTAGGAACAGCAAAACGAACAACTCGCTTCAAGAAACCTGGAATGTATCGACGAGTATTAGGTGCTAAAGCGAGCAAAAATGCTGGAATACCAATAGTTAAAGAACCAATATAAGTAATGTGACGAGGCAAATACGGGAAGTGCAACGCTAGAAGCACAACTCCTGCAGAAATAAGCGCAGAATAAACAGTTTTTACAAGGAATAAGCCAGCCACACGTTCCATATTTGCCATCACTTGCCTACCGCGAGCCACAACATCAGGCAAATGCGAGAATCGTGAATCAACAAGAACCACTTGAGCTACAGCTTTTGCAGCAGGAGCAGCGTTGCCCATAGCAACGCCCAAATCAGCTTCTTTAAGAGCTAAAGTATCGTTCACGCCGTCACCAGTCATAGCAACCACATGACCTTGAGTGTGAAGCGCCTGAACAATCGCTTTCTTTTGATGAGGAAGCACGCGCCCAAGCACATCCACATTTTCAAGCACTTTAGCCAATTCGTTAATATCTTCTGGCAATTTTCTAGCGTCCATTGCAGCAGGCTTGCGATCTCCTGTTAAGCCAACTTTTGCAGCAACAGCCGCAACTGTTGTAGGGTTATCTCCCGAAATTACGCGGCAACGCACACCCTGCTCACGGAACCATTTAAGCGTTTTGCGAGCATCGTCACGAATACGCTCAGAGCAGCGAACTAAAGCAATAGGATGAGCATTTACGCAAATAGTTGGAGAATCGCCAAAAGTTTTATCTGTTTCTGTTACGCTACTTAAGCTGCTACTATCGACGCTACTTACAGTACTACTTTCGCTACTTACTTTTGCAAGCAGCAGCACGCGCTCGCCTTGTTCAGCATAAGAATTAACTTTCGCTAAAAGTTCATTAGTATTTGCATAATCAATCGCGCTGAGTAACACTTCCGGAGCACCCATATACCAAGTTGCACGCTCTCCACTGCTTTGTACATATTGCACAGCACTCCACTTTCTAGCAGAAGAGAATGGAAGACGGTTAGATACATGCTGGCTAGCTGCAACTCCTTTAGAGCCAAGCCCTTCCATAATCGCAACACCTGTTGCGTTCGGATTTTCTTCATTTGATAAGTCGAATAAAGCTTGGTTGGTTTGCAAGTTGGTCTGCAAAGATATTTCGGCACCACTATTATCTAGATTTTCCACGCCAACAAATGCAATACCACCGTCGGTTATAGTGCCAGTTTTGTCCAGATTCAAGCAGTCTACGCGCGCTAAAGTTTCTACAGATTCCAACTCCTGAATTAACGTTTGCTTACGCGCAAGTCGCATAGCAGCCACCGCAAAATTAAGCGAAGTAAGAAGAACCAAGCCCTCTGGAATCATGCCAACAACGCCTGCAACAGCAGAAACAACAGCTCCCCTCCAAGCACCAGTCTGCCAAGCTTCAACAAATCCGCCAACCTTGTGCATTTGCGACCACACAAGCAGCACACACAAAGGCACCACAACCATCGTCATATACTTCAAAATCGTGTTAATTCCACGGCTTAAGTCGGAAATTGTTTTGGTATAAACTTTCGCTTGCGCCGCCAATTTTGCCGCATAACTGTGCTCTCCTACGGCAGTAACACGCGTTAAAGCCATTCCAGAAACTGCAGTAGATCCGGAATAAACGTTATCACCTTTTGCTTTTCGAACTGTAGCAGACTCGCCCGTGAGCATGGACTCATCCATTTCCAAACCCCACGATTCCAACACTTCTACATCCGCTGGAACCTGCTCGCCAGCTCTAAGCCACAAAACATCCCCAAGCACAATATCTTTGTGCGGAATCTCAATATTTTTTCCACCTCTACGCACCATTGCGTGAGCAGCAATCAATATAGAAAGCCTATCCAAAGTGCGCTTTGCTTTTAATTCAGTCACAATGCCAATTCCAGTATTTACCAGAATTACCACACCAAAAACAGCATCCTTCCACGAACCAGTGGCAAGCACAACAACCATTGCTGTGAAAATAATCGCGTTAAACAATGTAAACACGTTCGCGCGCACAATATCCATTAAAGAGCGAGAAGTCTGCTTAGAAGTAATATTCACATCTCCGCGAGAGACTGCCTGCGCAACTTCTTCTGTGCTCAAACCAGAAACTTCTACTTTAGGAAGCACCGCAATAGCGTTATTTTTGTTGATTTCTGTAGATGCCATTGCGTTTTGTTCGTTATTTGTCATTTATAATCACTTCCCTACTATGCGGTGTATTGTCGATTATTGCTCGAACGATGCTTAGCAAAGACGAACGCTCAAATTTTGATTTATTGCTTTTATTGTTTAAAGATTCGCTATTTTTTGATAAATAAGATTCATGAATATTTTTTCCAATTCCACTTCCATCGCTATCAAAATACAAAGTAGCTGCGTATAAAGTTGCGTCTTTTGGTGCTTTTACAGGATTTATTAACGCAACTGGCACTCCAGCGTAACGCACGTATTGCAGCGCAGAAATCCATGCTTTGCTTTCGTTTTGTTTATTGCGAGTGCTGTTATTAAGCTTGTTATTCTCTTTTATATTAGGTTGATCATTATCATTATGCAGGTCGTCAACGCCTGTTACGTCGAGCGCGTCTATAAGTATTAATGAAACAGGTTGCTCGCTTGCAGCGCGAATAGCTTGCTGAGCAGCTTCGTTAGGATTAACAACATTTGATAGCGGCACATAAGAAGCACTCAATTTTGACGTTTTACAATGCTTCATAACTTCGCCATCAAGCGCAGCTAATTTTGAACCAATGACCAGCAAATGGATGTCATTAATATCTATGCCGTCGTGAATTATGTCTCCAGCGCGACCAGTGCTACCAACGGCTTTACCCTGCGGCTCGCAAGCACTCAACGTGCCCAACGTTAAAGCAGTTACGACAGCAGCCGCAAAAATGGTAATAGCGCGTTTAGAAAACATAAGACTTTTATACCACACCTTCAACATAAGTGGCTGTTTGAGTTATTTTATGCAATTTGACAAATTAAAGATTTGCTGGCGATTTATCTGCAATCACTTGCAATCATCCGCAATTACTTGCAGCGCAACTTCAATACCTCGAAGCATATCAACTAAACTCATAGAACTCGTAGTCGGCTTATCAAGAATCTGCTCAGGCAAATATGGAACGTGAATAAAACCACTCTTAATCGGCAATTTTTTAGTCTGGCAATAATGACAAACACTGTAAAGCATGTCATTACACACGTACGCGCCAGCAGAAAAAGACACAGACGCCGGCAATTTTGCTTTATTTAAAGCATCAACTATGTTCACAACTGGCAAAGTCGCTTTATAAGCCACATCACCATCCTGCACAACAGGCTCATACCAAGGCTTATACCCACTATTATCCGGTATACGCGCAGCTCTACAGTTAATGCCAACATACTCAACGTTAAAACAAGCAGAACCACCAAATTGCCCTAATGAAAGCACAGCATTAGGGTGAACTTCCTCTATTTTCTCAATAACTTTTTGCGCGCCCTTGCTAAATTCCGTAGGAATCTGCAAACGAACAAGTTCCACACCCTCAGGCGCATGCACTGATTGCGCAATCTCCCACGACGGATTTATAGACTCATTATTAAACGGCGTAAAACCAGTAATCAAAATACGCATCGCAATACCCCCTCATACAACTCTCACTTATCAAACTTTATCAAACTTTATCAAACTTTATCAAAATACATTGCGAAAACTATATATACACGAATGTACTTGCATAAAACGGGTATTCGGATTTTATGGTGGAAAAGGGCTTATAAATCACCCTTCTCCAAATTCTTAATAAGTGTGGAAAAATCGACACCTAAGTTGTCTGTAATGTCGTGATCATTCACTTCATACCAATTGAAAGTATCGTATAACATAGCTTTATTGAAAGCACTTGAATTAAATCGTGGCTTACGCTTTTTATGGAGCTTCTCATTGAAAAGGATTTTGGCTCGTAAGGCATCAAACGAGTAACCTCTACCCATTCGCTCTACCTGCCTAATAATGCTGTTAATTGACTCCGTATAAGCATTAGTGAGCCTTTTATCAAAGTAGTTGAATATTTCAACATGCCAGTTGTCTACGGCTCTCACGAGGTCTTTATATGCGTCTTTAGAGTTGCTGGACATACAACGGTGTCTCCATTGACTATAACGAAGATGACCTTCATCTGGATCAGGAGTATCCCATATCCAGTAAAACTCTTCTTTGAGTTCATAGGCTTCTTTTAAAGCAGGAAGATTACCTAACCAAGTATCTAAGAGGAATGATTCACGTTCATTTAGATCGTGTTTACGCTTTAGAAGGATAAACCTTTCACGCATAATGGTACGTCTTTCTTTTTGGCCCATATGGGCTTTCAAAGACTTTCTGACGTTATCTAAGGCTTGATTAGCCATTCTAACTACATGAAACTTATCTACGACAACTTTAGCTTGTGGAAGGATAGTGTTCACTGCGTCTTTGTAGGGCTTCCACATATCCATTGTGACGTACTCAATGTAAGTCCTGTCACTGATTTCTGAAAGACGTTGGATGACTGTTTCCTTGTTACGGTTAGGCTTGATGTCATAAATAGTCCTGCGTTCAATATTAGTCAATACAAGCCGAGGTCTACGGATAATATGTATCTCGTCTATCCCAAGCCACTTAGGAGTTTCAAACTGGTATTCACGTTCTTTGAGTGCCACATAGTCCTTAAAAACGTTCCTAATGGTTTTCTCGTCAACACCAACGCTTTCTGCGACTTCTACAAAGGTCTTAGACATGGATTGCTCTTGAATGGACTTTAAAAGCCTTTCGGTCATACTACGCTTTTCATCTACAGATATTAGGCGTTCCCAGAAGGTAGATCCGCATTCACGACACTTGTATCGTCTACGGTTCAAATGTAAGCCCACTCGCTTTAAACGAATGGGCAAATCCATAATTAGTTGATTTCTTGAACTGTGTTTGTACAACTTGTCAAAACCACATTCAGGACAACGTTCAGGTGGTCCGACTGCTTCAACTTTAAACATCATATCGGTTTCATTTTCTTGTGGCGGTTCTATTGTTTTAATGTCTGGTAGGGATAATAAGTCTGACATATTATTCATCCTTTATTACTCTGCGGTGTTAAGGTATCAATTATAGATTTGATGTCGAAATCATCAGTGTTAAATTATTTTTGTGACCACAAATGCACTTAGAAAATCCCTTAAAGCATTAGCTGGTTCACTTGAATAGGGAGTTGTAAAAAAGTTCCCTTAGCCTGCACAACAAGATAATTTCGAAATATCTTTATCGAACGTAAGTGCAACTAATTTTAGCCCTTCAGCCATTGTTAAATATGGTGCTAGGGTTTCTGTTAAATCTTCTATCGTTAAGCCAAATTTAACAGCTAATGATGCTGCATAGATGACATCTCCTGCATTTTCAGATACAATATGAACCCCTAATACTTTTAGTGTTTCTGCATCTGCTACTAGTTTAAATACACCGGTTGTTTCACGGTTTACAATTGCTCTTGGAACAGCATCTAAAGGTAATACAGATGTCTTCACATCATACCCTTTCTCTTTTGCTTGTTCTTCTGTTAAACCAACCGTTGCAACCGTCGGATTCGTAAACGTAACAGCAGGAACTACCGATAAATCTATTTTTTTGTTTAATCCACCAATAACATTATCAGTAATAATTCCACCTTCATAGGCTGCTACATATACAAATTGTGGTCCTAAAGTCACATCTCCTGCTGCATAAATCTTTTCATTACTTGTTTGACCAAAATCATTGATCAGGATTTCATTATTTTTTCCAGTTTCAACACCTGCTGCACTTAAATTTAAAGAATCCGTATTTGGTTTTCTTCCAGTGGCAACAAGTAACTGATCTGATTCAATGACTTCTCTACTGCCATTTACTGTTACGTAAACCCTTTTTATCTCTCCACTTTGTTCAACACGCTCAAAAGTTGCCCCTTTGACAAGGTTTATACCCTGTTCAATTAACGCTTTTTCAACTGACTCTGAAATCTCAGGATCATACTCCTTTAAAAGTCGCTCACTTCTTTGCATAAGCGTTATTTCTGAACCTAAATGATGAAATAGTTGTCCAAGCTCCATTCCAATGTATCCTGAACCAATTACAGTTAATCGTTTTGGTATTTTCTTTAACTCAAGAAGTGTTGTACTAGTTAAATAGTCCATTTTTTCAAGTCCTGAAATTTGGGGCAACGAAGGCGATGCACCTGTTGCAATTAAAAAGCGTTTTGCAGATAACTTTGTCCCATTGACCTCAACAGTACTAGCATCAACGAATTTTGCTTCACCTTTAATTAAATCAAAATTATATTCATCAATTAAATCCATATATTTTTGATTCCGAAGTTCGCTCACCAATTTATCCTTTTGCGTGATTAAACTAGCTAAATCCACTTCTCCAGCGGATGTTTGTAAACCTATAAACGGATTGTCTTTTGATAAATGATTGATTTCCCCTGCCCTAAGAAGAGTTTTTGACGGAACACAGCCAATATTCACACAGGTTCCCCCAACCGTTCCACGCTCAATCATTCCAACTTTTGCACCGTATTCTATAGCTTTAATTGCCGAAGAAAAGGCAGCAGCACCAGAACCAATAATAAGAAGGTCATAATTGTCTTCATTAATTAACGCCACGTTTTCTAGTGATGATACTTCTTCAATTTCTCCGGCTTGGTAATTTGCTTCATCAATCGCCTTTATTGCACTTTCAACCTCAATATCATCGGGCAGTTCAAATACTGCTTCACCACGACGATAACTAGACTCAATATTTTTAGCACCTATCTTTTCAAGTGCTGATTCTACGTGTTTTTCACAACCCGTACAAGTCATTCCTGAAATGTTTACCTTAAATTTATTCATAAAAAAGCTCCTTTCGTTAATTAATCTCTCATGTTAATGTTTCTATTATTGGACACGAATGTAATTTCTTTTCATCTGGACATCGTTGTTTTAAGTCGTCTAACATAGTTTCAATTCGTTTTAAATCCTCTATTTGTTTTTGCACTTCCTTTTGTTTTTTAGAAACAAATTCGAACATATCTTGACAACGAACTTCATCTTTATCTACAACACCAAGTAATTTATAAATCTCGCTTAAAGAGAAACCAAATTCCTGTATTCGTTTAATAAACCCAACACGCTTAACGTCATCATATGAATATATCCGATAACCAGCTTCCGTTCGGTGAGGTTCTTGTAATAAATTTTTTCGCTCGTAATATCTGATCGTTTCTTTATTAACTCCACATTTATCTGCAAACGAACAAGTTCCACGCCTTCAGGCGCATGCACTGATTGCGCAATCTCCCACGACGGATTTATAGACTCATTATCAAACGGCGTAAAACCAGTAATCAAAATACGCATTACAATACCCCCTCATACAACTCTCACTTATCAAACTTTATTAAACTTTATAAAACTTTATCAAAATACATTGCAAAAACTATATATACACGAATGTACTTGCATAAAACATTCATGATTCTATTACTTATTTCACTTTTATAGCAAAGATTAAATGGTAATTACAACTTATACAATAATCGCAAACAACACACCTAGACTCACGATTAGCCAGACTCGTCGTAGTGTAATATGATTAGCTACTAGCGCGTGCTTAACGAACAATGTTGTTAACAGCGCGCATAAAACCATATAAAACCATATAAATACAGAAAATACAGATAAATCAAAAGTCAATGACGAAAAGAGATTACCGATGACCAAGATTATTCAGATTGGCGCAAATCATGCTGGCACTGCCTGCGCTAACACCATTTTGAGCTACCCAGGAAACGATCTTACAATCTACGATCAGAATAGCAACATTTCCTTCCTTGGCTGCGGTATGGCTTTGTGGATTGGCAAGCAGATTAAAAGCAGCGATGGCCTGTTCTACCAGAAGCCAGAAGATTTCGTTAAAAAGGGCGCTAAGGTAAATCTGGAAAGCAAAGTTCTAGACATTGATTATGCAAAGAAAGAAGTAACAGTCGAGCTTAAAGACGGATCGGTTATTCACGATTCTTACGATAAACTCGTTCTAGCTACTGGCAGCCTTCCAAACAAGCCACGCATTAAGGGCATTGATTTGGAAAACGTGCAAATGGTAAAGCTTTTCCAAAACGCGCAAACTGTTATTGCTAAACTTCAAGAGCGCGATTTTAATAACGTTGTGGTTCTTGGCGGCGGCTACATTGGCGTGGAGCTTGCGGAAGCTTTTAAGCGCCTTGGCAAGAACGTGACTCTCATTGACATGGAAGACCATATTCTTAACGGCTACTTTGACCCAGAGTTTTCCGATAATTTGAAGAGAATTATGGAAGATAAGGGCATTCACTTTGAGCTTGGTCAAGCTGTTGAAGAGATTGTTGGAGATACTGAAGTTAAGGCTGTTAAAACAAGCAAGGGCACTTACGATGCCGACATGGTGATTTGCGCTATTGGATTCCACCCAAATGTTGCTCTTGGAAAAGATCATTTGAAGCAATACGAAAATGGCGCTTTCCTAGTTGACAAGAAGCAGCAAACTTCCGACCCAGATGTGTACGCTATTGGCGATTGCGCTACAATCTACGACAACGCTCGAAGCCGCGTAAACTACATTGCGCTCGCTACTAATGCCGTTAGAAGCGGTTTGATTGCAGGCCACAACATCTGCGGAACTCCTGTAGAAACCGAGGGCGTACAAGGCTCTAGCGCAATGATGATTTACGATTACAAGCTTGTTTGCACTGGTTTGAGCTTAACGGCTGCTCAAAAAGAGGGCATGGACGTTGACTACGTTGATTTTGAAGATACACAAAAGCCTGCGTTTATGGAAGTTGAGAATCCAAAAGTTAAGATTCGCATTGTTTACAAGAAGGATTCTAAGGTGATTGTTGGATGCCAATTGGCTTCTAACTACGATATGTCTGCAGCAATCCACCTGTTCTCTCTTGCTATTCAAAAGAAAGTCACGATTAAAGAGCTTGCATTGTGCGATATCTTCTTTATGCCTCACTTCAACCAGCCATACAATTACATTACGATGGCAGCTTACACGGCTTTATTGAAGGGATGATTAGACTTTTCTGATTAGCTTAGGCTGAATCACTTTTTCTGATTAGCTTAGGCTGAATCAATTTCTGCTAATTAGCTTAAATCGCGTTTATTAAACCAAGCAATTTGTTCTATAATGGAGCGGTTGCTTGGTTTTTTAATCATCCGCGCACAAATCGCGAACCAAAACGCGCATATTAGCGTAAGACGTACAAATTAAAACAAAGGAGTCTAGGATGAAGCAGCTATCTATTAAGCCAACTATTCACAAATTTGAAAATACGCGCGATTTTGCGCAAGAATTTAAGCTTGGCAAAGACGATTTGGTTATTACAAACAAGTACATTTGGGAGCCTTATTTTGGCAGCTTGAACCTTGATTGCAATGTGATTTTCCAAGAAAATTACGGCAAGGGCGAGCCAAGCGACGAAATGGTTGACGCGATTGTTCGAGATATTCACACTACTCCAAAGCGCGTGATTGGCATTGGCGGCGGCACCGTTTTGGATATTTCTAAAGTTTGTGCTTTGAAGCAAACAAGCCCACTCGAAGACTTGATTGATGGCAAGATTCCTGCACAAAAAGGCGCGGATCTTATTCTTGTTCCAACTACTTGCGGAACTGGCTCCGAAGTTACCAACGTTGCCGTGTTCTCTCTTACAAAACGCAACACTAAAAAGGGCTTGGCAAACGATGCTTGCTACGCTACAGACGCGGTTCTTATTCCAGAATTGTTAAAGAGCCTGCCTGATTACGTTTTTGCAACCAGCTCTATTGACGCTCTTACGCATTCGATTGAGTCCGCACTTTCTCCTATTGCAACCGAGCTTACAAAAATGTTTAGTTACAAGGCTTGCGGACTTATTTTGCAAAGTTATATGCGAGTTGTTAAAGAAGGCAGCAGCGCAAAAAGCAAAGTTGTAAGCGACTTGGTTTCGGCAAGTCTTTACGCTGGCATTGCGTTTGGTAACGCTGGCTGCGGTTGCGTTCACGCGATGGCTTATCCGCTTGGTGGAACTTTCCACGTGGCTCACGGCGAAACGAATGCAGCTCTTCTTACAAGCGTTTTGCGATACTATGCTAAGCACGACGAGAATAACGCAGAAAACACTGAGCTTTCTAAGCTTTTTGACTTTATGGCAAATATTCTTGAATGCCAGAAAACAGACGTATTAAATAAGCTTGACGAAGTTCTTAACACGATTCTTCCTAAGCACAAGCTTCACGAGTATGGCATGACCGAGGATATGATTCAAAGTTGGGCTGCAAGCGTTGTCAAAGAGCAGCAGCGACTTTTGAAGAACTCCTACATGCATATGGACGAAGCCGCCATTGCCGAAGTCTACGCGTCTACTTTCTAAAGTCGGATAACGTATTTATAAAGTAACTAAATTAAACAAAATTCACTAAAAAATCCCCGCAACCAACAAGAGCTGCGGGGATTTTAATTATCGCGCCTGCATGAACGCTTATGCATCAAGCGTTATTACAGGATGCAAATCAAACATTTTTACAGTACGCTTCATGCGGAAGGCAATGCTTGTTATGGCAATCGCAATAACGCCGAAAAGCACAAGCATTCCAATGCCTGAAACTATTTCACCACTGTTCTTTCCAGACATTGCTTGACGCAACCCCATAATCGAGTACGTCATTGGCAAATATGGGTGAACAGCTCTAAAGAATGCCGGCGTCATTTGTACTGGGAACGTTCCTGCAGAGCTTGTGATTTGCAACATAAGTAGCACAATCGCAACTATTCGCCCTGGCATGCGGAACACCACCATAATCATTTGCATTATAGCCATAAAGACTATTGACGCTAGAATCCCCAGCGCGTAGAATGCAACAACATTATCGATTTGGAACTTCAACGCTCCTTGAACAACGCCCATAAGAATAATCGCTTGCGAAACGCCCATAATCACAAACGGCGTCAAGCTAATAAGCGCGCTTTTAAGCGGATTCATGCCGTTTAGTATCGCTCGCCTATCCATAACTCTCAAAACGAATGTTGTCATAAGAGCACCAACCCAAAGGGCGATAGAAATAAAGTAAGGAGCAAAACCAGTTCCATAGTTTTCAACGTGCGAATACTCGTGCTCCTCCAAGGAAACTGGTGCGCTCATCATCTTACTTTTTTGAACAATACCGTTTACTTTTCCAGACTTTTGAGCATCTTTAAGCCCGTCATGCAATTTCTTAGTACCATCAACAAGCTTTGGAGTGTTATCAGATAGCTTCTTAGCGCCGGAATTAAGCTGATCAGAACCGTTCACTATTTTCGCAGAACCTTGTGCAGCTTCATTCACGCCACTATTTAGTTTCTCGCTACCGTTACTTACTTGAGCCAAACCGTCAGCAAGCTTATTTGTGCCAGCAACTAACTTATCTGAACCAACATTAACTTTCTCCATGCCTTGCATAAGAGCGTCAGCACCGCCCTTTATTTGCAAGCTCCCTGCAGAAAGCTTGTCTGCTCCAGCGCTTAAAGCAGAAAGATTTGTTTCTAGAAGATTAGAATTTTCACCTAATCCTTCTGCCAATCTTTGCAAATTAGCAAGCACGTCTTCCTTTGTTACTGCTGGGTTTTGCGCTTGCATAAGAAGACCAGTAATTTGTGCTTTTGTTTCAGCGTTTCCAGCTTTAACATGTTCTTCTAATTCGTTGCTTGAAGCTGCAAGCTTTTGAGCTCCTTCATAGAATTCGCTTGTCGCTGCCGATAGCCTTTGCGTTCCTTCGCTTAACTGTTGGGCTCCGTTTGCTAAATCTTGCGTTTTTTGTGCAAGATATTGAGCTCCTTCTTTGCTGCGAGCATTGGCTTCAGTTAGCGTATTCGCGCCTTTTTGAAGCTCCCCTAATCCGCCTTGAAGTTTTTGCAAAGATTGCGAAAGTTTATTCGACCCATCTGCAAGCTTATTTATTCCGCCTTGCAAAGACTTTGAACCTTCATGCAATGCTCCAGCACCGTTTGCAGCAGCACCAAGAGAATCGGAAGCTGAATTAACTTTCGCAAACATGTGCTCCCAATACTCTTGAGCAATCGCCTCGCTAATCTCAGTACGCATAGTGCGGAAAGCAGTTTTACCAATTTGTGAAGCCAGCATATTGCTTGCTTGATCGTACTTTACGTGAAGTTTTGCTTTAGTTGGAGTATCGTATTGCGCGGAAGCAATGCACTTACTAAAGGAAGCTGGAATAGTTGCTACCATAAAATAGTTGCCATTTTTAAGGCCCTTATTTGCTTCAGCACTATTTACAAAATTCCATTGGAAACCTTCACTACCGTCTTTTTGATTCTTTAAACGAGTTTTGATTTCGTTTCCAATGTTTCGCATTTTGCCGTTAATCATAGCGCCATTGTCTTCAACAACAACAGCCACAGGCACAGTATCCAAAGTCTTATAAGGATTTGTAAATGCCCATAAGTAAAGCGATCCGTATAAAAGTGGAATCAAAGCTACGGTTCCAATAACAAGCTTTCGAGCTTTTCCTTTCATCGTATTGTTAATCTCACGAAATGCAAGAGCAATAGTACTAACGTGCATTGTTTTCACCACCGTTTGCTTCACTTGTAGCAAGTTGAGAATCAGTATGAGAATTTTCTGTTTTCTCATTATTTGGCATAAGTCTTAAGACTTGATCCGCTTGCTTTTCTAACTCACTTTGCAAAACTCCAACAAGGCAGGAGCAGTAGTTTTTGCTAACATATTCGCGAATATCGGAAAGTAAGCATTCGCGTTGCTCACTAGTAAGCTCCGTCTCAATTCCATCAACAAATAGCAGCCACGGTTGCTTTAATAATGCCAACGCAATTGCCAAACGCATGCGCTCGCACGGAGTCAACTCTCCTATTGCTGTTTTGTGAGGAGAAAATACTTTCCATTGAGCAAGAAGATTGTACGCGTATTGGCGCAATGCTTCGCGATTTTTTACATCATTTTTATACTGTTCGCGAAATAGTGGCGAAGATGATGCGAGTTTTAGCTCACTCATCAAAGCTTCTTCTATTGTTTGCATTTTGTAGAATTCGTTAATTCCGTTGAATAATCCCAATCCCACATATTTACGTGATTTTTTAAAATCGTTAGGAAGAGTTGAGTCCGCAATAGTAAGAGTTCCGTTCGTAAATTTCATATAACCAGACAGTGCAAGCAGCAAAGCTGATTTTCCAGAGCCGTGTTCACCTGATATTGCAACGATTTGATGAGGCTCTACTTTTAACGATACGTCCCAAAATGGTGTTCTTCTAAATATTTGTAAGCCTAATTCTTTAGCTTCTAAAAGTGTTTTACTATCTTTCATAATTTGCATGTTTGACGCTTGTAATTAAGATATGTCGTAATATCCTTTTTACTTAGAGCGCCAGGCATTCCTCCTTACTCTAAATACTCTAAATAACTTATTTTCAGTTTTTTAGTTTTTCAGTTTGTTGTTTATTGTTTACTGCTTATTTTTAGATCTTCACAATTAGCAAAACAATTTTTAATTTTCGCATTGCTTTATCGCCACTTTTCAGCAGTAAACTCACGTTGCAATACTGCAATAAAACGGTGTAAAACCGAACATTTGGTGATTTATCAATTCTTCACCACTAATCATTTAGAATACTCTTTTGTGCAAACAATTGTTGAGTTACACTAATTTTTTTATTTAATTGTTTATATTTTATATTCACTCAAGAAACATGTTGTAAACACTTCCATGCTATATTGTCTTTAATTACTAAATGTAAGAAATACATATGTAAGAATACATATGCAAAAATACAAGCGTAAGCAATACGAAATAAAACGTATTGCTTCAAACAATACATTAACATTCAAGCATTTGAAGGGGTGAACGGCATGCTAGGTTTGCAAATTTTAAATATCATATTTAATCCGGTTATTGTGTCGGTTGTAGTGCTATGCGCGCTTAGTCTTGCAAAACTTAATGTTTTGCTAGCAATGATTATAGCTTGCATTGCAGGTGGCATTGCCGGTCATCTTCCTCTTTTTGGTGACGGAAATCACACAATTATGGCTTTGCTTTGCGACGGTTTCTCCACCAACTCACAAACCGCTTTAGCCTACATTCTTCTTGGAACTTTTGCGGAAGCAATTACCGCAACAGGCTTAGCTCAAATTATTTCTAAAAAAATTAGCTCAATTATTGGCATGAAAAAGTACGCTCTACTTGCGGTACTAACTATTATTGCATGCATGTCTCAAAATATTGTGCCGGTTCATATTGCTTATATTCCTATTCTTATTCCGCCTATTTTGAGAGTTATGAATAAGATGAAGCTTGACCGTCGAGCTGCAGCATGCTGTACTGCTTTTGGTCTTGAGGTTCCATATATTGCTATTCCGTTTGGCTTTGGTCTTATTTTCCAGACTGTTATTGCTACGAATCTTTCTAAAAATGGCATGAAAGTTAGCGTTGCGGACGTTAGCGCTGTGAACTGGTATTTGGGTGCTGCAATGCTAGCAGCTTTGCTATTTGCCGTATTTGTGCTCTATCGCAAGCCTCGCGAATACGAAACCACCGAAGCTGATACTCGTGCTGCTGACGCTGTTGTCGGACCTCTTAATTTACGCCATTATGTGACTATTCTCGCAATTATTGTTGTTGTAGTAGTGCAAATTATTAGTAAAGATCTTTCACTTTCTTCTCTTGCAGGTCTTGCAACGATGATTATCTTTGGCGCAATAAAGTGGAACGACATCGACAAGCAGCTTACTGGCGGCGTAAAACTCATGGGTCTTATTGCGTTTGTGATGCTCATTGCGGGAGGATATGCTAACGTGATCCAAGCTACAGGCGGAGTTGAGGAGCTTGTGCACTTGGGTGTTGCTTCTATGGGTCAGAACAAGCTTGTTGCTGCATTTGTGATTACAATTATTGGTTTGCTTGTGACTATGGGCATTGGTACTTCGTTTGGTACGGTTCCTATTCTTGCGGTTTTGTTCGTGCCACTGTGTCAGAGCATTGGTTTCAGCACTCCTGCAACGATTCTTCTTATGTCTTCCGCTGCAGCTCTTGGAGACGCAGGTTCCCCTGCTTCTGATACTACGCTTGGACCTACTTCCGGCTTAAACGCAGACGGTCAGCACAGTCATATTTGGGATACTTGCGTTCCAACGTTCCTTATTTTCAATATTCCGCTTATGGCTGCCGGCATTGTAATATCGCAGTTTATTTAGCAGATTATTTCCGAAAACACGGCAAGTAAAAAACGCAACTAGCGAATAACGCAAGTAACCAATAAACGCCAGTAGAGTTGAAATAAACTCCCTGGCGTTTATATTTAAATACCAATCAACCAATCACAAATCAGTCAATCCCAAAGTGGCCAATCACTGCAAATTCGCGGGCGATTGGCTATATTAGATATACCGTCTAGCTAAACATTTTCACTAGCTCAGTATGCTGTCAATATTCTTCTTATTGCTTAGATTATCTTCGTCAAGAAAAGCCATCTGCTTTATTCCGCTTAAGCTTGCAATAAGCGACACTGGGAAGGTAACAATATTTTGATTAAGAGTGCTTATATTACTATTAACAATTCTTTTTGCTGCCGCAAGCTGCTCATTTTCGTCGTTTATTTCTTCCTGCAAGTTCAAAAATTGTTCAGAAGACTTTAATTCCGGATAAGCTTCCGCCAAAGCAAAAATCTTCCCTATTGCATGATTCTGATTTTTGATTACCGAACTAGAATCCGCTGAGCCCAATCCCTCTCTTAAACTTACTAAATCCACTAATGTTGTTTTTTCATACTTTGCAAACGACTGCGCAACTTTAAGCATTTGGCAAATCGTATCGTATCTTTTAGCGAGCGCAATATCAACGTTTTTCCGCGACTCTTCTATAATCACCCTATATTTTCTTAGCCTATTTAACATGCCAATAAACCAGACAATAAGCACTACAAGCACTATTGCAACACAAATTAGCACAGTGTTCTTATCCATAACGTCACCCATAATGTCTCCCATAACATCTCCTTTAGTTCTAGTATTTTCTAATTTTTTAGTTCGCTAGTATTGCAATTTACTAGTTTCTACTTTTGTAATTTTTACTTTTGTAATTTCTCTCTAATTACGTTAATTATTTCGTAATACTCAGCCAAAATATCTCTAAATTTTGCATATTCTCTTGTTAAAGATAGGTTTTCTATTCCAGATTTTCCTGGAGCGCCGAATAAATACCGACCAGAATCAAAGGCTGCAACAATACGCTCACTATCTAGGTATAAGCAAACTCGCATTCTTTTTTGCAAATTATTCATTAGTTCTATAAAACTTGGATCTAATACCAGTTTTGTATAAAAATCGTCTGTAGAGAAGACTGAATACGAGTCGTTAAATTCAATGGATTCTGTCTGAACTTCGCTCTCCTCTTTTGTTTTTTTACCATAGTATCCATTTAGTTTTTGTCCCATAAAGTTCTTTCCAGTAACAGGGACGATTCTAATGTGGCCATTTATGTTGGTTTTTGAGTTTATTAATAAGACTTGCCCAATAAAATCCGTTTTTTTAACACTTTTTCCACTTTCACTTCTAGAAAAGTGGATTGCTTGCATATTTGAAAATTCAGTTTTAAATTCATCGCCAAAAATTATGTGTTTACTTGAATAATACCTACTAGATATTGGCAGAAGATTATCAAAAATGCTGCTGTCAATTCCTTCGGAATTGTTTAATACTGTTCCAGGCAGAATCACATTTAAAATCGGCGTTAAAACATTATCCGCATATAGCGCGTCTACATCAACCTTATTATTTACAAAAAACTTACCTGCAAAGCAAACAACAAAAACACCTACTATTAGTAAATAATATTTGTAACGAGAGTAATCAATATTTGGAAAATAGTTATACAAAGTGCCTAAAACCATTACTACCGGTATTATTGGAATTAAACGAATTGGATCAAAAGAGTTATTTTTTACGCCTTCTTTTAAAGCACTTAATTTTCCTTGTATTTGGGGAGATTGTTCTATTTGTGCGAGTCTGTTTAAAACTTCTGGATTTGTAAATACGCTACCATATTTTACATTCATGTCATCTCCCTTTTATAAATCACTCGTCATTTTTGACATATTTTGCGAATCACTATGCACAACGTTGTAGGATTTGAATTTACAGTATCATTGTTTGGGTTTGTCTGATTCTGATTACTTGAATCATAGTTACTCTGGTCATTAGTCATACTGATTAAACTGTTCCATATATGCCTTTTCTCTAACTCTATACAATCTAAATTACACAAGATCATTAAATAAAAACAGATTTTGACTAAAATTTATTTTGCAAAATTTTAAAGCAAAGAAAGCACTGCAAGTAACAGCGTAATTCCTTAAAATGTAACTCGAAAGCAGGTTGCATTGCTGAGAAAGTGGCCAATTGCTGCAAATTCGCACTTAATGGCTACTAACACTGGCTCAGAATCGCTTGCGCTAAATTGCACAGCGCATTGAGAGCAAACCAGCTCCACATCCTCACATAGACACAGTGTAAAGCGAGTAGAAGTAAGCTTTCTGATTCATAAGCTCCTCAAAGCTTCCGCGCTCAATAAGCTCGCCGCTTTTCATCACAAGAATCTCATCATATTGCTTAAGCGAATTAGCATCCAAGCGGTGAGTTACCACAAGTCGAAGAATTCCTTGCAAATCCAAAATAGACTGCGTTACGTTCGTGCCCGTCTCGTTATCTAACGCGCTCGTTGCCTCATCAACCAGCAGAATCTCGGACTTTTTAAGCAAGCTTCGCGCAATAGCAATACGCTGCTTTTCACCGCCAGAAAGATGACTACCATTCTCACCACACTGATAATCCTTGCCTTTAGCAGCAATCAAATCATCCAAACCAGCCAAGTGAATCACGCGATCCACTTCCGCATTCGGGAACGGCTTAAAAAGCGTAATATTATCTAAAATCGAAGCATCAAACATAAACACAGACTGCTGCATAAGAGTAGTCTTATCGTAAAGCGAACTCTTGCTCACATTGCTAAGCTCGTGATTATTCAGCTTCACACTACCTTCATAATCCTTGTAGTATCCCATAAGCAGATTAATCAAACTACTCTTACCAGCTCCAGAAGGTCCTACTATTGCATAAGATTTTCCAGCTTGCAAAGTTAGATTTACATTTTTCAAGACTTTATGATCCAGGTCATAAGCGTACGAAACATCGCGCAAAACAACGCTTTTAATAGAATCGTCAATGATCTCGCCAGAATCTTCCTTAGCGTTACTCATATAATCAGCCATCTTGCTAATAAGCTTCTTAGCGCCCTTCATCTCGCCAAGCATTTGAGGAAGACTTGCAATAGGCTGAAGCACGCCATTCATCAAATTAGTGAAAGCTAACACCATTCCAGCAGTAATAACGCCCACGTGAGCGTTAACCATCCAAGCGCCAACAAGCATCACGCCAAGCTGAGTTCCAAGACTTGAAATAGTACCAAGAGCAGAAACAGTAGTCATCGTTTTTTCGCGAAGATTCTTAGTATGCTCAAGCTCCATCGACTGATTCTGATAACGGTTAATAACCTCTTGCTCCGCCTTAAAACTCTTAATAACCGAAACGCCGTTCAAAACATCCTTCGTTAAGGCTGTATAAGACTCGTTCGACTTGGAAACCTGCTCCTCGCGAGTGGCAATCCCGTTAGCTGTAAGAATCGAGCACGCCATTGGAAGCACAGAAATAATAAGAGCAATAACAGTGAGCAATGGACTATAATAAATCATAAGAGCCAGAGAGCTTACGAGCATAAGAACGTCTTGAAAAAAATCAAAAATCTTCTTCAAATACTTTTCTTGAATACGCTCACAATCATTAGTAAGCACAGAAAGATACGTGCCGGAATTCGCGAGCGAAAAATCACTATAACTCTTCTGTAAAAGCTTCTTGATAACAGACTCTTTATACTGATTCATTGCTTTTTCAAGAAAGCGAGGGTACGAGCTGCGCTTCAACGCGAAAATCAGGGAGATTGCCAGCATAAAGGAAACAACAAGCAGCAAAATAGTAATTAAAGAGAAAGCTCCTTTACCTGCCATATAGTCGAAAATAATTTGCAAAATCCAAGAAATAGCAGTGTAAATCATAGACAAGGAAATAAAAACTATCATCGAAAGAAAAGCTACAAGCTTGTTTTCCTTGAAAAATAGTTTTACGTAATTTTTTACGTCGGGATGTAGTTTGGATGATTGCTGATTCGCGGGCGATTGCTGATTTGCTGTATTGTCAGTTTTGTTCATTCTCGCTACCTCTCACTTCCTTTATATCTATTTGCTATTCTTGCTATTTTTGCTATTTTTCGCTAATAGCATTTTCGCAGCTAGCATTTTCGCTTTCGAATTGCTAATCCACTCTCTACTAAGTATTGAAAGACACACTATCATACTTATCCTGATTGGTCATGCTTATCTGCTTGATAACACCTATAAATGCTTAAACACACTTATACGTAATGCTTGCTAGAAATAATAAGCATAGAGTTAAAAAAAAAATCAAATCAAATACGCAACACCGCTTCAACACAAAGCTCAAGCGCATACGCTTTAGAATCCCCGCCCCAATTGCGCTCATCATAATTTTCAACATCGTGCAAAGTATCTGCAGTGTAAAGAATCTCACCCCAAACAATCTCACGCATTTGCGCACAAGCCGCTAAAGCAGAACACTCCATTTCAACAACCGCGCATCCCTCCTGCTTACGATTAGCAACTTTCGTCTTAGTCTCACGGAAGAACCCATCCGTAGTCCACGTTTTAACTTCATGATAAGGCAAATTATGCGCCTGCAAAGTTTGCAAAATAGCACGCCTCGAACGCTCTGAAACATCAACATAACGACTTGGAGGCAAATAATGATAAGAAGTCCCCTCATCCCTTAAAGCTTTATACGGAACCAGAAAAACGTTTTCCGCATAATCAACTAGCGACCCACAAGAACCAGCACTAACAACTTCCCTAACGCCGTAAGAAATCAACCAATCTAAGATCTGAACAGCAGCAGGAGCGCCAACTGGAGCTTGTACTAAGCAGATTTTTTGAGTTTCTTCTTCTACTTCGCTGTTTGCGTCTTCCTTTACTTTTTTCTCTACTTTTTCTTCCAAAACATATATTGGATATACTTTAGTTGCAGATTCAAAATTTGCTACAATCGTAGCTTTCCTACTTAAAGCATACTGATCGATTGCATCGCCTAAAAAAGCAAAAACCGCTTTAGATGGAAGCTGAACAGAAATATTATCGTGATTTGGCATAATAACCGCACTTTTATCGGAATCATACTCTAAAATCGGCAAATCATATTCTGCCATACAATCAGCTCCTCCATAAGATCAGCTCCATCCTACAAGCAACTCAATCCTATACACAAATACACGCATTAGCACACGAAAATCACAAAGTGGCCAATCTATGCAAATTCGCACTTAATGGCTACTAGAGAATCATATTTTCTGCATCATGTCCTGTCTTTTATAAAACCGCAGCAATCAATTTCTGAAAACTCAATAAAACCAACAGACTTATAAAAAGCAATAGTTTTTTCAGTGCAATCCGTGGTCAATTGAATTTGACGAACGTTAGGATAGCAATCCACAATCGCCTTTAACAAAGCAGACCCTATCCCCTGCCTTTGATACTCAGGCAAAACGAGAATATCTTGAATAAAAACAACCGTGTACCCGTCACCAACAGCCCTAATAATGCCAACTAGCTCATCATTTTTATAAGCAGCTAAAATCTTGAGCGAATTGTTAAAACCATTTTCCAAAGCAGCTAAATCATCTGTGTACGCAGACCAACCAACGGAATCATACAGCTTTGGAATATCTTCGCTATTATACTTTTTGTACTCTTTTATTTGCACGTCTGTTAAATTCATTTACAACAACGCCTCCAAACACTGTGAAATCAACGTTGAAACCCTAAATTTTCTAGCGTAATAACTCAGTATATCAAGTCGCCTATCTCTTTAACATAGGACTTTAATGCGCCAACTGCACCAGTGCCCAAAAACAGGCAAAATCAGACACTCGCGCAGAAAAAGGAGTACGTATCAAGGTATGCCAAACACAAATCAAGTTTGACAAACGCAAATCCATTCGCTATAGTCATCACCTATCACCATTTCGACGAGTAAAGGAGTGCACATGTATCATACAAATATGATGACAAACTGTTGTTGTGACGTATGCTGTTGCGCATTTCTTAATCGAAATGATGTTTGCAAGCACTAAATATGCATAACATCTAGCCTATGTTAAAAGCATTTACGTTAGAACGCAGCAAATTACGATTTAAGAAACAGCGCGCTGTTTCTTTTTTTTATGCCAAAATTCGAATATAAAACGTTGAAAAGATAACAATTTAATACGGATTAGATATTAAACAGATAAATGGCATTTTTAGAAACAACTAATAAACAACAATCTCTTTATTAATAAAAAATTATTTTTTAAAAATTAAAAATAAACAAAATTAAACAAATTAAATTAAACAAAACAAACAAGTAAAACAAACAAGTAAAACAAACAAGTAAAACAAACAAGTAAGGGGAAATATTATGTCCAACATCTACAAGTCCGTGCAAGAACTCGTAGGCCACACTCCACTTCTGGAGCTTACTCACATTGAAAAAGAGTACAATCTTCAAGCAAAAATCCTCGTAAAACTCGAATACTTCAACCCAGCAGGCTCTGTAAAGGACCGCATTGCAAAGCAGATGATTGAAGAAGCAGAAACCACAGGCACAATTAAGCCAGGCTCAGTAATTGTTGAGCCAACTTCCGGAAACACTGGCATTGGTCTTTCAATGATCGCACAAACAAAAGGATACAAAAGCATTATTGTAATGCCAGAAAGCATGTCTATTGAACGCCGAAAACTTATGAAAGCTTACGGCTCCGAACTCGTGCTCACACCTGCTAAAGATGGAATGAAAGGCGCAATTGCCAAAGCGAAGGAAATCGTTGAAAGCACGCCAAATGCGTGGACTCCGGGACAGTTTACCAATCAAGCAAATGTGCACGCGCACTACAACACAACTGGTCCAGAAATTTGGCAAGACACTGACGGAAACGTGGATATGCTTATTGCAGGCGTTGGAACAGGCGGCACAATCACTGGTACTGGCACATACTTAAAAGAGCAAAATCCGCATCTTGAAGTAATCGCAGTAGAACCAGCCGACTCCCCTGTGCTCGCAGGCGGAAAACCAGGAGCGCACAAGATTCAAGGAATCGGCGCAGGATTCGTGCCAGATGTGCTCAACAAAAACATTTATAATCGCATTGTTCACGTAACAAATGAAGACGCAATCGAAAACGGCAAGCTTATAAGCAAAAAAGAAGGCGTCCTCGTTGGTATTTCTTCCGGAGCTGCGATTTGGACAGCAACCCAAGAAGCAAAAAGAGAAGAAAACAGGGGCAAAACCATCGTTGCAATACTGCCAGATTCAGGAGATCGATACTTGTCTACCGCATTATTTGAAGACTAACTACATTTAGGAGCCTACTTTAAATACGCAAGTTTTGATTAAATAATAAAAGAATAATAAATAACATTATTAGATAATGATCAAAACTATAGAATAAAGAAAATAGAAAATAAAGAAAATAGCAAAATAACGGGAGAAATGTATGAATGATCGCCTTGATCTTATAAATCAACTGAACTCAATTCACGATTCAGACATAAGGCAAGCTACATTCATACCTAATTACCGCAATATTATTGCACTCATACATGCAACTCAGGTGTTACTTTTGCCTGAGTTGCATGTGCACAATGTAAGCAACGATACTACGCAACTCAACGCTAGTTTGAATAATAACGCTAGTTTGAATACCGTTACTTCAAACGCATTAGACACTATAGAACGCATTATATTTCACGAACTTCAATCCTATACAAGCAACTCAATTAAAATTCGAGAAACTTGCAATCAATTTATAAATACTCTTCCTGCAATTAAAAAGTTACTTTTAACAGATATTCAAGCCATGTATGAAGGCGATCCTGCTTGCACAAGCAAAGTAGAAGTCACGCTCGCATACCCTGGTTTTTATGCAATGCTTATTCACCGCACAGCTCACGCACTCTACAAGCTTAACGTGCCGCTAATTCCTAGACTTATGAGCGAATATGCTCACAGAAAAACCGGAATTGACATTCATCCAGGAGCAAAAATTGGTGCATATTTTTGCATTGATCACGGAACTGGCATTGTAATCGGCGAAACAACTATAATCGGCGAGCATGTTAAGCTTTACCAAGGAGTAACGCTTGGTGCGAAAAGCTTTGCGCTAGACGAGGATGGAAATCCTGTAAAAGGCGGAAAGCGACACCCGAATATTGGAGACAACGTAGTAATTTACGCAAATGCTACTATTCTTGGCGGCGAAACAACAATCGGAAGCGGAAGTATAATCGCAGCAAACGCGTGGATAAACCGCAGTATTCCTGCAAACACAACCTACCACTTCCCTAAAGCCTAATGCGCGCTAAAAATACCGATTCCACTTCTACTATTTTATTTGAACATCTGCTAGATTCATTTACAATAAACATCCAAATATAATAAAAGTGCGCGATCTAAAACGTAAAAACGGAAGAACGCGCACTAGCAAGAATACTTAGCAAAAACTAGCAACAGCAGAACATCTACTTTTTAAGTTGCACAGTCTCGTGATCCTTGCCCATTTTGAATTCAATACCTGCACGCTGCCACATGCGATATTCGCCAACCGCAGTAAAGAGAACATCCGTGGAAGAGTTAAGTGCGGTTTCGCAAGAATCCTGAATAACACCAATAATAAGACCAATAGCAACTACTTGCATAGCGATATCGTTTGAAATACCAAACGACGAGCATGCAAGAGGTATAAGCAAAAGCGAACCACCAGCTACACCAGATGCTCCTGCAGCAGAAACTGCAGAAAGCACAGAAAGAATCACAGCCGTTGGAATATCAACGCGAATACCAAGCGTGTGAGCAGCGCACAAAGACATGATAGAAATAGTTATAGCAGCTCCGCTCATATTAATAGTTGAGCCAAGCGGTATTGAAACAGAGTAATTATCTTTGTTAAAGCCAAGTTTTTCACACAAATTCATATTCACAGGAATATTTGCAGCAGAAGAACGCATGAAGAACGCTGTAACACCCGAATCGCGCAAAGTTCTAAAAACAAGAGGATACGGATTCTTACGCGTAAGCACGAAAACCAAAATAGGATTAAGAATCAAAGCAACAACAGTCATTGTGCCTACTAACAAAGCAATAACGAAACCATACTCACTAAAAATACGAAGACCGTTACTTGCAACTGTTGTATAAACAAGACCCATAATGCCAAAAGGTGCTGCGTTAATAATCCAGTGGACAATTTTTCCAATAGCAGACGAAACGTTATCGAAAAATGCTTTTGTAGAAGGCTCGGCTAATCGCAGAGCAACACCGAAAGCAATCGCCCAGAAGAGGATGCCAATAAAGTTACCTTTAACGAGAGCATCTACAGGATTAACAACAATATTTAGCACAAGTGAATTAAGCACCTCACCAATTCCTTGAGGAGACGGCGAAGACGCTGCTGCAACATGAGCAAAAGTAAAATCAACAGGGAAAATCATAGCCGCACATACAGCTACAAGGCTTGCAGTAAACGTAGATAGCGCGTACAGCCCTATTACCACTTTCATGTTGCCAACACTTTTTGCTTGCGCAAGCGCACCAATAACTAGGCAAAATACTAAAATTGGCGCAACAGATTTAAGCGCACTGACGAAAAGTTTTCCCATAAGATCGAGCACATAGACGTGAGCTGGCACAAAAATACCAAGTGCAGCACCGAGAAAAAGACCAATTACAATGCGTAAAATAAGGTCAATGTTATTCCATTTTTGAACAATCTTGTGCATGAGAGTCTCCTGTATAGTAATTTGTGCAGAATGTTTTATACTCTTTTACGTGTATTAGCACTTGCAAGATTTTATTTTTTAAAGATTATACATAAGGATGCATATATATGCAAATCGTTAAGGTTTAATGTTTCGCTGTTTCAATAACTTAGCAACTCAGTGACTAAACGCTTCAATAAGTGCTTTGTAAGCAAGATAACTCTTAAAATATAGTAAGCAACAATAACTTCCAGTGTAATCGCAAATTAAAATAGCAAAATGCCTCACTTTGCGTAGTAAAGAAAGACGCAAAGTGAGGCACATTTTACATTAACTTCATTATGCTAATTAACTCAATACTCAGCAAACTTACTGAATACAATTAAGCAAACATTAAACAGCTCTAAACTAGCTGATCTGCAATAACCAGACCAGCTAGCAAATATTCTACTTACTACTGTGACGAGAAGTACCACGACGCTTAGCTGAGAAAAGCGCAGCACCAGCAGCACTAAGAGTTGCAGCAAACAAGCCAAACACAGACACGTCACTACCAGTCTTACTAAGCTGAGCAACACTACCACTCTTCAACACCTGAGCGCGCACAGAAGCACGAACATCAGCCGCATGAGCCTTAGCAGCAGCCAAAGCCTTACGAGCAGCAGAAAGATTCTTAACCGCAGCATCAACCTGAGCCTGGGTAGCATTCGGATCAGCAAGCACACGTTTAGCTTCAGCCAATGCCTTCTTATACACATCCAAATCAGGAGTTTCACCAAGCAAGTAGGCAAACGACTTGCTAAAGTGAGAATCATCATCAACTTCAGCTTGCAATACCGTCTTATTAACACCATTCAAAGCATCTTTAGCATTCTTAAGACTCTTTAACGCAGTATTAACAAGAGCTTGACGATCTGCTTGAGACTTAGTAGCAACTTCCACACCCTGACCAGCAGGATCAGCTAGCTTAGATATAAGCTCCTTCGCATCTTGCAAAGCCTTATTATATGCTTGCTGCTTTTCAGCAGTATCATACACGTACTTTACAGATTCTTTCACACTATTCTCAAGAGCAATCTCAGCTTGCAAATCAGCAATATCAACACCATTTAGTGCAGCAGCTGCGGTTTGAAGTTGAAGCAGCGCACCATTGACAGCAATCTGCTTCTGCTCAGGAGTATTCGCTGATTGAGCATTCTTCGCATCAGCAAGAGCAGACTCAGCAGCCGTAAGAGCAGTATCATACGCAGATTTCTTATCCTGAACAGCATTCGTATACTGTACGGACTTCTTCAAAGAATCAGCTTTGTTAACTTCAACCTGCAACTTAGACGTATCTACAGTTCCATCAAGAGCGTTAGAAGCAGTTTCAAGCTGAGTCTTAGCATCGCTGATTTCTTGCTCAGTCTTGCCCTTAGGCGAATCGAGAATAGCTTGAGCAGCAGCCACAGCATTATCAAACGCAGTCTTCTTAGTATCAGAAGCATTCATGTAAGCAACAGTCTTCTTCTTCGACTCAGCAGCAGTCACAGCCGCCTGCAAAGCAGAGGTATCGTGACCATCCAAACCAGTAACAGCATTATTAAGCGCAGAAGTAGCATCAGAAATTTCTTTCTCTGTTGCACCAGCTTTCTTTACAATGCTTTCTGCAGAGGTTATAGCATTGTCAAGAGCAGCTTGCTTAGCAGCAGAAGCATTCTTATAAGAAGCATCATTCTTCTTACCTTTTGCTTCTGCGAGCTTTGCTACCAATTGAGACTTGTCGTTACCGTCAAGTTCATTAACAGCCTTAGTAAGCGCAGTCAACGCAGTATTAACAGCTTGCTGCTTCTGCTCAGGAGTCTTAGTAGACTTAGCATTCTTAGCTTCAGTAATAGCAGACTCAGCCTGTTGCAAAGCCTTATCAAACGCAGACTTCTTTGCTTCAGAAGCATTCTCATACTTATATGCGTCCTGAGACTTAGGAGTAGTAACACCGGTCAACTTCTTAGCATTATCAACAGCCGTCTGAAGCTCAGCTGTATTAACCATTCCATCAAGACCGCTTATTGCAGTATTCAAGTTATTCAAAGCTGTGCTGATTTCAGAATCAGTGTGACCGTGAGGAGTCTTAACAAGATCTTCGGCAGTATTCAAAGCATCATCAAGAGCCTTTTTCTTCACAGCAGTACCATTCTTGTAAACAACTTCTTGCTGCTTAGCTTTTGCATTGGCGATAGCAGTCTGCAACTTACTCACGTCATTACCGTCAAGATTTTGAACAGCCTTAGTAAGCGCAGTCAACGCATCATTAACAGCTTGCTGCTTCTGCTCAGGAGACTTCTGAGACTGATCGCTCTTAGCTTCAGTAAGAGCGGACTCAGCCTGTTGCAAAGCTGTATCAAACGCAGACTTCTTTGCTTCAGAAGCATTCTCATACTTAGCATCGCCAGCAGATTGAGGGTTAGTTGACTTCTTCAGCTTCTTAACCTCAGAAACTTTCTGCTCAAGTTCAGTTGTATTAACTTTGCCATCAAGAGCAGCCTTAGCAGAATTGATAGCATTAACAGCTTGAGTCACTCGCTCAACAGTTGCATTAGCATCAGTAAGCACTGACTTACCATCAGTAATAGCTTTATCATAAGTAGTTTGCTTACTCTTATCTGCATTAATGTAAACAATAGTCTTCTTGAAGCCAGTGTCACCGTTAATAAGTTCTTGCAGCGCAGACTTATCAACAGTTTTGCCACCGAGATCCTTAACAGCTTTTTCTAATGCGTTCTTAATATTGTCAACTTCATCAGCAGTCTTGTTCTCAGCCGAATCAGTCTTAACAAGATCTTCCGCAGCCTTTAACGCACTGTCAAAAGCAGTCTTCTTATTATCCTTATAATCAGGCTTTGCTGTAAGAGTAGACTTCTGACCATTAACAAGAGTCACAAGATCCTTGAGCGACTTCATCTTGCCATCAAGCTCTTTAGCCTTAGTAACAACAGCAGTGATAGCGGTCTTGACCTTCTCAATAGTCTTCATATTCTCATTGGTCGGGTCAGTTTCAATATCATCAATCTCTGCTTTAAGCGCATCCTTCTGAGCTTTGTTAAGATTGGTGAGCTTATCTACTTCAGATTCAGCATCCTTCTTAGCTTTCTTTAGCTCAGCTTCCTCAAGAATACTCTCAACTTCTCGCAAATCCTTAGCATTCTCAATGCGACCGGTTAAACCATTGGCTTCTTGCTCAGTAATATCACCTTTCTGCTTCAGATCAGCAATCTTCTTCTTAGCATCAGCTTTAGCATCCTCAAACTCAGCATTGTTGAGAATCTCTGCAACTTTATCAAGATCTTTAGCGTTATCAATGTCACCCTGATACTTCTGCTTATCTTGTTCGCTGAGATTAGTCAACTCACCAATCTTCTTCTTAGCATCAGTCTTAGCGTTATTAAGACCATCATTATTACTGTTATCAGCAGCAGTCTGATTCTGAGTGCCCTTTAGTTTAGCAGCATCTTTGGCTTTATTTACACCATCAGTATCCTGAGCTTCATTAACTTGCTGAATAAACTGCTCTTTCCAATCAGGCTTGAGTTTATCATTCCCGTTAATTTCATTAATAGCAGCCTGTTTTTGCTTCTCAAGCTCAGCTTTCTTCTTAGCTTCTTCAGCCTTGCCTGTGTCTTGCTGCTCCTGTTGATTCTGCTTCGTTACCTCGCCATCAACCTTCGCATCATCTTTCTGCTGCTGCTGTTGCTTTTCCTGCTCAGCCTGCTGATCAGCTTGTTGCTGCTTTTGATCAGCTTCCTTTTGCTTCTTTTGATCCTGATCCTTTTGGAACTCGTTTATCTTCTCACGAATCTTTTCAGGATCAGTCTCATTACCAATCTTCTTTTCAAGCTCTTTCTTAGTTTTCTCAGCTAAGCCACTAGTAGCATTCTCAATCTGCTTCTGAGCATCTTTCTTTTTCTTCTCATCTTTACCATGCTCATCAGCAGACTTAATAATCTTGTCTACATCTTCTGGCTTAGTGATCTTGTTAATATCGTTCTGATGATCTTTCTTGAACTTATCAATCTCATCCTTACTCAAGCCATGCTTCTGAAGAATCTTGTCAATAAGATCCTCAGCTTCCTTCTTAAGCGCTTCAGGATTAGGAGCGGCAGCATTAGATACAAAACAATCATCTGCAGAAAGAGTGATTATTGTTTTTGGACCATAATTATCATTCTTTTTTATTTCAAACCCAGAACCACCTTCATAAATAGAGACAATATTATAGTTATTCCAAGACCCATCAGATAAAGTTAAATTAGAATTGTTATTTTCCCATTTATTTGAGAAATTATAGAGTTTCATTCCTCCAGAAGATTTTGGATCAGAAGAATGGAACATACCCATAAGATCAGGATTACTATTAATGAATTGATCCGTTATTGGATTACTGACATCCTTAGACTTCCAGTTATCTCTAATAAACTGTCGGGCAAAACTATTCCAATCAGCAGTCACTGGTTTATTTTTATCCTTAATGACAATCTTAGTAATGTTGTACTTGTACCCATTACTATTTTTTGTTTCAGTTTTTGGCTTTTCTGGATTCCCCTTGGTGTATACCAACTCAGAATAGTCGAAGGTAGAAGTTGAATCATCATTAAACTTAACAGTCATAGTATGCTTAGCATCATCAAACGTAATCGCCGTATTTTCATTACTGCCTTTTAGTTTGCTTTGAAGACCACTATTGGCTGTTAAGATGGCTTGCCTAATAGTTGACTGTTCATTGGTTTGAATTGCCTTAGCATCTTTTACAGCTGTACGAGCTGGAAGCGTAATGTAAGTGGTCTCATTAAGCTTCTTCGCTTGATACACCAGCTTGTTGCCATCGAGCTTATCAGTAGATGGAAAATCAGCAGTATTATCTTTATAAGTGATAGTTACGTTGCCTTTATTATCTACTGTAATAGATTTCTTAGCTTCTTCTAGATTGTTAGGCTTACCAATTGCATCTATGAAGTCAGATTTATTTTTATTTGCTTCATAAACTTTCTTCACAAGTTCCGTCTGCTCATTCACAGTCAACCCTTGTGGATTTCCAACTGCCATTGGCACTGGATAGTACGGCGTAAACTTATCCGCAAGTGAACGCTGCTTCTTTACAAGATACTTGCCTTCAAGCTTTTTAGTTGAAGGAGCGCCAATCTTATCAGTGAAAGTAATAGTCGCATTGCCACTAGCATCAACAGTCAAATCTTTAATATGCTTACCAGTATTAGCTGCTAAAATAGCATTCTTTACAGCTTGTTTCTCTTCCTTGCTTAATTGAGAAATATTTTTAACAGGAGTTAAATTGGTAGGATAGTTAATTTTCACCTTATCAGCAAAAGGAATATAACGCTTAGTCAGATTCTCCTTAGAAATAGTATCCGTAGAGTTATCCTTGTATGTTACCGTTGCGCTACCATCGTTATTGACTTTTACAGCCTTTTTGAAAGCCTCTTCAGTTTGAGTCTGTTCCATACCTTTAAGCTTTTTCAGCACATCGGTATTACTCTTATTAGCATTCCACAGCTTTGTAAGAACAGCCTTTTTCTCATCTTCTGAAAGATTATTTCCATATGTCGAAGAATCAACTTCTACTTTATCTGTAGGATAAGTAAGTTCCAATTCTTGTGAGTATTTTGGCAACGTCGGCGCAAGCGCAACCTTACCAGCAGTGTAATGCCAGTTGCCCATCACCTGGTACACACCTGCAGCAAATTTCAAAGGCTTCGTTTTATCATTCAGTTTAATAACGAAGCTAATCTTAGACTTTCTATTGCCTCTACTCTCCCAGTTAATAATCAAGGCACTAGTAGCGTCCTTATATTCCCTAGAAGTACCGAGAGTATTACCAGATTCGTCATAACCACCGGCTTCACCGGTCATTCTTTCCCAGTTATTCTTAAATTCAGTGCCTTGCTCTTTATTATTATCAAACCAGAAACGGCTGGCAGACTGATTCCAAGACTCCTTTGTATATGTTGCACCTGTTTGTTGAGAAGACGAATCACCAGTCAACTGTTCATCTTTGTACAAAGTAATTTTATTATCTACAATGTCAACACCCTTAGGCACACTCGCCCACCAGAATGGTCGACCACCCCACCATTCACCCTGAGAATTAAACTGGTACTCAACCTTATAATATTGTCCGTAAGTTTTTCTGTCTGCTGTTTCCTTATTATCGTTTTGTTTTTCATCGCATGGCACTAGTTTAATATCCACATACCTCTGCGCCTTTGTAGAAGAATCGCGATTCGCATACCTATAGCTACCATCAGGAAGATTAAAACCATTAGCCCAAGCTTGATGAGTTGGCAAACCAGCACCACAAGCAAGCAAGCTTGCCAATGTTGCAGTCACAGCAATTTTCGGTAAACGTGAAACCGCATACGACTTACATGCTTCTAAACGAGTTCCACTTATCTCTTTCGCCATTGAACGAAGTGTACTCGGCTTCAAATACGCGTAATTCTTAGACACATGTAAAGCATTTTTAGCAGCTTGTGTTTTCTTAACCATTAACAGTCCTCACTTATATATTTTCTCTTCAACTCGCTCTGCAGACGTAAACTCACATCTTGTAAAAGAGCTTGTTAATAGAGCAAAGGATACCCCCCCCCGCGTAATAATTCAAGTAATATAGGCAAAAACTACCATGCGATTAAGGTAACAACTATATTCAATATTAAATATTACAAATAATCATGCGAGCGCCGCATAGCTGGTATTTGGCAACTGCGGCAAAACAACAATCAAACCGGCAGTAAAAATCAGCGCGAGTATAGGCAAAAGCTGCCATTGGCACGTAGATGAGAATGCAAATCCAATCCAAGAACCAGTAGTAGCACCAATCGCAAACACAAGGCGCGCCCAACCAGAAAACTTAGCGAGCGCACTTCCTTTAAACAGAATCTGACGCGCAACAATAATCGGCTCTACTAGTAACATTCCACCAATCGCTTGAAGGAAGAATGCGAAGCACATCATTGGCAAAAGATTAATGAACATAAGGCAATAAGCAAGCAAGCTCACAGCAATACCTAAAATCGCAACTTTTCTTAAACCGAGTTTTTGAGAAGAATGCGCATATAAAACGGATGCGAGCACGCTTCCTACACCAGTAAAAATATACAATATCGTCAAAGAGTTAGAACCATATTGCTTACCAAGACCGAGAAGAATATAAGAAACAGAGCATGCAGGAATAAAAGCAACCAAAAGAGATCCTGCAAGAAGCATGATTTTACTCTTGAGTAACGGATTCTCAGATTGCTTAGCTGCAGATTTATTGGCAACGTCATTTTCTTGCGATACTTGCGATACTTGCGATACTTCTCCTTCTTCACTAATCGCTTGCGATTCATTCTCTACATCTTGCAACGCTTCCTCTTCTGCGCAAGACGCTTGCGCAATGTCTTGTTTCATAATAAATCGCGTAGCACAAGCCGCAAAAGAAGTCACGGACGAGAAAATCAAAACCACAGGAATCGACCAGCTCGCAATCCACGATCCTAATGGAGAGCCAAGTAATGTTCCTGTAATACTTGCCAAAATGCTCACAATGCCGCTGTAGTTTACAATCATGCTGTCGTCGCCGCCTGCAGCATCAACCTCGAAAACTTCGCTAGCAATATCAATCACTTGACCTGTAATCAACAATGCACAAGAAAGAGCTACAAGCGACCACTTCCACGCAGGAGAGCCAAACATAAGAAGCGGCAGCAAACCGAGCACGCCTTCTACGCCTTCAGTCATAGCAAGGGCGCGAAAACCGCCAAGCTTATCAACTATCCAACCAGAGCATGGCGAAAGAAAATCGGCAACCGTCATAAAAGTCTTACGAAAACCAATCACCCAAGCTGGCAAGCCAACAATAATAATCGAAGGCAAAACCGATCCTTCATACGCTTGATTACCAAGCATAGAAAAACAGAAGCCAACCAAAGCCCATCGCAATGCTGGACTAATAGATCTCATACGAATAAAAATATTATTCCGCTTACCAATAGCCTTCATAATAAGCCCCTTATAAATTACATTAATTGTGTTGACGAATCGACATTATTGATTTACGTTTTCTTAGACGACCTATAAGTTCAGCAGGAAAACCATGACGAATAACATGAAAACGTTCCAATCCTGGTGCGACAATTTGCACAACACTAGGATTGCATTTCATCGATTTACGCTCATAGTGGAATGCGTCACGTTTCCATATATCTATTCCGTACTTATGAAGATCATTTACTATATTATTTATCTGAATTTCTATGTTAGGAATAGATAAAGTGTCACGTATATCATATGACACTAATTTTTGTGAAAATTTCCCACTATCCTGTCTAATTTTTTCTAAGAATAAAGCTTTCTTAATATTTGGATATGAATGTACAAGATGTTTTAGTCTTTTGGATCTATCACGTTCTTCAGGATTAGAATAATCTTTATCTGCACATAACTCTTGCCATAACTCAAGAAGCGAACGATATGTTGCGTATCCTAAAAATTGCGATGCGCCGCATCCAAAAGTAGGAATTTCTTCTCTATCTGTCTTATAACATATAGATAGCACCACTGAGCCAGACAAAGCTGGAATCGATACAATATACACCTTGTTACCAGTTGCGCTCTCAATAGCCTGTTTTATTTCTTTCAATAATTCACAATTAGGAATTAAAAACTCTACGCATACATCATCAAATATATTAGAAAGAAGAATATTAGATGTTGCATCTCGTTCAATAAGTTCATTAAGCGCATGCAAAGTCGCTTCTTGGATAGAAGCACCTGCGGCCCATCCATTATTTGTATAGTAGCAACGAATTAAATTTTCATCAATAGAAGAAAACTCACCAGTAGACTTTCCACCGCAGTATTCTGGTGGTAACGAAGCAATAGCATTATCACTCATACTATAAAAAGTATAATCAGTATTTTTGCTTGCTGAATTAGAAAGATTAAGAATCGCATCTCCTTTTATTCGAAGAGATGATGAACAAGAATACAAAACAGACTGATTCGAATATACTATATGTTCCAATAATTCATATAAACCGCTAGTTAGAGATTCAAGCCCAAGACCTTTACCTCTAGCGGATTCTAAAACAATATCTGCACAATCAGCCTCATCTAAATAAACACACGAATCCAAAATACAAGTAGTGTCTAATGCTGATACTTCAACACTCCATTGCGATACTTCAACACTCCATTGCCACTTCTTTAAGGCAAATACCTCAATAATTGATGACAAAGAATCCATCAATGTAAATTCTCGTTCAGGTGAAACAAAATTAACCATAACATATCTTTTCACAAAATAATGCTGGCAATTGTATTACAAAATAACAAAACCGCCAGCATATTTATTTCAATTTTCATCATCGTCTGGTATTTCACCAACAAAGAAATCACTCATACTAGTAAGATGTGGAGTGCTGTGTTCAGTTCCAGTACGTCCCATAATATTCACCTTTCAATAAAAAATAATAACTCATTTAATTTCCTTTTAAGTTCATTTAAGAACTCATTTAAGAACTTTGGTAAAAGATACTATTACTTCTTACAAAAAAATACAATACAGTTATAAGTCATGAATACAAAACAGTAACAAATAATAAATTTTATTAATTATTTTAAGAAAGACTTATAGTAAATTATTGTATACTATTCTTGTAATACTGTATATCTTGCCTAATCGTTTCTAGCGAACTTTGTGTGCCCACATGTCTTGCGTAGGTTTTAAGTAGTCTTTTTTGCATGTTTTGACCGCTTAATTATGAATGGTTTTACCTAAGATCGTAAGGAGATAGTAGCCATATGTGTCTAATTTGCACTTTATTAGCTATGCTTGGAGTCCTGGAACACAGATTAATACCGTTGCTACAATTTTGGCCGGTGCTGTGGTGACGCTTCTAGTGTTCTGGAAACAACACAAGACAAGGTAGCAGTAAAACTATACTTTTCATACACAGAAGTAGCAGCGGCAACAACCGCAAAAGCAGACAACACCATCATGCGCATTTAATGTCGCCAACAATATTCCCTCATAAACGAAGCAATTACCTGCAAATCTTTGCCTTCATAATATTCAACAAGCAACTTTTACTACGCACTCATAAATGCCACGAATCAACTGCCCACACTCAGTTTTTAAGGACACGAAAGACGCGAGAGCAAAAACCGTTTTTGCAAGACATCTCATTCAATCATTTTTACCGGGAGAAACAAGTCCTGAAATGGCTCACCAGATTGGTATAAAGCTGTATAAGAATATACTTAAAGACAAGTACGAATTTGTCTTATCTACTTACGTAGATAAGGGCATATCCACAATCACATCATCTTCAACAATGTAAATATGATAACGGGTAGATGCCACCAGTCTAATAAGAAAAGCTGTCATCAAATCAGGTATCAAAGCGACAAGCTATGCAAAGAAAACAACCTACCTGTCATTGATGAGTTTTACGAAAGTTACAAGAAGAAATATAAGACTAACGGTAAATCTTGGTATGAGAATAAACAGACAAAGCGTGGTACTTCTTGGAAAAGCAGGCTGCAATTTGATATTGACAGAATGGTAAAACAGTTTAAGGATTGGGATGATTTTTTAAAGAAAATGGCTGATCTTGGCTATGAAATTAAGTATAGCAAACACATTGCTTTTAAACCGAAAGATAAGCCGAGATTTACAAGATCTAGAACAATCGGAGAAGATTATACTGAAGAAAGGTAAAAGGAAGCAAAGGCTATGAATATTGGGCAATGATATGTACCCCTTTTCTGGACTGCTAGTGAAAGGAGTACATATCATAAAATAAAGTCTCTGTCTGTAGTACTACAAACAGAGATTCTGCAATAGTATTTTTTATATTTAATCTATATCGTACGTGCCACGGTCTTCGGCAACCATAGAATCAGTAGGCTTACGCGCATAAGATACTGTTTTAGGAAGAGATGATTCCTTTGTAAATTTTATTTCCTTCCTCCACCGAACAGACTCTATAGATTCCGCAAGTGCAGCCTTTTCCTTTATCGGCTTACCTGAATAATGGTACATTAGGTACCTTGTATCAATCACAATTCCTTGGATTCGTTCATAGTATTTTTTGTTGCATCTCCAGTCGCCAATTGCCTCACCAATGTTTCCAACAAAAGACGTCAGACTAAAATAGTTCTTTGCCATATTGTACGGCATGATGAAAGCATTAAATAGAGATTTCGCATCTACATTCTTATTCTTTTCCAAATATTCGCCATATGTAATTTGCTTATTGATTGACGAACCGTTAGGCAGATGGTTAGGAATCCCAGTCAAACCGTATTTATAGTACTTAGCGTCAAGAACGTAATATTTATCGTTATATACCATGATTGTATCCGGAATCAAAGGCTTCTTTTCTTTGTATTTGCCGCAATCAAGCAACCATCTTGAACGAGGAAAATATTTATTTTTGTCCTTCTCTCCAAATGCTCGATCAATTAATTTTTCCCACACATGATCAAAGTCATCTGTACCAAAGTAGAATTGCTTATCTGAAGTCTTCTCATACATATACTCAAGCATGTCATTCATGCTACGAAATAAGGATTTCTTCCTATCGTCATTTGTAGTAGCAAGCTTGTTTTGGACAATTCTTATTGACGTCTTAATATCCGGATGTGACCCTGATTCCTCTGGCATATAGGGAACATACAGCCATCCAAGTCTCTTAAACGCTTCATACACACAGAATCTATTGATCTGCGTTATTTCTTTCGTGTCATTTGGAGTTGAAGATCGAACTTCAAACTGTGTAAACACAAAAGAACTCACACCATTTCTGCTTTGAACAAGAGGCATTTGCTTTCGTGCAGTTCTTGCCCAATCCTGCTTACCAGTTGAAGCAGTAGTATATACTTGCTCTTTCTCAACATAATAGGCGCCACCAATTGAAAAATAATATTCTATAACATTTTTATACGCATTGATAGGGAAGCCTACTAATTGTGGTGCTGTAAACTTATTAATTGCCAATAATCTGTCATCTTTTGTTGTAAATTCAGATAACACTTGTATTAAATGCTTTATGTCTGTTCTAATTTCAGCATCGGTTTTTGGCAACTCATATCCGATTGGAAAATAGACCATAGCATTATCAGAATCAGCTTTGATACCAACAAAACGATCACCATCTTCATTTGTGTTAACATGGCAGTGTTTTTTAATATCAAATTCCTTGATTGACTTTGATGCTGAGTCTAAATCCATATAAATCACCGACTTAATCTTCTTCTACATTAGCAAATGCATCCCTGACATTATCTTTAAACACCTTAAAGCGCTCAGTACCACTGGCATACATAAAAGCATGTATTACTTGTTCAAGACTTTGATATTCATTAACCTCAAAAATAATTTCACGGTTGAATTTAAATGCATCATCCCAAAGATACTTTATTACCTTTTCAGGGAACTTCCTATTTTGTCGCATTGCATCACGAATCACTGCAATTCTGGACTTCTCATCATCGGTAAGAGAGCCACTGGTTTCTTTAACACGAAGAGTGTCATATTCTTTCAGATCTCCCATAGTATCATCGTATTTAAGATCATGAACATGAACAAAGTATGCTCCAAGTCTCTTATCCTCCGCAGAAGTCATCCTTGTACTATTCCCAACAACAATCTTATTGATTTCAACGCAGAAATTTTTCCATGTTATTCCAGTGTCAAGGATTTCTGCATCAGCAAGCGAACTGTCGACACTGGCAAAATCGTTCTCGATAAGACGCATATCCCATCTGCGCTGAAAAGCTGTATCTAACGTGAAAACATTTTGATCTGATGTGTTCATCGTACCTATGATGGAAAGGTTTGAAGGAATACGAACCTTTTCTGTTTTTCTATCCTTGCCGTACATCTCCTCAGCAATATTCATATTTGTAATACCGTACTCACTTGTACCGATGGGATATCCGTTGTCATCAATATCACGAATTTCTACTTTACGGTCAAGCAACTGGAACACTTCTCCGAAGATAGCAGGAGCGTTACCACGATTAATTTCCTCAATAATAAGGATGTATTCCTTGCTCGGATTGTTATATGATTCACGAAGGATATTCGTAAAAGGTCCAGGAGTAAACTTATAACTTACCTGTCCATCATCTGAAACTGCTGGAAGAATCTGTCCAATGAAATCTGAATAAGTGTAGTCAGGATGAAATACAAGTCTTTCTACAACACTTCCAGGTTTGCAATATTCATGCTCAATAGTCCAACTCTTACCAGAACCCGGAACACCATATAGAAGAATATTACGCCCACTTACAACGCGATTATTTTCAAGCGAATCTTGTCTATCGGTCTCTTTATCTATATTTGCATCCTTGAAGCCTATTATTTTTGTGGCTGATAGCTGCAGAAAGGTTTCTACCCTTTTTTGATATTCCTCTAGATTATTAAACTGACCTTTTAATATCTGAACATCTCCATTATGGCCCTCAAGGTATGGGTTTAGTCCATCCGAAAGCAGAGATTTAAGTATTCTTAAAGAACCTTTAGCTTCTTCATCTCCATTTAAGTCTACATTATTTTTAGTTTGCATTAGTTTCTTATACACGTCGTTTTGATTAAAAATAACATCATTAGTACCATCAACTAATTTAAAGATTGCGCCTTCAGATATTGCAGTTAACAAGCGACTCAATCGAGTCTCTATCTGCTTATCATAATTAATATCAACACCAATCCACAAAATCAAAATACGTACATAAGCATCCCAATCATTGTCAATTAGAGTATCGATAATGTCAGCATTGACCGTATAGATTAATTTTTTGGGATACCTTATTCCACCTGTCCTTTCTGCACTAGCAGTTTTATCTTCATCAATAAAGCTGATTTTTGCTAACTTCCAAATTAGCTCAAAGGCTACTATTAGCGATTCCATTTGAGACTTAAATAGTGAATTATTATTTATAGCATCTATTACTGTATCAATGTTAATACCATCTTGTTTACAAATTTGTGCTAGTTTATTTTTAATAGCAGTTTTCAAATTTGGATTAATTACTATTTTGTCTCCACTTTGCACGGAATACTGAAGCTCAGCAGACTTAATAGAGCACTCCCAAAACAAAAGTATTAGCGCGACAGCACTCTTAACATGTGGGAGCGAAGATTTAATACCAAGCTTTAAATCCAATGCATTATAAACGGACATATTATCTGGTCTATTCATCAGTGTTTCCCTCCATAATATCATTTTTAATTACTCTAGCGATTGCTGATGCCAATAGTGGCGGAACAGCATTACCAACTTGTCTCATTTGAGAACTCTTACTACCAATGAATATGAATTCATCTGGGAATGACTGTATCCTGGCCGCTTCTCTTACTGTTATTGCCCGATTTAAAAAAGGATGAGTAAATTTGCCTGAAGAAGGTGTATCAAATCTTGTTGTTATCGTGACGGATATATCATCTTTTTTCATTCTGGTCCACGTACCACTATATATGGATTTAGTTAGATGCTCTTTTGGTAAAACTTCTTTACCGGCATTAGGAGGAATCATTCTCAATCTTTTTAATGAAAGTGGAGAGTGTTTTGTTGCCTTATGATTATACAAAAGGTTAGCATGTCCACGTAATTTTTTTTCATACTCGCTTTGAGGCGCATATCTGTATTCTTGCACCTCATCGCCTTCTCCTGATTCTAAAAATGCCAAGTCGCTAATTGCGTCCCATATAGTTACTTTCTCATTCAGCGAGGATGGTAAAGACGGAGCAACCCCATTCATTTTGCCAATAATAACTGCTCTTTTTCTATTTTGTGGTACTCCAAAATCCGCGGCATTAAGTACTCCATGCTGCAAAAAGTACCCCATAGCATTAAATAGCGTCTCAATTTCATTAAAAAAATAACCTTTTTCAGCAGTAAGCAGGTTTGGGACATTCTCCATTACAAAATACTTAGGTTTTACAAGCTCAACTACCTTTACATAATATTCAAATAAAAAATTTCTTTTATCGTAGATTGTTTTCCGCTGACCTTTTTGCGAAAAGCCTTGGCAAGGTGGCCCTCCTATAATGACGTCAATCTTATTTTTATATGTTCCAAAAACAGCATCCAAATCAAGAGAGGTAATATCACCAACGACCATTTTTGTTGTTTTATGATTTTTCATATAAGCGTTTGCAATGGATTCATCATACTCATTAGCTAAAAGAACACTGAATCCTTCTTCTTCAAAGCCTAACGATAATCCTCCTACGCCTGAAAATAAATCTATTACCGTTGGTTGCATTTATTTGCCCTCTATCCTAGATTTAGCAATGTTGTAGTATTCCGAGTTTAATTCTATACCTATAAAATTGCGACCAGCTCGTTTTGAAACAACTCCCGTTGTTCCAGAGCCCATAAATGGATCTAGAATATTATCACCAGGGTTGGAAAGTATTTCTACAAAGTGCTGCATCAAACTTTCTGGCTTTTGCGTTGGATGTTTTCCATATTTTCTTTCGCTATTCGGAGTGACGGATGTTTCTATAAAATCATGAAACATAGCTCCACCATTGTTAAATGTTCCAGTCTTTGTTTTATAAGTGAAATACACCCATGCTTCTGTAGAATTTACAAAATGTAAATTCATATTTCTGGGCATAGGGTTAGTTTTATGCCAAATCCCTGTTGTCTTATAGTAAAATCCGTATTTCTCAGCTAACTTTATAATCGTTTCAACTTTTATAATAGCCATAAACACAATCATAGAGCCACCCCTTTTCATGACTCTAGAAGATAGTTCAAAAAAAGACTCCATGGATTTCTCCCATTCCTCAAAACCCATGTCATCCCAACCTGCGGCACCAAAAAAATTATCTCTCATCTTTTTTAGATTAGTATCTCTAGTTTTCATAAAACTACCAAGATTATATGGCGGATCCGTAACAATTAAATCTATTGATTTTGCCCTAAGATTATCCATAGCAACAATACAGTCATCGTTGTAAAGTTCTATTTTAGACAATATGAATCACTCTCCTAACTTAACAGCTACTCTGCACTTTCTCCACTGGCAATCCATTTATCTAATTCCGAGCGTTTAAATTTCCAAAGTTTTCCTATTTTATATACTGGCATATCTGGTTTTTTTCTTATCCAGGTTCTCAGAGTGACAGTTTTTATCCCCAAGTATTCTGCCGCTTCATCAATGCTGATATAGCTTTCTTCATTTTTCATCTGTGTTATACCGCCTCTAAATTTTCATCACTACAGACCCAACTACCATTATATCTGCTTTTTATAAAAGGTCAATGTATTTGGTTGTATTTGGATATATTTCATTATATTTGTATATATTACTAGATATTTTACATTATAAGAAATTGCCTATCTTTGACGCTGTAGCCTGTGAGCAAGTCGTGTGTACTTTTTACCGTTACCATCCTGTGCACTCGACCCTAGAGCATTGATATCTTCCCTCAAACAGCCAAACTGCACTCAAAAAGCACGCCGAGCCAGCTTACAGCCGCCACTCATTAAACCTTTTAACGATAGACCCTGTAAACCCCTGCTACACAAAGACAAAATTTGCTCAGTTAATCAGCTCTTGACATCAAAACAACAGTCTCCACGTGAGATTATTAGGCTATTTTGAAAAATTAAATATCTCTGCAAAACCCATTTGATTTTATAAAAACTATAAGATTTCTGTTGTTTCGAGCATATAAGTTTTGATTAGACTAATGTATATATTATATAAACTATTAATCTTTTTTAGAGATTTATCGCTCGAAATATTTGTCCAGCATCATCTGCAATTTTTTAATTTGCATAGAGTTGCAACTTTACAATAACAGTATACTTATTTTCATTAAACCTAATTTATTTTATCTGCAGCTGGATCAACTTCACAGAAATGATCTGGGTTTCGCTTACATTGCAAAGCAGGCACTTTTTTTGTAACCTCACGTTTTGTTTTTCCATTAGGATATGTTGTATCTCTCCATTCTACAGCCTTATTGAAATATTTCATTGTGCCACCACATATAGGGCATTTTTCAATATGAATTTTTTCTATCGTAAGTTTTCTTCCAAGACCACTAATTGCATAATTAAAGAATAACGGATGCCTAGTTTCTCTTTTAGTAATATCTCTTAACCATACAATAATTGCCAAAAGTATAATTATTACTATAGCTAAGATTCCCCAATATATAATATTATTGTTTGCATTTATTTGAATACTTTTATTGGTAAATAAATTAATTAAAGGTTCAAATAGTTTATAAAACGGGAAAATTCCTATCAGGGAAATAAAGATTCCCATCCATGATAGAATTGCCATTGTTATAGGGCTTCTCCAAACAGGTTCAGGCGTATATGTCGCAGTTTTTCCCGATGAATTCCCATTAAAATCTGTATTGTTTCCGGAAACAATATTAGTGGGTCCATTAAAAACATTCCCTGAAACGGTGTTAATATTTGATTTAGAAAATTTATCTTTCATATACATTCTCCTATGATCTTCATCTTTTCGAACTATATTTCTTAGACTTGCGTTTGACCGTTCCGTCCTCTCCAACTTCCACATTACTACGAACCGCCATCTCAAGCTCAACGGCTTCAAACTTCTCTTTAGAAATAATGCCTGCATTCAGCATGCCATGCTTATCTTTCTTATAATCATAACAAGCCCTGCTATAAAGACCCGACGTGCCATCTTCTGCTCTACGTCTTAATCCCCAAACAATATTCTCGCTACGCCAATCATTTTCAGCCTGACAGCACGCTTGAACCACACTGATTAAAAGTTCATCATCGACAGTTTCCGTATCAATTTTATCTGTCTCAAAGATAATCCTTGTACCACATGATCGAATCTTTCTAATAGCCTCTAAGCCTTCTTTCGTATCACGACCAAAACGACTCACACTTTTAGTAAGAATAATATCAAGATTACCTTTCTCACACTCATCAATCATTCGATTAAATTCAGATCTTGATGAACCAACCTTCACAGGGTGGGTGCACTTTTTAACGATAGAAGCGAGCAATCACAAAAAGGTTTAATTTTCTAAAACCAATCTCACATCACGACTGCCAATCAGCATTCAAGCTCTTCAAAAAACATCATCTATCAGATAGCTATCACCACGAACCGCCTGATCATATCCTTTAACCATCAACGCATTAAACGTTTTCTCATCCATAGCATCTTGTGCTGTAAGAGACTTTGGAATAGTAAGCGAAAACAGAATACCATTATTAAGAATGATTTGACGATAAAACATGTCAATAGCCATAGCTCTAGGGACTCCAATCGTTTCCAAAATTCGATCTGCCTGCTGCTTAATATTTTCTTGTATTCTCACATTCACATTCGCTGTTTTTAATATTTTTCCTATATATTATATCCAATACCTTCTTGTCGTAACATTTCCTCTTGATAAGCTATTTTTCACTTTGTTTTCTAAAATTCCACCATTATTTTCTATAACTCGTATGGAGCCAATATTGTCATCATCGCATGTAATCAAAACCTTATGCAGATTCAAAGTCTCTTTACAATATGTAAGTGCCATAGAAAGCATTTTTGTTCCATAGCCCTTCATACATTCAGATTGTCTAATCTCGTACCCTATGTGACCACCATAGTTAATTAAAAAAGAATTTAATTCATGCCTAATATTAATTTCACCAATAAATTTTTCATTATCTATCAGCCAAAACGTAGTAGCTCTAACATAATTTTCAGGCAAATTTATACCATGCTCATAGTTATAAGAACTCTCTATAATTGTCTCAGGGTGTATAAAACGTCTTTCTGCATTCGGCCTAAAAATTTCATCTTCTTCATTTGCTTCTATATAACCTTGGATATATTTACTATCTGGTCTAATTAATTTCATAAGTTCTCCTTATTCTTAATATGTGATTCTAATAAGAATACAATTCTATTAAAATTAGAGTCCATAATAGTCTGTTTAGCTTTAATAGTATTACTATTTAAAAAAACCACACATACAAGCTTTATTAAAGAAAAATTTTTTTATTTTTCCAATAAGTGCAGGCTTTTCGCATCCATAAAATTTTTCTTTTCCATAAAGCACAGCTTCTACTAGAAAAATAATGTATGATACAGCCAAATATACAAACAAAAAATGGGTGCACTTTTTAACGATAAAAAATATCGCAAAAAGGTTTAAGATTTGCTTAATAGCTTACTGAACAATCTTACGCAATAATCAACATGCCACTAGCATTACACCCACTCTACATACGCGAATTTAATATTTATATAATTAACTAAATCCCATATTTATCAGCTAAAACCCTATAGTTGTTAAAGTACCTTTACGCTGTTGAACCGCCACACCAACATTCCATATGATTACACCAACAATTGCCCACAACGCACCAACAACAAGAATCACAAGTAGCGATACGCCAACATTTACAGAACCATCAACTATACTACGAGATGCTTGAGTAACATGAGTTACTGGAATCACATATAACACGTATTGCATCATCTTAGGAAATACGCTAATTGGAGCAATCACACCACAAACAATAGGAAGTATTGCACTAAGCGCGTTAGAAATAGTATAAACATCATTCATCATCATGCTTATAGCAGCTATAGCAATACCAAATCCCGTAGAAGCAACAGGAACAATAAGGAACAACAGCATCAACGCACTCATATTAATCACAAAGAAAGCACTCGGGCTTACTACAAGCATTGTTATAAACAAAGTCACAGCATCACTCACTAAAGAAATAGTCACGAGCGCAATAATACGACCGAACCATAATGGTAATGCAACTTTCGCGCTTGTAAGCACGAATGGTGTTGTACCTTCAAAACGATCCCATGCTAGCGCCTCTGACACCGTCATACTTGTGGAAATAGAACACGCGCCCATAACAGCAGCAATAGTTGAAGCAATCAAACTATGATTAAAACCAGCGCTAGTCGCATAACTAGCTGCTCCATTGAATCCTCCGCTTACAGCTCCAGCTAGAAAAACGTATAAGAACGTGGATAAAAGAGGCTCAATAATCATACGAATAACAGCAGTATTCCAACTATTTAAGCTAGGTATACTCTGTATACTCACTCTTGCACCAGTTCGTATACTAGATAACACGCTCATGTGACCATACTGTGAATATTGATTATATTGATGCAATTCAGCGTACTTATTATTTTGAATAATTTTATTTCGCATAGTTTCAACCTGATTATTATTTCGTATCATATTATGTTCAAACTTCCATTAAGCGTTGCAAGTCGAATAGCATGACGTAACATAAAACCTGCAATAACAAGCAAAACGCTGGATAATACAACGCATAACACAATTGCTAACACAGTAGTAGCATTAAACGATTGCGCATGAACCACCCACACTGCAGACGTAAGCGGATGAATAAACGCAATAATGCGAGCAGGCAATGGCATTGATTCTACAGGTATCACTATTCCGCAAAGCATCCATACAGGAATTAAAATCAAACCTTCATAAACTGTAGTTTTACGGCATAATACAAAAATTCCAGATAATAATGCAGCAGAAGCTACGCAAGCAAGCATAGAAAGTAAGTATCCAACTAACTGCGTGAATGTTATCATAAAGAACCCATGGCAGAAAACAGTAACGGTAATAATCGCAAGCGGCATACCAATGCACCCAAGTAAAGCTGCGGATCCTACAATAGGAAGAAACACTGCAGAAGGTGAGATAACACTTAAAGTTAAATATTGTAATGTTCCTAAATAACGCTGGTATCCAATAATTCCAACAGCAGTAGTTGTAGCAGACCATAATCCAGCTATAGAAGAATCAACCCAAATATTATTAAGGAAGTTGGTACAATCATGAGAAAAACCATAGTAGGCAACAATTTTCATCAACGCAAAACATACTGGAGCAAGTATCGCATTTTGCAAGAAAAACGTTGTTTTTGCTAAGCTTTTAAGCTGAAACCACATGCCACGAATCACAGAAGCGTATGAACGAGTAGAAGTATTCATATTAAGCCTCCTACTTATTCAATGAAGGTGAAGAAGACGAAGAAGACGGCGTAGCAGCAGAAGAAGTAGAAGTATTTGATGCAGAAATATTATCATTTTGCACAATAGCAAGATACGTTTCTTCCAAACTTGCAGCGCGATCACCTAAACGTGTAATCCCATCAACAGGAATTTTAATATTTCGTTCTTGAGATAATGCTTTGCTCCACGCGATAGTAATATTTAACACTCCATGCGATTCAAAAACATCACACCACAACACTCCATCAAGTTTTTGCAATTCTTCCTTAACACTAGGAGTTCCGCTTGATGCTTCACATTCATACGCGTACATTGTTACATGATCAATATGCTGCAAAGAAGCCAACTGCTGAACACTTCCCTGAGCAATAATATTACCGTGATTTATTACAGCAACAGTATCAGCTAATTTTTCAGCCTCACTCATCTCATGCGTAGTTAACAAAATCGCTATTCCTTGATCTCGTAAAGCATGAATAATTTCACGTACTTTCCTAGCATTTTCAGGATCCAAACCAGTGGTAGGCTCATCTAAAAGCATAAGATCCGTTCTAGCAACCAGCGATCGAGCAATATGCAACCGCTGCCACATTCCCCTTGAAAAAGTTTGAACAGCATCATGAGCTTTATCAAGTAAATCAACTTGCTCAAGAGCATCGTGAATACGCTTTCCTTGCTCCCTATATGGAACAGCAGAAAGATCCGCAAAATAACGAAGATTATCTAATGCACTTAACTTTTGATAAAATCCTCGCTCACCTCCAAGAAGTAACGACACATGCTTACGCGCTTCTCGAGGATTACTCACAGCATCAATATTGGCAATACGAACACTACCACCATCAGGAGCTAACAACGTGCCAACAATTTTTACGGTAGTTGTTTTACCTGCACCATTAGGGCCAAGCAAGCAAAATATTTCACCAGAATGGATATCAAAAGATACGTTATGTAAAACTTGGCGAGTTGTCTTCTTACGACCTAATCCACGAGAATAAGATCTTGTTATATTATCAATACGCAATATTAAGTTGCTAGCTGACTGCTTATTATTGTTATCGCGACTATCAGTTGCGTTTTCTATATTATTATTCATTATTATTACTTCGTTCTTACGTGTTATTAAAGCTTAATTTTTACTGTTATTAAACCTTAATTCTTACTGTTATTGAATAAATTTCAACAATGAAAATCAGTTAGATAAAAAGATAACGCTTGCTTACAAGAACGATAAGAATGCGCAAAAACATGCAAAAAACGTGCAAAAACTACAGAAAACCAACGCACATGTGCAAACATAATGACAAAACACCATGTGCAATGCGTGTTTAATACTGCTAAAGAATATGTATCTTAAGCTGTTTTATGTGCTTTTATATGCCTTTCAAACCGTTCTTAAGACTAGCGATCATTTGGGCAGTCATAGCGCAACACCTCATAAACTTAAATGTGCTTTACGTGGAAAATTATATATGTTTTGGTGAATTTAATCAAATAATTATACGTATTGAGCAATGCTGAGCATAAAACATGAAAAAGACACGCAGCAAAAGAATTGCTGCACGCACTAAATATTTTGCCTTTATGAATTGATGACATGTATTTCACGCACACCGCACTTTCCAATCATCCTCACTAACACAAGCAAGCGCATCCGTTACAGATTGCAAATCTTCACCCTCGTAATATTCAACAAGCAACTTCTTAAACTCAGGAACCTTAGTTTCTGGAATAACCAGCAAGTATTTACCGTGAGGAATCAAATAATGTAGGGAACTTTTTTACAATTATTTAACCGATTTGTTCCCCAAAACATAAACAACTAAATTAATAATCACTCGACAGCAAAATAGTCTTAATGCTCATTGCAGAATGGAAGTTAATATTGGGAATATTGTAGGAGTGTAAACATCCAAGACAATTGTAAACAGAGAGTTGTTAATTTTTTTGTTTAATAATTTTATCGGTAAATGCCTTTAAAAATTCTCTAGAATTACTCCAGCCTGCGCCATTGTTTAATCCCGAGAAATCAAAACCAGATATTTCATCTAACGCTTTACTACAAACCCATTCATACATTCCAGCCTCTTTGCTTTTATATATTATTAGGAACAATGGTTTCATTGCTTTTTTACCCAACGACACAACACTCTTGTATTGCTTAGAATATACTACATCGTTATACCACCCTGTCAGCCGATAGTATTTATCTTTGACCCCCTTTTCACCAATCTCGTCGCATAGATTTTGTAACTGTTTAGCAACATACGTGAGAACCTTTTCATCTATGTTTTTTATGAGCAAAGTTTCATCAACACCATTTTTACTTACCTCTTTCCAGTCAACATCTTCATTATTTTCTGAGTGTCTTTCATTCCTTGCAGACTTTTGATTTTCTGTTTTTACTTCTCTATTATTATCACTAAAATTATTCTGACTCTTACAACCTGAAATAAGTGACATAAGGCAAACTACCATAGTCAAAAAAGCATAATGCTTGATATTCTTCATTTATGCCTCCTCTACAACTTAATCTTTACCTAATTGCAGCTACGATTCTCATGTTCAATCTTCACTTTGTTCTTCACCATCATCTGCCAAATATTTATTCATCTCGGAGTACAAATCATCTTTGAGTTTAATAAAACTGACGGGATGTAAATTATGGACAAAGAATGCAGATATACAGCCTACAAAATAACTATAGCTAAAAATCATCCGATAATCTACAGGATTTTATTTCCATACATAAACAAATGTGTGGCAAAATGAGTACACGCTTTAACGATAGAAGCGAGATATTGCAAAAGGTTTAATTGCCATTTATAACTTTCTCAATATCTCTTTTCCCATAAAGCACACGAGAAACCACAACTTCATACTTTTCTTCAAAAACAAAATAAAAAATAAGAAAATTATCACACGACACGAACCCTATGCCTTATGCAAGGACTCAAAAACCTTATCCGCAGACTTCACATCACCAGATAAAACTGACTTATAACCCTTTTCCAACTCATCATTCAACTCACCTTGAGTCATAGAACTCACATCACGCGGCTCTCTATAACCCAATTTCACATCAAAAGGAAGCCCCTGCTGTAAAACAACCTGCTTATAAAACATGGTAATAGCACTCGAAGGAGGAAGACCCAAAGAATTCAATATATGCTCTGCCTGCTCTTTTAACTCTGGATCAATACGAGTATACAAGTTAGCTGTTTTCGCCATATAATCACCCCTTGTTTCTTACAATGATTATATGACATTGCATTGGCATTGCATTAACATCAGCATTAGCAAAGCAAAACTCACGGCAGGTGCTCCACCACATCTTTATTAAATCCAACGGAAAGCAAACTTGACATTTACTCTCGAAATAATTATCTTATATGTAAAGCTAGCTTTCCATTAGGATGGAGAATGTAATGTGAAAAATAGACTTGAACAAATTAGAAAAGAAAAAGGCATAACACAAGAAGAACTTGCAGATGCACTTGAAGTATCAAGACAGACAGTCGGTTCTTTGGAAAATGGAAGATACAATCCATCAATCATATTGGCATACAAAATTGCCAAGTACTTTGATTTAACAATCGAAGAAATATTTATCTACGAGGAAGATAAAAAATGAAAAAACAAAAAACACAGAATTTTTGGTACATAGGTTATGTAATAGGAATTTGCGGACTAATTCTTGCGCTGACTCTTAAACTGAACAAATCCGTAGGAATTGTACTGTCAGTTGTTTTTGTTGCAATTATCTCACTTTCACACGTAAAAATCATGCACTATAAGATGATAGAAAAAGACCACAACTACAAAATAAATGTAAACGATGAAAGAAATGAGAAAATCAAAGATAAAGTAAATGCAACAATGGCATTCATACTGATGCACCTAATGGGAATAATTGCCATAATTGCATTTATCACGAAAGCATATTTGCCAGCTGCTCTTTTAGCTATTTCGATCGCCTTTTCTCCATTAATCATGTTTTTTATCAACAAATATTATGAGAAAAAATATTAAAACCAGACATAACCCGCTCATTTACTACTTATTACAAGGCTGACCAACCTTCATAAATTCCTTATCCCCAATACGAAACTTTTTTATTCTCAAAGTTGCATCAGGCGAAGCAAATGAAAATGACCTTTACACTTGGATTAAAAAACCACCAAGCCTAATACTCCAACATTCCTAAGCATTTTTAGAATATGCCAAACTATATCTCGTGCGACTAGTCACAGTGACAGACATAAAACACCGCAACAGTATTACTTCACTACAGCTTTCCCATTCAAGCAATGCACAGCATAGTGAGCACATCCATCTGTTTTGCGCCCAAGATTATTACAACTAAGATTGACCTTATTCTTATCAGAAACCTCGCTAATACCATTTTCACAAACTACTTCAAGACATGCACCCTTGGTAATTTCTCCCTCTAAAACACTCGTACCATTTAACGTATCCACCATGCAAGAAGCAACAGCCTTAACATTATTCGCCACAAAATCGGCTCCGAAAGTCACTTATTTCTTTCCGAGCCTCCACGCTTTGAGCACTACTTCTATTACTCCGTAAGTCAATGCGGCCAACGGCCAAACAATCCAACTTTTTCCCCAATCGGACGTGATGAAACTGTAGGCTAAATAAATGCAGATAATTATAAGCCAGTAAGCTTGGAGAAATAAGCTAATCTTTGCAGGATAGACAGTTTTTTTCTTCGGTTGCAGCAAACGGCAATAGGACGAGCGGATAATATTCGCCTGTACGAATAAATAGACAGCTGCTGCCACCAGGGCAATAGCGATAACTACAAAAAAGCCGGATGAAAGTTGATAAAATTTCGGTGCTATATCCGAAATTATAAGAAAAATAAAGGCAACCATACATAAAACGACACCGCTGACCGTCCGCAGCACATACGACGGCATGAACCGTTCCAAGCGTTCTTTGAGCACACTGTCAACGCCGTAAGCCGTTCCAAAGTCCTCTTTTTCCAAATATTGATAACGCTTTCCGTGGAAACTCTGAATAATAAAAATAGCTACAGCTACGGTAATAATCGCAACACTGAATGCTAAGCCCATAGTTTTACCGACTTGTGCATTTACTGTGTGAGAAAGCAAAAGATCACTGCCGACCAACGGTATTGCCGCCAGAATACAAAGAAGAACGCCTAGAGCAACATAGGCGGCAAATGATATTCTGTGAGCAATATAAGCGGAGGCTTCTTCCAGCTCAATTACCCGCATGCGAACGCCGGCTTCTTCCTGGCAGGCATTTTCACCTGCGTTGACGTTCTTCCCCATAACATCAATTTCATCTTTTACCAGAAGATCTGTACTAACACCAAACAAACGGCTCAATGCAATTATCCGTTCCATATCCGGGATACTTTGTGCGCCTTCCCATTTGGAAACAGCTTGGCGACTGACGCCCAATTTGTCCGCCAATTCTTCCTGCGACCAACCGTTTTGTTTACGCAGTTCCAATATTTTATCTGCTAAAATCATAAAAACATCTCCATTTCAAACTAGAATTCATCATGATTATGGTGAAATTATAGCTGAAACAGCAGTTGCGTAGTAGCAAGTGCGATTGACAATTACCGTTAAAAGCGCAATTTCTGCCGACAAATGAGCGCAACCGACCACCAATTCGTTTTCTCTCATGTTTGCACCGCACTTTCCAATCATCTTCACTGATGCCGCCAAACATTGGAATAATATCTCGCCAAACGTCGGAATAAAAGTTCGATAGCGCGCTAACTATTGTAATCTTGATAATATTATGATACTTTTTTGATAAAAGGAGGTTGATACTATGATCAATATTCGCCCAGTTTCCGATTTAAGAAATAAATTCCCAGAAGTAGAAGAAACAGTTATAAATTCAAATACACCAGTATTCCTTACAAAAAACGGTTATGGAACTATGGTTCTCATGAGCATCAAACAATACTCTGCTCTCACTGACGACATCGAAAGAAAACTCGACGAAGCAGATACTTTTGCCGCAAATACTTCTACGCGTCTTTCTAAAGACGACGTCTTTGATAGTGTAAGGAGAAGGGATTAATCAACACGAGAACACCCTTACTACAGGATTAATGTACGCAACTTTTCTATTTTTTACGTTGTCATCGACGACACTATGGAAGTGCGAAGACTTCTATACTCAAAACGAAATATTGACGCACTACTGGAATAACTATTCCTAATAACAATCATTATTATGCTAACGGTTATTAAAAAAGCTATCGTTAAAGGTTTAAAATTGACTTTATAGCCTGATTTCAGGCATGATATCCATTCTATTAACACCATGCCCATGCAATACTAGATTGTTGGCCGGGAGCCTTGGTGTTCTATGGAAATACACAGGGTTCCCATAGATAGCTACACAACTTTTTACCTCTTAGATGAAGATAAATGTAGCGTGACGATTGTTCGTATCTTTTATACAGGCAGAAACATTGAAAATATTATCAACAACAAATAATGGAAATTCGACAATATGTGACATATCTTTCTAAAAGCCCAATGTAACGTTTTATATAGTCAAAATCATGACTTGGCGCCAATGAACTTTTTTGACGCACAGGTCAAATAATTTCAGTAGACTAGCCAGATGCAAAGAATATGCATTTTTATATGTGTGCAAAAATCGAATTTCATTTCTTATGATCAACTGTCATGTAAAACACTAAAAGCATGTACAAAACCCGGAAACTAAAAATCAGAAGAATGCGGAAATCAAAACTGAAAAACACATTCTTCTGACCAATTCCCAACCAACTACCGGTTCCCGGTTCTTACTTATCACGCAACTTACCAACTTGCGTAAATTCCTTATCCCCAACACACATCTTCTTATCAGTGAACTTTACTCGCATCATTCTGCTAATAATATACTCATCCGTTATCAGCACAAAAAATTGCTTTTCTTTTTTATTCACCAAGTAATACTGTTCACTGCCAATACTCTCTACCGCTTTACCGAATGCAAACGTATCAAACAAAGGAATATCACCGAACAAAGTAGTAATACACCCGATAAAATTATCCATAAACTTTTCAGACGAATTTGGAATAAACTTCGTCACCGTGAGCATAATAATTTCAGCGTCTGCATATTCATCACGAATAATTTGTTCCTTCATCTTGATTTTCTTACGAACACTCAATTTTTCATTAAGACCATACTTCGCTAAATCAATAGGCTTCTTAATGATTGACAAATCAATAGCATTGTCTTTATCCAACAAATAGTCGACAGTAACACCCAGCGCATCCGCAATCACCTTCAAATTTGCAACATCCGGCAGACCGCGACCACCTTCCCACTTCGCTACCGCAGCACGCGAAACCATAATCATTTCAGCAAGTTCTTCCTGAGTTAAACCCGCTTCCACGCGCGCATTTCTGATTTTTTCTCCCAACAACATCGTATAACTCCTTTCATTGGCTATGAGCTTTCGTTCTTAACGATTATTTGTTTTGCTCGTAATGCAATTAATAACCGCACTGCGTAATTACATGCTAACGAGCAACATATGAATAGAAAAGGAACTAACTAGAACACAAGCGTTACGAATCGTAACATGGCATTTTCTTAGCACACGCGCACATAATTATGTGAAAATAGCTGTTTCAAAAGAAATTTATACAAAACTAACAGAGAATGTACAAAATCCAAGGTGCACGAGCCATACAACACAACGCGCCGAAGACCGATATCCACCTCATTGCTCTGCTCTCATTCATGCCAATCCCCAACAACAAACGTACGGAATAAGGCAACAGAAACATAAGTTTGTTGTCAAGAGCATGCTGAGATATATAACACAGAAAGCAACAGTTTCAGAGTATAAAAGGAAAAGTTTCATTGCATACAAGAGTTAAGAAACTAGAACTAATGTTTATGTAACGATCTCTTGCCATAATAGCGGGATTCATTAATATCTTTCATCTGAAATTATATGCTCTATTCCACTATGCTCCGATTTAAGATATTCTTTCATAAATGTCGGGTAAGCCTTGCACTTATCAAGCTCATCTATAGGTAACCAATGCATTGTCTCTTTAGCACCTGACTCTGTAGTACTATGGCTCGTAAAATCTCTTTTGCCCAGGGACTTCATCAAGTAGTAGAGTGTAAGCTCATGGAAGTCTACTCCATCTAAGCCGGAGCTGCCGATAAATAAGTTCTCGTGTACGACAGCAAGGTGATCGACCTCGTAATTAAGACCTGTCTCTTCAAATACTTCTCTCTTCACGGCCTCTTCTGATGTCTCGCCCATGTGAACCGCTCCGCCAACTGAGTAGTAATAGTCGTCCTCATCATTTCCTGCAAATAGCACACAACCTTCTTCTACTATGATGGCTGCTGCTCTATACCTAAATGCTTTTTTATCGTTAATAAATCCGCAATTATCCTCCATAGTTTACTCCTTTATTTTTTATCTAATGACTGTGACTTATGGTTCAAATGAAAACAAGTTCCCAATCTGAATTGAAAATCCAAGTGATTGATACATTTGTATATCACACTGTGCACAAGCAACAATCATTGAACTTATTGCACTCGACCCTAGAGCGTTGATATCTTCCCTCATACAGCAAAATCGCACTCAAAAACCGCGAGAACCCAGCTTAAAGCCGCTTCGCATTAAACCTTTTAACGATAGCCCTCGCTAAGCCCTGCTACACAAGGGCAAACTTGCACCCACCTAATCAGCTTTTGACATCAATACGACACTCTCGACGTGCATCAAAGTCAAGTGAAAGATTATAGTTACGTGGAAAATGCTCTTCAGCAGCATACTCCACATCATCTTTATTCGGCTCATAACCATGCTTAAGATTAAAATGCTGGATATATTCTTCTTTCCAAGCTTCAATCTCAGCTTTTTCTTCAACAGTTCTAGTAGGACGCAGGTTCTTATTGTTGTAGTAAACCTCACTGTCATCCATTGAGTGAAGCATCTTAATATCAGCTTCAGTGACACCATTTTCGCCCGGCTTAATCTCGATAGTTTCTTCACTATAACTACCATCTTCATTACGAACACAACTTGTATACTTATACGTTGCTCGATCATTGCTATTAGTTTTGCGAGTCCTCATGCTCACCCTTCCCGCCTGCAGCGGTAGGGTGAAGACACATACAAAAAAGAGCCGATACTTTATGAAGTACCGACTCTAATACCTGAAAAACAGCCATAGTAGAATAGAGGTACTTCATAGGAGTCATGAAAAAACCATGAGGATCCTATTGACGTATCTCATCGCCCTATAGCTAATCAGGCTTTAACTGTTTACTAGTAGTGTCTTATTGATTAATCATTAACCACAATCTTGTTAATTGTTCCAAAAATTCTTATAACATTTACCCGCTCTTTCTTAAAACCCGTATCATGAGTGTAAAAAAGAGTGGAATAATCTCGTTTTTATAACAGTTTGACATGTAAAAACCACACTTGCCTTGAAAGCTACGTGCTTTGAGGTTTAAGCGTTAACAATGTTTTCACCCCCCTTCTCGTTAAACAACACTCGTTTTAGAAAACAAAACGAGCATTAGCCACGCTCTAATAGAGTCCCAACCGTGGCCAATAAAGTCCAACTGTATTTAATACAATCCCAACAAATCTAATATAATCCCAACCGTATTAATATCAGAAATCCTCACTCCGCAAAAAGTGTTATAAGCCTAACTACTTTTAGTGTTACCGTTAGAGCTTCTGATTAAAACACTTCAGATAAAGCGTTCAAGTTATTACTATGCTAAAAATGCTCTTCAAAAACCTGACAAATACGCACATATACGAGGTTGCATACACAAGATTGCAGAAGAAAACTTCTTTACTTATGACTCTCCTAGAATATGGTTAGTGTTGAGAACTAAAGGTATTAAAGTATCTGAAAAAGTAGTAAGACGGCTCATGAAAGAAGAGTTAATTGAGATTAGATATGCCAGGCGTAAAAGACGCTATTCAAGTTACATAGGAGAAATTACTCCCGCATGCAGTAACATCGTTAATAATAATTTTCATGCAAATTCACCTAATAAGATTTGGCTTACAGACATTACTGAGTTTTCAGCAAAAGAGTCAAAACTCTATTTAAGCCCTATGATTGACTGTTTTGATGGTAAAGTGGTCTCTTACGCTCTTTCAAACCACCCATATCAGTGTCTTGAAGATGAAATGTTAGAAGGGTCTTTATCTACCCTCGACACTACAGAATGTAAAAGCTTAGCTATTCATACCGATAGAGGAAATCACTATAGAGGTGGCGGGTGGATTGAGAGATTAGAAGGTCTTGGTATTACACGCTCCATGTCAAGAAAAGGAAACAGTTGAGATAATGCTGCCTGTGAAGGCTTTTTTGGACGAATGAAAACAGAAATGTATTATCCACTTAACTGGGATAGTACAGAAGAATTACGTAAAGCTATTCATACTTACATTGATTTTTACAACAACCACAGAATTAAAACAGGTCTTAATGGAAAGACAATTACGGAACATCGTGCTATAGTTGCACAAAATGTCTAAAAACTGTCCTAAGCCCCTTTTGGCCTATAGCTCATGAGACGCAATAGCACTCGCAGTGATGAGAATATATAAAAATCTAGGCGAATAGCACAAAGGTTATTCGCCTAGAATCTGGCAGGTATATAGCAATCGGTACTACATTCCCTTATGAGAAAAACTAGTCATCGAATGCGCAAGAATATACCTAACTGTAGATTTTTCATATGGTTTTACTGTCACTTTATTTTGCGTTGTTCCCAGAATGCTAGGAATGTCACCACAGCACCGGACAAGATTGTAGCAACGGTGTTAATCTGCGTTCCAGGGCTCCAAGCATAGCTAACAACAGGCAATTTCAGCACACTGCATGCTATATAATCGCCAAATAGAATAATCAACAATGTAATTATAATCACTGTCACATCCACGATAGCTATAACTTTTCTGCGGTACAAACAAGTAGTTGTTATTGCAACCAATAACTGAATCAACGCACCAACAACCCCGCACGCCATGAGAGCGTAGAATGGAGCGTACAGAGCAGAGGTGTTCAACCAGAAGCGATAAACTAGTATTCCTAGGCCTGCTAGCACAGCTATTAGGGGTATTAGCTGTAGCCTATTACCTTTAGCGGCGGACACGATAGTACGTTCCTCTGCCATTTGAATCTGGCCATCCGCCATTCCATTTAAGGTAGTTGTTGGTATGTTGTGCAATCCGCAACTTTCTACCGCTCTTGGTGTGGACGAAGCCCACATGATCTACAGTCCCATCACTTGTGAAGTCTACAGCAATGAAATCTCCACTACGCACATTAGACACGAAACTATCCCAGTGCTTTGTGCTATAACCAGACCCCATGTAGTTTTTGAAAACATTGGCATTCACCCATGATGTAGAGCGATCTCCCTTCGATTTCCACCACCATCCTTTATTTTGATCATTATAGGTATCCATTGGTACACCACCGGCGTGTAGGATCTGCGAAGCAAAATTAGTGCAGTCAACAGGGGCACCATACCATTTCTTTTCCTCACCATATTTGCCATTAATCCCTGTTGCCCACTTCTCGGCATAAGCGCGAGCCTTACTAAGGTCGATACCGGAATTTCGCAAAGCATAAACTGGTCTATCATTCCCATTTTTAGGCTTGGTTGGAATCCACATTTTTGCGAGAGCAATACCATCGTCTTTAGAAAGCTCACCTTCGGAAATCTTAAGATTGAACGCATCTAACTGTTCGATAATTTGTGAGTTCTCTTTAGGGTTTTCATAAACATCAAGAAATTGAACCAATGGTTGTAAATCTGGACGGCCATCCAAAACTTCAGTAATAATAATCTGTTTGTACATAGATGCTGTGTCGACGGTTAGTTCTGGTAGAGAATATTTGGTTTGAGCAGCTCTGAGGTCACTCGCGTAGAGAGCAACATATTTAGCCTTGGCAGCATCGCCATTGACATAGGTATCTAATAAATATAAAGTCTTCCCTTGGAACTTAACAGTATTAGTTGCAGTTTCTTGATTGGCAAGAAAGTCTTCACTGTGAGGCGGGGATGCGGATGCCATTGATGGAAATATTCCAATTGTAAACAATAGGCAAAATGCACACATTTTTACTGTGGATTTGTGTTTCATAATATTACTCCTTTGAATTAATTACAACAACACAATTATATATTATACACAAACTTCTTTGAATGTCAAAATGTCACAGTATTAGTAGATCATTGCTGCTTTAGACGCTTTGCTCGGTTGGTTAATTGCCGCATCTGATGGTGCGGTTCAACGCAATGATGGCAGCGACAAGGCGAAGCCAACACAAGCTTGGTTGGCTTTCTTCAATACCTACTCGTTCGTCCAGTCATCTTCTGATGATGCTTCGTAGCACGTGAGATGATTCAAGGGATGATTAGATGAGTGCATTTTAAGCTTTGTATAGAATAGTTTTTATTTCAAAAAATATATAAAACCAATCTAGTGATTTTTGAAAATAAAATTAGGAATATTAAATTTATTGCATTAAAACTAAAAAGAAGGTCTATAGGCCGAAAAGGGGCTTATGATAATTTCTTAAGTATTTTATGCAGTAATAGCACGATTATCTTTTAAGCCCCTTTTGTTTTCAATGTCAAGTAATACTAAATGTTAAGCTTTTTTAGCTTAACTACAGCAAGTTTTCCTTGGTATTTCAACGAAAACTCGGGTTTTTAGACACACTTTTTTGCCGCTTACCCTCAAAAATAGTTCCTTCATTAGGCAACGACATCGTTGTCATCAAAGCAAGCATAAACATAAGCGGACCGAGCGCATTTCCATACGTTTTGAACATCACACCAAAATCATGGCCGAATACCACCATCGACAAGTAAAGGAACATAAAATTCACAGCTGTAAACATAACCAACTTCAGCACGAACATAAGAACCTTGTACATAAGAATATCCTCCTCACTTACTCCACGGAGTCGCACACCAAATAGCAGAAGCTGCTAAACTTGCAGCTAGGGCCACAGCTCCACCTCTAAATGCGGCTGGACCAACTGCCTTTAAAATATACATAGCAGCTTGCTTCCAAAGCTGATTTTCAAGTAACTTTGTTAAAGCACCATGAAATATTCCAATAAGGCTGCTTAGACCAGTAGTTTCAAGTACACATTTAGCATAATCCTTCGAACGCACTGCATGATTATCATTAGACGAAATCTTATCAACAGATGCATTTGCATTGAGCTTATGAATTAAATTCTCAAGCACTTCTTTCGGAACATGAGAAAACTCCCCTGCTTGTGTTATAGTCCATTTTTTATTAATTTTATTAAACTTGAGATACCTTGAAAAAATAATTTCAAGACGCTTAGCATAATTATCTATATTCGCATCACTGACATTACTTTCTACAACACTTGGTCCATTATCCACTATCTCACTAGCTTGAGCAGTTGATACCAGAGAAATACAGGTTGATAATGCTGCAACAACTACAGCAATAGACTTAAAAATATGACATTTCATAGAAATTCTCCTTTGTAATTACAATATATAAAAGACCTATCATTAGGTTTAGTACTCATCTTATTCCATAATTTTTTGCCATACAATTGTTGTTGTTATTTTTGATAATATATAAAATGTATAAGGTGTTCTCAGTTTTACTTGTAACAAATAGGAATAGGGTTATCCCCCCCCCAAATACTAAATTATGCAAATAGACTACAATTAGAATACTCAAAATCACAACTACATCCCTAGTCTGTAGCGTAGCTCGTGTTTGGTAGCTGCGGCAAAACAACAAGAAGACCGGCGGTAAAAATCAGCGCGAGTATAGGCAAAACCGATCCTTCATACGCTTGATTGCCGAGCATAGAAAAACATAAGCCAACCAGAGCCCATCGCAATGCCGGACTAATAGATCTCATGCGAATAAAAATATTATTCTTACTAAATATTGACTTCACAGCAACCAGCTCTCCCCTAAAACTCTCTCCAAACAATGCAAACTTGCATGCAAGACTACATAACTACTTACACGCAGGCTTACATGCAAACTTACATAACTACCTTCAAATCGCTACCAAACTTAAATAATTCACTACAAACTACACAAATCCAATAGCTTATTTGACAAATTTGATAACACTATACCCTTGGCCAAAAAACAACAAATAATAATACAAAACAACAAAAACACTACAAAAAAACAGGGATCATAGACTAAAACAGTTCAAAACAAAAAGAGTGAAAAACAAAAAGCTTTCGGTTTTGAATGTCCCTAGTAGCAAACAAAACCGAAAGCAACACACTCAACACTCAAAACACACACGCATACGCAACCAACGCCAACACAAACCAGAGATAAAAATGTTAAAACAAAAACACAATCACTTTTATAACTCAATAAACATTACTGCTTTAATCAAAAACAATCTTGTTATACACTAGCTAAGCAATAAACAATAATGTAAAATAGTTTCATTATATTGTGTAGACTGTTTTATATTGCGTAAACTATTAAATTCTCATTTGAGAATCAAACCGCACTAGCAAAAGGTAGGAGTTTGTGAAAAATGATTTCAATTATGCCGACGATTCCGAGCGCGAATCAGACTCAGAAGCTGGAACAATATCGCCAGGCGTCAATGAAGAACGCTCAAAAACAAATCATGAATCGAAGAATGACTCGAATACTGCTGGGAGTGTCGACGGAATTACGTCAAATGACATTAACGAAACAATAGATTCAACTACCTTTGAAGAAAAACAAGCTGCTTCACTTATATTTGCACTCAAGACTCTAGGTTATAGCGACGAATGGAGCGGAATACTGCCAGATCCAGAAAGTTTTAATTTGTACCCAACGAATGTACAAGAAAGAATACTTAATCAGGCAGATGCTTTTACGGTCGATGAGTCTAAACGACAAGACAAACTTGTTAAAGCAGAAATAGAAACATCTAAAAGAAATACATGGATAAGCGCTGTACTATTTGTTTTATGCTTGCTTTCTGGACTAATAGCTTTCCTTATTACAAATAACCAATGGTCATGGACGCCATTGGCATTACCAGCAATTTCGTTCCTAAGAGATTTAATAACACACATAAAATCTCATTCAAGTAAGAATGAAACGGATAAAAACAGTAAAAACTAAATAGACAGGTAAAAACTAAATATAAGGAATTGAAGCCAATAAAACCATTGAGTTTATGCCACTGGACTTTTTCCACGACAGTCTTCCGAGCGTAGATGTCGTTCTGTTGGATTCGATTTTAGCTGATTGGGATGATGACTGTTGTACAAAAATACTAAGAAATATTCTTCGATCGATTCGCCAATCTAGGGCGAACTTGGTTATCTCCGAGGCGATCAGATTTTCTTCTTCATCACATGTTGATGCTATAGGCAAACTGGCGCTAGCTTGTGCTGTTCAAGGACGGGTCAGAGAACCTGAAGATGTTCGGTCACTTGTTCTAGCTGCGGGTTTCACAGACTGTGAGCATGTTACAGAAAGTCCGATGCGCTTTTCCTTAATAGCACGACCTTAATTCATCTTTATTATTTCTCTGTGAGGTAAGAATATGGATCAGAGTGCTGTACGTTTGAATGGCGTGAGTCACAGTTTTGATGGAGATGTGCTCGTATTGAACGACATCTCAAGCCATGTTTCTAATACACGTATCGCAGTTGTCGGTGATAATGGAAGTGGCAAGTCAACGCTCTTGCGTATCATCGCAGGCACGATTTCTCCATCTCATGGCTCCGTAGTCCTAGGATCCGCACCGTATTTCATGGCACAGAATCGTAGCCCTGATGATAATCGCACGGTTGCCGAGTTTCTTGGTGTTGAGTGGTTCTTGAGGTCTTCCGAAAGACTTGAGGAAGGTAATTATAATGAGGAGGACTTAGCGTATTTAAGTGATAAATGGGAACTTGCGAGCCTGCTTGAGTCTGTTAAAGAAGAATGGTTCCCACAACTAGAGTATTCACGGTTGATCTCAGAAATCTCTGGTGGTGAGTTCGCGAACTTGGGGTTAGCGCGAGCTCAGATTGCCAAGCCGAGAATCTGTTTGCTTGATGAACCATCGAATAACCTTGATTTCGCTGGAAGAGAGCGGCTGGTGCGCTTTATTGCCGACTTTAAATACACCCTTATCGTGGCAACACATGATCGAAATATCATGGATTGCTTTGACAAGATTTGGGAAATCCGTGATGGTAGATTGACTCAGATAGATGGATCCTTCGCTGATTACTTGAACCATGTAAAGAATAGGCGAGCTGAGGCCACTCACGAGCTTAACAAAGCGCGAAAAGAGGTAAAAAGGCTGAAAAGTTCTCTTAGAGAATTAGAGCAACGGCAATCAATTCGTAGGAACGGTAATCAACGTGCATCGATTCAGAAGCGCGGCTCTAAAATGTCTATGAACGGTCTCAAAAGTAAGTCTGAGGGTACCTTAAGCAGACAACGATCACAGTTAACAGAGAAACGCCAAGATGCCGCTGAGACCGAATTGGCCGCAAAAAATAACATCGAAAAAGAACATACTATGCGTCTCGACGGTTTGCTGTCAGATCAAGAGGGCAGTAGGCGTCAGATTATATGTTTGTCTTCATGCACTGGCTGGCAAACCATTATCGGTGGTGACGATCGCGTTGCACTTGTTGGTGCTAACGGTGTTGGAAAGTCGCGCCTCATAGCAAGCATTAACAATAGCTCCTTGAGGTGCTCTGGTCCGGCTTGGGCAGAACCTTTGACCCCTGATCTTGAAAGTATTGGTATTCTCTCTCAGAACTCACTACATCTTGATCACTCAAAAACGATCTGGGACGAGCTTGTGCAAGGGATACCCAACCTTGAACGGCAACGAGTATTCGCTGTCATTGCTCGGCTTGATTTTAGCAGCGCAACGCCTGACAGCCTTGTATCTGAACTCTCGGGTGGCGAGCAGTTTAGACTTTCACTCGCGAAGCTCCTACTAGCTACCCCACCAAAACAACTCATTGTTTTAGATGAACCTACTAATAGTCTAGATATTCAAAGCCTCCGTGAGGTGAGAGATTTGCTGTCGCAGTTTGAAGGCGCTCTGCTAGTAATAAGTCATGATCGCGACTTTTTAGAGAGCCTCTCAATCACAAGATGGCTCGAACTTAGCAGTTCTGGATTATCTGAACTCGCATAATATATGCACCCGTCTTTCTGACAATATTAGATTTATGTGACCGAAGTGAGGTAAGCGATACACTTGCGATCAAAGAATACGTCGTTGAGTCTGCATCACTCAAAACCATGATGAAACTAAAAGAGCCCAAAGCTGGTCTAAGTTCAAACTATTCTCTTGTTCTGTATCTTACCTTTGAAAAAAGGGAAATTGGAGTCGAAATCCTAGCCAGTCGCTAGATATAGGGCATCCACCCTGAAGGATGTCGAATCCAAAAAAGTTGCAAAACTGTTGCTGCGCTTGCTGTTATAGCTGCATCATCTGCTATGTTGTCCGCTTGTGGAGAGCCAAAAGCTGTTCCTATGAACGATGAGTTCGCTGACAATTCTGGTCAAAGCGCGGATGATGGCGGTAATCCTTCAGGGAAGTACGATGCTGGCGCTCAGCAATCTCAGTCTTCTGCGCAAAGTGAAGATTCTGGGGATTCTAAAAACCAGTCTAAAACCGATACTGGCAATTACAAAGATGGCGATTACAAAATCAAAGCTACGTATGGTCCGGTTGCAGAAGATAGTTTTGATGTGCGCTTAAGCGTCGCAAATGGGAATATTAGCGATGTGCAAATGACTCCTCATCCGTTTACGCCGATTTCAAAAAAGCACATGAATGCTTTTGCTGGCGCTATTCCAGGTAAAATAGTTGGAAAGCCGTTGAAAGATTTGCATATTTCAGTTGTTGCTGGAGCAAGTTGGACTAGCGACGCATTCAATAAAGCGCTTGATGTTGCTCGCCAAGAGGCTTCAATTCAATCCGCACAATAATTGCAAGGCACAATCGCGATTATTGCGCAGATTGAATCAGCATCTAATCTTTTTTATTTTGAACGCTATCAACTGATTTTAATCGTACATTTTCCTTATATTTGTGCAACATTAAAGCAAAAGCTGTACAAGTGATTAGGTAGAAATTCCACGTAGTAACAAGAGTGAAAATATGAGGTCCAGGGTATGGATTGATTGAATACCCATACAATAGTTCTGTATCACTTGACCATAGCAATGTACCTAATGTATCAAAAATAATAATTACAATAGGTATTAATGCTTTCCATCGCATTGAATCTTTGCGCAAAGATAACACAGCAATTGCAAAGCAAATTGGCACATAAAATCCAGACAATTGTACTGCCTTATACAATGTTGAATTAACTGCATCATGCAATCCTGTAAACCAAAATCGAAGAAGTAATACAATACTTATAGCATCAATCACTACTAAAATAATCCACAAATATTTTGCACAGAAAGAATGAATATTTTTAAATTTTTTCTCCTCGGGAACAATATTGCAAGATGCACTATTTTCTGATTGTTCTTTCTCGATGAAAGTCTTATAACTATTAAATGCAAGAAGCATAACCAATACACTATGTACGCAAAAATTCAGGCATATAAGAACTGTATTTACTTCAGAGCCGGGATAATATGCATAATTTACCATAGGAACTTGTAATAGCTCTGCTAATGATTGCGCATACATGCAAATAAGCGTAGATATAACGAAAAGCGCTACTAGTGTTATTGACATTATCCAGCGTTTGCGCTCGCGACAAAATGCAATAACGCAAACCAACAATACAAGACTTACTACACTAGTCCATGCAAGACCGTCATATAAAACATACCCATTCGATGTGTTAATAAAATATCTATATGCCAGAGTAAGTAGGCATATAGTGTCAAGTGGAATAAACAATAACCACGCACACTTGCGTTTACAAATATTCTTTAGCAAATTCATTATTTACATTCTTCTTAAATGAAAATGTTACAAAATTTTACTATTTATCGACGTACTCTATAATAAATAGCTTTTCCGTCATGTTTTGGCCATCCACCATCCCACGCTAAATAATTCGTGGAATGTTGTGCAATCTTCAAACCATCGCGACCTTTTTGATACACGAAACCGATATGATCAACTTCTCCATCTTGGTTATAATCAACGCCGATAAAATCACCGTCAGCAACAGAATGAACAAGCTGTTTCCAATGCTTTGTATTGTAGCCACTTCCCATATAATTTTTGAAAGTATTAGCATTAACCCAAGAGATAGAAGTGTCATTCTGTGCCTTCCACCACCAACCTTTAGATGGATTATTATACATATCCATTGATACGCCACCGGCGTACAAAATTTGAGAAGCAAAATTTGTGCAATCTTCATCGCGTTCCCAAATCCACCAGCCTCTTTTTTTATAACCGTATTTTGGATTAGGTTTTACAGCATATTTTGCAGCATATTTTTTCGCGGCAGAAACATTAATCCCTAAACTACGGTCTGCGTAATATGGTTTATCATTATGATTTTCTGGTAATGTTGGCAAAAGTAGATAAGCGTTTTCTATGCCTTCTTCTTTAGATAGAAATCCATTAGAAATTTGTTTATTTATTTTTTCAAGTTCAGCAAGTATTGCATCATTCTCAGATCTATTTTCATACCAATCTAAAAATTCAACAGATTCTGTCGCGTCTGTTCTCAATGTATTTTTTTCATCCTCTTGTGAAAGAATGCTTTTATAAATTGTTGCTGTTTTTTCAGTTAATTCAGGCAATGAATAACTTTTCTTAGCCTTGTTGATAACACTAAAATGTTTAGATAAAAAGTTTTGCTTTGCTGAATTTGGGTCTTGGAATGTATCTAGTAATCTGAAACGCTCACCTTGGAATGCTATATAATTTCGTACTTTTACAAAACTACTTTCTTGAGTTGTAACGCCAGAATTATTATCGGCATATGCTACATTTACTAATCCATTAGCAATCAGTAGACAGGCAAAGCATGTAGCTATCATTTTATAACAAATTTTCATCTTATCTTCTCTCCTAATTAACCATGATGATCAGCAACCGTACTGATAAAAGAAACTAGCAAAGCGCTAGTTGCATGCATCTTTACGGTGCAACTAAACAACACATTAGAAATTCTACTATTGAATTTATATGGATGTCAATAAAATCATAAAACGATGTTTTATGTATATGGAATTGTTGTTCTGTTGCTATAAGTGCCATTTTGTTTCAAATATCAACTAAATATATTTAATATACTAAATGTATTAAAAATGTATGTAATTCTAGTCTTACGCCTTACAATTCAGTCATTGTAATTGTTGCATGACGCTGTAAACAGGACGCACGTTATCGTGGCAGATTTTGCTAGATTTGCGATTTTTGCCACGATAACTGTGTGTGTCACGCATTTGCTGGTTCTATTGCAATGCGTCCACCTAACGCTTGAACAACCTTCGCAATAGTTTGAAAGCTAGGATTGCCATCTCGTCTTAGGCTTTTATAAAGGCTTTCCCTACCAACCTCAGCTTTTTGAGCAATCTCTTTCATTCCTCGAGCTTTTGCAATATCACCTATAGCAGCTTGCAACAAGCGAGGATCGTTAAGTTCTGCTGCAGCATTGAGATATGCAATAACATCATCATCGTCCTCAAGATACTCACTCGCATCCCATTTACTTATATTTACCATTTCTTCTCCTCAATTAACTGTGCAAGAAGTATCTTCGCTTGCTTAATATCTTTACTTTGACTACTTTTATCCCCACCAGCAAGTAATAGCATTAACTTTGAGCCTTTTTGTGCAAAATACACACGATATCCTGGTCCAAAAGCGAAACGCAGTTCACTAATACCATTGCAAACTGGATGTAAATCACCTACTGGCTTACCTGCAATTTCACATAATCTCAGCCTCGCATTAATTCGAGCTTTAGATTGCAAGACCATGAGCCTACTAAGTCTCCTAAATTAGCGGATTTAGCTGATTAGTCGCGCGGGTTTTAAAATATACAAGGTTTGAAGGTGATGATTTTATGATTTCAGATAATATCTTCCATGATTCTTCACATGATAATTTGAAATCTAGCTTCATTACGTGTTGTATACAATGAAGCTTTGCTTTTGAACTCTGAAACTATTGCTCTGTACTCTGAAACTTTGATTTAGAACATCATATTATTTCTTACTATATTATGCTTGTAATACTGTATATCCCCACTTCACCAGCTGGGTGCAAGGTGGGTGCACTTTTTAACGTTATCCATCTTGTGCACTCGACCCTAGAACGTAGACATGTTCCCTCATACAGCCAAAACACACTCAAAAACCGCAAGAACCCAGCCTAAAGCCGCTTCGCATTAAACCTTTTAACGATAGCCCTCGCTAAGCCTTGCTACACAAGGGCAAATTTGCACCCACCTATTAAGCCTTTGACATCAATACGACACTCTCGACGTGGTGAGTGTTGGGATATATATCGAACGCACGCAAAGACTGAACGCTGTAGCCAAGCTCCTTAAACGTGCCAACATCGCGAGCAAGACTGGTCGGATCGCAAGCAACATACACAACGCTTCTTGCTCCAGACTTCGCAATCTGCTTACAAACTTGAGCTTTAGCACCAGCGCGCGGAGGATCTAACACAACAACATCTGGATGCGCAAATCGGCGCACAATCTTAGATGACTTACTCGCCTTAAACACCTGCGATTCAAGAGTTTGCGCAACATCCCCTTCAAGCGCTTCAACAACATCCCTGCTAAGACCAGCGCGTCCAATATTTCGCCTTGCGTTCTTTACAGCAATCGGCGCACCCTCAATGCTAAGCACGCGAGCTGGCTCTGCAGAACCAACGGAACCTGCATCACCAGCAGAATCTCCGCCAACATTAGCCAAAGTCGCAAGAGGAATCGTAAACAAACCCGAACCAGAATACAAATCCCACAAAACAGTATTCTTAGTGCGCCCACCAAGTGCAGAACGAACTAATCCCAAAACGTAGTTCACCAAATGCTCTGGAGCTGCGCGATGAATCTGCCAAAAACCGCGCCCATCAACATCGTAATCAAAAGTACGCGCACGAGATAAATCTTCATTAACAGCAACTCGCACGCGCTCGCGCAACAATGCCGATCCTGCAACCAACTCATCATTTACTATAAGCGCATAATTTTCGCCAATCGCACTAAGAAGCGCAGCCTTATCGCCAGAAACACCAAAATCCAAACCATCAACCCTAGGCTCTGGAACAGCAAGACGAATTTGCGCATTTGGCGAAAAAGAACGATTCCACAAGTCCAAAGAATCCGCAACAACCAAAACTGCGCGCGACGCAAGCGGCATAGTATCAATCGCAATGCGATCATGCGACTCGCGCTTACGCATAGACAATCGCCCTTCATCATCCGCAACCAACTCCATGCGCGTACGCCAATTAAACCCGTTAAGCTCCTCGTCCCCTGGCATGCGCTCAACACTAACATCGCTTTCCGCAACATCCATATGCGCTAAACGCTGGAATTGATTGGCAATTACGGAAGCCTTCCAACGAATCTGACCAGGCAAAGAAACGTGAATTAAATCCGCGCCGCCAACTCCGCCGCCCTGAGCCAAAGGACCAGCGAGCTTCCATTGCGGCTCCACACGATCCGCACTAGGCTCCAAAACTTCTACAACTTCGCCAGTAAAAAAGTGCGCTTTTGCACGCATCGGCTCATCCATGCGCACAACAACCAGCTCACCAGGAAGGGCAAATCGCACGAATACAACGCGTCCTTCGAGATGACCTACGCATCTACCTTGATCCGCATATCGCTCGATTCGCATCGTTACTTGCATGTACTACCCCTTAGTTTTGCGTTTTGTTAAGCTGATTCTCTAACGCTGATTTTCTAACGCTGATTTTTGTTAAGATGATTTTACTTCACTGAATTTACATCGTTTTCATCTTCGTCAATCTGCTTTTCTTCGCGATAATTTTCTTCGCGATTTTTATGGTGAAGACGCATAAACGGCGTTGCGATAATCAAGTAAGAAACCCAAATTGCGAGTGCCCAGAACGGCAATCCCATAATCAAGCGAACGGTACCAAGCCACACAACGTGATTCGTCAAATATAATGGCACTTGCAAAACGAGCCTCAGCACAAAAACAGCAATCCACAATCCTGTCACATACATATACGCTCGCTTAAGCGGCTTATAATCGAGCCATTCGTGAAGCCACGAGCCAAAGTTTTCCGTAGGCATTTTGCGAATTGACTCAATCACAAGCCCTAAAGCAGGCACGCGCACAATCAGCGAAATAGCAAGAAGCACACCATAAACAGCGTTCGTAATAAAGCCCATCATATAGTAGTCGCGCGCTTGGTGACTCGTCCACACCCAAACAAGGCAGATTCCAATGGAAACAAGCCCACTAATTGCTCCCATAAGCGATTGCCTTTGAATAAGACGAATCACAACTTGCAAAACAGCAATCACAGCTGCAACAATAACCGTTGTTTGCACATTTCGTGTTACAACGAAGCAAATAACAAACAGCAAGCCTGGAAGCATGGATTCGATTACGCCTCGAACGCCACCCATTGAATCAATTACAGAAAATGTAGATCCTTCGGCTCCAATTGAAGCCAATGTCGCTAGTCCTGAGCGTTTTTTGGTTTGCGCAGAATCGTTGGTTTGCGCAGAATCGTTGAGTTTTACTGCATTTGAAAACTCTTGCGAAGAAAACTCTTCTTCGGATTTCTGTAAAGATTCTTGTGAATCCATTCAATTAACTTTCTACTATTTGCATTATCTAATTTCAGCAAACATTGGACCGCGTGTAAGCGTAGTTTTTACTTCTACTTGTTGGTCGTAACCTAATGGTTTATCGTCTTTTTTTAGTGCATTATTAGCATCTTCATCAGACGTATTATTTTCCCCATCTTTACCGCTATTTTCTGCATTTAAAGCAGCTTCTTTTTCTTCTCTAGTTACTGGATCATGCATAGGAATAAAATCGCGAGGCGCAAGCGGCTCTTCACCACGATTTACAACAATCCCCTTAAACCATTCGTCTAATTGTTTTGTTTCGTTATTATTATCTGCAAGCTCTGTTGCTGCAGGTCCAGAGAATACTCCGCGAAGCATCCACCTAGGACCATCAACGCCAACAATACGCGTTGTAATGGTTTTTTCTCCAACTTTTACAGGTAACAGTAGCTCAGTACCAAATTCGCCTTGTACTGTACACGCTTGACTATTACCATCAAGCAAATCTTTGCACACTTCTAGCCAAATACCAGATGTTTTAGGCGCAGCAAAAGCTTCAACTTCTACGCTTGAAGAACCATAAGTTACTGTCATACCAAGAACTTGCGATGTTTCATGCTGCTTTTTTACTCGCAACTCAATGCCTTGAAAATATGGGATATAGATTGAACCAAAATCTAGATAATCGCTAAAATCAGGAGCATCTTCATCATTGAAATCCCATGGACCAGTTTTTACCTCTACGATTTTGTCTTCAACTTTTGAAGATTTTTCTTCTTCATGTCGGCCAAATAACCAACCCATTATTCCTCATTTCTTAAAACAACAAGCACAACAATAAGCATAATGCTAATCGTCGTAAATTGCTCAACTTCACCAGATTATCATAAACAAAGCACTGAAAATATGCATATGAGCAAATGCTATTACTTTATTTATTTCAGTTAATGTGATTAATAATCACACACCGTATTTTATGGTTAAAGGCGCGTGATCCGACCATCTTGCCTCATAACTTTCAGCACGATCGATCACAAATCCGCGAGCGCTTTCCGCAATTTCAGGAGTTGCGAACTGGTAGTCTAATCTCCAGCCAACGTTATTGTCGAAAGCTTTACCGCGCTGACTCCACCAAGTGTATGGTCCTTGAATATCTCCTGCAAGCATGCGCATAACGTCCACAAATTCATATTCGTTAATCCAGCGATCAATATAAGCGCGTTCCTCTGGCAAGAATCCTGCACTTTTTTCATTAGCCTTAGCGTTTTTAATATCAAGTGAAGTATGCGCAATATTAAAGTCACCGCACAAAATCGCTTGATTTCCGCCACTTGCTGCAATATTTCGAAGCTCCCCCAAGCGTATAAGCATTGTGTCTAAAAAGCGGAATTTTTGTTGCATTTTTTGCGGATCGTCCACATTTCCAGCATGAACATACACAGAAGCAATAGTAATTTCATACCCTTCAGGGGTACGCACGTCAGTTTCAACCCATCGCCCAGAATCAACATCCTCACTTAAACCAGGCAAACCGTAGCGTTTTTCAACTACAGGAAGAGACGTAACTAGAGCTACTCCAGCTCGACCTTTTACACGGCAAACTTCATTTGTATAAGTAAAATTATCGTTTTTTATAGAATTTACGATATTTTCAGACGTACAATATCCCATTTCAATTTTTGTCATAATTGGGTCGATTGCATCCTGCGGAGCGCGCACTTCTTGCATACACCACACGTCTGGAGTATGCGCGTCAGACCAGTTAAGCATACCTTTGCGCTCAGCTGCACGAATACCGTTTAAATTCGAAGTCGTAATTGTAATCATGTAATCAACTCTAATATGTACACAACACAAACAGCTCCACCACTAAGCAACAGACATAAATCACGCAACCAACACAGATTACAAGTTATGGATTACTCAACCAATAAACACGGAATTAATAGAAAAATAAAAAGGTGCAGATTCTATAAAACCTGCACCTTTTTATCAGCTTGTACTATTTAGTCTAAACCAAGTTCCAAATTTCCTCCTGGAATTGCATCAAGCAAATCGCGAGTGTATTCCATCTGTGGATGATCGAATACCTCATCTGTAGTTGCATGCTCAACAAGCTTTCCATGCTGCATAACAACAACTTCGTCTGCAATCTGACGAACGACAGCCAAATCGTGTGTGATGAACAAATAGCTCAAACCACGCTCCGCCTGCAAATCGTTAAGCAAGTGCAAAACCTGATCTTGCACAAGCACATCCAAAGCAGATACAGCTTCATCGCAAACTATAACATCTGGGTCCAAAGCCATAGCACGAGCAATCGCAATTCGTTGACGCTGTCCTCCAGAAAGTTCGTTCGGGAATCGAGTCATAACTGAAGCAGGCATACGAACCATGTCTAGAAGCTCTACCACACGGTTTTTACGACTCTTTTTATCACCAATCTTATGAATACGCAAAGGTTCTTCAATTGAACGATAAATTGAGTACATAGGATCCAAAGAACCATACGGATTCTGGAAAACTGGCTGCACATGGCGACGGAAGTCAAGCAAATCCGAACCCTTTAAATCGGAAATATTCTTACCTTCGTAAGTAACAGTTCCACTTGTTGGCTTAAGAAGTCGCAAAACCATATTCGCAACAGTAGATTTACCTGAACCAGATTCACCAACGATAGCTAACGTCGTACCACGCTTAATAGAGAATGAAACGTCGTCAACAGCCTTAAAAAGCTCTTTCTTGCGAGGAAGCTTAAACTCACGAGTTAAGTGATCCACAGTAATAATATGCTCACTTTTTTCGAGAGTTTGCTCACCTACTACATGATGCTCAAGCAAGTTATCAGCGTTACCACCGTGTTCTTTAACAGAAATAATGCGCTGAGAAGCTAAGCTTGGAGCGGCAGCAACAAGTCTCTTTGTATACGGATGCTGAGGATGCTGCAAAACTTCCAACGATGGGCCAGACTCAACAACACGACCCTTATACATAACAACAACATGCTGCGCGCGAGAGGCAGCCAAACCTAAATCGTGTGTAATGAAGAGAACAGAAGTTCCGAGCGAATCAGTTAGTGTATGCAAATGGTCAAGAATACGCTTTTGCACAGTAACATCCAAAGCGGAAGTTGGCTCATCTGCAATAAGCAAGTCCGGTCGGCAAGCCAAACCAATAGCAATCAAAGCGCGCTGACGCATACCACCGGAAAACTCATGTGGGAACTGACGTGCACGAGTTGCAGCATCTGGCAAACCAGCTTCATCGAGCAAACCAGCAATACGATCTTCAACGCTTGCACCTACAACATACTTTTTGGCAATTTCCCAAGCTTTGTCGTCATTTACACCATATTTGATTAAATCGTCTGCTACGCGCCAACGAGTTTCAGAGCCTGGAACCCACTCTTTCTTGTAGTAATCAATAGCTTCATTGAACTTTTCAGCATCGTTATGCTCATCAAGCCCAACTTCTTTCAAAGCTTTCTTAGCAACTTCAATCAAATCTGGTAATTCTTTAGAGCCAAGGAATGTTTCATCCTCATTGCTTTTGACTTGAACAGAATCGCCTGCAAGAGCCTCAGCTAATGAAGAACGCTTCTCGTGATCAACGTCAACACCATTTGCGATTAATGCTTCTTTAACTTGTTCGCCAATACGCCACACAGGGTTCAAGTTGCTCATAGGATCCTGCGGAACTAGGCCCATTGCAGTACCACGCAAGGCAGCAATCTCTTTTGGCTTCAAACTGCTAATTTCTTTACCCTTGAGCTTAATAGATCCACCTGTAACATGACCGGTTCCAGGAAGAAGACCAAGAACAGCCATTGCAGAAGTGGACTTTCCTGAACCAGATTCACCTACAATTGCAACCCACTGACCAGGATAAACACAGAAGCTAGCATCTCTAACAGCATGAACAGCTTTTTTTGAGTCTGTTGTGAAATCAACCTGGAGATTTTTTACTTCCAACAATGGCCCTTGCTCTAGCTGCATGGCGCGAATGTCTATATCTTTACGTGTTGTATTCATAAGTTTTATTCCTCCACGCTAAATTCACGCCTTACGGCTCTTCGGATCTAATGCATCCTTTACAGCATCACCCATCATAATAAAGGCGAGCACAGTAATTGCGAGTGCAATAGACGGATAGAACAAGACTTCTGGGTTCGTAGTAAGAACATTTCTAGCGGTAGAAATATCTCCACCCCAGCTGACAGTAGTACTTGGTAAACCAATTCCAAGGAAGCTTAATGTTGCTTCCAACACAATATAAGTTCCAAGCGAAGTTGTTCCAACAACAATGATTGGAGCCAAAGAGTTCGGGATAATGTGTTTGAAAAGATTACGTATTGGAGTAGATCCTAAAGCAGTAGATGCGGTATTGAATTCAAGATTTTTTGATTCCATAACAGCGCTTCGTGCAATACGAGCAACGCTAACCCATCCAAAAAGCACCATAACAAGCACAATTTTCCAAATTGATTTAGATGTACGGAACATTTGTAAAACTACGATTGCACCAAGAAGCATTGGTAAAGCCAAGAAGATATCAGTTATTCGGCTGAGAATAGTATCAACCCAGCCTCCGAAGAATCCTGCTAACGCACCAATTAAAGAACCAACAAGTACAACCAAAATAGTTGCAAGCAAACCAACACTTAGCGATGTACGAGTACCATAAACAACTCGAGCATAAATATCGCAACCTTGCATATCAAAACCAAATGGATGCGCGGCTGAAGCTGGCTCAAGAGAGTGTTCCAAAACGCAATAATTAGGATTGTGCTTTGTAAGAATGCTTGGGAAGAACGCAACAAAAATAATTGCAATAATCAAAATTGCAGAAACAATAAACAATGGATTTCTGCGCAAAGTTCTCCAAGTATCTGCCCACATACTCGTTGCAGCAGCGGATTCGTCTACGGAATCCACTTCTTGAATAGGCGTATCGTCTAATGGTGCAACGTAGCGTTCTTGCCCCGGTAATATATCGCAATTTGAAGCATTATTTGCAATCAAATCATTTTTCATCAAATTATCTTCCATAGTGTACTCCCCTCACGCGTAACGAATGCGCGGATCAAGAGCCGCGTACAACATATCAACAAGAAAATTGCTAAATACAAATATCAATGTCAAAAGCGTGACAATGGAAACAACAAGGTTTCCTTCTCCTTTTAGAATCCCTTGATATGTGAGGAATCCAACGCCATGAATGTTGAAGATCGTTTCCGAAATCATTGCACCGCCCATAAGAGCACCCAAATCCTGACCTAAGAAGGTGACGACAGGTATAAGCGAGTTGCGCAAAACGTGACGAACAATAACAGAGCCTTCTTTTAAGCCCTTTGCACGAGCTGTACGCACATAATCGAGCGAAATATTTGAAGAAATTTCAGATCTTGTAAGTCGAATGATATACGCCATAGACACAGAACCAAGAACCATTGCAGGAAGAAGCAAATCGAAGAATCCAGGATCGTTACTAGCTGTAACTGGTAATATGCGCCATTTAACACCAAATAAGTATTGTCCTACGAAACCTGTCACAAATGTTGGAACAGAAATAAGAAGAAGAGATACAACCAGAATCACACTGTCATACCACTTGCCTTTCTTCAAACCTGAAATTATGCCAAATATGACACCAAATATTGCCTCGAAAGCGAATGCCATAATTGCTAGTTGAACAGTAACCGGGAATGCACGACCAATTTCATCGATAACTGGTTGACCTGCAAAAGTATGACCAAAATCGAGGGTAAGAGCATTCTTTAAGAAAAGTAAATATTGAATAATAAATGGTTTATCTAAGTTATACTCGGCTCGTATTTGTGCAGCCACTGCAGGATTAACAGGTTTTTCTCCAAACATTGCTTTTACTGGGTCTCCAGGCAAAGCAAATACTAAAGCATAAACTAATAATGTTGTGCCGAGAACAACAGGAATCATCTGCAAAATACGACGCAGAATGTACTTACCCATCGAATTCTCCTTGAATTGTTAAAACTTACTCAAAAAACAACAAAGTGCCGCTCCAGCTCAATAGTTTTATTTAACTAGTTTAGCTGGAGCAGCAATTTCGCAATAAGCGATATTAAATTATTAAGAGGAACCAACTAGTGTTACCTACTAACTTTCTAAAAAGTATGTAACACTATGCTGTTTTCTTAATTAGCTACCAGCTTATTTGTGAAGCTGATAGTACAGCGGCATATTCTGCCAATCCATTGTGAAGCCCTTCAAAGTTGGAACCATCACAGCCTTAGCGTTCGAGTAGAACAATGGGACAGATGGAAGATCCTCAAGAAGGATTTCGTTTGCTTGCTGATAGAGCTTAATAGCCTCTTCTGGCTTAGCAGATGCAGCTTTCTTAAGTAAATCGTCGAACTTTGGATTCTTATAATCACCTTCGTTGGAACCATTGCCATCAGCTGCAACGGAAGCAAATTCCTGAGTCAAGTAATTTTCTGCACTTGGATAATCTGGCATCCAACCTGCACGCCATGCACCCTTAATCTGACGCTTAGCGCAAGCATTACGGAATTCCTGGAATGTAGGAATTGGAGTGGTCTCAGCCTTGATTCCAAGATTATTCTTGAGGGAATTCACAACAGCATCAAACACAGACTTTGCATTTCCATCGGCATTGTAGGAGAAAGTAAGAGATCCATCATACTTAGAAATCTTATCTGCCTTAGCCCAAAGTTCCTTAGCTTTCTTTGCATTAAATTCTACGTTCTCATGACCCTTAAGATCAGCCTTATAGCCTGGAGTCAATGGAGAAGTAAATTCGTTCGCAGGAGAAGCAGTGCCATTGAGAATCTTGTTGATAATCACCTTACGGTCTATAGCCATAGAAATAGCTTGACGACGAAGCTTACCTTCTTCAGTCTTTACATCAAAGTGCGGGAGACTTGAAGGAATAGTGAACTGTTGGATTACAGAACCTGGACGGTTGTAAGCCTTAACAGTTGTATCTTTCTGGAAAGTCTTAGTTTGGGTATCTGGAATATTATCAGTCATATCGAGGTTTCCAGCCTGCACATCGCGGTATGCAGCGTTACCATCTGTATAAACCTTGAAAGTTACGCCATCATTCTGAGCCTTACGTGGACCATCGTAATCTGGGTTCTTCACAACTTCAATCTGCTTGTTGTGATCCCAAGACTTGAACAAGTATGGACCAGAAGAAACAGGCTTTTCGCCATAAGCCTTTGGATCCTTGTAGAAGGATTCCGGAAGTGGAGCAAATGCCAAGTAGCCAACCTTAATTGGGAATACAGAATCTGGCTGTTCCAAATCAACGGTAAAAGTATTTTCATCAACAACCTTCAAACCAGAAAGCTGTTCGTCACCCTTAGTACCATCCTTCTGCAAATCAGCATAACCCTTAATGGTTTGGAAGAAGGAAGCACACTTCTGAGCATTCTTAGCGTTAGCGACGAAGCTCCAAGCTTTCACAAAGCTTTCGGCTGTAATAGGAGTGCCATCGCTGAACTTCTTTCCTTTCTTAACCTTCACGGTGTACTGGGTAGCATCAGCATTTGGAGTGATGCTTTCAGCATCCTCATTCACAGGATTACCTTTTTCATCGAAAGTTACCAACGTGGAATTAACCAACATGGCAGGACGAGCGCCAGCATTTTCGTTAATATTTCCAGGGACTAATTCGTTTTGTGGCTCAGAGTTTGAAACGGTAATAATAACCTTGCCACCGTTTGTTTGTGCATTCTTAGCGGAAGAGCCACAGCCACCAAGTAACATTGCCAGCGAGCAGGCAGCAGCAGCGAAAGCCAAAGCCTTATTCTTCATATATTTTTCTCCTAACGTCTGGTAGGCAGGATTGTCATATCACAAAAAAGCCAAACATCAGCTAAAACATAAAAATCCATCCGGTTTTTATTGCCAGATGGATTCTCGCAAGCCAATGACGAGGCCTCTTCGTTGATTAAAATTCAATGATACGTATTTTTACAAACAATGCAATAGTAAAAGAAAATTGAAAAAAATATTGTATATTAGTAATAATTAATTATTTAAGTCTAGATTTAATTATAAATACCGAAAATTTTATTATTTATATAGTAAAATTTATTGTTTTTTATAGATATATGTATATTACAAAAATGTAAATTAACATATTTATTATGTAAAAAACATGTTAAATATGAATAATTGAATGTTTAAAACATTTACTATCATGCACGCGGAAAAGCTTGAGAATACTTACGTTTTAAAGATTCAATAGAAACATGAGTGTAACGCTGAGTAGTATTAAGCGATGAATGACCCAATAATTCCTGCACTTCGCGTAAATCTGCCCCTCCATTCAACATATGCGTAGCAGCACTATGCCGCAAAGCATGAGGAGAAATATCCGGAACATGCGCACTTTTAGCCTCGTCATGCACAATCTGCCTTACCAAACGCTGATCAATACGCTTTCCGCGAGTACCAAGAAATACTGCCTCTTCAACAGAATTTCGCAATAAAATTTCTCGTCCATCTTTAGAAATCCAAGCAGATAAAGCTTTATAAGCAGGAACCCCAAAAGGCACAACACGCTGCTTATTTCCCTTACCAGTAACTTTTATAGTGTGCGAGGAAAAATTAATATCCTGAATATTTAAACTAGTAAGCTCACCAACACGAATACCAGTCGCATATAAAAGCTCCAGAATTGCAGCATTGCGAAGTCCTATAGCTTTCTGATTTTTGGGACACGAAGTTGAAACATTAGCTTTAGAATCAACATTATTCATTAATGATTCTGCTTGATATTCATCCAAAACAGATGGCAGCATATTTTTAATTTTTGGCGTCATTAAAATTTCTGCAGGATTACCGCTTATGTATTCAACATGCTGACACCACGCAAAAAAACCACGCACCGCAACTACTTTGCGAGCCAAACTTGAACGCGCATGACTTCGCGACTCATCAGCCATCCACGAACGCAAATCATCCGTAGTAAGCTCCGAAATATTATTAAATCCGTGCCGATTACACCATGCTAAACATTGCAAAATATCACTGGCATAAGCTTTCTGCGTGCGTTCACCCAAGCCTTTATTAGCACGAACATAATCAATATAATCATCTATTAAACTCATATATTTAGAAGGTAAGCCTAAGAAATTTTCAGAAACAAATTTATTGTTGCTCATACTTAACTCACCCTTCCATAAAAGTTTAAAACAAAACGTTTGCCATATACTTCAGTCACATGCATAATACAACAAGGAGCATGTTATGAACACACAAACACGGAATTTAACTACACTACCACAGCAAATACCTGCAGGCTCGCGCATAGTAGTAAGAACTTACAAAATTATAGAAGACAATAACAATGGAACACAAAAAATCGAGTATCATGATGCAATTGGGCACGTACTCGAGTGGGACGGGGTAATGCTTCATTTACTTCGAGATCCTGCAGCAAACGGCACTAGAGCTGCCGAAGAAATGTTCATTGATGCCAAAACTATTTACCGTTTAAAGCCAATCCCAGAACGCAAATTCCAAAAGCCGCTTAGTCTGTAGAATTGTCTGATAAGGAGCAAGTTTTACACATTTCTCAAGGAAGCATCTGAGCGCAATAGCAGTTGCGAAGATTCGTTGATGTTAAATCCGGAAAGTTCAACAATGGATTCTCCTAAGCGCGCGGATTCTAATAATTCCTGCTGCCAATTGATTTGAGAATCATACTTCCACAATCTGCTATTTGCAGCATCGCTTTGTTGCATACTAGTTTTAGACGAGTTGCGCTGCAAGTATTTATATTCTCTCCAAGATTGAGCTTTAGCAAAAAACTCTTGCTCTAAAGCATCCGCGGTTTCAACATCATTATCTAACATATTTGCAGCAAAAGTTAGCTCAGAAATTACGGAACGCAATAATTTCGCAGTATTATGCCGATTTTCACTTACCATAGCACGAGTGCGTTGAGGATCAGTAAGAGCAACTCGTGTCATATCTCGCCAGGAACCTGCAGATAGTTGTAAAGCAATAGCACGATTAGATTGTTCACATAATACGTTTGCAAGAGCTGTTGCAACAACATGAGGCATATGAGAAATAAGAGCTGCAGAATTATCGTGCGTTGCATCATCCAAAACTATTGCGCGATTCTTGCATAGCGAAACAATCATTTGCAAAATATTTCTAACTCGCCAAAACTCAGTAGAATCATCAACAGTTAAAGCCCACAAAGCACCATTTAAAAGCTCACCACTAGAAGCTTTCCAACCAGTAAATTCACTACCAGCCATCGGATGCGCACCAACGTAGCAATCTTGCAAACCTGCTGCAGCAACCTGATTTCTAACTAAAGTTTTTACGCTACCAACATCGCTAATAGTTGTGCAAGATTTGTCAATATAAGGTGCAACTTCATGCAAAATACTTGGCATAGCGGCTAAAGCATTGCATAAAATCAAAACATTTGGACGAAGTTTAGCTAAATCTTGCACATTGTCTACGCAAGTAATTCCTAAACTTTTAGCTTCGTCATAAGGCTCATTATGACGATTCCATGCATATACGTTGCAATTTGCCAGTTTAGCAAGTCGTTTTGCAAGAGATCCACCAATAAGACCAAGACCTACAATACCAACAGAAAAATTTTGAGAAAATTCAGCATCGTCTACCATAATAATTCTCTTTCTGCACGCATTACGTTCAAATTACGTAAAGCATCAACTGAAGGTTCAACGCACACTCCACCATGAGGTAGCATCCAATCATCCATCACCGGATTCTTGCGTTTATCAGAAGAATACACTGCTAAAACTCGAACCCAATCACCATGTTCAACAACCTCTTGAATCATATCTTTACACATAGAATCCCAAGGAGCAGAATCAACAGTTGCAATAAAACTGTATAAACCGCCTCGCCCTTTAATCGGTCTAGACATAAAGGAAGTCATATTAAGACCATGATCACGCACAACATCAAGCAAATTTGCTAACACGCCAGCACCTGTGCAACGCGGAATAAATGCAATAATTGAGGAAAATGATGAAAAGTTTTCTCGCTGCACATTAACAAAATCTAAAGCCTGATCTCGAGGAGCTAGCACTAAAAACTCAGTTCGCGCGCCAGAAAAATCTTCAACTGCTTCACTCACAATCTGCCTATTGTATAAATCAGCACAAATTTTAGGGCATAAAGCAACTTCTCCAGGAACTAAATCCCTACAAGCAGCAGCATTTGAAGACGCAGTTTTTTCTTTCAATCCACGCTCTTGAGCAAACTTACGACATTGTGCCAACGCATGCGGATGAGCAACAATAGTAGAACAGTTATCGATTGAATCTGACTTGCAAATAACAGCATCAAAACTAATATCGACTCCTACGCGAGCAATACCAACCATATTCTTTGCATCAATGAGTAAATCTAAATTAGGTATTACAACGCCCTCAATATTGTTTTCCCACGCAATAACACCCCAATTGTTATGCTCTTCAATTTCACTAGCAATACTAAGAACATTCTCGCAAGCAATTGGAATAAGTCGCAAATTCTCAAATGATTGTAACTGCTGCTGAACTTTTAAAGCTGCTTGATGAGTAAAAGAACCTTCCGGCCCTAAATAGCATAATTTACGTGAGAACTTACTGTTACTACTATTCATAAGTATTCCTTAAAAACTGTTGCAGTTAAGAATATTGTAATCAAGACTACTGTAAAAAATACTGCTTAATACTTCTTTGTATGCAAAATTCACAGCGAAGTCACGCTTAAATTATTGCAAATTCTTTGCTCATTTCACTATTCAATAACAAACCAACGCTGAGGCATACAAAGCAAGACTAAGTGAGCAACAAGAACGCCGTAAAGCCAAAAATATCCAACATATTGCGAACACCATGGCAACGGTATTGTGAAACCAACAGGTACTAGAATTGCACTGCCAATAAAATCTAATGCGAGAATCCAAGCAAACGCGGAGAAAACTATTGCGTGAATAAGTAATCCACTCCAACCACTACGAGATCTTGCACACCAAGCAGACAAAAACAGCAAAAGCATAGATAATACGAATCCGTAAGGAATGTTATCCATTGCACCGCAGCGATGAGCAAAAGTACCAATCAACGCGCATATTACTGCAGAAACACACGTGGTCGCATACCTGCCCCACGAAGGCAAGCGATGCGACCACGGTTTCGACGACATAATAAAACCTAACGTTCCATTACTAATTGGTATATTGCGATTATCATGCAGCGTTGTTGTTTTGACGACGCTGCTTAGCACGCCACTTATACCATTCGTCACGGCTCAAAATAATCTTGCGCACGCGAATTGCTTCAGGTGTAACTTCCACGCATTCGTCTTCGTTAGCAAAGTCAAGAGACTCTTCCAAGCTCATCTTGATTGGCGGAGTCAAGGTCTCGAGAACATCAGCGGTTGAAGAACGCATGTTAGTCATGTGCTTAGCAAGCGTAATGTTTACATCCAGCTCATCTGGCTTGTTGTTAATACCAACGATTTGTCCTTCGTAAACTGGGCTTTGTGGATCAACGAAGAATACGCCACGAGCTTGCAAACGCTGCATAGCATAAGGAGTTGCAACACCCTTGCGGTCACAAACCATGGAACCATTCTGACGAGTCACAATCTGACCAGCCCATGGAGCATAACCGGCGGAAATAGAGCTTGCAATACCAGTTCCGCGAGTAGCAGAAAGCAAAGCAGTGCGGAAACCGATAAGACCACGCGAAGGAACAGTAAATTGCAAACGAACCCAACCAGAACCGTGGTTGCTCATAGAATCCATGCGACCCTTGCGATCAGCCATAAGCTGAGTGACGGTACCCATGTACTCTTCTGGGACGTCAATCGTAGTGCTTTCCATAGGCTCATTAATTTGACCATCAATAGTCTTGGTAACAACCTGAGGACGACCAACTGTAAGCTCGTAGCCTTCGCGACGCATCTGCTCAGCTAGCACAGCCAAAGCAAGCTCGCCACGACCTTGAACTTCCCAAGCATCTGGACGCTCAGTTGGAATAACCTTAATAGAAACGTTACCAATAAGCTCGCGATCCAAACGATCCTTAATCATACGAGCAGTAAGCTTATGATCCTTGCCTTCAGTTCCAGCAAGAGGAGAATCGTTTACTCCGAAAGTCATAGAAATTGCAGGATCGTCGACATGAATTAATGGAAGCGGCTTTGGATCGTTTTGGTCAACGATAGTTTCGCCAATCATAATGTCGTTTACGCCAGCAACAGCAACAATGTCGCCAGGACCTGCAGAAGCTACAGGAGTGCGCTCCAAACCTTGAGTGCGAAGAAGCTCAGAAACACGGAAGTTTTCAATGGAACCGTCGACGCGAGAAAGACCGTAAGTCTTGCCCTTTTCCAAAGTTCCGTTGTAAATTCGCACTAAACCGAGACGACCCAAGAAGTCAGAGGAATCAATGTTTGCAACATGAGCTTGAAGAGGAGCACCTTCTTCGTATTCAGGAGCTGGAATGTTCGAAATAATAGAATCAAACAATGGCTCCAAATTATCGTTATCTGGCAAACCACCATTTTCAGGCTGATTAACAGAAGCATAACCAGCTTTAGCAGCGCAATAAATTACTGGCAAATCAAGCAAAGCGTCGAGATCGAGGTCAATACCTTCCTCGACAACATCCTGAGCCAAGCCAAGAAGCAAATCTGTAGATTCGCCAACAACTTCTTCAATACGAGCATCTGGACGATCTACCTTATTTACGCACAAAATAACAGGAAGCTTAGCTTCCAAAGCTTTACGAAGCACAAAGCGAGTCTGTGGAAGAGGACCTTCAGAAGCGTCAACCAACAAAACAACGCCGTCAACCATAGAGATACCACGCTCGACCTCACCACCGAAATCAGCGTGACCTGGAGTATCAATAACGTTAATAGTGATACCTTCTGGATGACCATACTTTTCAGCTAATGGACCTGTGTACTGCACAGCAGTGTTCTTAGCAAGAATAGTAATGCCCTTTTCGCGTTCCAAATCATTGGAATCCATAACGCGATCTGGAACTTCTTCACGCTCAGAAAATACGTGCGACTGCTGAAGCATGGCGTTTACCAGAGTGGTCTTACCGTGGTCTACGTGCGCCACAATTGCCACATTTCGAATATCACCGCGAACAGTCATCACAAACCTCTTCCATTCTTCGCGTTTAAGTAATTATTAACATGCAACCGCTTAAGCTATAAATATCGGCTGAAACAGTAGCTATATACATTATTGACAAGCACCCAAATAGGTAAACTGCCAAACCGCACCGATTTTACTAGTGAGCGCAGACAGCTTTTAATCCACACTAACGCAGAACAACAAGAACTTACGCAACAACACCTTTAGCAATAAGCTCACGCGCAACTTCGCGGTACTCTTTTGCAGTCTTGTGTTCAGGAGCAAAAATAGTGATAGGAACTGCAGCAACTGTAGAATCTGGCAGCTTAATAGAACGCGAAATCACAGAGTGCAAAACGCGATCTTGGAAAGCTTCATAAATGCGCTGCAACACTTCCTCACTATGAAGTGTGCGAGTGTACATAGTGACAAGAACTCCAAATACTTTAAGATTTGGATTAATACGAGATTGTACCTTCTCAATTGATTGCATAAGAAGAGCCACGCCTCGAAGAGCAAAAAACTCTGCAGCAAGTGGAATAATCACACCATCAGCTGCCGTTAACGCGTTTACAGTAAGCAAGCCGAGAGAAGGCTGACAATCGACTATAATAACATCGTATTCGTCGCACACTTTGCGCAATACACCTGCTAATATTTGCTCTCGTCCTACTTCAGTTACTAACTGAACTTCAGCTGCAGATAAATCAATATTTGCAGGAATAATATCAATATTTTCTGTTTCAGTATGACGAATTACGTCGTGAACATCTACAGACGAATCAAATAATGCCGTATAAACTGTATTATCAAGCGCATTTGCGTTAATTCCAAGTCCAACTGTTGCCGCACCTTGCGGATCGAAATCAACAATCAAAACGCGACGACCATACTGACTTAGTGCGCCAGCAATATTAATGGAACTTGTAGTTTTACCAACTCCACCTTTCTGGTTGCACATTGCAATAATGCGAGCAGGACCATGTGAAGTTAACGGCTCTGGTGCATGAAAAGTTTCGTATTCGCGTCCAAGTAAATCAGTAGGCATGTTCCCCACTTTATCAACAGGTATACTCACGAAACTCTGAGCATAAAATTATTTAGCTCGAGGATGACTCATTACGTAAGCTTCAACTAATGCGTCGGGACTAATATGCGTATAAATTTGCGTAGTTGTTACGGAAGCGTGACCAAGAAGCTCTTGAACTGTGCGCACATCAGCACCACCTGCAATAAGATGCGTGGCAAGAGAATGACGCAGCGTATGCGGATGCAATGGTTTGTCAAGTTTTGCACGCTCGCCAGCTTGCGTTACTATTGCCCATGCTGATTGACGAGAAAGTGCATTACCTCTCTTATTTAAGAAAATTGTGTGCAATTCACGTTTGCCCTTTAACGCTAATTCTGGGCGAGATTTCTCCATATAGTTACGAAGAGCACGAACAGCACAACCACCAATCGGAACTAAACGCTGCTTAGAGCCTTTACCTGTAAGTTTTACAACAGATTCGTTTAAATCAATATCTTCGAATTTTACGCCAACTGCTTCCGAAATTCGCGCTCCAGTAGCGTATAAAAACTCGAGAAGAGCAGTATCTCTAATCGAAATAGCATCGGAACTTCCAAAATTCCCTGCAGCTTCAATAACTCTATTTACTTCTTCAATACTTAAAACATCCGGCAAGTAGTCTGCTTGTTTTGGAGCTTTTACTTGCGCTGAAACGTCAGCTTGTATGTCACCATGAGCAAGCATAAAGCGATGCCACTCGTGAATACTTGCAAGTCGACGCGCAACTGTCCTAGTCCCCAACCCTAATTCATTCAAAGTTCGAATGTATGATTCAATATCTAATTGAGAAATAGTAGCAATATCTTTTATTTTTCGTTCGTCGCAAAGCCAGCATGTGTAATCTTGCAAATCTGAAGCGTACGCAGATACTGTTTTTTTAGAAAGACCACGCTCAATATCAATATGCGCAATAAAGCGTTGAATATGAAGTGCAAACTCTTCAGGAATATTATTTTCCCTATTGTCAGAATCAAGATTTGAGCGCATAAAAATAATTATAGCTAATAAGTAAATTTGTTGATTTAAAAGAAAAAGCCCACCTAAATTGGTGGGCTTAAAATAGAACTCTATTAAAGCAAAATCAGGCTTCAACTGGAGCGTTTACATCAGCTGGCAATGCAGCCTTAGCAGCTTCGACAACAGCCTTGAAAGCTTCAATATCGGAAACTGCGAGCTCAGCAAGAGCGCGACGATCCAATTCGATGCCTGCCAAGTGCAAGCCCTGAATGAAGCGATTGTAAGTGATGCCTTCAGCGCGAACTGCTGCGTTAATGCGCTGAATCCACAACTTGCGGAAATCACCCTTGCGAGCCTTGCGGTCGCGGAAGTTATAAGTAAATGAGTGGAGCAGCTGTTCCTTTGCCTTGCGATAAAGACGGGAGCGCTGACCGCGGTAACCAGAAGCCCTCTCAAGAACAACGCGACGCTTCTTGTGAGCGTTTACTGCGCGCTTTACTCGTGCCATAAGTATTCCTCAGCTTTCTTAAAAATTTTCGATTGCGTATTCGTTTACAAGCAATTCTTACTTGTTACTTACTTAACGAGCAAGCCCTTAAGCTTCTTGCTCTGCGCAGTAGCCAATACTTTATCTTCAGAAAGAGCACGACGCTTACGAGCCGACTTGTGCTCCAAGTTGTGGCGCATGGCGCTACCATCGTGCATCACCTTACCGGTACCGGTAAGACGAACGCGCTTGGACGCTGCGGAATTAGTTTTCATCTTCGGCATTGCTGCCCTCCTTGTGATGTTGATCGGATTGCATAGCATTTACTGCAGCTGCAGCTTGTGACTGAACCTCTTGCTTAGCTGCAAGACGAGCAGCCTGACGAGCTTGACGCTCAGCGCGAGATTCAGCGCCACGACGACGTTGCTCAGACTGTGTATGAATTTTCTTGCCTTTTGGAGCAAGAGTCATAATAATATTTCGACCTTCTTGCTTTGGCGCAAACTCTACTGTGCCACTTTCAGAGACCTCATCTGCAAGTCGGCGCAACAATTCAACGCCACCAACCGGACGAGATTGCTCACGGCCACGCAACATAATAGTTACTTTTACCTTGTCTCCGCCGTTCAAGAAACGAAGCACATGACCTTTCTTCACATCGAAATCATGATCGTCGATCTTGAGACGGAAACGAATTTCCTTAACCTCTGCGACGGTCTGATTACGACGTGCTTCACGAGCCTTAATCTTTTCGTTGTACTTGTACTTACCGTAGTCAATAAGCTTGGCTACTGGAGGCTTAGCAGTAGGTGCAACTTCGACAAGATCGAGGTTAGCTTCCCTTGCAAGGTTTAACGCGACAGAGGTTGCGATAACTCCCACTTGCTCGCCCTTTGGACCAATAAGGCGCACCTGAGGGACTCGAATTTCCTCGTTAATGCGTGGTTCGTCGCTAATGATGACTCCAATCCTTCTAAATACTTGTAAGATGTAATACACCAAGAAGTCCAAGAGCTTAAGATTCACCACTTCATATCAATAAAACGCTATATAACAGCGCAGCAAGCAGCACAAGAGCTAACTTGCGTGACCGAAGTCATGAACCCGAAACCACAGTAGGCTTCCAGGTGGGGACATCCCACTTTCTTGATTACTCAAGCCGAATATTCATTTTACTAGAAGCCTTGACAAAAAAGCAGCCAACACACGAAACGCGTTTTGACTGCCACAAATCAAAGCTAGAACTATGCGATTTCTACGCTAACTGCATTGGCTCAGGCTTCAATCCATCATGATTAAAGTACACATCATACCAAGTCAGGAATGTGTAAACTGTCCAAATCTTACGACGATCGTCATTTTTCTTTGCATAATTATCGTCAATCATACGAAGTAAAGCATCTCTATCGAAGAATTTAGCAGCATCGTCACTTTCAAACGTCTTACGCACAATCTTATAAAAACGTTCCTCACGCAACCAATCCTTAACTGGCACAGGGAAACCAAGCTTTTCTCTGTCATACCAAGCTTTTGGCAAATGACGGGACGCAGCTTTTCGGAAAGCAAACTTCGTATTTTCATCAGTAATTAAATATTTAGTAGGAACTTTTTCTGCAACATCCATAAGAACACGATCAAGCAAAGGCACGCGAAGCTCCAAAGAATGTGCCATAGTCATTTTATCTGCCTTAAGCAAAATATCTCCTGGCATCCATTGATGCATATCAAGATATTGCTTTTTCTTCACTTCAGAAAGTCCCTTACCAGCAATTCTATTGTAAATAGCATCAACAATGCTGCGAACGCTAGGACCCTTGCGATACTCAGGCTTCAAAAGTTTTACAGCATCTTCCTCATTGAAAACCTTTGACTGACCGATAAAATGCTCCTCAGCTGGAGCCAAATTAGCGTACAAATGCCACGCTCCATGGAAATGCTTACCCTTTGCAGCTCGACCAATCGCGTAACGCAACTTTTTTGGCAACTTTGCAAGCATGCGAGTCACAACTTTAATAAGTTTAGAACGCGTATGAACACCATAATCAATGTATCCTGCAAATAATTCATCTGCTCCCTCACCGCTTAGCACAACGCGTAAATCTTGCGAAGCTAATTTTGCAAGGAAGAATAATGGGACGCAAGAGAAATTAGAATCAGGTTCGTCCAAATACCACTGAATTTGTGGGAAATAACGGAATGCGTCAGCAGCGTCAATAATTTCAGATTTATTGTTTAAGCCAATAATTTTTGCCAATTCGCTTGCTTGTTTGGATTCATTGTATCTTCCACCAGCAAAACCAATAGAATATGTGTGTTCAGGGCGCGCAACAGCGGCAACATAACTTGAATCAACTCCAGAAGAAAGGAACGAACCAACTTCAACATCCGCAATTTGGTGAGCTTGAACAGAATCACAAACTGTTTTATCAATAGAATCAACTAATTCATTCAAGCGTTGCTTTGTTTCTTTGAAATTAGGATCGTAATATTGCTCAATCTTCATTTCGCCATTCTTATACGTAAAGCAATTACCTTCACGCAGCTTAAAAACGCCCTTGAAGAAAGTTTCGTTAATTGCAGGATATTGGAATGTCATAAACGGCTTAAGCGCATTTTCGTTAAGTTCCTTCTTAAAATCTGGATGGCGCAGTAAAGATTTAATTTCGGATCCGTACATAAAAGTACCATTCATTTGCGCATAATAAAAAGGCTTAATACCGAAATGGTCGCGAGCGCCAAACAATTCTTGAGTACTCTTGTTCCAAATAACAAATGCAAACATTCCGCGTAAACGATTAAGTAAGCCTTTACCCCACTCTTCGTATCCGTGCACTAATACTTCTGTATCGCAATCAGTATGGAAAGTGTGACCAGCTTTAATAAGTTCTTCGCGAAGTGGCTTGTAGTTATAAATCTCACCATTAAAAGTAACTGCAAGATTCCCATCCTCGTTGTACATAGGTTGGGATCCACCGTGAAGATCTATAATGCTAAGTCGACGAAAACCAAGTGCTGCGTGTTCGTCAATCATAGTTCCATACTCGTCAGGACCACGATGCGCAATCACATCTGTCATATCTTTTACAATTTGGCTTTTGACGTTAATTGGGGTGTCATTAATGAACCCTGCAATTCCGCACATTTATTTCTCCTCGTAGAATATACAACACAGCATTACGTTAGTCTACTAGCAAATAATTAACGAAAATCCATAATAACTTGGAAAATCTAACTTGCCATGCAATATTACACCAAGCACTTTATGTTAAGCGAGTATTAGTCTAAAAATTCCTGTATTTGCCGGAATAAAAGCAATAAAATACGTTAATATCAAATCCAAAAATGGCATAAAACATAGTCAAATGTTGGTTAACAACTACGCTTATAAACTCTTGTTGTAAATGTATGGTATCAGTACAAATGCAGCGTTATTATGTTGCTATGGAACCTTTGCAACGCTGCGTAGTATTAGCAGCAGGAGATTATTACGATCATACGCGTGAGCATGTGCCAGATCGCGCTTTAACAATTGCAGCTGATGGAGGCTGGGATCATGCATGTAAATTAGGTTTGCATGTAGATGCGCTCATCGGCGATTTTGACTCTGTTAGATTAAAGCTCCCTACTGATGCAGTTATTACTAGATTGCCTGCAGAAAAAGATGATCCGGACTTACTTTCTGCGTTGAAAGTCGGTTGGGCTAAAGGCTCTCGAGAATTTCATATTTTCGGAGGATTAGGTGGTCGAGTCGACCATACTATTTCCAATATTCAACTTATGGTTCGTTTAGCGCGTCGCGGTGGAATTGGATTCTTGTACGGCGACGGTCAAATTGTTACAGCAATACATGATGGATCTCTTGATTTTCCAGCATCATCTGGAAATGATTTGCGCATAGTTTCCGTTTTTTCTCATACTCCAGTTTCTAATGATGTAAATGAAGTTGGATTAAAGTATCAGCTTAAACACGCAACCATGCATGGAGATGCAGTACAAGGTTTAAGTAACGAATTATTAAATGATACGCCTGCTCATATTGACGTTCATGAAGGAACACTTATTGTAACCTTCCCTATTAATGCTCCATTACCACAGGTGAGCTGGTTTAAAAGACCAATTGGAGATTTAGGCGAAGTCGATACTTCTATATCTGAGGCATTAGCAGTTCCTCTTGAAAGCGAAACTACTCCAACATATTCGACTACTGCAGCTGCTGAAGCAATGACGTATAACGAATAGGCGCAAACTTTAGTTTGTGCAAATGGCTGACGAGGTTCTTTTACTTGAAAAACTCGTCAGCCTTTTTCTTTTTAACATTACATGCGTTGTTCAATTGAACAATATTGATTCGTAAAATGTTATGCAAAAACGCAACTGGAAACTATCAAAAAATTCACAAAAACACTCATAAAACACAGCATGTTAACGCTCACTGTTCTCACAATGCATTATTGCAATAAAAGTGAGCTATATTACAACTCTTCGTACATACCGCACACTAAAATGAACACCGTTAATTCAAATAACGATGACCTAAATGCGTGAGTTTTCATCGCGAAAATAGCGCGACTTAAAACGTTGCGCACGAGGTCTCACTCAAGGGAGAACCACATGACAGTCAAGATTGGTATTAATGGTTTCGGTCGTATCGGTCGTCTCGCATTCCGTCGTATTTTTGAGCTTCAAGCTCGCGGCGGTCAAGCAGGTGACATCGAAGTCGCAGCCATCAACGATCTGACCACCCCTTCGATGCTCGCCTACTTGCTCAAGTATGACAGCACCCACGGCACATTCCGCCACGATGACGGCACCCCAGTTGAGGTAACCTCCACCGAAGACGCAATCGTTGTAGATGGCAAGACTTATAAGGTTTACGCCGAAAAAGACGCAAATAACATTCCATGGGTTAAGAACGACGGCGTTGAATTCGTTCTCGAATGCACCGGTTTCTACACTTCTGCAGAAAAGTCCCAGGCTCACTTGAACGCAGGTGCTAAGAAGGTTCTTATTTCTGCTCCTGCTAAGGACGAAACCACTCCAACAGTTGTGTTCGGCGTTAACCACGAAATCTTGAAGGCTTCTGACAACATTGTTTCCGCTGGTTCTTGCACCACCAACTCCATGGCCGCAATGGTGAAGTTGCTTCAAGACAACTGGGGAATCAAGTCCGGCTTCATGACCACAATTCACGCCTACACCGGCACTCAGATGATTCTCGACGGCCCACGCGGCTCCAAGCCACGCAACAACCGTTCCGCAGCTTGCAACACCATTGAGCACTCCACCGGCGCTGCTAAGGCAATCGGCAAGGTTGTGCCAGAAGTTAACGGCAAGCTCCAGGGTCACGCACAGCGCATTCAAGTTCCAGACGGCTCTGTTACCGAGTTGACTACTGTTCTTGAGAAGCCAGCAACCACTGAAGAAATTAACGACGCTTTCAAGAAGGCTTTCAAAAACTGCGAGTACTTCGGTTACAATGCAGACAGCATCGTGTCTTCTGACATCATCGGCGACACCCACGGTGGCGTTTTCGATCCAACTCAGACCGACGTGAACACTGTTGACGGTGTAACTTTGGCTCGTACCGTTACCTTCTACGACAACGAGTACGGCTTCACCTCCAACATGATTCGCACCCTTCTTTACTTCGCTGAAATCTCCGAGTAATTTCGCTAAGCATCAATCAGCAATAGCTGGTTGTGCGAATATTTAATGTATCAAAACCCCTTGTGCTGCTTTCTAAGCTACACAAGGGGTTTATATGTTAAGTCAACAGTCGGTATAGCATATCATGTAACAGAATTTGATGGCTGAGTATAAGGCACGGTAACAAAATGAGTAAAAAACATGCAGAAACCGGAAAAGCAACTCCTGCTATTGCGCAACTCGAAAACGCAGGCATCACCTTCCGCATAGCGCAATACGAGCATGACGCTGATCACATGGACGACGGCTACGGAATTGAGGCTGCTGAAAAGCTAGGCGTAAGCGCAGCTCAAGTTTGCAAAACTCTCATGGTTGACACTGGTGAAAAGCGAGTAGTTGGAATTGTTCCAGTAAACGGACGTCTCAATATGAAAGCAATTGCAGGAGCCGTACACGCAAAGAAAGCAAGTATGACAAGCCCAGAAGTTGCGCAACGAGAAAGCGGCTACGTAGTTGGCGGAATTTCACCATTCGGACAAAAAACGCACCATGAAACAGTACTAGATAGTAGCGTAATGCAATTTGATGAGATTCTTGTTTCTGGAGGAAAACGAGGATTGGACGTAGTTCTTAATCCTCAAGATATCGTAACATTATTAAACGCAACTGTAGCTGATATAGCAGCATAAGCAACATAAGCTTTATCACTGCAAATATTGCTACCAACAAGTGATTACTCGCACGGGATTAGTACGTTGGCAAATATAACGTCTTGGCAACGTGCGATAATCCCTAAGGTTGTTCATTAATCGTTAAGGAGTGCATTATGGGTATGCGTGGCCGCAAGCGCAAGGCGCGTCGTAAAAAAGCAGCGAATCATGGTAAAAGACCAAATGCTTAAACTATAAATTCGCTTATACATACTGTAAAGCCCACGTCAATCGTGGGCTTTTTCGTTTTAACATACTTTTATTCACTAGAATAATCAGAAAGCTCACGTTTGAGTTGCATGCGAGCGCGGTTAAGTCTGCTCATAACAGTTCCTATTTTTACGCCTTCTTCTTGGGCAATTTGTTTATAAGATTTACCTCGAATAGCGACTTCAATAAAAACTTTTCTACGCTCAGGCGGCAACTTACTAAGCGCAGCAATAATCTCTTGTGGAGCAAACCCTTCTAAATATTCTTGTTCAGCAGAAAGCATTCCTTTTGCGCAATGATTAGAAGCCTCATAGATATCCCAATCATTGTAGTCACCAGTTTCATCGTTAGCACGTTTAGGGCTTCGTTTTGCTTTCGCGTACTGATTAAAATACAAATTTCGTTCAATCCTGTTAATCCAGGCAGCAAAATTCGTGCCAGGCTGAAAAGTTTCAAAAGATTTAAGAGCGCGCTCAAAAGTATCTTGCACTAAATCTTGCGCATCCTGCGCATTTTGCGTAAGACGCATAGCTTGAGTGTACAAAGGATCAACGCAAGTAGATACAAGTTGTTCAAATCTTTTGCGTCGACTTTCCATTGCAGAACTTTGCTTAGTATCTACTAAACGATCACTAAATAAGCGAGCATTACAATTTTTTGCATTTTGTTTTTTAACTCTTACGCTTTTAGAGCACATAACATTTGTCTTCTCGATTTGCTCACTCATATAGTCAATAATACTTTTACTTTGCACATATCGCTACTGATTTATCGTATTGCATAGTGTAGCGCAGCGCGAGATGGTAACACATCGCAGCACAATAACGCAGCGCGGCATAGTGTGACATTGCGTGACATTGCGGTAGTATTGTGACTATGCCAACTCATATTCAAGAATTGTTAAATGCTTTAGATTTAGCACCTAAGCAAGATGAGAATACATTACTTGCTGAATCATGGTTACTTGGTTTCGACACTGAAACTACAGGTGCAAATATTGGTAAAGATGCCATTGTTTCTGCAACTCTAGTATTACGCAATCCTGAACTAGCTCACGCTGGAGATGTGGTATCAACTTGGTTAATTAACCCTCATCAGCCTATGAATCCTAAGGCAAGCGAAGTAAATGGTTTCACAGACGAATACCTTCAAGAACACGGCGGAGAGCCTGAAGAAGAACTTGAATTCCTTGCACGTGCAGTAAGCATGGCTCAAGCTAAGAATATTCCACTACTTGCTTATAACGCTCCATTTGATATTGCAATGTTACGTCACGACTTGAAGCATTGGCATCTTACTGCGCTAGAAGAACGCGCAACTTGTTCAATACATGCACTAAACGCTAATGACATTCTTACTGTTGACCCTCTTGTTATCGATAGGGCTGTTTCTAGAAGATCCGGCAAGCGTACTCTCACTATTACATCTCAGTTTTACGGGGTTGAACCAATCGGAGATTTCCACGATGCTACAGCAGACACAGTTGCAGCTCTTGATTTGATTGCTCCAATGAGCAAACTATATGAGTCAGTAAGTTGCATGAGGCTGAATACTATGATGGATTGGCAGCGCGAAGCTTATATTAATTGGCGAGATAGCTTCAATCAATGGCTGCAATCTCACGGACGTGAGCCTATTACTGGAACATGGCTATAAAACATTTGGTGAAAAGAAGTAAATTATGATCATGCATAACACGTTGTCACTAGCAAACGCAAGTGAAATTTTGCAACACTATGGATTGTTACGCGAAATGATTCAATATGGTAAAGCAGAAGATACTAATACTGCTAATGGTGCTAATACTAAAGAAAAAACTATAGACTCTACTCATTCTCGCAATGAAATATGGTCTTTAAATCCGTATTATTTCCCAAATATTGATGCAGATAAGTGCTTTACTAACGCAACTTACGATACTCGCGATATTAAATCTGGAACACTTCTGTTTATTAAAGGCAATTTTAAGTCGGAATATCTTTTAGATGCAGACAACAAAGGACTTACTGCATATGTTGCTGAACAAAGCTACGCACAATACACAAAAGCTGTTGGTTTAATTGTTACGGATGCTAAAAAAGCAATGAGCGTGCTTGCAGCAGCATTCTTTGGAAATCCACAAGAAAAACTCACTATTGTTGGAATTACTGGAACTAAAGGCAAAACAACTACAGCCTACTTTACTCACGCTATCCTAAACTCCCATTCGCACGGTAAAGCAGCACTGTTTTCTTCAGTAGATAATTGCGTAGACGGAAAAAATTACGTTGAATCTAATTTAACTACTCCTGAAAGTTTTGATGCTTTCAAAATGATGCGCGAAGCTGTAGATAACGGCATGAAGTATCTTGTTATGGAAGTTTCTTCGCAAGCTTATAAGGTGAATCGCGTATACGGTCTTAAATTCGATGTTGCAGCATTCTTAAACATTAGCCCAGACCACATTAGCCCTATTGAGCACCCAACTTTTGAAGATTACTTGTATTGCAAACGACAAATTATTGCAAATACTAAGCGTTTAGTACTAAATTCTGATACAGATCACGCAGATCTTCTTTTACAAGATGCGGAACGCAACAATGTGCTCGTAACAACTTTTGCTCGCATTAAAAAAGATGAAATAGAAGGCGATGCTTGCGAAAATGACAATTTCGATGATCTTGACGACGATCGCATAAATTATTGCGCGCCTGCTAACGATGACGATTACACGGAATTACTTACTCCTGACTACATTGCAATGCCAGTAGAAAATAGTGAATCACATTGCATCGCTATGCGAGACTCAAGCGAAGACGACGACTATGAAGATAACGACTACGAAGAAGACGTGCACTACTGCCCTATTGACGAATTCGCATTGTCTATTGCAGGAGATTTTAACTACGAAAATGCTTTAGCTGCAATCGCTATTGCAGGAGAATTGGGAATTAATCAGGATACTGATTTACACGCACTACACGCTATTGAGAATGTGAAAATTTCTGGACGCATGGAAGTTTTCAAAGACACGCACTCAAACATGATTGCGGTTGTCGACTATGCGCATAACTACATTTCTACAAAATCAGTTCTTGACTTTGTAGAAGAACGCTACGGCAAATTTAATCCTCGAATTACGCTAATAACTGGTTCCACAGGAGATAAAGCTGTCGACCGTCGTAAAGAAATTGTTGAAGCCGCGCAAAACCGCATAGAACAGTTTATTTTCACTACTGAAGATACTGATACTGAAGACGTAATGCATATTTGCGAGGATATGCAAAGTTATGTTACGAACCCAAATGTTTCTTCACGCATTATTATCGACAGAGCTGAAGCAATAGAATGCGCTTACAACGATGCAGCAAGTAGCGAACAAAAAAATGGAAGATTAAACATTCTTCTTGCTATTGGTAAGGGCGATGAACGTTGGATTAAAAACAAACGAAAGCATGTGCCGTATGAGGGTGATTCATTCGTAATAAAGCGTCTTTTTGGTCTGTAATACGCTTATGCGAAAGTATGAAAATATACGAATAAAATAAACGCAATTACTACATAAACTAACTAACAAGCTAGCTAACAAACTAAATAACAAACAAGTTAAATAACAAATTAAAACAAATGAAGAAGATACAAATGAAGAATCAACGATTTCAACCTGTGTTACTCGGTAGCGATATAAACGCATACGGCATGGCTCGAGCATTCCATGAAGAATATGGCATTACTTCAATTGCTTTTGCGCACTTCCAACTTTCACCTACGAAATTTAGCAAAATTGTCGATGTGAGAATTGTTCCAGGCTTTGGAGAACTTCCTACATTCCGCAATACAATGCTTAATTTTGCTAAATCATGGCATCAAGAGCATCCTAATACCAAACTTCTGCTTATTCCTTGCGGCGACGTATATGCGAACCTTCTAAGCCAATGCGGTGATGAATTGCACGAATATTTTGCTTTCCACACATTGCCAAATTCGCTCAATCGCCAGCTTAGCCTTAAAAGCTCATTCTATAAAACTTGTGAAAAATACAATCTTCCTCATCCAAAAACTAAAGTTGTAAACGCTCAAGAAGTAGCAGCGCACGCTTATGAAGATTTGCCATTCAGCTTCCCTATTGCTATGAAACCAGCGAATAGCACTAAATGGCTTGATATTGATTTTGAGGGACGCAAAAAAGCTTTTATTATCAATACTCCGCAAGAACTTGATACTCTTATTCAACGCTCGTACAAAGCTGGCTACGATGACGAAATGATTTTGCAAGACTTTATTCCTGGAGACGACAGCCGCATGCGTGTGCTAAACGCTTACGTTGATAGCAATCATCATGTGCGCATGATGTTTCTAGGACACCCTCTGCTGGAGGATCCAACTCCAGAAGCGATTGGCAATTATGCAGCTATTATTCCAGACTACAATGAAGAAGTTTTCCAAAATATTAAAGCATTTTTGGAAGATATACATTACGTTGGCGTAGCTAATTTTGATATGAAATACGATGAGAGAGACGGAAAATATAAGCTTTTTGAAATCAATTTACGCCAAGGCCGTTCAAGCTATTTCGTCACTTTAAACGGATTTAATATTGCTAAATATTTTGTTGAAGATTTAATTGACCATAAGCCTTTTGACGGAAATACTGTGTTCGGTCGTGGAGAAAAGTTGTGGATGGAGATTCCGCGATCGATATTTTGCAATTATGTAGCAGAAGGCGATGAAAAGAAGCGCGGTCTTAATATGATTCGTCGCGGCGATTGGGGCACTACGCTAGAATATAAAAAAGATATGAATCTGCTACGCTGGTTGATGATTCGTCATATGTTTTCAATTTACACAAGGCGTTACGCAGAATTTTTCCGCAATAAAGCGTGAAAATTATTACGTAACTTTGAAGGGAATATGAGACAATGAAACGTCCGTTTTTTGCTGTACTTGGCGGCATGGGCACACTTGCAACAGAAAGCTATATTCGTTTACTTAATAAAGAAACGCATGCACATAACGATCAAGAGTTTTTAGATTATGTGGTATTCAATGATGCTTCTGTGCCAGATAGAACAGCATATATTGTTGGCGAATCATCCGAAAGCCCATTCCCTACTCTTGCAGACGACATAGCTAAAGCAACTGCGATAGGTGCTTCATTTATTGTGCTCACGTGCAATACTGCGCATTACTTTTACGATAAGTTCCAAGCACTCACCGACGTGCCAATTATACATATGCCGCGTGGTGCTGTAGCTGAAGTTTCTAAACGTTACCCAAAGTCTAAATGTAACCGTATTGGATTCTTAGGTACTGCAGGATCGCGTAAAGCTGGAGTGTATCAGCGCGCTATAGAAGAAGCAGGATACACATTCGTAGCACCCGACGACGATTTGCAAAAACGCATTACATCACTTATTTATGATGATGTAAAAGGCACAGGCAATCTTAATTTACGCCGTTACGAGTCCGTTTTAAGCGACATGCTCGACCCTGCAGGAACGTGCCGTTGCGACGCACTTATTTTGGGTTGCACAGAATTAAGCGTGCTTAATGAAGCTTTCCCTCTTCCGCAAATACCGTTAGTTGACGCTCAAGCAGTACTTGTAAAAAATACTGTAGAAAAAGCTAAATCTTTGCGAATGAAGTAGCAGAAATAGCTTAATTTTCAGGACTCGTCAATATTCGGGTGAATTGCAACGCGCTGATCTTTAGGCTTTTTTAAATCCGGATTCACATGCTCAACAAGCATTGTGCGAGCATCTCCTGCCGTAACAAAGCTTCCGCAAATAAGCACGCCGTGACCGTAGCCCACGCCAAGCTCATCGTCTTCATCAACAAGATTCACAGCCGTTTGAATAGCATCCGGAAGCTCGTCAACGCGAATCACACGATCCCTGCCAAACACGCCTACAGCAACCTTTCCAAGATCTTCCGGATCCATTACACGGTCCCGCCAAGAATTACGCGTAACAATAATCTTCGTCAAAATAGGTTCAAGAACACCCAAGTATTCTTCAACTTGCTTATCTGCCATCATTGCCACAACGCCAATAAGCTGCTCAAAATGATAGTTTTCTTCAATAGTTTCACGAAGAGACTCGGCAGCATTCACGTTATGTCCACCATCAATAATGATTGTCGGCGAAGTACGAACCTGCTCAATACGCCCAGGAACCTTAACCTGACTTAAAGCCTCTGCAACTAAATCGCCATCCAAAGCACCACTTACAGGCAGCACAACCTCTGCAGCGGCAAGAGCTGCCAAAGCATTATGAGCCTGATGCTTGCCAAACTTGTCAACCGGAACATCCTCATAAGTGCCAAGAGGTGTACGCAAAGTAACAACCTGTCCACCAACTGCAGGAGTACGAGACACAACTTCAAGTTCGCCATCGCCATAAGAAGAATCGCGCAATAATGTAGCATGGTTGCGCTCTGCAACTTCCTTAATAATTGGCAAAACCTTAGCTTCATGCGGCTGAGGACCCAAAATAACAGTGCAATTTGGCTTAATAATACCAGCCTTCGTGCGAGCAATCTCTTCAACAGTGTTTCCAAGCCATTGCATGTGATCCATATCAACCGGCCCAATAATTGCAGCATCAGCATTCATAACATTAGTGGCATCCCATTCGCCACCCATGCCAACTTCCATAACAGCAACATCAACAGGAGCGTCCGCAAAAGCCCAAATTGCCATGGCTGTAAGCACTTCAAAAAAGCTCATTTTTGGCTTACCGTCAGCTTCCATGCGAGCGTCAACCATGTCGATAATGTCTTTCATTTGATCCCACACATCAACGAACTGATTGTCACTAATTTCCTGTCCGTCAATCATAATGCGCTCGTTTACGCGCTCCAAATGTGGAGAAGTATATAATCCGGTTCGCAAACCGTATGCTCGACAAATTGACTCAGCCATTCGAGCAGTAGAACCTTTGCCGTTCGTACCAGTTATGTGAATAACACGCATAGACTGCTCTGGATGACCTAAAATATCGAGAATAAGACGCATGCGATCCAAGTCGAGATTAGTTTTATTGTGTTCTGGAGCTCGACTCATAATATTGCGTTCGATATCAACAATTCGCTCATTATTGCGATTTGGATTTTCAATAGACATAACTACTCCCCCTAATTTTTACGCTCGCTTACTCATTTTCCAACAATCTAGATTAGTTGATACCAACAACACACGCATATAAATATGTTGTGACAATATTCACATAGCAAAAGCGTTTTATACGCACTTTGTAAATTGCGTATAAAATCTTGCTATTTTGCACTAAAAAACTCGCATAAAACACTAAATAAGACTATGTTAGTTTATTGACTGTTTATTTACTATTTGTATAATTTGCGCAAGCAAAAATTAACAAGCAAAAATTAAGGAGTCTCATAATGGCAGAATATACGCCAACTGAGCACGGCGAAGAGCTAAAAGCTGACGGCACGCAAAAGGCAGAAGATCGCGTAAATAACCGTTCACTTCGTCCAAACAGTGATTCTTTTAAAGATTTTATGACGAATAACTGGGATAACCAGGAGCCAGAAGTTAAAGCTCTTGAATCTAGCAAGTACATTCCAGCTCGTTTAGAGGCTCTTTCAAAGCGTTTCCCAGGTGAACGTTTAGTTATTCCTGCAGGACAACCAAAGGTGCGTAATAACGACTGCGATTATGCTTTCCGTCCAGACACTACATTTGCTTACTACACTGGCTTAGGTCAAGACTATGAGGCTGGTGCTGTGCTTGTTATGGAGCCAGTCAGCGAAGACAGCGAAGAAGCTAAGGCTGGAAAAACGCATGTACCTGAGCTTTTTGTAGCTCCACGCGCAGATAACAGCACTTCAGCATTTTACAAGGATCCTCACTACGGAGAATATTGGGTTGGTCCTCGCGCAGGCTTAAAAGAACTTAAAGCAATGACTGGCATTGAAACGCGCGATATTGCAGAACTTGATGACGCTATTGCAAAGAACGTAAGCGACGATGCTAATGGTGAAGGCATTCGCGTGCGAATTGTTCGAGAAACCGATCCTGAGCTTACTGCAAAAGTTGAAACAATGCGAGAAGCAAGTGGATTTACTGATGAAGATGCAAACACTTGCGCAGACGACAAATTGCACGAATTCGCTGCAGAAGCACGAATGCTTAAGGACGACTACGAAATTCGCGAAATGCGCAAAGCTATTGCCGCCACAAAACTTGGTTTTGACCGCATGCTTACGCGTTTGCCTAATGCTTTGGGTCATGAGCATTCCGAGCGCATGATTGAGGGTGCTTTTAATTCTGTTGCTCGCGAAGAAGGCAACGAAGTTGGCTACGACACGATTGTTGCTTCCGGCAAGCACGCGCCAATTTTGCACTGGATGCGCAATACTGGCGTTGTTTCCAGCGGAGAATTGCTACTTATTGATGCCGGCGTTGAAGTTAACAGCCTCTACACTGCTGACATTACACGAACTTTCCCAACGAACGGCAAATTCACTGACTTGCAAAAGAAGCTTTACCAGTGCGTTCTTGACGCTCAGCAAGCCGGTTTTGAGGCTGCTAAACCAGGTGCAACCTACTCCGATATTCACCATGCTTGCATGCGCGTTCTAGCCGAACACTTGCACGAATGGGGAATTTTGAAAGTTAGCGTTGAAGAATCACTTTCGCCAGAAGGTCAACAGCATCGTCGTTGGCACGCTTGCGGCGTTGCTCATCATCTTGGTTTGGATGTGCACGATTGCGCACAAGCACGCTACGAGTCTTATCAGGGCGCAAAAATTACTCCAGGAATGATATTCACTATTGAGCCAGGATTATACTTTGCAGCTAACGATTTGATGCTTCCTAAAGAAATGCGCGGAATTGGAATTCGTATTGAAGATGATGTGCTAATGACTGAAAGCGGTCCAGAGTGGCTTTCTATTGACATTCCAAAGCAAATCGATGATGTAGAAGCATGGATGGCTGAACAAGCTCACAAAAGTGATATTTTTCAGCATTAAGCAATAAATCAAAATAATAGAAAAATATAATAAAAAAGAATAATAATAATATAGTACGCCAGCATAAGTTAAGTTAAACGTACGCAATATAGCACTTATGGTGCGCTCTATAGAAACGTAACACGCATTGCGCATATTACTTATCGAAAGGGCGCACCATAATTGTTTATGTAGCATTTTTACAAGCAAAATTTGCATCAAAATGCTTTTGAAGAAGCGAGAAGATATTTAGTAAAAAGTATAGCTCTACAAACTTGCTGCACTGACGCGTGCGAAAGGAATATTATGACTAAGCCAATTGTTCTTTCACTCGGCGAACTTTTATGGGATTTGCTCCCACATGGAAAACGTGTTGGAGGAGCACCAGCAAATTTTGCATATCATGCACAGTGTCACGGAGCGCAAAGTTGCATGATTAGCGCTGTTGGTCAAGACCAACTCGGCGATGAGCTGATTGACAAAGTGAACAAAGCTGGCATCGCTTCAATTATTCAACGCAACGCTTGGCCAACAAGCACTGTAGAAGTAACACTAAAAAATGGAATACCAGAGTACACTATTCTGCGAAATATAGCATGGGATCATATTCTTTACACTCGAGAACTCATTGATTTAGTAGAACGAGCAGATGCAGTATGCTTTGGCACTCTAAGCTTACGTTCTCAAGAAACTCACGACACAATTTTGCAATTGTTAAAGCATACTAAGCCTGGAGCAATGAAGTTCTTCGATATTAACATTAGAAGCGATCACTACTCTAAGGATCTTATCGACACATTACTTCAAGAAGCAACAGTATTTAAGCTTAACGATTCGGAACTATTCTTATTACGCGATATGTTCAATATTCGCGACACTTCAGACGAGGAAGCTTGCAAGTGGTTCCAAGCTCGTTACGGACTAGATTATGTGATTCTTACAGGCGGCTCTACTTTTAGTACGATTACTACTAGCACTGGAGAAAGCTCAACTATCCCAACTCCACACGTTGAAGTTCTTGACACAGTTGGTGCTGGAGACTCGTTCTCAGGAACATTTGCAGCGCATATTCTTAAGGGAGAAAGCTTGCAAGAGGCGCATCGCGCAGCTGTTAATACTGCAGCATTTGTGTGCACTCAAGAAGGAGCATGGCCTAAGTATCCAAAACAAATACCAGATTATTTGTCAATGGCAGAAAATAACAAATAAAACAAAAAATAAAATTTAAATTATAAGATGCAAAAATGCCACTTCATAAATCATAATGAAGTGGCATTATTAATATCTTGTGGGGCCTCAGGGGCTTGAACCCTGGACCGACGGATTATGAGTCCGCTGCTCTAACCGACTGAGCTAAAGCCCCACGCTAACAAAGTTAGCAACGACTAGATTAGCACATACCCATAAACGTCGCCAACTCAGTGAGTCGAATTTTTGACTTTGCTTAGGATTACTGAGCTTGAAATCCCTATGATTTCAAACTCGGTCAAAACCCCAACAAACAAAAACAAAACCCATCACAAAACCACACCAACCAAAATCTGCCTCCGTCAATAACGACGAAGGCAGACCTCGCTTGCGTTGAAAGCACACCGTGCTTTCAACCTGAGCAAGCTCGACGCTCTGAAGGAGCTTGAAATCCCGATGATTTCAAGCTCGGTCAGAACGTCCAGATGCGAAGTTATCAAGAGCACCAGTTTTGCGCAAAGCCAAATACACAAACCACACAAGCACTCCAGAAAGCAACAATCCACTAATAAGCTCTGTAATCATATGAATCGTAATATAAGTAGGAGCTTTAGCCTGGTACTTAGTGAAGCTTAAGAACACACCATACTCAAAAGCCACAAGCAAACCAGAAAGAGCACTCAAAGTCAAATTAAACTTTCGCAAACGGAAAATTAAGAACGGAATCTCCGCAAACACACCCTGCAAAAGTGCGGAAATAAGCGTATCTCGCATATTAAACGGAGTTCCAAGAAGCACCTGTACAAATGCTGCAACAACATTTACATACACTGCAGAACCTGGCTTACGAATAAGCAAAACTGCAAGAGTTCCCGACAAATACCAAACACCATGCGTGATGCTTGCAAAACCAGGAAGAACAGCTGCATTCAAAGTACGAATCAAAGGAATAAACACCAAGCCATAGCCATACAAGATAACACCAAAAACAGCAGCAAGAGCAGCACCTAATGCGATATCTGCAACACGCCAACGCATGCTCACAACCCTATTAATACTAGAAGCAGCATTACTATCCACTTGATCCGTTACACAATTAGATGATTCTAACCCATTATTATTTGTATTGAAAATATCGCTCATAGGAAATCCTTTTTTAAGCTGCTGCGCATTGTAAATTACTGAATTGAATACTTCCTGACCTACGCAGCCCGGGCAGAAGTACCAATGAGAAAGTGTACCACCTCTAAAAAGCACAACATACCTTTTGTGATATTTAATACATTGTCAGATCTTATATCGATTTATAGAAAAAATATATGAAAAACTAATTGCTGCGCAAAATACGAAAAATAGGGTAAGCAGCAAAAATAGAAATACGAATATCAGAAATACAAAAAACGAAAAACGCCGCTGAAAACCCAGCGGCGTTGTAATTTGTACCCCCTAAGAGAGTCGAACTCTTGTTGTCAGATTGAAAGTCTGGTGTCCTAACCGTTAGACGAAGGGGGCTTCGAACCAAACCATATGATATTAACACTCAAAAAAGCAGTACGCAACTCACGGCGTGTTGAGGCTAAGTACAACTGCAAAGCTACGAGAACAGCGGCGGCAGAGCATTATTGTGCTATGTAGGTGAAGTCGTGAATCGTGCGACCAGCCTCCAAGCCTTTGCGTTCAAAATTCGTAAGAACTCGACCAGCAAAACGCTCAGATTCGCTAAAATCTGCGTGTGGAAGAGTTGCAGCGGTGCCAGCTGTACCTTTTCCTACGTGCTCAACTGGAAGACTTACGCTTAATTCGCCAATATTTGCAAAATCTTCGCGAGAATCCATAATCTCATGCACATGCAAAGCATAGTCCTCAATATCTGTAGCAATGCGCCAAACGCCCTCTTTACGCAACGCCTGATGGATTGTAGAGGCAAGCTCTGGTTGCACAATACGACGCTTATGGTGACGCATTTTAGGCCATGGATCCGGGAAGAAAGTCCAAACTTCTTCTAAAACTCCACAGTCGCACGCAGCGAAGAAATCAGGAGCGTTAATTTGCGCAATACGAAGATTAGTCAAACCTTGCTTTCCAGCAAGAAGCATTGTGTGAGCAACGCCTGGATCATAAACTTCAAGCGCTAAAAAGTTAGTTTCCGGCAAACGTTCAGCTGCGGCAACAATGTTTTCGCCTTGCCCGGAACCAATTTCAACAATAAGCGGATTATCATTCCCCCACTTATCGCTAATCCAATCATGCGTAATGTTCAAATTTCCGCGCAATCTAAATGAGCCAGGTGCTTCAGTAACGTCTAGCAGGTACTGACTTGCATAACGCTCCTGAGCGTGCTGTAAACGCGCATCTAAGCGCCCAGAACGACGCACAAACGACAATACAGTGCGTTGCTTGGCTTGCATAGTGTTTTCGTTTTCATTTTCAGTGCTCATGAGATTACTTTCGTTATTTGGGTTACATGCCTTTAGTTTAAATTCGCATGATTTTAGTCATGCTCGTACGCATCGCTTTTATGCTACCAAAAAGTATAAAAAAGCAGCGAAAGTTGTTAAACAAACGCTGCTTAATTAATTCTTTAGCAAATACAATTTTTAGGAGAACAAGTCACGCGCAGTATTGTCGTTCGGAGCATCCTCTACTTTGATATTCACTTGTGCTGGGCTTAGCAAAAATACCCTAGGAGTCACACGCTCAATAGAGCCACGAACACCAAACACAACTCCAGCAGAAAAATCAACAATACGATACGCAACTGATTCAGTTACACCAGTAAGGTTTAAAACCACTGGAACACCGTCACGCAAAGCACGACCTACCATTTGCGCATCATCGTAAGACTTAGGATGAATTGTAGTAATACGACTCATACGACTAGCATTCGCACGGGCAGAACTGCCACGCAAATCATTACCATGTTGCGACACAGCAGGAGTTACCGAGCGATCATTATCGAATGACGTTTCTTGAACATCAGATTCAGCATAATCATCATCCTCAGGCACATCTGCCATACCAACGTATGACATCACGTTCTTCATAAAGCCAGCCATGAAGCAACCCTCCTCTCGTTACGCTTAACGCAGAAAATCAGGAATATCTAATTCGTCAGGTTCAGCAGTCTGCTGTACAGGAGCTGCAGAAGGAGAATATTGCTGATTCATTGCAGGCTCAAACATAGAAGGCATAGAAGCAGGTTGTTCTACTTGTGGAGCAGCTTGAGCTTCCTCTTTGAAAGATGACGTAGACTGTGCAGGAGCTACAGGCTTAACATCTGCTTGCATATCAACAAACTGACCAGCTTTAGCTGAGGACTCCTCCGCCTTAGGATGGGCATCAAATCCAGCAGCAATAACCGTAACTCGAACCTCATCGCCGTAAGAATCATCCAAAGAAAGACCCCAAATAATTTGAGCTTCTGGATGAATAGCTTTACGAACAAGTTCAGTTGCAGCAGAAGCTTCCTGAAGCTTCAAATCACTTGGACCTGCGATATTAATCAAAGCACCGTGAGCACCCTCAATGCTTTCTTCCAGCAATGGGGAGCTAATAGCGATTTCAGCTGCCTGAGTTGCACGATCCTCGCCCTTTGCAGCACCAATACCGAACAATGCGGTACCTGCTCCGCGAAGAACAGCTGTAACATCAGAGAAATCAACATGAATGTAAGAATTCATGGTAATTAAATCAGTAATGCCTTGCACACCTGCGAGCAATGCAGTATCTGCAGTCTTAAATGCTTCAATAATTCCAATAGTACGATCAGAAATCTCCAAAAGACGATCATTTGGAATAACAATCAACGCGTCAACTTCTTTGCGAAGATTTTCGATACCAAGTTTTGCAGATGCAGCACGTTGCGGTCCTTCAAAACCGAATGGACGTGTAACAACAGCAATAGTCAAAGCACCTTGCTGATGAGCTGCACGAGCTACAATCGGGCTTGCACCAGTACCCGTACCACCGCCTTCACCGCAGGTAACAAACACCATGTCAGCACCCTTAAGTGCCTCTTCAATGTCTGATTGATGATCCTGCGCAGCCTTAGCACCCTTTTCAGGGTCAGCACCAGCGCCCAAGCCTCGGCTCGAAGCATCAGATAATGAAATCTTTACATCAGCATCAGAACGCAGTAAATCTTTAGCGTCAGTATTAATGGCCACAAACTCTACATTCTGTAGACCCTCGCTGATCATCCGATTGACGGCGTTACCGCCGGCACCACCGACGCCGACTACCTTGATGATGGTTTTGTCGTTGAAATTGTCAGTCTGGGCAATCTCGCTCACCGTTATCTCCTGTCACTCACGCACGTTTACACAATATTTTAGCGCAAAACGCTCGATACTGACGACGTTTTCACAATAAACTGAAAAAATGTCACTGTTTTGATAATACACCGTGCTATATGCAAATATGAGCACAAGGTGATTTTAATAGAACATTATCGAAATAATCAGTGCAAAAAAATGACGAAAGCCCTAGAAAACACTAGTAACTTGCATCCATTGGATCATCACCAAATAACGCCTCTCGCTCTTCGTGACTAGTTGTACGAGAATCTAACCACCCATACGGCAAATGAACTTTTTTAGCAAATCTAACTCGCCCACGCGGCGTGTCTAACACTTTTTCTGGCAAACGAAGAGAACCGTCAAGCATATCGAGATTACGTTGAACATCCTCAATCGACTCGCACTCCATAAACGCTTTACGAGTGCCACCACCAACAGGAAAGCCCTTTAAATACCAAGCGACATGCTTACGCAAGTCGTGAACAGCCATACGCTCGTCACCATCATAAAACTCAACTAAAAGCTTCAAGTGACGCAAAATAACGGAACCAACTTCTGTCAAAGTAGGATTCACACGATTATCGCTACCTTCGCAAGCATTGCGAATATCAGCAAACAACCATGGGCGACCTTGACATCCTCGACCGATAGCAACGCCAGCGCAGCCAGTTTCCTTAAACATTGCGAGCGCATCTTCCGCACCCCAAATATCACCATTGCCAAAAACTGGAATATCGAGTGCTTCTACAAGCTCGCCAATACGCGTCCAGTCTGAATGACCACCATAATATTCTGCAGTTGTACGAGCATGCAAAGTTACAGCAGCGCATCCTTCTTCTTGCGCAATATGACCAGCTTGAATAAAAGTTTCATGATTCTCGTCAATTCCAACGCGGAATTTAGCCGTAACAGGGATTCCTGCTGGTTCGCAAACAGAAACAACGCGATGCAAAATTTCTTGCAACAAATCAGTTTTCCAAGGAAGAGCAGAACCACCGCCGCGTCGCGTCACTTTTGGAACTGGGCAGCCGAAGTTTAAGTCAACGTGATCAGCCATGTTTTCGTCGACAACAATTCGAGCTGCTTGCTCTACAATAGAAGGATTTACACCATAAAGTTGCAGCGAGCGCACTTTTTCGCTAGGCGCAAAACGGCATAAACGCAATGCTTTTGGATTTCGTGCAACTAAAGCTCGAGCTGTAATCATTTCTGCTACGTAAAGCCCGTCCGGACCAAATTCGCGGCAGATTACGCGAAATGGCCAGTTAGTGATCCCCGCCATTGGAGATAAAACAACAGGAGTTGCAATATGAACTTTCCCTAAATCCACTGGTTTTATAGAAAAATTCATATTGCTTTAACTCCGTTCACTATAATAATAATTTTGCTTATTAATGCTTAAGCACTACTCAAACGCGTATTAGTATAATCCGCCAGCAGTAGCGATTTGTACAGGCTTAGACTCGTCTTCGCCAGCTTCTTTAGCAATATCCGTAGTACCGTCGGCTGCACGAGTACCAACGATTTCAACAGGGCCTTGCGGATACTTAACACGTTTTTCGTTAATTCGGCTAGCGACGTAATCTGCAACCTTGTCCAAGGAAACACGCTCTTGTTGCATAGTGTCGCGCTCGCGAATTGTAACAGCATGATCTTCTAAAGTATCGAAGTCAACTGTTACGCACAAAGGAGTACCAATTTCGTCCTCACGACGGTAGCGGCGACCAATAGCACCAGCTTCGTCGTAATCGATAACCCAATCATGCTGACGCAAATCTGCAGCCAAATCTTGAGCAACAGCTTGTAATTCTGGCTTCTTACTCAAAGGCAAAACTGCAGCTTTAACAGGAGCCAAACGAGGATCAAGTCGAAGAACAGTGCGCTTGTCAACTCCGCCCTTAGTGTTTGGAGCTTCGTCCACGTCATAAGCATCAACCAAAAATGCCATAAGCGAGCGCGTAAGACCAGCAGCAGGCTCAATAACGTAAGGCACATACTTTTCGCCAGTAGCCTGGTTGAAGTAGCTCAAATCCTCGCCGGAATGCTTAGCATGAGCAGACAAATCGTAGTCAGTACGGTTTGCAATACCCTCAAGCTCTCCCCAATCCGAACCTTGGAAGCCAAATTTGTATTCAATATCGACAGTGCGCTTGGAATAGTGGCTGAGCTTCTCCTTAGGATGCTCATACATGCGCAAGTTTTCTGGCTTAACACCCAAATCCACATACCAACGCACACGAGTGTCAATCCAATACTGGTGCCAAGCTTCGTCGGTTCCAGGCTCTACGAAAAATTCCATTTCCATCTGCTCAAACTCGCGAGTGCGGAAGATGAAGTTTCCAGGCGTAATTTCGTTGCGGAAAGACTTACCAATATTCGCAATGCCAAAAGGCGGCTTTTGACGAGCAGAAGTCATGACGTTCTTAAAATCAACGAAAATGCCCTGAGCTGTTTCTGGACGCAAATAATGCAAGCTATTTTCGTCTTCAACCGGTCCTAAATGAGTGCGAAGCATCATGTTGAAGTCACGTGGCTCAGTCCAGTTTCCGCGAGTACCACAATCTGGGCAAGCAATGTCTTTTAATCCATTTTCTGGCATCTTGTCGCCATGCTTTTCAGCATAAGACTCTTCCAACTTATCTGCACGATGACGCTTATGGCAATTCAAGCACTCAATCAAAGGATCGTTAAACACGGAAACGTGACCGGAAGCAACCCACACCTGTGAAGGCAGAATAACGGAAGTATCCACTCCAACAACATCTCCACGCGTGGTCACCATGTAGCGCCACCATTCGCGCTTGATATTATCTTTTAACGCAACACCGAGCGGGCCGTAATCCCACGCAGAACGCGTGCCACCGTAAATTTCGCCGGCTGGGAACACAAATCCTCGACGCTTAGCCAAGGAGACGACTTCATCAAGCTTTGAAACAGCCACAATACACCTTTTCGTAAAACTAGAAAATTCGGGTGAAAACGTTGCTATTATAGAAAAACCCTGTGACGCTTGTAAAATTGTTAAAGTAATGCAAATTTATAAGTTTGTTGACGCATTATTTGGCGTTGTCTTGTTTTGCTAGATTTGCATAAGATTACGATTTTAAAGGGATTGTTACTATGAGTGAAAATAATAACGAGAATACAAACGACCACGCGAACGAGCACAGAACTAACACGGTCGCGGCGTTGTGCATTGCTCCAAGCGGAGTCGGAGACGAGTTGAGCGAGTACGTGGCGGATGCTGTACAAGTAATTCGCGATTCTGGATTAAAGAACGAAACTAACGCAATGTTCACGAATATTGAGGGCGAATTTGATGACGTTATGCGCGTTGTGAAAGATGCTACGATGACTTTAGTTAGTAAAGGATACCGTACTGGAGTAATACTAAAATTAGATATTCGCCCTGGTTTTAGCAATCAAATTGACGCAAAAAGTGCGCTTGTAGATAAGATTCTCGACAAACGAAATAAAGAAGAATAAAACTAAAATCAAATAATCTCAAAACTCAAAAAAGTTATAATAAAACAAAAGAAAGCAGGAATTTATGCTGCAACTTACGGCAGTTCAGAAAATATTATCCGATTTAGATGAAACCCAAAGAGAACGAGAAAAACAATACAAATACTTTCATCAACATCCTGAACTGTCAATGAAAGAAGATCATACAGCTCAAACAATTATTGATATTCTTAGCGAAGCTGGGATTGAAACAAAGCGAGTTGGAAAAATAGGCGTTGTGGCAGAGATTAAAAACGGCGAAGGTCCTGTTGTTGCTATGAGAGCGGATATCGATGCGCTTCCAATTAAAGAAAATTCAGGAAAAGATTACACTTCAACAGTTAGTGCGCAAGACGAAAATGGCAAAACGGTTGGAGTTTCACACGCTTGCGGTCACGATTTTCATATTTCCAGCCTACTTGGTGCCTTGAAGGCTTTTAATGAGCATAAAGATGCTTGGAAAGGAACGTATATTGGCGTTTTTCAGCCTGGAGAAGAAACAGCTCAAGGCGCAAAAGACTTGGTGAAAAATGGCATTATGAGCATGATTGCAAAGCCTGACGTTTACCTTGGTCAGCATGTGTTGGGCACTATTCCTGCAGGAACAGTCGGTATTCGTTCGGGCGCGTTCTTAACTACTGCAGCTTCGATTCGCGTGCACATTTTTGGTAAAGGTTCGCATGGTTCTATGCCTGAGTTGAGCGTTGACCCGGTGGTTGTTGCTTCGTCAATTGTGCTTAAATTGCAGACGATTGTTTCTCGCGAACTTGCAGCTAAAGATTACGCAATTGTTACAGTTGGCGCGCTTAATGCAGGAAGTAAGTCGAATATTATTCCTGATGATGCCGAGCTTTTAATTAACACAAGAACTTATAGCGAAGATACTCAAAAATTTGTGCACAATGCTATTGAACGAATTGTGCGTGGAGAGTGCGAGCTTGCAAGATGTCCTAAAGAACCAGAGTTTACGTATTATGATTGCTATCCGCTTACAAATAATGATCAGAATGCATCTTTGCGCGTGCGTAAAGCTTTTGATGAATACTTTGGAGAAGATTCTGTAGATATTTCGCGCGCTTCTGCTTCGGAAGATTTTTCTATAGTCGCGAACGCTTTTAAAACTCCTTACGCTTACTGGGGCTTAGGTGGTTTTGCGGATATGCAGAATGCTCCTGGAAATCACAATCCGGCATTCGCCCCAGATTTGCAGCCCACTCTTAATCGCGGATTAGAAGCTGCAGTTGTGGCAGCTTGCGCTTGGCTCACTAGCGAAAAGTAACAAATCTTAGTGAGATACTAGGCGTTTTTTACGCCACCAAACCTGCGGTCGCGATGCGCATAGCGGTCAATCGACCTCCACAGCACTTCGCGGCCGTAATCCGGGAATAGTTCCGGCACAAAATCAAGTTCCGCGTAGGATGCTTGCCAAGGCAAAAAGTTGCTAGTGCGCTGCTCGCCGGAAGTGCGAATCACCAAATCGCAATCTGGAATATCCGGATTATACAAGTGCTCAGCAATCATTTTTTCACTTACACGATCGCCTTTAATTTTGCCATTTTGAATTTCTTTCGCGATTTGCGCGCAAGCATCCGCAATTTCTGCACGACCGCCGTAATTTATGCAAAAAACAACGTCAATAGTTTTATTATTTTTGGTGATTTCTTGCGCTTTTTCCAACTCGTCAATAACAGACTTCCACAATCTAGGGCGCCTTCCTGCCCAACGAACGCGCACTCCCCATTCGTTCATTTGCGCAACTCTGCGGTGAATAATATCCCTAGAAAATCCCATTAAAAAGCGCACTTCTTGTGGAGATCGCTTCCAATTTTCGGTAGAAAAAGTGTACAAGCTTAAGTAACGAACTCCTGCTTCTATAGCTCCTGCAATAACGTCAAAAACTACCGGTTCTGCAGCTTTGTGACCTTCGGTTCGAATCATTCCGCGCTCTTTTGCCCAGCGTCCGTTTCCGTCCATAATCACACCGACATGACGAGGCACTTTGCCCTTAGGAAAATCTGGTATGTGAGAAGGGTCACTAAAAGGAGCCGCTGGAATATCGAGCGACTTATAATCCACGTTTTCAAAAGCCATACTTACGAATGTAACAACCCCATCGAACGAATAGGTCGCTCAAGATAATATTCAGCCCATTGCTGAACGCATCGCATAGTAGAAGAATCAACCGACACTCCGTCAAGAACAGACCAGTTTCCTTGCGCAAGAGCACACAATTGCAAACGCGTCGAATTAGCACAAACTATTGAATCCGGAGTGTGATCACTTGCACACATCATTCCACCTGCGCAAGGCGAAAAATAGCATAAATCTTCATTTTTCCCACATACAACACAAGCTTGTAGTCGCGGAGACCACCCAGCTAATGACAATGCTCGCAATATATACGACACGCCAATAGCATCAGGAGAATGCTTATGCTTGGACAATGAAAGTAAAGCCGCAGTAAGTAGACGATACTGCCCTAGCGCATCTTGATATTCACGCCTGTATTCATCTGTATATTCGTTAGAAACAAGCAAATCCACAACTTCAAGCATGACGTTTGCATACTCATAGGACGTATAATCTGCACAAATTTCACCAGCATAAGCAGCAATAGAAACAGCCTGCGAGACTACATCCAAAGATTTACCTTGTGCAAGAAGCAAATCAACACGCATAAGCGGCTCAAGACGACCACCAAAACGTGATTTAAGCCTACGAACTCCCTTTGCAACAGCACGAACTTTGCCATGCCGCTTAGTAAGAAGCACAACAATCCTATCCGCTTCACCTAAAGGAAAAGTACGAAGCACAACAGCTTCATCGCGATACAATGGCATAAATCAAACTATATCTTTTTAATAGTTAGATTAATTACGATCGTTATTTTCCGAATCATCGTCGCCTTGAGAAGAGCTACCGAAATTAGTAGATTCATCAATATGACCAATAATTGGGAATGACAAATCTGGAATATCTAAACTCAATGGCTTACTCGGCTGCAAATTAGAAACATGCAACTCCGGAATATTAAGCGAAGAATGCTGCGAGGAATGCTGTGCAGAATCTTGAGGAGCAAATGATGGAATTGATTCATCAGGAGCAGGAGCCGCAACAGGCTTAGGCGCAGATGAATTATTGCGATTACGAGCTGCAGGAGTGAAAGAAGGAGGTAGCACAGAAGATTCAGAAGAGTTTCGCATTACTGTAGCGCTTTGCAAAAGCTCGTCATTGCTATCAGTATCGTTAAGAACATTAGAAGGCTTACTTGCAGCAGCATGAGGTGTAAATATTGCGCGCTCAGACTTATTTAACGCTTCAAACGAATCATTAGAATCTTGATTAGCATAATCTACAGGAGCAAAAATGCTTTGTTTATCATGATTTGGCACGCTAGGTATTGAGCGAGGTGCAATCTTAGACAATCTATCCGCAGTGTCTTCATCATCCACAGCATCCTCAACAGGTTTGAATATTGAAGAAGCAGAAGGTGCAGTGGCAGAAGCGGAAGAAGCTGCAGAAGCAGCACTGAAATCAGATGCAGGCTTTATTGAAGGAGCAAATGATGGAACAGGCTCTTCAGAATGGTTATAAGATTCCGTAGATTCTGAAGATTTAGCAGGCTCTTCAGCTTTAGTTACAGGAATAACAGAAGGAGGAACAGAAGCAGGAACAGAAGCAGGAGCAGAATAAGATTCAGATGCTGCTCGAGAGTATGAGGAACTACTATTATCCGCATCAACATACTGTTCTACACGCTCAAAAGATTCCAAGCTGCTAAGCAAACGCACACAAGCGTTTAAATAATAATCAACTTGACGCTCATCATAACCGTGCTTACCGTTTTTTTGCGTAAAAATCACATTAGAAACATAAGCAGAATCAATATCTTGTAATGTTTCTTTGTCCGTTTCCCACTCAAGCTCATGACCAAGCATAAGAGCAATCTTATCTAATGCTTGATCGACCATAATATCCACTTGTTTACGCGCATAAGACGGGTGATGCGAAGAACCACGATCAAAACGATCGCGATAATCTCTTTGAGCATGTTGCAAAAGTTTACGATAAAGCGCTTCTACACGAGCTTTCCATGCAACTCGTCCGCATTGCGCCAATTCTTGCTCAGTGCACTTATCTACTACCGCACGTTCCAAACGCGATAACGCAGCATCAACTTGACCAATAATGTAACCATTACGCTCCAAGTCAAAAGAAACCTCTTGAATATCTTTCTGCGTAAGTCGAGCTTCATCGCTTTCGTACAAAGTGTGAGCACGCTCTAGAAAAGCATTCACCTGTGCGACGTTATATCCTAACTTACGCTTACCCACACGCTCCATTGCTGAAGCATTACGAGCGGTATCAGGTTTCTGAGCCATCGAATATCGACCTCCTGAGCACATGTTCTTATTCAGTATACTGTACGCGATTGTTACGACGCGCGCCACACGTTGCATTCGTACACACCATCATGTATGTTTTTAATTTGTTGCAAACGGGCGATTAGCTCAGCTGGCTAGAGCGCCACCTTTACACGGTGGATGTCGGGGGTTCGAGTCCCTCATCGCCCACTTTCTGCTCTTTATTTGGTTTCTGCTTTATTTGGTTTATTGTTTTATTTCACATTGCAGCTTGGCAATTTATTTGCACCACGACCAGAACCAATAGCTTTTAACGCTTTGTAAGAATCATCCAATGTTTTTACACTTACAACGCGCAAACCTTGTGGCACATGCCCAACAACTTCATTGCAATTATCGTAAGGCGCTAAGAACCAAGTAGCCCCATCTCTTTTAGCTGCAATCATCTTTAACCGAATACCACCAATTGCACCAATTTTTTGCGATTTTTCAATAGTTCCAGTTCCGGCTATCGTCTTACCACCAGTTTCTTGTTCAGGAGTAAGCTTGTCAAGAATTCCTAGAGTGTACATCATTCCGGCAGACGGTCCACCAATATCTTCAATATGTAAACGAACTTTTACATCTTCTTTTTTAATTCCAAGATGCTTAGACGCGTACTGTAACGCAACATTTTGAGCAAGGCTTTGCGAATCATTCATCTCGTTTGTGGATTCCTTCTCATACTCGTCAGCACTCTGCCCTACTGGCACAATAGCTTCACGAGGCAACAAACTTTTATGAGGATCCATCCACGAAATCAATGAATAAAATGTTGAAACCTCATATCCAGGAACACCAGAAACATTGACAGTAATCAACAATAATTTACCAGTATCATGATTTTCTTTTACTCGAGAACCAGACATATCAATCACAGGAGTATTTGATAGGGATCCTAAAACATCCTGCGTTGGACCAGGCTCTTCTACGACGTATGCACTTGGAAGCGACAACGCAAAAATCGCAACAATTACTGTAAAGAATCCTGCAAAATATCGCAAAGAATGCGAAGTAATGTACAAAACTAAAGCATGAGACAGCGAGCGCAAGGATCTAAAACACGCACGGAATACACTAGCACCTGTAGAAAAGCGAAACATGCTTGTATCATGACACAAGCCCTATATAGTTTTGCTTTAAAATATATTTGCACGCAAGTTATAGCACATAAAACCATATTATCGAGTAGAATATTTGTATTAAAAAATATTTTTATTAAGAAGATGCGCTAAACTCGCATATAAAGACGTGTAAAATACGTATAAATACTTATAAAATACGTACAAATACGTGCAGATACGAAACGTATAAAAATAAAAACTGTAAATTATGCAACACGTGGCACGAGAAGGATACGCTCATGAATGACGATGCAATTCACCAATGGCTCATTGAATGCTTTGGGCCAATACAAGGAGAAGAAGCATGGAAACAACTTGATCAGCTTCCGTTTGAGCTACGCGAACAACTCTTAAATCAGAATCCTGATAAGCTTCCTAAACCAGACGAAGTTCGCGGAATGATGCAAGCTTTTAGTGCAGGCGGTCTTAATAATCCATACGAAATGGAAGCAACACTTGAAGAAGGGCCAATTAATCGCAAGTTAGCGCAATCTATTGCTTTACAGCACGCTAATGGCGATCAAGGAAATGTAAATGCAGACGTAGCAGATGCCACACGAAGAGCTTTAAGCCAAGCGAACTTGTGGCTAGATATAACGTGCAATTTCAATCCTGCTCCTGGAACGCCAGAAGTATTGTCTAGAGCTGATTGGGTAGAAAAAACGCTTGAAGCTTGGGTTAAATTCGCTAATCCTGTTGCAAAATCAGTAAATGAAGCACTCACTTCTGTTATTGAAGAGCGATTCCGAGATGTGGATGATGCTGAAGTAAAAGGATTATTTGCAGGAGTTGTGCCGATTCCGTTGCCTGAAGGAATGAATAATCCAGCGCAACTCATGAAACTGCTTGGAAACACTTCGTTTGCTATGCAACTGGGTCAAGCAGCTGGAGCACTTTCACACGAAGTACACGGCAGTTTTGATCAAGGTCTTGCGCTGTTGCAAAATCCTGCAGGCGGATTAATTCCATACAACTGCATTGAGTATGCAAAAGTGTGGGAGTTGGATATTACAGAAGTCATGAATTATTTGGCTTTGCGAGAAGCTGCACACGCAAGATTATTTGCATCCGTGCCATGGCTTATGCCACGATTTGAAGCACTGATTATTAAGTACGCAAACGGAATAAGTATTGATTTAGAGGCTATGGAAGAACAGCTTCGCGACGTGGAAACAATGAATCCGGAAGCAATTTCAGGAGCTGTTAATTTGCAAAATATTGGCAGCAATGATTCTGAGGAGCAGCGTCAAGCTTTGCACAGTTTGGAAACTTTGCTTGCACTTGTTGAAGGTTGGGTTGATTGCGTTACATGGCAGTCTGGAATGGCTCATATTGTGCACATTGAGCAGTTGCGAGAGATGATGCGTCGCGAGCGAGCTGCAGGAGGACCTGCAGAAGTGACGTTTGAATCGTTACTTGGTTTGCATTTGCGCCCTCGCCGTATGCGCGAGGCATCGCAATTGTGGGAAAAGTTGACTCGCGAGCGCGGTATTGAAGAGCGAGATAGCTTGTGGAGTCATCCAGATTTGTTGCCAACTTTGCCGGAAGCTAGCGAAGTTACGAAAGACGCTAGTAATGAAGGTAAAGCTGGTAACGCAGGTGACGAAGTTACGAAAGAAATCGATGCGGAGGATGCAACGAAAACTGCTGCAAAAAATGCAATAGAAACTCAGTCTAATCAAACTAATGAAGCAACTGAAAAAACTAGCGAAAGTCACGAAAGTGCAGACAGTTACGAAAGTAACAAAAATACTGATAACGCTATCGAAAATGCGCCTATCGAAAAATCTTTTGAAAAATTAACAGAAGACGATTTAGGCACAAATGATTGGGATGCTGAACTTAGCAAGCTTTTGGAAGAGGATGCACGCCAAAAGAAGCAAAACAGCGAAACCGGTAACGAAACTGACGACGAATCCGGTAACGAAGCTGGCAACGAATCCGGCAATTCCGACGAAACTGATGCTGACGGCGAATAAAACTCTTGTAAAACTCCTGATTCAATAACAATCCAGCTGAATAATCGACATCAACGCTCAAAACGGCATAAACTGTGCAACTGTGTAAAGAAAAGGTCGGTCTCAACCAAAAACGACCAAAACTTTACACGAGCGTAAAATTTATGCCGCGAGATTAAGCCAGAAAGCGGCTAGGCACGCGATTCATGCCAGTTCCACTGTCTTTTCTAGAAGCGTAAGAAAGATGCAAAGTCTTTTCTGCGCGAGTTATTGCAACGTACATAAGTCTGCGCTCTTCTTCCAAAGCACTGTCATCAGTCGTAGAGCCAAAAGGAATAAGCCCTTCAGAGCAGCCAATTACGTAAACATGCGCAAACTCTAAACCTTTAACAGCATGAATAGTTGAAACAGTAACAGTTGAAATATTAGAAGATGCAAAAATGTCAGAAGTACCTTGAGAACCGTAGCTTTGCGCATCCTCTAAAACATTTCGCTGCCACCCCACGTCTTTTCTCACGCGATACGGAAGTTTTGCTGCTTTTAACGCTTTACAAACTACTTGCTGTTGAGCATTGGTTCTCGTTAGTATTGCGCACTCCCCAAGATGCGCAACGCCGCTTTTTACAAGTTTTGCAATTTGCTCAACTACACCCAAAGCTTCTTCAACATCGGTTGCAAAAACTTGCTGGCTAACACGAACGCCGCCTTTTGTTGCCGCCTTAACTTTTACGTAATCCTTTTTATGCGCAGAAGCCGCAAGCACTCTATTAGCAAGACCTACTATGCGTTCTGTGGAGCGGTAGTCGGTATTCAAACTAATATCTGCTCCAAGAGGAGCAAATTCTTGCGGAAATGAAAGCAAATAGTAACTATTCGCACCTGCAAACGAGTAGATTGTTTGCGCAGGATCGCCCACTACGCAAATATCGCGGTTCTGCCCCATCCATAATCGCAACAATTCGTGCTGTAAAGGAGACACATCCTGATATTCGTCAACTGTGATCCATCCGATTGATTGCTTAATACGGTTTGCAGCTTCCGGAAAATTTCGTAAAATATGGCAGCAAAGTAGAAGAATATCGTTAAAATCGATGCAATTATGCGCATTTTTTTCGGTTTCGTAAGCTTCATATATATCGACAAATTGCTGCGGCTCTAAACCTGCAGGAGACAAACGGTGCGTAGAAGCGCACACACGCAAGTAATCGTCAGGCGCAATAAGCGAAACTTTCGCCCAATTAATTTCTGCCAAAATATCGCGAGTTTGCAACAAAGTCATATCCGCAAAATCCGGATAACGCTTAAGCGCAGAAGCTATGATTTGCTGAGAATCATTCATAATTGATGGAAATTGTGCTGAACAGACGTCGTTCCACACGCTGCGAATGTGTTGCAAAGCCGCAGAATGAAATGTTGAGACGCATCCAACATTACTTACACCAAGAGCCTCAATACGCGATCTCATTTCCGCAGCTGCTTTTACAGAAAAAGTAACTGCCAAAACTCTTTCAGGATCCCACTTACCAGTAGCGCAAGCATACGCAATTCTGCGCGTAATAGTGCGCGTTTTACCAGCTCCTGCACAAGCTATAATGCGCACTGGCCCTTCTAGTGCGGTAGCAGCTTCGCGTTGCGAATTATCCAACCCGTCTAAAAGTGCTTCTGGAGAAGTCACTTGAGAAGTTTTAGAAGTCACTTGCGAAGGTTCTGGTGAAGAATTCATAATTCTATTGTTGCAGCAATAACAACACTTACGCAACAAGAATAAAAATATGTGTATAACTTACAAAAAATTGGCAAAATTTCGGTGCTTTGTATTACTGTGGGAGTGTGACACAACTCAGTAGATTCAAGTTGGCAGCACTGGCATCTGCAGCCATGCCCGAAGTACAGTTTGCAGGAACGCGCCAAAGTGAGCAAGTTAATGCCACTGATACCGCGGCTGGAATTTCTCACGCCGTTGTGCAAGATATTTCCGGTAAGCTTTACGACGTTTTTATCAGTGCGGATAGTAAAGGTCGCAAGCGTTTGCATGACCGGGCTCGTGCAGCATGGACTCTTGAGCACAGTAAAGATTTGGCAGCTTTGGGATTCGCTTACGACACTATGCTCACGTTTATGCCAGGAAAACGCGAAGATGCTAATAATAACGCTGGAAATGTTGCAAATAATGTAACCGATGAAAATTCTACAGTTGTTGGCACTCAGCAATACACACAACAGCAATCTACACAACAGCAATCTATACGAATGTCAAGCATTATTGCCAACAACAACGATGAAGACACTGTGCTTATTTGCGAACATCTTGAAGGTAGCGCTCGCGACTTGCGTCTTCTTACTACTGACGATTGCGCAAATGTTGGAACTGCAATCGGCGCTATTCATCGCCTGCGCCCTACTTTCGTAACGCGCGGAAAATACTCTGCTTTTACTACTGGTCAAATTCGCGCACAGTTAACCGGTTGGATTAAAAGACTTCGTCAAGCCGGTCATATTCCAACCGAAATTACTGACAGTTGGTCAAGAGTGTTGGAAACTGAAGGATTGTGGTCATTTGAAACTTGCCCAGTACACGGCGGTTTTATGGATGGCGACATTTTGTTTGCTGGCTCAACAATTACTGCTGTGACAAATTGGCAAAGAATGCAAATTAACGATCCTGCGCGCGATTTGGCTTGGATTTTTGCAAAACTTAACGAGCAGCGCCGAAACGCAGTGCTTTCTGCATACGGTAGAATTATGGGTTCTCGTTTAGATAGTTTGATTATGCTTCGCGCAAACTTGTGGCTGCAAATGGAACAAGTTGGCGATTTTGTTCAAGCTTTGCAACGTGCAGATAACACTAGTATTATGCGTTTTAAGGCTCAAGTTGAGCGTTTAGCGCACGAGCTTAGTCGTATTAGCAATGCACAAACTGCTAAAACTGGTCGTGCTGCAGGAAATCCCGTCTCGACTATTACAGTTGGAACGCTTCTTGAAAATGACAATACGCAAAGTCGCCAAATTTCTAAGAATAATTCTACTGAAAACCAACTAAACACTGGAAATAGCGACGAAACTCATGAGCGAGACATTACTTCAGAAAGAAATACTGAATTAAATAACACTCAAGACGAGACTTACGATAGCAACAAAACTATAAGCGACGATACTCATGAGCGCAAAGTTCAATATGCTGGCACACACGCAGCTAACGCTGAGGAGGCTGAAAAAGCAGCACAACTCGCTGACGACACAGCAACTCAAGTAATTACTCATGTAAAAACTCAAACAGTACACGAAACCGCAGAAACTATTATGCAAACTGCAATGAGTAAATCTGCTGATAGCAATGCTAGTGCTGAGCATGAAAACGTTGGTAACGCTGGTAGCAATGAGGAAGCTAAGGACGCCAAGAACAACAATGATTCTGAGGTTAAGGATGAAGTTATAGTTGAGCGTGACAGTAAGGTTGATAGCACAAACGAGACTTCTTCGGACTCAAAACTTTCTGAAGATACAGAAAGAAATACGCAAAAAAATGACGATAAACCAGAAACCGTAATCATCCCTCTGCTAGAGCGTGAAGAACGAGCAATGCGCGACGCACAAGCAGACTTAGACTAAGATAAATAAAATACTAAATACTAATTAAAACGATAAATAGCGTAAAAAGCAAAAGGAGCATGTATGCGAGTTGTTTTAGGAGTAAAAAACGTTTCTGATTCCATCGATTTTGAAACCAACCAAAGTGCAGAAGAAGTGCGCAAAGTGATTAACGATTCCAAGGATATGCTTGAGTTTACGGACGTAAATGGGCGCACTATTATGGTCTCAGCTTCGTCGCTGTCTTACGCGCTCATCGGCGATACGCCAAAGCATTCAGTGGGCTTCGGCGCGCTCAACTAAAATAACGAAATTCCGCTAAGAGCGGCAGAAACTTTACAGCAACATAAATAAATAAATAGTTTTAGAGCTTATAGCCGCGCAAGAGTATTTCCGATACTACTTCGCGGCTTGTTGTTTCTTCGCCCAAACGATTTGGCTTACCGTAGCCATGCCAATCCGAGCCGCCCGTCACAAGCAAATCGCACTTACTCGCTAAAGAAAGCAGTCTTTCACGTTGCGCTTTAGAATTTCCGCGATGATACACTTCTAAACCGTCAAGACCAGCTTTAGCAAACGATATAATTTGATTATCCGAAAGAAGCACGCGGTTACGCGTAGGGTCGGCAGGATGCGCAATAACAACAACTCCCCCAGCATCTTTAACAGCCTCAATAACTTCACGAACATTTGGAGAAGGAGTTGGTATATAGTACGGGCTGCACGGAGAGATAGGCCCAGCAAAAGCTTCAGAACGCGTTTTATACACGCCAGCTTTTACTAAAGCATCAGCGATATGCGGCCGCCCGATTGTAGTTAAGTCGCCGAGCTTCGCTTGAGCCAAAACGTCATTCCAAGTAATTGGAAAATCGCGCGACATACATTCAACCATACGCTTTGTGCGATCAAAACGACGCTTCCTAGTAAGCTCAAACATGCTCACAATCATGCTATTTTTCGGATTGTACTGGTATGCGAGCATGTGCACAAACACGCCTGAGTCTTGCGCAGTAATCTCCGAACCAAATAATACTGGCATATTCGAAGCTTTAGCAGCCTCTTGAAAATCATGCCATCCTGCAGTTGTGTCGTGATCAGTAATAGCAACACCTTGCAAACCAACGATTTTAGCTTGCGTAATTAAATCTTCTGGAGTTGCAGTACCGTCTGAATAAACAGTATGACAGTGCAAATCCCAGCGTTCGCGCGCAAAACTCATCATGCTGGAGTTGCTATCGCTAGCATGATTTGATGCTTCACGTTGGTTGTTGCTTATTGCGGTCATATAATCATCGTAAACTGTGCCATGTAACGAGAAATGAATATGCATACATAATTATTTGCTATTATTTATTATTATTCACATCATTCGCAATTAGTAACTTTTAGGAGCAGCAATGAAGCAAACTGACGCCGCTAAAGAAAACTATGAAACAACACTTAGCGGATGGAGGCACTCTGCAGCATGGACGTATGGCATTATGCTATTTTTCTCTGCAGTAGCACTCGTAACTTCGCTTATACTTTCTGCTGAAACCCTTGCTTTAGCGCGCGCACCTAAAAAACTGCTCAGCTGCGATTTTAACAGCGTTGTGTCCTGCTCTAGAGTTGCACAAACTTGGCAGGCAGAAATTGTGAAATTTGGCGAATTAAGCTTCCCAAACGCATTCTTTGGAATTGCTGCAGAAAGCGTATTCGTAACGCTCGCAGTTATTGGAATGATTCGCGTACGCGTGCCGCGATGGTTCGCAATCTGCACTTGGCTTGGTGGGTTATGCGCTCTTGTCTATGCTTACTGGCTGTTTTCGCAATCTATGTTCGTAATTCACGCGTTGTGCCCGTGGTGCATTGTGCTTATGTTCTCCACAACAATGCAATTTATATCTTTGACTCACGCAAGCGTAAGTTCGCAAAAGTTGCTTGTTAAGCGTTTTAGCTTGGTTGAAAGCTATTACCGTTTGCGATACGACTTGCTCATAGACGTGCTTTGGGTTGCGGCATTGCTTACTTTGATTTTGTGCCAATATTCTAAAGTATTTTTTGGCTGAATAAGAGCGATTTTTAACGCAAAATCTTAACGCAAGTCTTTCAGCACAAGCTCTTCGCAAGTTGCTGCATGCGCAAGCTTGTATCCGAATTAGTAAGAGTTATGCTGCCTTCTTGAGAATCGCTTGCAAGCTCATTATTAAGTTCCAATATTTTGCGCAAATGATTAATAGTTCCTTCGTTGCCGTCAACAATATTCGTGCGCGCAGGCAAAAACTCGCGGAAATAATCCCTATAAAACACAAAATGAGTGCAGCCCAGCACAACCGAATCGATACTGTCTAAATCATACTCGTCGAAATACTTGTGAAGAGCAGCAAAAACTACATCACGATTATTAAGCTCCCCACGCTCAACAATACGCACTAAATCAGGACAAGGCTGCGAAAAAATCGTGTTATTTTGCGAAAAACGTTGCAGCAAATCCGCAAACTTGCGCTCGCGAAGAGTAAGCGGAGTTGCAGCTACGATTACGCGCTGAGGCTCACCTTTACCTAAATCACAAGCTAATTTAAGCGCCGGCTCCATACCTATGATAGGTATATTGTAATGCGCGCGCAAATCGTTCACAGCTGCGGAAGTGGCAGTATTACAAGCAATTACAACAGCTTTTACATTTAAACGAACAAAATGCTCGACGATTGCAAAGCTTAACTTTTTAACTTCTTCAGGCGTTTTAATGCCGTATGGCGCGTTTGCAGAGTCGCCGAAATAAATAATTCGCTCATGCGGCAGAGCAGCATGCAACTGACGAGCCACGGAAATGCCTCCAAGCCCAGAATCAAAAACGCCAATTGCTGCCGACGATGCCATAAACTACCTCCTAAAAACGCTTACTATCGTAATGGCGAGTGTCAACATACTAGGAAAACATACTACGAAATATATTGAACGCTGCCATTTCTAATTATGGCAACTTCGCTAGCAACTTCTTGCACAACGCCAACATCATGAGTAATAAACAAGCATGCGTAACGGTATTTTTGTTGCAAATCATGCAATAAGTTAAGTACACAACGTTGCACTGTTACGTCAAGCGCAGAAGTTGGCTCATCCACAATAAGCAGAGAAGGCTGCAAAATCAACGCTCGCGCAATACCTACGCGCTGTCTTTGACCTCCGGAAAGCTCGTGAGGAAAACGGCTTGCGAATTCAACTGGCAGTTGTACTTGATTAAGCATTTCTTCAACGCGCTCTAAACGCTCATTGGCATCAAGATTCGTGTGTAAAAGTAATGGTTCTGCAATACTCCAGCCAATGGTTTTACGCGGATTTAGTGCGGAACCTGAATCTTGAAAAACGTATCCAATTCGCGATAATGCTTGGCGGTGAGCTTTATTGTTTAATCTGTTTAAGTTTTCTCCATTAAGTAGCACTAATCCTGAATTTGGTTTGATTTGCCCAGAAATAAGCTTTGCAATAGTGGTTTTCCCAGCTCCAGACTCCCCGACTAAAGCTAGTGTAGAGCCAGAGTTAATGCGCAAGTTTGCATTAGCGAGAGCAAGCTTATTTGAATTTTTGCTAAAACGAGCATGCGAATACTTCACACTTACGCCTTGAACTTCAACTACTGGAAATTCAGATCCTGGAGATTCAGAAATATTCTTAGCAATATTCTTAGCAATTGCTTTTGCTACTTCTTCTATACTTTCATAAGAATCACCACTTGAAGCATATTGCATATCAAATTTAGGAACAGAATCTAGCAAAGTGCGCGTATATTCGTGCTTAGGATTCGCAAAAATATGCTGAACTTCGCCAGATTCCACAATATTCCCGCCTTGCATTACATACATTTCATCTGCGAGCGCACGCACAACACTCATATCGTGCGTAATAATTAATACAGCAAGCTGTAATTTCTCCGACAAATTACGTATAAGACGTAAAATATCTCGTTGCGTGGTGATGTCGAGTGCTGTTGTAGGCTCATCTGCAATCAAAACTTGTGGACGATTTATTAAAGCCATAGCAATCATCGCACGCTGGAGTTGGCCGCCAGAAAGCTCATGCGGATAAGAACGATACACACGCTCAGCATCACTCAACTCAACCTCGAGAAGCTGCGAAATCACACGCTTCTTACGCTCTCTTTGGCTAAGCTTTCCTGCTTTTTCAGGATGATATATTAGCGTTTCTTCTATTTGCTTGCCAATTGTTTTCACAGGATTAAACGCACTGGACGGCTCCTGAAAAATCATGCCAATCATGCCACCGCGAATATGCTCATAAGAGGCATCTTCGCTAAGCAAATTTATAAAAGATTCGTTAGCATCCGAAGCGTTAAGAAGCGCCGCATTCCCTTCAACACGCGCATTATTATCGAGCAATCCCATAAGAGCCAGCGCAGTAAGTGACTTTCCAGAACCGGACTCGCCTACTAACGCAGAAACCATTCCATCACGCAATCGCATAGAAACATTGCGTGTAATTTGCCTACCGTCAATCGAAACTGACAAATCTTCAACGCTTATAACAATTCTTTTACGCGCATCCAAATCTTTATTATCCAAAGCTTGCGCATCCAAATTCGTCATCTTCAATCACCTATTCAAAGACACAGCTGCATAATTAGGGTAAGCAGGAAAACTTCCGATGTAGAAATTCTCAACACCGCTTCCATGAATAAACGTATTATGCGAGTAAATAAGCGGAACAACAGGAGAATCTTCCATAATAGCGTGATCCGCCTTTTGCCACAGTTTATGAGCCGAATTCTCGTCAACAGTTTGCACAGCTTCGCGAATTAAAGCATCTACTTTAGGATTCGAATAACGAGAAATATTCCAGTTACCGCCGCCAATTTGCGAAGAATCAAAAAGCGGTCCCAAATTCGCAAAAGCAGAAGGAAAATCAGGCTGCCACGAAGCCAAAGCCAAATCGTAATCTCCGGAATTTGACGTAATTGCATCCGTAAAGTTTACTGCGTCAACAGTTTTAATCGTCACTTTAATACCAGCTCGCTTTAAACTTGATTGCACAGAAGATGCCACTTGCGTTTGATCCGGACGAGCAATCAGAATCAACTTAATATCGGTTTTACCTGATTTTTTCAACAGTTGTTTAGCTTTCTCAACGTTCCCTCGAGGATCTTCAGAATACAAATTAAACTGCTTTCGACCAGAAATACCAGGCGTAATAAGCGTAGTAGCAAAACCTCCAGCAATTTCGCCGCCCTTCGCAGTTCGATACGACTGCTTATCAACAGCATACTGAATCGCTTTTCGAATATTGATATCCGTTATTCTGCGCGTATTCATAGCCAAATATTCAAGAGCACCATCACTACTAGTAGTTAGCAACTTGCGAGATTGAGGATGCGCTTGAGCTTGTGCAAGCTGAGCAGGCGGCACAAAATCAGCCAAAAATGCGGCTTTTGTATCCGTATTTCCTTGAATCATAGACTGAGCTGAAACAGTAGTGTCTGAACCAAGTTTCCACACAATTTCATCTGCAGAAGCTGTGCGAGTACTGTCAAGCTTGGAATCCCAATACTTATTGCGTTGCATTACAACTTGCTTTCCAACTTCGTTCTGCACAATCCTGTATGGTCCTGAAGATTTCGGCCTTTTACTATATATCTGAGCATCGCCTGAACTAGTTGGAACTGGCACAAATGCAGCCAAAGATGTCACCCACGGCCAATCTGCAAAAGGTGCTTTCAAATGGAAAATAATCGTTTGATTATCTGGAGTTTCAATCGAATCAAGCGACTTTCCGTCGAATGGTCCTCTATAGTTTTCAGCTCCAACAAGAAGAGTTTTGTGATATCCAAAACCACCGCTTAACGAATCTGCAAACGAGCGCTCAATACCAAATTTAATATCGTGCGAAGTGATTTCGGTTCCATCTTCATACTTAACACCCTTTTTAAGAGTGTATTTCCAAGTTTTTCCGCCGTCACTTGTTGTGCCAGTATCCGTTGCCAAATCTGGAACTACGCGCGTTTGCTCGCTTGAATCCGGACTTACTTTCCACGTAGTAAGTGCGCGGAAGATGAAATTATTTGACGTAATTGGCAAACCCTGACTGCGCGCTGGATCGAAATTCATATTCGTATTTGACGTAAATATTGTAAAAGTTCCGCCTTTTTTAGGATTAGAATTTAGCACGGAAGTGTTCGTAATACTGGTTTTCCCAGAGTTGTAATTTGTGCAAGCTGAAAGCGAAAGTAGTGAAATTGTAAGTAGTGAAAAAGCTGCTGTTGAAGCAAGAATTTTCTTTGAAGCCGTATTATTTTTGAAAATGAACATAATAATCCCCTTATTTCTTTAATCTTTTCTATTTAAAATTTAATTCTTTAAAACTCGCGCATAAGCTATTTAACATTTTTGAACTTGAGAAAAAGTGAGCGAGCTGACACGAGCAGCATCAAGCAAACGCAAGCGCTTAGTCCTCGCCCACTAACAATTTCACTCGAAAGGCACTAACAGACTGCGGCACGAGGATCGATGAAACGATAACAGATGTCAACAATAAGATTCGCAACAATCACAAGCGCAGCCGCAAAAAGCGTCACACCAACCAGCACTTGCAAATCAAGATTTTTAACAGAATCAAGAAGTAGCGAACCCAAACCTTGCATAGAGAAAACTCTCTCAGTAATCACAGCACCGCCAAGCAAACCGCCTAGATCCAAGCCAAACATTGTTAGCACAGGAAGCATTACGTTAGGCAGAGCGTGACGAGTTATAACTTTCGTTCGCGGCATACCCTTAGCCAAGGCAGTGCGCATATAATCCTGTTGCAACTCGTCAAGCATATGAGCACGAGTAAGTCGCGTATAATAAGCAGCGTTAAGAAGCGCCAAAACAATCCACGGAAGTAGCAAATGCTGCAGCCAACCTAAAGGATCATCCGAAAAATTCACATAACCGCCTGTAGGGAAAATTGGCAGATATACTGCAAAAGCAAGTATTGCAAGCATACCAATCAGGTAAGCAGGAGACGAAATCCCCACTGAAGAAAGCGCTCTAAATGCACGATCAAAAAGCGATCCTTCTTTAGAAGCAGAAATCACTCCGGTTACTACACCAATAATTACCCAAAGTAATGCAGCGCCAATCGCCAAAGAAGCTGTCACAGCAAAACGGCTCATAATAAGATCTGTGACTGGTTCGTTAAGCGTGAAGGACCAGCCTAAGCATGGAGACGAGCAGATAATTGCGGCACCAGCGGCTGAAATTCCTGAGGATGCAGAATTAGTTCCAAATTCTCGTCCAAAAAATATCCCACGAATATAGTTTCCAAGCTGCTCATACCACGGCGCGTCCGTGCCCATAAATGCGGAAACTCGAGCCAAACGCTCAGGAGTGCACGGCTTTCCGCAAGCTAGTTGCGCAGGATTCGCTGGGAGCATAAAGAAAATAAGGAATAATACAACTGCAATCAGTGTTAAAACAAGTACCGCGCTTGCTGAACGCTTTATTAAAAACGTAAGAAAATCTACGGTTTTGCTAATAATTCGCGGGTTTTTTGCGGATTCATTATTGCTGTTATTACTAATATTTTGTTGCATATTTTTCTTCTGCGTATTATTTACATTCTGCTTATTGCTGATATTTTTCGTACTGCTATTACTATTTTTTGTATCGCTATTACTAATATTTTCCTTATATCTCATGCCGTCGCCGCCTTTTTAGCGCGAGGCTGAAGAGCACTGGCCAAACCGTCACCAACAAGATTAAAACCGAAAGTTAGCAAGAACAGTGCAGTTCCAGGGAAAAGTAAATACCATGGGTCAACTAAAACCCACTGCACAGCTTCCGCAATAGCGCGACCCCACGAAGGCGAAGGTGGATTCATACCAACGCCAAGGAAAGACAACGCAGCTTCAGCTCCAATTCGTCCAGGAATAAGGAACGTTACATTCACAAGCAACAACGGCATCATATTTGGCATTATTTGTTCACGAAGAACATGCCACGTACCGGCTCCCATTACGCGAGATGCAACTGCAAAATTGCGAGATTTAAGCGTAAGAGTTTGAGCGCGAACTAAACGCGCAATACTTGGCCAACCAAAAAATCCTAAAACAAGTATTAGTAGAAGCGGACGCGGAAAATCTTGCGGCACAACAGCAGACAAAGCAATCGCAAAAATCAGGAACGGGAAACCGAAGAACACGTCCATTGTGCGCGAAAGCAAAGCATCTGCAAAACCACTGAAATACCCTGCAATCATGCCGATTACGATGCCAAGAAATAGCGATATTATGGTAGAAGCGACGCCAATTCCAAGAGATACGCGCGCGCCATGAGCCACAATTGCAAAAATATCAAGACCACGAAGTGGCGTAAGACCAAACCAATGCTGGAAATTAATGCCACCAAAACCTGTTGGAACAGAATTAAAATCTAAATATTCTGGATGCTCATCATAAGGATTATTGCCAGTGATTGCAGTAAAAGCATCGGCAAAAATTGCCAAAATCACAAAAATTGCAATAATTATACTTCCGATAATAATGCCAGAATTATTTCCAGCAGGAACGGTGACACTAGATGAATCACGCTTATAGCGTGAACGAAATACACCGACCCTTCTCATCTTTACTCATTTCGTCACCTGCACTTTCTTTTTGAATATCATGCAATATAAATTAACGCAAAACACAAATCGAGTAAAAATTTGTATTGTTGTCTTATCGACACTATAGGAACCCATAGAAAACGGGGTGTCACATTGCTCTTGCTTGAAGCTGCATTGTGCGCTTCAAGCAAGCTCAATGCGGTAGCGCTTGCTTCTATAAATAGCCTTTAACCACAATGCGTAAAAAAATCTAGGAAAGCCGACTTAAAGCATTTACGATACTTAATACAAAACAACAATCATTAAAAATAGTTTCAATTGATGCTATTTTACGTTAAAATAGACGATAGAAGGTGAGTATGAATTTTGAGTACGATCCTGCAAAGAGCTTAAAAAATTTAGCTAAACATGGTATCAGTTTCAAAAAAGCTCAAATACTTTGGAATAATGAAATAACTGAAATCAAATCCAAAAATTCAGGCAATGATGACTCTCGCTACTTAGTTTTTGGAAAGATAGACAGCAAACATTGGACTGCAGTAATAACAAAAAGAAATAATCGAATTCGTATTATTTCTGTAAGAAGATCACGAAAGAAGGAGGAACAATATTATGAAAAACACCACAAAAAGTAAAGAGATAAGCGGAAAAGAAATTGATAGAAAATTCGATAACGGCGAAGACGTACTTGAGTACTTTGATTTGGAGCATCCAATTATAGAGAACCACTCGAACGAACAAAAGCACGTCACTTTTATTATGCCTGGATGGATATTGAGAATAATGAAATTCTTTAGAGTAGCTACAACACGGTAGTCAAATAAAACTAGAAGTAAAACAAAACGTGCCGACGTATTGAAATACACCGGCACGCTTTGTTTAGTTAATTAGCTGTTAGTTGTGTTTTACGCACGCTTAAGAGTTACGCTAAGCTCAGTTGCGCTAGAATCAGCCTCAACAACCTCAAAGCTCGTAGCCAAAGTCTCCTCCGCAATCAAATCGCGGAACTGCTCAACTTTAACAACGTCCGAAGCTGGCACGCTCAAAGTCAAAGCGATTCGGTCACTAATATCCAAACCGTTCTCCTTACGGGCATCCTGAACAGCGCGAATAGCGTCGCGAGCGTAACCTTCAGCAAGCAAATCGCTAGTCAAAGCAGTGTCGAGCATAACGAAACCGCCAGTTGGCATTGCAGCAGAAGCAGTATTCGCAGCCGCTTGAGCATCCGAAGACTCAACGCGATTTACAAGCTCATACTCGCCCTCAACAAGCGCAACTTCGCCGTTTGGAGTCTGAACAACAGGAGCTCCAGACTCATCAACATGCCAATCGCCACTCTTAGAAGACTTAATAGCAAACTGCACCTGCTTACCCAAACGAGGACCAGCCGCGCGCGCATTCACCTTAAGCTCGTGAACAATCTTCAAACCGTGGTTGCTTGCGTCTTCCAAAGTGCAGAATGTAACATTCTTCACGTTAAGCTCGCGCTCAAGAACCTGCTCGTAAGGCTCAACAGCAGCAGTATTTTCTGCAACAACCGTCAAGTTTGCCAATGGCTGGCGTACGCGCAACTGTTCCGCCTTACGCAACGAAAGCGCAGAAGACACAACCTCGCGAACCTTATCCATAGCAGCAACCAAAGCATCGTCATGAGCAAGAACAGCACCAAGCTCAGTGACTGTTCCAGCCTTAGGGTTCTTCTCACCGTCTGAAAGAGTTTCAGGCTCCACCAAATAAGGCCAATCAGCCAAATGCACGGATTCGCCACCGGTAAGACCGCGCCAAACAGCCTCAGCTTCCATAGGAGCAAGAGGAGCAATCGTGCGCATGAACACTTCCAACACAGTGTAAAGCGTGTTGAAAGCAGTCTCGTCTTCATTCCAGAAGCGGTCACGACTGCCGCGAATATACCAATTCGTAAGCACGTCAATAAAATCGCCAACTGCTGCGCAAGCATCGCTAATCGCAAACGCGTTCAAGCACTTTTCTACGCGCTCAACAAGCAAACGCGTGCGAGCAAGCAAATAACGATCCATGTTGCAAAGTCCTGCAACCTCATCCGCGCGAAGGCGACGAGCGTCATAACCCTTACCACCGTTTGCAGCATTCGCATACAAAGTGAAGAAGTAGTACGAGCTCCAAACTGGAAGCATAACCTGACGAACCGTATCCCTAATGCCGTCTGCAGTCACAATCAAATTGCCACCGCGCAAAATTGGCGAAGACATGAGGAACCAGCGCATTGCGTCCGAACCGTACTCGTTGAAAACGCCGTTCACATCCGGGTAATTGCGCAAATGCTTACTCATCTTCTGGCCGTCGGAACCAAGCACGATGCCGTGGCAAATCACGTTCTTATAAGCTGGGCGGTCGAATAGAGCCGTAGCCATAATGTGAAGCGTGTAGAACCAGCCACGAGTCTGACCAATATATTCAACGATGTAGTCGCATGGGAAGTGCTCTTCGAAGAATTCCTTATTTTCAAACGGATAATGGAACTGCGCGAAAGGCATGGAACCAGACTCAAACCAACAGTCGAGAACATCCGTAATACGATGCATTTGCGACTTTCCAGTAGGATCGTCTGGATTTGGACGAGTAAGGCGATCAATATACGGGCGGTGCATATTCACATTGCCGTCGTCATCGCGCGGATAGTCGCCAAAATCAGCCTTAAGCTCTTCCAAAGAACCGTACACGTCTACGCGAGGATACTTTGGATCGTCACTCACCCACACTGGAATTGGCGAACCCCAGAAGCGGTTACGGCTAATCGACCAGTCGCGCGCGTTAGAAAGCCACTTACCAAACTGACCGTCCTTAACGTTTCCAGGAATCCAATTAATCTCCTGATTAAGCTCAAGCAAGCGCTTCTTAATCTTCGTAACAGACACAAACCAGCTAGAAACAGGCTTATAAATAAGCGGAGTTGCACAACGCCAGCAATGAGGATAGCTGTGTACATAGCTTTTTTCTTGGAATAACAACGCGCGCTGATCTTCCGGCATTTGAGCAAGCGGACCGTCTCCTGCACGCAAGTTACGCAAAATTGGCAAGTTCGCGTCGAAAACGTACAAGCCTTCGTAATCTGGACAGTCGCTTGTAAACTTGCAACCTGCGTCGAGCACGTCAACGCTGCGAATTTCGTGCGCATTAAGCGTGTTCATATCGTCCTCGCCGTAAGGAGCCTGGTGAACGAGACCAGTACCTTCAGCGGTGTCAACATAATCTGCAGTGAAAATCGTAAAAGCGTTAGGACCAGGAGTGCCACCCTCGGAAAGCGCGGAATCGCTTGCAAAGTATGGGAACACTGGGTAGTAGCGCCAACCAGCCATCTCAGCGCCCTTAAGTTCGCGCACAACTTCGTAATTTTCGCCAAGTTCCTTAGTGTAGGAGCCAAGCAAAGGCTTACCGATGTAGAACTTTTTACCTGCGAACTTGCCTTCAGTTGGGCGAACTTCCACGTAGTCGATGTCTGCGCCAACTACGATTGCGAAATTGGTTGGCACAGTCCAAGGAGTAGTGGTCCAGAATACTGCGTAAGCGTCGGCTTCGTCGCGAAGCTTAACGGCAACGGAAACGGTAGTATCCTGACGATTCTGGTACACATCCGCGTCCATGCGAAGCTCGTGGGCTGAAAGTGGAGTTTGGTCCTTCGGGCAGTACGGAAGCACGCGGTAACCCTTGTAAGCCAAGCCCTTATCATAAAGCTGCTTAAAAGCCCACATTACGGATTCCATGTATGGAATGTTCAGCGTTTTGTAACCGCGCTCGAAATCAACCCAGCGAGCCTGACGATGCACGTAGTTTTGCCACTCGTTTGTGTACTTCAAAACGCTGGCACGGCAAGCATCGTTAAACTTTGCGATGCCCATTTTTTCGATTTGCTCAACCGACTCGATGCCGAGTTCCTTCTGCGCTTCCAACTCTGCAGGAAGACCGTGAGTATCCCAACCAAAAACGCGGTTTACTTTGCGACCGCGCATAGTCTGATAGCGCGGAACGACGTCTTTTGCGTAGCCTGTGAGCAGGTGGCCGTAGTGAGGAAGACCGTTTGCGAATGGAGGTCCGTCGAAGAACACGAACTCGTTTTGACTACCCTTGCCGGACGGACGGTATTCGATTGACTTGCGGAAAGTGTTGTTTGCATCCCAGTATTGGAGAACTGATTCTTCAAGCTTTGGGAAGGAAGGATTTGGTGCAACTTGCGCGCCGGAGTTTTCTTGCGTTGATGCTGAAACACTTACCTTTGGGTATACGTGATTTGCGGACGTATTTTCGGACGCGTTTGCTGCTGGATTAGTGGATTCGCTCACTGTGCTCTCCTCGCTCAACAGGGTGAATATTTCCCTGCGAGGACGACAGTTACTGCCGCGGTACCACCTCGCTTGCTATAAGATGATTACGTAACGTGTATCGCAATGCATAACGCAAGTGCGTAACACAAATATGCAACGCAATCGAACTATTCCCATAGCCTCTCGTGTTTGGCTGTGCGGGCCAACCCCGTCGGTTCTAATAAGCTAGAATCTTACGATTCCTCGCCGTTCTTCCGAAAACTCCCCGCCGATAACGGATCATCGCTTAAGTTAGAAATAATCTAACACTATCCCCTAACATTGGGAATAATTTCGCGACTCGCGAATAATTTTCATGACATATTATCCAAAAATGCTTTAGCTTCCTTAGCATTGCTAAAAACAATACCGTCTTCAGAAATTTTGCCATTCATAATTTGATTAGCGTGATTCATAGCCTTAAGTGTTACCTCGTTTGGAACAGGCGTAACAAGTGACGGACTAATAGGTAGAGCTTGTTCACGTACTGCCTGCTTAAGAAACATGTTTAACGCAGTAGACATATCAAGACCTAAAGCATCAAATAAGACTTCTGCATCTTGCTTAGTTTTCTCATCTGTTCTGAAATTAATTCTTGCTACAGTGGAAACAGTCATAAAAACACCTTCATTGTCATAATTACATACATTATATGTCTATTGTACACATATATGTCAAAAAACAATATTATATCTATAAATTGTTGCTCTTTAGTATATAAGTTACAATTTCATATATATATATACAGGGCTTAAACAGGTAATTAAGACAATTACGCGAGGAACAATAAGATGGACAAGGTTACTTTTTCAACGTTTGACGCAAGTAAATACTTAGACACACAGGAAGCAATTGATGAATATCTTGCTATTGCACTAGAAGATGGAGATACTAAAACAGTCCAACTTGTTCTAAGAGATATAGCAAAAGCTCATGGAATGAGCAAACTAGCTCAAGAAACAAAACTTAATCGAGAATCACTGTACAAATCACTTTCTAAAGAAGGGAACCCATCATTTGCAACAATCTCGAAAATCTTAAAAGCACTAGGATTACATATGACACTTGCAGTGAATAAATAATAATCTTCTAATTAAATTTGCAATCCCCCGATACTAGATGCGCAAAGAGCCAATCAATCGCTTGATTGGCTCTTTGCGAACCAGACACTGCCTGGCTTCACCACTGCTAAATTATACAAAAGAAACTAATATTTATCAACAAAAAATAGGCAAACCATACACAGCACACAACATCATTGCACAAATATAAACTGCACAACGTCCACACATAAAAGTGCCCCGGATCAGAATCGAACTGACGACACCCACTTTAGGAGAGTGGTGCTCTATCCACTGAGCTACCGAGACAACAAATGGCAATTATACACTATGGCGTGTCACTGCGGCGCGCTTAATCCTCAAGATTAGACTGCGTGCCAGCCGTAGCCGCCGTCGCCGACTGCTCCGCCTGCGCCGCGTCCAACTTAGCGCGAACCGTGGCAAGCAAACCCTGCGCGCGCTTTGCCAACGCCTCGCCAATCTCCCACTGACGCATGGACTGATCTAGTGTCAAACCGCCAGCTTCCAACGCTTGAACCGCCTGAACCAGCTTTTCGCGAGCCTCTTCGTACGGCATCGTCTCAATCGCAGCGCGCTCTTCTTTCGTAAGTGTGCTTGCAAATTCTGTGTTTTCTGCTGATTCTTCCGCTTTTTTCGTTACTTTCTCACTCATATCTAACCTTTCGTTGCATCTAAATAAATATCTAAAATATCTAAAAAATTATTTACTTGACTTTTTACTTGGCTTTATGAAAGCAGACTTAGTAACAGCTGACTTTGTTCCAGTCACCTTGCCAAGAACCACGCCACTTTTAAGCGTAACTGTCATATCGTCGCCAACTTTCGCTAAAGCCGCATCGTCAAGCACTCGCCCACCACTGAGCTGCACAACAGCGTACCCGCGATTCAAAGTCGATTGCGGACTTAACGCAGTCAAGCTTGCGTGAGCCTTCTCAACAGTCAAACTCGCGTCGTCAAGAAGTCGCACCAAACCGTGACGCATTCGCTCAACAGCCTGCTCAACCAAACGCTCGTGCGGCTCAAGCATAGTGCTCGGGCGCGTAAGACTCGGGCGATTCGCATAACCTTCAACGAGACGAATCTCATTGTCTACGCGCGCAGAAATTCGCATGCGCATAGTTTGCAAAGCGTTATCAATAAGCTGCCACTGCTCGCGCACGTCCGGAACCACGCGCTTTGCAGCATCTGTAGGAGTTGAAGCGCGCATGTCTGCAGCCAAATCGATAAGCGTCCAATCGTCCTCGTGGCCTATTGCAGACACAATCGGCGTCGCGCACGCAGCCGTAGCGCGAACCACGCCTTCGTCTGAAAAACCAATCAAATCTTCAAAGCTACCGCCGCCGCGAGCAACGATAATAACGTCAACCTCCGGGTCCGCGTCGAGCTGCTCGATTGCGGCAATAATATCCGACGGGCACTGCACGCCCTGCACGTGCGCGTGAACAACTTTGAAACGCGTAACAGGCCAGCGCAAATTCACGTTCGTAATAACATCGCCTTCAGCGCGCGCTTGAGGAGCGCACACAAGTCCGATGCACTTAGGAAATTCCGGCAGCGGAACCTTATTTTCAGCGTCAAATAAGCCCTCGCCCTTAAGCTTTTTTCGCAACTCGTCAATTTGCGCTTTTAAGTCACCGGCACCGACGCGGCGGATTTCGTCTGCAACGAAGCTCAAACGCGTGGCTTTTACCCAAATATCCGCCTTGCCGTGAACGACTACGCGGTCGCCCTGGCGAAGTTCGCGCGCCTGCTGCACGAAATTGCTGAAGCCCATTACTGAAATCGACACTTCTTCATTACTGTCGCGAAGGGTGATGTAACCAGAAGAAGCGCGGCGCATGTTAATTTCGACGATTTGACCCTCAATCCACGCTGCTGGCCATCGTTCTACGGCACTGTGGAACTTTTGGCTTAAAACGGCAACAGGCCATGGATTTTCGGCAGTCGTGTCGGCGGCTTTTAGAGGGAGCTGTCGCGGCTGAGCTTGCTGCGACGTAAGTGATTGCAGCTGCGACTGAACTTGTTGCGACTGCGACTGTGCTAAATTTAGCAGCGGTTGTTGCGGCTGTTCAAGCTGGGCATCATCCTGAAATAATTGCGGCATCATATTTGACGAGGTCATGTTTCCAGCTTGACTGCAAAGAGGGACAAACGCGCGCTGCTGCATATGCGTAGCGGAGGGATTAGATACGAAAAAACCCAAGCGATGAAGCTTGGGTTTCGCTTGTGCCCCCTCAGGGATTCGAACCCTGGACACGCTGATTAAGAGTCAGCTGCTCTAACCAACTGAGCTAAAGGGGCGTTGGTTATCTTGGCTCGTTTCGCGAACCGAGTAACTACTATACTCAGAATGAGCTTGCGCGCAAGCCGGCGTGTCGCATTAGTGTATCGAGAAGCAGCACAGCGCGCTTCTCGATACACTAATGCGGTAGCGCTTGCTCAATGTGGAAAGCCCAGTGCTCTTTCCACGCAAGCGCGCACACGATTACGCTTTCTTTATATTCCTAAGAAAGCGTAATCTGACGACCAATAATCCAATAAGACACAAATATAATTGCCTCGCTTTTCGCTTAATGCGTAGCGCGAAAAGCGACCCAATGCGGTAGCGACGACTCAATGCTGAAAGCACAGTGTGCTTTACGTGCGCGACGACTTGCTTGAGCGCAGCATTGCGCGCGCTCAGGCAGGCAGTTCGCGCAACTTACGCAACATTTTGCGCGAAACCGCCAGCAAATGCCTGCCTTGCACACTACTCACACCATTCTTCTTTCGCAACGACGCAATCAGCATCATCGCCATCAACACCGCAGACATCACCATCGATATCACAAACAACGTCATCCACAACGACCACTGCATATGGTCGCCCGGCACGTTGGCAGGATCCGGCAGCACGCGATACCCCGTCACGAGCAGCCTTTGCGTGTTAATTCCATACGGGGTACACGTAATCAGCGTCGCCAAGTCGCACCCCTTCTCACGCCGCAGCAAACGAATATCGTTCGGCTCTACCACATTTATGCGAAACACTTTGTACCGAAGAGTCTTGCCTTGCACATCAAAATAGAAGTAATCGCCTTTTTTCAGCGTGTTTAAATCGTCGAACATTGTGGCATCCGGCATACCCGTATGCGCCGTCACAACCGTGTGCCTGCTTTTGCCGCCCACCGGCAAATCCGTGCCGTACAAATGCCCCGCTCCCATCGCGAGAGTATCTTGAGTAGTTCCATGGTAAATCGGCAGTCTCACGCCAATTTTCGGTATTTTCACGATGCCCATAATCCCCATCGGCTCACTAAGCACTTTTTCGTACTCTTTATATTCGGGAGTGTCCATGTAGTCGTTATTGCCGTTATACGGGTCCGCGCTAATAATCGCCTTGTGGCGAACGTTGTATTCACGCGCTTTTCCCAAAATTTCCGCGCGATTTTCTTTAGTCTTTTCCTTATTTAATTTGTCATACTCGATTGAAAGTTCCTTGGCAGCATGGTTGTTGACCAAAGTAGAAACCACAGGATAGCTGAAACACAAAATGCCAATAGTAACAAGCGCAATCGGCTCAGCCAGCTTGCGAAGTGTGGACATTGGTTTTGGGGAAGATTGCTCTTGTGATGATGAAGATTGCGAAGACTGCGTAGACTGCGCAGATTCAGTATTTTCGGAAGATGCAGCGATTCCAGAGCTTGCGGAAGATTCCGCACTTTTGGAGGACTTATTAGCGCGCATACGAGTCAGCCGCTTAAATAGCGCGCGAGCAGACTCTGCAAAATCAGCCAACTTCATAATTCCTCCAATAAATAAACAAGGAGCAAAGAGCACTCCCACCTTACTAAAGGATGAAAGTGCTCTTTGTTTATTTACTTTTTTATTTATTTACTTATTTTGTTTATTTACTTATTTTGTTTATTTACTTTCTTGTGTGCGTATGATGGCGGCGAGTTTTAAACGTTACAGCACCGCTTGCAAGCAGCACCATAAACGTCACAACCATGCCAATCACACTGCTACCAGTCATCGCCAAGTCAGAAGTCATCTTCTTGGCTGCAGACTTAGCGGCAGCCTGCTCCTTTTCAGCAGCGTTAGCATTCGCAACACTTGCGTTGCCATTGGAAGAACTTGCGTTGCCATTGGCAGCGGCATCGCCGGATGCAGCGGATGCGCCTGCATTAGTAGAATCCGCATCATCCTTTGAGGACGACTCCGAATTATTACTGGAATTACCTACAGTAGTGAAGGATTTTCCACCATGATTACCGCCGTGGTTAGAGCTGTGGCTACCGCCATGATTACCACCGCGGCTATTATTGTTGGTATCACCGCTGGCATTACCGCTAGTATTACCGCTAGTATTACCGCTTGCATTACCACTAGTGCTGCCACCGTTGTTGCCACTACCGTTACCGTGACCTGTGCTTCCACCTTCGCTATTACCAGTATTACCAGAGTTGCCAGTATTACCAACATTACCGCTACCATTCTGGTTCTGATTATTCTTATTATCAGAATCAGTTTGGCTGCCACTATCAGAAGAAGCAGAGGAAGATACAGATACCCCTCCAGAAGCAATCTGGTTACCATTTGCATCCATAAGTAAGATTGTGTGCTTACCTGAATATCCGCTAGGAATCAAAGCCTTGAAATAGTACTTACCGTTTTCATCAGTATGCACTGTCACATATTCATGACCATCTTCACCCTTAAGATCCTTAGGATCAGAGTAAATGAACGCATACATGCGATCACCGGATTTGGCTTTCTTCACAGCTTCAGGCTGTCCAGAAACATAAATCTTTACTTCCTTTCCAGCTGTGACATTCTTGGTTTCTAATCCAGCAAGAGACTTTTGGATCTTTTTTGTAGAAGCAGGAGGAATTGGTGCAGAATCAGTTTGAGTTGACTCATCCTTGGTTCCTGAATTACTTGGCTTCGTTGGATTCTCACCAGGCTTCACACCATTCTTCACCGTGAATGTATATGCAGTAGCTCCATTTGCATTATTACTTGCGTCGCTTGCTGTATTACCAGCAAAATCGGTCGCCTCAATAGTGATAGTGTGAGTACCATCAACCAACTTCTTAGTAGGAATCTTCAACGTTAATGTTGTAGAACTTGGCTTATCTGGAGTTGGATTATCGTTAACCTTAGAAACATCCACTAATGTGTCCTCTACTGCTGTAGTTGGAAGATAATTTTCCGTATACGCTACTGGATGACCATCAACTATAACGCGCAAAGACTTCAAATTATCATCTTCTGCTTTAACAGTAATTTCGTGACCATCAGTGATTTCTTCGCCTTCAACCAAACCTGCTTTAACAGTAGGATCAACTTCATCAAGAACAACTGGAATCACACCAAGTAAATGAGATTCAACCTGATCACTTAAGTGCAGCAGCAACTTATCACCATTGTCTACTTGAATGTCAGTTGAGAATCGGCGACGAGTTGTTTCTTTACCATTCGTGTCCAAAGTGTAGAAATCACCTACAGAATCATTATTAATTCGCAAAGTTTGGCCGAAAGCATCATCTGATACATTTCCACTGAAAGTCACTGTGTCACGATTGGTGAACAACGTGTGACCATACAGTTTTGGAGTATCGAAATGTGCTGTTGGAGGCGTAATGTCGAAGTAGAATGCTGCAGGAGTATCGATTACATTCGTTTCATCGTCTTCATCAGCATCTTCGTCAGTTGATTTGGTGTTCACCTGCAAGCGGAAATCATTTATACCCGGATGCATTGGAAGCTTTACACTAAACTTTCCGTTCTTAATTTCAGCACGCAATGGGTTTGGAGTTACAAGATTCTTAGTTGTAGCATCAAAACGCGAAGCTGGAGTAAACACCACGCTAGTCACTTTGGAACTCACATCACCTTGAGCAACAAAGTAATCAGAGCCAATAACGTCTGGACCATTATTCTTCTTATGAATTAACCACGCATAAGAACCCATAGAGCCAGCATTAGTAAGCATGAAATCTTTTGTTGCAGCTGCAGGTTTAGGCGTAGGAGTTGAACGACCAGCGAGAGCCAAACCTATAGTTGTAGTGTTTTCAGCAGAATCAGTAGCTACAAGAGTTACCATAACAGCTTTAGCGGCAGGAGTAATAACTGTTTTGAAGCTACCGTCTTTACCAACAGTTACTACTTCTTCAGTTTCTTTACTAGCTGCAGCTATATCTGCTTGCTTCACATTTGCATTAATATTCGCTGCTGAAGTTGTATTAGCACCAGAAACAGCTTTAGTAGTAGATTCAGAGGCAGAACCAGAAGCATGATTGTTCACAGAACCAGCAACTGCATTAGCTGCAGTAGTGTTGTCAGCAGCCTTTTGATAATTAAGCGTTAGCTTTACAGTATCTCCAGGAGTATCAGTTACTTTACCAGCAACAGTTACTTTACCATCTGCAGCTACAGGCAAATTACCCTTGTTGTCAAGACCATCAACAGTAATCTTAGGTGTTTGTGCATTAAACTTTAAAACAAGTTTCTTATTGCCAATACGGTCACCCTTACTATCAAAAGCTTTAAGCATCACAGTATTTTCACCATTTTTCAGTGGCACAAACGCATAGAAAGTATTCTCACCCTTGCGCTTTTTAGCTAATTTGACTTCCTGCTTTTTACCGCCTTCAGGAGTCACATAAGCTTTTATAGAAGCAACATCTTTAGTGAGATATCCCTCAAGATAGAACTTACCATTAATATCTGGGTCGGTCTTACTTTCTTCTAGAGCATTAACTTTAATTTGTTGAGAAGTAAGTTTTTGTTCATTTGGAATAATAAACTTCTTGTTCTTCTTAGATTCTTCTGAACCATCCGGTTTCTTCACAGCATATGTGTCGAATACCTTTTTAACCTCAGTTGAATTCATAGCATTGTCTCGAACAAGCACATCTATGTATTGAGCTTCATTACCAATGTGAATAGTCTTGCACACTCGCGTACGAGTTGCTTCATTCAACGGGCATTGAGTGTCTTCATCACCATAGTTCAAGGCATCCTTTACACCAGGAAGATGAATAGTTGGTACGCCAGGATCAGGGCTTAACTCATCACTAATAACAATCTTCACATTGCCGTTAGCATCACGATCAGATACTGTGACTTTAGGTCCATGATTATCGATTGCTACCTTCATGTCATAAGTTTGCCAATCAAACTTATCTCCTAAGCGAGCTTGAATACGATACGTGTACCATCCATCAGGAAGAATGTCAAACCTACTTGTTTTTGGATTCCACACAGACCCGTCGAAATTTCCAGCTAAACCATCGGTTGCTCCAACATTAGAAATAGTAGAACGATTCACGTTGTGTTCTGTTCCAAGAACAATCTTAGTTTTATTATGTGAATCCAACACAGAATATTTTACTTCAGATGCACCGCGGAATATAGCCATAGATGGAACAACATAATCCATCCAGCCATCTCTATTTGCAGGTGAAAATTCGCCAAGTACATAAGGCTTCGTTTCATTATTAACCGGAAGTTTACCCATAAAACCAGCTACCGAAAGCAATGATGTCGTAAGATCACTGTGGCTTGCACTATAGCTTTCTCCCGGTTTTACCATTATAGGTTCATCGTTCCAATCGCCAACAAAGCCAAGATATGGCACAGAAACATCTGGCTGAGTATCAGTAAGCGATTCAAATCGCGCCCAACCTTCAATATAATGATTGCCTTTAGAACGATTTGGGCTTAACGTAAACTTAACATCAGCGGTTTTGTCAGGCTTTACCGTAACTTCACGCGTTTTTGATTGCAACGTTTCAGTATCACTAATAGAGGTTACTGTATCTTTATTGGCCTCATTAGACTCATTTACAACATCCTGATCTGGGACAGCAAATTTTACTGGAGTCTTACCATAATTATGCAAAGTAACTGTAAAGTTGCGATTAGAATTCACGTTTTTAAGAGCAACGTACGAATTGCCGTTGACTGTTGCAATCACGTTAGTAGCAACAGCTTTATCGACCTGAGCTAAACCAGCGCCAATTTGACGAGGAGCGTAAGGAATTTTCCTACTATCTGCAGAATCTTTATGTCCAATAATACTTGCTGTATTCATTAATGCTTGGCTTACACGAGTAGCCATTTCAGACTTTTTAAGATCAGGGAAACGCTTCTTATAGCTTTCCATCACTAACGCTGAAAGACCGGAAACGTTTGGAGCAGCCATGGAAGTACCAGACATGCTGGTGTACTTATTTCCATTCTGCGTAGACCAAACATTACCACCGATACCAGCAATTTGAGGTTTAAAATCAAATTCTGGAGTTGGACCCCAAGAAGTAAAGCTAGAAGGCTTCCCATCATCCGGATTGGCGATAGTAACGAATTGTTCAGTGAAAGCAATCTTTACTTTCTCACCATTATCTAATGCTTTTTTAATTTCTAATGCATAAGAACGAGGAATAGACGCACCAAAGCAACCTTTGATTTTGTCCAATCCACCCATTCCTATGAATAAGGATGAATCTTTGTCGTGATTGTAAACAATCACACCTTTAGCACCTTTAGAAATCGCATTATTAAACTTTTCAGTAAAACTGATATCGCCACGTTCTACGAGAGCATATTTACCTGTAAGATCAAGATCTTTAACATCAGCTTTAGTGGCTTTTTTAGCATCCATAAGTTCATGCTGAGATAGTGCATCCGTTAAAGAACCAATAGAATAGCTGTACGGCAAAGTATGTGACTTGCCATCTTTTCCAACCCAATTTGCAGACTGCTGAGTAATATTTGAATTTTCTACAGAAGCAACGCTGAAAGCAGAAGGATAAGAAGATGGTGAACCAAGAGTTGCATCATCCCACTTACCTAGAACATCGTCTATGCCACCACTTTCAGAGAAGTTCAAGCCGGAGTTTCCTGCAGAAATAACTGGAAGCACACCAGCTTCGTGAGCCTTCTTTAAAGCGAGAGATGTAGCATTAGAAGTTCCACCAAAACCGTTATCTGATCCGAGAGACATGTTAATAACATCAGCACCAAGCTTTACAGAATCCTCGATTGCAGCAACAATATCAACATCACGAGCACCATGCGAACCCGGCACGTTTGAGAATACTTTCATAGCAAGCAGCTGAGCGTTTGGAGCTATGCCATCAACACGATTATGTTCAGATGCAGGAGCACCAGTCTCATCGCCGTTAGCAGCCACAATACCAGCTACGTGCATGCCATGCTGTTCCGCACCCGAGTCTGTGAAATTAGTATTTTCATCAGCGTAATTGAAACCTGCAGGCACTTTGTCAGTAGTGTTGCCTTTACCTGTTGGTTGTAATCGAAGATGCGTCTTAGCTGAAGCATCAAGCTTCATATCTTGGTGAGTTGGATCTATGCCCGTATCGATGATGGAAACCAACATACCAGTGCCATCAAGATGATATTTTTTAAACGCAGCTTGCACACCTTGCAAATTACGTGCAGTATTTTCCATTGGATGATATAAACGTTCTTTTGCGACAGAAACTACACCTGGCTCACGTTTCAAATCTTGAACGTGTTTTTCAGGGAGAGTAGCTTCAAAAGCACTCATTAAATAACCAACTTGGCGACGAACCGTCATATTGTACTTTGACTTTACGCGGTTAATTAAAACATTCTGCTCATGAATGTTGGCTTTTTCGTCATAATTCGTGAGTTTCGGATGATTATTTTTCAACGTAACAACAACAGTCACTTGAGCATTTGAATTTTTATTAAATTGATCTTTTTTACTGTAATTCTCAAAAGCTTTAGCAAGAGTTGGATTAACATGGCGTAAATCTTCTATAGACTTAATCTCACTATTATCTTTTAAAGATGAATCAAGCATCTTAGAGACAAGTGTATTCTCATCTTTTTTAGTTTCATTATCATTTTTTGCAAATGCCGCAGGAACTGTACCAAGCGGCACCATAAGCGTCGCCGCGGCCACACTTAATGCTGCTAAACGAGTCAGATATGACGTTCGTTTGAACTTCATAAACATACTCTCCTTCAAAATGGTGGTTGTTATCCCGGAAAAATTTCGGTTCTAGCTATCACAAACTCATGCCAGCAGCCAAAATCTTTCATACTGGCTGCCAAAATTTTTCATGCGGGTGTAAATATTTTTGTTACGCTAGTTTGAATCATTTCCGCTAAATATCGCATAAGAGATATACCCCCCCCCCATGCAAACAGCAAATAATGGTGTATTTTTGCAAGTGCAACAAAATATTTTTCATATACTCTAGCACTTGTTTAAAGAGAAAAAATTTTTTTAACTTGTTAATTTAGCAAATAAAATTTGAAAAATTTGTATTTAGGATAGAAAAAATGGCTAAATTACGCCATTTCCTCGCAAACACTTTTCCACAAGTAACATGTAAAAAATCTGTAGTTAACATATAATTTACAGAATTTTTCAACAACCTTGCATTTTGACAATGTTTTTTAAAAAAATATTGCTGGTTTACCAACTAATGTTAGTACGTTGCGCAATATAAACCGTAAATTTTTCAGCCAACCGACGATATGCGCAAATGACCTAAATTTTACGCTCGCGCGAGAGTTATCTCACGTTTGGAGGGATTGCGCTACTTTAG